>JANLFU010000036.1 GCA_024653215.1 Candidatus Saccharicenans sp. | reverse complement strand
CCCAGAAAAGGGGACACCTGCAGGTGTCCCCTGTTCTGGGGGATGGCCATCTGTGTAATTAACAGATTATAAATATGATACCGGTGCGGTTATCAGCCGCAGTATTAAAAGAGGGGACACCTGCAGGTGTCCCCTCTTTATAGGAGGCCGCGCCGCTTCAGCATCGGCTCGACCTTCGGCTCTCTCCCCCGGAATTTCACATAAAGCACCATGGGGTCGTCGCTGCCTCCCCGGGCCAGGATGTTCTCCCTGAAGGCCCGGGCCGTTTCCGCGTCGAACAGGCCCTTCTCCTTGAAAGCCTCGAAGGCGTCGGCATCCAGCACCTCGGCCCAGATATAGCTGTAATACCCAGCCGAGTAGCCACCAGCAAAGATGTGACTGAAGTACGGGCTGCGGTAACGCACGACGATTTCCGGAATCAAGCCTATCCTGGCCAGCGCCTTATTCTCAAAATCCATCACCTCTTCCGCCTTCACCGGCTCGGTCAGAGTATGCCAGTCCATGTCCAGGTA
>JANLFU010000035.1:239-520 GCA_024653215.1 Candidatus Saccharicenans sp. | reverse complement strand
GGGCTTCGGTTCAGAGCTTCGGAGGTTGCCCCCCTAACCCTTCCCCTTAACCTTCCGGCACCGGGCAGGCGTCAGCCCCTATACCTTAGCTTTACGCTTTCGCAGGGACCTGTGTTTTTGGTAAACAGTCGCTTGGGCCTGTTCTCTGCGACCCCCTCGGGCTCGGGCTGCTACCTTCCCTCACCCTGCCGGGGTACCCCTTCTCCCGAAGTTACGGGGTCAACTTGCCGAGTTCCTTGACGAGGGTTCTCTCGCGCGCCTTGGGATTCTCTCCCCGCCTA
>JANLFU010000035.1:0-229 GCA_024653215.1 Candidatus Saccharicenans sp. | reverse complement strand
CTTTTCTCGCCGGTATGGGATCGGCCAGTTCGCTACTTATATTTCGCTCCCCGTCACCTCTCGGGCTTTTCGTGGGACGGATTTGCCTGTCCCACACCCTACAGGCTTGGACGCACTCAACCAACGGTGCGCTTGGCCTACCCTCCCGTGTCCCCCCATCGCTCATGACGCTTACCGGTGGCATCGGAATCTCAACCGATTGTCCATCACCTACGCCTTTCGGCCTCGG
>JANLFU010000034.1 GCA_024653215.1 Candidatus Saccharicenans sp. | reverse complement strand
GATAAATGATGATAGCCTTAAAATTCAGGACAAGATGAATGATGCCGGCCAGTAAGAACAGCGTGCAAAAAACAATGTGGACCGTCTCCCAACTGCTCTTGTCCAGCCCGATCGCCCTCCATCCCACCCACCTGGCCAAGCTGCCTTCCGGCCGGATATAAAGTATGAACCCGGAAAAGGCCAGCAACAGGAAGCTGAAGACCGTCAGGAAAGACACAAAGGGCTTAAACTTAAAAGGCCGGCCCTGGCCACGCGGCCCGGCCTCCTGGCTTCTTACCTGGTTTTGATTCTGATTCATCGTCGCTCCTCAAAACGGGGGACACAATACTCATTCCCCAATTTTCTGTCATGGGGACACTACCTTATTTCTCCATCTCCGCGGCCCGATTCTGGCCACAAGGCTTGATTATATTAAAAATGCGTTTCTATTTGTATCTCCCGAATTAACTCCCTTTAATCATCTTAACCTTCTTAACCTTCTTAATCACCTTAACCTCTTTAATTTCCTTAATCGCCTCTTTTCCTTATAAACTGACCGTAAAGACATCCCCAGGGCCCCAGGTCGGGCCAGAACACC
>JANLFU010000033.1:327-622 GCA_024653215.1 Candidatus Saccharicenans sp. | reverse complement strand
CGCATGAGAGAGGTGGGGACGCAGGAGGATAGGTTCAGCGAGCAGCTGGAAGAGCTCGTCCAAGGGAGATAGATAGTCCGGCAGGCAAATCCGCCGGACGTTTCGAAGGCCTTAAGGGGAGGGAAAATAGAGTACCGAAGGGACTGATTCCACACTGACGAGAAAAGCCACTATCGAGAGCGGAGGTACCCGTACCGCAAACCGACACAGGTAGGTGAGGAGAGAATCCTAAGACGAGCGGGAGAAGCGTTGTTAAGGAACTCGGCAAATTGACCCCGTAAGTTCGCGAGAAGGG
>JANLFU010000033.1:0-317 GCA_024653215.1 Candidatus Saccharicenans sp. | reverse complement strand
TAACGGTCCTAAGGTAGCGAAATTCCTTGTCAGGTAAGTTCTGACCCGCACGAATGGCGTAATGACTTGGGCACTGTCTCAACAACGTCCCCGGCGAAATTGTAGTACTTGTGAAGATGCAAGTTACCCGCGACTAGACGGAAAGACCCCATGGAGCTTCACTGCAGCCTGATATTGGGTTTCGGTATTCTTTGTACAGGATAGGTGGGAGGCTTGGAAGTAGTGGCGCAAGCCATTATGGAGCCGGCGTTGGGATACCACTCTAAGAGTGCTGGAACTCTAACCAGGGCCCCTAAGCGGGGTTTGGGACACTGTCA
>JANLFU010000032.1 GCA_024653215.1 Candidatus Saccharicenans sp. | reverse complement strand
GCTCGGTGAAAACCAACGTCAGAAAACATTATTTTGAGCAATTTTTTGAGCCACTCGATATATTTAAGTTTTCTTCAAATAATCCCGACCGACCCCCGAAAAAATCAGTTTTTTCCGCAGGCCAGCAATAAATTTCCCTTGACCCGCCCCGGGAACCTGATCAGTCACAGGAACCGTTCGGGGTAATCTGTGACAATTTTTACTGTTGTATTTTTTTGAACACGAACCAATCTAGCTTCATCAACGGGCCGTCAGAGCCCGAGAAATACAGCCAGACAGGATGAATACCGGTTACTTCTTTAGCCGGCGCCGAAATATTCTGCCCGGCGAATTGCCTCAATTAAAATCTACTTGAAAACAATTCGTTACCTCACGCGAAAATCTACGCGAAATCGGGTTGTTTTCTGGTTGGTCTGGGGATAGATTTGGGGATGAGATTAGCCAGGAGGCAAAGCTATGGGGTTAGAGATGCGAGTTAAGAGAGCGATTTTAAGGGAGCTGGCCCGGAGGTATCAGAGAAGGCAGAAGAAGGAGAAGACGCGGGGCCTGGAGGAATTTATCGGTCTGACCGGCTACAATCGCAGTTACGGGAGCTGGCTGCTGCGCACCTGTGGGCGGAAGTTGATCTTATCTGGGGGAGATAGGCAGCGGGTAGAGATTATTGGT
>JANLFU010000031.1 GCA_024653215.1 Candidatus Saccharicenans sp. | reverse complement strand
GGCCTTTTTTAACTTGTCGGCGATAAAGGCGTGAGTCCCCCTTTCCCAGGCAGTTGCCGGAGCCGTGGCGACGGCCAGCAGCAGACCTAAAAAAACAAGTAGGCACATTGACTTTTTCATGGTTTAGCCTCCTTCGCTAAAGGGGCGTGGTTTCTTTTACCCCGCTTACTTATTATATTTATTCCCCTGAACTTGCCCTGTCAAGTTAAACTTTTTATCGGACAGGGCCGGGCCAGCCAGAGGAGGAAAAATGGCTGGAAGGGGACTAAAAGGGGACACCGTAAGGTGTCCCCGTCTTTTTCTTTAGTTTTCCCCATAAAAAAGGCCGCCCGGATGGGCAAAAAGGGGACACCGTAAGGTGTCCCCTGTTCAGAAGGGATTTTCGGTGGGGTAGGGCAAGGTAACCGGCTGATTATAATAGATTTCCTCGAGGCCCAGCATCCGTAGCAGGGCAAATAGCGTCTTCCCGGCTGCCTTGAAGCCCACGGCCGTATGGTGCGGGAACCTCTTTTCTATCAACACGTGGCGGTAAAAGCGGCCCATTTCCCTGATACCGAACACGCCGATGCTGCCGAAAGACTGGGGCTCAATGTCCAGCACTTCTCCCTGGGCCAGGTACGACCTGAGCCGGGAGTCGGCCGTTCCCTGGAGGCGGAATATGGTTACCTGGCCTGGTTTTATCCTGCCTTCCAGGGTACCGCGGGT
>JANLFU010000030.1 GCA_024653215.1 Candidatus Saccharicenans sp. | reverse complement strand
GAGAAGACCCGGGCCGGTTTCCACCCCGACTTCGTGTTGCTCGGGTTAAGAGATGGCCAGCTAACACGGCTGCCGATAGCCGACTGGATTGCCTCAACCGAGAAGAGAAAGGCCGCCGGTCAGAAGCCGCCCCTGACCACCTGCAAGTTTCTGCAGGTTGACATCACCGGCGATGCGGCCATGGTCAAGCTGGAGCTGCACCGCGAAGGCCAGCGGATTTTTACCGATTACCTGTCGCTTTACAGGTTTCCCGATGGCTGGAAAATCGTGGGCAAAATCTACTACCGCCATTGAATTTGGGGACACCTGCAGGTGTCCCCGTATTAGAGGCGACTTTTTATGGGGAAAACTGTCAGAAAAATAGGAAAAGAGGGGACACTTGCAGGTGTCCCCTCTTTATCGCCGTTGGCCAGTATTTTCCCCAATAAAAATTGGGCCGAAGGTGGGGACAGTTAAAGGTGTCCCCTCTTTATCTGTTTGATTAGCGGATGAAGCCGGCCCCCAGAACCAGCTCGCCCTCATAGAATACTGCCACCTGGCCCGGTGTCACCGCCTTGTATGGAGTCAACAAAGTTACCTCAACCGTCCCCGGCGCGAACATTTCATCCAGACCCTGCCCACCCGGGCCGGTCTCTTTCTCCCCCGTCCTCGCAACCAGCCGGCAATGTAGCTCCGGCGACCTGTACCTCACTCTGACCGCGGCTTCGACTTCCTCACCCGCCGCCGGCACCCGGGCTACCCAGTTAAGCCGGTCGACGTAAAATTTGCTGGTAAGCAAATCCTTTTCCTCGCCGATATAAACCGTGTTGGTCTCGGCCTCAATCCGCACC
>JANLFU010000002.1 GCA_024653215.1 Candidatus Saccharicenans sp. | reverse complement strand
TGTCGGCCTGAGACAGGTCAGCGGTAAAACTATAACCCCTGGAATCCAGCCGGGCCAGCATGACCTCGGAATCGACCAGATTCTTGGCACAACCGAGAGTGACCAGCGAAATTTTTGGCATCAATTCGAATTTCAGGGATAAATTCTGTAGAGGAGCCTGGGGAAGGGTATGGTTTCCCTGATATGAGGCAACTTGCAGATCCAGGCCACAGTCCTTTCCAGGCCGAGCCCGAAGCCGGAGTGGGGGAAGGTTCCGTAACGGCGCAGGTCAACGTACCATTTGTAGGCTTCCTCGGGCAGGTTGAACTCCTTGATTCTCCGCTCCAGGAGCTCCAGGTCGTGAATCCTCTGGCCGCCGCCGATAATTTCCCCGTAGCCTTCAGAAGCCATGAAATCAACACCCAGGGCCAGGTCGGGTCTTTGGGGATCAGGCTGCATGTAGAAGGCCTTGATCTTGGCCGGAAAGTGGGTAACACAGACCGGGCGGTCATAAATCTGGGAAAGGATTGTCTCTTCCGGGGCTCCAAAATCATCCCCGTAGACCATTTTAGAACCGTGCTCCACCAGTTGCTTTACCGCCTCGTCGTAGGTAAGCCGGGGGAAGGGCCTGGTTATTCTCTCCAGCGGGGCGGTATCCCTCTCCAGGATTTCCAGGTCTTTTTTTCTTCTATCCAGCACTCTTTCCAGGATGAACAGGATGAGGTCCTGGCCCAGCTCGATAATATCCTCCAGGGTGGCAAAGGCCACCTCCGGTTCCACCATCCAGAACTCGATCAGGTGTCGCCGGGTTTTTGATTTTTCGGCCCGGAAGGTCGGCCCGAAACAGTAAACCTTGCCGAAGGCCGCGGCCGTGGCCTCGTTGTACAGCTGGCCGCTCTGGCTGAGATAGGCTTTCTGGTCAAAGTACTGGGTTTCAAACAGGGTGGTGGTGCCCTCGCAGGCGCTGGGGGTCAGGATCGGGGTGTCCATCAACCTGAAGCCCCGGCCATCAAAAAAGTCACGGATAGCCCTGACCGTCTCGGCCCTGACCTGAAGTATGGCGTGCTGCTTCTGGGAACGCAGCCAGAGATGGCGGTGCTCCATCAAGAAGGGAACCGAATGTTCCTTCGGGGTGATGGGATAATCCTTGGCAATCTGGATTACTTCAATGTCTGATATCTCCAGCTCGTAGCCTCCGGGTGCCCGTCGGTCCTCCCTGACTTTCCCCCTGACGATGACTGAAGACTCCTGGGTCAGGTCGTCAAAGACTTTGAACAACGGGAAATCCTTGTCGGGGTGGAAGATCGTTCCCTGGACTATCCCGGTGCCGTCCCGGACCAGCAGGAAACGCACCTTGCCGCTGGACCTCTTATTATAAACCCAGCCGCGAATTTCAATTTCCTGTCCGTTGTGCTGGCCGATATCCTCTATGTAGACCCATTTCATAATGGAAGAATTATATCAAAATGACCACCTAAATCAATCCGCTGGCCCGGCTGGGGATTTTGTTTTTTAATTGAACTTTCCGGCCGGCGCTTGCAAATTTAGTCTCGATACTTTAATTTATCGGGTAGCAAAACATGGCTGAAATCAAGCCTTACAAGCCGGTCAAGCTGGTCTGCGGAATTATTTTTTCCCGGGAAGAAATCCGAAACCAGGCTGAGGTCAGCCTGTCGGAAAAGTTCGGCCCGGTTGACCTGGCCAGCTCCTCTTTTCCTTTTACCTATACGGATTACTACCAACCCCAGATGGGATCGGTCCTGTACCGGGCCTTTGTCAGCTTTGCCCGGTTGATTCAACCAGAAGAGCTGGCCGGCATCAAGGTCTGGACCAACCACCTGGAAGATAGTTTCAGGCTGCGGTTTCGGACTCCGGCCAGACCGGTCAATCTCGACCCCGGTTATCTGAGTGCTTCCGCCCTGGTGATGGCCACGGCCAAGGATTTTTCACACCGCATCCCGATTGGGCAGGGGATATATGCCCACCTGGAATTACTGTTTACCAGGAAAGGAGTTAAGCTCCTGGACTGGACTTACCCGGACTTTAAGCAGCCGGGATACCAGGAGTTTTTTCTCCGGGTGAGAGAAATTTACTTGAGGCAGCTCAGGGATCAATCATAGGATTTCAGTCTTCTTTCTGTCCTGACCGGGCCCAGACCAGAAACCTTTCCCTGGCCCCGGGCCGGTTATTCAAGAATTCGCTGACCACGACCGTGGCCTGGAAATCCGGATGCAGCGGGTCGGCAATCACCGCGTCCAGGCCATGCCCGATGAGATTGCTGAGAAAGGTCAGGTTGACCACCCGCCTCCTGGGCAAACCATAAGATATGTTGCTCAGGCCGGCCAGGGTCTTTATACCCGGGAATTCTTTTCTTACCAGGAGCAGGCTCTCCAGGAAGAGGCGCCCGGCCTCTGGTCTTACGGCCAATGGCCTGGCCAGCAGGTCCAGGAAGATGTCGTCCTTGCCGAGTGGAGTCTGGCTGAAGAGCCGGTTGAGAATTTTACCGGCCAGGCTGACCATCTGGTCCGGAGTCTCCGGGAAGCCAGTGTCGTCAAGACAGGAAACAATGACCTGGGGCCGGTAGTCACAGACGAGAGGAATTATTTCCTCCATCTCCCGCTGCTTGCAGGGAATCGAGTTTAACAGGGCCCGGCCGCGATGAACTCTCAGCCCGGCTTCCAGGGCAGCCGGGCTGGGGCTGTCTATGGAAATCGGCAGTGAAGTCCTATCCTGGAGAATGGGAATGATCCAGGTAAGTATCTCTGACTCCCGGTCCAGCAGGGTAGAGGCATTGAGGTCCAGATAGGAACAACCAGCCCTTTCCTGTTCCACCGCCAGCTCAACCAGATAGCTCTCATCCTTCTGGAGAAAGGCTTCTTCCACCGGCCGGCGGCTGGAATTTAAGAGTTCTCCAATGATAATAAGCATCTTCAGTCCGGATATAAATATTTCCGGTCAGACTTCAGGTTGAAAGGGGGAGATGGCTCTCAGCCGGGCAACTATGTCCGGCATCTCCTTGAGCACGGTCTCCACATCCTGGTCGGTGTTGAACCGGCCCAGCGACATCCTGATGGCTGACCTGGCAATTTCTGGCTTCAGGCCGATGGCCAGGAGCACATGCGAAGCCTCTTCTGATTCCTCGCTGCAGGCCGAGCCGGTAGAAACATAAATCTCCCTGGTGGCCAGGGCCAAAAGAATGGCTTCGGCTTCCAGCCCGGGATAGGCAAAATTTATGGTCGATTTTATCCTTTTTTCTGGATGACCGTTAAAAATTATGTTGGGAATTTTCTCTTCCAGGCCGGTTTTCAATTTTTCGGCCAGCTTTTCCAGCCTGTCCTTATCCTTCTTCCACCTTTCCTGAAGGATACGGGCCGCCTCGCCGAAGCCCACAATCCCGGCCGTGTTCTCGGTACCGGCCCTGAGACCGAATTCCTGGTGACCACCGTGGATAAAGGGCAGAATTGGCGTTCCCTTTTTTATAAAGAGAGCCCCGACTCCCTTGGGTCCATAAATTTTGTGGGAGGATACGGTCAGCAGGTCCACTCCCAGTTTCCTGACGTTGAGCTCCATCTTGCCAAAAGCCTGTACGGCATCCGTATGAACCGGAACTCCATAACGCCTGGCCAGCCTTATTATTTCTTCCAGGGGTTGAATGGTACCGATCTCGTTATTGGCCATCATCACCGAAACCAGGGCGGTCTCGTCCGAAATAACAGACTCCAGGTAGTTAAGGTCGACCAGTCCAAACCGGTCAACCGGAAGGTAATGAACGAGGTAACCTCTTTTCTCCAGGTATCGAGCCGTCTCCAGGACGGCCGGGTGTTCGATGGCTGAAGTTATGAACTGCTTTTTCTCGGGCCGGGCTTCCAGGACCCCGATGATGGCAAAATTGTCGGCTTCGGTTCCGGAACCGGTAAAAATTATCTCGCTGCGGTGAGCCCCGAGGGCTGCGGCCACCTGTTCCCGGGCCTCGGTCAGAAATTCTTTAACCTGGCGCCCGATCGGATAGAGCGAAGAGGGATTGCCGAAATGTTCCCGGATAAACCAGGCCATTTTCTCGGCGACCTGAGGGTCGAGGGGAGTGGTGGCATTATTATCCAGGTATACCATGTGTCTGCTTTCCAGTTATATTCTACGCCTATCCGAGGATTAGGGAAGAGGCTACAGCAGCGGGCGGAACTTCGCGGTTCAGCCCGTGGCGAATTTTTCTTTCAGGATTCTGACCACTTCCATCCCGGCTCTTTTCTGGCCTTCCTCGGCCGCCGCTCCCAGATGGGGAGTGGCCGTTACCCGGGGATGGTCGATCAGCGAAAAATCCTCGGGCGGTTCTTTCTCAAAAACATCCAGGGCCGCGGCCTTAACCTTGCCGGAGTTCAGGGCCTGGAGCAGTGCTTTTTCATCAACGACTCCGCCACGGGCCACGTTGACGATGACCACCCCGTCTTTCATCATGGCAAACTCGGCCTCACCCAGAATTGGTTTCTGGGTCTTGGGCACATGCAGGGTGATGATGTCGGCCTGCTTGATAAGCTCTTCCAGGCTGACCTGTTTAACGGGCAGGTCGGTGGTTATCTGGATCACGTCGTAAGCCAGGACGGTCATGCCGAAGGCCAGGGCTCTTTTGGCCACTTCTTTTCCTATACGGCCGAAGCCGATAATGCCCAGTGTTTTTCCGTAAAGTTCGGTCCCGGTGAAGGCCTTTTTCTCCCACTTGTGCTGCTTCATGGTCAGATTGGCCGGACCGTGATGACGGACCGCGCCCAGCATCAGGCCCAGGGTATGTTCGGCCACGGAGATGGAAGTGGCCGCCGGAGTATTGGCCACTTCTATTCCTTTTTCCTTGGCCGCAGCCACGTCTATATTATCCAGACCGATACCGGCCCTGATGAGCAACTTCAAATTCTTTCCGGCCTCTATGACCGGCCTGGTTATCTTGGTGGCGCTGCGAACCACGGCCACCTCAAATTCCGGGATGATCTGAACCAGTTCCGGCTCGCTGAGCCCGGTCTTAACCGTTACCTCAAAACCGGGAACTTTCTGCAGCTCGGCCACGGCCTCTTTATCCAGGGTGTCAGCTACCAATATTTTGGTCATTGCCATCCCTCCCTTAAAATCTTCTGGGCGGCAGCCACCGAGGCCCCCGCCTGGAATTTATCGTAGCCCAGATCCAGGAGAGTCATTTCCAGGGCGGACAGGGCGGTGATGATGTCGAAGCCGCCCATATAACCCAGGTGGGCAATGCGGAAGAACTCGCCCTTGTGTGGCTCCTGGGCATTGGATATGTAAGCCATGTATTTGCTTTGCATGGTCTTGACCAGCTTGTTGCCGTCCACCCCGGCCGGGGTCTTAACCGCGGTCAGGATGTTTCCAGGCTTTTTGGCCAGGAGCTCAAGGCCTATGGCCTTAACCGCGGCCCTGGTGGCTTCACCCAGAATCTGGTGGTGCCTGAGCAGGTTATCCAGTCCCATGTTCTTGATGATATCCAGGGCCTTTTTCTGCTGGATGATGAGCGAAACGGCCGGAGTCCAGGGAGTGGTCTGCTTTTCCAGGTTCTTCCGGTACTTCTTTATATCAAAATAAAACTTGGGCAGCTTGGAGGTTTCCACCAGCTTCCAGGCCTTGGGGCTGAAGGCCAGGTAAGCCAGGCCCGGCGGAATCATGAACGATTTCTGGGAACCGGTAACCAGGATATCAATCTTCCAGTCGTCCATGTAGCAGGCCGTGGCTCCGAGGCCCGAAATGCCATCAACCACCAGGATGGCCTCGGTAGCGGCCACCACCTCACCAAAGCCCTTGATATCAAAGATGGCTCCGGTTGAGGTTTCCGACAGAGTGGTGAAAATGGCTTTTACCCCGGGGTTTTTCTTTATTTCTTCGGCCAGCTGTTCCGGGCTGAAATCTTCACCCCAGGGCAGGACGATCTCTTTGGTGTCCAGCCCGAAAGCCCGGCAGATGTTACCCCATCTCTCCCCGAACTTACCACCGTTGATGGTGATAACCTTGTCTCCGGGCGACAGGGTATTTATGACGGCCGTTTCCATGGCTCCGGTTCCGGAAGCGGCCAGGATGTAGACATCTTCCTTGGTCCCGAAGACATATTTCAAACCCTCGGTCACCTCCATGAATATCTTGGAAAATTCAGGAGTCCGGTGATGGATGATGGGCTCGGCAGCCACCGACAGAACCGATTCCGGAACTGGAGTGGGGCCGGGTGATAAGAGATAATACTTTTTTATCATATTATTCCTCCTTGAAATTGGTCATTCCTACCAAATAATTAACCTAAATTGGATGATAAAGTCAACCTTCACAGCTCCAGGAGAAGCCTGGTGAGAAGGGCCGTTCTCTGGATCATGGTCGTCAGAAGGAGATGCTCGTGGGGGGCATGCATGCCCTCGCCTTCTGGCCCGAGCCCATCCAGACAGGGTAGCCCCAGGTGAGAAGCGATCGAGGCGTCCGAACCGCCCCCGCTGCGTCCCGGAACGAGGTCCATCCCCAGTGAAGAAGCGATCTCACTGGCTCGATTAAATAATTGACGCGAAGCCGGACTGAATTCCATCGGTGGAGTGAAGCTCTGCAGGCTGGCCTTGACCCGGGCCCCTTTCAGAACCGGCCTCAGCTCTCGCAGGTAAGATCTCAGTGTGGTCAGGTCCCCGGAGGTCCAGAAGCGCAGGTCGCAGATGGCCCAGGCTTTTTCCGGGACCACGTTGGCTTTCTCTCCGCCGCCAATCAGCCCGATATTCAGACTCAGGTCTTTTATCTTCAATTTTTTCAGTTTTGACAGTTGGGCCATCAACTCTTCAATGGCATTCACGCCTTTATCCGGAGTGCTGGCATGGGCCTGGCGCCCGCTGCAGTCTATCCTGACCACCACCCGACCCTTCCTCTGGACTTTGACCGTTCCCCCGGGCAGGCCCGGTTCCAGGCAGAGTACCAGTCCGGCTTTCCTGGCCAGGGCGGCAATCTGGCGATGGCTTTCCTCGTTTCCCGTTTCCTCGGCCGAATTTATAAACAGCCAGATTTTTCGGCGGGGCCTGACTCCAAGATTACTGATAGCTCCCAGGGCGAAAACCGCCATGACAATTCCGGCTTTCATATCAAGAGCACCGGGCCCGAAAACCTTATCTCCGGCCAGGTAGAAGGGCATTTTGTCGATGGTGCCCAGCGGCCAGACGGTATCGATGTGGGTCAGAATCAGGATCGGACCTCCGGAGGGCTTAAACCCGGGCCAGCCGAATTCGATGAGGTGGAGGTCGCCTATTTCCTTCTGGGGAAATTTTTTGACCAGGCCTCCCAGGCCGGTGAGATGCTTCAGAACTTCGGCGCAGCATCTGTCAACGGCTTTTTTCTCGGAGGTTGGAGATTCCAGCTGGACCAGGTTTTTCAGCAACCTGACCATCTCACCCTGACGAGACCGGAAGTACCTCAGGAAATCCATTGTCCCTCCTTTCCACTATTAATTGATTATATTCAGCGATGGAAAAATTTAAAGTGAAATAACCGCTCCGGTTATTCTGGTAAACCAGCCGGCCCGTTAAGCCGGACAGGCTCGGGTTGAACTCAAGCTTCGAAGCGGTTGATTATATCGACAAATTGAATTAAATTTTAATTATGAAGAGCCCCAAATTGCTCTGGCTGCTGACTTCAACAGCCATTCTGCTTATTGTTCTGTCTCTCAGCGGAGAGATTTATTATCCCTGGAAAAATACCTTCATCGGAGCCCTGGACCCCAGGGCCTGGCCGGGCCTGGTGGTGGTGCCCAGCCCGTCTTCCGCCTTTGCCTTTGCCCCCAGGGTTTATCGCCAGGACCAGCTGGCCGAGTTTCACGATTTCTTCTATCTGGTTTCTGAGGTGGGACCCCATTCTCCCGACGGCCTCTATGCCTCGATGAAGTTCGACCTGCGACTTCCATTTAAGAAGGGAAGGGAGACCCCGATTTTTCTCAAGCCCACCCTTGATGAGTATGTAATGCTGGTGGAATGGAGCCGGCGCGATGAGCAGACCGTCGTCGGCCGCTATCGCTTTCCGGCCATACTGGACCGGGTGGTCCTGGTCTTTTATTTTCCCTGGGATTTCAAGGGAAATTATTATTACCTTCCAGCCTCCAGTTACATCCATGGACAGTCAACCGCCCGCAAAAACGAGCAGTTCCTCTGCTGGTTAAGCCTGGCCCCGGAAAAAGTGGAGCCGGTTGGGAACGAGCTCCACCTGACCTTTAAGGTCAAAGATGAAACCGAACTGCATTTCGCGGTCGGCAGCGGCGAAAGTCTGGAAACCATAAATGACCGGATTTACCGCTTCAGAAGCGGCGGGGCCATCAACGACATCCTCAAAGAGGAACGCCTTGCCTACAATAAAAAAAGACTCCAAATTACCGGACTTTACCAGGGAGCGGCCGAGGCCATCACCAACAACCTCTTCTGGATGTCTCTGTACCAGAACGGGCATCATCGCTTCTATACTCCGGCCGGCCGCGGCTGGATATTTCCGCGTCCCGACGGTCAGCCGGACCACTGGACTATCTTCGAATGGGATTCCTTTTTCAATTCCCTGGAAATAGCGGTGGAAAGCCAGAAGCTGGCCAGCGACGTGGTCAAAGCTGTCCTCCAGACCCAGTATCCAAACGGCAACATTCCTAACTGGCGCGGTCGTTTCAACGGCACTCCAGACCGCTCGCAGCCGCCGGTCGGGTCGTTCGCCGTGTTGAAACTATTCCTGAGGACCGGCGACCGGGAGCTGATCCAGTTTGCCTATCCTTACCTGAAGAAGTGGCACCAGTTCTGGACAGAACCGATGCCCGGCGGCCACCCCAGAAGGGACGGCAATAACGACGGCCTGCTGGAGTGGGGAAGTGATGCCGGTCTGGTGGCCGGGGAGGTGCCTCCGTGGGAAAAAGAGGCCAGCGGCAAGCAAAGGGCCATGTGGGAATCAGGCCAGGATGACCTGCCCAACTGGGACGAGGCCGGTTTCGACGACCGAACCGGTACGATGGAGATGAACTGCGTCGACCTGAATAGTCTCTATGCCCTTGATTCCTACTGCCTGGCCCGGCTGGCTGAGTTTCTGGGCAAGGAAGAAGACCGGAAAAAATTCCTGGACGAGTACGAAAAAACCAAGAAGCTGATGAACCTCTACCTCTGGAACGAAAAGGAAGGTTTTTATTTTGACCGGCACTGGGACGGCCGTTTTTCCACCAGAAAGGCAGCCTCCAACTTCTTCCCGCTGGTGGCCCGCATTCCCGACGAGAAGCAGGCCCTGAAGATGCTCCGCCACCTGCTGAATCCTGAAGAGTTCTGGGGGGACTTCGTCCTGCCCACCATCTCCAGGGATGACCCGGCTTTCTCCGACCAGCAATACTGGCGGGGAACAATCTGGCCCCCGACCAACTACCTGGTCTACCAGGGATTGAAATCCTACGGCCTGGACCTGGTAGCCGCCGATTTCGCCCGCAAGAGCACCGACCTGTTCTTGCGGATCTGGAAGAATTATCAGCTCTGCCCGGAAAATTTCGATTCCAGGACCGGGGAAGCCGGGGGGCAGCGTTACCAGAGCTGGGGACCGCTGTTCGCCCTGATCGGGGTGGAAGAATACCTGGATATAACCCCGTGGGATGGGTTCAGGTTCGGACAGCTCAAGCCGGAAACAAAGGGACTCCTCAAGAGAATGTCCATTCTCGGCCGCCACTACGAGGTGGAAATGTCCCCATCACGGGTGAGACTTATTGAAGAGGGAAGGGAATTGCTCAAGACCGACTCCCCGGCCGTTTTCCGTCATTTTCTTTATACCCAGCGAGAAATTTCGTTTGAGGTGAAGAGCCTGAAGAAAAACACCATCAGACTCAACCTGGGAACCAGGAAAAGGGGACAGATACTCATCAACGGTAAGGAGGCTGGACAGTTTGACGGCCGGCAGGTTGAAGTCCGGGTGCCCGAGGGAGAACAGGCCGTGGTCATAATCGTCCAGGATTGAGCAGCCTGAAGACCCTGTCTTTCCAGAGCCAAGCGGTCGCTATTCTCGAAGAAGCAGAACCGGATAACCGGCAGCCGAAAGCTTCTCGGCCAGCTCTCTGGCCTCAATCTCGGTTGTTACCCGGAGGCGGACCCGGTGAAAAATCCGGCCGTTGGTTTGAAACGAGGAAAGATAAACGCCGGGGAATTCTTTCTGTAATTTCTGGAAAAGGTTGCGGGCATTCTCCTCAACCGCGAAAGAACCAACCTGGAGAACATAAGCACCGGACCTGGGTTCCACCGCGGGCGGTGCATACCCGGTGACTTCAAGCCTGACCCGGGCTGTACCCGGGCCGACCATTCCCAGCATGCGAGCCGCGGCGTAGGACAGGTCGATGATGCGTCCCTTGACAAAAGGCCCGCGGTCATTTATCCGGACCGTAACCTGGCGCCCGTTTTCCAGGTTGGTAACCAGCACCATGGTTCCAAAGGGAAGAGTGGGATGGGCGGCGGTCAGGTCATTCTGGTCATAGATTTCCCGGCTGGAGGTCGGGCGGCCATGGAACTCCTGTCCATACCACGAAGCTATACCTGTCTCCACAAAGCCGGCAGGCGGCGGGCTGACTTCCGGCCGGGAAGGCCGGCAGGAATAGAAGGCAGCCGATAAAATCAGCAGAGGCACAAAGAACGATTTTTTCATCCAGCCCTATTTTGCCAGTCTCGGCCCCGAATTTCAAACTGATTGACAACTTGGCAAAAATCGGGCAAAAATTGATTTGTTCTAACCAAATCAGAAGTCCGCAGGAGTTGAGGATGAAGAAAATCGAAACGAGAAAGCTGGAAATGCCGGAATCCCCTTACCGCGACCTGGAATTCCTGGAATCCCAGGAAGGCAGAACTCTGAGAATACTCAGTGAGTACGTCTGGCCCATGGCCAGGCTGGAAAAGCTGAAGGTGGAAAGCACCATCCTTTTCCTGGGCTCGGCCAAGGCCAGCCCGGCCAGTTCCGACTCCATCCTGCACAGGTATTACTGGGAAGCCGAGGAGCTGGCCTACCGGATTACCAAGTGGGGCATGAACATCAAACCCAAGGGTAGAAAGTACGTTATCTGCACCGGTGGCGGTCCGGGTATCATGGAGGCGGCTAACCGCGGGGCCACCCGGGCTGGCGGCAAGAGTATCGGCATGAACATTTCGCTGCCGCAGCCCCAGCTACCCAATCCCTACATAACACCCGAATTGAATTTTACCTTTCATTATTTCTTCATGAGAAAATTCTGGCTGATGTACAAGGCCAAGGCGGTCATTGCCTTCCCCGGAGGTTTTGGCACCCTGGACGAGTTCTTTGAGATCATCACCCTTCTCCAGACCGGGAAGGTATCCCGAAAGGAAGTGCTGTTAATTCTCTACGGAAAAGAATACTGGGATAAGGTGCTCAATTTCCGGGCGCTGGTTGACTGCGGGGCCATCACCGAGGAAGACGTCAGGCTATTTTCAGTATTTTCTTCGCCCCAGGAAACCTTTAACTACCTGAAAAAGTGCCTGCCCGAAATGCACTAAGAGTGCTGGCCTGATTTTTCTGCCCGCTGCTCTTTTTTCAGAAAAATCAGCCAGAAGACGGCCAATCCCACCAGGACTCCGATCATATCGGCCACCCAGTCCTTCCAGTCGCATTGTCTTCCCGGAACCAGGCTCTGGTGCAGCTCGTCCAGCAGGCCGATGGAAATCCCGGTCATGAAGGTCAGGTAGGCCCTGAGAAAGGGCAGGCCTGGCAGGTTATGGAAAAAGCCGAGGGCCAGCAGGAAGCCCAGGCCCACGAACTCCAGCCAGTGGGCTCCTTTGTCCCAGAAGACCAGGCCGAACTTTAATTTCAGGGTGCGGCTTGACATGAAAAATATAAGGCCACAGTAGAAAACGGCCGGAGAAAAATACAGCCAGCGCCTGTCAAATCTCATCCAGGTAACCTTTCTCAATAAATGGTATTTTACCAGCCGTTGGAATTAAAACAAGGGTCGGGCTCCGGACAGCTTTTCTTGACTATCAGAAAAGGGTATGATATCTAACAGGTGAAAAACAATGGACAAGCAAACAACCTATCTCAGTGGCCTGGAATACCCGGGCCGATTCATCATCGCCGGACAGTTCAAGGAAGGCGATGAGGTCTGCCTGGTCTACGGCCTGACCGGACGTTCTCCGGCCAGCCAGGCCCGGCGCCTGGTAAAGAAGGAAAACAGCATCTGGGTGGAGCCCACCGACCCCCAGGTGATACTTACCGGAAAGCCTGAGCTCCTGATCTACCCGGCCATAATGTATTCTTCCGCCGGCCTGGTCGTTTCCAACGGCAAGCATACCACCGACATCATGGGCCAGCTGGAAGCAGTTCACCAGCCGTTACTGGCCCTGGTCAGGGCCCTTAAAGACTGGAAATATGAACCGGATGATCCCATTTTTACCCCGCGGATCAGCCTGGCCTTTGGCGGCGGGTTTAACCTGGCCATGAGCGTCATCAGAAGGGGAGAATACGGCTCGGTCATCAGGAATTATTTCGAACTGCCCCTTGTTCCCGGTAAAGGCTGGCTGGTTATGACCTACATGGGTATCAACGTCGACCCGTTGCCCTCATTTTTCGGTGAACCCATTTCCCTGGAAATGGCAGGCAGAACGGCCGAAGAGGTGGCCGAGGGTGTTTTCAACTCGCTGGCCCCGGCGCCGGGCAAAGCCGATTTCCGGGTGGCCCTGGCCGCCCTGCGGGCCTCGGTTCACGACGGCCAGATCCAGGAAATAAAAATAATCAACAAACATGAAGGATAATAAAATGGAGACCAAGGACCAGAGAACGGCCCGAACCCAATACCAGACCAAGGTCAGCGAAGATTTCCCATCTTCTCTTATGGTGGGAGACACCCGCTTTACCAAGAAGATTTCAATGCGCTACGGTGAGAACCCCGGTTACCCGGCGGCTTTCTACCAGGAAGAGGGGGCCTCAGGTCCCAACATGGCCACCATGGAAGTGTTGCAGGAAGGAACCAAGGGCCTGAGTTACATCAACGTCGGCGACATGGACCTGGGGCAGCGCCTGGCCAAGAAATTAACCGAGGTCTTTCCAGGGCAGGCCGTGGCCGTTATCATCAAGCACGAGATGCCGAGCGGGGTGGCCCTGGCCGCCACCGGCCTGGAGGCCTTTCAGAAGGCCTGGCAGACCGACCCGCTGTCCAACTTTGGCAGCGTTGACGTTTTCAACTTCCGGGTGGAGGCCGACCTGGCCCGCCTGCTGGTGGAAAGCCCCAGAAATATCGAAGTGGTCTATGCCCCGGACTTCAGCCCCGAAGCCCTGGAAGTCCTGGCCACCAGGAAAGTTCTCAGGGTGGTAAAAATGGGAGCCTACTTGGACCAGCCTTCCCTTGATAACGGGCTGGAAATAAAGAGAGTGGCCGGAGGCCTGCTCGTTCAAAAGAGATTCAATTCCCGCATCGTCTCCCCGGATTTCATCGATGTCGTTTCGAAGAAAAAACCCGATGACCGCGAGCTGCGGGCCGCCCTGCTGTGCTGGACGGTGGCCTGTTATACCAGGTCCAATGCCATAGTCATCGGGACCGAAGACAAAATTCATGGCATCGGTTCAGGCCAGCGCAGCCGCATCGATGCGGCCGAAGACGCCATCCGGCTGTCCCGTCGTGGCTATGGCCCGCTGGGTTGTGTCCTGGCTTCTGACGCCTTCATGCCCTTCCCGGACGTGGTGGAGCTGGCTGCTGGCCATGGGATTACCGGCATCATCTATCCCCTGGGCTCGGTCAAGGACCAGGAGGTCATCGCCAGGGCTGATGAGCTCGGCCTGGTGATGATGGTAACGCGCAGACCAGGAGAAGTTGACTGCGAACGTTGTTTCCTGCATAGATAATCCGCTTCAAGGAAATCAGTCTGGCAGCTTCCGTGAACCGGCAGACCAAAAAAGAACCAGGACTTATCTACGTAATTCAAAAACACCTGGCCTCCCGCCTCCATTATGACCTCAGGCTGGAGGAAAACGGTGTGCTGAAGAGCTGGGCCCTGCCCAAGGAACCCCCGACCACCGGTGCCGAAAAACGACTGGCCGTCGAGGTGGAAGATCACCCCCTGGGATATGAAGATTTTGAAGGCTCAATCCCCGAAGGCGAATACGGTGCGGGCCGGGTGGAAATCTGGGACCGGGGAACCTATCAACCGCTTCACCGGGATCAAGACCTCAGAGAAATACTGATCCAGGGAAAGAAATTGCGTGGCGTTTATACTCTTGTCCGCATAAAAGACCGCAGGCAAGGTAAAGAAAACCTGTGGCTATTTTTCAGAAACAAGAACCAGGAAAAAGCCGGATTAAAAAATGAAAAGAACTCTAACAGGAAAAGCAGAGAAAAGATTAAATAGCTTCTATTTGCTAATCTGTACCCTGCCTCTGCTGTGGCTATCAGGCTGTAAGCCACAGGCTCGGGACAGAAGCTTGCCGCCAGCCCTGCGGCCGGAGCTTCTGCAAAAATTTGAATCCATAAAGGACCTGGGCCTGCGACAGGAAAAGGCCTACGAATTTCTCAAGCAGATTACTTCAATCGGCGGTCGTCTGACCGGGAGCCCCGAGGCCGACCGGGCGGTGGAGCTGACCGCCAGTCTTATGGCAGAGCAGGGGTTCGACCGGGTCTGGACCGAGCCGGTCAAGGTTCAGCGCTGGGTCAGGGGACAGGCCGAAGAAGCCATGGTCCGAAGCTCGAAACTGGGCACTCAGGCCCTAAGTATCTGTGCCCTGGGCAACAGCCTCGGTACTCCGGTCAACGGGGTGGAAGCGGGGGTGGTTGAGGTTCGTAGTTTTGAGGAATTGTCGGCCCTGAAGGACATTGTTCCCGGCCGGATAGTTTTTTACAACGTGCCCATGGACAGGACGGTGGTCGAGCCTTTTGCTGCCTACGGCCGGGCTGCCCAATTCCGGGTCCGGGGAGCCTCGGAAGCGGCCCGTTACGGAGCCCGGGCAGTTCTGATCAGGTCCATGACCTTCAGGGTCGATCAAAATCCCCACACCGGGTTGATGGAATACGACGACCGGGCACCAAGAATTCCGGCTGCAGCCGTAAGCACGGCCGGGGCCGAACTGCTGCACCACTGGCTGCAGACCGATCCGGAACTGAAGGTATGGTTGAGGACGAACTGTCGCCAGGAAGAGCCGGTGACTTCGGCCAACGTCATCGGGCAGCTGACCGGCTCCGAGTTTCCGGATGAGATAATTCTCATAGGCGGCCATCTCGATAGCTGGGACCTCGGCCCCGGGGCCCACGATGATGCCGCCGGCTGCGCCGTGGCCATCGAAGTGCTCCGGTTGATAAAAGAAACCGGGCTGAAGCCAAAAAGAACAATTCGGGCAGTTATGTTCATGGACGAGGAATTTGGAGGAACCGGGGGTCGGGCCTATGCCGCCTCCGACCACAGGAAGCAGGAAAAGCACCTGGTGGCCATTGAACAGGATAGGGGAGGAGCAGCCCCGGTTGGCCTGGCCTTCAGCCTGGAAAGCCTGGCCGACAGGCTCAAGCCGTTACTGGCTTACCTGGGCCCCCTGGGCATAAACTGGATCAGAACCGGCGGCGGGGGAGTGGACATTGCTCCCCTGCGAGAAAAGGGCACAATCCTCGGCGGTCTTATTCCCGAATCGCAGCGTTATTTTGATTACCACCACAGCGCCCTCGATGTGCCGGAAGCGGTGCATCCGCGGGAGCTGGAACTTCAGGCGGTAATACTGGCCATGGTAATCTACTTCCTGGCCGAGCAAGGAGTCTGAAATGAGATTGAACTTTGTCTGGCATTTTCACCAGCCCATCTACCACCTTCCGGACTCAAAGGTCTACCTGCTGCCCTGGGTAAATTACCATGCCACCAGGAATTACTGGCAGATGCTGAAAATAGTGGAGGAAACCGAGTTCGCCTGCACCATCAACCTGGTGCCCTGCCTCCTGGAACAGCTCCTGGATTACGCCCAGGGCCGGGCGGTCGACCCCGTCCTGGAATCACTGCATAAAGAACCAGAAAAGCTGAGCCAGGAGGAAACAGACCGGCTAAGAAGATTTTTCCCTCAATTTCACCAGGAAACGAGGCTGGCCGGGTTGCAGCGCCGGGTGCTGGAGCATTTCTTTTCACCACTGGCCCGACCCGAAGAGAAAAGCCGGGATGAGCTCTTGAACCTGAGAAAGAATATACTGACTGGATTGCTGCCATATTTCCAGAAACTCCAGTCCAGCCGGTTGCTGGAGCTGACCGTAACCCCCTACTATCATCCGCTGCTCCCGCTGCTGGCCGACCTGGACCAGGCCCGCCCCGAAGCCCCCGACCTTCCGTCATTCGCCCATCCGGAAGACGCGACCTGGCACCTGGACCGGGCCCGGGAGTACTTCAGCCAGGTGTTAGGACTGGCGCCGGCCGGACTATGGCCTTCGGAAGGAGCCCTGAGCCAGGTGGCCTGTGGCTTGATTGCCAGAAGCGGCTACCAGTTTGCCATGACCGATGAACATCTTCTCTGGAAAAGCCTGGACCACCGCCCGGACCCGGCACTCCTGTATCAACCCTATGACTGTGAGGGGCTAAAACTCTTTTTCCGAGACCGGGAACTCTCTGACCTGATCGGTTTTGAATACCACCGCTGGCCGGCCGAACGGGCCGTTGATGATTTCTTTAGAAAGCTGGAGAAGAGAGCCGCCGTGGTGCCAGAAGATGCTATCTGTTCCATCATACTCGACGGTGAAAATCCCTGGGGTGCCTACAAAGATAACGGGATAGATTTTCTACGGTCGTTATTTGAGAAAATTAAAGCCTCCGGAACCTTCCAGCCCGTGCTGCCGGGAGATTACCTCAAGACACACCAGCCGGCCAAATCCCTGGAACTCGTCTCCGGGACCTGGATGAGCAGTTTCTTCAAGTGGGTCGGGCACCCGGAAAAAGTCCAGGCCTGGATGAGACTGGCCAGGCAAAGAGAACAATCAGGTTTTTCTGAATACCTGGCCGTGGCCGAGGGTTCGGACTGGTTCTGGTGGGCAGGGGAGACCGAGGAGAAAGAATTTGACCTGCTGTTTTCGAGTTACCTGGAAAAAGCCGCCAGCCGGGAGAAATGAGCATGGAAAAACTGATTTTTCTTTTTGCCGTTCACAACCATCAACCACTGGGTAATTTTCCGGATGTTTTCCGACGGGCCTTTGACCGGGCCTATTACCCCTTTTTGGAAACAGTCAGCCGCTTTCCCCGCTTCCGGTTCGCCCTTCATTTCTCAGGCTTTCTCTGGGACTACATTTTAAAGGAAAGAAAAGACTGCCTGGAACTCATCAGGAACATGGTGAACTCAGGCCAGCTGGAGCTGCTGGGAGGCGGCTATTATGAACCGGTTTTGACCCAGATACCGGAGCGAGACCGGCTGGCCCAGCTGGCCCTTATGTCCGAATTTCTGCAGGAGACCTTTGGAGTCAGGCCGGAGGGGCTGTGGCTGACCGAAAGGGTCTGGGAACCGCACCTGGCCAGCCTGCTCCACCGGGCCGGTTTTCGTTACACGTTGCTCGATGAAGAACATTTCCGCTATGCCGGACTCAAGAACATCCATGGTTATTACATTACCGAAGACGAGGGACTGGCCTTCAACATTTTCCCGATAGACAAGACTCTTCGTTATTACATTCCTTTCAGGTCGCTTGACGAGCTCAAGTCCTATTTTGAAAAAATATTGAATGAAGGTAATGACACGGCCATCATCGGGGATGACGGCGAAAAATTCGGGCTGTGGCCCGGAACCGACAAATGGGTCTATGAAGACGGCTGGCTGGTTAAGTTCCTGGAATTCCTGGAAAACAACCCGGTGGAAATGATGACCTTTGGCCAGTATCTCCGGCACAGGGCTCCACTGGGCCGGGCCTACCTGCCCCCGGCCTCCTACGAAGAGATGATGGAATGGGTACTTAATCCTGAAGACCAGCGGGAATTCATCCAGCTCAAGAACAGCCTGCCGCCAGCCGCCCGCCGTTTCCTGCGGGGTGGGCTGTACCGTGATTTTTCCCTGAAATATCCAGAAAGCCACCACCTGCGCTGCCGCCAGCTTCAGGTTTCGGCCGAGGTCAGCCAGTGCGATGATCAGGAGGCCAGGAGAGAGCTTTACCAGGCCCAGTGCAACGATGCCTACTGGCACGGGGTTTTCGGCGGGCTCTATCTGCCCCACCTGAGAAGGGCCGTGTATGAAAAGCTTATTTCGGCCGAGCTTAAGGTCCCCTTCCTCAGTGGCTGGGAAAGGCTTGATTTTGACCTGGATGGCCACGATGAATACCTGTTGAAGTCGCCTTACTTTTTCCTGTGGCTAGAACCCGATGACGGAGGCGGCATTGCCGAGATTGACGACCGCTACCAGGTCTTAAATTTGACCGATGTCCTGACCAGGCGCCAGGAGTTTTACCATCTTCACTCTACTGTTCATGGAGAAAACCAGGAGGGCAAGTCCATCCACGAACTCAGCCGGGCCCTGCCCCCCGAAGCCCAGAAGTGGCTGAAATTCGATAACTACCGGCGGCTGTCCTTTTTGGAAAGGATACTCCATCCTGGGATAAGTTATGAAGAGTACGAAGAGACCTACTTCAGGGAACCGGGTGAATTTATCGAAAAACCTTTTAGGGCCAGCCTGGAAGATGACACCCTGGTCCTGGAAAGGCAGGCAGAGGTGAAACTGGCCCCGGGCTCCATTCCGCTCAGGTTGTGCAAACGGGTCAGGCCGGGACTCAGGGCCCTGCTGTTTGTCTATGAAATCGAAAACCTGTCCCCGCAGGAGGTGGAGCTGACCCTGACCTCGGAGTGGAACCTGGCCTTTTTTGAAAATGAATTTCGGGCCGGGACCAACCGGGTGGAATTCCGTGAAGGAGAACTCGTTCTCGAAGCTCCCGAGGCCCAGGAGATCTGGGTCTTTCCGATCAAGACAGTTTCTCAATCGGAAAAAGACTATGAAATAATTACCCAGGGCTTAAGTTGCCATCCGGTCTGGCGGTTGAAGCTGACGTCCCGGGAGAAAAAGCTGCTCTTTCTTGTCTTAAAGCACGGAAGATAATGACCTGCCGCCTGGGGTCAGAATCTTTTCTCAAAAGATTTATATGGTATAATTTAGCCGAACCTGCGAGCTGGAGAAGGGAATTTAAATGAAAGACCGGATTGAAACGGGGAAGAAATTTTTCTGCCTGGTTCTGCACAGCCATATTCCATACGTCCTCAACCACGGCACCTGGCCCCACGGGACCGACTGGCTTTTTGAGGCAGCCGCCGAAACCTACCTGCCCATTCTCGATGTCCTGAACCGGCTGGAGAAGGAGGGCCTCAAGTCCGGCCTGACCATCAGCTTTACCCCGGTCCTGGTTGAGCAACTCAAGAGCCAGAAGTTTGTCCGGGGATTCATCGATTACCTGACGATGAAGCTGGAAGCGGCCGTCAACGATTATCTCTACTTCCAGCGGTCAGGCCAGAAGGAACTCCTGCCTCTGGCCCTGTTCTGGCGCAAGTGGTACGAAAAGACTTTCCGCCTGTTCGTCGACGAGTTTGGCTCCGACCTGGTCTCGGCCTTTTCCCGTTTCCAGGAGAGCGGCCAGGTGGAGATAATTACCTCGGCCGCCACTCATGGCTACCTGGCCCTTCTATCGCGTGATGAAAGCGTGGCCCACCAGGTGCAGCAGGGGAAATTCGTCTATAAGAGATATTTCGGCCGACAGCCGAGCGGTTTCTGGCTGCCGGAGTGTGCCTACCGCCCCGGGTATTCCTGGAAGCCTCCCCTGGGTAATTCGGAGCCTTATCCCCGCAGGGGTGTGGATGAAATCATGGGAGAGCAGGGCCTTAGCTACTTTTTCGTTGATGCCCACCTGCTCAAGGGCGGCGAGGCCCGGGGGGTCTACCTGGAAAAGTTTCCGGCCCTCAGGCATCTCTGGGAAAGGTACCGGGAAAAATTCAAGGCCACACCGGTCAGGCCCCAGGACCCCTACCAGCCTTACCTGGCCCACCCGTCTCATGTCAGTTTCCTGGCCCGGGACGAAGTCTCGGGCAAGCAGGTCTGGAGCCGCTTCCAGGGTTATCCCGGAGATGGCCATTACCTTGAATTCCACAAGAAGCATTTTCCTGGAGGCCTGCGTTACTGGAGAATAACCGCTCCCGATTCCGACCTGGCCGATAAGCTGCCCTATGATTACAACCTGGCCATGGAAAGAACCGAGGCCCATGCCGGACACTTTGTCTGGTTGCTGAATGAAACCCTGAAAAATCACCAGACCGGGGTGATTCCCTCGCTTTATGATACCGAACTTCTCGGCCACTGGTGGTTCGAGGGACCGGAATGGTTCTACCGGGTGGTCAAAAAGCTCCATGAGCCGGAGTCGGCAGTCAGGCCGGCCACCGTATCCAGCTCACTGGAAGAGGTCCCGGCCAGCCTGATCGTTTCCCTGCCCGAAGGCTCGTGGGGAGAGGGCGGTTACCACTGGATCTGGCTCAACGAAGACACTTCCTGGATCTGGTCCAGGATCTACGAGCTCGAAAATAGATGCCTTAGCTGGCTCAGGGATCCCGGGCAACTCGGCCGGCTCAACCCCCGGCTCCTCAAGCTGCTCTGCCAGGAAAAGTTCCTGCTGGAAAGCTCCGACTGGCCCTTCCTGATTTCCACCCTGACCGCCCGGGACTATGCCGAGGCCCGGGCCAGCCTGCATTTTGAAAGAGCCAAAACGATTGTCCGGCTGCTGGAAAGAAATGGAGAGCTAAGCCCCGAAGAAAGCTATTTCCTTGAAAAAATAGAAGAGGAAGATTCAATTTTTAAGGAGATCATACTGCCAGATGGAAACATTCTATAAAAAAGTCCTGGTTATGATACTGTGCGGTGGAAAAGGGGAGAGGCTCTACCCCCTGACCAGGGACCGGGCCAAGCCCTCGGTACCCTTCGCCGGAAGTTACAGGATAATCGACTTCAGCCTGTCCAACTCCCTGAATTCTGGCTTCCGGAGGATCGCCCTGCTGACCCAGTACAAGTCGCTTTCCCTGGAAAGACATATCCTTCAGGGCTGGAGCATTTTCCATCCGGAAAGCAACGAATACATCATCTCCCTCCCGGCCCAGGGCCGGGTCAGCGAGCACTGGTATGAAGGAACGGCCGATGCCGTTTTCCAGAACATCTACACCATCCAGCAGGAAAACCCGGACATAATCCTGGTGCTGTCCGGCGACCACGTCTACCGGGCCGACTACCGGAAAGTGCTAAAATTTTTCCTGGACAAAAAAGCCGAAGCCGTGGTCATGACCCATACCTGGCCGGTGGCCGAGGCCAGCCGGTTCGGGGTGCTCGGCATCGACCAGGACCACCGGATAATCAATTTCGCCGAAAAGCCCAAGAAGCCATTTCCGCTGCCCTGGTCGCCGGAACAGGCCCTGATTTCCATGGGGGTTTACATGTTCTCCACCCCGGTCCTGGTCAAGGCCCTGATCAAGGATGCCCGCAATCCCAAATCCAGCCATGACTTCGGCAAGGATGTTCTGCCGGCGATGATAAAAGAAAGCCGGGTCTACGCCTACATTTACGAAGATTACTGGCAGGATATCGGAACCATCGATGCCTACTGGCAGGCCAACATGGACTTCCTGTCGGACAGGACGCCCTTTCAGCTCAACGACCCCGGCTGGCCCATCAGGACCTACAAGCCCCAGTACCCGTCTTCTTACATTTCCGGCGGCACCATCAAGAACTCCATCATTGGAGATGGCTGCCTGATAAACGGAGGTCAGGTTCAGAACTCCATCCTGTCTTACGGGGTTACCGTCGAGCCGGGAGCGGTGGTGGAAGAGTCCATAGTTTTTGAAGGCACAATTATCAAAAGGGGAGCCCGGATAAAAAGGGCTATAATAGATAAGAACGTGATCGTCCCGGAAAAATTTTCAATTGGCTATGAAGACACCAGGGACGACGATTATTTTAAGATCAGCGCGGGTGGCATCAGGACGGTGCCCAAGGGCTGGAGGCTGGAATGATCACCTCCTACCGGATGCAGCCGGCCAACTTCAACCCCGAAATACCCAAGGAGCTGGTGCTGCTATCGATCATCGCCCAGAGCTTCTTCCAGCCCTTCTCCCTGGAAGATAACCTGCTGGTCATTTTAACCGCCCTGACTTCCGGGGCCGGCATCGGCTTCAACCGGGCCACCCTCTTCCTGACCGAGGGTGATAAGCTCAAGGCCACCCTGTGGCTGGGACCGAGGTCGCCGGAAGAGGCCGAGGCCATCTGGACCATGCTCAGCTCCCCCGGACTGGGTTACGCCGAAATTGTGGAACACAACCGGGAGCTGGTCAGCCGTCTCCTGCCCGACCTGCAGCCCAAGCTCAAGGCCCTGGAATACAACCTGGAGGATGAAGACCTGAAGTATCCGGCGGCCGCGGCCAGGGATAAGGAGATAGTTCTGGTGACCGGGGCCAGCACCGAGCCCAGGGTCGACCGCCGCTTCCTGAATTTTGTCCAGGTAGAAGAGTTTCTGTGTCTGCCCCTGGTGGCCCGCAATGAAATCATGGGTGAAATCGTGGTGGACAACGCCATCACCCATGCTCCCATCACCGCCCGGGACATAGAGCTGGCCAGCCTGTGCGGCCTGCTGGCCGGGAATTACATTCATACCACCAGGCTTTACAAGAAAGTCCTGGAAATGGAAAAACTGGCCGCCCTGGGAGAAATGGCCGCCTTCATCTCCCACCAGCTCCGAAACCCGATCGTGGCCATCGGCGGCTTTACCCGGCAGCTGGTCAACCAGCCCTGCAACCAGGAAAAGTGCCAGAGAAACCTGCAAATCATCCAGGAAGAAATCAAGCACCTGGAAGAAATCATCTTCCGGATGAGCCATTTTCTCCGGATAAAAATCAAAGAACTGGTGCCGATAGACTACCGTCCCATTCTGCTGGGAATCAGGGAAAGGCCGGACATCAAAGCCAAGGCTACCGGCAAGACGATTACCATCAGCCTGCCCGAAAATAATTCCCTGATACTGTGCGACCCGGTGTACTTTGAAGAAGCCCTGGTCAACCTGCTGGATAATGCCCTGGACGTCACCCCGCCCGGGGGCCGGGTTTACCTCCGGGCCTGCCAGAGGAACAAGAAGTGGGTGACCATCACCGTCAAGGACTCCGGACCGGGACTCGACGAGAAAAGCCAGGAAAAGATGTTCAGCCCCTTCTTTTCGACCAAGGAAAGCGGCCTGGGGCTGGGACTGCTTTTTGTCAGGCGGGTGATGGAATCCTGCGGCGGCAAGATCGAGGTCCGGAGCAAGCCGGGCAGGGGCACCATGTTCAGGCTTTATTTTCTGGCCAGAGAAAGGGGGTCAACATGAAAAAAATACTGCTGGTCGAAGACGACAAGAGTTTGAGCCTGCTTTACCAGGAAGAGCTCAGCCGGGAGGGTTACGAGGTGGTGCTGGCTGCCGACGCCGAATCAGCCCTGGAGCTGGTCAGGTCCGGCGGCTTCGACCTGATCATCACCGACATCAGGATGCCCGGCAAGGACGGCATCGAGCTCATCTCCAGCATCATGGGCATGAGGAAGGACATCCCCATCATCATCAACACCGCCTACCAGAGCTACAAGGGCGACTTCATGACCTGGGCTGCCGATGCCTACCTCATCAAATCCTCGTCCCTGGACGAGCTGAAGACGAAAATCAGGGAGCTCCTGGCCGATTAGTCCAGTCAGCTGTGATAGAAAGGGTGAATGACCATGCCTGAACTTAGAAAAGACATATTAACCGGTCGCTGGGTAATCATATCGACCGAAAGGAGCAAGAGGCCGGATGATTTTCGCCCGGCTGAAAGTTCGGAGCCGAAAAAAGAGAGCCTGGCCTTCTGTCCATTCTGCCCGGGCAACGAATCCAAGACTCCACCCGAAGTCTATGCCATCCGCCAAGACCATTCCGAGCCCGACCGGCCTGGCTGGACAATAAGGGTGGTCCCCAACAAGTTCCCGGCCCTGCAGCCCGGTTCCCCTCCACCCAAGAAGACCAGGGGGTCATACCAGTGGATGGAAGGAGTTGGAGTCCACGAGGTCATAATTGAAACCCCTGACCATAACCAGGAACTATCCGACCTGCCGCCCGACCACCTGGCCCGGATCATCCAGGTCTTCAGGGAACGAACCATTAACATAGAAGAAGTCTATCATCACCAGTATGTCCAGATTTTCAAAAATAAAGGAAAAGAAGCCGGGGCTTCACTGGCCCATCCTCACTCCCAGCTGATTGCCACTCCCATAGTTCCCAAGAGAATCAAGGAAGAAATCTACGGGGCGGAACGGCTTTACCGCAACCAGTTCCGGGAGTGCGTCTTCTGCCGGATGCTGAGAGAAGAGCAGTCGGCCGGCGAGCGGCTGGTTTACCGGAACGAAAAATTCGCGGTCCTGGCCCCCTATGCCTCCCGCTTTCCGTTTGAAATGGCCATTTTCCCGCTGAGACATTCGGCTTTCTTCCGGGCCATAACCGACGAGGAAACGGACTTTCTGGCCGAGGCCCTGAAACAGGCCCTGGGCCGGCTGCGACTCCAGCTGTCCGACCCGGCCTACAACCTGGTCTTCCACCATGCTCCCAATCCCCAGGTCTCTGAAAAGGCCTGGCCGGGCATAGATTCTTATTACCACTGGCATATCGAGGTGATGCCCATACTGACCAAGGTGGCCGGTTTTGAGCTGGGCACCGGTTTCTACATTAACCCGGTGCCGCCGGAGGTGGCCGCCGAATACCTCAGGAAAAACGAGCCGCCGGCCAGCTGAGCAGCTGGCGGTACAGATTGAAATAATCTTCGGCCGATTTTTCCCAGGAAAAGTCGCTGTCCAGGCCGTTTTGCACCAGCCGTGACCAGAAAGGTTCCTTCCTGTAAAAAGTCAGGGCCCTGGAAACAGCCTCAACCAGGGGAGCGGTCTGATATTCCTCAAACAGAAAGCCGTTGCCCTGGAGGGTGGCCGGGTTGAATTCAGACACCGTATCTTTGAGACCCCCGGTGCTCCTGACAATCGGAACCGTTCCGTAGCGGAGGCTGTACATCTGGGTCAGGCCGCAGGGCTCGTAGCGGGAGGGAATCAGAAAGAAATCGCTGCCGGCGTAAATCAGACGGGCCAGTCGGTCGTCAAAGGCAATCTTGAGACCAAGCCGGCCGGGATATTTCTTCTGGGCTTCTACGAGCAGGTTCTGGATCTCGATTTCCCCTGTGCCCAGGATGACCAAATAAAGTTCTTTTTTAAGAAGTTCGTCCAGGCTCCTGGCCAGCAGGTCAAAGCCCTTCTGGCCGGCCAGCCTGGAAACCATGCCCACCACCGGCCGGGCGGAGTCCAGTGGAAAGTTAAAGTAACGGAGAAGTTCCAGCCGGCAGACCGACTTTCCGGCCAGGTTGCCCCTGGAATAGTGGGCGGGAAGGGCCGGGTCGGTTTCGGGGTTCCATTCCAGATAATCTATGCCGTTCAGAATGCCGAAAAGACGGTCCGACCGCTTGCGCAGAACACCCTCCAGACCGCAACCAAACTCCGGGGTTTGAATTTCCCGGCTGTAGGTGGGACTGACCGTGCTGATGGCATCTGAGTATAGAAGGCCAGCCTTGAGAAAATTAACCTTTCCGTAAAATTCCAGGTCTTCCGGGTTGAAAAGATGTCCCGGGAGACCAACCCGGCCGAGCAGGTCAGGCGGAAACAGGCCCTGGTAGGCCAGGTTGTGAATGGTACAAAGCAACCTGGTCTCGGCAAAAAAGCCGTCAGCCGTCGGGCGGTGACGGAGATAGGCGAAGGCCAGGGACGATTGCCAGTCGTGAGCGTGGATGATGTCCGGCTTCCAGGACAGAGCCCGGAGCGTTTCCAGGGCGGCCAGGGAAAAGAAGGCAAAGCGCTCGCCGTTATCCGGATAATCGCCTTCAGGCGTGCTGTAAAGATAATCCCGGTCAAATAGTCGCGGATTATCTATGAGGTAAACCCTGAAACCTTCAGACTGAAATTCCTGGACCGAGAAAAACTTTTCCGAACCGGGCCAATCTATCATAATTCGCTCGAACACCGTCTTCAGGGGAAGATTCTTCTTCCTCACCTCGCGGTGAAGCGGCATTATAACCATCACTTCAAGCCGGGGATTGCGGGCCAGGTACCGGGGCAGGGCTCCGGTGACGTCGGCCAGACCTCCGGTCTTGGCCAGCGGGGCCATCTCGGGCGTCAGAAAAACCACTCTGATCCTGGTTGCTGCGTTCATGCCTTCTCCTTAAACTTTGATTTCTTTGCAAGAAAAAATTACCCGGGAAAAACATTCGGGTATATGGGAATCATAAACTCCGTGGGCGTTGAGAGCCCAGCCGGCCGAAGGTTCCAGCCGGCTCCCCCCGGCTTCCAGGGCTTCAAACCGGGAAAAGCTCATCCGCCAGACATCCCCGTCGCCGGGAGGAAGAGAACGGCCCTGGGCCAGGACCTCCATTCCTTTCCAGGGAAAGGCCAGTTCCACCGTCCAGCCGCGGTCGATATCCGTGGAATCGTTCAGGGTGCCCTCCACCCGGACCGCCCATTTCAGGCCGGGGAAGTCCCAGTCCAGGAAAGCCCAGCGACGGCCCCGCGGGTGTCGGCCCCAGCGGGAAGAATCCTGGTACCCGCCCAGGACATCGACCTGCCGCCGGTAGAGGTCAAATTCGGGTCGGTCAAAATAGCCCCCGGGTTTCAGGGCTTCCTGCCAGATGTAAAAAACTTCGTAGATGGTGCCCAGGGCATTGACCTGAAGCTCGTAGTAGCAATCCGGGCCGGCGATGAAGACCTCCACATCATTCTCCAGCCAGAGGAAGGAATCTCTTTCCGAGAGATGGGCCCGGACATCGGGTTCTTCTACCCAGAAAGCCAGGTAAAAATATTCATCATCCCAGAGCGCGGCCATTCTGGTATCAAGGAGGGCCGGCCTTCCGGTAACCAGGTCCACGAATCTTTCCGAACGGGGCGCCACCTTCCAGGCAGGCTTATCCAGGTTTCCGTCTACCTCAAGAGGCAAGGGAGTCCGAAGACAGGTATAGCTGGCCGGAGGCCCGGGCATCATTCGCTTAAAATCGTACTGGCTGTTTTCCATGCCGCTAAACCCCTCGAAAACGTCATCGATAAAAACTTATATTACCAGTAAAAGCTCTGGGTGACAATCCGCGGACGGCTAAAAGTCGTCCGGGTTGACACCCGGGGGCCGGCTGGGGCAGAATTAGGTGCCGATGATAGTGGTGGCTGCGGTTTTCAAGAAGGCGGGCCGGGTGTTGCTGGCCGAAAGAGGCGAGGAAGCTTCTCAAACCGGCTGGGAATTTCCCGGGGGAAAGGTTGAACCGGGAGAGACCCCGGAACAGGCTCTGGCCAGGGAAATCAGAGAAGAAATGGGAGTGGCCATAAGAGTCATCCGTTTCCTGGAAGCGGTCCAGTTGCCCGGAGCCACCGAGGCCAGATTGATGGCCTTTGAAGCCCGATTGGAATCGGAAGCGATCAGACTGAGCTCGCACCGCCAGTATGCCTGGGTAGAACCGGGCGAGCTTGAAAATTTCAATTTGCTTCCGGCCGACCGGGAACTGGTCAAAAAACTGGCCGCCCGTAACCTTCTGGCCTGAACACCACGGGGGAATTTGCTAACGACCCAGGGCGGTTAAGAGGCGACTAAAACGAAAGCCAGGACGGGATAAAGATGAATAGAGAAGGAAATTCAGGAAAAGACCGGAAAAAAATAAAAGTCCGCGATGGAGTGATTCTCAAACCCGGGCGCGAAAAATCAGTCCTCAGCCGGCACCACTGGATTTTTTCCGGAGCCATACAGACCTACCCGGAAAATTTTGTCAACGGCGGGATTTACCCGGTTTATTCGGCAGCCGGCCAACTGCTCGGACACGGCTATTTCAACCAGAAATGCTCCCTGGCTGGAAGGTTGCTGAGTTTTGGCCAGGAAGACCCGCAGCTGGCCCTGAGAAGAAACCTGCAGCAGGCGGTTCAGCTCAGGCACCGTCTCTACCGACGGGCCGAATCGGTCCGGCTGGTTAATGGTGAAAGCGACCACCTGCCCGGTCTGGTGGTTGACCGTTATGGACCAGGCCTGGTTATCCAGGTTTCGACTCTTGGAATGGAAAAACTCAAGGAGCAGGTACTGGACTTGCTCAGAGAGACCCTGAAGCCCAGTTATATTTACGAAAAATCTCTCATACCATCGCGGAAGGAAGAAGGCCTGTCCGAGTTTGAAGGCCTGCTTTTCGGAAAGCTGGAAGAACCGGTGATGGTTGAAGAGAATGGTTTGAAGTTCAACATCTACCTGACCGAATCGCAGAAAACCGGCTTTTTCCTTGACCAGCGAGAAATGAGACAGCTGGTTCGGTCCCTGGCCGGGGGATTAAGAGTCCTGGATGGCTTCTGCTACACCGGAGGGTTTGCCGTGGCCGCCCTGAAAGGGGGAGCCAGCCAGGTAGACCTGGTCGATTACTCGAAAAGAGCCCTAGAAACGGCCGGAGCCAACTTGCGGCTTAACGGCTTTTCCGAAGATTCTTTCAGTCTCATCAACCGGGACATGTTCGAGTTCTTGGCCGAAAGACAACAGCTGGACTACGGTCTGGTCATCCTGGACCCGCCGGCCTTTGCCAGGAAAAAAGCTGATGAGAAGCAGGCGATCAAAGCTTACCGGGAACTGAACCGCCTGGCCCTGAGCCGGATGGAGCCGGGAAGCTTCCTGCTGACCTTTTCCTGCTCCTACTACGTTGATAGCCAGGACTTCCAGAAAACAATTTTTCAGGCCGCCCTGGAGGCCGGGCGGGAAGCCAGGATCATCCAGCGCCACCGCCAGGCCCTGGACCACCCGGTGAGCATTTTCCACCCGGAGAGCGACTACCTTAAAGGCCTGCTCCTCTACATAAGTTAGGACAGAATAACCTCCTGCCATATCTATTAATTCGAGCCGTATCCAGCCAGGTTGCCCTGAAATTTAAGATCTCTCAGTCAGCCATTAAAGTCAATAATATATGAACAGTCATTCATATATCAGGCTGGTTGTTGGCGAGGGCCAGGACAGCCAGCCCGGCAGCTGATAAGGAGAGGACCTGGCTGCTGACCTGCTCCGGAATTGCTGCCCGGCCCCTCTCCAGATAAAAACCGGCAACGAGCTGAAGGTTCAGATCAGGTTAACAACACAGTTTGCCCCGGCCGGCAAAATTAAATATAATCAAGCGAAGGAGGCAAGATGGAAGCCCAGGAAATAATCAGGAGAACTCACCGCATTGCCGCCCTGGTCGGCTTTTCAGTCCTGGGGGCAATGGCTCTTTACCTGGTACTGGTGGAACTCATCCGTAGCAAAATGGCACCTTTTCATGGGCTATACCCGATAACCGACCCGCAGGCCATCAGAAACCTGCGCTACCTGTTCTATGGCCTGTCGGCCGCAAGTGTCATCCTGGCCCGTATCCTGCAGTCCCTCCTTTTAAGAAAAAAGCCGGGCGACCGACCGGAGGACCTGCTCAACAAGCTTCACCGCACCTCGCTCATCATGGTCATCATGAGCGAACTGCCGGCCCTGTTTGGATTGATATTATTTTTAATCCGGGGTTTATACCGCGATTTCTACATCCTCCTCGGAATTTCGGTGGTGGTTCTATTCATTTTTTTTCCCAGGCGCCGGGCCTGGGAAGAATGGCTGATCAGCCAGACCTGAGGCCAGGAATACCAGAAGGTTCAAGGCAGGCTCTGAGGATTCTGATGTGAAAGCAAATCCAGCCAGCCTGATTTTTCGTATATATAACCTTTATAATCTTCAGGCAGCGAGGTTCGGATGAAAAAACCAGGTTTATCAAAGGCCCGACCGGTCTTCAGGTTATGGCTGATTCTGTTCCTGGCCTGCGGCCTGGCAGCCATGGCCGATGACCGGCCCGTTCGCTATGACCTCAAGGTGGAGCTGATACCGGAAACGGCCACGCTCCAGGGTAAAGAGACCATAGTCTGGACCAACCGAACGGCAGATTACATACCGGATATCCAGTTCCATCTTTACTGGAACGCCTTCAAAAACGAGCGATCAACCCTGGCCCAGGAAGCCAGCCGTGAGAAGATTATTTCCCGATACAGGGCTAAAAAAGACGAGTGGGGCTGGATCAAGCTGGTTTCCCTGAGCACTGATTCTGGACTGGACCTGATGCCGGCCGCCACGTTTATCAGCCCGGATGAACCGCACAATCCAGACGACCAGACCGTTCTCCGGGTGGAGCTGCCCGAGCCATTGGCCCCGGGACAGTCCATCACCCTTAACCTGGAATTTCAGGCCAAGGTACCAGGGAGTGGCCTGAGGACCGGTCATTACCGGGACGGTTTTTTCATCGCCCAGTGGTTTCCCAAGCCCGGTGTTTACGAAGAGGGCCGGGGCTGGAACTGCCATGAGTATCACCTGAACTCTGAGTTCTATGCCGATTTTGCTGACTACCGGGTCGAGATTACCGTGCCGGAACGTATGGTGGTGGGGGCCAGCGGGGAAGAAGTGGCCAGGCGGGATGACCCGGCCAGCGGCAAGACCACCTATACCTATGTCCAGCAGAACATCCACGATTTTGCCTGGACCGCCTCACCCCGGTTTGTCAAGCTGGAAAGATGGTTCAGGGGTGAGGAAGAAGTCACACCAGAAGAATACCGGCAGATGGCTGAGCTCCTGGGACTGAGCCCGCAGGAACTAAAGCTGCCTGATGTCAAGATGATCCTGCTTATTGAAAAACAGCATCAGAACCAGGCCGAAAGGCACTTTAGAGCCCTGAGGGCGGCCCTGAAATATTATGGCCTATGGTACGGCCCCTATCCCTACAGAACCATAACCATGGTCGACCCGCCCTATCGAACCGGAAGCGGCGGCATGGAGTATCCCACTCTCTTTACCGCCGGGACCTCGGTCCTGCTGGAAAAAGATGTCCTGTCTCCGGAACAGGTTATAATCCATGAATTCGGGCACGGCTACTGGTACGGACTGGTGGCCAATAACGAGTTCGAGGAAGCCTGGCTGGACGAGGGTATTAACACCTATTCCACGGGCCGGGTTTCCGAGGTGGCCTACGGTCCCGGACGCCTGCCATTTCGTTTTAGCGGCCTGCCCCTTAGCTGGCTTATCAAGTTCCCGGCGGTTTACGACTGGCAGCTGGGGCGGGTGGTGTCAGCCACGGTGGCCGAGCTCGACCCCATAGTCACCGCCTCCTGGAAGTTCTTCAACTCCATGAGTTATTCCCTGAACGTTTATTACCGGGCAGCCACCTGTCTCCATACCCTGGAGAGGTTGCTGGGAGAACAGACCTGGGCCAGGGTCATGCGGACCTACCACATGAGATATCGATTCCGCCACCCAAAGACCGAGGATTTTATCCGGGTGGTCAACGAGGTCTCCGGCCAGGACCTGACCTGGTTTTTCAAGGAATTCTTTTTCAACGCCAATAATTTTGATTATGCCATAGGCTCGGTCGAAACTCGCCTGAAGCCTGAAAAATACCAGGGAGTATTTGACAGTTTGCCGACCGGCCAGGCCAGCTCGCCACCCGCCGGGGTTCAGGAGAAAACCGCCAGAAAGAAAGAAAAAATTTATGAAACGGTAATTACTCTGCGCCGCTTGGGTCCGGCCCGTCCAGGGCCCGGCTACGGCCTGAAGCTCAGGGTTGATTTTGAAGATGGCAGCAGCGAGTGGCGTGAATGGGATGGACAGGACCGCTGGGTTCGCTTTTATTTTGAAAAGCCGGCCCGGGTCAAAACGGCCGTTCTTGACCCCGAGGCCATCTGGCTGGTGGACAGCAATTTTTCCAACAACAGCTATTCCAGCCAGGGTCCCGGGGCCAGGCTTCTGACTGCCACCGTAAAACTGGTCTGGTTCCTGCAGCACCTGCTGCTGACTTTCTCCGGCCTGCTGTAAACGAGAGGAGATGACCATGAGCCTTCAAACCTACTTAAATCCCGGTCTTAACAGAACCATTACCAGGTTCAGGCTATCGGTCTATATCTGGCTGATCTTGCTGGTGCTGGCTCTCCTGGCCCTGGCTCCCATTAACTCTCTTCTGAGAAACAGCCTGGGCCATTTTTACCTGCCGGACAAACCCGTTATGCCCTTTGAGCTGAACCTGGCCGAAGTTTTCCTGGCCAACCAGGAGATTCTAAGTCCCTATGTCGGTTTTTTGTTGACCCTGATGCTGCTGACCGGCCTGATTTTTACCTTTCTCAGCGCCGGACTGTTCGGCCGGATGCTCAGCCCCGACCCGGTGGTGACCTTAAGGGAATTTCTTTCGGACGGAGCCCGTCATTTCTGGAAATTCTTTCTATCTCTTCTGGTATTTTTACCGTTCCTGGCTGTGCTTCTCATCCTTTTCCGGTTGCTGACCGCCCCGCTCAACCTGTGGTCAAGCCGGGCGGTGACGGAGTGGCCGGTTATCATCTCGGCCAACCTGCGGATGCTGGTTCTGATCCTCCTCTGGACAGCTTTCAAGCTTTTTCTGGACCTAACCAGAATAATCATGATATCCGAATCAAAAAAAGTAATCCCGGCATATGTCTCAGCCCTTCGTTTCCTGAAACGCCACTTTTTCAGGTTCTGGGGCCTCTATCTGCTGCTGGGCCTGGCGGTCATAATTATCTCGGCCTTCTGGTTCTTCATCATGCGCCTGATTCCGTCAGGGGCCGGGCCGGGAGTCCTGGCCTTTATATTTCTGGGCCAGATATATATAATCTTCAGAGTGCTGGCCCGCCAGGTGTTCATCGGAGTTGAATATGCCTACTATCTCCGGCAGAAAGGCGAGTGAATGATGAAGGTCAAATTTCTGGGAGCCGCTTCCCAGGTCACCGGTTCCTGTTTTCTGCTTTCAGCCAACGGTCTGAATTTCCTGGTGGACTGCGGTCTCTACCAGGAACGTGATTACCAGGCCCGCAACTGGGAACCCTTTCCCTTTCCACCGCAGAAGATTAATTACATTTTATTGACCCATGCCCACCTCGACCACTGTGGCCTCATCCCGAAAGTGGTCCGGGAGGGATTTCGCGGCCGCATTCTCTGCACCCCGCCCTCAGCTGAAATCCTGCCCATAGTTCTTTTCGACACGGCCAAGCTCCAGGAAGAAGACGCCCAGATCAAAAAGAAAAGGCATGAAAAAGAAGGCCGGCGCGGGCCTTACCCGGAAATTCCCCTTTACACCACCGCCGATGTGGAGAAAGCCCTGCCGCTGGTGGAAGCGGTGGATTACCATCTCAAGGTCAACCTGGGGTCCGGGGTCCAGGTCACCTTCAGGGAAGCCGGCCACATCCTGGGCTCGGCCATCATCGAGCTGACGGTTGAAGACGGAGGGGGACAGGAGGCCAGGAAGATTCTTTTCAGCGGAGACCTCGGTCAATGGAACAAACCGCTAGTCCGGGACCCGGAAACCTTCCAGCAGGCTGACTACATTTTTCTGGAATCAACTTACGGCGACCGGGAACACGACCACCCGGAAAAAGTCGCAGACCGGCTGGCCGAGAACGTCAACCGGGTGGTCTCGCGAGGCGGCAATCTGGTCATCCCGACCTTCGCCATCGAGCGGGCCCAGGAGCTGATGTTTCACCTCAGCCAGCTGGTGAGAGAGAAAAAAATACCGCAGCTGCCCGTTTTCCTGGACAGCCCGATGGCCGTTTCGGTGACCAACGTTTTCGGCCATTACTTGAAGTACCTGGACGACGAGTCCCGGGCCCTGTTCTCTACCGGAAAAAATCCCTTCGAATTTCCCGGCCTGAAACTGGTCCAGAGTTTCGAAGAATCCAGGCTGATTGAGAAAACCCGAGGTTCAGCCATCATCATGGCCGGTTCGGGCATGTGCACCGGCGGCCGCATCAAGCAGCACCTGGTCAACAACATCAGCCGGCCGGAATCAACCATCCTGTTCGTAGGTTACCAGGCCAGGGGAACCCTGGGCCGGCAGATCCTGGAAGGCCAGTCGCCGGTACGTATTTATGGACAGATGTACCAGGTCCGGGCCACCATCGACCAGATTCAGGGTTTCTCGGCTCACGCCGACCGGGCCCAGCTCTGGAAATGGCTCGGCTCGTTCCAGAGGCAACCCAGGACAGTTTTCCTGATACACGGTGAAAAAGAAGTCATACAGCACTTTGCGGGGGAAATAAGCGAACAGACCGGCTGGCCGGTGGTAATTCCCGAATACCTGAGCGAATACCGGCTGGATTAGAGTCCCCGGGCTGAAAATTTCAAAAACCCGCGGAACGAGGGCAAATTCTGTCGGGGCTTAAATAACGGGGCTAAAGAGGCAGGGATAAAATTTCCTGATCTGGCACTCTTTCCCCAACCGCGATTCTTGGCCGACCATTCTTTACGGCCACCTAAAAAGCTCTGGCCAAACAGCTAAGTTGTTTTCTTACCCTGCCAGATTTCCGTCATTTGCGAATCAAGACCGGCAAGCTGGACCATTCTGAAATTAATTGCGGGAGTTGACTCAGACCTTAAGTCCCGGCACTTCCGGCAACTTTTCAAGACCGCAGGAGGCGGCATAAGCCTTCATGATTTTCTGAAGGTCCGCGGACTTCTTCAGGCAGAGCTCGGGCCTCTGGTACAGGGATAACCTCCTGGCAATTTCCTTGCCAGCCCTCTGAAAGGTATCGAGCCGGCCCAGGGCTGTCCAGGTATCGTAGACATCGCGGTCCAGGACCGAAGAAAAATAATGCTCCTGCCGGTACCATTTCCTGGTGTGGGGGAGAACCAGGAAATTGAAGTCGGGGCCAAGCTCAGAGAACAGGTGCAGGGCCAGCGGTTTCTCCCTGAACGCTATGCCACGGACCAGCCTCAGGGCCTGGCCGCAGATATCGTTATCGATGACCAGCTTTTCCAGGCTCTGGGTGCTCTCAAAATTGAGCATGCCGGCCCCGGAAACAACATTTATTCCAGCCAGGGCGGCCAGGGTGGCTCCCATGGCCGTTTCCAGCCCGGCCTGGGCGTCAACCAGCTTGGAATCGCTGAGTCCCATGTAGGCGTGGGTGGGCAGGTTCAGATGCTTGGCCACCTGGGCGAAGGCGCAATCGATCATCATGGTCTCCGGGGCGCCCATGGGAGTGGTCCCTTTCCTCATGTCAAAACCCGCCGGAGACCCGCCGAAGATTACCGGGGCCCCGGGCCTGGTTAGCTGGCAGATGACCAGCCCGCCGAAACTTTCGGCCAGCTGCTGGACCAGGGTTCCGGCCAGGGTCACCGGAGAGGTGGCCCCGGTCAGGCCCATGGGTATGAGTTCAGAAGGCACACCCAGACGGCTGCAGTCAATTAGGCTCTGGGCGGTCAGCCGGCTCCATTTAAGGGGAGGGGAGGGACAGGCGTCGAAGATGGCCAGCGGCTTTTCGGCCAGGGTCTTGGCATCGCCACGCACCGCCAGCAGCAGGTCCAGCATCGGCTTCAGGCTTTCCACCCGGAAAATTCCGGTGATGAAAGGCTTGCGCGAAAAGAGGAGGCCCAGGTACAGCCGGTAGATGTCGGCCATTTCTTTTGGAACATCGGCACTGACCAGGGCCGTGCTCTGGAAATCCAGGTTTTCCAGCGTTTCAACCAGTTTATACAGGGTAACCAGGTCGGAAGTCCCGGCCTCTCGTTCCTTCAGAGTTATTGAATCCAGGATCTTGATGGCAGCCGAACCGGGGTCAAAGTGGACTTCGTCCCGGCCCACCAGGTATTCCCGGCTGCCTTCCAGGTCATAGAGCCTGATTTCCGACGGGCAGGTCTTCAGGCATTTCTCCACCAGGCCCTTCTCTATAAAGACCCGGTTTTTGGCATGGTCTATTTTCTGACCGGCATTCGCCAGAAGCTTCAGGGCTTCCTCGTTTTCAATAAACAGGCCCACTTTTTCCAGCAGTATAAACGACTCGTCAATAATCTGTTCCACAGCCTGCTGGCTTAAGAACCTGACCCGGGGTCTGAAGACTTCTTCAGTCATGGTTGCCTCCCCGGCCGGCCAGAAGGCTCCGGGCCACGGAGACCGCCTGGACGGCGCTTTCCCCGTAACCATCGGCCCCGATTTCCCGGGCAAATTTCTCGGTAACCGGGGCTCCGCCGACCATCACCTTGAACTTATCCTTGAGGCCCCGGCTGACCAGCAGTTCCACCACCCTTTTCTGGTTGAGCATGGTGGTGGTCAGCAGGGCCGACAGGGCAATGATATCAGCCTTTTCACGTTCGGCCGTTTCCACGAACCGTTCCACCTTGACATCGGCTCCCAGGTCGATGACTTCAAAACCCGAGGCCCGCAGCATGGAGGCCACCAGGTTTTTGCCGATGTCGTGGATATCACCTTCAACCGTGCCGATGACCACCCGGCCGGCCGACTTCAGGCTCTGCCCGGAAGATTTCAGGGCTTCCTGGAGCACGGTCATGGCCGCTTTCATGGCCTCGGCCCCGGCAATGAGCTCCGGCAGGAAATAATCGCCGGCTTCCCACAGGCGTCCCACTTCCTCGATGGCCGGAACGCAGGCCTGCTCGATCACCTGAAGCGGCTTCATCCCGGCAGCCACCGCTTTTTCAGCCAACGGCCCGGCCTCATCCACCAGGCCCTGGACTATGGCCTGGCTCAAGGCTTGAAGATGGTTATTCGGTTCTGGTTTCATCCCTGTCTCCTTCGCTAATCCTGTTCAGTTGATTTTATCAAAAAAGGCACTTATTTTTTCAGCAATTTTTTTTATGTGTTCCGGAGAGGTTCCACAGCAACCGCCGATGACCCGGGCCCCGGCTTCAATCAACTCCGGAATGAAACCGGCATATTCATCCGGGCCCAGCTCGTAAAGAGTGGAACCATCGGGACCGACCCGGGGCTGGCCGGCATTGGCCTGGGCGATCAGTGGACCGTCGCTCAGAGAGCGCATGATTATTATCAGACCGATCATGTCGGCCGGTGACAGGGTGCAATTGGCCCCAAAGGCTTCCACGGTGTTTTCTTCCATGGTTCTGATAAAAGTCTCGGGCGACACTCCCATGATGGTGTAATACCCGCGCCTGGTAAGGTTGAAGGTCATGGTTACCAAGACCGGAAGAGAACAGGCTTCTCTGGCTGCCCTTAAAGCCAGAAGGGCCTCTTTGAGGTCGTATTGAGTTTCTATTAAGAGGAAATCGACGCCGCCGGCAGCCAGACCCTCGACCTGGGGCCTGAAAGCTTCAAGTAATTGGTCTTCGGTCAGGTCTCCAACCGGCTTTAAGAACTTCCCCGTTGGCCCGATGCTTCCCCCGACATAGCGGCCTTCGGGACAGACGCTCCGGGCCAGTTGAGCCGCCTTAAAATTAAGCTCAAAGGTCCTGCTCTCCAGCCCGTAACCGGCCAGCTTGAGGGCATTCCCGCCGAAGGAATTGGTCAGGACGGCCAGGGAGCCGGCTTCATAATAAGAGCGGTGAATCCCGGCCACCTCTTCCGGCCTTTCTTCGTTCCAGGATTCGGGACAATGGCCGGGAGGCAGCCCGGCCCGAAATAGCTCGGTGCCCATGGCCCCGTCGAGGAGAATAACCTGTTTTTCCGTTAACCTCTTTATGTCAAACATCATTTTTCCTCCAGTAGCGGCGGCCAAGGCTCAAGGCCTTTAAGAATTCGCCCTGAAAATTTTCCAGTTCAGCCAGGGAAACATGTTGAACCTTAAGCGGAAGCCTGGCCGCGGATTTCCTGGCTTGGCCGCTGAGCAACAGCATCTCAGCCCCGGCCAGGGAAGCATTGCCGGCAAAAATAATTTTCCGGCGGGGCAGGGGAGGAAGAAGTCCAACCGCAATACACTGACCCGGGTCAACCGAGCTGCCAAATACTCCCGCCAGGTAAAGCCCGTCCAGTTCGGTCCAGTCCAGCCCGGCGGTGCTCAGCAGGAGTCGCATTCCGCTCTTGAGGGCAGCCAGGGCTAGCTGCAACTTTCTTATATCGAGCTGGCTCAGGGTAAGACCCGGAGCCACCGGTATTTCCGAGCGACCTGCGGTAATCCTTCCCGAAGGCAGTAACCAGCCGGCCCTCAGCGATTCGGCCAGGACACTGAGCAGGCCTGAGCCGCAAAGTCCGGACGGTTTTTTCCGACCTATCGTCCGGTATTTAAACCTGTCCCCGGACCATTTCACGTATTCAATGGCCCCGGGCAGGGCCGGTTGCCCGCAGGAAATTCCGCTGCCTTCAAAGGCCGGGCCGGCCGCGGTGGAAGCAACCAAAATCTTCTTACCCTTTTTGAGGGCTATTTCCCCGTTGGTGCCGAGGTCCACGTAGAGATAGTTTCCGGCTTTACTGGGCAGACCGGTATAAAGCAGGCCGGATGAAATATCGCCGCCGACAAAGCCTCCAAGGTTCGGACTGGTAAAGACCATGGCCCGCGGATTAAGACTGAGCCCGACTTCTAAGCCGGGAACCGGCTCATGGGACAAGAAGGCTGGCCTGAAGGGCGCCCGCCCCAGGGAGTCAACCGGCTGGTTAAGGAAGATGTGGTTCATGACTGCATTCCCGGCCAGGCAGACGGCATAAATCCACTTCGTTTTGACCCCGGCTTCCCGGGCCAGAACTTCCGTCAGTTGCGCAATTGATTTAAGGGCGGCCCGCCGGAGCTTCTTCAGGTTGCCCGGTTTTTCGACGGCAAAGGCAATCCTGGAAATAAGGTCAGCCCCGAAGGCTGCCTGCAGGTTGGCCGCGCTGGCCGAGGCCAGGGTTTTTCCCTTCACCAGGTCAAGAAGCCTGGCCGAGACGGTGGTGGTTCCAAGGTCCAGGGCCAGGCCAAGAATTCTATCATCGGTGCGGCCGGCTTCCAGGGCCAGCAGCAACCGGTCATCATAGATTACAGCCGTGGACTGGCGCCATGAGGGGCCCACGTTTTTTTGTTTATGCCCTGCGGTCGGGCCAAAAGCCAGCTGCTTCAGGCCCAGGGTTGACTTTATTACCGACGCCAACCGTTCTTCTCGGGATAAATCTTCTCTTGCGAGCCGCAAAACATATTTTTTAACCAGCGGGTTAAAATCCCGCAGTGCAGGTCGACCGCTTCCCGGAAATTTCCCGGCCAGATTCTTTATTTCCGGCAGCAGGAGAAGTTCATCCGGAATTCTAACAATCAGGGGCTGGTAGAGGCGGAGCTGGCAGGCCAGGCGAAAAGTGGGTGGCAATCGTCGCTCGAGCTTCAATTTTCTTTCGGCTTCAGTTTCTTCGGGCAGAGGTCCGCTTTTAATTTCAACCAGGCAGCGGCCGCAGATTCCCCGCCCCTGGCAGTAGAGCTTGATGGGCAGGCCAGCCCGAAACAGGACCCAAGAAAGAGTCTGGCCCGGACTGGCTTCAGCCTTTATGATTTTGCCGCCGGATAAAAATTTTAATTTTATCTTGTTCATTATTTCTTTTGATCTCTCCCGGTTAACCTTCGAGATAATTGTATTAAATTGCCCGACCCCGTTAAACAGGGAATTTGTCAGACTGTTTAGTTGCTTTTAGCAGATGTTAACCAGGTCAGTCAGCGTTTTGAAGAAACTCGAGGCCATCATAAAGAGCTTGACCCCGGTCGGTCAGATAAGTTAAAACAACCTAGACGAGAAAATTAGGCCTGAAAATTTCTGAATAGATTCAGACCAACCCCAATCGTGATTTAAGGAGAGCGTGATGAAAGATGTTTTTCCCGGGCTCAAGCCCATCAACAGGCGGAAGTTTCTTAGCCTTGGTCTTCAGGGTGGACTGGCCCTGGCCGCCACCCCGGCCCTGGTCAGGTCGCTGCTGGCCGGGGAAGGACAGAAACTCCAGGTGCCGGACGAGATTCTGAAGAAAGCCCTGGCCGTGGCCCTGAAACGGGGTGGCGATTTTGCCGATGTTTACGTGGAAAATCGCATCTCCAGAAGCCTCATCCTTGAGGAAGGCAGGTTCAAGAGCGCGGTCTTCGGCCTGATCCGGGGAGCCGGGGTCAGGGTGATCGACGGAGATAAGACCGGCTACGCTTACACCGACGAGCTGACCGAAGAAAAAATCCTGAGAGCAGCCGAGGTTGCTTCCTTTATTGCCACCTCGGGGAAGAAGACCCAGCCCGTGGCCCTCAAAGAGCAAAAGAGGCCATCCTTCATCAGGGTTAAAATTCCGCTGCAGGAAGTGGCTGACGCCAAAAGAATGGAAATCATGAAAAGGGCCCACGAGGCAGCCCTGGGCTACGACCAGCGGATCAAGATGGCCAGCATAGATTACTACGACGAAATCAGGGACCGAATAATAGCCACTTCCGAAGGGGTGTTGCTCAGAAGCAGCCTGCCGCTTATTTTCTTCATCGTCCAGACCCTGGCCGCCGGCAATAACACCTCTCACATGGGCCGGGAAAGGCTCAGCCGGCACTCCGGCCTGGAGATGTTCGAAGAGTTGCCGCCGGAAAAAGCAGCCCGGGAAGCGGCCCGGGAATCGGTGGCCATGCTGGAAGCCCGGGAAGCCCCCGCCGGCAAGATGGACGTGGTCATCCAGAACGGCTGGGGCGGGGTCCTGGTCCACGAAGCGGTCGGGCACCCGCTCGAAGCCGATAACATAGCCAGGGAGACCGGGGCCTTTGTCGGCAAGCTCGGACAGAAGGTGGCCGCCGATATCTTCACCATGGTCGACGATGGCAGCCTGCCCAACTTCCGCGGGACAACCGACTTTGACGACGAGGGCACCCAGATGAAAAAGAACGTCCTGATAGAAAATGGTGTCCTGGTCAAGTACATGACTGATGTCCTCTCCGCCAAGCAGCTGAAAATGGAGAGGACCGGAAATGGCCGCCGGGAGAGCTTCCGTTATTACCCCATACCCCGAATGACCAATACCTACATCGAGAAGGGAAAGGATAAGCCAGAGGATATCGTGGCTTCGACCAAATCGGGCCTTTATGTTCAGAGCCTGAGCGGTGGCAGCGTCAACCCGACCACCGGTGTTTTTAACTTCACCTGCCGGGAAGCCTACCTCATAGAAGACGGCAAGAAGACCGTGCCGGTCAGGGGAGCCACCCTCATCGGTAGCTGCCTGGATATCATCACCAGGATAGACGCAGTGGGCGATGACCTTGATTTCGGTCCCGGTATCTGCGGCAAGGGTCAGGCGGCCGAGGTTACGGCCGGGCAGCCGACGGTCAGGATCAGGGGCATCACTGTCGGCGGAACCAGGCAGAGAGGTTAAGGGAGGATAAAATGGATTACAGAGCAATTGCCGAACAGGTTATAAAAATCTGCAAACAGAAGGGAGCCGACCAGGCCGAAGCCTACCTGGCCAGCGGAAGGGAACTCAGCCTTGAGGTCAGGAACGGAAAGATTGAGAGCATCCAGGAAGCCAGCAGCTACGGCCTGGGCCTCCGGGTCATCAGCGGCCACAAGCTGGGCTTTGCCTACGTCAACGACTTCCGGCCGGAGAGCCTGGAAGAAACGGTCAGGCGGGCCCTGGATTTTGCCAGGATACTGACCGCTGATGAAAATAATGTCCTGCCCGACGACCCGGGTGTGACCGAGGTCAGGGGGTTGTATGACCCAGGGCTGAGCCAGGTGGCCATGGACAGGAAAATTGCCCTGGCCCGGGAGGTGGAAAGCCTGGCCCTGAAGGTCAAAGGCATTACCAGGAGTGAGGGGGCCAGGTACGGGGAAAGCGAGAGCGAAATCGTTCTGGCTAACTCCCTCGGCCTGGTTAAAAGCTATAAGTCCAGTGGCTGTGGCTTCGGGGTTGGGGTAATTGCCGAAAAGGGCGACCAGAAATCCAGCGGTTACGAGTCCTGCCAGCGTCGTTTCTTCGCCGACCTAAAACCGGCGGCTGAAGTGGCCAAGATGGCCGCGGACAGGGCCCTGGAAATGCTCGACCCCAGGCCGGTAAAAACCCAGCGGGCGGCGGTCATCCTTGACCCGGACGTGGCCTACGCCATCCTGGGTGGAATCATCCAGGCCATAAACGGCGAGAGGGTACTTCAGGGAGCCAGCTTCCTGGGGAAAAAGCTCGGCCAGAAAATCGCTTCCGAGCTCATCACCATGATTGACGACGGCACCCTGGAAAAGGGGCTGGCCAGCGCCCCATTTGACGGGGAGGGCGTGCCCACCCAGAAGCGGCCGGTGGTCGAGAACGGGATCCTCAGAGGATTTCTATATAACACCTATGCCGCCAGAAGAGCCGGGGTCAAGAGCACCGGAAACGCCAGCCGGGGCGGGTTTGACAGCCTGCCTGGAATCGGCCCGCATAATTTTTACATTTCGGCCGGAAAGATGAAACCGGAGGAAATAATCGGCGCAACCGAAAGGGGAGTGCTGGTCAAGGAAGTAACCGGCTACGGCATAAACCCGGTCAACGGCAACTTCAGTGGCGGGGCCGCTGGCCTGTGGATAGAAAACGGTAAGATCGCCTTCCCGGTAAAGGGCATTACCATCGCCGGCACGGCCGAGGAAATTCTGAACGGAATAGATATGCTGGGCAACGACCTGGATTTGAACCGCAGCCGGACCGCTCCCACCCTGAGGATTAAATCTCTCCAGATCGGCGGCGAATGATAATTAAATAACCGCAGGGTTCTTTCCTCATTGCCATGCTGATTGGTCTGCCGTATTTCGCCAAAGGCCAGAAAAGCCTCCGGGCAGACCTACCCGCGGCCAGGTCCAGGGGGCCCAGACCAAGAACCTACTGCAGCACGCAGCCGCGGCAAAATAGTGCTTTCTGAAACGGAGTGGAAGCTGACCTCAGGACATGAGAGAAAAATGATAAATCACAGCACAAATTTTACAGCGGCCATCAGAAATAGGCCGCGGCAGACCGTTTTCTACTGGCGGCAAAGATGTCCAGGTTAATGCCCGGCCGGCCGGTTCGGACAACAGCTTATTTCAGGTTGACTTTTTGTTCCAGGTAACCGCCCTTGAGGGAATCATAAATTAAATTAATTTCTCCCGAGCCTTCCAGGAGCAGCCTGAAGTCCACGTAGCCGAAGCCCGGGATGCCATTTTCCACCTGGAGATAATTTTTCCGGACCTTGACCGGTTCGGCCAGCTCACGGAAGCGGTCGGTCAGAATTCCAGCCGAGACCAGCCTGGCCTTACCTTCCACCTTCAGCATATCCGGCCGGTGGAGCTTTCTCATTACCGCCTGGCTGGAAATCGAGGGAGTTACCCGGTCGTTGGCTATCCTGACGTCCACCTGGTACTGCCCGTTTTCCAGCTTCTTGAGGTTGACCGATTCCACTTTCAGTCTCGGCAGCTGGTCAGCATGGTACAGGCAGAAAGCCGCGTTGCGGTGACAGGTCTCGGCCAGCCTGAACAGGGCCGGCACCCGGCGCCCCATCTTCTTGACCCCGCCAATTTCAATCTCGCCGTAGAGCGGATGCTTATAGGGCTTCCACTCCACCAGCTGTTCGCCCATCAGCACCAGCTGCTGGTAAATGATTTCTTCCAGGCTGGCTCCGGCCCGGAACATCCGGCCCCTGACATCCTCATCTTCCTCTTCGCCTCCGCCTCTCTGCGACGCCGGCTGGGTTCCCGCATACTGGTCAAAATCCAGCTCGTTGGAAAAGGTGAAGATGCCGAGCAGGTTATAGGTGAAATCAATCGTCCCGCCGTAGACGGTGTACATGTCCTTGTAGATGACTATGTAGCGGTAGCCGGGAAGAATCTTTTCGCCCTGCTTTCCGATGTAATCGTAGACCTGGCGGTCCTGGGGAAGAGTCTCGCCCAGGTTCTTGGCCCCGGGCCCGCGGAGAATCATCCCGCCGTAATTATGAAAAGACTGGGCTCCCATGATATTGGGATGGGCCAGGAGAAAATCCCTGACCGCCCTGGTCTCCGGCCAGCAGAAAGGATACGGGCCGGCTCCGCGCTGCACATAATTGGGCTGCCAGTTGTAGCCGAAGTTCCGGTTCATGTCGTAGCCGCCGGGCCCGTCTTCATTGACCTGGCCATCACCGTCGTTGTCCAGGCCTTCCGAGCCCAGCATGATGAATTCGCCCTTTTCCCCGGGCCGGCAGGGGACCATGACCAGGGGATTGTCCGGGCTGGTTTTGTAATTTCCCTTCGGGTCCCGCTTGCGCATGTAGGTTATCGAGCCATCGCCGTCCAGGTCATCCGGGCCATCTTCGTCCAGCAGGCCGTCGCGGTCATCGTCATATGGGACAAGCCCCGAGCGCGGGGAGTTGGAATCGCTGGCCTGGTGGAGGAAATAATCGCGGCTGTCAGGGTTCATGGTGGGAACGATGTAAAAGGCCCGGTCCTGCAGCAACCGGTCCACGAACTCCAGCTTCCCGGAATTCTTCAGGAGATAATAGATGGTGTACAGGGCCACTTCTGCCCCCTGGATTTCGTTGCCGTGAATGTTACCGTCAATATAAAAACCAGGCTTCCGCTCGGCCGGGCCGGTGGCCGGATTATTGATGATGACTGCCCAGATATCCCGGCTCTGGTAGGACTTGCCGATTGATTCCAGCTTCATCAGTTCGGGGTAAGCTCTCTGCAATTCTTTCAGGGCAGCGGTTAGCTCGGCCTGGTCATAAAAATGGTCAAAGCTCAGTTTGACCTCGGGCCTGGTCCTGGCACCCTGGGCCGAATCGACCGGGCTAAGACCCGAGAGCGTGACCATTAAAGCTATAAGTAAAACAATTCTTAGGGTTCGGTTCATGGTTACTCTCCTAATCCACTTTAACCATAGTTTCGACGGGCGATATCCGGTTGCTCCAGACTCTGAAACCGAGGCTTGAGCCTTTCTTGGCCTGGACCGTCCATTCCAGCTTTCGGACTTCGCCGGCCTGCAGGAACGGCACCTGTTCCACCGGGCGGCCGGCAAAGAGCTTCTGCTTGCCTTCGAGCTTGAGGCTGACCCTGATGGGGTAGGAGGTCAGGGCCCGCCGGCCCTGGGCAAAGGAGGTGGGCAGAAGTCCTTCGTTCTGCAGGTAAACGGTCAACCGGTAGAGGTCCGTGCCAAGTTTTTCAATTTTCGTTTCCTTGATCGACACGCTTGGCAGTTTCATCATGAGTTTCCGGCTGTACTGAACATGATACTTGATGGTAGCCTGAAGCTGGTCAGGAGGCGGCGTGTATTTCAGGAAAGGAACAAAGCCGCCGATTTCCACCTGGCCCAGTTCGGGGTGCTTAAAAGGCTTCCAGCTAATGAAGCCCGCACCTTTTATGACGTTATCAGAATAGGCGAGGAGGTAGGCTTCGGGATTTTCCTCGGCCCCGGCAACTCCGGCTCCGGCCGCCCTGGGCATTTTTTCCATCATCTCGGCCATCCTGGCCGGGGTGACCTGGCCCGACTGAACCATCTTCATCAGCATGCCCGCATTGAAGTTGGGCGGAGCACCACGTTCTTTCAGGAAGGCAGCAATCTTTTCTTCTCCCAGAGCCAGAAATTCTTCTGACGACATGGACTTGAGACGGTCAGGGGTCAGTTCATCCTTTTTTTCTTCCCTCTTTGGCTCCGGTACCTGCCACAGGTCAAAGGAAAAGACAGGCACGCCGTACTGGTAATAGCAAAAAGCCGGGAAGGAGCCCTTGCCCACACCCCTGGCTCTCTTTTCCAGGTAATCAAGGCCGATTTCCTTCAGCCCGGCCTTGTAGTCTTTCAGGAGCTCTTCATATATGGCCTGGTCCGAACGGTCAAGGTTCATGGCCGGGCCCAGCCCCAGGAAGGTGGCCACCAGGCTTTCATCTATTTCCATACCGCCACCGAACCCGGAGCTCTTCAGGACATCCACTATTTCCTTCAGCGTATATTCAGTATCCGGATCCAGCCCGAGAAAGCCGGCGAACTGGCGGGGAACCCGGACCCGGTCAGCCCCAACCCTGGCCTGACCGGTCTGCTGCATGTTCAGCAGGTTATTCTCGGTCGAAAAATTGATCACCATGGCTATGTTATTGTGGTCAAACATGAACTTTAACAGGGCTTCGGTTTCAGGTTCCGACACCGGGTAAAGACCGGCCCGTTTCTGGAAGTACTCAAAGTCGTGGGGAAAATTGCGGTTGAGCTCGACCCCGCCGGGGCCGTCCTCGTTTATCTGGCCATCGCCGTCGTTGTCCAGGCCTTCGGCGTAGACCAGGTATTCACCCTTTTCCCCTTTTTTCGGGTCAGCCAGCCTCATTAACCTCGGCTCCTTAGGGTCGATTATCCAGCGTCCCTCCGGAGATTTGACCCGCATCATGGTGATCAGGCCATCGCCGTTGAGGTCCTCCGGACCGTCCTCGTCGACCAGCCCGTCGTTGTCCTCATCTACTGGACGGCTGTTAAAAGTCCTTTCCTGGAGGGGTCTTGAGAAGTAAGCCCCGGCTGCTTCCGGGTTTAAGACGGGAATCACATAGACGGTGTTCCGGTTAAGAAAATCCGTCCAGGCCTTATCCTGGCCGTAGGCGGTGAGAAGGTCTTCTGCCAGCCGCAGGGCGGCCTCGGTTCCCGGGAGGTGAACCCCTTCTGAATTGGCCACCACCAGCACCGCCGGCCTGGCCTTGGGGTCGGGTTTATTATTCCGGGCGGCAATTTCCAGGACCTGGATATCCTGACCGCCGAATGATTTACCGATGGTGCTTAATCGGCAGATTTCAGGGTATTTGCCGGCCAGGCTTTTAAGACCAGCCACCACCTCGGCCGGCGAGTGAAACTTGGTTTCCACCTGGCCGGCCAGCAGGGGAGTGGCCATTAAGATCAAGAAACCAGTCATTACCAGAAGCAACGGGATTTTTAACCTGGACATCAGTCCTCCTTCTTATTTCCGGTTAGAATAATTATACGGATAAGAATTCACCTGGTTCTGACGAAATCAGTTAAAAAAAATTCCAGTCCATCCGGAAATAAAATTAATTTCAATCTATTTTCATTGCCCGAGCTTATTATCTTATAATGGACATCGAATTGAAGTAAATCAAAAATTGGAGGTCGGCATGTTCATCAGCACCCAGAAAAAGACAGGCCTTCTGTTAAGGCGTATAAGAATCACCTCGGTCCGGGTGGTTGTTTCCTGCCTGTTTCTATTCATATTATATTGGCCGTTTCCGGCCTATTCACAGCAACCGGACCAGATAGCCGACTACCTGAATAAATTTATCACCTGGAGAAACATCGGCCCGGCTGTCCCTGGAGGACGGACGGTTGACCTTGACGTGGTAGAAAAAAAGCCCTGGATCATCTACGCGGCCGTCGGGCCCAGCGGCCTCTGGAAGTCGGAAAATAACGGTGTTAGCTGGGTGCCGGTCTTCCAGCGTGAAGCCACGGTTTCGGTGGGAGCGGTGGCCGTGGCCCAGTCCGCGCCGGAGGTGGTCTGGGTGGGAACCGGGGAAAGCACCAGCCGTAATTCGGTCACCCTCGGAGACGGGGTTTACAGGTCAACCGACGGGGGTAAGACCTGGAAGAATATGGGGCTCAAGGATACCAGGCACATCAGCCGGATTATCATCAGCCGGGGCGACCCCAACATCGTTTACGTGGCGGCCATGGGCCACCTGTGGGGGCCCAACTCTGAGCGGGGAATCTACAAAACTATAGACGGTGGAGAGAGCTGGAAGAAAATTCTGTATGTTAATGAAAATACAGGCTTTAGCGACTTGGAAATTGACCCTGAAAATTCTCAGGTTCTCTATGCAGCCGCCTACGAGCACCGCCGGCTGCCTTACCGAATGGTCAGTGGCGGCCCCGGCAGTGGCCTTTATAGATCCACCGACGGTGGCCTGACCTGGACCAGGCTTAAGCAGGACCTGCCGGAAGGAATAATGGGACGTATAGGGCTGGCCGTGGCCAGGAACAGGCCGGGAGTGGTCTATGCCCTGATTGAACACCAGGACCCGGGCATCTGGCGCTCGGAAGATTACGGCCAGACCTGGAAAAGGACCTGCGACGCCAAGACCTATAAAAACGTCAACAACAGGCCTTTCTATTACAGCCATATCTATGTGGACCCGAACGATGACCGGACTATCTACGTTCAGTCAACAGGGCTTTACGTTTCCAACGACATGGGCCAAAAATTCCGGGCGATAGGGCAGGGGACTCATCCTGACCACCATGCCCTGTGGATTGACCCGGCCAACCCGCTGCACCTCATAGACGGCAATGACGGGGGAATCGATATTACCTACGACGGCGGGAAAACCTGGCTTCCGGTAACCAGCATCGATGCGGCCGAGGTCTACCAGGTTGGCTTTGATTACAGCGTACCCTACAGGGTTTACTGCGGGCTGCAGGACAACGGCTGCTGGGGAGGCCCCTCCCATTCGCTGGACAGCCGGGGTATTCTCAACGAGCACTGGGAATTTATCAACGGAGGAGATGGGTTTTTTGTCAGGCCCGACCCCAAAAATAGCTTTATCGTCTATTGCAACTCCCAGAATAACGGCCTCATAAGGAAAGACCTCAGGCACGGCCTGGGCAAGGGCGTCAGGCCTGAAGCTCCCCTGAACGAGCCCCCTTACCGCTTCAACTGGAATGCACCGATAATGATCTCGCCCCACGAGAGTAACACGGTGTACTGCGCCGGAAACTTCCTGTTCAGGTCAAAGGACGGAGGCTATACCTGGGAGAAAATCAGCCCGGATCTGACCACCAACGACCCGACCAAGCAGGTTGACGGCGTGGGCCCCATAACCGTTGAAAACAGCGGGGCCGAGGTTCATTGCACCATCACCGCCATAGCCGAATCGCCCGTCCAGGCCGGGGTTCTGTGGTGCGGAACGGACGATGGCAATTTGCAGGTTTCCAGGGATGGCGGCCAGACCTGGACCAATGTTGTCAGAAATATACCAGGGCTTCCGAAGAATTCCTGGTGTTCCAGGGTGGAGGCTTCTCATTTTGAGGCCGGAACAGCCTACGTTTCCTTCGATAACCAACGCAGTGATGATTATTCCCCATATGTTTATAAGACCACTGATTTCGGCAAGACCTGGAAATCCCTGCGTTCCAACCTGCCGGATTTCGGATGGGTGCACGTGGTCAGAGAGCACCCGGAAAACAGGAATTTACTTTTTGTTGGAACAGAGTTCGGAATTTATGTATCTTATAACTCTGGGTTAAGTTGGATAAAAATTCATGGCTCAAATTTACCCACAGTTGCCGTACATGATATAGCCATTCATCCCAGGGAAAATGACTTGATCATAGGAACCCACGGTCGAGGCATCTGGATCCTGGATGATATCTGTTATTTAAGCCAGCTCAGACAGGAAGTATTTAATTCAGATTTCTATCTTTTTAAGCCCAGGCAGGCCTACCTGTTTTTTAATTCCAGCCGCGGTGATATTTATTCAACCTTCGGATTCAGGGCTAACAATCCGCCGGTCGGGGCAGGCCTAACCTATTTTGTCCGGACCGACTTAAGTGGCGATTTCAGAATCAGCATTCGTTCCGGCGATCAAGAACAAATCATAGAGCTGCCTCTTCAGAAGAAAGCCGGGCTCAACCGGACGTACTGGAACCTTCAGTTTATGCCCAAAACCGGTGGGGGAGAGAGGCCCCAGATTGCTGGCATAATGAGCGTTATGTGTAACATAACTCCTGGAGAATACGATGTGCTTATAAAAATAGGGGAAAAAGAATATAAGTCCAGAATAAAGGTCCTGCCAGATCCGAGGTTTGAGCTTAACCCGGCAGAACTTCAAGGCCAGTATCAGGTCGTAGCCGAGCTGGCCAAGACCAATAACCTTTATGCCAGGGCTGCGGCCGCAGCCAGAAACATTTCCAGGGATTTGGAAAAGATAGCTGGCGAAATCAGCACCATTAAAGACGAGGGAACCAGAAAACAAGCCCAGGACCAATACAGGAAGTTCATGGATTCATTCAACGCGGTGTCCGAAATTTTCCAGACTGAGGGGACGCTGGTCGGGCTTTCTATTCCTTACCAGAAATTCCTTCGGGGTCCTTTAAATATCAGACTTATAACGCTAATTCAGGGCATTGCCGGATATCCATCAGAGCCAACGACCACTGAATTAAAGCAGGCCGAAGAAATCAACCTCAAGGTCTGCGATTCAATCCAGAAATTAAATGAATTTATACAACGGGATCTATATGAATTTAACCGCTTCCTCGAAGTAAACAAACTAACGGCGATCAAGAAACCAGAATTAATAAGCCTGGATAACTGAAAATTCGAATATTTTATATATTCTTTATTATCAATTACTTATAGATATGTCGGCCTGCCGACAGGTTATAAAAATTTAAAAAATTTATCTTGTATTTACAATTCTTTTTTTGTATATTTTTATTAAAGCTATTAACCGGAGGATTAGCTTGATAATCGCTGTAACCAATCAAAAAGGCGGAGTGGGGAAGACCACTACCTGCGTTAATGTTTCTGCCGCCCTAGCCCTTATGGGACATCGTGTTCTCCTGGTGGATATGGACCCACAGGCTCACAGCACGATTTCGATAGTCAATAATCCTCATGAGATTCCCAGGTCGCTGTTCGATGTTCTCATGGACAAAAACACAAAGATTTCCGATATAATCGTGAAGTCCACAATTCCGGGGCTGGACGTGGCCATAAGCAGGATATCCATGGCCAAGCTTGAGCCTGCTTTGATAGGTGAATTTGATGGCCATTATCGGCTCAGAGATGCTCTCAATACTGTTCGTGATCATTATGATTATATTTTTATAGATACGCCACCCACGCTCGGCCTCATTACACTAAATGCTCTGGTAGCCGCCAGCCATATCCTTATACCAATCCAATCGTCCTATTTATGTCTTGAAGGCACCGATGACCTGCTCGAAACCATAGATAAGGTTAAAAAGATTGCCAATCCGGAGCTGGAAATCATCGGGGTTATTATCACACTGCATGACCGCAGAACAAATATTTCCAAGGATGTGGTTGATAGAATAATCGAAGTATTTGGAGATAAGGTCTTTAAGACCTATATTTCCAAGAGTGTCAAGCTGGAGGAAAGCCCGGCTTATAAAGAAAGTATATTTACCTTTGCCCCTGATTCCATAGGGGCTATTCAATATAAATCTGTGGCCGAGGAGTTGATCGAACGTGCAAACAAAAACTAAAAAATCAGGCCTTCCTGACAATTTAATCATGAGGCATGACCCTCATTTCGTTGAGCTGATTGCCTCCAAGACCTCTGCGCCCAGGATCCGAATGATTCCGCTGGATAGAATCGAACCAAATCCCAGGCAGCCGCGTAGCGAGTTGGGAGATATCCAGGAATTAATGGATTCAATCAGGGCCAAGGGCGTCCTGGAGCCAATCATCGTCCGCCCCAAAGGGGAAAAATTTGAGATTATCGCCGGAGAAAGGCGGTTTGTGGCCTCAAAGAACCTGGGGTTGAAAGAAATTCCGTGTATTGAGATGACTGTTGACGATCAGGAGGCCATGGAAATCAGCCTCATTGAGAACCTGCAGCGAAAGGATCTTGATATATTTGAAGAGGCTGACGGCCTTAAGGCCCTGATGAATCTTTATGGCTACAGCCACCAGGAAGTTGCCGATAAGATCGGCAAAGCCAGGTCAACCATAACCGAGATTATTTCTGTTTCCCGCATACCCGTAGACCTCCGCGAAAAACTAAAAAAGGCCGGCATAACCAGCCGCAGTACCATAATCGAGATTGCCAAGGTTGAACCAGAAACACTAATGTCCCAGGTTGTAGAGCGAATCATTCAAAACCGCCTCACCAGGACTGATACCCGCGACCTGACCAAGCTTTTTAAGGAAAAAGAAGAAAAAGATAAAGAAAAACCAAAATTTTTCGTATTCAATTATGTACCTAAAGACAATAAGAGCTTCAGGCTCAGAATAGAATTCAAGAAACAGGTCGTAACCAGGCAGGAATTGATCAATATCCTTGAGGGGATTATCAGGCAACTTAAGGAAGAATCAGGGGGCAAAGCCAATCCCGGGCAACTCAAGCTTAACGATAACCAGGATAAATAAGCCGCGCTATAGTCCCTATCCGTTCTCGATATATTAGTTTACATAATATAACTTATGCGACACAATATAGCTTTATTTTCTATCTCTTTTATAATCAATTATTTGCCTGCCTGTTAAGATTGTGAATTTCTCTTATACCCAGCTTTTGGTCAACTGTGGAAAAGTTCCTCATTCCCAATTAAACATATGATAGCGATTTGCTTGCCTTATAAACGTACTTCGATTTAATTTAATCAGTTATTAAAAGTCTGAATTTTGTATTGGCCTGGGCCTAAAGGATTATTTTCCTCGATGACCTTTAAGTTGATATATAGCCGCGCGGTCCCGAAACCTTTGTTTTATCAAGTCAACTGGTTTCCCTGGACTCCGAGATATTTAACTTTTATATAGAACCCAATTTCAGGATATCCCGTTAACCCCTGGCTTTAATAGCTTTTTTAATAAGTCCTCGGCTGGAAATCTGAGCTTGAATAGCTTATAACCCCACTGACGAACCTGACCGACTCCTTATTCCAAGAATTAGCCAGATTATGTTCTTAATAATATCCCAGGCCGACTCACCTGCTGACGAATTCTGCGGATTATGCCATATCAAATCCCATCATAATTAAGTGCTTTTTTTAAAAACTTGAAATTTGGAGCCTGATTCGAAGTCGGAACCGTGTTACTGGCGTACATTCTTAATGGCTTTCGATAGGCCAGGTGGATTTCATCTATCTTATTTATAATCTTTTAGTTACGCGACACTTTCTTCTAATTTATTTATTTTCTGTGATTTAAATCTGGAGAGACTCTATTAAGAAGACCTGTGCTGGTATTTTTTTTATGAAAGCTTATTTTTTAAGCAGCGCGGGACAAGGGGCCAGAATCATTATCCGGCACAGGCCAGAAAACGAAGTCCGTCACCATAAATAAGAAGACAGGGTGATTCTCTCGAGTAAAATTTATGTTTGTGGAAAAAATAGCCCTTGCCAGACGCCCGCTACAGGCCCTTGCTCATGGCATCCAGGAAGTCGCTGTTGGTCTTGGTCTTGGAGAGTTTTTCCAGCAGCAGTTCCATGGCTTCCACTTCGTTAAGCTGGCTGAGAATCTTGCGCAGTATCCAGACCCGGTTCAGGTCCTTGTCTCCGATCAGCAGCTCTTCCTTTCTGGTTCCGGAACGGCTGATATCAATGGCCGGGAAGATTCTCTTGTCAACCAGGCGACGGTCAAGGTTGATTTCCATGTTGCCGGTGCCCTTGAATTCTTCAAAAATGACATCATCCATGCGGCTTCCCGTATCGACCAGGGCCGTGGCCACTATGGTCAGGCTGCCGCCTTCCTCGATCTTACGGGCCGAGCCGAAGAATTTCTTGGGCTTGTTCAGGGCATTGGCATCGATACCACCCGAAAGCACCTTGCCCGAGGGCGGGACGATGGCGTTATGGGCCCTGGCCAGCCTGGTGATGGAATCGAGCAGGATGACCACGTCGCGCTTTAATTCGACCAGCCTCTTGGCCTTTTCCAGGACGATGTTGGCCACCTGGACGTTGCGGGTTGGCGGCTCGTCGAAAGTCGAGGCCACCACCTCGCCGTTAACGCTTCTTTTGAAATCGGTAACTTCTTCCGGCCTCTCTGCCACCAGCAGTACTATCAGGAATATCTCGGGATGGTTCTTTTCGATGGACTTGGCAATGGTCTTGAGCAGCGTGGTCTTACCGGCCCGGGGCGGGGAAACGATCAGGCCCCTCTGCCCCTTCCCTATCGGGGTCAGCAGCTCCATGACCCTGGCGTTCATATTCTTCGGGTTTCCGTCCTGGAGCTTGATGAGTTCGAAGGGATAGACGGGAGTCAGCTGTTCGAACTGGACATTTCGCCTGGCTTCCAGGACCACGTCGGGATGCAGGAAATTTATGGCTTCTATCTTGATCAGGGCAAAGTATTTTTCTCCATTTTTGGGAGGTCTGACCACGCCAGAAATGGTATCTCCGGTCCGGAGCTGGAACTTGCGGATCTGGGAGGGCGAGACGTAGATGTCGTCGGGACTGGGCAGATAGCTGAACTCCGGGGCCCGCAGGAAGCCAAAGCCGTCTTCCAGGCATTCCAGGACACCTTCGGAAAACAGCAGGCCCTGCTTCTTGGCCTGGGCCTCCAGGATCTTGAAGATCAGGTGGTGCCGGCTGGAATTTTCAATGTCCTCTTCTTCCAGCCCGAGGGAGTTGGCAATCTTCTTGAGACCGGATAGTTCCTTTTCTTCCAGGTCGATCAGACTGTATTCTTTCATCGCTCCTACCTCACATATAAATTTTTTGATTCAATTCATCTTGAATCTATTTTGAGGAAAAATCGAAAACAGATTTCAGTTAATTTTTCCTCAATTGGTCATCTGGGGTTCCTTGGTGGCTTCAGTCCCGGCCGCCGGTTGCTTTTCCTTGGCCTCGGGCTCGCTCGGTCCGGCCTTGGGCACCAGCTCCTCGGTCAGGGCTATTTTCAGAACCTGGTCCATGTTTTCCACCAGATGGACTTTCAGGTTCTGTTTCAATTTCTTGGGCAGGTCCTTGAGGTCGGGACGGTTATCAACCGGCAGGATGACCTCGGTTATGCCTTCGCGGAAGGCGGCCAGGAGTTTTTCTTTAATTCCGCCCACCGGCAGAACCTTGCCCCTCAGGGTGATTTCTCCGCTCATGGCCACTTTCTTGCTGACCGGGATACCCGTCAGCAGGGAGATGATGGCCGTGGCGATGGTGATACCAGCCGAGGGACCTTCCTTGGGCGTGGCTCCTTCCGGCACGTGGATGTGTATGTCAAAGTTCTTTTCCAGTTCCTTGCCCATGTTAAGCTCGTAGAGCTTGTGTCGGACATAACTGTAGGCGGCCTGGGCCGACTCCTGCATGATTTCGCCCAGGTGGCCGGTCAGGGTCAGGTTGCCCTTGCCGTGAATCTTGGTGGCTTCAAAGGTCAGCAGCTCGCCGCCAAATTCGGTCCAGGCCATCCCCAGGGAAACACCGATCTCATTCTGCTGGTCAATTTCCAGCCGGCGGTACTTGGGGATGCCCAGGTAGTTTTCCACCGCCTTGGCTGTCAGCTTTTCGCGGTATTCCTTGCCCTTGGTCACCACTTTCTTGACCATCTTGCGGCAGATGGAGGTGATTTCCCGCTCCAGGTTTCTGACCCCGGCCTCCCTGGTATACTCCCTTATTATTTTCAGGATGGACTGCTCGGTAAATTCCAGGTTCTTGGAGGTCAGGCCATGGGCCTTGAGCTGCTTGGGAATCAGGAACTGCCGGGCAATCTGGACCTTTTCATCCTCGGTATAGCCGGGCAGCCTGATGACCTCCATCCGGTCCAGCAGGGCCCGCGGAATCGGGTCTATGGAATTGGCGGTTACGATAAACATCACCTGGGACAGGTCAAAATCGGTATCTATGTAGTGGTCGAGAAATTCCTTGTTCTGTTCCGGGTCCAGGACTTCCATCAGGGCTGCGGCCGGGTCGCCCCGGTAATCCATGCTCATCTTGTCGACTTCGTCCAGCAGGAAAACCGGGTTCTTGGTGCCAGCCCGCTTGATCATCTGGATAATCCGTCCGGGATATGCCCCGATGTAGGTCCGGCGATGGCCCCTGATTTCGGCTTCATCCCGAACGCCGCCCAGCGACAGCCGGACAAATTTCCGGCCCGTGGCCCGGGCAATGGACTTGCCCAGCGAGGTTTTGCCGACTCCAGGCGGCCCGATGAAGGCCAGGATGACACCCTTGGGATTCTTGACCAGCTGGCGGATGGCCAGGTATTCCAGGATCCTTTCCTTGACCTTTTCCAATCCGTAATGGTCTTCGTTCAGGATTCTTTCAGCTTCCTTCAGGTCCCTCTTTTCCCTGGATTTCTTGTTCCAGGGCAGAGAAATAAGCCAGTCCAGGTAGTTCCGGCTGACAGTAGCCTCGGCCGACATTGGAGGCATGGTTTCCAGGCGCTCGATTTCCTTCATGGCCTTCTCGTGGGCATCGGGAGGCATCTGGGCTTCGGCCACCTTTCTCTTCAGCTCCTCTATCTCGTTGGGCTGTTCTTCTTTCTTGAACTGGGCACCGGGAATGAAGGTCCGCTGGCCGCCTTCCTTCTGCCCTCCCCTTCTTCGGGAGGAACCGGCCCCCGGTTCCCGGCCGATAAAGTTGACCAGGGATTCCTGGAGCAGGAACCTCAGGCGGTTAAGCCTCTCCCGGGTATTCAGCGTCTCCAGCAGGTTCTGCTTTTCTTCCAGCGGCAGGTACAGATGGGAAGAGATGATGTCGGCAATCCGGTCGGTGCTGTTTTCCCTGAGGGCCGGGATGATGGAATCCAGGTTGGCATTCTGGTTGATCTTTAAGTATTCCTCGAACAGGGCCAGGACCTTCTTGAGCAGTTCCTGGGTCTCCGGCGAATTGTCCTCGATTTCCTTGACCACCTTGGCCAGTATCTGGTAATAGGGGTAGGTGCTGAGAAACTCAACGATCCGGGCCCGGTTGAGCCCCTCGACTATGACCTTCATGTTCCGTTCATCGGTCTTGGCCGTCCTGATAATCCTGGCCGTCACCCCCATGGTGTAGATATCACGCGGCAAGGGGTTATCGATTCCGGCATCCATCTGGGCAGCCAGGAAAATCAGCTTGTCTTTCTCGTAGGCCTTTTCCAGGGCCTTGATCGATGAGGGCCGGCCGACGACAAAGGGCACCAGCGTGGCCGGGAAAACCACCAGGTCCCTGAGCGGGATGAGCGGTATATTTTTTATGAGTTCAGAGTTTTCCTGGGACTCGGTCATGTTACGCTCCCATTACCTGTTTATATTTTTCGTAGCTGAGCCTTTGCTCCTCCACCATCTCCCGGGTGATGACGATCTTGGTTTCCTTTTTCTGTGACGGCAGGTAAAACATCAGGTCGAGCATCAGGTCCTCGATTATGGCCCTCAGCCCCCGGGCTCCCAGCTTCTTTTCTATCGACTTTTCGGCTATGGCCTGAAGGGCCTCGGCGGTAAATTCCAGTTCGACTCCCTCCATCTCAAACAGCTTCTGGTACTGCTTGATGATGGCGTTCTTGGGCCCGGTCAGGATTTCGATCAGGTGGTTCCGGTCCAGGTCATGGAAAACGGCCACCACCGGCACCCGGCCCACCAGCTCGGGAATCAGGCCGTATTTGATCAGGTCCTCCGGCATCAGGTGGCGGTAAATGTCCTGGCTGTCCACCAGCTTCTTGATCTCAGACTTGAAACCGACCGTGGACTTGCCCAGGCGCTGGGCTATTATCTTGTCCAGGCCGTTAAAGGCCCCGCCACAGATAAACAGTATATCAGAAGTATCGACGGGAATGAACTCCTGGTAAGGGTGCTTGCGGCCGCCCTGGGGAAGCACGTTGGCCACCGTGCCTTCGATGATCTTGAGCAGGGCCTGCTGAACCCCTTCCCCGGAAACATCCCGGGTAATTGACGGGCTATCGCTCTTGCGGCTGATCTTGTCTATTTCATCGATGTAGATGATTCCCTTCTGGGTCTTTTCGATGTTGCCCTTGGCCGCCTGGAAAAGCTTCAGGATGATGTTCTCCACGTCCTCGCCCACGTAGCCGGCCTCGGTCAGGGTGGTGGCATCGGCTATGGCAAACGGTACCGACAGCAACCTGGCCAGGGTCTGGGCCATCAGGGTCTTGCCGGTTCCCGTCGGGCCGATGAACAGCAGGTTGCTCTTGGTTATTTCCACCTCGCTCTGGCCCCTGGGCTGGTTGATGCGTTTATAATGGTTATAGACGGCCACCGATATTTTTTTCTTGGCTTCTTCCTGGCCGACGATGTATTCGTCCAGGGCTTTTTTGATCTGAACCGGGGTCAGGAAGGGTTCTTTTTTCTGCTTGATTTCCAGTTCCTGCTGGCGGTCGGAAACCAGGATGGAATGGGCGATCTCCACGCAGTTATCACAGATATAGACTTTCTGCGGACCGGCAATCAGTCTCCGGACCTGGGTCTGGGTCCGGTGACAGAAACTGCACTTGACCGTGCCTGCATTCTGTTCGTTGGTTGTCATGCTCTATGCCTTACCTGCTCCCGGCGGGGAGCCTTTGCCGCTCAGGCGAGAGTTTCCTTACGGGAACTGATGATCTGGTCAATCAGACCGTAGTCCTTGGCCTGAACAGGAGTCATGATGAAATCCCGTTCGACCTCAGCCTGTATCTTGTCCAGGGGCTGCCCGGTATGCCTGGCCAGGATCTGGTTCAGGTTCTCGCGCATCCTCAGAATCTCTTTGGCCTGGATGGCCAGGTCGCTGGCCTGGCCCTGGAACTCACCAAACGGCTGGTGAAGGACGATCCGGGAATTGGGCAGGGCAAATCTCTTGCCGGCCGTCCCGGCCGCCAGCAGTACAGCGGCCATGCTGGCCGCCTGACCCAGGCAGATGGTGGTCACGGGTGAAGTTATGAACTGCATGGTATCATAAATGGCCAGGCCGGCAGTTATGCTGCCTCCCGGTGAATTTATATACAAGGAAATATCCTTATCGCTGGCTTCGGCCTCGAGGTATAACAACTGGGCAATTACCAGGTTGGCCACCTCATCCGTTATTTCAGTGCCGAGGAAGATTATCCTGTCTTTGAGCAACCTGGAATAGATATCGTAACCGCGCTCGGTGCGCCCCTCGGATTCAATGACGAAAGGAATTATGGCCATAGGGGAAGCTTTACTCTATTATAACCCTCCCGGACAAAAAGTCAACCGTTTTTCTCAGGAGCAGGTTGATCTTCCAGTCCTCGTCGCGACCGTCCCGGGCCAGGGCCGCTTGGAGCTGGTCCAGGGGAATATTTCTTGATTCGGATACCTTCTTAAGTTCCTGCTCGAACTCCTCGGCCGTGACCTGCAGTCCTTCCCGGGCGGCAATCTTGCGCAGCAGAATATGATTCTTAAGGTTGGCCTCTGCCTGTTTCCGGGCCTGTTCCAGCAGGCCGGGCCAGAGTTCATTGGGAATCTTTTTCAGTTCCTCCTCTCGGAACTGGCGCCCGATTATGGCCTGGGCCTCTTCCTTGACCATGCTCTCGGGGATGACCAGGTTTATCTCTGTGGCCAGTTTTTCCAGGTACTGGTTTATGGCTTTATCCCGGGCTTCCTCCTCCCGGTGCTTGACCAGGTCCTGGCGAATTTTCTCCTTCAGGGCTTCCAGGTTTTCCACGTCATCTACCAGCTTGGCAAACTCATCGTTGAGCTCGGGCAGCTTTTTCTCTTTTATCTCCAGAACTTTCAGCCTGTACTCAATTTCTTTCCCGGCAAACTTCTTCTGGCGGTAGTCGGGAGGATACTTGACCGTGAAATTCTTCTCGTCCCCCGGCTTGAGTCCCGGCAGGACCTCGTTCAGTTGCGGTTCGTTATCGGCATGGCCGGCCAGCACCACCACCTTTTCCACCGGCATGAACTTCTTGGTGGCCGCATCCTTGCCCTGGATCTCGATGACCACGTAATCTCCAGCCTGCACTCCGCGTTCAGACACCGGCAGGTACTCGGCCGCGTTTTCCCGGAGCCGGTTAAGCACAGCTTCGACTTCGGCCTCATCCAGCTGGACCTTCTCCTTCTCTACCTTTTTCTCCAGGTAATCGGCCGGCAGCTCAAACTCGGGCCAAACCTCAAAGGACACCTGGTACCGGACTCCCCCATCCAGGCTGAAATCCACCGATTTGACCGTGGGCACGTTGACCGGAACTACCTTCAGGTTTTCCAGCTCCTGTCTCAGGTTATCGGGAATGAGGTTGTCCAGGACCGCTTCTTTTATTTCAGCTTCAAACATCCTCTGCACCATGTCCCGGGGGGCATAGCCCTTCCTGAAACCGGGTAATTTGACCCGGGCCACGTAATCCCTGAGCACCTTTTCGTATTCTTTTTTAACCGCCTCCGGAGAAATTTCCAGGTCCAGTTCCCGGACCGTGGGACTGACCACTTTCAGCCTTTCCTGGTTGGTGTTGTTTTCCATCATTATCCTCTGGTTATAAATTTACCCCGGCCGTCAGCCCGGTTGGGGTGGATTCAGGCTCCTGGATGCTGGGAATGGGCAGAGCGGGAATCGAACCCGCACTCCTTATTCAGGAACTAGGTCCTAAGCCTAGTGCGTCTGCCAATTCCGCCACCTGCCCAGCTGAATTATCTTATGGTGATCTGATTGCCTGTGCGGATTGAGATTAAAAAATACCATACTTTTGCCTGTCAGTCAATCAGGAGATTACTTGATCAGCTTGGCCAGCCGGCCGGCCAGGTTCTGGTCCAGCCGCTGCAGGGTCTTCAGGACTTCCCGGGCACTGTAGTTATCCTTGAGGTTGATGTAGGTTATACCGAGGTTATACTGGGCCACGGCATTGTTGGGATTGAGGGAAACGCTCTTCTCCAGGTTGGGCAGGGCCTTTTCGAAGTCCTTCATCAGCATGTATTCCAGCCCGATGTTCAGCCAGCCGCTGGGGTCATCCGGAGCCAGGGCAGTGTACTTCTTGAAAGCTTCCACCGCCTCGGCATGTTTCTTCATCTTGTCATAAACTATGCCCAGGTTGAACCAGGCATGGGTGTAGTCACTCTTGACTGCCAGGCACTCATTCAGGGTGCTGGCCGCTTCCTCCAGTTTGCCCAGCCGGTCATACATGATGGCCAGGTTATACAGGGCCACCTCGTTTTTCGGATTTATCTCCACTATTTTCCTGGCCGCCTCAACCGCCTTTTCATAGTTCTGGGCCCGGTCGTACATCTGCATGATCTGGCCGTAATAGGTTATGGCATCACGCTGGTTCCTGGTGGCCAGTTTCTTGAAGACCTCTTCGGCCTCGGCCAGCTGGTTGGTTTCGGCCAGCATCTTGGCCAGGTTATAATTGCAGTTAATGTCATCAGGATTTATCTTCAGGGCTTCCCGGAAGGCGGCGATGGCCTTTTCCGGCTGGTTGAGCCTCTGGTAGGTCTGGGCCAGTTTCAGCCAGGCCGGAAAGGGATTGGCCGGCCCGCTCCTGGCATATTTTTCATAGTTTTCAGCCGCCCGGGCCAGGTCCTGTAACTCCTCGTAGGCTGTGCCCAGTTCAAAATATATTTCTTTCGACTCAACCCGGTTGCTGATGGCTTTTTCCAGAAATTCGGCCGCTTCCTTGAACTTCCTTTCCCTTAGCTGGGTCAACCCCATTCCATAAAGTGCCTGGGCGTGGTCCGGGTTCAGGAGAAGGGCCTTGGCAAAATTCTTGTAGCTTTCGGTCGTATTCCCCAGTTTGAAATATGATTGCCCGAGAAGCACATAACCTTCCAGGTCATCCGGCTTGAACTTGAGATATTTTTCCAGATAGACGCTGCCCATTCCCGGTTCGTTCATGAGGGCGGCTGACTTGCCGACCAGGAAACTGCCCTCGGCCTGCTCCAGGTAATTTTCCTTGGCCGCACCCTTCAAATCCTGGCCCTTGGCCTGGGTATTCATGGCTGAAACCGCTTCCACCGGAACCCCGAACTTGACTCCGGCCCCGAACACCAGGGCCACCCCGACCACCTGTCCCTGGACATCAAAAATGGGGGCCCCGCAGGCGGGTTTTTCCAGATTCATGGTTACTTCCATCACCCTGAGCCTGCCAGGAGAAATTTCCAGCCAGTTTCTCAGGTTGCCCTCGGTGATAATCACCTGCCCGGAAATTTCACTCAGGGCAAAAAGCCTATCCCCGGCCTTCAGGCCGGTTGAAACTCCCAGAGATAACCCGTTGACCTTGCCTTTAATTCTGACCAGGGCCAGGTCGTAGTCCTTGTAGGTGGCCACCAGGGCTTCCACTTTCCCGCTCTTCCCCGAAATGCTGGTCACTTCAGCTTCGGTGGCCTGGGAGATAAGATGGTAGGGCACCACGACCAGGTTTTCTGCGAGGGCAAACCCCGTGCCCTCACCCACCACATTCTTGCTGTTATCCCAGGCCTTGAAAGTAACCACGCCGGCCGAAGCCTTTCCCAGTATATCAACAGCTTCCTGCGGTTGAGCTGCAGACCACGTCTGACAGAGAAATAAAGTAAATAAAATAAGGGCAGAAAAGACGAGACGTTTTTTTCTCATCACGCCTCCTTCCATTCCATCTGAGAAAAATTTATATTATCTTTAATCATCGTGTCAAACATTTTATTCTTACAGAATTCAGGCGAGTGAGTGGAATGAATCGAACCCAGAGTCGGTTCTGGTTGGCCACGGTCTTTCTGTCGGGCTTGATTCTGGCAGGGATATTCCTGGCTCCATTCCTTCAGGAAAAAAACCCGGCCTGGTCTGCATTCATCTATCATCTCTTCTCTTCCGTCTGCCACCAGAAGGCCGAGCGTTGTTTTTTCTGGCTCGGCCGGCCCCTGGCCGTCTGCAGCCGCTGCCTGGGTTTTTATGCCGGCTTTTTCATAAGCGCGCTGTCATATCCACTGTGGCCGCGCCGGCTTGTCCACCGCCTGGAATCCAGGCCTTCCCTTATTTTAGTCGCCGCCGGGCCGATGATTTTGGACGCCACCGGAGGTCTTCTCGGGTTGTGGTGGACACCGCTGGGCCTCAGGCTGGCCAGCGGAGCTTTGTGGGCTGCCTTTCTCCCCGTTTTCTGGTTCAGGGCCCTGGCCGAGCTAAAACGAACCAGGAAATCAGAAACAGACCAGTAAACTCTTTCATCCTTCAAAGAAATCCCCAGGCCGATCTAATGATCAGAATACCACTAAGACATTGGTTTAAGAGCTAACTCCTTTATTATCTAGAACATAAATATTATCTCTGTCAGCCATTTTTCTTGCTACCTTCTCTGCACGAATCTATCTAATTTATCGTTCAGAGAAAGCTCTTTTCATCGCAGGTTTTCTCGAGAACCTGGGGGACCGTTCTCAAACTGATCCTTACCAGGATAATTGTCTGCAAGTTGCATTCAATAAAGTTTAATCGTAAAATTAATAGCCTTTAGGCAGAGTAAAGAAAAATGGCCATAAAAGAAAACGACCTGGTCATGCCAGCCCTGGTCGGTGGGGCCCTGGCCGGTATACTCTCATCCATTCCCTTTTTTCACTGTCTCTGTTGCCTCTGGGTCCTGGCCGGCGGAGTGCTGGCCACCTACCTTTTATCCGACAGGGCCTCCAAGCAATCAACCTCTTACCAGGTAGGCGACGGACTGTTAACCGGAGCCCTGTCCGGAGTGTTTGGTGCCGTCATCAGCCTCATCATAAGAATTCCTCTTGCCGGCTACTTCCTTAACTGGAACAAGAGATTCTTAGAAAGCCTGGCCAGGTTTGCTGACGAGATGCCGCCGGGCTGGGAAAAATGGACTGAAATCGGCCAGCAGGGCTGGAACCCCTTTACCTTTTTTCTGAGCCTGCTTCTAACCTCAATTATCTTCGCCCTTCTGGGGGCGCTGGGCGGGCTGATCGGCTTCTCCCTCTTCAAACCTTCCAAGGGTGCTAAAAATGAAACGCAAACTCCTCAAAACCCGGGTGATAGTCAACCCGGCCTCTAACCAGGGCCGCACCAGGCAGCGCTGGCTGGAGATCAAGGAAAGCCTGAAGAGCTTTTTCAAGGAATTCAAGTATGATTTCACCGAAAAGCCCTTCCAGGCCACCGAGCTGGCCCGGGAAGCCCTGAAGGAAGGAACCGAACTGCTGATCGGGGTGGGCGGGGACGGCACGGTCAATGAAATTGCCAACGGTTTTTTTGACAACCAGAAAGCCATCAACCCGGAGGCCAGCCTGGGTATTGTTCCCTCGGGCACCGGCTGCGACCTGACCCGCAGCCTGAATATCCCGAGAAACCTTAAAAACGCGGTCAAGTTTATTTCGGAAGCGCCGGACCAACCGATCGACGTGGGCCGGGTCAGTTTCACCGGTCCTGAAGGTCAATTGGATAGCCGTTATTTCCTTAACATCGCTGATTTTGGCCTGGGTGGCGAGGTGGTCAGAAGAGTAAACGAGGAAAGGCTGAAGAGAAAGGCCTCTTCCTATGTCCGCTGCCTGATAGAGTCCATGCTTTCGTTCAAGGGACACGAGGTGAGAATTTCCATTGACGACCGGGAAGGGACCTCCGGCCGGTACCTGATCGGAGCCATTGCCAACGGCCAGATTTTTGGCAAGGGAATGAGAGTCGCCCCGCGGGCCCGCCTGGATGACAGCCTGTTCGACATCATCCTGGTCAAGAGCCTGAGTTTCCTGGAATTCTGCCTGCACGGCTGGAAATTGATCAACGGCAGCCACCTCAATTACCATAAGGTATCCATGTGGCGTGGCCAGAAAGTCATGGTCACCCCGCTACGTCCGGAACCGGTGCTGATCGAGCTGGACGGTGAACAGGTGGGCAGCCTGCCGGCTTCTTTTGAAATAATGCCAGGCAGCCTCCAGGTCAAGGGATTCCTCAAAAAAAGCTGAAGTTCTGGCAGGACTATTTTCTGGGCAGGTAATAAGGATTATTGGTCACGCACAGCCGGCCGTTCTCATCGTAAAAACGGTAAATGATAGTTTTGGTCTTTATATAGCGATTCGTGTACTCGACCCTCTTCAGGTAAGTCCTGGTTTCGGGATAGGGCGGAACACCGTTGTGTTTTTCCACGGCCCCCTGCCCGGCGTTGTAGGCAGAAAGAACCAGGTTCCGGTCACCCTTGTATTGCTTGATAAGGTCCTTTAAGTACTTGATCCCGCCTTCTATGTTCTGTTCCGGGTCCAGGACATTCAGGACCCCGTATTTCATGGCCGTTTCCGGCATCAGCTGCATCAGGCCCAGGGCCCCCTTGGGCGAAACGGCGAACTGGTCATAATTGGATTCGGCCTTGATCACGGCATGGACCAGGTCGGCGGGAACTCCGTGCCTGGCCGCCAGTTTCTGAATGATGGGGTCGTACCTGGCCTTCAGTTCATCCTGCCCTGAAGCCAGCAGGCAGACCGAACAGGCCAGGAACACCAGCAACAGGTTCGCAGTCCTTCTTCCCATGCTAACCATATCTTAAGAATTTTGGCCGGCCCTGACAATCCCCTTTCAGGGTGATTTTAAAGCACCTTTTCCAGCAGGTCAACGCTTTTTTCCAGGGCCCGGTCTATGTTTTCGGGTCTGGTCCCGCCGGCCTGGGCAAAATCGGGCCGTCCTCCCCCACCGCCCCCTATAATGCCGGCAATATCTTTAATCAGCTTATTGGCCTGGACTTTGGGGGTCAGGTCGGCGGTTACGGCCACCACCAGGAAAACCCGGCCGTCGACGGCCGAGGTCAGAACAACCACCCCGGAGCCGATTTTCTGTTTGAGGCTATCGGCATATTGCCTCAGGGCTTCTATGTCTATTCCCTCGAATTTCTGGGTTACCAGCTTGATTCCCTTGACCTCCCTGACCGCCATTTCCGGAGACTGCCCGGCCTGCTGCACCAGTTTCTGCTTGAGTTTTTTTATTTCTTCTTCTCTTTCTTCCAGGGTATCCAGTATTTTTTCAGCCCTGGCCAGCAGTTCTTTCCGGCTGACCTTCAATAACCTTTCCAGCTGCCGCAATTGTTTTTCCAGGGCTTCGACGTAGTTAAAGGCTTCCTCTCCGGTCACCGCTTCTATCCGGCGCAGCCCGGCGGCCACGCTGGATTCAGAGATGATCTTGAAAAAGCCTATCTCCCCGCTCTGCCGAACATGGATGCCACCGCAGAGTTCCTTGCTGAAATCCCCCACAGTGACCAGCCTGACCTTTTCCCCGTATTTTTCTTCAAAGATGGCCATGGCCCCTTCGGCCAGGCCCTCCTCAAGGGTGGTAACCTTCACCATTACTGGCAGGTTTTCCCGTATCTTTTCGTTGACCAGCCGCTCTACCTTTTCTATCTCTTCTTCGCTAAGGGCGGCAAAATGCGTGAAGTCAAATCGGAACCTCTGGTGGCTGACCAGTGAACCCGATTGCCTGACGTGGTCTCCCAGGATCTGCCTCAGAGCGGCATGGAGAAGATGGGTGGCCGTATGGTTGCGGCTGATGGCCTTTCGCCGGGTGGCATCCACCACCGCTTCCACCACCTGCCCGGTCTTAAGCTGGCCGGCCAGCACCTTAACCAGGTGAACAATCAGGCCGGGAATGGGAGCAAACGTATTCTCCACCACCCCTGAAAAATGAGAGCTCTTGAGGATGCCCGAATCACCCACCTGGCCGCCGGCCTCAGCATAGAATGGGGTTACCGAAAGGATGACCTCCCCGCTCTCGCCCTCTTTCAGTGAGTCGACCGCCAGTCCGTTCTTGATAATGGCCAGGACTTCGGTCTCGGCCACTTCCACCCGGTCGTAGAAAACGGGCTCTATTTTCAGATGCTGGTAATTCTGGTAGACGGATTTTTCCCTGAACCTGGCCTCGCCCTCCCAGGATTGCCGGGCCCTGTCCTTCTGAATTTCGAGCTCTTTCTGAAAACCGGCTTCATCCACTTCCAGGTTCTTTTCCCTGGCCAGTTCCTGGCAGAGGTCGAGCGGAAAGCCAAAGGTGTCATAGAGTTTGAAAACCCTGTCGCCGGGAATGACCCGGCCTCCGGAGGCCAGGGTCTCTTCGGCATATTGCTCAAAATAGCGCAGCCCCGAGTTCAGGGTATAGATAAACCGTTCCTCTTCGGCCAGGCAGACCCGGCTGATATAAGGCAGGTTGGACATGAGCTCCGGATAGGCCTCCTTCATGATATCCACCACCGTGCCGGCCAGCCGGTAAAGAAAAGGTTTATCCAGGCCCAGCAGGTTGCCCCGTCGGAAAGCCCGGCGGATCAGCCGCCGCAGGACATAGCCGCGGCCCTCGTTGGCCGGGGTCACTCCGTCGCCTATCAGAAAGGTTATGGCCCTGATGTGGTCGGCAATGATTCTTACCCAGACATCGGTTTCACCGCCGGTCGGATATTCCTGGCCGGTTTCCTGGACTATAGCCTGGATCAGAGGGGAAAACAGGTCCGTTTCGAAATTGCTTCTCCGGCCCTGAAGGACGGCCGCCATCCTTTCCAGTCCCATGCCCGTGTCGATGGACGGCCTGGGCAGGGGGTGCATCTGACCCCGCTCGTCCTGAAAAAATTCCATGAAAACCAAGTTCCAGAGTTCGACGAACCGGTAGCTGCCGCTGGCGATGAGGTCCCGGGGTAGACCGGAGTCGATGTCTTCCCCCAGGTCATAATGTATCTCGGAACAGGGACCGCAGGGCCCGGTCTCACCCATGGCCCAGAAATTGTCTTCCTTGCCGAAGCGAAAAATCTTCTCGGCCGGAATGCCAATTTCCCGGTTCCAGAGGCGAAAGGCCTCGTCGTCATCCTGATAAACAGTTATGTAAAGTCTCTCGGCCGGCAGGCGATAAACCTCGGTCACCAGTTCCCAGGCAAAGGCAATGGCTTCCCTCTTGAAATAATCGCCGAAGGAAAAATTTCCCAGCATTTCGAAGAACGTATGATGCTTGGGAGTCCGACCCACCTGTTCCAGGTCGTTGTGCTTGCCGCTCACCCGCAGGCACTTCTGGACGGTGGCCGCCCGGCTGTAACTGCGCTTTTCCAGTCCAAGAAAGATGTTCTTGAACTGGTTCATCCCGGCATTGGTGAACAGCAGGGTGGGGTCGTCTTTGGGAATAAGGGGTGAACTCGGAACTACCCGGTGACCTTTCTTCTCGAAGAATTCCAGAAAGGCAGTCCTGATCTCATTTGCTTTCATCATCCTCTAACTTTCCTCTTCGTGCCCTCCTTCGACTCTCTCCACCTTGACCATTTCTTTTTCCATCTGTTCGAGCGCGATGTCCAGGGTAGACTGGACCCCCATAACCCTCAGCTTGAAGGCATCAGGATTGGAAGAGTACTTGATGCCCTGCTCGAAAGAAATGTATCCATCTCTGTATAGCTGATATATTGACTGGTCAAAAGTCTGCATTCCATACTGGGAAACACCGGTGGCAATGGCATCGCGGATGAGGCCGGTCTTGTCGCGGTCGGCAATGCACTCCTGGATGAAGGGAGTGGAAATCATGACCTCCACCGCCGGCACCCGGCCCTGTTCGTCCATCCTGGGCACCAGGCGCATGGAGATGACCGCCTTGAGCACGCTGGCCAGCTGCAGCCTGACCTGCCTCTGGTGATGCGGCGGGAAGGTGGCGATGATACGGTTGATGGTTTCCGGGGCATCCAGGGTATGCAGGGTGCTCAGAACCAGGTGACCGGTTTCGGCCGCCAGCAGGGCGGTCTCGATGGTTTCCAGGTCTCTCATTTCGCCCACCAGGATGACGTCGGGGTCTTCACGAAGGCAGGCTCTCAGCCCCCGGGAAAAGCTCAGGACGTCCATGCCCACTTCCCTCTGGCTGATGGTGCTCTTCTTATCCTTGTGCAGGTATTCGATGGGGTCTTCGACGGTGATGATGTTTTCCCGGCGATAGGTATTGATGTAATCAATCATGGCGGCCAGGGTGGTGGTCTTACCGCTTCCGGTGGTTCCGGTCACCAGGACCAGCCCGCGGGGATAAAAGGCAATTTTTTCCAGAACCTCGGGCAGCAACAGTTCCCTGATTGTCTTCACTTCCAGGGGTATAATTCTAAGGGAAATGGCCAGGGTGCCCCGCTGGTAGTATATGTTGCCCCTGAACCGGCCAAAACCCGACAGGCTGTAGGCCAGGTCCACGTCAAAGTCTTCCTTTAGTTTTTTGCGCTGGTAATCGCTCATTATCTGGTTGGCCAGGTCGGTCGTATCCTCTCCCGTCAACCGGGGAAAGCCAACCAGCGGAATCAAGGTTCCATGGACCCTGATCATGGGGTGATTACCGGCTTTAAGATGAAGGTCCGAAGCATCCCTTTCGATGGCAATTTTTAAGAGATCATCGATAATCATCAAACCCTCCCTGGTTTTCGATACCTATGAATATAATTAGACCGCCGGAAATTCTCTCCGGCAGAAAAATATTTTTTTCATCTCCGGGGATTATTCTTTCCGAACAGCTCATCTTTCCTGGCGTCTCCCTGCCCGGCCTAAAACTCAAATTGGTTTTATAGTAAAACAACTGCCGGTTAATGTCAATTTTAAGAAGCCCCGGTTTTTTTGGGCCCCGGCCTCAGACATTTTCCCCGCAGTAGGGGCAGACCCTGGTCTTTAAGGGCAGCGGGCGGCGGCAGTTCCAGCACAGGTCAGACCGTCTCTGTTCCCGGGCCTTGATCCTGGCAAAGATGTCATCCAGCTCGGTCGTCTTTTCTTCCTTGCCTTTAATACGGGAGAGTTCTCTTATTATTTCCGAAGCGCTCTGCACCCGATCTTCAACTTTTGGTGCCAGGCAGCGCATGATCAGGAGGTCGACCTCCTTGGGCACCTTCATGTTTTTTAGCCTGGGCGGAGTGATCTTTCCCTGCTGGGCCTTCTCCAGGATCTTGAAGGGGTCGGGGTCGAAAATCGGCGGCCGGCCGACGATCATTTCGTAGAAGATGCAGCCTATGGAATAGATGTCCGAGCTGTAGGAAGCTTTACCCAGGAACTGTTCCGGCGCCATGTAGGGAGGCGAGCCTATCCTGGTCGAGGCGTACTGGGTGGAATTAAGCCAGGCCGAGGTCCCGAAGTCGGTGATTTTGACCGTACCCTCCTCCGAGATGAGAATGTTGGAAGGCCTCAGGTCGCGGTGGATAATCTTATTTTTGTGGGCATGGTCCACGCCGTAGGCAATCTGCTTGATAATGTCCACGGCCCGCTCGGCCTCCAGTATTTTTTCCTTTTCCAGGATCTTCTCCAGGGATTTTCCCCTGACGTATTCCATGACCATGAAGAAGACATCTTTTTCTTTTTCGGCGGCCAGCACCCGGACGATGTTGGGATGGTTGAGGGCGGCCTGCAGCCGTGGCTCCTTGAGCAGCTTGTAGAGTTCCTGCGACTGCTTGTGCGGTACCTTGATGGCCACCTTGATATCCAGCCAGGTGTCCCTGGCCAGGTAAACCGAGCCAAAGCCGCCGCTGCCCAGCGACCTGAGAATCTCGTACTTGCCTACCTTCTGTCCCTGAAGAAACATGTCACCAGTTCCAGAAATGAGAAATCAGGCTAAGGGCTGAAATAACAGCCGTTTCAGTCTTCAGAATCCGGCTGCCCAGCGACAGTCCCTGAAATCCAGACCTATCCATCAGTTCCACTTCTTCTTCAGCCCAGCCGCCTTCCGGTCCGGCCAGAAGATATACCTCCTCGACCCGATCCGTCATAAGTATATCACGAAAATACCGTGGACTGTCCTCGGACAGGTAAAATTTCGAACCGTTCACTTCTCGAGAGGCAGCCTGTTCCAGTTTGAGCGGCAGCCCGAGGCGCGGCAGGCTGCCGCCCTTGCATTGCTTGAGGGCTTCCCTGGCAATCTTCTCCCAGCGCTGAATCTTTTTCTCCAGCCGGTCGGGTGGCAGCGGTTGCGACCTTCGGGTCAACAAAGGCTGAATTTCCGAAACTCCCAGCTCGGTGGCTTTCTGGACTATGAACTCAAAGACTGCCGGCCTGGTCAGCCCCAGTCCCAGGATGACCCGGGTTTTGATCGCCTCCTCTACCGTCTTCAGTGGTCGTAGCCAGGTTCTCCCTTCTTCTATGGATTCCACTTCGGCCAGAAGCCTTCGACCCCGCCCATCGGTCAACCAGACCAGATTTCCCGGTTTTACCCTGGCCACCCGGGACAGGTGGTGATGCTCCTGGCCTTCCAGGCAGAACCGGGCCACATCCCCCGGCCAGTCTCTGATGAAAAACTGGTTACTGGTCACGGTCCTCGCTTCCGACCAGTTTCTGGTACTTTTCCAGAACCGAACGGTCCACTTCGTCCAGTTTCTCTCCCCGCAGTTCGGCCAGCCTGCTGAACAGGGCTTTCTGCTCCCGGTCAAGTCTGTCCGGTGTTTTCACCATCACCTGGACGTAAAGGTCACCGCTGCGGTGGCCACCCAGTTCTTTCAACCCGGCCCCGCGTAGCTTGAAGACCTCGCCCGACTGCACTCCGGCCGGGACCTTCAACGTTTCCTGGCCGCCGTTGAGCAGGGGAATGGCCACCCTGGCCCCCAGGGCCGCCTGGGAAAAACTCAGGTCCACCTGGCAGTACAGGTCCCGCCCCCTTCTTTCAAAGAACGGATGCTTTCTGACCCTGATGATGACATACAGGTCGCCGCGGGGCAGGCCCTGGTCCCCGGCTTCACCTTCTCCGGAGATTCTCAGCCTGGTCCCGTCATCAACTCCGGCCGGTATCTTCACCTTGAGCTGTTTCTTCTGCTTCACCCGGCCCGTCCCCTGGCATTCGCCGCAGGGAGTGGCGATTATTTCACCCAGCCCGTCGCAGTGAGAACAGGTCCTGGTGATGGTGAAAAAACCCTGCTGGTAGCGCAGTTGCCCCCTACCCTGGCAGGCGGGGCAGACGGATTTTTTTGTTCCCGGTCTTAACCGGCTTCCGCTACATACCGGGCAGAGCTCATGCCGGGTTATTTTCAATTCTTTTTCTGTGCCGGAAGCCACTTCCTCCAGGCTGACCTGCAACTCCAGGGCCAGGTCCCGGCCGCGCTGGGCCCGGGGCCGGCGCCCAGGTTCGCCGCCGAAAAACTCCGAAAAGCTGAAACCAAAAAAGTTGCCGAGGATATCTTCGAAGTCCTGGAAGATGGAAGAATCAAAACCACGGAAGCCCTCATAGCCCTGGCCCTGCAACCCCTGGTGACCGTAGCGGTCATAGATGGCCCGCTTTTCCGGGTCGATCAGGACGCTGTAGGCTTCGGCCGCTTCCTTGAATTTTTCCTCGGCTTCCTTGTTGCCGGGGTTGCGGTCGGGATGGTACTTTAAGGCCGCCTGGCGATAGGCTTTTTTTATTTCTTCGGCCGAGGCCTGCTTTGATACTCCGAGGACTTCATAATAATCCTTCTTCATTCCCGCTCTTCACCTCCTTCTGCCTCCGCTCGATGATCTCCTGCAATTCTTCCGGCAGCAGGCCGGCTGCCGGTTTGACTTCGATTTTCTGTTCGCGTCCGGTCGCAGTATCTCGGGCCGAAACCCTCAGAATGCCGTCGGCATCGATTTCGAAGGTTACGTCTATCTGGGGAACGCCGGCCGGGGCCGGGTCAATACCCACCAGGTCAAAGGTGGCCAGGGACTTGTTATCGGCCGCCAACGGGCTTTCCCCCTGCAGCACATGAATCCTGACCCGCCGCTGGTTATTTTCCACGGTGGTAAAGGCCATGGTCTTGCGGGCCGGGATGGTGGTATTTCTTTCGATGATCTTCTGGTACATCCCGTTTTCTGTTTCAATGCCCAGGGAAAAGGGGGTGACATCCAGCAACAGGACCAGCTCCCGTCCCTGCCCTTTTATTATGCTGGCCTGGAGGGCTGCTCCCATGGCCACAATTTCATCGGGATTGATGCGGGCAGCCGGCTGTCTTTTGAAGTAATCGGCCACCATCTGCCTGACCAGCGGCATCCTGGTCTGGCCGCCAACCAGGATGACCTCATCAATCCTGGAAATATCCAGGCCGGCATCCTTCAGGGCCTGCTCGCAGATGACCAGGGTCCGTTCCACCAGGTCCACGGTCAGGTTTTCAAAAAAGCTGCGGTTGATTTTCTTCTGGATGTGGAGCGAACCGCGGTCGGTGTTGCAGATAAAGGGAAGGTTGATTTCAGTTTCGGGGGTGAAGGACAGCTCCCTCTTGGCCTTTTCCGCGGCTTCTTTTATTCTCTGCAGGGCAAACCGATCCTGGCTGAGGTCAATCCCGTGTTCCTTCCGGAACTCGTCCAGAAGCCAGGCAATCAGCCTGTTGTCAAAGTCATCTCCTCCCAGGAAGGTATCGCCGCTAGTGGCTAGCACATGGAAGATGCCGTCCTGAATTTCCAGGACGGTGATGTCGAAGGTACCCCCGCCCAGGTCATAAACCGCCAGCTTCCCGTTTTTCCTGGTGTTGAAACCGTAGGCCAGGCTGGCCGCCGTTGGCTCGTTTATGATGCGCAGCACCCTGAGACCACAGATGGCCGCGGCATCCTTGGTGGCCTGGCGCTGGTGGTCGTTAAAATAGGCCGGCACGGTGATGACCGCCTCTTCGACTTCGGTCCCGAGGTAGTTCTCGGCACACTTTTTCAGGTAGCCGAGTACTAGGGCCGAGATTTCCTGGGGAGTGTAAACCCTGGCCCCGGCTTCAATCAGGATATCGCCGTTCGGAGCTTCAATCATCTTGAAAGGAAACTTGTCGCGGAGCTGGGCCATCTCGGGCGAATCGTACTTCTTCCCGATCAACCTCTTGACCGAGTAGACCGTGTTCTCGGGATTGGTCACTGCCTGGCGCAGGGCCGGCAACCCGACCAGGGGCTGTCCGGAGTCAGTAAAGGAAACCACCGACGGGGTGGTGTTGCTGCCTTCCAGGTTGGGAATGACCGCGGGCTGCTGCCCGTTGAGATAAGCCACGCAGGAATAGGTGGTTCCCAGGTCTATCCCGATTACTTCGGCCATGCTCAGTTCTTCTTTGGAATGATAACTTTTACCATAGTCGGCCGCAGAAGTCTATTGTGAAGCAGGTAGCCTTTCTGTAATTCTTCTTTTATTTCCGGCTCGCTGACCTCGGCCGATTCTTCAGAAACCAGGGCATGGTGCAGGCTGGGGTCGAACTTGTTGTCTTCGAGCTCGATCGGCCTGACCCCGTGCTTTTTTACCAGGTTGAGCAGCATCCGGTAAATCAGTTCCACCCCTTCCCGGAAAGTCTTGCCGTCAACTTCTTCTTCTGAAGTCTTAAGGGCCCGTTCAAAGTTGTCGAGTATCGGCAGGATGTCCCGCAGCAGGTCGCTCAGGGCATACTGAAAGAACTCTTCTTTTTCTCTTTCAGTTCTTTTTCTGATGTTGTCAAGTTCAGCCACCGAGCGCAGAAACTTATCCTTTAACTCCTCCACGGCTTTCTTCAGCTCGCTTATCTCCCGGTCCTTTCTTTCCAGCTCGGCCTGAAGTTTATTTATGGTTTCTTTAAGCTCTGGCTGGTCTTCCCCGGGCTCCCGGTCGGTAGCGCATAGCGCTTCCTGCCCTTCCCTTTCTTCCTGCAGGTACTCTATCTCCTCCTGCTCGCTGACCTTAAAACCGGCCCCGTCAGTCGGAGCTCCGTTCTTGACTTTCAATTCTGTTTTTTCATCCGACCTTTCTTTCTTGTTCTGGTCGACTGGCTGGCTGCTTTCCGTTTTTTTGCCGCTCATAGCTCCACTCCTTTTTCCAGTATGGTGATGGTCCTGGTCAGCCTCCTGGCCACGTTATCTACCAGGGGAATTATCCTGTCGTAAGGCAGCCTCTTGGGACCGATGATACCCAGCGAGCCCAGGACCTGGTTGCGGTAGCCGTAATGCGACAGAATCAGGGAACAGTCGGCAATCTCCGGAAGTCGCAACTCCGAGCCTATGATGACTTTGACTCTTTCCAGGCTGATCAGGTCCGACAGCAGACGGGCCAGGTTGGCCTTCTCCTCGAAATTCTGGAAGAGGGACTTGAGCTTGTTAAAATCGAACAGCTCGGCCTTGTCCAGCAGCCGGGCCGTTCCCTGGAGAAAGATCTTTCCCTCCTCTTTTTCCAGAGCGGGAGAGCTTCGCAACAGGGCGATGAGCTTTTCCACCAGGTCCTCGTATCTCATCTTTAGCCGGGGTAACTCCCGGAACAGGTAATCACGGACGTGGGACAGGCTCTTGCCGCGGAAATTCTGGTTGAGGTACTGGGCCGCCCGGTCCAGTTCGGCCTGGGTGAACAGGGTCTGGGTCTCGAATATCTCGGTCTGGACCAGGTTGAAGGTTGAGAGCAGCACAATCATCACCCGGTTATCTTTGAGTTTAACAAACCTCACCTGGTCGAAGGCCACCCGCGAGATATGGGGAGAGATGACAAAGGCCAGGTTATCTGAGCTGCTGGCCAGGATCTGGCTTACCTGTAGCAGTAGGCTGTCCAGTTCGCCCGAGCCTACGTTCAATTCTTCCGGGTAAATCCTGAGTTCATCGGGTGTGGCCCGGAGAGTCTCGGTCAGAAGAGTGTTGACGTAAAACCTTATGCCTTCATCAGTCGGTAACCTGCCGGCCGAGGTATGGGGCTGATATAGATAGCCCTGTTGTTCCAGGCTGGCCATGGCATTCCTGATGGTGGCCGGCGATATCCTGAAATTTAACTTTTGGGCCAGAAGACCGGAACTGACCGGTTTCCCCGTTTCAAGGTAGGAAGCCACTGTAAGATTTAATATAATTTTTTCCTTGTTTTCTAATCTTGAGTAAGACATTTTTCCCGTTTTTATTTTATTTACCTCAAAAGGCAGAAGTTGTCAATCTTCTTTAGGGACTGCTAAATTATATTATGGCCAGGCCGGCGTAGCCCACCACTTCCCGGTAATCCCCGGTCCTTTCTCCCGAGGTCTGGTAACTGATCAGGCGGCCTTCCCTGGCCCCGAGGGACCGGGCTGCGGCCAGCATGGCCGCGGTCGGCTGGAAACCGCACATGGATATTCCAAAGGAGGTTACCACCCGGACCAGCCCTTCCGGGTCAAGCTTCTTGATGAATTCTATGGCCTTGAAGTCAAGCTCTTCGGCTACTTTCTTGCTGACATAATGGCTCATATCGGTGGAGGCCACCAGCAATACCGGCTGCTCAAATTTCCTGACAGCTGCAGCCAGGGCCTGCCCGAGCTGGCTGAGTTCAGGCAGACCAGCCTGGTAAGAGACCATGATGGGCACGATGGCAACATCCGGCCTGAAGTACTGCAGGAATGGAATCTGGACTTCAATGGAGTGTTCTTTCCGGTGAGCTTCCGGGTCGCGGCTGATGAGGTCTGTTTCCTGGGCCAATAGGTCGGCCAGGCGGGCTTCAATTTTCACTTCGCCCAGAGGCGTCAGCCAGCTCCCGCGGTCGTACAGGGCAAACAAAGAACTTATGCGGTGATGGGCCGGAGACATGATGACAACGGTTTCCGGTATTTCCACCGTCGAATACACCCTGCCCGCCACCGGGCCTGAGTATTCGTAACCGGCATGCGGGGCCACCACTCCAACTGCCCTTATTTTCTCCGCCTCTTCCCTGGTAAAAGACTGAATCATGCTTCTCAAGAGGTCCGGGTCATCCGGGTAGAAATAACCGGCCACGTAAGGCGGTCTTTTCATCTTGGCCCTCCTTTCTGAGCTGAGGCTCAGATGTACTTTTTTTCTTCCTTGAAGGCCAGACCCAGCGACTGGAGCTCATCAAGAATCGGTTGATATATTTCGGCCACCGTGGGTGTCAGGACCCCGCTCCTGTGGATCCTTCCTTCCAGTATTAATTTTACACCAAGGGCTACCGGCAGACCAACCGTCCTGGACATGGAAGTATGACCATGGGGTTGACCAAAATCAATGAGGGTGGAGGTAATCTTCTCCCGCCCCTTCCCCGGATATTCAACCACGATTTCATGCTGCAGAACGGTCAGGTCACGTTCGCCTTCCCGGTATTTCAACTTATCTACCATCAGGGCGACCAGCAGGTCGAGCGGAGAAATCTTCCTGGAAGGAAGTGGATGGTCGCTCAAAAGTCCGAGCCAGTCCAGGCTCTTGATGACTTCAGAGTCGGCTTCCACTTTGAGTCTGGCAGCCAGTGCCTGTTTGAGGTCGGCCGATTCTCCCAGGCCCAGATATTCCCTCATGAATCCGGCATAGGTCTCAGACTGCCACTCCCTCTCGGTTATATCCAGCAGACCCAGCTCCCCTATCTTTTTTAACTTGAGACACCAGCCTGGATAACGCAGGGTTCCCCTGAGCATGGTTCTGGCTTCTGGAATGCCATAGGTCTCGGTATAAGAAACAGAATTCCGGTTGGGGTAACCCTCAAAAATGCCCAGCCCCGGTATATCGATCATTCTGTAATGGTTAAAAAGCTCTTCGGCCGGCACCACCACTTCCTTCCCATCCAGAAGGTACCGGGCCTCATTCCGACCGGCCAGAAGGACTCCGCGCGGACTCCAGGAGAATTTATAGCCAAAAGGATTATCCCTGGCTTCGGGTGCCGGTAACCCGCCGCAGTAAGAAATGAAGCTCAGCACCCGGCCGCCGGCCTGATGAGCCTCGTCAATTAACCTCATGGCTTCCATGTGGTCAATCCCCGGGTCGAGGCCGAGCTCGTTTAGAAATATCAGGCCCTTTTCCCTGGCCCTGGCGTCAAGGGCCTTCATGGCCGGGCTGACATAAGAAGCCGTTACCAGGTGTTTATTAAGTTCCAGGCAGATTTCAGCCACGTAAGGATGAAAAGTATAGGGAACCATGCTGACCACCACCTGCCCCCCGGCCAGCAGGCGGGTCAGGGCCTGGCGATCCTGAAGGTCGAGCTGCAAGACCCGGCCGCGGGGATGGCCCTTAACCAGGTTCCGGGCCCGCTCCAGGTCAAGGTCGGCCACCACCAGTTCTATGTCATCATAACCGAGAAGGTATTCAATCAACGGGCCGGCTACCAGTCCGGCACCCAGAAGGCAAACCTTTTTCATCTTGTACCTCGCTTTTCTGGCTGAAATATTTTCTATTTCAGGTAGTTTTCCAGATAACGGAAATCCGGGGTGAGCTCGCCGTTATAAACAATAATGGCTTTTTTCAGGACACGGTCGAGCTCCAGCCGGTCAAAAGGACGGTTATAATCGGCCATGGCCAGGTCCGGAACGTATTTTTTCAACCCCTGGCTGAAATAGGTGGAAGACTCGATCGGAAGCTCCGCCGGCAGATTATAAACGGCCAGGACCACCGGACCCGCGCCCTCGAACCCGTCCCTGGATTCTCCCGTGGCCGGGTCATAAACATAAACCGGCTTTTCAGAATCCGTGGCCCGGACGGTGCATTCGATGGAACCGTTAATATCACAGGTAATATCCCCTATGACCTGTAACCTGGGCTGGTCTTTGGTCCCATATAATTTCTGCAGGAATTTCCTGGTCACAAAGCGGGGATACTTTGGAGTCCAGAAAATGCCATTTATAAGGATATTAAGGTAGGGCAGATATTCTTCGGAAACCGGGTAATATTTATCGGGGTTCTGGTAATAATCCTGAAGGTCAAAAGGCTGCGCTCCCTTCGGCCTGACCATATCCTCTTCCTTAAAGACAACCTTATAAACCCGGTGGGGCGAGAAATAGCCCTTCTCCACCGTTTCGGCCAGTTCGGAGGGCCTGATTTCCACCGCCGGCAGCAGGTCATAAACTTCCTGGGCACCCTGGGAGACGTGGCCATAACCGAAAAAGCCGCAGATAAAGGGGCTGATTTCGGCCGGCAGGCCCCTGTCCACAATTTCCTGGCCAACAGCCCTGACCTCTTCCTTAACCTCAGTCAGGCTGGCATAGTGCACAGCCTGCTTTATCCTCTCGAAGGGGGTCTTCAGTCCCAGAAGCTTCATTCTCTGGCCATAGGCCCACAGGGAGTCAACCATCCCGGCATGGCCGGCATAATTCCCGAAGAACAGGACCCGGCGGCCCTGGTCATCGGTCATCTTCTCGTAATCAATCAGGGTGCAGCCCAGTTCCATTATCTTCCGGAGCATGGGCATGTTATGAGCCTGGCCCTTAATGGTATGGGAGAAAAAAACGTAAACCTTCCCCCGCTCGAATAATTGGAGGGGAATTTCCTTAATGGCCAGGACCACCCGGCTGGGACAGAGGTCTTCCTGGACCACGGCCCCGGCTGCCCGGTATTCGCTGTCTGGGAAAACCCTGATGTCCGAGGGTTGGACGTAGAATTGAAAAGGGTGCTTCTCCTGAAGTTCCCTAAGGTGTGAGGGGATCAGCGGAACCCGCCTCTCCCAGCGGCTGATGTCTTCGCGTCTGATGCCGATATTAATCTTCATTATGAGTCCTTTGTAGGTATTATTAGATTGTTATTATGTCATATTTTGAGAAACAAGGTCAAACCAAACCGTCTATATGTAAGACCGATCAGCCCCTGTTCTCTGCCTATTGACGCCCCGCTATGGTTTGGACATAATAGACAGGATGATTCGCTTCTTCAATACACTTTCCGGCTCCCTGGAGGAATTCAGGCCAATCAAGGAAGGCGAAGTCCGCCTCTATACCTGCGGTCCCACCGTCTACGACTATCCCCATATCGGCAATTACCGGGCCTACATTTTTGAAGACCTGCTGAAGAGATTCCTTCTGCTGGCCGGTTTCAAGGTCATCCACGTCATGAACATAACCGATGTCGATGACAAGACCATCAAGGGAGCCGCGCGCCAGGGCCTTTCCCTCCAGGAGTACACATCCAGGTACATCGAGGCCTTCTTCGAAGACCTCAAGACCCTCAGGATCATGCCGGCCGATATCTACCCCCGGGCCACCGAACATATCCCCGACATGGTCAGGATGGTCAGGGGATTGCTGGACAAGGGTTATGCTTATTACAAGGAAGGTTCCGTATACTTCAGCATCCAGAAATTCCCGGCCTACGGTCGCCTGGCCAAAATCGACCTGGCCGAGCTCAAGGCCGGAGCCCGGGTCGATAGCGACGAGTACGAAAAAGAGAGCGTCCATGACTTTGCCCTGTGGAAGAAAGCCAAGGAGGGTGAACCCTTCTGGGAAACCGAGCTGGGTGCCGGTCGACCGGGCTGGCACATAGAATGCTCGGCCATGAGTACCCGCTATCTCGGGCCCAGTATCGACATCCACTGTGGCGGCATAGATAATATTTTCCCCCACCACGAGAACGAGATAGCCCAATCGGAAGCTTATTACGGGCAGAAATTCGTCAATTACTGGCTGCACTGCCACCACCTGGTGGTGGACGGCGAAAAAATGTCCAAGTCCAAGGGAAATTTTTATACCCTGCGCGACCTGCTGGCCCGCGGGCTGAATCCGGTTGACCTGCGCTTCTTCCTGCTCTCCACCCATTACCGCAAGATGCTCAACTTTACCTTCGACGGCCTGGAGCAGGCCCGGGCCTCGCGGCAGAGAGTCCTGGATTTCGTCTATGAACTGGAACACCGCACCTTTGCCCCGGGCTCTGAGCCGGAGAACCAGGTTCTGGCGGAAAAGGTATTAACTGATTTCAGGGAAAGCCTGGCCGATGACCTCAACATTTCGGCCGCCCTGGCCGTGCTGTTTGACTTTATCAGGGAAATAAACTCCAGGCTGTCCCGCGACCTGCTCAAGCAGGAGGATGCCGTAAGAGTCCTGCGGACCGTTGAGGAGATAGACAGGGTACTGGCCATCCTGCCGGAGAGAAAAGAGGAAGCCCTGCCGCCGGAGCTCCTGGAAAAAATCGAGCTACGCCAGAAGGCCAGGAAAGAAAAGAATTTTGCCCTGGCTGACGCCATCCGGGAAGAGCTGCGCCAGCAGGGAATAGTGCTGGAAGATACCAAAGAAGGCGTCAGGTGGAAAAGGATAAAGTAGGTTCACTCCCTTTCGGTCGCTGGGGCGAGGACATTGCCGCCGAGTACCTCGAGAAAAAGGGGTTCCGCATCCTGGACCGGCATTTCCAGTTTCATCACACCGAAATTGACCTGGTAGCTCACGACGGCCAGTACCTGGTCTTCATCGAAGTCAAGACCCGGAGCTCGGGCGATTTCGGCTGCCCGGAAGAAGCCATCACCGAACGCAAAAAAGCCCACCTGCGCAGAGCGGCTGAGGGTTATCTCTACCTGAACCAGCTTCAAAATATCGATTGCCGCTTTGATGTCATCAGCATCCTTTTTTCGGATGGGCAGCCACCCGCAATTGAACACCTGGTCAATGCCTTTGAATAAATTTTTCAGGAGATAGATGATGTTCAAATACCGCCTTATTTCAATTGCCTCCTTCTTATCCATCATCTTGATGGTCTGTTCCGGACCGGCTCAATCCCAGGTAATCCCGGCACCAGAAGAAATCCTGGGTTTCAAGGTCGGAGCCGATTACCACCTCATCACCTACGACCAGGCCATTGATTACCTGAAAAAGGTGGCCTCGGTCTCTGACCGCATAAAGTTACAGGAAATGGGCAAGACCACGCTCGGATTGCCCATGTATTATGCGGTCATTTCCTCCCCCGGTAATCTGGCCGAACTGGAAAAATACCGGGATATCATGAAAAGGATATCGCTGGCCCGGGGCCTGGGCCCGGAAGAAGCGGCCAGGCTATCCCGCGAGGGAAAGGCCGTGGTCTATATTGACGGTGGCTTGCATGCCTCCGAATGTGCCCCGGCCCAGCACCTGGTGCAGTTAGCCTACGACCTGGTCTCGGCCCGCGATGAAAAGACCATTAAAATCCTGGATGAAGTCATCTGTCTCCTGGTGTTTGCCAACCCGGACGGAATGAACATGCTGGCCGAGTGGTACCACAGGAACGTGGGCACGCCGTTTGAAGTCTCTCCCCTGCCCTACCTCTATCATTATTATGCGGGACACGATAACAACCGCGATTCCTACCTGGCCAACCTGAAGGAAACCCAGCATATCACCAGGCTGGTCAACCAGGAGTGGTACCCGGTCATCCTTTATAACCATCACCAGACAGCCCCCTTCCCGGCCCGCATCTGGATTCCCCCCAACTCCGAACCGACCAACCCCAACGTCCACCCGCTGATAGTCCGCTGGCAGAACCTCATCGGCTCGGCCATGGGGGCAGCCTTTGATTACGAGGGGAAGGAAGGAGCCATTTCCCGCATATTTTTCGACACCTGGTACCCCGGCTACGTAACCCAGGTGGTCGATTCCCATAACATCATTTCCATCCTGACCGAAACCGCCCTGTACCGCTACGCCACCCCGCGGTTTTACACGGTCAGGGATTTCCCGGCTGAATACCAGGACCTGACCATGTCGGCCTTCTATCCCAGCCCCTGGAAGGGCGGCTGGTGGCGGCTGCGGGATGCGGTCGATTACTGCCTGACCGCTTCCAAGGCCGTCCTGGAAGTGGCCGCCAAATACCGCCAGGAACTGCTTTTCAATAAGTACAAGATGGCCAGCGAGGTCATGGCCAGGTTTCAGAAAGAACCTCCCTATGCCTGGATCATCCCCCGGGCCCAGGGCGACCCGGGCAATTTAGCCCTGCTGATGAACCGGATGATTCTCCTGGGGATAGAGGTCTACGAGGCCCAGGAAGATTTTTCCTGCGATGGTATAGCCTACCCGAAGGGGACGCTGGTCATTCCGATGAGCCAGCCCTTTGCCCTGTTTGCCAAGAACATGCTGGAAGAGCAGCGCTACCCCGACCTGAGAAAATACCCGGACCTGTGGCAGGGACTGGTCCAGTCCAAGAAAATTGAAGGTTCGCCACTTGAAGCCTATGACATGATGGGCTGGACTCTCTCCTACCAGTTCAACCTCAAGGTTCAGGCGGCCGGCAGCCCGGTCACGGTTAAAATGAACCGTTTACCTGAAGTTACCCCACCGGCCGGGAAAGTGGAAGGCTCGGGAACCGCGGCTTTTCTGATAGACCACGGGCAGAACGCTTCCTTCACTGCCATGAACCGCATCCTGAAACAGAAGGGCAAAATTGCCTGGGCTAAAAAGAGCTTTAGCTACGATGGGCAGAATTATCCGGAAGGAACGATAATCGCCAGTTCCGTCGGCCGTGACTTTATGGAAAAACTGGCCCGGGAGCTGGGCCTTAAAATTCAGGCCTGCGCTTCACGGCCGACGGCCGAGGCGGCCGAAGTTCGGGCCCCCCGGCTTGGAGTCTACCAGTCCTGGGTGGCCGTGGAAGATGAAGGCTGGACCAGGTTTGTCCTGGATGAACATGAATTTTCCTACAAGAGCCTGCACGATGCCGACATCAGGGCCGGAAACCTGGCCGCCCAGTACGACACCATAGTCATCCCCGACCATTACGCGCCAGAACTGCTGCTCAACGGTTACCGCAAGGGCGACATGCCACCCGATTACGTCGGCGGACTGACGCCCCGGGGAGTCAATAACCTGAAAGAATTTGTCAGGCAGGGCGGAACCCTGGTCTTCCTGAATACTTCCTGCAACCTGGCCACCGGCGAATTCAAGCCGGCCGTGAGGAACATCCTGGAGAAAGCCAAAAGAGATGAATTCAACTGCTCTGGCTCGATTCTCCTGGCCGAGTTTGACCGTTCTCATCCCGTGGCCTACGGAATGGATGGCCTGCAGCCGCTGGTCTTTGCCGAAAGCTGCGCCTTTGATGTCTTCCCCTCGTTCGACCAGAAAAATTCTCCCAGAATTGTGGCCAAATATGCGGGCGACAACCTGCTGCTCAGCGGCTGGATATATGGAGAGAAACTCATCCAGCAGAAGGCGGCCATCGTCGAGGTACCGCAGGAAAAGGGGCGGCTGATTCTCCTGGGCTTTCCGGTCCAGTTCCGGGCCCAGTCGCGCGGCACCTTCAAGCTGCTGTTCAATTCAATTTTTTACGGAACAATAAGATAACTATGGCCTGAAAGGCCGGTCAGAAAATATTAGGCCGAGTTTATCTGTCTGTAGGAAATAAAAGTCTATGAAATAAATAATTTGTTACGAAAATAAAAGTTCCAGCAGGAAATCTTTTCCCGAAACCTCTTAGTCTTTCAGATTATGATTTAAATCGCTCAATTTTATTTCATGTCGCCGGCCAAATTTCCCTGAAATAATCAAGTTCGGATTGGAGTGTGGCGAAGGTTTGATGGTGGCAGGAGGAGCCGGTCTTTCAGACGGCCTGGGCCTGATGGGCTTCTTCCACCTTGCGAACGCGGGAATGATCACCGGTCATACCGGCCAGTACCGAAACCGGCAGGTGAAACAGGGGATGCACCAAATCAGGCGCAATTTCGGCCAGCGGAACCATGACGAAATTCCTGAAACTCATCCTGGGATGGGGCACCACCAGCTTGCTGGTCTGGACCACGGTCTTTTCGGCCAGCAGGATGTCGATGTCAATCACCCTCGGTCCTTTATCCACCGACGGGCGGCGCTTCATCTTCAGTTCGATGTCCTTGACCAGGTAGAGCAGGGCTATCGGGCTTTTCGCAGCTTCCACCTCCAGCACCTGGTTGTAGAACCAGGGCTGGTCCAGGTAATCAACCGGTTCAGTCTCGTAGACAGACGATTGACGGATTATCCTGACCCCGGCTTTCTGCAGCAGATTGCGAGCCTGGGCCAGGTGGCGGGACCGGTGGCCGAGGTTACTGCCGAGCGAAAGGTAGTATCTCATTTTTAGCTCTAAATATTAGCACCCTCAGCTCAAAAATCAATACTCGCAGCCAAAATAATTCATTTTTTTTCAAAGGCCGGACCGCGAATTATCATTCCCGGCCTGGCCCCGGTAAAATTTCCATTTTCAAGTACCAGCTGACCGTTAACCAGCACCTTAATTATGCCCCGGCTGTGTTGATGGGGCGCGGAAAAAGTGGCCTCGTCTTTTACTTCGGCCGGGTCAAAGATGGTCAGGTCGGCGTAATAACCCTCTCTGATCATGCCCCGGTCTTTAAGCCTCATGGTCTGGGCCGGCAGCGAGGTCATCTTCCTGATGGCTTCTTCCAAACCAATTATTTTTCTTTCTCTGACATATTCACCCAGAACCCGGGTAAAGGTGCCGTAACTCCTGGGGTGCGGGCTCCCCTGCCCCGCGACCTGTAGACCACCGTCAGAGCCGATTATGACATACGGGAGCCTCATCAACTCTTCCACATCCCTTTCGTCCATCTGGAAAAAAATGGCCGAGACATCGCCCTCTTTCACCAGGTCAATGATCAGGTCTGCCCCGTTGTCCACGGTGGTCGGCTTACCCTTCAACTCCAGAATCTGCTTCAGGTTCTTGCCTTCGTAGGCTGGGAATTTCCGGCTGCTGGCTATGTATATGGTTTCCAGTTTATCTATGCCCCGGTTTGAAGTCAGCCGGTTTTTGATGACCGCCTGCTTGACCCTGGCATAGATTTCCGGGTTCTGCAACCTCTCCAGGAACTTGTCCCGACCGCCTTCAAAAACGTCCTGGGGCAGGCTGCTGGTAAAACCGGAACTGGTGGCGGTGTAGGGATACTGGTCAAGAGTCACTTCCACTCCCCTGGCCCTGGCCGCCACCACCGGGGCGGTGATTCTTTCCAGCTGGTTCCAGACATCTTCGTCAGCCAGTTTAATATGGGAAATCTGAACCGGAATCCCATTCTTCTCGCCGATGGTTATGGCTTCCTCGATGGCTTCAGTAATTCTTTTGCCCTGGTTCCTTATGTGGGAAGCATAAAAGCCGCCCAGGTCTTTTAACACCGAAGCCAGCTCCACCAGCTCTTCGGTCCTGGAATAAGTCCCGGGCAGATAGGCCAGCCCGGTCGATAGTCCAATGGCTCCTGCCTTCATCTCCTGCCTCAGCAGATCTTTCATCCGGGTCATTTCCTCGGCCGAGGGGGCCTCCATTTTCATGCCCATGACCTGGCGCCGGATGGTATTATGACCGGCCAGGGAAGCAAAGTTGCAGGCTATACCCTTTTTCTCGATGCCGGCGAACAATTCGGCCAGCGGAAAATCATGGTCGCCGCAATTTCCGCCGACGAGAGTGGTCACTCCCTGGGAAACGTAATTCTCGCAGCCGGGGATGTCCAGAAGGTCGCGGTCGGCGTGGGTGTGAATATCGATGAAGCCTGGAGCCACCGCCAGCCCTTCCGCCTCTATTACCTTAGCGGCCTGGCTGGCCTCGATCCGGTCTCTGATGGCGGCAATTCTCAGGCCCTTTATCCCGATATCGGCCCTAAACCAGGGATTGCCGCTGCCGTCGAAGACCCGGCCGTTCTTTACAACCAGGTCATACCTCATCTCTGCCTTCTGGCAACTGAAAAATATAGCGCCGGAAATCAGAATTAAAATCAGAATCATAAAGGAGAGCCAATTTCTCATCCTTCTCATCTTCTTTCCTCCATTTTCCCTTCCTATTTTTTTCCCCGACCAACATAAAGTCAATTAAATTTTTCGGGTTGATTTAGGGGAATATTTTGATTAATATAAAAAACCTGATTTCTGACCATGGAAAGCAACTGTAATCCGCACTGCCGGCTTCTGGGCCGGAAAGCGTTTCTTGCCCCTATCCCTGAATTAAAAAACTTCTGGAGGCCAATTAGATGAACATCATTTTCCTGGACAACGGAGCCACTAGCTATCCCAAACCGGAAGAAGTCTACAGGTTCATGGACTATTTCTACCGTAACTTCGGGGTCAACCCGGGCCGCTCTGGCTACGACCTCTGCCTGGAAGCCGGGGACATGGTGGAAAACACCAGAAAAATGCTGAACGAATTTTTTAACGGACATGACCCCAACCGTCTGTGCTTCACCTATAACTCGACCGACGCCCTGAACCTGGCCATTTTTGGCCTGCTGCAGCCGGGCCAGCACGCCATCACCACCACCATCGAGCACAACTCGGTCCTCAGGCCACTCTACCACCTTTCCCTCCAGGGGGTCGAGGTTGATTATGTCCCCTTTGACAGCCGCGGGTTTGTCGACCCCGATGATATCAGGAAGAAAATAAAGAAAAATACCAGGCTGGTGGTGGTCAACCATGCCTCCAATGTCATCGGCACCGTCCAGCCGGTCAAGGAAATTGGCCAGATCTGCAAGGAAAACGGCGTCCTGTTTGCCATAGACGCCTCCCAGTCGGCCGGGAAGATACCGATTGACATGAAGGATATGAACATCGATGTGGTCTGCTTCACCGGCCACAAGTCCCTGCTGGGCCCGACCGGCATCGGCGGGTTGTGCGTGGCCGAAGGGGTGGATATCAAGATAACCCGGGCCGGTGGAACCGGGGTTCGGTCGGCCCAGAGAACCCACCTGGAAGAATATCCTTACCGGCTGGAGTATGGCACTCCCAACGTCCTGGGCATCGCCGGACTGCAGGCCGGGGTTAAATGGATCCAGGAAAAAGGGCTGGATAACATCCACCACCACGAAATGAAATTGACCGAGATGCTGGTCAGCGGCCTGAAAGAAATTGACGGCGTGACCCTGTACTGCCAGGACGACCTGACCAACCATATCAGCGTCATCGCCTTCAACGTCAACGGGATGGAGGCCCAGGACGTGGGCATCATGCTGGACGCCGACTATAACATTGCCTGTCGCACCGGCCTGCACTGCGCCCCCCTAGTTCACGAGCAACTGGGAACGGACAAAATAAAAGGAGCGGTGCGTTTCGGTATCGGCCCCTTCAACACCGAAGAGCACATTAAGGCAGCCATCCAAGCGGTTAGAGAAATTGTTGACTTCCACAAGAGCAGGAAACGCTGAAGTCCGTTTCAGGCAGAATCTCCGGACCGCCCTCCCCTGTCCGCGAGAATATTTGAAAATTTCCCCCAAAAATCTCTATGGTAAACTCCAGGCCCTGGCCCGATTCAAACACAGCCGTCAGGCTTGGGCAACCCGGCCACCTTGCAGGCCCCCTTGGCCGGGCCGGAAGGAAACAGCTCGTAGATGTGCTTGAGCGATATTCCCGTTTCGGCCACCATCTTGCGGATCATCGGGGCCTGGCCTTTCTGCAGGTAGTAGCTTCTTATGTAGTTGACGACCTTCCAGTGTTCTTCAGTCATCTGGTCTATGCCTTCGGCCTGCTTGGCCAGAAACCGGGCGATCTCCTCGTCCCAGATTTCCGGGGTGGCCAGGAAACCTTCTTCGTTGAGTTTAAGCCTGGTGCCCTTGAATTCAATTTCGCTCATCGGATTTCACTCCAGAAACAAAGATCAGAAAAAATTATAGCTCAATTCAGGCCGGCTGGCTATCGGTGGCCTGGACTGGCAGCCAGACCGTGAAGCTGGAGCCAAAGCCAGGAGCGCTTTTGACCTCGATTTTCCCGCCGTGGGCCAGAACGATATGCTTGACTATGGACAGGCCCAGGCCGGTTCCGCCCGTGTGCCTGGAACGCGACTTGTCCACAACATAAAAGCGTTCAAAAATCCTGGGCAGGTGCTCCTCGGGAATGCCGATACCGGTGTCGGTTACGCTGAGCAGAACGCCCCCGGCTTCCGGTTTAAGAGCGACCACCACCCCGCCTTTTTCCGTGTACCTGATAGCGTTATCCACCAGGTTGATGATCAGCTGTTCAATCTGGAAAGCATCGGCCGCAATAAGGGGCAGGGGTTCAGCCTCCAGTTTAAGGTACAACCCTTTGTTGTTGGCTTCTTTCTGATAAGCCTCAACCACCCCCCTGACCACGGCGGCCAGGTCCAGCGGCGCTTTATCCAGCTCCAAACCCTTCTCTTCCAGCTCCGATAGCCGGGCCAGGTCTTCAACCAGCCTGACCAGGCGTGCCGTATTTCTCTTGATGATGTCGAGGTAGCCGCGGCCCTCCGGGCTGAGTTTTTCCTCTTCCAGGGTTTCCAGGAAACCACTGATGGCCGTGAGCGGTGTCTTCAATTCGTGGGCCAGGTTGGCCACAAACTCTTTCTTCCTCAGGTTGAGTTCGCGGGTTTCAGTTATATCCCTGAACTTTATAAGATAATTCTGCCGCCCGGGCAGCCAGCTCGAAAGGCAGGAATAAGTTCGGCCTCCCTTCTCCAGCTGGCATTCGACCGGCCCGGCCGATTGCCTGGCCCGGTGGACCAGCTCGTGGAGTTCAGGCCGGCGCAGGCTCTGCCAGAAAAACTCGCTGTCCGGGCTTATCTCCGGGAACATTTCCCTCAGGCTCCGGTTCATGAGAATGATCCGGCCATTCTGATCAACCAGGAGCCAGCCCTCATCGCTGGAATCTATAAAAGTCCGGAAAACTTCCCGGTCAGATTTTATGGTTTGAGACAACTCGCCCATCTTTTCCAGGAGGAGGTTCAAATCGGCGGCCAGGGGCTCCAGCCTGGAAACCAGGAACGGCCCCAGCGAAACCCGTTCGGCACCGGCCGCCGCCCGGGCCAGAAGGACCGAGGCCTGGTCGAGAGGTCTCTGGATGGTCCTGACCAGGAAGAACAGGACCAGGCTACCGGCGATAAAAAGGATTAAGAGCGTAATCACCAGCCGGTTCCTGGCCTCGAGGTAAGGGCCCACGGCCAGCTTCAGCGGCCGGCTGACCCGGCAGACCGCCGTCACTTCATCCTGCTTTCTGACCGGAACGGCCACGTAGAGCATCTTCCGGCCCAGGGTGTCGCTGTACCTGACCGTGGAAAATACCTCGCCGCCGAGGGCAGCAGTGATTTCAGGCCGGTAACGATGGCTTTCCATCTCTTCGGCCCGGCCCTCGCTGTCATAGCTGACCCGGCCCGTGGTATCGATCAGGGTCATCCTGGTCCTGGAGATCCTGGCCTGGGTGTAAAGCATCTTCTGCAATGGTTCTTGTTCCGGCGCTTCATAACCGGCAATCTCCACACTCAGGGCCAGGGCCAATTCCGTAAGCTCGTTGACCTGGTCGGCCATCATTACCTGCCGCAAGTGTCGCAGGCTCCACAGAAAAACGACGGCCAGGATTACCAGCAGAAAGCACAGCAGCATCAGGTAACTTCTGTTAAAAAACTTTTTGAGTTTCATCCCGATACTCCAGGGGGCCGGAAAGACTTTCGCCGCGGCCAGTTATGATTCCAGATTATAAAAAATTTCATGCTAAATAAAAACCATTTTTTACAATAAATTTATATGTTAAAATTTTAAGATGAAGAGAAGGAGGTGGTCCATGGAAAAGCTGGTCATATTGGTCATGGCTTTTTTGCTGGGCCTGGCTCCCCTGCTGGTCTCAGGCCAGAAGCATGAAGAAGACCTGATCCCGACGACCTCGGGCGACCTGAAAATAACCTTCCTGGGACACGGTACCCTGATGTTCACCTTCCAGGGTAAGGTCATTCACGTCGACCCCTGGCAGGAACAGGCCGATTACCGGCAGCTGCCAAAAGCCGACCTGATTCTCATAACCCACGAACACTTCGACCATCTGGACCCAGAAGCCATCAAGATGCTGCGCCATGATTCCACGGTCATCATCGGGACCGCGGCCTGCCAGTCCAGGGTGCCCGGACTAAAGGTAATGAAGAACGGAGACCGGCTGGCGGTCCTGGGCCTGGAAATAGAAGCTGTGCCAGCCTACAACATCCAGCACAAGAGGCCGGATGGCAACCCCTTCCATCCCAAAGGCTCGGGCAACGGTTATGTCATTACCTTTGCTGACAAGAGGGTATATGTTGCCGGAGACACCGAAAACATACCGGAAATGAAGAACCTGAAGAATATCGCCATCGCCTTTTTGCCCATGAACCTGCCCTATACCATGACCCCGGAAATGGTGGCCGAGGCCGTCCGCTGGTTCAAGCCGGCTATCCTCTATCCCTATCATTACGGTGAAACTGAAGTTGCCAGGCTGGTCAACCTGCTGAAGGATACTCCGGAAATTGAAGTAAGAGTGCGCCGGCTGAAATAGTGACCAGGAAACTGCTGGCCTGGAAAAACAGAAAAGATCGAAGGCCGGTTCTCATTTTATCCGGGCACAAAGAGATTACCTTCTTATTTCGGTTCGCAGCCGATTTGATGTAGTTAGGCTGAAGTCCTGACCAGAGCCCGGGGAAGACCCGGCAGCCAGAGCCCCCCCAATCACCCGTTGACGTCCCGGCGGGCCAAGAGCCGGACCATTTTAATAGACCCGGTAGAACCTGAACTTCTTGTTCAGCCACTTGACAATTTCCATGCCCCAGAGCGATAGCGAGGACAGCACCACGACCAGGCCCCAGTCAAAGAGGGTCAGGTTCTGGGTCTTGAAAATTTTCTGGAAGGAAGGCACGTAGACCACCGAAAGCTGAAGCGATAGAGATACCAAAAAGGCATAGACCAGCTTCAGGTTGGAAAAGAGTCCCAGCTCAAAGACCGACTTCATCTGACTGCGACAGTTGAAAGCATGGAAGAGCTGGCTGACCGAGAGAACGATGAAAGCCGCGGTCCGGGCCCTTTCTATGCCCTCGTTCTCCACGAACAGTACATAGCTGAAGGCTACCAGGGCACAGGCCGCCATAAATATCCCCTGGATAGACATCAGGCCGGCCCGCCGGCGGTCGATGATTGGTTCGCCGGGCTGGCGCGGCGGACGGGACATTATCTCCGGGTCGGGCGGGTCGAAGCCCAGGCCCAGGGCCGGGAAGCTATCGGTCACCAGGTTCACCCAGAGAATCTGGATGGGGAGCAGGGGAACCGGCCAGCCGATCAAGGAAGCGGTGAACATGACCATGATCTCGGCCAGGTTGCAGGACAGCAGGTAGTGGACAAATTTCTTGATATTGTCGTAAATGGCCCGGCCCTCTTCCACCGCGGCCACGATGGAGGCAAAGTTATCGTCGGTCACCACCATGTCCGAGACTTCCTTGGTGACGTCGGTCCCGGTTATGCCCATGGCCACGCCGATGTCCGCTTCCTTGACGGCCGGGGCGTCGTTGACCCCGTCACCGGTCATGGCCACCACCTCTCCCCTGTCCTTCCAGGCCCGGACGATTCTCAGCTTGTGCTCGGGCGACACCCTGGCATAAACCTGGATCTTATCCACCTTCTCCCGGTATTCTTCCGGCTTCAGGCTGTCGAACTCTTCACCACTCAGGGCCAGAGCACCTTCATCCAGCATACCCAGCTCCCGGGCAATGGCCACGGCGGTTACCTTGTGGTCGCCGGTAATCATAACCGGCTTGATTCCAGCCCGCTTGCAATCGGCAATCGCCTTGATTACCTCGGGACGCGGCGGGTCGATCATGGCCACCAGGCCGGCAAAGACCAGTTCCTTCTCTATGGCCGTGGCCTCGAGTTTTTCGGGGAAAGAGGAAAATTTCCTGTAGGCACAGCCCAGAACTCTCAGGGCCTGCCGGGCCAGGGAATCGTTGACCTGAAGCAGGCGGTCCAGGTCTTGCGGAGTTATTGGCCTTTCCTGCCCGCCCTCAAAAATCCGACTGCAATTCTTGAGCAGGATATCGGGTGCCCCCTTGACGTAGGCCACAAAACCATGACCCGATTTCCGGAGCATGGTCATCATCTTGCGCTCGGAGTCAAAGGGAATTTCTTCAACCAGGGGCTCGACTTTTTCCAGTTCTTCAAGACTCAGCCCGGCCTTGGCAGCCAGAGTTAGAAGCGCTCCCTCGGTCGGGTCGCCGACTATGCGGTAACGGCCCTGATTCTCAGCCAGCCGGGCCGAGTTGCAAAGGGTTCCACAGGTCAGGGTCCTGAGCAGGCCGGGAAATTCTGCCGGCCTGACCGGGCGGTCATCAAGCAGAAATTCACCCTCCGGCTGGTAGCCAATTCCGGAAACCGTGAACAGGCGACCGTCGGCATAGACGGCCTTGACCGTCATCTCGTTCCTGGTCAGGGTGCCGGTCTTGTCGGAGCAGATAACGGTGGCCGCACCCAGGGTTTCAACCGAAGGTAATTTCCTGATGAGGGCGTGGCGCTTAACCATTCTCTGGACACCCAGGGCCAGGGCAATGGTCACCACCGCCGGCAGGCCTTCGGGAATGGCCGCCACGGCCAGGCTGACCGCGGTCAGGAAGACCTGGACCAGTTCCCCACCCCGCAACCACTCCAGCAGGAATATCAGCCCGACCAGACCAAAACACAGGTAAACTATCCAGCGGCCGAATTGCTCCAGCTTTCTCTGCAGCGGAGTGGTTTCCAGGGAAATCTCCTGGATCATGCGGGCAATCTGGCCCAGCTCGGTAGACATGCCGGTGGCCACCACCATGGCCCGGGCCTTGCCGGATGAGACCGAAGTCCCGGCATAAACCAGGTTGGCCCGGTCAGCCAGCGGGATGTCTTCCCCTTCCAGCACGGCCCCGGTCTTGAAGACCGGGGTGGACTCCCCGGTCAGGGCGGCTTCGTGAACGGCGAAATTGGTCGTATGGTAGACGACCCGGGCATCAGCGGCCACGTGGTCGCCAGCTTCCAGTTCCAGCAGGTCGCCGGGGACAATTTCCCGGGCCGGGATCTGTTTCAGCTCGCCGTCCCTGATGACCCTGGCCATCGGGGCGGCCATCTTCTTCAGGGCAGCCAGCGATTTCTCTGCCCGGAACTCCTGGACAAACCCCAGCACGGCATTAAGGATGACAATGGCGATTATGGCCAGGGCGTCTACCCATTCTCCCAGAAAACCGGAGACTATGGCCGCACCGATCAGCACCCAGATCAAGAAAGACTTGAACTGGTCGAAAAAGACGGCCAGGGGGGAACGGGAGGGTGCTTCCTGCAACTGGTTTGGTCCGTATTTTTCAAGAGAAGCAGCCGCCTGCTCAGAGCTAAGTCCATGCTTGAGGTCAGAATTATAGGCAGCGGCGACATCTTCTGGAGTCATCATCCAGAATTTAAGGGCTGGTTCCTTGTCTGGCATAGGGTCGTTGTCTCCTTTAATTTAAAACCATATGGATCCTGGAAAACCGGCTTATGATTATACCATTTTAAGGGCAAAATCTGGATAGGAAGGTCGCCATCTTTCCTAGGTCCCATAAATAAAGACGCCAAACCATCACAGACCACAATGCCCGGCGGGGAGAATTGACTGTCCGACCTGGAATCAACCAGCCACCACCGAAGCCCTGGCAGATTAGTCCGCACAGCGAACGGATCAAAGACCCATTACCCGGCTGTCTTTTGGATATTCAACTGTAAACTCGATGGTAATTTCCTGTTTCTGGGCCGGATTGAGTTTCAGTTTCCAGGTCAGAATGCCTTTTTCATCCCGGCTGGAAGGCGCCGGCAATATCTTCACGTCCTTGACCTCAATTTTTGTGTTCTGGCTTACCGGTATCTGGTCCTGAACTTCAATTTCCACCGGCCTGTTCCTCAGGTTCTCAACGGTAATCCGGAAAACCTGGTTGACCCTCTCGTTCTTACCCAGAAAAGCCGGCCCGCTTTTTTCCCGCCTGACCAGCTCCCTCTTGACTTTGACCCGGTTATCCTCACCGAAAAAGAGCTTAAAGTCGTCATTAACCGGAATCAGTGGCATCATCAGGGACCCGACAAAATCCTGGGCAATGAACAGGTCGCTCTTTCCGCTGAGTAACGGATAGGGCAGCGTGTTCTTGAAGGCCGCCCGCAGGAAAACCTGTTCCTGGAGCTTGGGAATGGCCAGGTAGTCAAAGGAAGCCGGGATTTTCTGAGAGTCGATGGGCACCCGACGTTCGGACCCGTCGCTCAGGATGGTCCAGGGTTTCTTGATTTCAAAATTAACCCCCAGCCAGGTTTCGACTGTCTCGGCGGTTTCCTCAAAAGCCAGAGCCGGGGCGGCTTCAGCCTCGACCGCCATCTTGCTTTCGGCCAGGTCTCTGGCCGCGGCTCGCATCAGCCTCGGCTGGACAAAATCCAGGTACCAGGGAGGAAGTTCTCCCGGCTGCTGGCCGGCCGTCGGCCGGCTGGTAGAAAGAAATAGCCTGGCATTGTCCCAGTTTTCTCCGGTCTTCTGGGTGACAACGGCGGCTAACGTAAGTTCGACTTCTCCTGACTCGGGCAGGGCTTTGACGGTGTAGACCGGGGCCCAGCGGGCCGGGCTGACCGCATAAATTAACTCCACCTGGAGCTGGGTCGACTGCGTGGCTTCAACCAGGACGTTGACCACGGACTGTTCCCTGGAGCCGGCTGGCATGATTTCATTAAGCTTTTTCTTGAGGGCTTCCAGTTTGGCCTGCTGTTCAGCCAGAGCCCTGGCGTTATCCTGTCGGCTCTTCTGGATGCTCTGCAACCTGGTTCCCAGGTAATCAACAAACTTATCGACACCGGCCAGGTCGGGACGTCCGGCCAGGAGTTCTTTTGAAACCTGGCCGCTCAGGGCCACACCAAAAGAATTCAGAAATTTTTCCTGGGAATCGAGAATGGCCGCCTGACCCTTGATTCGGCTGATCTCGGCTTCAACCGAGTTTATCTCGTCCACGAGCTTTTTAACTTCCGGAAGCTCGCTGGCTTCCAGGAATTCCCGACTTGTTTCCACCCCCAGAATCTTGACCGGAGCCGAGCCGCTGGCCGACACCCTGACCAAGCCCGGGATTATCGTTCCCGGAAGTCCCCTGAAAACCAGGGCCCTGGTCTCCGGGCCAATTCCGGCCTGCCCCTTTCTTACAACCTGGGCTCTATCAGGATAGACGATAACATTTTGAATCCGGCTGGCCACTTCTACCAGGGTGCTACCACTGCTTCTGGCCACGGCCTCGGACCTGGGCTCGGCCTGCTGGCCTGAATCCATAATACCGCTTGCCAGCAAGCCTGAGGCCAGAATGAGACAGAATACAAATAGAGCAAAATAGGGTTTTGTTTGCTTTATATTTTTCATGATTTCTGCCTTCCTTTTTCGAGATTTTGAAACATCTTATACCAACTCTTCTAAAATCTCAATTGAGGCCGGGTTCCTTTTCTGCCCTTTAATCAGGAAACTCAAACCACAATCCAGACAGTCAACAGGGATCGCAAGGAAAAGTTATTATCACAAGGTGCCGATTTGAAAAAAAATAGGCTACCTATCTTCTGTATCCTCAATTCTTAAAGAGCTAAGGTTGATACCTCAGACCGGGGAATCGGGGCTATGCCTGAAGTTCTTACCTTAACTCTGCCGCATTTTCTCCCGAAACCGGTTGTCCTCCATAAGTTCGCCTTCCCCGGCCAGGGATAGGTATCTGCTACTGGCCTCAGCCTAACTTCTCGATGATTTTTTGACCCAGCTTATCCAGAATTTCCGACACCAGCGGGCTGGACAGGTCCAGGCCATGGGAAGGCATCCGGGCCAGTTCCAGGCTGGTCGGAATCCGGACAATCAATTCCGTGCCAAATTGCCTGGCCAGCTTTTCAGTCTCGTTTTGCCCGAAAAAGCTGGTCTTTTCCCCGCAGTGCGGGCAAACGAAATAGCTCATATTCTCCACCAGACCAATAACCGGCACCTTCATCCTTTCGGCCATCTGCATGGAGCGGGCCACCACCACCGAGACCAGGTCCTGGGGCGTGGTGACAAAGATGAAACCGCTCAGGTGGAATGATTGCATGACCGTTATGGCCACATCAGAAGTCCCGGGCGGCATGTCAATTACCAGGTAATCCAGCTCGCCCCATAGCACCTCTCCCCAGAACTGCTGGATGGCCTTGGACAGAAGCGGGCCGCGCCAGATGACCGGCTGTTCCTCGTTATCGACCAGGAAGCTTATCGACATCACCTTCAAACCCTGGTCGGTTTCAACCGGGCAGATGAAATCGCCGCAGACCTTCATTTCATATTTTGGAAGATGCATGATACGCGGGATACTGGCCCCGGTAATATCTGCATCCAGGATGCCCACCTTAAAACCTTTCTCCTTCAGGGCCAGGGCCGTCAGGTAAGTCACCGTGGACTTCCCCACCCCTCCCTTGCCGCTCATCACTCCAACCAGGTGCCTGATTTTGTTCGGATTATCTTTCTTCTCTGGCTGATTCATCTTTGCTCCTATTAGGCTTAATTTATTTACATTCATTATATACCCCCACCACCCGGTCCTGCCAATTGAACCACTATCAAACATAAAAAATAAATTGATTCAACCAAAGACAACTAATAAAATTTCTGAATGGGGAGTAAACTGATGATGATTTGTTTATCTAAAAAAATATCAGGCTTTTTGTTTTTGCTGGTTCTCTTTTTCAGCGGAGTTAAACTCGGGGCCCAGCCGTTTGAATACGGGCTACCTCTTTTAAGTCGCAACCAGCTGGGAATCTATTCTCCTCTGGCCACGGCCGCCGGAGAGACCATCCTGAGTCAGGTCGGGCCTCAGGCCGCTTTTCTCAACCCCGGAGTTCTGGGCCTGACCGAAAATCTGCAGCTGGCAATTTCCGGCCGCTTCATGATTGCCTTTTGCGGAAATTCATATAATGACGAAAACAAATGGTTTGATTACAACCGGAAAACCCTGAACCCTGATTTTGCCGGCCTGGTTTTAGGATTCGGCGCCTGGAGGCTGGCCATCGGTTACTCTCTGCTGGAAGAATTCAACCGTCCTGAAGCCATCGTTTACGGCAACGATTCCATTATTCAGGATGGAAAACTCCATGGCTTTCAGTTTGGCCTTGGCCGCCGGATTAACGACCGATTTTCTCTGGGGATTTCTCTGAATTTTCGCCGCGGCAGTCTGGATCATCTGTACCGGGATGATTACTATTCTTTAGAATCCGAGTACAGATATGATATGAACGGGTTCAACCTTCAGTTCGGTCTGACCTGGAAGACAACCCGGAGCCTGACCCTGGCTCTGGTGATAAGACCGGAGTACAAAATGAAGGTAAAAGAGGAGTTTATATACAGGAGCTCGGACACCGGCTATGTTTATGATTCCTATAAATACGAGTCTTTTTTCCGGTTTCCCCTGGTCATCTGTCTGAGCGGCCGGATTAATATCTCGGAAAGCCTGGATCTTTATTCTGACCTTGCCTACTGGAACTGGCGGCATTTTTCCGGGGGTAATCAGTACGTTTCCGACCTGTGGTTCATCTATCACTGGCCCCTGGAGAAGGACACCTTTAAGTTTTCGGGGGGTGTTGATTACAGCGGAAAACTGGGGGCTGAGGGAACCGTCACTTTTCATCTGCTGGCCGGATATATCCATGATTCTTATAGCTTTCTGGGAATAAACGATTACCTTACCTGCGGACTGTCTCTGGGCCTTAAAAAAATTTCGCTGGCCGGCTCGGTCAGGCTTCCTCTGGCCAGGGTCAGGGACTCAGAGGCCCTGGCTTCCAGCACCTTTCAGCTCGGTCTGAATTTTGGACTGTAATTACAGAACGCGGCAGAAAACTGATTTCTGCCATATTTTTCATTTTAATTTTGATGCCTGGATTTTATACAGGTCGCTCAGCTTGTTTCACTTGATTTCCTGGAAAACATATTCAGACCGGCGGCGCGGGGGCATACGGTAAACGGAAACCAGGCTTTCGAACCCGTTCACCCCAAGGACCGAGACCCCGAAGGTCAGGTCATCGATGGAAACATTCTTCAGGATGAAAGAATCTTTTTTCCCGGCAAAATAACACCTCTCCCAGAACGGAGCTTTGGTATCCCTGACATAGACTTTGAAGCCAGAAATCTTTTCCATATCCCCTTCCCACTTCCAGCGCAGCTCGGCGTCATAGCCCTGGCCCCGGCCGAGAAGCGGTCCTCCCCTGTCCGAGGTAACCACCGGCGCTTCCGGAGCACAGGCCAGCGACAGGGTTGAAGCCAGAACAATTCTGGCCACATCGGCACAATACGGAACGGAAAGATTTTCAATTACGTCCTGGGTGGTATGCTGGATGGAATAGTTTTCCCTGGCCTCGGTAAAGCGAATCCCGGCATAGCCTTCCTGCACGAACGGCGTGTGGTCTCCGCCTCGCCCGAAGCGGTCCGCCCGGTAAATCAGGTTGACTTCAAAGGAAGGATAAACCTGTTCGGCAATCTTCTTTACGTACCTGGCCAGTTCACGGCTGCTAGAATCATTCGGGTCATCGCTGAAGACCCTAACCCGGGTTGAATCAATATAGCCGTTTCCAGCCCTGACGTTGGAAATCATGTCCATGGTCAGCACCGCCTCTACGTTTCTACCCTGCTCCTTCATCTTCCGGGCGTAAAGGGTTGAGCCCACCAGGCCCTGTTCTTCCCCGGAAAAGGCTGCAAAATGAATGGTAGCCTCGGTTTCCAGTGGCGCGATAATCCTGGCCATCTCCAGCATGGCGGCTATCCCCGAGGCATCATCGTTGGCCCCCGGGGCCCCGGTATTGAAATCCTCGTAATTGAAGCGGCCGTCCTGGCTGACGGCAATGGTATCATAATGGGCATTGACAATGATGATTCTTTCCCGGTCGGCCTTTCCCTTTTTTATGGCCACCACATTATGAAGTTCGGTATCCCTGACTATTCTCTGGCCCTGCTTCGGAAGCTTATAGCCGTCATCCACCACTTCCAGGCCAGGAATTTTTCGGAATTCTTTAAGCAACCAGTCGCGGGCCGCGGCTATGCCAGAATTCTTGCTCCCGGGCTCGGAGAGAAGGTTCCTGGTCTTAAAGCCCTGCAGGGCCTTGATGGTGGCGGTAATATTCTGTTCGGAGACCTGGTCCACGGCCTTCTTCAAAAACTCGTAGCCCCGGGCTTCAATTTCCTGGGCTCCTGATGTCTGTAAAAGAAAGAAGAGAAAGGACACGGCCAGAATAAAAAATAAGCTGATCAGTTTTTTCATCTCCATCCTCCGGTTTTAGCGACTTAAAAGTATCCCGTCCCGGCTACTTCTTGGGATACGGGGGCACGGTCGGAAGCTTCGGCTCCCTGGTTTTGAGTTCTTCCAGGATGAGTTCGATGGCCTTGTTGAGCTGCTCGTCAATTCCTTCGTATTCTTTGGCCGGGTCGTTATCCACATATATGTCGGGCTCAACACCCTCTCCCTCTATGATCCACTGGCCTTCCAGGCTGAAGGTGGCAAATTCCGGCTTGTTCAGGTAGCCGCCGTCCACCAGGGGCAGGGTACCCCTGATGCCGACCACTCCACCCCAGGTCCTCTTGCCTATCAGCTTGCCGAGCTGCATTCTCTTGAACCGGTAGGGAAAGATGTCGCCGTCGGAAGCCGAAAATTCGTTGATCAGGCAGACCTTGGGCCCCATGATCAGGGCCTCGGGGTCAGGCCTGGGCACTGAGCCCCGGGCGATGTCCATCATCACCGCCTGGCGGGCCAGCCGTTCGATCAGCATGGGCGAGACATTGCCGCCGCCGTTCCCGCGGACGTCGATTATCAGGGCCTTCTTATCAACCTGGGGATAGAAATGCTTGACGAACTCATTGAGCCCGGTAACTCCCATATCGGGCACGTGGATGTAAGCCACCTTGCCGCCGGTGGCTTTGGCCACGTACTCCGTATTTTTCTTAACCCAGTTGTAGTAATAGAGGCTGTTTTCAGTCTCAATCGGCACCACCACCACTTCCCGGGCTCCCCTGTCCGAGGGCTGGGAATTAACCTTCAGGGTCACCTGCTTCCCGGCGGTGTTGACCAGCAGTTCGTAAATATCCTTAACCTGGTTGACCGGCTTTCCGTTGACCGCGATTATGTATTCGCCCTCTTTAACATTTACGCCGACTTCGGTCAGGGGCGAGCGCAGGCTCCGGTCCCAGTTCTGCCCGGCCAGGATTTTCTTAATAAGGTAATAACCGGACCTGTCGCGTTCCAGGCGAGCGCCCAGCCGGCCGACGTTCACCCGGTCCACTTTCGGCAGGTCGCCACCCCCGACATAGGTGTGGCCGGCATTCAGCTCTCCGATCATCTCCCCGATGACGTAGGTCAGGTCGGCCCGGTGGTTGACCGCCCTGGCCAGCGGCTCATACCGGGCCCTGACTTTCTCCCAGTCCACCCCGTGCATGTTTGGTGCGTAGAAAAAGTCCTTCATCTGTCGCCAGCACTCATCAAAAATCTGGGCCCACTCGGCTTTCCGGTCGAGCCACACTTCCAGCCCGGAGAGGTTCAGCTTGTCTTCAATCTTGATCGGTCCGGCCGGTAGGTCGATGATGGCAAAATCGCGGCCCTGCTGCACCAGCATCTTCTTCTGGTCGGCCGAAATGACATAGCCGTTGACGCTGCCCAGGTCTTTTTCTTCGAGTTTGCCAAGGTCGTAGACTTTAAGCGAGGTCTGCCGATCACCGAAGGATCTCTTCATATAAAAAAGCTTATCCCCAACCGAGGTCAGGCCGAAATAGCCTGAAACTTCAACCGGAAGGGCCACGATCCTGTCCTTGATGCCATCCTTATCGACGCGGACCGCCAGCTTTTCCGCAGCCGGCTTGGCCGCAATCGGCTTTTCAGCTTTCGGTTTTTCCGGTGCGGTAGCTTCGGTCGCTGCCACCTTAACCTCGTCGCTTTTCGGTTCAAACGGAGACTTAACCTCGCGGGTCAGGGTCACCAGGTAGATTCTCGACATGTTCAGGTAGGCATGGTTCCACTCGGTTCGGCTGTAGACCGGGCTGAAGTCGCGGTCGGAAACGAAGAACAGGTACTTGCCGTCAGTGCTGAAACAGGGAGAATAGGAAGAATACCAGCTGTCGGTGATTTCTACTGTCTCCTTGCTGTTAAGGTTGTATATGTAAACTTTTTGCATCCCGTTTTCAGCCTGGTCTGAAAACGCAACCCAGGCTGAGTCGGGCGACCAGGTATAGTCGTTTATTTCCCAGAATTTGCTCCTGGCCACCTCCACCACCTGCTTCTTATCTATGTCAACATAGCGCAGGCGAAACATCCGGTCCGACCAGAGTAGTTTCTTGCTGTCCGGAGACCAGAGCGGGGCGTACTTGTAGCATTCGCCGTCGGAGGTCAGCTGAACGGCCGGGCCCGAGCCGTCCTGGGGAACGATGTAAACTTCTTCCCGCCCCGTCTTATCCGAAATGAAAGCGATCCAGCGACCATCGGGCGACCAGGCCACGTCCCGCTCGTGAACACCCGAGGTCCCGGTCAGGTTCCGGGTGTTGCCGTTCTTGGCCGGCACGGTAAAGATTTCACCTCGGGCTCCGAAAACCGCCCGGGCCCCGTCCGGGGCGATATCCCAGGTGTTTACCCTGTCGGCCACCTTGACCAGCTCGGTCCGGGCCACCACCTGGTCATCGGCGATATGGACCGGAATCCGGCTGACCTTTTCGGAGGCCAGTTCCAGCTTATAGAGATAGCCGCCGTTCTCAAAAACTATAGAGTCGGGACCGAGAGAGGGAAACTTGATGTCGTAGTCCTTGAAATCAGTTACCTTTCTTGTTTCCCCGGTTTCAGTATTATAAACATATAGGTTAAAGCGCTTGTTCTCGTCCCGGTCGGACAGGAAATAAATCCTGTTTCCGCTCCACATGGGAATGATGTCAGAGGCGGCGTTATTGGTAATGTTCTCGGTCTTCTTTGTTTTGAAATCATAAATCCAGATGTCATCAACCATCCCGCCCCGGTATCTTTTCCAGGTGCGGAACTCCCGGAAGATGCGATTAAAGGCCAGCTTCTGCCCGTCGGGCGAAAAAGAACAGAACCCGCCACGCGGCAGCGGCAGTTCCTCAGGCGTTCCACCATCCCTCGGCACCAGGTAGAGCTGACCGTTGAAATCATTCCACTCGGCCATCCTGGAACGGAAGATGATTTTCTGGCCGTCGGGCGTCCAGCCCATGACGATGTTGTTCGGGCCCATCCTGTCCGAGATGTCATCGCGACCCAGAACCGGGGTGTAGGTCAGACGAACCGGGACCCCGCCTTCGGCCGGCATCAGGAATACTTCCCGGTTGCCGTCGTATTCGCCGGTAAAGGCGATGAACTTACCATCGGGCGAAAACCTGGCAAAGGCTTCATAGCCCACATGGGAGGTCAGCCGTCGGGCCACGCCGCCCGCCGCCGGCACGGAGTACAGGTCACCGGCATAAGAAAAGATCACCAGGTCCTTGTATATGGCTGGAAAGCGCAGGACCCTGGCTTCCTCTGCCGCCCGCAATCTGGCCGCGCCGGCCACAGCCAGCAGAATCAGGAAAAAAACCAGTATCCCGATAGAATGCTTTACCCGGAAAAGCCTGGAAATCATGGTGAGCTCCTTAATCAAAGATATCAGACTATCATTTTATAGTCTGGCCGAAGGCTTTATCAAGAAAAATATCTGGTAAATAGTTTGACTAATCAAACATTTTATTTTATTTTTGACCTCGCCGAACATGAATTTTGCGACGCTATCACCCCTGCTCCAGGCTTTCCTGGCCACCATGTTTACCTACCTCATGACTGCAACCGGGGCTGCTTCCGTTCTTTTCTTAAAGAAGGTTAATAGGCGAATTCTGGACCTGATGCTGGGCTTTGCCGGCGGGGTGATGATCGCCGCCAGTTTCTGGTCCCTGCTGGCCCCGGCCCTGGAGATGTCAAGAAACCGCAGCCTGCCGATGTGGTTTCCCCCGGCCGCGGGCTTTCTGGCCGGAGCCGGTTTTCTGTTCCTGCTGGACCGAACTCTCCCCCACCTTCATCTCTTCCTGCCGGAAGAGCTGGCCGAGGGGCTCAAAACTCACTGGCGGAAAACCACCCTGCTGGTCCTGGCCATCACCCTCCACAACATTCCAGAAGGCCTGGCCGTGGGCGTGGCCTTCGGAGCAGCCTCCCTTGAAGTCCCCCGGGCCACCCTGGGTGGGGCCATCGCCCTGACCCTGGGCTTAGGTCTGCAAAATCTGCCAGAAGGCCTGGCCGTTTCGGGGCCGTTGCGGGCAGCGGGACTAAGCCGCCGAAAGAGCTTTTTCCTGGGCCAGCTATCAGGACTGGTTGAGCCTGCGGCCGGGGTCCTCGGCGCCCTGGCTGTGACCAGGATGATTTCCATCCTGCCCTATGCCCTGGCCTTCGCCGCCGGGGCCATGATCTTCGTGGTGGTGGAAGAAGTAATTCCCGAATCGCAGCAGAGCGGAAAATCAGACCTGGCCACCATCGGCCTCATCCTTGGTTTCCTGCTGATGATGATCCTGGACGTGGCCCTGGGCTGAAGCGGAAGCACTCCACGAAACCTGATAGATATTTAACGGCCGGCAGATTTCATCCGGTCTCAACTCGGGGTATGAAAAATCATCTGTATCGATTTGTGATAGATTAATCAACCGAGTCAGTCACGATAATAAAAAACGGATTCAAACGAAGCTTATGATAAAAAATGTCGGTAATTAATGCCCTTCTAACCCTGGCCCTGGATTACTTCTTGATCTTCTTCCTCAGTTCATCCACAAAATTCGGGTCCACCCGGAAACCGCTCTGCAGTGCCTTCAGGCAGAATTCCCAGCTCTGCTCGTACTGGCCGCGGCGGTAATAGATAACGGCCAGGTTGTTATAGATGGGGCCGTTTCCCGGATGCTGCGGATTCAGGGCCACCGCCTTCAGAAACAACTCCAGGGCCCGCTCATCGTTGGCCAGGGAATATTCCACCGCAGCCAGGTTGAGCACGGAATCACGGTCTAACGGGTTAAGTTCCAGGGACCGGCTCAGCGCTTCCCGGGCTTCTTTGAGCCTGTTCTGCTGGGCCAGGGCAATGCCCAGATTGTTAAAGGCCACCGCCAGTTCCGGCTGGAGCCTGAGAGCTTCGCCGGCCGCTTTCTCGGCTTCCTTCCAGTCCTTTCTGGCCAGATGGGCAAAGCTCAAATTCACATATAGAGCCGGGCTCCGGTAGCCGAGCTCCCTGGCCCGCTCGAAGTTCCTGACAGCTTCCTCCCAGTTTTTTCCCTGGAGGTAGCTCAGTCCCAGCCCGGCATAGGCTTCGGCAAAAAGCGGGTCAGCCCCGATGGCTTTCAAAAAATATTCCCGGGCTTCATCCTGGCGCTTAAGGTCAGAAGCCGCCAGGCCCAGGTTGTAAAGGGCCTTTTCGTTCCTGGGATTTTTGGCCAGCGCCTTTTTATAATAATTGATGGCCTCTTCCAGCTGCCCGCTCTGCCGCAGGATGTTGCCTTTCATGTTATAAGCCGCTGTCATCTCCGGGTCGAGGGCCAGGGCCCTTTCCACGCAGTCCGCAGCCCGTGTCAGGTCATTCTGCTTCAAGTAGACCTCGGCCAGGTTGGCGTAGGCCAGGGCAAACTCGCCATGAAGCTCGATGGCCTTTTGAAATTCTCTCTCCGCTTCCAATAGCCGGTCCTGCCGCAGATATATTTCCCCCAGGTTGTTATGGGCCTCGATAAAATCAGGCCGGGCCGCAAGAACCTCCAGATAGATTTTTTCGGCTTCGGCCAGGCGGTTCTGGCGGCCGTAGGCAATTCCCAGGTTGTACAGAACCCGAACCTGGCCAGGTCGGTCTTTCAGGATTCTCTGGTAGAGCTGGATGGCTTCATCCACCCGGCTGGCCCTCCTCAAGGCGATGGCTTTCAGATTGAGGGCTTCGTAACTTCCAGGGCTCATCACCAGGGCTTCGTCGCAATACTCCACCGCCCGCCCGTACTCTCCCTTTTCCAGCTGAAACTGGGCCAGCATCAACGAGCAATCGGCCAGGCAGATAGCCTTCTTCTGGACCGGAAGCCTGCTGGCTGGAACCCTTGCCTCGAATAGTTTTTTTATGTCCTTATCGTCGAGAATTCTCTGACGGATGCCCAGGTATATTTTTTCGAGTTCACCCCTGGTGCTCTCCGGAAAAGGAAATCCAAACGGTCGGAAGTGACGCTGGCGGCCGAGCCTGATAATTTCCTGGTTGTCCCGGTCGAAGGTCTGACCTTCACCCCCGCAGCTCATTATCGAGCTGGCCGAGGGAACGTGAACTGCCCCGAAAACATGTCCCAGCTCGTGAAGCAGAAGTTTCTTCAACTTATAGCGGTCGGGAGTGTAGATGACCACCACCGTGCCCACCCGGAAAAGGGAAAAGCCGGTATATTCCAGCTCCAGGTCTGGCTGGGCGGTTACGGCTATCAGAATATCGGCTCCCCGCTTCAGCTCGGCCCGGTCCAGGTCCTCGGCCAGCTCCTCCAGGCTGCGGGCCTCATCGGGCGACTTCCAGCGGTCCCAGCCCTGCCAGCGGAAGCGCAGGCCAAATAGCTTTTCAAACTCCCGGCTCACTTCCCGGAGCAGGCCTTCCACCCGTTCCCTGGAAACCAGCCTGGCCTCCAGCTCCTCGTCGGCCGCCAGGCGGATGCTTATTTCCCTGACTTCCACCGGAGCTGAAAGGAACAGGTCATCCTCGGGCAAGGTCGGATAAAGATAGGCTGACTCCGTGGTCATCGAACCGGAATAGCCAGACCAGGCCAGGAGAAAAAGGAGAGCAATACAGAAAGCCACCCGCCTGAGCATCAATTAGATAATACCCGAATTTTTTCCGGGCAGGAAGCCGGCTCAGGCTTTCCTGGCTCTTTTCTGCTCAAACAGAGAATAGACCACCGGGATGACCACCAGGGTGATGAAGGTGGAGCTGGTCAGACCGCCGATAACGGTCCTGGCCAGGGGGGCCTGGACTTCGCTGCCTTCTCCCAGCCCGATGGCCATGGGCAACATGGCAATGATGGTGGTCAGAGCGGTCATCAGGATGGGGCGCAGCCTCCTGCGGCCGGCCTCTTTGATGGCCTCCATCATTTCCATTCCGTCCCGATCCCGGAGCAGGTTGGTATAATCCACCAGCAGGATGGCGTTGTTCACCACGATTCCACCCAGCATGATCAAACCGATGTAGGTCTGAACGTTCAGGGTGGTATTGGTCAGGATCAGGATCAGCACCACTCCGATGATGGCCAGGGGCACCGAGAACATGACGATCAGCGGGTCGCGCAGCGACTCGTAGAGCATGGCCATGACCATGTAGACCAGGAACAGGGCCAGGATGATGGCCAGCATCAGTTCCCGGTTGGCCTTCTGCTGTTCCTCGTAGTCGCCGGTAAAGTTAATGACAAAATCGCGGGGAACAGGAATAACCCTAAGGGCCCGGCGGGCATCGCGGATGACCGAACCCAGGTCTCGGTCGGCTATTTCTCCGGAAACGGTGATGACTCTCTCCCGGTCGCGCCTTTCTATCTGCTGCGGTCCCCTTTCCTCCCGGACCTCGATGACGTTCCGCAGGCTGACCGGCTCGCCGATGGCGTTGGTAATGGTCAGGTCCAGGATTTCGTTAAGGTCCAGTTTCTCTGAATCCTTGACCCTGACCAGGATCCGGTATTCACGACCGCCCTCGCGGAAGTAGCTGGCCTGGGAACCGGAGAGAATGGTCATGATGAAACTTCCGATCTGGTTGACCGAAAGCCTCATGTCAGAAGCCTTCTGGCGGTCGACAACCAGGTGACGTTCGGGAGTTCCTTCCAGCCGGCTGATGCGGACATCGGTTACGCCCCTGATGTTCTTGACCACATTCCGGACCTGCTCGGCCAGGCTCTGGGCCACCTTCATGTCGTAGCCGCGGACTTCAATCTGCAGCCTTTCGGCACCACCGCCGCCCCGCATGCCGAACATCATCTGGCCGCCCGAGGCCCTGGTCCGGATCAGGGCTCCCGGAACTCCGGAGAGCTTGCGACCGAGGTCGGCTGCGATTTCCATGCTGGAGCGGCTTCTCTGTGATTTCGGGACGAGCTTCAGGGTGATATTTCCCTGGTTGGCCCCGCCGCGCCAGCCGCCGCTTCCGGCCCTCTCCTCGATCGACTCAATTTCCGGCACATACATCTTGGCCAGGTTGACCACTTCCCTGAGCTTCTGGTCCATGACCGAAAGCCGGGTGCCCACTTCCATTTCAACGGTGATGGAGACTTCGCCCTCGTCGGTCTGGGGCATGTACTCCCGTCCCACAAACCTGAACAGAAAGACACTGAGCAGGAGCAGCGCGCCGGTAATCAGCAGCACCCGTGGCCGGTGATGAAGGCTGTAGTTCAGCAGGTTCTTGTAAGAGTTCTCCATCCTGGCAAAGAGTTCCTTGGCTTTAACCGCCAGGCGGGAATGATGGTAGTGGCCCATTTCTTCTTCCCTGAGAATTTTACTGGAGAGCATCGGCACCAGGGTCAGGGCCACAATCAGCGAACAGGCCAGCGAAAAGGCCACCACGTAGGCCAGCTGCTTGAACATGATGCCCGAAGCTCCCCGGACGAACAGCATCGGCATGAAGACGATCAGGGTGGTCACGGTGCTGGCGATGATGGCCGAGGTGACCTCCTTGGCCCCGTTGACCGCCGCCTGCATCAGCGGCTTACCCTCTTCCTCCCGCATTCGGAAGATATTTTCCAGGACCACGATGGAGCTATCGACCATCATGCCTATTCCCAGGGCCAGTCCGCCCAGGCTCATGACGTTCAGGGTAAAGCCGTTGAAGTAAATCAGGGTAAAGGTGGCGATGATGGAAATCGGGATGGACAGGGCAATGACCAGGGTGCTCCTGAAGTTCACCAGGAAGAACAGCAGGACAAAGATGGCCAGCAGGCCACCGTACATGGCCGAGTTGCCGACGTTGCTGATGGCATTCTTGATATAGCGGGCGCTATCGCGGAGGGTGATGAACTTGAACTGCGGATAGTCTTCCTGGAGGCTCCTGATTTCCTTGAGGACTCCGTCCACCACCTTGACCGTGTTCTGGCCGGACTGCTTGTAGACAGCCAGCCTGACGCCTTCCAGGTCGTTGATGCGGGCCACCCGGGTGATGCGGCGGAAAGTATCCTCAACACTGGCAATGTCCTTGACCCGTATGGCCGCCCCATCCCTCACCGCGATAATGGTTTCCCTGATCTGGTCGATGTTGGTATAAACTCCGGGAATACGCACGGTTATTTCGTAGTTTCCCTTCTCGATGGTTCCGGCCGGGATATCGATATTTTCCTGGCGCAGCTTGCTGATGATGGTATCGAGCGGCAGGCCCAGGGCCTTGACCTTGTCCGGCATCAGGTTAATCTGGATTTCCCTTTCCCGGCCGCCCCAGACTTCTATCGAGGCCACGCCGGGGACTCTTTCCAGGCGGTAGGTCATCTGCTCGTCGATGATTTTCCTGACCTGGATGGGATCAAGCTCGGTCAGAACGCCCAGCATCAGGACCGGCATCTGGGCCGGGTCGAACTTCCTCAGGGTCGGTCGCTGGACTTCTTCCGGAAAGCGGCCGATGATCCGGTCGATTCTTTCCCGGATGTCATTGGCCGCCTCTTCCAGGTCCGTCCCCCAGGCAAACATGACCCGGACCGTGCTCGAACCCTGGGAAGAAACCGAGTAAATTTCTTCCACCCCGGGAACCGAGCTCAGGGCCTCTTCGATTGGCCTGGTGATGATCTGTTCCATCTCTTCCGGAGCGGTGTTGCCGTAAGAGGTGGAGACGTTCAAGGTCGGGTAGGTTATGTCTGGCATCAGGTCAATCGGGATCCGGCTCAGCGAGATGAAACCCAGGACGATGACCACCAGGGTCAGCATGATCACAAAAATCGGCCGTTTTATCGAAAATTCAGATAAACTCATCATTCCCTCCAACTTTCAGGTAACGACACCCGAAACATGGCTTATTTCCCCGGGCCGGAAGGTCTGCCAGGTTTTGGCTGACCCTCTCCCGGCTTGGCCGGCTCGGGCAGGATGATGCTCATGCCGTCCTGGAGAAGGTGTTGACCCAGGGTAACCACATATCCCTGCAGGCCGGCCGGTTCCAGGATCTCGGCCCTCTCGCCCTCGACAATTCCAACCTTAACCGGCTGAAAAGTAGCCTTTTTATTTTCCAGGTCGGCCAGGAAAATTCCCTGCCGGTCGCCCCTGGTGACCACGGCCCCGAAGGGCACCAGCCTGGCCTGGTCGCGCCTGGCAAACTCGATTTCGGCGTTGATGAACATTCCCGGCTTGAGCAGGCCATCCTCGTTGGGAATATCGACTTCCACCCTGGCCTGTCTCGAAGTCTCCTTGAGCAACGGAGCCACCCGGACCACCTTGCCATAAAATTTCCTTCCGGGAAAAACCGTGGAGCTTATCTCCACCGGCTGTCCCACCTGGATTCTGAAGTATTCCCGGTCGGTGGCAAAAATCACGGCCGTAATCGGCTGCAGCTCGACGATGGAGATGATCGGGGTGTTGGCTGAAAGCAGGGCGCCTTCGTCAACAAACCTTTCTCCGACGTAGCGAACCTCGGCCCCGGATTCCCAGGTGGCAATGATACGGGTGTAGGACAGACGAACCCTGGCCGTTTCCAGGGCAGCCTCCCGGTTGGCCACCTGGGCCTCTGACACCTTAAAAGCCGACTCTCTGGACTGGTACTGGGCCCGGGCTGTGTCCAGCTGGCTGTCGGAATAGATGCCACGCTGATGAAGGGTCTGGGCTCTCTCGAAATCCTTTTTGGCCAGCTCCAAAGCGCTCCTGGCCTCTTCAAAGTTGGCCCGGGCCACCTTGAGGTCGGCCTCGGCCTGAAGCACCTGCTGCCGGTATTCCTCATCATCCAGCTGGGCCACCACCTGGCCCCTGGTCACCCGGTCGCCGATGTTGACGTAAAGCTTTTTTAATTTGCCCGAAACCTTGGGAGCCACGGCAAACTGGGACCTGGGAATAAGTGTTCCTGAGAACTGCCCCAGGTCACGGATCAGGCCGCTCTCCACCGGGCTGACCACCACGGCCACGGCCGCCTGGCGCATCCCGTTGGAGTTACCTTTCTTGAAAACGGCCGTGCCGACTCTCCACAGCAGGATTATCACCAGCAGGGCCACTATCAACCAGATTATCTTCTTGGCCAAGCTCATACTTTTGAATTTCTCTACGGCTTTCATTTTCGTTTCTGTCTCCTCTATCCGATTTATCAGATCACCGGACCTGTTTATCAGTCAGGGTTAACCACCGAAACCTGGCGACGTTCCCGGCCGATTCCCATCACCCGGTCCAGGTTGGCCAGGGAGATGTTGTAGTCGATCAGGGATTTCAATTCCATGGTCAGGGCGTTGGCCAGGTCCCTCTGGAACTGGAGGACCAGGTAGTTGGTGCTCATTCCGACCTTGAATTTTTCCTGCTCGGCCTCCAGCTTCTTCTGGGCCAGTTCCCGGGCGGCCCGGTAGGCCAGGGCCCGCTGGTAGTTGGTCTCCACCGCCCGGACCGCGGTGCTTATTTCCAGGTCGAGCTGCTGTTCCTGGTTCTTTATCCTCAGCCTGGCCTGTTTCAGGTCGAGGCTGGCCTGGGCAAAATAAGACCGCGACAGCAGGTTGGAAACCGGCAGGTTCAGGGTCAGGCCCACCGACCAGTTCTGGTACTTGAAGTCCAGGGCATCCCGCAGGGCATCGGATTTTTTCCCGGGAATCTTCCCGACGATAATTCCGGTGTAAGGATTGTTATCCTGGTAGAGAATCTGGTCGCCGGAAATACCCGGGCTCCAGTAAGAGGCCTGTAGCCTCAGGTCCGGGAGCAGCTGGTTTTCGGCGTAATCCAGGTTGAATTCCCTGGCCCTCAGGTCAACCCTCAGGGCCTGGAGGTCAGGCCGCTTCATGATGGCCGTGTTCAGGGCCTCTTCGTAATTGATGTCTATCTTTTCAATTGAAGGCGAATCGGTGGGAATGAGCTGGACGTTCTTGGCATCAGCCCTTTCGGCCGGAAGGTTGATGATGAACCTCAACTGGTCCTCGGCATTTTTGACCATGGCTTCGGCTTCCAGGATATCGGCCTGGCGGGTGCTAACCTCGCTCTCGGCGGTCAGCAGTTCTATGGGCGGCAGGGTACCGGCCTCGATTTCTATCTTGTTCTTTTCCAGGAGTTCCTGGGCCAGCCGCAGCGACTGCTGCCTGACCTTCAGGTTCTCCCGGGCATAGACCAGGTTCCAGTAGGCGGCCTCCACGTTGTAGATGGTATTTTCCAGCACCCTCTGGAAATTCTCCTCTGAAATTTCCCGGCTGTAATTGGCCACCACGATTTCGCGCCGGCCGATCCTGTATCCGAAGTCCTTGAGCAGGGGCAGGTTGAAGTTCAACCTGAGGGTGGAACCGAAACGGGGATTGATGGTCTGGAAGCGGCGGTTGGTATCGCTGACATAATTGTAAAGGCTGGCCGAAAGCGACCCGCCAAAAGGAATATTCTGGGTCACCTGGAAGGTATAATCGTTCTGCTGGGTCTTGACTTCGTCCGAGGCATCGAGGAAGGAATAAGAAGCCGACCGGTTGCTCTGGGCATTGTAATTCAGGCTGAGGGTCGGCATGAACTTCTCGGTGGCCAGGGCCACGTTCTTCTCGGCGATTTCGGGACTGATCATCTCCGCCTTCAGGCTGAGGTTATTCTTCAGGGCTTTTAAGATGCAGTCCTCAAGGGAAAGCTCAAGGCGCGGTGCCGACGGCTGTTCGATTCCGCCGGAAGAGAACGGGCGGTTATCAAGGCCCTTATCCGACCCCGGCGACTGCTGCGGCAGGCCAGGAATTAAAAGGCCGGCCACTAATATTAATAAGAGGTGTATCTGGCTCGCTTTTCTCGGGCGCATGATTTTTCTCCTGAATTTTATTATCTATTTTATTTTCAATGGGTTACCAGGTTTCCATAAATATACCCATATTAATATCCACTGTTTTTGACGCAACTTACCGGCTTTTCTTCCACCAGATAGAATTTTCTTAAAGTTATAGGTGGGACCGCTCTATCAACCTGATTCAACCGCCGGTCAGAAGTGTCCTTGCGTCAGCCTCTACTCGTCTTTATCCGGTGCTTTTTAATTATACCAGAAAATAAGGCTCAACCTGAGGCCCGCAGCTTACGGGCAGCCAGGACCAGGGGCGGATGCTTGTGGGTCTTGCCGGCTTCAGGCTGCCGCCAGATGGTGCAGAGATGACCGAGCATCCGGTCAGTTGAAAACTGCAACGAATAGTCAATCAGGGCCTCGGCCGCTTTTACATTCCTGAAGCTGGTGGGCAGCACCCTGAAACCTTTTTCTATGAACAGCGGAATTGATGGGTAAACCCCGCCGGGCATGATCTCATAGTGCCAGTCGCAGATGATGATGTCGCGGGGAATCAGGTCTATGGCCGGGTGGGTGCCATTCATGGAAGCCTCCCATTCGCCGTAGCCGGTGGCTTTCCCGTCGAGCAGCCGGTCGCCCCACATGAACATTTCCTTTCCTCTTTTCCTGACGATATGGTTGTAAGCGGTCTGAACGGCCTGGGCGAAAAGCTCGGCCGGGTCCTTTCCCCGGCAGCGGGGACAATCGGGGTCGGCGATGATGAACACCTCGTCCATCCCCACGTGCAGCCCGTCAGCTTCAAAAACCTCCAGCAATTCATCGTAAAGGTCGTTGATGATTGGAGGAAGGTCCGGGTGAAGCGGGCACCAGCTCCGGCAGTAGATGCCCTGGTTTCCGGGATACTTGCCCGGGGTCTCGTCAAACTGGGGGTGGACCGTGAGCAGGCTGAAGGTCTTCTTCTCCCAGCTCTGGTGTCCAAAGGACTGGAATTCCGGAATTAACCTTATCCGGTACTGCCGGCACAGTCCGACCAGCCTTTTAGCCTGGGCCGCCGTAACCGGCTCAGGTCCCCGCAGCTCGGGATGCGACCGGTACTCATAATTATAATCAACTTCCACGAACAGCAGGTTGACTCCCCTTCTGGCCAGCCGGGGAACCTCTTCTATCAGTTCTTCGGCCGCTTTCTTGCTTTCCACGAGGACATGGAGGCCCAGGTATTTAACCTCGGCCACAGCGGGCGGAACCGCTTCAGGTCTTTCAGGACGGCAGCTTTCCATGGAAATCAAGGAAAAAATGACGGCCATCATAATCAAGAAGCCGCAGACTGTCAGCTTTATCTTTCTCATCCTGACCTCTTTGTTGATTATTCAATTTTCAATTAACCTGGGCCAGGCCGGCTTCGCTCTTACCGGACAGGATCAGGCTTAACCAGTCTACTATCAAAATTCACCTCAATCCTTGCCCGTCCGGTCCAGCCGTTTCAGGATTTCATCTTTGAGCAGAGACCCCGTTGTTCCGGTTTCGGCCGAGGTGGCCACCACCTGGTCAAAACAGTTCAGGGCTTCCACTTTATAGACGTAGCTCTTGCCCTTTTCCAGGTACTTGTCGACATAAACCAGGCGCCCGTAGCTGAAGTCAGATTCGATAAAATCTTTTCTGGCCTCAAAGGACCCGCCAACAACCTTGCGCCACAGCCGGTACCTGGCCACGGTGTAAGGAGCTTCCTTATTGACCGTGATGGTGATTCGGCCGAAATCCCGCCTGATAATCCAGGCCCTTTCCGTCCCTTTCTGCACCTCCAGGCCGACAGTAATAACTGGAATAAAGCCGGTGCCGCTAACTGAAAAATCAGCTGCCGGGTTATCCGGGTCGTTGGAAGAAATCCGAAACACCGCGCTGCCCGGACCAGTGGCCGAAGGAGCGTAGCTGATGGTTATAGTCTTCGAACCGAACGGCGGAACGGTCAGCGGCAGAACTGGAGATTTATAGCTGAAATCAGTCGAACCCGAAACACGGGCCACAGCGCTGACCACCAGGTCGGCCCCACCATCGTTGTAGATGGTGGTGGTCATATCCTTCGCTTCGCAGACATTAACGTTGCCGAAACTTATTCCGGCCACCGGTACCCTGAGCCTGGGCTTGTTCTCCGGGGTGGTGACCGCGGCTTCGTTGGAATAGTCGGAGTCTCCGGCATTGTTATGTGCCCGGACCCGGTAGTAGTAGGTGGTCAGTTCCGACAGGCCGCTATCGGTAAAGCTGGTGGCATCCACCCCGGCCGTTCCCACCTGACTCCAGGTGCCGCCAGCCCCGGTTTTTCTTTCGACCTTAAACCCGTCCTCGTTGTAAGCATTATCCACCCAGGTCAGCCTGGCCGAGGTAGCCGACAGGGCCGTGGCCTGGAGGTTGGAAGGAGCTATGGGGACGGTCAGGTCCGGAGTGGTGACGGTGGCTTCGTTAGAAGGGGCCGAATCGCCACTGGCATTAAAGGCAAAAATCCGGTAGGTATAGGTGGTCGTCTCCACCACCGAAGTATCCGGGTAGGAAGTAACGTTGGCAGCCAGGTTGGTCAGAGTGACCCAGTTGCCACTCCCGGTTTTTCTTTCGAGGCGAAAGCCGCTCTCCCCTCCCGAGTTATCAGTCCAGCTCAGGTTGACCCGCCTTTCGTGAACGGCCGTGGCCACCAGGTTAGTTGGAGCCGCCGGCAGGGTCAGGACGTTGAGCTCGTTGGAATAAGCTGAATCCCCGGCTGAATTGTAAGCTCTCACCCGATAGTAATAGACCGTGCCTTCATTGAGGCCGGTATTCTGAAAGCTGGTCACATTGGCCCCAACACTGGCTATCTGGGACCAGGTCCCGGTGGCTCCAGTTTTTCGCTCTATCTTGAACCCGTCCTCGTTGGCTGATTTATCGTCCCAGGCCAGGCTGACGCTGTTGACCGTAACCGCGGTCTGTCTCAGGTTGGCCGGAGGCAACGGAGGAATTAGCCCGTAAATCCTGGACACGAAGGCATCTTCGGCCAGCTGGCCCACTCCCCCGCCCGGCTGCAGGAAAGGACCAACCAGGACCGGGAAATTCCAGCTCCGGGTGAAGCCGGCCAGGTAACAGTTGCCATCTCCCAGGGCAGCCACGGCGTTGGCCTCTTCCCGGTCAGCGCCGCCGAGGAAACTCGAAAAATAATAACCGCTGCCGTCGGCCTTAACGGCCATGAGGAAGGCATCGCGGACACCGCCGTAAGCTGATTGCGGTCCGCCGGCCACCGGGAAATCGGAAGAATCCGTGGCCCCGGCCAGGTAAGCAATTCCCTGGGAATCAACGGCCACAGCCAGGCCGAAATCATCAAGAGAGCCCCCGACGTAGCCTGAATAAATAAGTCCATTTCCAGACTGGTTGACCCGGCAGATGAAGCCATCCACCCCGCCGTTATAGGTCAGGTCGGGGCCGACCAGGAGCGGAAACCCGCTCTGGGAACCGGTGGCTCCGGCCACCAGGGCTTCGCCGCTGGCATTTACGGCCACGGCCGCCCCGTAATCATCGCCCGTTCCGCCGATATAACCGCAATAAGTAATTGAATTTCCGGCCGCGGCGATCTTGGCCAGGAAGGCGTCCAGCCCGCCTTTATGGGTGAGGTAGGGACCGGTTTTTACCGGAAAAAGCTGCCCCTGGGTTGAGGTGGTGTAACCGGTGAGATAGACATTGCCGCCCGAATCCAGGGCCAGCCCGCTGCCGACATCATCGGCCGTCCCGCCAATAAAGCCCGACCAGTCCAGGGAAGCGCCCGTGGCCGCCACCCGGCAGACAAAGGCGTCCTTCTGCCCGTTATGACTGGTGTCCGGCCCGATTCTGGTCGGAAAGTCCGACGATTCGGTGGTCCCGCAGAGGTGAGCCCGGCCGCTGCTGTCCACGGCTACGGAGCTGGCGATATCGGTGGAACTCCCACCCAGGTAACCGCTGTAAACCAGGGCCGTGCCCGAAGCATTAATCTTGGTAATAAAGGCATCGCTCATAAGACTGATATTGGCTCCGGGACTGGTATAGGGCCCGCCGTAGACCGGGAAATCCCCGGACTTGGTATAGCCGCAGACATAGGCATTGCCGGCGCTGTCCACCGCGATACCGGTGCCTCCGTCGTCATTGCTACCGCCAAGGAAGCCGCAGTAGATCAGCCCGCTCCCTGAAGGATGGACTTTGGCCACGAAGGCGTCGGTTCCCAGGGAAGGCCCGTTATAGGTCAGGTCGGGGCCAACCGCCACCGGAAAATCGAGCGACCCGGTCCAGCCGGTGAGATAGACATAACCGTTTTCGTCCACGGCCAAGGCCAGCGCCCGGTCGTTATAGGAACCGCCGATGAAACCGCTGTAAACCAAAACTGCCGGGTCGATGAAAAGTGGCTCGGCGCGGTCGTATTCGCCGATCTTAAAACCATGGAGGCAACTGACCAGGCCGTTTTCCCCGACGGTTTTTTCTATTATTTCAAACCTGACTTCCACCGGGACCTTCCGGCCGTTCTTGAGCTGAAAAGCCACCGGAGCTTCATCAATAAAAGAACCGGCCGGGGTCGAAACCTCCAGCTGTCCCTTCTGATTCAACCTGACCTCGGTTGCGCCGCGGTAGTTCAACCTGATGACCGAAGGGTCGGTGCCCGGACTGACCACAAACTCGCTTTTCAACTGGCCGGTGTTTCCTTTTAAGTAGAGGTCGACTCCGGGCCAGAGCTCCTCGTACCTTATCAGGCTATAGGTGGGCAAAGCCGAAAACCAGCCGTCGGGCCCACCCCGGAAGTAGGACATCCTGGTCTCTGTATTCTTCAGCGGCTTGATAACGGTGGCTGGATTGGCTCCGACAAAATCCAGCCTGACGGTCCAGCGCCTGAACTCTGGTTCCTGGCCGGCAGTCAGGTCTGTTTTCCTGGAAACATCTGATGCCCTGGATTGAAGGTCGGCTTTCTGGCGGCCACTGTCACCGCCGGAAGAGGAAACACCGCCCTTTTCTTTCAAGCTGGCCATGGTTATGGTCAGCCCTTCCGGGCCAAAGTAGATGTTCTTGTCTCCGCCCTGGAGGTAAAAGGCTACCCGGGGGTCAAGCTGCCCGCGGTTGGGAATAAAGAGAAGCGGCCAGTTGACCTCGGCTCCGCGGAGGCTGGCCAGCCCGCCGGAAGCCGGAGGCAGCTCGGCCTGTGCAGAACCTGCTTCTTGAAGGGACTTCCCGGGACCGCGCAGGAAGCGGAGTCCGATCACCGCCGCCACCGCCAGAATTACCAGGACAATGAATATCGTGGTTCTGGTTTTCATTTTAACCTGCCTTAAAGTTACATTTCTTGCAAGATAAAAGAACCCAATAAAGATTAATCAATATATTCAGGCCTGCCCCATTTCTCTCTGTATTTACCATATCAACCCGGGCCTCATCATGTCAACCTGAATTAAGAATGCAGCCAGGCCGTCTGTCCGGAAGCACTCATCCTGAAAAAGTCATGCCTGCGAACTCCTGCGGGTTTAGAAATATTAACGGAACATGATTGCGTACATGGGAAAAGGAACGGGCCGACAAGCCGGGAAGCCATCATCATCAATCCACCTTGTTAATCGATCTTCAATGGTTCTGGCCCTGGCGACTATAAATAATCATCAAGCGCAAAGACCGTCGCTTAAGGCATCAGGACAGGGGCCTGACCACCCCGTTGAAAAAATTTTCTCGAAAGACTCCCACAAGCTCGGACAGTCAAGGCCAGGTCAGACCTATAGATGATGTCGGCAAATTAGGACCGGACTATCAGACTGCGGCTCAAGACGCGGGATATAAATCCTGTTTTCCGGACAAAGAAGATTTTTCCAAAAAATATTTTAAATGAATCACGAAGCATCCGGCTCATCGATTCTTGCCGTGCCACTACTTACATGGCTTTGTAATATCAAGGCAGGTTTCAAGGATTCTAAACCGCAGCTCAACCAGGTAAATTAAATGGCGGCCAACAGCAGGAGTCAGGCCACCAGGAAACCGTTTACTTCCGGTTCATCAGCTTTCTGTCGGCCAGGGTATTCCTTTCCCAGAATACCCCGTCCTCATATCCCTGGATGGACCTGTCTTTCTCGGCCAGCTCCAGCCGTTTCTCGGCCAGGCAGCAGTAATACTCGTCCACTTCCACGCCCAGGTAACGGCGGCCGAGCTTCTTGGCCACCACCGAAGTTGTGCCAGAACCCAGGAACGGGTCGAATACCAGGTCGCCCGGCCGGGAACTGGCCAGGATGATTCTGGCCAGCAGCTTTTCCGGCTTCTGGGTCGGGTGGTCGGTGTTTTCCGGCATTGACCAGAAGGGCACGGTCAGGTCAGACCAGAGGTTGGAGGGATGGGTAACCCGGAAGCGGCCCCCGGTCTCTTCCGACCAGTCCTTCGGCCGGCCGGATGGGTCGCGGTATGGAGCCAGCACCCGGCGCTTGAGCTTTACGGCCTCAAGGTTGAAATAATAGTCGTCCGAGACGGTGGCGAACCAGATATCCTCGGAGCAGTTCTTCCAGTTCCGCGAGGCCCCGCGTCCCTTTTCCCTCTCCCAGGTGATCCGGTTTCGGAGGCGGAAATGCTGGCGGGCGACGTTGAAGATGGCCCCGGAGGATTTCCAGTCGCCGCAGATGTAAATGGAGGCGGTGGGCTTGAGCAGCCGCCGCAGCTTGTTCAACCATGATTCCAGCCAGCGCTCGTACTTATCGGATTCCATTTCCCTGAAGGTGGTCAGGTTGAAGGTCTTGTTCAGGTTGTAGGGCGGGTCGATAAAGGCCAGGTCGACAAAGGATGAAGGCAGGTAATCCAGGACTCCAAACAGGTCCTGGCAGATGGTGCGGTTCTGGACGAGGTCCGGGGTAACCGGCCCGTCCAGGCGCAGGAGCCGGGAAAGGTACTTAAGTCTTTCGGCTTCGGTGAGGATAATGGTCCTGTTCCGGGGAGCCCTGGTTCTTGTTTTTTTCATTAGTCCTCTTATCTTCCTCTGCTTTCTTTCCTATGCTTTCCTTCTTATTTTTTCCTTCTCATTTTTTCTTGCGACCCGCTGATCATTTTAATCAATTATAGCAAACTGACTTCCCGGGCATTATTCCAGGTCAGACTGAACCTACCTTACATCACTATCATAAAAAATACGAAAACTTAAACCTCTTCTGGCCGGGCCGAAGAAAACCAGAAAAATATATACCTTCTATTATTATTCAACTCTGATCTGCCCATGAATTCAATGAAATTCTACCAGACACGCTGTGCGGCTGACTGCTCCGGGCCAGGCCTCACTTTTAGAAATTTTTTCTCTGCCGATGATAATTCTGTTCAGCGTGTCCCGGCAAATGACTTGAATTATCTCCAAAGGTGCGGTCATCCCCCAGGAACTTCGATTTAACAATATATGAATATCCATTCATATGTCAGATGTTGCTCACGTCCGGTCGGCTTTGAGCCTCAGCCTGACCAGGACCGGGTTGTGGTCGGAGTAATAGGTGTCTCCGATCTCTTCAAAGATATTCTGGTATTCAAGCACCCGGAAATGGGGGCTGATAAAGATAAAATCGATGAGTTGTCGCTCCTCCTCCGGGAGGCGACCGAAGCCGTGAAAGCTCCAGGCGGGGCCCATGACGGCCGCGGCCGAGCTCCGGCTATCGACCAGAAGGCCGTTGTCCAGGATAATCCGGACCGGCTCGGAATCGGGCGGGGCGTTGAAATCGCCGCTTAAAATGACCGGCAGGTTCCCGGCCAGCGCCTTAATCTTCTCCAGGAGCAACCTGGCGCTTTGCCTGCGGGCCTCCTGGCCGACGTGGTCGAAATGGGTATTGAAAAAGGCCAGCTCCAGTCCGCTTTTATTTTCGCGGAAGATAGCCCAGGTGACAATCCTCTCGCAGGCTGCATCCCAGCCCCTGGAGCCGGGTATTTCCGGGGTCTGGCTCAACCAGAAATTTCCTGATTTGACCGGCAGGAACCTCTCCTTGAGATAAAAGACGGCGCTGTACTCGCCGGCCGTGCGGCCGTCTTCCCTTCCGACACCGATATATCCATACCCGGGCAGTTTTTCCAGGAAATCTTCAAGTTGATTGTTTAGCACCTCCTGCGTTCCCAGCAGGTCTACCCGGAGAGTTTGTATCAGGCGAGTCGCCGCCTCCCGGCGGAATTTCCAGTTGTGCTGGCCGTCAGCCGGATTGTCAAAACGCACGTTGAAGGTCATGACCTTAAGTTCGGTTTCTCCGGACGGGGCAGATGAACAGGCCAGCTCAAAAAGGAAAACGAAAACAAGAGCCAGAAAAAAGATAAAATTAAAAATCCGCGTGTAAGTTCTGGTTCCGGCCGGGCTCAGCCGATTCTTTTCACTCATGGTCTTCACCTTTGCCAGCCAATTTTTCCTCAATCCCGGCTACATTTCAACCAATTTTTTCCGACCCGAATCAACAGGGGACACCTTTAAGTGTCCCCTTTTTTGGTTGAATTGATTTTAGCTCCCGCCTGTTATAGCCAGTCCAAAATCGGGGACACCTTAAGGTGTCCCCTCTTGGCCGCACCCGAGCCGGACTGACCAACCTGCCAGCCGGAGCTACCAACGCCCAGATGCATATTATGTTCACATAAGATTCTTATGGACATGACGGCCAGGATTGTTATAATTTAAATTGAAGCAACAATCAGGAGGGGCCATGAAAGTAAATAAACCAACTACCGAATTCTTTTCTAATAAAAAGGGTTTGTCCAAAAAAGATTCAGGCCGTCAGCCGCAATTTCTCAGAATCACCTGCTGGCTGTTGATTGCTTTCCTGACCATTACCGGGTTTTCCTGCGCCGTCAACCCGGTTACCCAGAAGCGGGAACTGATGCTGCTCAGCCGCTCGGACGAAATAGCCCTGGGCCAGCAGACCGATGCTGAAGTCACCAGCACCTATGGGGTTTACCCTGACGCCAACCTTAACCAGTACATCTCGGGCGTGGGCAAGAAGCTGGCCGCGGTCAGCCACCAGCCGGACCTGGAATTCCACTTCCAGGTTCTGGACAGCCCGGTGGTCAATGCCTTTGCCGTCCCGGGCGGTTTTGTCTACATGACGCGGGGAATCCTGGCCTACCTTAACGACGAAGCCGAGCTGGCCGGGGTTATGGGCCATGAAATCGGTCACGTCACCGCCCGCCACAGTGCCAAGATGTACAGCCAGGCCCAGGTGGCCCAGGTCGGCCTGGTTCTGGGGGCGGCCCTGAGCAAGACCTTCCGCCAGTTTGCCGGGCTGGCCCAGGCCGGGTTAACAGTTCTTTTCCTCAGCTTCAGCCGGGACCACGAAAGACAGGCCGATGACCTCGGAGTGCTGTACTCCTCGAAAGCCGGCTACGAGGCCACCCGGATGTCCAACATGTTCATCACCCTGCAGAAGCTCAATCCCCAGTCCGGAAGAGATGGCCTGCCCACCTGGCTCTCCACCCATCCCGACCCGCCCGACCGGATTGAAGCCATCAAGAAAGCCGCGGCCGAGTGGCAAGCAGCCAATCCCGGAGCCAAACTATCTGTTAACCGCAACGAATACCTGGCCAGGCTCGACGGGCTGATTTTCGGAGAAGACCCCAGGCAGGGTTACGTCAAGGACAACGTTTTCTACCATCCCCAGATGACCTTTCAATTCCCGGTTCCGGCCAACTGGAAAGTTAATAACACTGCCTCCCAGGTGCAGATAATTTCCGACAAGCAAGACGCGGCCATGGTCTTAACCTTTGCCCAAGGCAAGACCCCGGACGAGGCCGCCCAACAATTTGTCAGCCAGAACAAGGTCAACGTGGTTGGTTCCGACAGCCAGACCATCAACGGCTTTCTGACCAGGCGACTGCAGTTCACGCTTCAGACCGAGGAAGGTAACCTGACCGGGCTGGCCCACTTCATCCAGAAGGGCGACCGGGTTCTGATGTTCCTGGGTTACACCGAAAGCAGCCGCTTTAATAGCTACGCCCAGGTTTTTTCGGGCACGCTCGGTAGCTTCAAGCCCCTGACCGACCCGGCCCGGATCAACGTCACTCCGGAAAAAATTAAAATAGTAAAGGTGGCCCGGACCGACACCCTGGCCAATATCTTAAAGGGATACGGGTACGATGAAGCCCGCCAGAAACAGTTAGCGATCATGAACTCCATGGAACTCGCCGACAAGGTCCCGGCCGGCACCCTGCTCAAAACCATCTCCAAATAAACAGGGGACACTTAAAGGTGTCCCCTTTTTTGCCTTAATCCGAATAGAGTCCTGCCTGTTGGCACAAGCCCCAAAACGGGGACACTTAAAGGTGTCCCCGCTACCACCTTCCTGTTGCTTCAACCGCCGAGCCTGACATAGAATAGGCCGGAGGAGGTGGAACCTTGGCCAGAATATACTACGTGGGCGATTGGGCCATCCTGACCGGACCGGTTTTTGCGGAAACTCCTTTTTACCATTCACCAAAAGGCCTGGATATTTACAACTACGGGCACTGGCTTAAGAGCGCACTGGAAAGAGGAGGCCACCAGGTGGAATCTGTCCCGGCCTGGGATTTCTACAACAAGCTGGGACCCGGCGACTATGAACGAATACTGGAAACTTACGATGTGCTGATCTTCAGCGATATCGATGCCCGGCTGTTTCAACTGGCCCCCAGTTTTTTTGACCGCGAAAAGTTCGGCCAGAAGGTCCTGACTTTCCCCGATAGGATACGCCTGACCCTGGAAGCGGTCCGGGCCGGCAAAGGGGCCATGTTCCTCGGCGGCTGGTATTCGTTCACCGGTGAACAGGGTAAGGGCGGCTGGGGCCGTTCGCGCCTGGCCGAGCTGCTCCCGGTGCGCTGCCTGGACTTCGAGGACCTGGTGGAGACGACCGAAGGTTTCAGGGCCGAAGCCACCGATAGCGGCCTTAAGGCCTATCCCGGAATAGATTTCAACCTGCTCCCGCCCCTTCTCGGCTATAACAAAACGCTTCCGCGACAGGAAGCCGACCTTCTCCTGAAGATTAAAGAAACCGGCGACCCGCTCCTGGCCGTCCTGAATTTCGGCCGCGGCCGGGTGGTGGCCTTTACCTCGGACCCGGCTCCCCACTGGGGTTGTAACTTCGTCTTCTGGGATAAGTACGACGAGTTCTGGCAGCGAACCCTGGCCCTGGTCTTGCCCTAAAAAATTTAAGAATCAAGCTAGCCGCCAACATATTCTGGAAACCAAGTCCCAGACCTGCCCTTTTTAATTTGCTTTTAGACCGCCCGACCGGGGCCAAGGCAAATTCTGAAACCCGTTCGGCCGATTTTAACCAGAGCGGCCAAGGCTCCCCCATCTCCCTATTGTCAAATCAGCCCGCACAGGCTGGAATAAATTACAAAACTGGTATAAATTCAACTTGGCATTATAATTCGATTCATTTTATTTTATTAATTTAATGAATTTAACCTCAAATGAACCAGAGATGAAGACACAAAAATCACCCGCCAAAAGAGATTACCTGCTGGCCGGCTACGGAGAAGAAACCATCACGCCTCCCCTCGGCACCGACCTGGCCGGCTTCGGTTTTTACCTGGACCGTCTGGCCACCGCGGTCAAAGACCAGCTTAAAGCCCGGGCCCTCTACCTTGAAAACCGAAAAGCAGCTCTGCTCCTGGTCAGCCTGGACCTCCTGGGCTTAAGCGTGGACTTCTCCGACCGAGTCAGGCAACAACTGGCCTTCGCCCTGAAGCTATCTTCAAGCCAGGTGCTTCTGGCCTGCACCCACACTCATTCCGGACCGGCTGTCCAGCCCCTCCCCGGCCTGGGCCAGATCAACCACGCCTATGTCCGTTCTCTACCCGAAGCCATCCTCGAAGCCAGCCTTAAAGCTTATTCCTCGGCCGAAAAAGCCTCGTTCGGCCATCACCTTGAGGCAGTTGAGCCCATCGGTTACAACCGCCGGCTGAATGATTTTTCCGAAATTGACCCCTGGCTTAGGACTGGAATTTTCAAACTCAAGGACCACTCTATCTTTCTTTTGAATTATGCCTGCCACCCGGTAACCCTGGGACCCGGCCGGGAAATCTCTTCCGACTGGCCCGGGGCTGCGGCCAGGGCCCTAGAAAAATCCGGCCACCGGGCCCTGGTCCTTCAGGGATTCTGTGGCGACATAGACCCGGTGAGCTATCTCAACCGGCGCCTCGGCCACACCAGGGAAGACTACGAACTCTGCGGCCAGATAATTGCCTCCCGGGCCATGAAGTCTCTGAAATATGCTTCTTTCTCTCCTGATATCAACCTGGAAGCGGTCGAAGAAAGAATCAGGTTGCCCCTATCGGTTTTCCCGAAAAGAGATCTCGAAAAGGAAGTGGCCGCGGCCAGAGAGGCCAACCGGCAGTTTCCCAACGCGGGCCGGGTCATCCAGATCTGGAAGAAAAAGGTGCAAAAAATTCATGACCGCTGCCTCCGCTCCCCCTGGCTGGAAAATGTCCCGATCCAGGCCCTGGCCGTGGGTGGGCTCAAAATTATCGGTTTTCCGGGAGAAGCCTTCTGCGGCCTGGGCCTCAAGCTGAGGGCTAGCTTCCCGGAGCTGATGACCGTCGGCTATGCCAACGGTGATATCGGTTACCTTCCTACCAGGGAAGCCTACAAGACCAGGAATGATTATGCCTGCTACTGCGCTCCCAAGTTCTACGGAAGCTTTAATTTTGCGCCGGAAGTGGAGACTGTTCTCCTCCGGACCGGCCGTCGTCTGCTCAAGGCACTGGAAGAAAAATAGATATCCAGGCTCGGCCGCTCAAGGAAGGGCCGAAAATCTGCCCAGAACCGGACTACATATAACTGCAAAATCTTAAACAGATGGAGATTCCAGCCACGCCACATTCCAGCTCGCCTGCGGCCAAATCGACCGGAAAGTCAGGATAAGACCTGAATAATATATGAATGGCCATTCATATATCCGGTTAGCCGACAGGTCAAATTCAGCCCATTTTTTTATCTCTATTATTTATTCCAGCTGACCGGACCATCTCCCGGTTTTTTATTTCTCGGCCAGGGATAGAAGGACAAACCTCCGGTCAGCAAATTCCAGGTATTTATCCAGAGGGTTTTGCCCGCTGAACTCAGCAATAGTCTCTCCGCTTAGCTCGTCTTTCAGGAGGTAATTGACCCCGGGCCTTAGATTCAACAATTTCAGGATGAAGGAAACGCCGAATCCTTCATAGCGCATCACGGCCAGGTAGCTTACCCCGCCCACCTCGGCCTCGGCTATATCATCAAGACGGATGGCCGGGGTGCAGGTGACCTCAAAATGCCTCCTGATTTCCAGTCTGTCCAGGGCCAGGTCCAGGATATCAAGAATTAGGGCCCTGAGCGATAGCCAGGATGCGGTCTTTGGAGACAGGCTGAAAGGGACTATTACTACCAGCCCCCGGCCGTACTCGCTGGCCAGCACCGCTCCCCTACCATCCCCAAAGGTGGCCAGGACAGCTGCCCTCGTGGCCTTCCAGGAGCTTACTTCATCGGCCGGTAATACCAGCCGGTCGCCGGGCCTGAGCCTCGGCCCCATCTCTTTTTTTATAACCAGGGAACCCTGAATCCTCGGTTGTTCTTCGCTGGCTCCGTATAGTTCCTGTCGCTCCCACCCATCACCATAGGGAATATGCGGACCAAACAGGACGACCACTCCTCCCTGGCTGACGAATTCTTTGATCAACCGGCTATCAGTATCCTGCAGCCCGGCAATATCCGGCAAGACCAGCACATAGCGGTTGGCTAAAAGGAAATCCAGCTGTTCTTTGTTCATTTTGTATGGATAGTAAGGCAGAATTTCTTCCCCACGCGGCGGCACAAAAGGAATGATATCCGGGCTTATTCCCAGAATCCTGAAGGCCTCCAGGGCCGGCACCAGGTTGTTAACCCAGCGGTCGCACCACCAGTCGCTGTATGGAAGGTAAAGTCCGACGTGGCTGGAAGCGGCCGCCGCCTTGCCGGCGACCTGCCTGAAGGCGGCCAGGCCCTCTCTGACTGCCATCTCACAATCGGCCACCGCCGGGAGCTTTTTGCCCATGTGGTGAATGTTGTAATGCCAGGTAAAAAAGACTATTCCTTCTGGCCCGTGGCAGGCGGCCGCGCTTAAAATCTGTCCTTCAATATCTTTCGGACTGGCCAGGTACTCGCCGGCATATTTCTTTTCCAGGTAACCGAAAAGTTCGACGTGAGACAGGGTGATTTTATTCCTGACCCGGGTGGCCCCGGCGCTCAGGCTGGCAAAATCCTTCACCCGGCGGAGCGGGAAACAGCGGCGATTGTCAGGGCGGTAGGAAGCCATGACCGCGCCCTGGTAGATGACAATGTCCAGGTCGTCAATGGCCGCCAGGTAACCGGCCAGAAGGGGGTCGTCGATATAGGGAGAGCAGGAAACCAGCAGGCCCCGGTTCAGGGCCTTGGCCGCGGCCGCAAATTCCCTCATCTGCCAGGCCAGGTAGGTACCGCTTCCTTCCTGGTAGCTGTAAAATCCAGCCAGCGAAGGTTCGAAGCCATAGAGAGACCAGAGTTCGGCCATGATTTTTCTGGTGCTTTCCAGGAATTCCGACTGGGGCATTTCCCTGGTCATATCCCAGCTGACGCTCAGAAAGCAGGCCAGACCGTACTCGGCGGCCAGGCGGAGGGCCAGGCCAACCCGGTCGTCGGCGCTTCCTTTCGCAGCCGCTTTCCCGCAGATGGCTGAAGGATAAAATGCCTTTTCGGGGGTGATCAGGCTGTGGACGATGACCAGGTTGCCACCGATTCCCTTGAATTTACGGAAATAACTCCTGAGGTCCTGTTCCAGGGCGTCCGGGCTTTCGCCGTCCAGGTAGTTGACTATCATAAAGTCGCCGACCAGGCTTCCCACAAGGAAGCTGGCTTTGGCCGCAACTTTTTTCCGCCCGATTTGAGCGTAAGCGGTTATGACATAAAGTCCCTCGGGAGAATCCGGCTCAAGTTCAATTTCTGTCCGGAAGCCCGTTTTGGCCGGCGAGGCAAGCTTCTTTCCTTCCGGGTTAAGGTTAAGTTTAAGCGGCCTTCCTGACGGGCGAAGCAACCAGACTTCCAGAGGAACCTCTCCGGTCAGCCGGCCGCCGGGCAGGACAACCTCAACCGAAACCCTGTCGCCGGGCTTAAAACGCAGGGCCGGAATTTTTACATCCAGTCCTGGAGAGATAGCTTCGGCTGAAGCTTTATCCGGTTTCAGAGTGAAGCCGGCCAAAAAAATGATCAATCCGGTAAGAACCAGTACCAGGGCGGGAACTTTTCTCATGGTAAGCCTCCTTCCACCGGCCCGGGGCGCGGCCAGGGCAGTCAGGTAATTTATTTATTAACATAAAAACAGGATAAATCCCAACCAACCCGGCCAGCCTTCAAAAAATTATGTTTGAAATCGGCCCCGTTTATTTTATTTAATGTTGATACTGGAGAAAAAATGGGCTGGATATTCCTGGGATTAGCCATTGCCGGCTTCGTGGCCATGAACCTAGTGATGAAGCTGGGAAGCCTGAAGGGATATTCTTCTCCCCTGCTGACGACTTCTCTCTTTGTCCTGGCTTCGCTCTATTGCCTGCTCTTTTTAATTTTCAGCGGGCAACCTCTTAACCTATCAGCCGCCGTGGTGCTGCTGGCGGTTGGCGGTGGAATCGGTGGAGCCCTGGCTTACTTTTTCTTTCTAAACGCCCTGAGGATAGGCAACTATGCCCTGACCATTTCCATCTACACCATGACCTTCTTAAACCCCGTGGTTTTTTCAATCATCTTCTGGCAAAGCCCCATCACCACCCCGATCGCCGCCGGAATAATGGGCATCATTTTAGGCATCATCCTGATCTCGGCGGCTGGCTCCACGACTGAAACCAGGAAAACCGGGCTGTATCTTAAGTGGATAATTTTTCTGGGGGCCAGCTTTTTCCTGACCGGAATTCCCCAGATTTCCCAGGCGGCCGCGGTCAGGCTCACTGCCCTCAACATCTGGTTCTACCTTGTCCTGACTTTCTTCTCCGGGGCGGCTGTTTTCATGGTTTATTTTTTCCTGAAAAGGGTCAGGATCCCGGGGCAGGTTTTTTACTTCGGTTCCCTGGCCGCGGCCGGCAGCGTGGCCGGCAATTTCTTCACCATGAAAGCCCTGACCCGGCTGAGCGAGCCGGTGGTCTTCCCGGTCATCCAGGCCGGCCCGATAATTGCGGCCGTTCTTTTATCGCTTTATCTATTCAAAGAAAAAATCAGGCCCCTGGCTTACCTGGGAATGGTCCTTGGCCTATCCGGAATTCTCCTGCTGACCATGAAATAAGAAGGGAAAAGTATATTCAAATCACCTTCAGTTGAAGGGCGATTATTTCAGGGCGGCCTTCATTTTGGCCAGGTCAGACTCAATTGTCTTTTTGGTGGCCGGGTAATTATCGGGAAATTCCCTGTTCAGTCGCTCCAGCACATTTTCCACCCGGCGGATAAATCCGGACGCCAGGTCTTTTCCCTCCGGTTGTTTTATCAGGTATTCGAACCTGGCCAGCACGCTGTTATAGCTTGTGTAGTTTTGCCCGAGGTTAATATTTCCGGGATAAAGTTCAACCAGGTCTTTAAGAACCTGCCGCCCGGCTTTTGATTCAGCCAGGTGAAGAATAGCCTGGCCGATGGAGCGCTGCGGATCATATCTCCAGGGATTATAAGCGTAATCAGCACAGGTCAGGAGCGGCAGACGGTTTATTTCGTTCTGGTAAGCCATCGGGTTGCTGATGTAGCCGTCGGCCACTTCGCCCAGTCGCGGTTCCCGTCCTGAAACCGGGCCCAGATGGAGAACCGGGTGCCTATCGTTAACCGGATAGTTATCCCAGATGAATAGCCGGTGATTGATTATCTTTTTGTAAGCCGCGGCGCAATCGTAAGTAATCCTGGTGGTGACAACCGCATCTCCGGTCCAGAAAACATAGATGTCGGAATCAAGAGCCTGGCCCAGGCTGTTTAAGTAGAGCCGGGCCTCATCCGCTTCACCGCAGCCCCAGTAATAAACCGGGCAGATTATCAGGCTGGCTCCAGGGTCTCTCTCCCGTAATTTTCTAAGGAGCCTGTTGGCTACCAGGGCCTGCCACTGGCCGAGGCCCGCTTTGTCAAGCCCTTCGACCGGAATGTCATCAAAACATAAGCTGAACCAGCGAACACCCAGCCTCTGCATCCAGGCATAGTGCTGGAAAAGAAGCTCAAAATCCTCCTGGCTTTCATAGCGGAAGGGACGTTCGGCAAAGAGCTGGGGGTTGAGGCAAAAGCAGAACTGGAGGCCGTTTTCCTGGCAGGCCCGCACCACTCTTTCAAAGGCAGCTTTCTTTTCTTCTGGAATCGGTTCCCACCAGCGATTGATAAACTTTTCCGGGTCGGTAAACATGGAAAGGTAGCAGTTCATCAGGAAATTCATCCTGCCCAGGACCAGGTAAGGTATCTCTGACAGGTATTGCTCCGGCGTCCAGCCCCAGCCTTTAATTCCCCTGATCTTAAAGCCCGGGGCTTTCTCCTGCGGGGGCAAGGGCTCGGGAAAATCCCTGAGCCTTGAGGGCAGTTCGATCCTGAAGGACGGAGTTTGCTCTCCGGGCAGCGAGTTCTGATGGCTTTTCTCAGAAGTGGTGCAACAGCTAAAGCCAAGGATAAGGACCAGGCTGATGACCACGAGGTAAAGGACAAGCTTTCTCATTTCCGCCCGCGTGTTTATTATATCCTGAGAAGAGCAATAATAAACAGGGGACACCTTACGGTGTCCCCTTTTTTGCTTAAATCCGATTAGAGCCCCGCCTGTTAGCGCCAACGCCAAAATGGGGACACTTAAAGGTGTCCCCTTTTTTTGATGTGAGCCGAGGCGTGATTAGCTGCCTCCTTTATAACGCATTCTTATAATTTGATATGCGAAGGAAAAAATCGTATGTTTATATAAAAGCATAGATCAACTCTTGAGGAGGGTGTCATGAAGAGAAGAAATTTCATTACGGGCGCCCTGACCGCGGCTTTTCCGGTCGTAACCGGATTAAACCTTGCCGGTCGCTCAAGGACCGCTGCGATGCCAGAAATGAAGACTGCTAATAATTCTTCCTCTGAAACCACGGGACAAAGGAACTTTGTCAAGCCAGAAGAACCGCCGGCTTTTGCTCAGCAATCAGCTCCGGAACCAAAACCGATTGAATTGCCCCCACCGGAAAAAACCGGGGGTAAAACAGTGCTGGAAGCCCTGTGGCTCAGGCGGACCAACCGCAACATCAAGCCCGACCCGCTCTCCCCGCAGCAGCTTTCCAACCTGCTGTGGGCTGCCTTCGGAATTAACCGCGGCGAAGGCAGCCTCATCCGTGGTAAGCCCGGCAGGACGGCAGCCTCGGCCAGCAATTCCCAGGAAATGGACCTGTACGTAGCCCGGCCCGAAGCGGTCTATATCTACGAGCCATCCAAACATGCTCTCCTGCCTGTGGTGGCCGGGGACTTCCGGCACCGCGGCAGCCGCCGCCAATCCGGAGTAAACGCGCCGCTCAGAATTTTCTTCGTGGTCGACCTCAGCCGCTACGTGCTTGAGGGCCAGCCCGACCCGCGGATCAAGGACCCGGAAGTCCAGAAATCATATTATTACGTGGCCACCGGGCTGATCGCCCAGAACATTTACCTGTACGCAGCTTCGGCCGGCCTGGCCGCCTGGTTCCATAACTGCGACCGCGAGAACACGCCGGCCGAATTCAAGCTCCGACCCGAGCAGAAGGTCCTGTTCGCCATGACCGTTGGCCACCCGGCCTGATACACCTGGCCAGGCGTAATGCGACTGGCTGGACTCATAGCCGACTTGATTGCGCCCAATCCCAGGCCTTTCAAGAACTGCAGCCCCAAAAAGCACTCAGGGCCAGTACAAGAATCAAAACTTTTTATTTCCTGATAATTCATTTTCAGATTATAATAGGAAACGAAGGGAGGGAAGAATGGCGAGAAAATACCGTATTCTTATTGTTGTCTTAACCCTGGTCTTTCTTTCTCTCGTTTCTACCAGTTTGATGGCCCTGACTCCGGGAACCATTGGCTTTAAGATCGGTTACACCCACAACCAGCTCCGGGGCAAAGAAACGCCGGCTAACGTCGAGGTCACCAAAATTGCCACCAACGGCGTGGCCCTGGGCCTGGTCGGCAACATCAAGATCACCAGCTGGCTGTATTTCCAGCCGGAGTTCCTCTATTTTCAGAAAGGCGGCAAATACGACGTCCAGGTCGAGATACCCGTTTCCATCCCCGGCTTTGGGGTCAACGTCGTCGATAACCGGTTGCTGGAATACCTGGAAATCCCACTGCTGCTTAAAGTCTACTGGCCGGTAAAATGGCGTGTTGTCCCGACCTTTCTGACCGGGATTTCCGCCGGCCTTAAGCTTCGCGGCCAGCTTGAGAACAATGTTAACATCAGCATTTCCGGGTACAACATCCCCTACTTCCGCACCGAGGACATAACCGGCCAGCTAAACACCATCGATTTAAGCTACGTGATTGGCGGCGGGCTTGATTTCAAGCTGGGACGGGGCAAGCTGGCCATCGACCAGCGCTTTTCCTTCGGGCTTAAAACCAATGATTACCAGACGGTTATCCCGGCTGCCTATTTCCAGATGATCGGGATTCCTATTACCCAGGACATCGTTTATAGCCTGAAGATGTACAACTACGTTTTTCATGTCGCCGTCACCTATTTCTTTTAAGGAAAATCAAGCTAACGCAGCTGCCGGGATACCCGGCTGATTCAGCCCTGGTCCTGCAGTCCAAGCGGCCTTAGAATTTCCAACTAATTGCCGGGTGGGCTAGAATTTTTTCTTTACAAAGTGAGGCTTAAATAAATATGATTTTACTTGCAAACTGCACCCCACAGAAAAGCGGGGACACGAGAGTGTGTACCCCCTTTTCAGGAAGGAGAGAAAATGGCCGAAAGAACCCTGTGTCAACTCTTTGAAGACAGCGTCCAGAAATTTCCGAACAACGTCCTCATGTGGGAGAAAAGGGACGGGAAGTACCAGGGTATAACCTACAAGGAAATGCGCGCCCGCGTTCACGACTTCGCCGCCGGGTTGCTGAGCCTCGGCCTGAAGAAGGGTGACCGGGTAACGTTACTCGCCGAGGGCCGGGCCGACTGGCTGATGAGCGAGCTCGCCATTCTTTATACCGGAGCCATTAACGTCCCCATCTCGGTCAAGATCGATGAACCAAACGAGCTCAAGTTCCGGCTGTCCCATTCCGGAAGCCGGATGGCCATCGTCTCCCGCGGGCAGCTGCCCAAGATCCGGGCCATCAAGAACGACCTGCCCGAGCTGGAAAGGATAATCGTCCTGGACCCGGTCGACGGCCTGGAAACCGACGAATTCCTGGCGGCCGAGGTCAGCCGCGAGGGCAAAATCTATCTCACCAAGCACAGCCGGGAATTTGAAGAGACCTGGCGCTCGGTCAGAGAATCGGACCTGGCCAATATCTGCTACACCTCCGGAACCACGGCCGACCCCAAGGGCATCATGCTCACCCACCGCAATTACACGGCCAACGTGGAGCATTCGCTGTCGCTGGTGGAGTGTCCTGAATACTATGTCACCCTGCTCATCCTGCCCTGGGACCATTCCTTTGCCCACACCTGTGGCCTGTACAGCATGATGAAGAACGGGGCGGCCATCGCCGCCATCGAAACCGGGCGCAATGCCCTGGAAACAATCAAGAACATTCCGAAAAACATAAAGGAAGTCCGGCCGCATGTGCTGCTGAGTGTCCCCTCGCTGGCCAAGAGCTTCAGGCGGAACATAGAAAACGCCATCAGGGAAAAAGGTCCGAAGATAGAGGCCCTTTTTCAGAAGGGGTTAAAGGCCGCCTACGAATACAACGGCGAGGGCTGGAACCGCGGCCAGGGCAAAAGAAAATTCAAGAAGCCCATGTACCTCCTGGTCGACAAGCTGATCTTCAGCAAGATCAGGAAGAACTTCGGCGGCCGGCTGGAAATGTTTGTCGGCGGCGGGGCCCTGCTGGATATCGAACTGCAGAGATTCTTTTATGCCATCGGCATGCCGATGTTCCAGGGCTACGGCCTGACCGAGGCCTCGCCGGTCATCTCGGCCAATAACAAGAAAGAGCACAAGCTGGGCTCCTCGGGCAAGCCGGCCCGGGCCATCGAGGTCAGAATCTGCGACGACCAGGGAAAGGACCTGCCGGTCGGAGCCAAGGGCGAAATTGTCATCCGCGGGGAGAACGTCATGGCCGGCTACTGGAAAAACGAGAAGGCCACCCGGGAGACCATCCGCGACGGCTGGCTCTATACCGGCGACCTGGGCTTTCTGGATGCCGACGGCTACCTGCACGTGCTGGGTCGGTTCAAGAGCCTGCTCATCGCCAACGACGGCGAAAAGTACAGCCCGGAGGAAATCGAGGAGGCCATCACCGAGGCCTCGCCGTACATCGAGCAGATCATGCTCTACAATAACCAGTCGCCTTACACCGTGGCCCTGCTGGTTCCCAACAAGGAAAACCTGCTGCGCTGGTTGAAGGAAAAAAAGCTGGATCACAGGACGCCGGAAGGCCAGGAAGCCGCCCTGAAATTGCTGGAGGCCGAGGTCAACCAGTTCAGGCCGGGCGGACCGAGGGCCGGTCAGTTCCCGGAGCGCTGGCTGCCGGCGGCCATTGCCGTACTGGGTGAGGGCTTCACCGAGCAAAACAGGTTCCTGAACTCGACCTTAAAGATGGTCAGGCCGCGCATCACCGAGTTTTACCAGGGCCGGCTGGAGTACATGTTCACGCCCGAGGGCAAGAACATCCTCAATCCGCAGAACCGCACCATCATCAGCCGCCTCTAAACAGGGGACACCTTTAACTGTCCCCTTTTTGGCCGTTTTTCTGATTAAGGCTACCCTGTTATATGCCGTTCCACAATCGGGGACACCTTAAGGTGTCCCCGTTTTCGCGAAATTGGCAAATAACCATACTCCAGGACCAGTTCTATACACAGCTCCACATGTCTTATTATTGATCCAAATATGGGATGAAAAAAATAAAAGAATTTTTTTTGGAATTCCTTGATTTGATTTCTGCTTTTATTCTTCTTAAAATATTTCATAAAGAGAATTAATTCATCCAGGAGGGTTGTCATGGTTAGTTTCCTTCGTATGGGAAGCCCTCTAAGGCTTTTCAGTTACGTCCTGATTATAACCTTAATCTTCCAGGCAGGATGTGCCACCCAGTCAACCGGGCTACAAAAGATCCCTGTCACCAGCAATCCAATCCAGGCCAGGATTCTGGTTGATGGCCAGGAAATTGGCTATACTCCGCTGACGCTGAGCTTACCCAGAGACAGAAACCATACCATAAAAATTGAAAAGGACGGGTACGAGCCGGCCTTGATCCAGGTTCAGCCCGGAACGAAAGCAGGAGCTTCAACTGCCGAAAGGTTCATGGCCGGGTTGCCGATAACCATAGCCGGGATGTTCGTCGGGCTCGTGGTTGGTTACCTGGTGTCTCCATACCAAACAAACAGTGACCACAAGTATACTTCGTTCGTGATAGGAGGGGCGGTCCTGGGAGCGGTTCCTGGTGTAATAATCATGGCCAGAAAAACCGACCCCATCTTGGAGCCCGGGGCGATCAATATAATTCTCAAGCGCGCACCAGAGGGAGAAACCGGGACCGGCTCGGTTCAGATCATCCAGCTTACTTCTGAACAACTTTCCAGCCTGCGCTGGATCCGCATCAGTTGCGCCGACAACTGAACTGGGGACACCTTTAACTGTCCCCTTTTTGGCAATTTTCTGCTTTAAGGTTACCCTGTTATTTTGGATCTCATAACTGGGGACACCTTAAGGTGTCCCCTTTTCAGACGGAATTGCGAAAGTTACCGTGCTCCAGGAAATAAAAAATTTCCTCCACGCTGAACCGCGCCTTCCGCTCCAGGGCTTCTTCGGTGTTGAAGGCATTGTGCGGGGTTAAGATTACGTTCGGGCATCCAAGTAGCTCGGCGACAATAACCGCCCCTTCCGATTCCTCAACCTGCCCGCTGCGCAGGGCTGTGCCCACCTCGGGCTCGTCCTCAAAAACATCCAGCCCGAGCCCGCCCAGGTGCTCTTCCTTCAATAACCTCAACATATCAGCCAGCGGGGCATGTTCGCCACGGGCAACATTGATGAAAATAACGCCGGGCCGGCACTTCTTCAGAAGGTCATAGCTGAAATAGTGATAATTTTCATCGGTCAGGTTCATGGCGCAGATGACTATGTCGGCCCAGGCCAGACCAGAATCGCGCTCAACATATTCCACGAAATCATGCCGCCGGACGATGTCCACTCCCCTGACCTGCAGGCCAAGGCCCTGGCCTATTTTCACGATCTCGCCGCCGATTCGTCCCACACCCACCACCAGCAGGCGCCGACCCCGAGCTTCTGCTCCAGTCAACCCATCGCGGTCAAAGCGCCTGAACTGCTCCATCTGCCGCGGCAATTTTCTGAGGAGCGCCAGCATCATCAGGATGGCCTGCTCCGCCACAGCCCTGGTGGCGTATTCTTCCAGGTAACCCAGGGCCACCGGCAGGTTGATGGCGCGCCTGAAGGCTTTAAGATTGTCGAAACCGGTGGTCCGGCTCAGCACGCCACTCAGCCGGTCCTGCCATTCCACGGGAATTACCGACTGGGTGCGGACGCTGATCAGCCGGGCCGGCGGCTCCCGGTGCCCACTCTCCTGGATGGTCCTGTCGGTCAATCCGAACTCCAGCCGGCGACCGATCAGGCTCTTAATCAACCTGGCTTCTTCCTCGAAAACCTCATAAAAATATACGTCCATGTTCAATCCCGGCCGGCGAAGGCATGAGGAACGCCGGAAGTAAAATGATTTTTGATTTTAAATAAATATCACAGCCTTTTCAAATCAATGAATATCCTCATTTTGTATCAAATAAAATTGAGCTTAACACCTCATTAGAAATCCGCACGAAAGCCAGGAGTTTTTCTGATACCAGGGGACCAGTTCTAAGGCAAAGATTGGCCAGAAAGCAGGTCTCATAATGGCTTCTCAAAGAAGGTTTCAGCCTGGAGCGGTAATGCAAGTATCTTAGCAATTCTCGCGACCTGAAAAATCTGGTTAAATAATTTATCAAAATATTTATCCCAGCTCACACCAGGATAACCCTTTACCGGACAAGATTTTTGCTTGAAAAGAAGGAACTTCCTTAATAAAATCAATAGCAAAGGGCAACAGCCAGATAAAAATGATTCTGGCCGGTGGAGATAGGAAATTAAAAGTCCACGATAATCAGGCCAGATAAAATCAAAAAAGAAGGAGGGCAAGGTAAATGGAACAACAAGCGCAAACCGTTTCTACCCCGAAACCCCCGGCCCTGGAGGCCGTGGTCAGCGTCGGTGAATGGCTGGTAACGCTGCTTATAGCCTCCATCCCCCTGGTCAATATCGTGATGCTGCTCATCTGGGCCTTTAGCGAAAACACCAAGCTGAGTAAGGCCAACTGGGCCAAGGCCACCCTGATCTGGTTGCTGATCATTGGGGCATTTTACTTTTTCGTGGTGGTCCTGATTCTGGGCGGGATTGGCATCCTGTCGCGATACGGCCAGTAAGAAACAGGGGACACCTTACACTGTCCCCTTTTTGAGGGATTTTCAAAATAAAGTTTCCCCGTTATTTTAGATCCTTGAGATGGGGACACCTTTAAGTGTCCCCTTTACCTTTCATTTTAGAGCATATTCCACGGCCGCTTCGGCGTGAATGATGGTGGTATCAAATATCGGCAGCAGGCTGTCTTTCTCCTTGACCAGCAGGCCGATTTCAGTGCAACCCAGGATAACGCCCTGGGCCCCGGCCGCGGCCAGCTTTTCAATAACCCCCGCAAACTTCCGCCGCGATTCTTCCTGAAGGCGGCCGTCGCACAGCTCATAATAAATTACATGATGAACCATCTCGCGGTCAGCCGGCTCCGGCACCAGGACTTCCAGGCCGTGCTTCTTTTCCAGCCGGCCACGGTAAAAATCCTCCTCCATGGTGAAACGGGTACCCAACAGGCCAACCTTCCTGAAACCGCGGGCCTTTATTCTCTCGGCCGTCGGGTCGGCGATGTGCAACAGCGGGATATTAACTGCGGACTCAATCTGCGGCGCCACCTTGTGCATGGTGTTGGTGCACAGCACCAGGAAGTCAGCCCCGCCCGCTTCTAGCCGAACGGCAGCCTGGCTGAGTATCCAGGCCAGCTTTTCCCATTCCCCCCGATGCTGCAGCACTTCAATCTCCGAAAAATCAACCGAATACATCAGGCACCGAGCCGAGTGAAACCCACCCAGATGCTTTTTCACTTCCTCATTTATTATGCGGTAGTATTCAAGCGATGATTCCCAGCTCATGCCGCCAATCAGGCCAATGGTCTTCATGATACCTCCTTGTAGATAACCGGCTAATACTTTTCCACTCGCTAATTCTCTTATTCCAGTAGGCTAAAATCAAGCGGCAGCAGGAGGGATAGGTAAGGAATTGGGGACACTGTAAGGTGTCCCCGACTTTCGCCGTTATTTTACGCCTGTTAGCCTGGATAAAACAACCCTGGAAAGGGGACACCTTGCACTGTCCCCTTTTAAACCCCTCTAAAATCTATTGCTTGTTGCGGCCAAATTATTTATTCTGATAACAAATCCATTTATCCACAAGGAGGGAGTCTGTTATGAATACCATCGAAAAAGCTTTGATGCATGCCCTTTTTGTCCATCTCCATCATAATATCGACAAGGCCATAGATTTTAAGGCCATCGAGGCCCTCAACCAGCAGGTCGGCCGCCTTTTCCCCGGGGCGCTGGTCGTCGGTCCCGGAGACGACGCGGCGGTGGTCAAGTTTCCGGAAACTGACTGCATGTTCGTGGCCAAGATGGAGAGCCATTGCTCGCCCTGCGTGCCGCGTCCCTACGATGCCGCGGCCACCGGAGCCGGCGGGGCCATGCGTGACGTGGTGGCCATGGGAGCCAGGCCGATTTTCCTGCTGGACTTTATCGGCACCCGCCCGCTTCACGAAAAGGTCATCGTTGGCCCCTGCGGCTTTGACGGCAAATGTACCTGCGGAAAGTGCGTGGAGATGACCAGCGGAGAGAGGCTGAACTTAATGGTCCAGGGACTGAAGGACATGTGCCGGGCCATGGATGTCTTCATCGTCGGCGGGGGCTTTTCCACCTCCTTCTCAGACATAGTGCCGGCAGTGGTGGTTTCAGTTATCGGCAAGATGGTTTCAAACAAGCCGCTGACCAAGCCGGCCAAGTCCGCCGGCGACCGGGTCATCCTGATCGGCGAAACCGGAAACGACGGCAATGACACCCTGTACCGGGCCGGGCTGGTCAAGGAAATGAGGCCGGCCATAGCCCTTTTCGAGGAAGAGCGCAGGGTGATGGAGGCCACCCTGGCTGCCTTTCGCACCAACAAGATTAAGGCCTGTTCCGACCTGGGAGCGGCCGGAATCGGAGCCGCTGTCTGCGAATCGGCCAGGTACGGCGGCTTTGGAGCCCGGGTCAATCTCGACCGCGTTCCGCTCAAGGTGCCGGACCTCACGCCGGAAGAAATCATGATCTGCGAAACCCAGGGCCGGATGGCGGTTCAGGTCGAACCTAAAGATGTTGACGAAGTCCTGGCCGTGGTCAGGGCTCACGGGGTTAAGGCCGAGGTCATAGCCGAAATCAACAACGACGACCGTGAAGTCTTTGAGTTCAGGGGCAAAACGGTGGCGGTTATACCCAACAAGCCATCCGAAGCAGAAATGGCCGAGCTGACCAGAAAATAAAAAATGAAGAAATGGGGACACCTTAAGGTGTCCCCGATTTTGGCCTTTAAGCTTCGCCTGTTATTTCCGTTAGCCAGCCCGGAAAAAAGGGACACCTGCAGGTGTCCCCTGTTTCATAGGGAAAAGCGGGTGGTGGCCCGCAGGGGCTGGGCGAAATTCGGGCCGCCGACCGTAAAAGTCACCGCGTATTCGCCCGCACCCAGCTCCCCCGTTTCCAGCTCCAGCAGCACTTTCAACAACTGGCCCTCGCGCTTTTTTTCCAGCACGGCCACCGGCAGGCTCCGGCCCGGCTCTCCGCCTTCTCCAGTAAGCTCTACCCCCACCGCCAGGCCTTCTTCCCAGCCGGCCGGGCAGGCCAGCCTTAAAGCCGCGTACAGCTTCCTGGTTTCAGGTGGCACTCTTCCGGCCACGGCCGAATAGGTTCCCGGGTTATATCCATAGATGGAAGCCAGCGTGGGCTCGCCTCCAGCGCTAATCTCTTTCGCCCGGTCGTCCAGCCTCAGCAAAAGCGGCGGGTCCAGGTAGGGCATCACCGGAAGTTGCCCCGGCACTTCAACCGCAGCCCGTCCCCTGGCCGCCCGGCCCGTGTCCAGGTTTCTCATCACCAGGGCGCATTCGTATTTGCCGGGCTTGATTGGTAGCAGAAATGACGGCAGGAAAGCATCATTTTCCTTCTTGTCCTTCTCGGACACCACCGCCCTGAATTTTTTAATCAGGGCCAGTTCTCCCTTTTCGTTAAAAATCAGCAGGTAGGCTTCTGTCTTCGCCCCGAACACCTCCCCCAGCTCCTCCGCCGAGGCCCGGGCAAAGGTCAGGGCCATCGGCCAGCCCTTTTCCACCAGGTTCAGGCTGGCCACCGGGATTTCCACCGGCACGTAGGGCCAGGGCTCCTCGGTCAGGGCCACCTCGATCAGGTGCAACAGCCTCTCAAAATTGTTGTACTCCCTGAAGGGCTTGGGATTAAAATACCCGGCCTGGGAGTAGACGTTATAGCCTTTTTTCTTAACTTTAACCTTGACCTTGTGGTACTTCCCGTCCCAGCTCTCGTCCACCTTAAAGCCGAGAATATAGAAGTTCTTGGTGGTGTTGACGATCTCCTCCATGGCGTTTTCCGGGTTGACGGTGTTGGCGTAAAACCTGCCGCCGGTCTCAGAGGCCAGCTGCTTGAGCGAATCGGCCCCGTCGAGCTCCCGGGCCCCGGGCATGGCCCCTCCCGCCCCCTCCACGTCCATCTCCTTGTGCACCCGCGAAATGTCAACGGTGAAAACCGCGCAGTTTGAATTCTTCAATTCCTTCAATAGCCGGCTGAAATCGCTGCGCAAACCCGTATCGGCCTGGGCCGCATCGTACTCGGCCATCTGGGCGGCCAGCTGCTCGGGAGTGCTCCAGTCGCCAACCACCGCTCCTCCCGTCTTGCCGAACAGGAGCTGCTTGGCCAGGCCGGCCGAAAACAGGACGATATTCTTGTAGCCCGGAACTGTCCGCAGCACCTTGGCTAAATTATTCCAGGCATCCAGGTAGAAACGGGCCTGGTCCACGTAGCCCTGGCGACGGGCGGTGTCCAGCATCTGGCCGGTCTGCAGCCGGGCCTGGTCGGTAAAGAAACTGTCCTCGGGTGTCGTCTCCACCTCGTCGCCCTGCAGAGTCATCAGCGTGTCGGAATAGAAGAAATTGGCCAGGTTCTCGGCCCGCCCGGTGACGCTCTTCAGCCCGAAGTTTTCAATGATGTTGCGGACCCGGGCATGGTCCCTGGTCATGTATTCATGAAGGGTCAACCCGCGCAGGGCGGTGTAGGTCACCAGCGAAATTTCATCCGTGGGCAGGAGCGATTTCTCCATGAATTTCAGGGCGGCATTCTTGGCCCGCATCAGGCCCCGGGCGTCGGTGAAGGCCAGGTCGAAGAACAGGAAAAACTTGCGGTTGAGCGCCGGCCTGGGCCCCTCGGTACCGGCCGCGGCCAGCTCTTCGGCAAAATGCTTCTCAAAATGAAGAACCGGGACCGGCTTGTTGTTGTCGTAGATTTCAAAATCGTCGGCGGTCAGGTCGCCGGCCGGGTTGCCACCCTTATCGGTCACATAGACCTGGACCAGCTTGACGGCTACGGTGACCTCATGCTTCGGCCTGACCTGGAGCTCTTTCGGCACCTGCTGTTCCTGCTGGCCGGCCTGCCCCGTTTGAGCCAGGAAGGTCACGCCCAGAAGCGCCAATCCTGATATGACAATGACTCCGATAAAAGCAAGACAAAGGCCCTTTTTCATGTTTCTGCCCCTCTGTTTTTATTTTCTTCCCTTTATTGCCCTAATGTCAAGAAAACAGGGCTTAAGAAACGGGGGACATGATACTCATTCCCTAATTTTTTCCTTTGTGGCCGGCCTGGCAGTAAATATAATAGCCTCATGGGGCCAAGGCCTAAAAAGGACTGGTTGCTGGACCTGGGACTTTTCCTGGGCACAGTATTTCTGGCCTGGCTCGAGCACTGGTCGGCCACCGACCTGGTCTGGTCGCTGTGGATTTCCAGCCTGACCCTCGGCTACTCTTACCTCCTGGTCTCCATCGCCGGCATGTTTGCCAGCCAATTCAAAAAGTTTTCCTCTCCCCAGAGAAATGAGCCGCTACCGGCCTTCGAAATCGGCAGCGTTGCCACCTCCCTGATATTGTTGCTGATCATCGGGGCTTTTACTGGATTTTTCTCGATATACACCGTCACATTTTTTGTCCTGATCGCCATAAGCTTTTTTATCGGAATTAACGACTGGAAGCGCAACCGCGCTGCGGGAACTTCCCCCTCTGGCCAGAAAAGTAAAACTGCCATTTTTTTCCTGCTCCTTCCGGGTGCCCTGTTCATGGTCGGCTTCTTTACTGTTCATTTCCTGGGCTTTCATTTTGTTCACAGCCTGTTCCTGAGCCTGTTTTTTCCGCTCTTTCCGTCCGGATCTGAAATGGGAGCCCCGGGTGAATTCTCCCTGTTTAAGAATCTGGTGGCCACCACTGTCAGGAACTACTGGATTTTCATCCTGGCCAGCGCCTTCTCCCGGCTCCAGGCTTACAAAACTGCCTTTCAAAAGACCGAAATGGGCCCGTCGGTGGGCTTTGCTTATGCCAACGTGGTCAGGATGCATATCCTGATTTTTATAATCGCCTTTATGTCTTCGGCCGGCCTGCAGAAGCTGTTCCTCTACCCTATCCTGTTTCTATACTTCTTTCCCTTCGATTCGCTGCTATTCCGCACCAAGAAAACCTCGCCGCCAGTTCCCTGAAACTCTTGAGCCGGAGAAAAGAGACCCTGCCTTGTTTTTTATCCAATTCTTTTCCGGCCTAACCCGCATCTTTCCGGCGATCCAGGCACGGACCACCCGGCCAAGAGGCGAGAGCAAGCCTAAAAATACAGGCCGTCAAGGCTTAACAAGATGAATCTCAAGCCACTATAAGCACGGCCATAGGACAGGCATCATTTCCCCTCTTATGTTGACCCGGCTTAAGTTCTCGGCATGAACGGCGGCCATAGACTGGCCCGGAACCGGGGGGAGAGCCAATCTCTCCGCTTTCTCACGCCCAATCGCTGTCGCCGGACTGCTGCCCGCCTCTTCCTATGCTCCCGATTACCTGGATATCAGGTCTTGGCCGGAAGGGAGAACCCTGTTGCTTTCGAGTTCGTATAACCTTATGATGATTCATATTGTCCGCTGGCCGAGCAGAGCCGGGTCTTCAGGACCGGGCAGGGTCCAGAATATATGAACGGATATTCATATATTAGCCGGAGGCATCTGGTTCACGGCAATTCTACTCGAGACAAGGAGACAAGAATGCCCATGGCAAATGGATGGCTAAGATATTTTTTAAGATGCTGGTTGACCCCTATTATCGTGTTGGCTCTGTCTGTGCTCCTCATTAACCTCTCGCCCCATGATCTGCTAGCCGCAGGACGCGATTCAGGTCGCCAGGTTGCCGTCCCGGGCCCTGTCGACAAAAACTCCCCGGGACACGGGAGCCTGCCACCTGCCCAAGATGAGATGCTCCCTGAGCCAGTTACCCTGCTCAACCCGCCCGGCCAAACTGCCTCGGCCGTTAGAACCCCCTCCTCTCCCGCCTCCTCTTCAGCCCGCCAGGCCAGCAACCAGTCCCCCGCCGGCACCACCGCCTCCGGGGCCACCATCTTCCAGGTCTCTACCGCCAGCTCTAAAATCAAGATTGACGGCCTGCTCAACGAGGAGGCCTGGCAAACCGCCACCGTCATTCCCTTAATCTACGAATGGACACCCGGCGATAACATCGAGCCGCCGGTCAAGACAGATTGCCTTATCACCTACGACCATAACAACCTCTACGTCTCCTTCCGCTGTTACGACCCCGAGCCCCGCAAGATCCGGGCCCACCTGATGGACCGAGACGACACCGACAGGCTGATCCTGGATGACCACATAAGTTTCATGGTGGACTCGTTCAACGACGAACGCCGTGGTTTCCAGTTCCGGGTTAACCCGCTGGGCGTCCAGGCCGATGCCAATTTCTCCGAGCTCGAGGGCTACGAGGATTTTTCCTGGGATGCCATCTGGAACGCCGCCGGTCGCATCGAAGACTGGGGCTACGCCGTCGAGGTGGCCATTCCCTTCAACCAGCTTCGCTTCCGGGCCAGCGAGTCAGCACAGACCTGGGGTTTCAGCGCCGAGAGGAGCTGGCCTCGCGGTGTCCGCCACCGCATAACTTCCCACAAGCGCTCCCGCAGCGTCTCCTGCATCCTCTGCCAGTTCAACAAGCTGGTGGGTTTTGCCGGTATCTCGCCCGGCCGCAACATTGAAATCAATCCCACGCTGACCGCCGTCCGCACCGACGCCATGGATATGGACACCTTCCCCGAAGGTTCGCTCGAGAAACTCAACCAGAAAGTCGACCCCGGACTGACCCTGAAGTGGGGCGTTACGCCAAACCTCATCCTCAATGCCACGGCCAACCCCGATTTCAGCCAGGTGGAGGCCGACGTGGCCCAGCTCGAAATCAACCGCCGCTTTGCCCTCTATTACCCGGAGAAACGGCCGTTTTTCCTGGAAGGCGCGGATTTCTTCCTGACGCCCATCAACGCCGTTTTTACCCGGACGGTGGCCGACCCGGCCTGGGGGGTCAAGATGACCGGAAAGATGGGCCGGACCGCGCTGGGCTTCTTCTCGGCCCAGGACGAAATAAACAACCTGCTTCTTCCCGGAAGCCAGGGTTCGATGAGCCTGTCCCTCGATGACAGGGTCTATGGCGGAGTGTTCCGGCTGCGCCAGGATATCGGGAAGGGCTCAACCATCGGCCTGCTCTACACCGGCCGGGCCGGCAGCGAATACCACAACCACGTGGTCGGGGCCGACAGCTTCTTCCGTTTCAACCAGACCACCTTCATGACGGTTCAGTTCCTTCATTCAGAAACGAACTATCCTGGGGTCGTCTCCGACTGGTACGGGCAGCCTCTCGGGAACTTTGGCGGAAACGCCATCAACATCGGCCTGGTGCACCAGTCCCGTTACTGGATCGTCCAGGCCGTCCTGGAAGACCTGGGACGAAATTTCCGGGCCGATTACGGCTACCTGCCACGGGTTGACACCAGGAGCGCCGGGGCCGTGGTCATGCGCCAGATCTGGGGGTCGCCAAAAAGCTGGTTCAACGTCATCCGGATTGGAGCCATGGGCCAGGTCTTCTATGACCACGACGGCAATGCCCTGGACAAGGGATTGACCCTGAGGACAATGTACCAGGGGCCGCTGCAGACCTCGGCGGTATTAAGCGGAAACCTCGGCCAGACCCTTTACATCGACCAGCGGATCAACTACGCCCTGTTTGACGGCGAATTCGGGATCAAGCCCTTCAGCGGCAGCGAGTTCACCCTTCAGGCGGCCGCCGGTCGCTGGATTGATTTCGATAATGTCAGGCCGGCCGACATCGTATCGCTCGAGCCTGGCTTTTCGCTTAACCTGACCCGTCACCTCAACCTTACCACCTCTTACAACTACGAGAAGCTCAAGGCCGAAGGGCTGGAGATTTACACGGCCGACCTGCTCCAGGGCAAGATAATTTATAACTTAAATGTCCGGGCCTTTCTCCGGGCGATAATCCAGTATCGCGATATAAGCCGCAACCCGGCTGCCTACGGCTTCCCGGTGGAACCGGTGACCCGCGGCCTGTTCACCCAGTTCCTGTTCTCATACAAGCTGAACCCGAGGACGGTGCTTTTCCTGGGCTATACCGATAACTCGCTCGGGCTGGAAAATATCAGCCTGACCAGGATGACGCGCACCTTTTTCCTGAAGATCGGCTATGCCTGGCAGCTGTAAGCAGGCATGCTGAATGTTTCCTGATTTTTAACGGGGCTAACAAGAAATCTATGAAAAATGAATATGAGAAAGTCCAAATTATGAAGCCCGGGATTCAGCCCTGTTTATCGATAGGCTGCCCTGATTAACATACTTTCTCTGCTTGAAGCCGTCGCGACTGATTAAAGGGCGACGAGGTTTTTGAAAATCAAGCTGCTCAAATAAAGAAAACCGTGACCCTGCAGTGTGCTTTTATTATTTCGCCAGGCTGCTCAGGCTGACGAATTCATAGCCCATGTTCTTCAGGCCCTGCACCAGCTCCTTGAGAACCCGGGTATCCTGGTACCAGTGGAAAAAGAAACTGGCCCAGCCGTCCCTGACCGCCTGGTTGAGCCGGGCCTGGTAGAGCATGGCCGGCACGGTCGAGGGCGGCTCGCCCATGTAGGCGGACGAAGCGTAGCAATAGAGATTCTCCGGGGCAATTCTCTGCCCGTAGTAATCATTTTCAATCAGGTAAGGGAAAAATTGATTGCTGAAACGCAATGTTCCCCCATCATCAACAAAATATATCCCCCGGTGAACCATGAGCTTAAAATAGCGGCCAAAATAGCGGTTATCCAGCTCGGAAGCCAGGTAGTGCGGGGTCTCCCAGGCCACCGGGTTAAAGCCCGCTGCCTTTAACTCCAGTAAGGCTTTCCCAACTCTCTCGCCCACCCACTCCAGCGAATCCTCGGGCACCGGGCCTTCCAGGATCTGGCGTCCCCCGGCGTCAAGCCTGACCCGGAAGAACTCATAATCCTCGGCGCTGACCCCGGATTTCGGGTTGGGCTGGTCGCGCCACTGATGGGTATAACCGTGAAGAACGATTTCGCCGCCCCTTTCGACCATGTATTTCAGGGCCGAGACCAGCTTCTTGTTCTTGCTCAACGGAAGTGTCTGTGGCTGCCTGTAGTTATAGACACCCCTGGGGTCTTGAAAAACCGGGATGACGGCCACGGAAAATGGAACTCCCTCGGCCTGCAACAGGTCGGCTATTTCCACCAGCTTTTCCGGTGAAGCCAGGCCGTGGACGTCCTCAATCCGGACCAGGGCCCGCAGCTTTCTCTCGTGGTCAATCCCCAGGACATCGTGAAGAAGGTCGGCGAATACCAGGTAGCGGTCGGACATGGTCACGTAGGCAAAGGGAACATCGGCCACGTACCAGAATTTGCGTCCCCGGACAACGTAAGGCGTCTCAGAATGGGGTTCGGGACAGAGGCAGGTAGCCAGCTCCCTGGCCAGGTTGGTATCGGTCAGGGTAACCAGGCCCAGGCCGGGATTGACACTGCGCCTGGTAAAGGCATATCCCCTGTAGAGAACCAGGCTGAAGGCCGAACTGGAATTGCCGCCGAATCTGAAGCCAAACCTATTCTCGAATTTTCCTGACGGCTTTTTGTCTTCGCCCCAGGCAATCTGCCAGAGGTTATGGCCGAGCCAGCAGACTGTTTTATCGGTTTTAAGCACATCTTTCCTGAAGGGCTCGGGCAATTTATTCTCGTAGACTGCACCGATATAAAAAATGACATCGAACTTTTCCGCCTCGCCCTCAAGATAGGTTTCGACCGGTTTGGACTCGACGGCCACCTGGAAATGACCGAGCAGATTCTGCAGGCAGATGCCGTAGAGCTTTCCCCGCCAGCCCGAGTCGCCGGCGGAATCATAAAGAATCAGTACATTTTTGAGAGGGGCGGAAGCCGGGGATGGGGCCGAGCCAAAAGCGAAGCGACCGGACGTAAACAAGCCAAGGCTTAAAGCAAGCAGGATAAGTGACACGAGAACAATAGAACGCCTCTCAGCCAACCCAGCCCTCCAACCCATGGTTTCGAATTAGATTTGCCTCTGTCATTTATGCCTTAAGGCTTTCTATCACCAGGTTACCGGACATTATAATAATTCTGGCGCAAGAATAAAATAGAATAAAGATAACCGATAGAGTGTCTCCTCATTTTTCTCCTGCCAGAACTTATTTTCCTGACTAAAACCCTCGTCATTCTTTTCATTATTAAAGGAATCAGGCCATAAAATAAAAAAAGAAATTCATCTTAATCAAAGAAGGCCGTTAACCAATCATCATTTTTTATAATTCCTACATTATCTAAGGGCACTTATTGATACCTAATTCCCAGCGGTCTTACCGGGTAAGTTAGGACCTCCACTCTATCCATGGCCGTCTTAACCGGGATCGGTTCCGCGAAATGACCGTGCAAAAATTACGCTAACGTGGTTGATATCTTTCAGCAAAATCAACATGAGGACCTTGCCTATCCCGAATTTTTCACTGCCTCCCAGAATTGACATGACCGGTTCACTGCATATTTAATATTTAATATCAAGTAAGCAGGTTGGGCGACTCAAAACGACGAGCCCGCCAGATTAAGGAGCAGACGAGATGACTGATGATGTAAAAAAAGCGGAAGGCAGATTGTGGAGGAAAATCCTGGTCGTAGCCGGGGTGACCGCGGCCCTGTTGCTTCTGGCTTTCGTGCTCAAGAGCCTTATCGGCAGCCCGGAATGGACGGCCCTGGATTTTGCCATGGTGGCCATCATGTTCTTCGGCACCGGCCTGGCCTACGTGTTGATAACCCACAAGAGGCAGGAAGCTCTTTACCGCCTGGCCGTGGCCCTGGCTGCGGCCACGGGCCTTCTCCTTTTCTGGACCAACCTGGCCGTGGGCCTCATCGGTAGCGAGGACGAGCCGGCCAACCTGATGTACTTCGGGGTGCTGGCCGTGGCTTTCATCGGGTCCGTCATCAGCCGGTTTCAGCCGCGGGGCCTGGCCGTGGCCATGTGGGTTACGGCCGGAGTCCAGGTCCTGACCATTGTCATCGCCCTGCTGGCCGGATGGCAGCACCTGGCTGAAAGCTCACTCACTGAAATAATTGGTATAAACGGCTTTTTTGCCATGCTCTGGGCTATCTCAGGCCTGCTCTTCCGCTGGGTAAAACAGGAAGACACCCCGCCTATGCCCTCATAGATATCAATAGAATCCGGGCTAATAAGACCGCGGCCTGCATGCTTGCCCGGAGATAACTTCTACGACCGGCTCTTCAGAATTCTTCGGTTAATTCCTCGTCACCATCTCGCCATAAATTATTTCTAACCGAAAGGACGTGAGCGGCAATCTTTGACCCGGCAATAAAAAAATGTAAATAAAAAGCGGGGACACGAGAGTGTGTCCCCCATTTTATTCTTTTATGCGGAATTCCTGGATGGAAGCCCCGCGCAGCCGGTCCACCAGGAAGAGGCGGTCGCCGTAGATGAAAATCCCGTCCACGAATTGTTTAAGCGAGATTTCACCCAGGAGCACACCTTCCGGATCGAACACCTCCAGCTTGTAGGCGTCGGTCTCCCTGAGCTCGGTGTCTCCCTGGGGCTTGAACCCGACCTGCCGGCCGCTCGGCGACTGGCTGATGGTTACCCCGATTCCTACCTGTTCTTCTTTCTTAAGCTGGCGCGCCAGCGTCACCACCCAGACCCGCCCCTTGCCATCAACGGCGATGGCCTCGGACGAGCGGTTTATCCTGGGCGAGCGGATGCTGACGCCCCCTTCACGGCGGTCGATGCTTCCCCGGTCAATCACCTCCAGGCTGTAAGGCAGCTCGCGGTCAGCCCGCCAGAGCAGTTTTCCGTCGGGCGAATATTTTTCAATGCGGTTCTGGTAAGGAAAGGCCAGGTAGACGTTGTCTTTTTCATCAACGGTGAGCACGAACTGGTTGATGGTATTGGTGAGAAGCTCTTCCTTCATGTCCAGCATATCACCGAACTCGCTGAGGAGCTTGCCTTCGGCATCAAGCACTTTGACCAGTTTCGGCAGGCCGGCCGGCTTCTTTTCGTCAGGGGTAAGGAAACGGAAGGAAATCGTGGCCTGGCCCATGAGCAGCTTGCCATCGTTCCTGACGAAGACATTTCCGATCCGGCCGTCGCTGAATTTTATGGTCCGGAGGTCCGAGCCGTCCGGTTTAAGGACCTGGACACGTTCGTTAAACGGGTCAGTCACATAAAGATTGCCGGTCTTGTCGAGGTCGAGCCAGGCCGGGTAGTTGAACTCGCCCGGGCCCTGGCCGAAACGACCAATGGTGGCCAGGTACTTGCCGTCCCGGGTGAACTTCTGGATGCGGTTATTTCCGGTATCAAGGACGTAGATGTTCCCGGCTGAATCCAGGGCCACTGCCGCCGGCATGTAAAAGGCGGTGTTGGGGTCGGTCGAATCTATGTCGCCGAGCTTTCTGACCGGCTCGAGGGTGATGGCCGGCTTCTTGCCCCAGGCACCCTTCCCTTTGTTATGGACCAGGCGCACGCCGTCCACCACCTCGACCTTCTGGGCCGGAAGCTCCCTCGCCGCGCTCAGCAGCCCTGCCACCGCAATAGTCGTGAGAATTATAATCCTGCCAATCTTGCTTAAATGACTGCTCTTCATTTTGCACTCCTCTCCATTTTTGATCTACCTGCATAAACTCCAATTATTCATAAAATGTTACCAGAAACGGGGGACACAATACACATTCTCCAAAGAAAGTGGGGACACGAGAGAGCTTCCCCCTTTATTAAAAGTTGATGACAAACGAGGTGGTGAAGAACGAAACAAAGGGGGGACACGCTCTCACGTCCCCTTTTTACTCAATACCTGCTTGAGCCCACTAATAAATAAATTGAAGGTGATCTATGACCTCCAAATTTCTATCTTTCGGCCCGGGTTTATTTATAATCTTTCAAGGTTTTCCAGGGGTATCCAGCCTTCCTCCTTGTCTTTGTTCACGCACCAGGCCCACCCATTTAACTCCCTTATAACCTTAACTTCCTCCTTTTTATCGGCCCTGAGTTCCTTAGAAGAATAGGCCGAATTAAAGACTGCCTTCTTACTCGAACATAAGGTAAGCAGCTGCCTGGGAATCCAGCTGGAAACGCCCGTCCGAAGGTGCCTGCCCCATACCCAGTTCTTCCAATCTGGATTCTTGTCGTACTCTCTTCCCACCTCTATCTCGTCTCCGGCAATGGCTTCAATAAACTCTGAAAATTCTGGCCGATGGTCCTTGATGACAACTGCCCGATATTCTTTCATGACTGCAATCATCCGTAAATATCTTGACTTACCTGGTGCAACAGGTACGTCAATTATGACACATAACACCATAATGAAAAAAGGAAATTAAAATCCCATCCCAAACTCTTTATGCCCTTAACAAAATAGAGGAATGGGTCGGGAACTTCTGCCTGGTTTAAGCATGGCAAGAAAATGGTAAACGAGTATCATGTCCCCCTTTTTTTAACTGATCTGATCTGTCCCCATATTTAAAAATTGAGGACAAGGGAGGTGGTAAAGAAAGTATCGACCTTGCCCCGTGGTATCAGCACGGTGGTGCCGGTCTCCGTCCCTTCCGTAGTGAATAGCGGAACGCTCAGGTCCGGCGGCCGGTTATTCCTCAGGATTCTCACCCCGGTCTTCAGCGACAGCTTCTTGTTGAGCGGGGCGGCCACGTTGAAATTCCACTCGTACCGCCAGTCACTGAGGTGAGCCAGGTTGTCGTCAAAAATAAAGGCCGTGGCAAAGGAGGCGTTATCAAATAGCTTCTGCTCCCAGCTCAGGCTGTACCTGAACCCGAGAAAGGTATTCACCGGTTGCTGGCTGTACTTCCTGATGGTGAAGCTCAACCCGGCCTGGGTCCGCATCTTGGTCCGGGCCGAATCGGCCATCACCAACCCGGCGCCGGCCGTCCACAGCGCCCGGCTGAGCACGCCAGAAAACTTGTTCCTGTCCCAGACTAAGGCCAGGTTGGTGGTCAGGCGCCCGCTCACCCGGTGGTCATACTGCCCGGAGAGCAGGTAATTCTCGGCTGACAGGCGGCGTGTTCTTTCCTCCTCCACGGTGAAATTTTCCTCCGTGCCAACTGCCCGCCTGCTTATGGTCGTGGAATGGCTCCGCAGCAGGAAAGTCTTCATGGTATAGGTATCTTTTTCGTTGGGTGAACGGGTCAGGTTGGCTCCGAAGCTAAACGACGATGAGAGCGTGTTTCCGCCGGTGACCACGTAGCTCAATTCCAGGGTTTTCTTCCAGGGGTCAAGCCAGTCGATGAAGTTCTTTTTCTTATCGGCTGAGGGCGAGTATTGTTCTGTATCTTCCTGTATTCCTGGAGACATGTCTACCAGCTTTTGGGCCGCGGATTCTCCTCTTTTCAGCTCTATTAATTCCACCTGAATTCCCTGCTGTTCTATGACTTGAACGTTATCCATCTGGACGTCGCCAGCAACCATCTCCAGGTTTGATTCTTCCATATAAAGGGGACAGAACTGAGCCTGCATATACAGGGAAGATGGCCTGGACCGATGGACCGGAATTAAATTTCCTGAAACGATTGGGTCTGCTGTTTCCAATAGTTCAGGGACCGCATTCATCTCCATCCCAATCCTGGCCACGGCTGAACCCTTTGCTCCTTCCGATCCCCTGTGCAGGCCCTGAGCCGGCATCTGGCCGACACCCGCAAGCCCGACGGCAAGAGCTAAGAGGATTGCCATTTCCTTTCTTCTAATCAGCATGACGCGCCTCATCGCTTTTAGATTTATTCTCATTTTCGATTGGATGGCCCTGCCACCTACTACCCGAAGTTTCCCTCGGTTGTTTTGCCAGTAAATGGATTCTCTCTGGAACTTCTCTTTCTCAGTGGCAGCGCTTTTGTAATTGATTTATCAATTCAGAGAACTTTTTATCTTAAATAAACGCTCTATTTTCCTCGAAGTTTCAGAATAGACCAAAAAATTACAATGTCAAGATAAAGCGGACACAACGGCCTATCCCCCTTCTCGTTAATACCTTGACAAATTAACACCAATAATTTATTCATATCGGCGGAAGAGGGACTAATAAATAATTTTTGCAAAGGGAGGTGTCTATGGTGTATTCCCAGGGAAAAATTAAAATGAAGCTATGCTTTGCTGGAATAGCCCTCTTGCTTCTTATAGCCATTCGATTACCTGCTCAGGAATGGCGCGATTTGCTGGTCAGAGATGCGGTGGCCATAAAGGGCGGAAAGATGGTATATGAGGAAGTGGGGTTGGTTAAGATTGAGGTTCCAGACCATGAATCGGCACAGTTCCAGCTCAAGCTCAAGAGCGAGGCCCCGGCCACCGGTGTCATAAGCAGAGATAATTTTGTGGCCATTACGACCCAGGTGTTCATATCTACCCTTATAATGGCGATAGCCGAGGCTTACGAGGTTCCGGTTAGCACTTTCATTAATGGTTTCGACTACAAAGAGCTTTCTACGCCAATTGGAACGCCAGACCTGGAAATAAACCTTATAATGACCAGGGATGGCATCCAGATAGAGCTGGTCAACACAGAATCAAATCAGAGGTCGCGATTCACCGAAACCTGGGACAATTTCTTTAAGAAATAACAATAAGGGGGACACGAGAGTGTATCCCCCCTTTTTTCCCTTCTTTTGGTCCGCGTATATACCAGGTTATTTCCTCATCCTTGACATAATTTCCAAGGGTGATTTATATTGCTCGGGTTAACATGATTCAGATCAGACCTGTTAGACTTGAAGTATCCAAGCTTACCAGCCAATTGCCCCATCGATTTTTGTCCAGGCCGCTGCCTCCATTAGCTTCGGTATATTCCCAGAAAAAGCTCCTTAAAGGACCATGCGAAACCAGTTTGCCTGAAGTGACTTGAGGTTAGAGACATGAAAACCCTAAAAACTCCAGCAAATTTCCTAAAGCCCAGATCCTTAAACAGACCGCTCTCGAGCCTACCCACATTTTTTGTTCTCCCTGCTTTATCGATACTCCCGTTGCTCTTTGCTTTAATTCTATTTTCCGAACCAACCATGGCCCGGGAATCTCGCTCTGAATCCAGCGTTCGCCCTCCGCTCTGGACCCAGTTTCAGCTCCAGGACCTTCGACTGCCTCAGCCTGGCTCACAACTTCAGGCCCAGTCTCAACCCCAGGACTCCCGCTCGTCTCAGCCCAACCCCAGCCCACAGGCCCTCATCGCAGGTCTAATTCAACCTGAATCCCAGTCTCCAAGTCAGACTCAGCCTCAAGCCCAGGCCCAGGACCAGCCCCAGTCGCAGCCATCAGTCCCCACCCTCCAGGCAGTCAGGGTCGACCGCGGGCCCACCCTTGACGGCAACCTGGACGATGAAGCCTGGAAACAGGCTGTTCCCTTTACAGCCTTCCGCATGGTCTTTCCGCGAGAAGGCGAGCCGACCGAGGCCACCGAGCTTCGCATCGTCTACGATGACTCCAACCTCTACCTCGGCATCTTCTGCTCCGACAGCCAGCCGGCCAGGGTCTGCGCCAACACCATGGCCCACGACGCCTTCGAAGACGAAGAAAGTGGCGATGACATAATCAAGATCCTGCTTGACCCCTTCCTCGATAAGCGCAACGCCTTCATCTTCATAGTTAACGCCTGCGGGGCCCGGAGCGAAGGACTGGCCTTTGGCGAGCATTCCAGCCTCGACTGGGACGGCATCTGGGACGCCCGCAGCCGGGTCCGCCCGGACGGCTGGAGCACCGAAATCAAGATCCCTTTCAAAACAATTTCTTTCAAGCCCAACCTCCCCCACTGGGGCCTCAACGTGGAAAGGTACATCCCGCGAAAGCAGGAGACCATCCGGCTGGCTGCGGTCAGGCAGGATAACTTCTTCAACAACGCGGCCGAGGCTGCCCACCTTGAGGGCATTCGCGACCTCAAGCTCGGGCTGGGCATAACCTTCCGCCCTTACGGGACCTCAAGGGTGCTTAAAACTCATACCGACCCCGCCAGCACCGACTACCAGTGGGATGGCGGCTTTGACCTCTACAAGAATTTCACGCCCAACTTTGTCGGCGCCCTTAGCTACAACACCGACTTTGCCGAAACCGAGGTGGACGAACGGCGCATCAACCTCACCCGCTTCCCGCTTTACTTCCCGGAAAAAAGAACCTTCTTCCTCGAAGGCTCGGAAATCTACAGGTTCGGCACCACCTCCACCGAGAGCTTTTCCCCATTTTTCAGCCGGCGGATCGGGCTTTACCAGGGCCAGCAGGTTCCGCTTCTCTTCGGGGCCAAGGCTTTCGGCCGACTTGGCAATACCAACCTGGCCTTCATCGACGTCATGACCGACCGTTTCCAGGACCTCGGACTGAGCCGGCAGAATTTCTTTGCCGGGCGCATCTACCAGAACATTCTGGCCGAGAGCAAGGTCGGGCTCATCTTCACCTCGGGCAGCCCGACCGGTGAAAGGAACCTCCTGGCCGGGGTCGACCTGATTTACCAGACCTCGCGTTTCCGGGGCAACCGGAACCTGAGCATCGGCGGCTGGTATGTCTATAACTGGAACACCATTGAGGTCGGGCGCCACGGGGCCTTTGGCTTTAAGATAGATTATCCCAACGACCTCTGGGATATCGTCACATCATACTCATACTACGGCGATTCGGTCGTCCCGGGGCTGGGCTTCCTGCCCAGGCAAAATGTTCAGACCTATTCCTTCGGAATGGCCTACATGCCCCGGCCGGAAAAAGGATTTATCGGCCGAACGGTCCGGCAGTTCTTCCACGAGCTGCGGTTTAATTTCTACTGGGACCTGGCTGGTAGGCTGGAGACCAGAACAATCCAGGTAAATCCATTTGATTTCCAGACCGAAAGCGGCGAGCATTTTGAGTTTTCAATCAGCCCAAAGCGGGACGTGCTGCCCTACGATTTTGAAGTGGCTGACGGGGTCATCATCCCGGCGGGCGGCTACAATTTTACCCAGTTCAACCTGGAGTTCAGGTCGGCTTCTCACCGCCCGGTGAGCATAGACCTGGAACACCAGTTTGGCCAGTTCTACTCGGGCCGGCTGCACGAAACCCAGCTCGAGTTGAACCTGCGGCTCAAGGGCTACGCCACGCTGGCCATCAACGCCGACCTGGTCCGCGGCAACCTCCCCCAGGGCCGGTTCAGCGAGAACGTCTTCCAGGTCAAGGCCGACTTTTTCCTCTCGCCCCGGCTCGGCTTGATGAACTACATTCAATATGACGATGTTTCCAGGGAACTGGCCATCAACGTCCGCTTTCGCTGGGAGCTCAGCCCGGGGAACGTCATCTACCTGGTTTACAACAAGAACTGGGAGAAGAGCTGGGACCCGATGAGCCGTTTCCTGCCGCTCCAGGAGCGCGGTGTCTTCAAGATCCAGCTCTCCATCCGCCCGTAAAAAGAGAACAGGCTACATACTTTATTTTTCCTGGCCAGCGTAAAGGAAGGTTTCCGTGGCCACTCTTACAGCTTTACACTCCGGGTAAAAACTGTCTGCTGGCCGATAGAATTAATCTGTCAATTGTTCATAAGAAACCTGGATATGTACATTTAGTATTCCCTTTATTTGATAGGGCGTCACCTCCCTGCCTGGACGACGGTCAAATAAGTTAAGCGATATGAATTGTAGCTCCCTTTTTGTTAAAATTGAAAAAAAGGAGAACGAGTATGAATCAATTGCTTGATCACCGCAACCAGAGCAGGATTCTTATTGGAATATTATTCTTGTTATTTGGATTTTCTTTCCTCCTTCTAACTTACGGCTGTTCACAGAAGCCGGCCGGCCTCGTTTACCTGGATGAACTAGGAGCGCAGCAAGTCACTGCCGGCTGGAGCGAATCCAAGGCCAATAAATCAATAGACGGCAATCCCCTGACTGTAGCCGGCCAGCTTTATGAGCGTGGCCTGGGCACCCACGCCGAAAGCCAGTACCGCCTGAACCTTGATGGGCGGGCTTTGAATTTCCAGGCCCTGGTCGGCGTTGATGACGAGGTGAAGAAAACCCAGCGCGGGGCCGAGCGAGCCTCGGTAGAATTCATCGTGTCGGCCAGAGACAAGAACAACAATAAGAAGGTCCTCTGGAAAAGCGGCCTGATGAAGGCCGGTGAACCGGCCCGGGAAGTCAAGGTCAGCTTAAAGGGCTTCGTATCGCTCGACCTGGTGGTTACCGACGCCGGCGACGGCATCGGTTATGACCATGCCGACTGGTGCCAGGCCAGGATAGAATATGCGGGCAAAAGACCTGAACCGGTGAAGCCTTACGCTGCCGCCCCCTACATCCTGACTCCCGCGACAGGGCCCGAGCCAAGGATAAACGGTCCCAGGGTTTTCGGGGTGCGGCCCGGCTCTCCATTCCTCTTTACCATACCGGCCACCGGCCAAAGACCGATGACCTTCGCAGCCGAGGGTCTTCCGAGCGGACTCCGGCTAGACACCAACACCGGCCATATCACCGGAGCCATTGATAAACCTGGCACGTATAACGTCAAGCTTATCGCTCGAAACAGCCTGGGCACGGCCGAACGAGAACTCCGAATCGAAGTCGGCGATAAGATCTGCCTTACTCCCCCGATGGGCTGGAATAGCTGGAATTGCTGGGCCTGCTCGGTAACCGATGAAAATGTCCGACAGAGCGCCCGGGCCATGGTGGAGAAAGGGCTGATTAACTACGGCTGGACCTATATCAACATCGACGACTGCTGGCACGGCCAGCGCGACCCCAAAACCGGTGAGATAAGATCGAACGAAAAATTTCCGGATATGAAGGCGCTGGCCGATTATGTTCACGGGCTGGGGCTCAAGATCGGGCTCTACACCGACTGCGGGCCCAAAACCTGCGCCGGCTACGAAGGCAGCGAGGGCCACGAGGAACAGGACATCATGACCTACGCCAAATGGGGCTTCGATTACGTCAAGATTGACTGGTGTTACTGCGAGGGCAAGGACCCGAGGGTTGCCTACAAGAAGTTCGGGGAGGCCATCAGCCGGGCTCCCCGCGATATCGTCTTCAGCATCTGCAACTGGGGCGTGGAAAAGCCCTGGGAATGGGGCGAAAGCGTTGGCGGGAACCTGTGGCGAACAACCGGCGACATCACCGACACCTGGGCCAGCATGGCCGGAATCGGTTTCGGCCAGGCGGGGCTGGCTAAGTATGCCGGGCCAGGCCACTGGAATGACCCCGATATGCTGGTCGTCGGCAAGGTTGGCTGGGGGCCCGAGCTACGGCCGAGCCGTCTGACCCCGGATGAGCAGTACACCCACATCAGCCTGTGGTGCCTGCTGGCGGCGCCGCTTCTTATCGGCTGCCCGATCGAGCAGTTGGACGATTTTACGCTTGGCCTTCTGACCAACACGGAAGTCCTGGAAGTTGACCAGGACCCCCTCGGCAGGCAGGCTGACCGGGTCTTTGACGGCGATGACTACCAGGTCTGGGCCAGGCAGCTTGAAGATGGCTCCAGGGCTGTCGGGCTCTTCAACCTGGATGCCTATGAGTTCAGGAAGGTCAGGATTGATTTCGCGGCGATGGGGCTTGGTGCGGGCTCGTACCGGGTGCGGGACCTCTGGCGGCAGAAGGACCTGGGCGTTTTCAGCGGCGGGTTCGAAACCGAAGTTCCCCCGCACGGCGTGGCCCTGGTTCGGCTCTGGAAAAAATAGGAAACAAACTTAATACCCACATAAAGGGGGACACACTCTGGTGTCCCCCATTATCATCATAACGTATCCCAGGCGATACCGACGCGGCGCAACGCGTACCCGACCTCGCGCATGTAATCGCCGTAGCCGGTCATCCAGTGGAAGCCTGGCATGCGCCCGGCCAGGAGCTCGCTGTCCCTGGTGAAGCTGACCTCAATCTGCGACCGGCAGATGGGAAGGAACGGAGCTTCTTCAATTTTTCCAAGCAGCCCCACCCACCTCTTGGCCTCAAAATCAGGGATGATGTTGGTGACCACCTGGCCGCGCCTCATTTCCACCTTTGGGGCTGCCCCGTAGTCCGACTCAAAGTGGGTCAGAATCCTGGCCGGTTCCAGGCTCTTTCCATCCATCTTTCTCGGCGCCGTGCAGTGGGCCAGGGTGATTATTCCCTCGTGCGGGTAGGTCGGGTCGTTCAGGAAAACGGGCTTCCCGGAAATATTGGCCAGCAGCACGCCCGATGGAATCACCACGAAATCCGATTCGCAGAAGGCCAGGTAGCCGGCATCGTTCAGCAGGCTCAGGGTCAGGCAGGCCGTGGTCTCGGCGATGGGCATGATGGTCCCCATGCAGGCGTTGATGGTGATGGCCCGGCAGCCGGCCCGCTTCATCAGGGCCACGAACACCTCTTCCAGGAGGAAGGCATTGCGCACGAAGTCAAGGCCGGTTTCGAGCCTGGTCCCGGGTAGCTTCAGGTAATCGCTGGCCCGCCGCTCTGCCCTCTTCACGGCCGCGGAATCCCGGCGGGCCTCGGCGATGATCGGGCCCAGCTCGTCGTAGGATACGGTCTTTATGTCGAATTTCCACTTCTGCTCAACCAGCTTCGGGACAACTCCGGGAGGCTGGGCCCAGGCGTCGGGTCCGCCAACCGCGATTATTCCCGAGCCCACCGTGTTGCGGAGGCCGCAGAGCGAGCGCAACCGCCACAGCAGCTCATCCTGGCTGTCGATGACCACGTCGCTATCGTCAACGCGCTCCAGGGCCTGGCGGTCGGTGTGCTGCCTGAGGTAGCGCGGGCTGATGATTTCATACCAGAGATAGACCGGGCCGGAGCGATGACGGCAGAAGAAGACGAGGTCCTTGCCCGTTTCCTCCAGCTTGCGGAATATGTCCAGCCAGCCGCCGGCGGCATAGACGATGATGGCGTCGGCCTGGTCGAGGTCGGCCTTCGCCTGGGAAAGGTCCGAGGCCGCACGCACCCCGGAAACCGGCAGGAATTCAACCGGGAAATCCGCCATTTTCTTCAGCGCGGACAGCTCCCCCTGGATGCGGGCTATCTCCTCCTCGGCTTCCCTCATTGTCTGAATTCCGCCCCAGGACCGCCAGCTCGTCTGGTGGGCTCGTTCCGGCGTGCTGAAAACCAGGACCGGCTTCACTTTGAGGGCAACCCGCGGGTCGGCCACAAGCTCCCCTGATGTTCCACCCTTCTCCGCAAGATTCGCCCACGATATATTTTTCAACCCGAGCGTTCCCAGCGTGGTAACCCCAACCCCCTTCAGAAAACTCCGTCTCGACAGCACCCCGCCGGCTCCCCGGTTCATCTCACCTGCCGGACAGCACCACCCCTGCCCGCTATTTTCATCGTGCCTATGCCTGCCACTCATCCTATTCCTCCCAGTCTCTCTTTTTATAACATAATCATAACTTTTATCAATATAATAGTCCTCATTTACAAACAAGAATTCTTCCAGTAACCGCTCCGCCTCTCAGCTTTTATTCTATGTTTAGCCTATATACCTAATAGTCTTGACAAGATCGATTAAATTATTTTAATTAATTCAAAGATATTTTCTGAATATTTAGAGGAGGCGATATGAATCTTATAGAAATTGTAAAAGGTTTTTATGAATCGCAAGGATTTCAAGTCACCATAAAAGACCCAACATTTATTATCGCAGAAAATAGATTATATGGAGATGAAATAGATGAAGTGTGTGTATGGTTACTTACATCAGAGCTTAGGAAAGATAAGAATATCATTTTATTGGAAGAAGAATATCTTTCCAGATTTCGTGGCATGTTTAAAAAATATCCCCGTGCCAAATTAAGACTTCTTGTAGATACTACAGAAGGACTTACTCAAGAATTTAAATCCAGGGCTTATAACGAGTGTAATGTTAAAATTCAAGTTCCTATTCAATTTTTTGATACCCCATTTAGCTGGGAGGTCGCTGAAAACGCAGCCTCCGCCACTAAAGAATTGAGCGAATCCGCCAGGAAAAACGAAAATAAACGAGTGCAACAGCCATATATGAAAAAATCGAATCCAGAAGATGGCGGTCTTGATCTAGCTTCTGACATGATGCACGAACTAGAAAACTGTATTGATAATGAAAAACCCTTTATTTGGTTCATAATCGCACCTGCCGGCCAAGGAAAATCGTTTTGCTTTGAATCGATATTTTATAAGATATATGATCGCTTTCAACATTCGAAAAAACATCTTGAACTTTTTCCTCGCCCTCTTCCTCTTTTATCTAGTCACTTGAAGGAAGCCGCTGGGCCTACTGTGAAGGGTCTAATTGACGCTTTTATAAGAACTGAATTTTCAGCAAATTTGCGAAGAGAATACTTTAATTGGCTTATAGACAAAAGATTTGGAATCTTAATGCTTGATGGCCTTGATGAGGTTATTACAAGAGATTCTAATTTTATAGAATATTTAGAAGACCGGATAACAGCTCCTTACGCAACTCCGGCAATTATAATATCTATGAGGGATTCTTTATTTGAGACTTGCGATGATTTAAAAGACTTCATAGATGATTATAAGGAATATATTGATGTTTTTATTTTAAAACGTTGGGAAGAAAAAGAAAAAAGAGCACATGCGTGGATCAACCTAGAAGATAGATTCCCAAAATTAGATGATAAAAACACTCCCATTGTCCAAAGATACATGAAAACAATTAATTCGAGTCCAATTCTCCAAAAATTATCATCGACACCATTTTATGCAGATTTACTAATTAAGTTATTTAAGGATGATAAATTAACTTTTACATCGAGCGATGAAATAACTGAGCACTATCTTATTAATCTTATTATTGAGGGAATGTATAACAGGGAAAATGAAAAAAGACTGATAAATAAAGACGTTTTCCCTCCAAGTTCATACCGAGAATGGCTAGAAGAAATAGCTTTAGAAAATTATAAATCAAAGGGTATCTATCTAAAGGAGCTTAAAGATCTTGCTAATCTTTCGTTATGTTTAGCCTCTAGGCCTTTAAATGATACCGAAACAAATGACTTAATCTCGAGCCTATTAATGGCACCATTTTTTAAGAAGAGCGATGCTTCTGGAAAAATCGAATTTACCCATGAATTAATATCAGAATATTTAGTTGGACAAAGACTCATCAAATATTTATACAACAATAACACCACATCTTTTGCTCACTTAATATCCTTAAAGTCATTTCCTCCAGATTCAGTCATTCTTTCTGTTTTAGTTAATGGATTAGCAAATAAACTTAATGAACTTGCGGAACTGCCTTGCCATGAAAATTTCTCATCTGACGGCATTAGAAATATTATTCAAATACTATTAAATTCAAATAACGGTTTTATACCAATTAGAGAGGGGCTGATTTCTCTAGAAGGGAAAAATCTAAAGGACCTGATATTTAGAAATAAAGATCTCCGAGATATTTCTTTCCGGGCTTCAGATCTTTCTAATACGATTTTCGATAATTGTATTCTCCAAAATGCTAGATTTGAAGGTGCAATAATAAGAGGAACTGTATTCAAGAATAGTTCAAAGGATTTTCTTAAGGACGCAAAATTCGGTGATTGTGAACATTTTCAATCTGCTAAGTTAAATGATAAATTAATAGATGATTATGATGAGTTTATAGATATCATTTCAAAGTATACCGGTCGAGAACCTAAAACAGAAGGTATTTGTCCTTCTGCAAGGCAACTTATGGTCCTTTTTAGAAAATATATATACCCAGACGGACAAGCACGTAGAAACATGCTTGATAGAAGAGGCGTTTTAAGGGGTAAAAAAGAAAAAGGAGCCGAATCACCAGAGGATTTCTTACAAGCGGCAATTGATTTTGGATTTTTAATAGAAGAGGAGAAGGGTAAATATATTAAAAGAGCTCAGGGCGACAAATATGGGGAGATGGTATCTTTCATTAAGAACCAGATTATTTCTCCTTCAATATCTTCTTTGCTCGATTCTTTATGTAGAATTCCAAATTGTCGTCATGTTCCTGTAAAGAAAAGATAAGAAATTTAATATATTAAGTATCTCGAAAAAACTGTTTCTATTATAATGTAGGTTATATATATTATCGATTTAATTATCATGTAGATTTTGTTTTTATTATATTTTTCGAGATGTTAATATTTCATTATAATTTGCAAAAAACAATGATATTTGCCGTAGCACAAGCCTACCATATCTTCGTTTTGCTCTATCTCTGCATATCAAAAACATAAATAATGTAGCCAATGCAATAATAATGCTATTTAATGATATTCCTTTTAGAAATAAATGAAAAATAAACCAAATTAACACTGATAATGCCAGCGTTTGGAAATAAATAAATTCTCCACTCAATTTTTGTAATAGCTGATTCGCATACATGTTGTGGTTCTTAAGCATCTCATGGGTATCGGTATATATTCTATCAAAATCATATAAGTTATATTCCTCCCATTTCTTTTTATATATCAATTCATACTCATGAGCATATTCTCCTGAATAAATGCTTGCCAATAGATTACATATAGATTTAACTCTATTTTCCCCCACTGACTTTTTCCACACCTGAGTAGCGAACGTTCCAAAAAATATATAACTTAGATTTGAAAGGAATAAGCCTATTATATAGGCGATAACAGATAAAGCAAATATAATTCCTAACAAGGTACCTCCCGAAATGTTAATAAGATTGGATATTGAGAACGGCTGCCCATTTTTGAAATAACCGAGATCTACCAATATTGTAAGTATCAATAGCAATGATGGTGATATCCTCCCAATAACATCAAAAGATATTTCGGGTATTAAAGTCGTAAGGATCGATGCCTTTTGTAATTCAATCTTATCTTTTTCCATTTATATCCCTCCTTTTTTAAAATGATTAAAATATATATATCAAAAATCGGGCAATTATCAAAAAACTTGACTACAAATATTATAATTTTGAAGTTTCGCAGATCTTACTATATTTTTGTTTTGCTTTGTATACGCATTTATAAAAGCAATTAAAATCGCTTATCTTGCGAGAAAGTTTTTTGATATCCTTTTTCGAGAGTATCACCAAACTTTATCTAATATCTACACACTCTATGATATTCTGGACGATTATGTTAAGGCTCTTGATCTAAGATTATTATTTTTTTAATAACGTGACATAAGAATATGCACCCTCTGCTATAATGATTATGGGTATCACTCATAACAGGAGTATATATCAAGGGCTAACCAATCTCCCTACTAAATGCTTGTAATTGAAAGCAAGGTTTTAAACTTCAGCTTACCCCTTCTGTTTCAATAGGAGCCCTTAATTATTGATGACATATATATCGTTCTTTCAAGATTTTTTTAAACAATAGTTATCGAATGAATCTCGCTTTTAATTATAAATGTGACCAAAATAACATGGATCTTTTAAACTGGGCACTAATCCAATTTCTGAACTATTACTTTAGGCATTAGCTGACAATAATATATGGGCACATCTTATTAACTAGCTTTTTACTCTACATCGCTCTACGTAACCTGAAATAATATTATAATACAAAAATATTCATATTTGACTTCTATTTAGTGAATTCTTATTATAAATTTAAACTTAATAAATAGATAAAACAAACTCACTTAATATAACTAGACACGATAATTAGAAGAAAATATAGTGATTTTATTATGTACATAAGCATCCATCGAAACATACTTTTAGGAGATTTATAATGAACACTTCTGATGATATGAAATGGGCCGAGTTATTGTGGGATGAATACAAATATAGACACATGATGTTTTGGAAATCCTTTTACTTGTGGGGTGGAGCTGCTGTAACAATTTTTATTATGCCTTTCTTGAAAAAAGAACTTAAAGTACTCAATCAAGCAATTTTCATTTTTCCACTCATAGGCTTTATCATTTCATTAATCGGAGCATGGCACCTAGCGGCTGAGAGTGAAAGACTTCTTAAGATTGGGGAAAAATATAGCCAAATACGAAAAGAAGAATATAAACCCGGAAATATTTATGAAGTACCTATTAGAACGTGGTACATGCAGGCAGTTGCTGAGCCAATCGGAAAAACTCTTACCTTCCTATTTCTATTTTCCCTGGTGATTATTTCGATAGTTGATGTACTCTGTTTAATTATTATTTTATACCCCAAATCGAAGTATGCGTGTTGGTCATTTTACGGAAGCTTTTTTATGCTGTTCTTTGCCATATTTGCGTCATGTATGTTAATCAATAAAAAGAAGAACAGATACAATAAAAAAATAAAAAAATGAACTTTAGGGGAAACGCTAGTTTACAAAATAGTTCGCAAATCGATATAAAAGAGCTTCATGTCAATATCTTGTTTTTGAGGCTTCAACCTTAAGAGAGAAGTTTTTTACTTATGAAGGCGAAGTCTATGAAAAGAGGTGTTAAAGGGAGGGCGTACTATGGTAAATCACGGAAAAACCCAGAAATATCTATTTTTATATTTCATTGAATTCTTTTAACTTTATCAGAATTTTTATCTGTAATGTCAGCAGGTATGCCACACCATATAAAACTCCAAATTACAGCTTCTAACAATTCTCTGATTCATCTTGAGGCATATCTTCTCTTCTTTCTCAAATACTTGTGATCCTTATTTAGCGATATGAGATTATCAAGATCATCTATCGTTGCCATATGTGATGAGGTAATGCTTTAATTGCGTTCTGTCCATTGAATGACCCGGGCGACGCATTTTTCAATATCGTCCCTTATCTGATAGACCCAGAACCGCATAACATCCCAACCAAGCTCCATAAGGCGCTGGTTTCTGATCTGATCCCTGCGACACAACTCGCCATTCCAATTACGGTGGTACTGCTCCCCATCAATCTCAATGTTGAGACGCCTTTCACCAATTATAATAGCAAAATCAAGCAGATATTTTTCTACTTGATACTGCGGTATGGGCCTTAGGCCTGCTTTATAGGCGACTCTATAGAATAGACGTTCCCAATCGGACACAAGTTCCGGCCTTGCCATATCCGGATACTCGGGGCCGAGATCAACGTAAGTTTCCCCCATATTAGCTTTAGCACTTCTATTAACCCTATCTACGTAGGATGCAAAACGAGCTAGATAATCCACTCCACTGTTCATTGCTGCCATGTGGTCCCCGACAACCACAAGAGCAGCTCGCGCCCTGGTAATGGCAACATTGAAAAGATTCGGATTACTTCTAAGGAAGCCCAAAGCTGTGTCGGGAACTCCTATCGACACCACAGGGGAAAATATCATCACGTCTCTTTCGTCTCCCTGAAATTTGTGGACAGTGTCTACTAGAAAGTCTAGATTGGACAGCCTTGAGCTTAGATTTTCATTTTGAAATACCAAATCCCGGATTAAATTAGCTTGTGCCCTAAATGGACTGACTACACCTACACTACCCCTATACCCTTGGTTTAACAGGCGTTGGAGCTCATCAACAACCCGGCGGGCTTCCTCTTGATTAACGGCTCCACCTGTTTTTGGACGTATGGTTTTTCCTTCAACGTGAATCCACCGCACTGCTGGCTCATCAGGTCTAGGGCGGCGCAAGTTGTCATAACGTGTCGCCACCCGAAGTCGGCCCTCATAAAATATCTCATTTGAGAAATTAATAATATCCGCATGTGAACGATGATGGTCGCGCAGGTCGACTATGTCCTCACTCCGGCAAAGGCTGCTGGCGAGATCAAATAATGATCGAGTCGAGTAAGCCCATCCCAGATAGCCATCAGTTAACTCGTGTTTGCTCAATAATTGCTGATCTTGTTGTTTGGACAGGGTGCTGATGTGCCGGAGCTGCATCGGGTCTCCGATCACGACGACTCGGCGGGCTCTGTATAAAAGAGGAATTGCAGAGGCGATATCACACTGGCTGGCCTCGTCAATCACGAGGAGGTCAAAGTAGTTCGGCTCGAAAGGTACGCGCCCATGAGTGGAAAGTGATGTAACGGCCCAACATGGAAGGATTGATGTTATCTGTGGGAATAGCTGGTTATACCGCCGTAGCACATCCCGGTCCAACTGACGGTTCTGTTCATTTGCAAATACAATCATCTGAAGCAGTGAACTGTATTCGCCAATTAGCTTGCGCTGTTCGGGATTTAAGCGAGCCGGCTGAATTCGCAGCCATGCCTGCCACAATTCCTTTGAGTTGACGGATAAATCCTTGGTGAGCTGATTCCGTAACCGACTTAGCTCCTCAATGGTATGGCCATTGCTAAGCAAATCTAGTTTATTGAAATACTGTTGGGCTTCTGCTACTTGAGAAATTCTATTAACTAATTTTGAACCATAGTCAATCCACTCATTAATCGTGGTTGAATCCACAGCCCTCTCAGGTAGTGGCAGGCCCAGCCTTAATGCCATTTCGCGGAAAGAAAGAATGGCCAAATTCAATTTTTTGAATCGCTTTTTTCTGACGAAGGGCCAGAGAAATTTTACAAAAAAGGATTGTTTAGCCCTGTCTGCTTGATTTATATTTTCAAGTACGCGTGTTGACAATATATCCAACTCTTTCCTATCTATAAACCTGGTCCGCGCAAAGATTTCCTCTCCCATGTCGCGCCTTGACTGCTCGACACGCTGCTCAAGAGCATCAACTTCATTTCGAAGCTGCACCAATTCCTGAAAAGCCCTATCTAAAGCATCTGATTTCTTCAATAGTTCTATATGATCAGCCTTGTATTTGTTGTATCGCTCGTGATCTTCCTCAGTTGCAGAAGAAGCGAGTAAAGATGTTAGGTGATCTGAGAGTTGCGCCTGGTAATCGTTCGCCCCAAGTCGAAGTAACACGGGGCGCGGCCCTAGCGAGTTGACCCTGGTATGCACGACATCAACAGCCTTATTATTTTTACTGGCGAACAAAACGGATTTTCCTTGCCATGCGGCATTAATGAGGATCGATGTAACAACCTGCGACTTACCGGTTCCAGGTGGGCCAGTAATGACCGTCAAAGGATTTGAGAGAGCCTGCCTTACAGCTTGCCGCTGCTCACTATTCAACGGCAGAACTTCTAAGAGTACCTGTTGGTCAGAGGGCGGTGATTCAATTTTTTGTCTCGTAAGCCAACTTCCAAGCGATGTCTGGCGATAATTGTTCTCTTCGACTGACTGTAACATTGCGAGCTCTGATTCTAATCCTTTTGTGTATGGAGAGCGCTCGGCCGCAACGAGAATTGCACGATTGTAAATACCTGGCTCCTTCAAGTCGGCCAGCGGAATGCCATTGCTAAGGACATAGGGATCTATTTCCTCTTGCCAGCTCCATTCTGGACGGATTTCTCGTAGTCGTACGAACAACTCATCCAGATCAGGCTGTTCACCATTTATATTTCCCAGTCCAAGCTCTTTAGCAAGCTGAATAGCCTCCTCCATCAAGTTCGTTTCGCCTGTGCCCAGCAGAGAGCGTAATGCTCGAAAATTGATCTGCGGCAAGTCATCGCTCAGCGTGGGCTTCGAGTCTTTGCCGGCATCCATTTGATATGAGAAGAGAAAGATTGGCTCTACTTTAAATCCTTCCCAGTCCGACTTATTAGAACGTATCAGATTTAGAAGTACTGGATATCCCAGCAAGATCATTTGTCTATTTTTATCTCGTCTAACACTTTTGAGAAGTTTCCGTCCGCTTTCCGAGTCGAAAGGATCTGTACCGCCTTTATCTAAAATCGGCAATGAGGCCAACTCAATATAAGCAGGTTGGCCATATAATGAGGAAGCAAATTCGCTAATCCCACCCAAGTCATCGTAACTCAAACAATCCAAATAGTATGCGCAAAGCTTGGCGAGAGGTGTATCCAAGCGTTTTGGGCTTTCATCGCTCTGTTTGTCATTCTTAGATGACTTTCTTAGATACCAGCGATAGTGTTGATCCTGGTGTACTAGACTTTTCAGTGAATTATATAGCAATGAATTCACCCGTCTCTTGTCAACGCCAAGGGAATCGGCAAGTTGACTAGCTTTCTGTCCAGGTCTGGCTTCAAGTGCCTGGATAATGCGACTTTCCAGATCAATCATTAGCAAACTCCAATAGCATTTTTTACAGATATTGCTAATGCAAAGAAATGGTATTGAAAGGACAACATTCAGCAGTCTGATCAACCAACTCGTTCACATTCCCGCACATAACATCAATCACACCAGATAGCTGAGGTATGCAATCTCTGCCCATTTGTGCCCATTAGAGCGAAATAAAATCACAAAAAAGATAAATAATGCTGATTATTGATTTCATCACCCCCTCCGATGATTTTAAGGGTGATATTTATATAATTTACAGATTAATTTTTATATTTATACTGTTCAAATTCTTTAATATTTCAGTCAAGCTTTGGTGCCGACTTGATTGGCTAAACCAATATACTAACCTCTTAAAGCTATTAGCTGCCCGGGGAAAGGCCTGCGAGATTCTATTCGGCCCTATAAGCTTTATGAAGGTCGGCAAACGATGTATCTCTTCCACCAATATGATTTATAAGGGCATCAGCAAGATAAACTAAGGAACCTGTTGGTAGGAGTATTTCCTTCTGTGCTCGCACCAGAGGCTTCTCGCCTCTTATTTAATGATAGTGGGCTAAAGGTTGTACCTATATCAGGCCAGAAACATTCATCAAGGTTTCATAACGGTCGCTGGCTCATTCAGCAAAATGATATTGAAAATCAATAGAATGCTGATGATATATTTTGAACAATTTTCAACAATACCAAATTAAATATTAAACCGGCACAACCGGTAAGAGTTCATCTTATTGACAAAATTAATGATTTTGACTAATTAATTTATCCTTAAAAATGCCTTATTTTAGGAGGAATTATTAATGGATACCCAAAAGAAGATTGATGCCCTTTACCAAGATTTACCAGAGGTATTTTCACTGAAAAATTTCCCTCAAAGCGAAGATTCCAATTGGATTATCTTGTCCCCCGATAACTTGGATTTCGATGGACTATTCCAAGAATTATTTGAAAGCCAATATTTTGCAATTAATAACATAACTTTTTCGGAGCCGCTATTTGATTTAAGCGTTTTTGGAGCTAAAATTAAGAAGCCAGGAAGCCCCGTCCCCCTTCCAAAAGGAGACGTAACTCCACCCCCTGATGCCTTGGCTTTTTATCTTCCATTCCATGAGTACTACCCGGATAAATGGGGCATATACATATCATTGGAAGGAATATTTATACTTGCTCAGCGCTTAATCAAGCTTTACCCAACTAAAAATTTACCTGATATAAAATATTTCCCTAAAATAGCAATGCATGCGTTATTTTATCACGAGGCATTTCATAGTGCTGTTGAAAGCTTTGCAGCTAAATTAGAATTAACCCACATGAAAAAGATCTATGTTACTGCTTTTAATGATTATTATGCCAAAACAGCTGATAAAGACGATTGTCTTGAAGAAGCACTGGCAAACGTAAAATTAATCAGTAAAACTTTTGACTATATTAATAATAATGTTTCTGAAAAAACGGAAAAATATAATCTTTTAGAAGCTCTGCTTTTATATGTAAAAGGAAACCCTCCTGGTTATAGGAAAGCATATGATATTTACACTAATCAACAAGAACAAGAATATCAGCTACTTTTCATCGATAATTTAATGAAATATGCCATTTCCTCTAATTATAGGTCAAAAGAAATATGGACAATGTTTACCCATGCCCTTACTCCTTTAATCCGAATCGACCAGGTTTGCTATCTGATAAATAGTAAATCTATGATATGGAATATAGTTCCTAAACATATCAGATCAATAAGATACAAAGAGCTCATAAAAAAGCTCAAAAAGCTTAAAAACATAAAGCTTCAAAGACAAGGCAACGGCTCTCATGTAATTTGGCAATCATCTAGTGGCAAAAGAATACCTATCCCAAAACATACAAAAGATATCCCTGTAGGAACCGTAATGTCTATATTAAAAGAGCTCAATTTAAATATGAGCTTTAGTCAGTTCTTAAGTATATAAAATATATTAAATAAACATAACACAAGAATAATCTTACAATAGCCGGTAACATCTGCATTCAATTCCAAGCTTTAGTTGTCGTTAGACTTTATTCCTATCACTGGTTACCAGCCTGGCTGTAAGTCAATGAAAATACTGTGTCCGTCAGCCACCGTCGGAACGATTCATTGTCGCTGAATTGCTTAAATAGTTCGGCATCATCTTTGAACAGGTTCGTTATTACTCGAATAAGTGCTTTATCGTGCTCTATTCTGGCATTCTGTTTATCAGAATACTTTCGTGCATTTTGATAAGCAGTGTCCGCTGCCACAAGAGCTGGAATCTCTTCAATGATCAGCTTCCGGACCCGATCGGCGTCACTCCAGGGTATATTACCAAATTGTTCGTTGAAAGCCTTGATGATATTCGAAAGACGATCAAGTACAGGTTCTGGCTTGCGTGCTCCGCCCATACCGGGTACAGGTTCTATCTCACCATCTTCATCTGAAAGAATGATCCGCATGCTCGCCTGCTTCTCGATCCGGTAGCTGTCCATATCGATAGCTTCGAGAATGCCCTTGGATAAATCTTCTTCCTTCGGTGCCGGCAGCTTGGGTACAAGGAAATTGAGAAAAATGGATAGTTTCTCCCAAGCAGCATTAGTGTATGGGAGAATGGAGGACAAGAAGCTATATGTACGAATAAACACTTTGGCTTTAGCCTTAAAATCAACTTGACCGTCCTCATCGAGCTCGACATATCTCGCCACACAACCGTCCAGGATGGGATCGAGCTTGTCGCGGTCTGCCCCGCCAAGGTATAGCTTGACCAGTTCATCAACCTGCTGAGAGGCATATACCTCATAACGGTCAAGCTCACCTTTGAGGTCGTGCAACTTATTTGGATCGGTCTCGTCAGCGAGGATAGCGCTTCTGTAGTACGGTTCAAAAGCCATCCGGATCGTCTCCGGGTCGTTGATGAAATCCAGGATGAATGTGTCATGTTTCTGGGGATGGGCACGATTAAGACGCGAAAGTGTCTGTACTGCCTTGACACCGGATAATACTTTATCCACGTACATGGTATGCATAAGGGGCTCATCATAGCCCGTCTGAAATTTATCAGCACAGATTAAAAACCGATAAGGCTCTTCCCGAATCTTGTCAGCAATCTGGTTCGAAGGGAAGCCATTAAGACTGGCCTCGGTAACCTTTTGCCCGCCAAAATCATGCTCGCCGGAGAAAGCAACTATGGCCCGATAGGGGCTTTTTCTTTCGGCCAGGTAAGCCTGAAAGGCATGGAAATACTGAATTGCTTTCTCTATTCCATCGGTCACAACCATCGCCCTGGCCTGACCACCAATCTTGCCTTTCGCAATCACCTGTTCATGAAAGTGGTCAACCATTATTTCGGCCTTGAGCCGGATAGCATAATCGTGATTTTCCACAAATCTGCGTAGCTTCTTTTGCGCTTTTTTTACATCAAATTCCGGGTCGTCCTCGATCTTTTTGACAAGTTTGTAGTAGCTCTTTATCGGCGTGTAGTTAGCCAGTACATCCAGGATAAATCCTTCCTGGATCGCCTGCTTCATGGTATAGCAATGAAAAGGTCTGTGTTTGATCGTGCCGTCAGGTTGTGGGTCGGGTTTACCAAACATCTCCAGTGTCTTGTTCTTCGGCGTAGCAGTGAAGGCAAAGTAGCTGGCATTAGGTAAAAGCTTCCGAGCCTCTATTAATCTATTTATCTTATCTTCAAATGTCTCATCATCGCCCTCTTGACCTGCCTTGGACAGGGCCTTGTGCATTTTGGCTGTGGTGCGGCCACCTTGGCTCGAGTGTGCTTCGTCGATTATTATGGCAAAGTTGCGGTTGCGATGTTCGTTGCCAATATCATCAAGGATAAACGGGAACTTCTGAAGCGTTGTTATAATGATCTTTTTTCCGCTCTCGATAAACTGCCGCAGGTCGCCAGAACGCTCGGCATGCCCAACCGTGGCACTCACCTGAGCGAATTGTTTGACCGTGTCCTTGATTTGCTGGTCCAGGATCCGCCTGTCGGTTACAACGATAATAGAATCAAAAATGGGCTTACCTTCCCTTTCGAGGCCAATCATCTGGTGGGCCAGCCAGGCAATGGAGTTAGATTTACCGCTCCCGGCAGAATGCTGAATGAGATACCTTCGGCCGACTCCATTCGCCGCCACATCTGCTAAGAGTTTTCTCACTACATCAAGCTGGTGATAGCGGGGGAAGATCTGCCTCCTCCGCTTCTTGCCTGTTGTTTGGTCCTTTTCCTCAATGAGTTGTACATAGTTTTCCAGGATGTTGGTCAGACTTTCTCTGCTGAGAACCTGCCGCCAGAGATAATCGGTCATTATGCCATTTGGATTTGGTGGATTTCCGGCACCGTCATTCCATCCCTTGTTGAAGGGCAGAAACCAGGACGCCTTACCCTTAAGGTGTGTGCAAAAATAGACCTCATTATCATCAACCGCAAAGTGCGCCAAACAACGCCCCAATTCAAATAATTTTTCGTGCGGGTCACGGTCACGCCTGTATTGCTCGATAGCATCATATACAGTCTGTTTTGTGAGGCGATTTTTGAGCTCAAATGTAAAAATCGGCAAACCGTTGATAAATAGCACAATGTCCAGCGCCCGCTGCGTTTCTTCTCTGCTGTATCGGAGTTGTCGCGTAACAGAGAAGCGGTTTTGTTCATACCGCGCTCGGGCCTGCTCATTTCCAGGAGAAGGTGTACCGTAGAAAAGATCGATGCTGTATGGCCCGTGTTGAATTCCCTTGCGCAATACATCCACCACGCCGCGCTTACTAATTTCACCCTGCAGCCGAGCCAGAAACTTACGCCGCGTAGGGCTGTCATTGTTCAGGTCGAGAGCTTCAGCGACTTCAGGCTGAGTTGAGCGGAGAAAGGCCGAAAGCTGAACTAAGTCAACGCAGTACTCCCGATCGTAATCAGAAGGGTCACCAGGAATCCAGCCCGCATGGCTGGAGGGCGCCGGTGTTTCACCAACAGCTGATGAGGTCCCGATGGGCCGGGGCAGGCAATCACTGCCGGTAAGTGCCCGGCAGATCAGGCTCTCAAGCCCGGCTTCGCTGGTGTCGGTTGGTTTCATCGGTCATCCTCCTCAGATATTTCTTCTGTAAAGCCATCGCCTTCCTCCCGATTTTCTTCCTTACTCTCGGCTAATTCATCCTCTTCCATCAATTCAATCTCCTCTGGTGGCTCCTCAGGTAACTTTGCCGCCACCTCACGCACATCCACCTTGCCTGTAACGACATCGGCGATGATTCGCTCGCGATACTCTCGCAGAAGCTCAATCTCTCGTTGAGAGGCGGCAATGACTGTATCGATCTTAGCTGTAAGAACATTGAGGTATTCTACGATAGCATTTTGTTCGGGGTTAGGAGGTAAAGGTAATAAACATCTGTAGGCATCTTCACGATCTAAACCAGGGACAGCGGAGTCTTTAGATACCTCATCCAGACGCACACAATTAAGAACAAAGAAAAGCCATCTTAAATTAACCGTTGTGTTTATGCTATCGACAAAGTAAGTTGTATCAATTGCGAAAACAGGTACATCAGAATACTGAATTTTTCCGAAAGACCCTTTTCTTCCTAAGATAATACAAGGTGAATGCGTATTGGATACATCGTGAAACCCAACTCTACCATTCGAACCATATACTGGTACCCCCCCATCTTTTCGAGATGCTTCCGGTAATGCATCACCATAAATAAGTCGGCATATACATTTTAATCGCCTAACCTCCCAATGCGCAGGCACCTGGCCCAGCCACTCCACGCCGGAGTCTTTGTAAGCAGGATAGGGTTTGCCGGTGCGGACATCGATCTGGCCAGTAACAGCCTGGTGGATGAGTGCCTGCTTGTATTCCTCAAGGAGCTTGACCCTTCTTTGCCGCGCCCGGATCACTCGTCGTATCCGCCGGTCCACGTAATCGAGAAAGCGGACGATGCCGGTCTGTTCCTCGGCAGCGGGTCTTGGAAACGGCTCACATTTCAAGAGTTCCATCGGAATACGCATACGATGGGCTAAAATGCCGTTACCAATTCGGATAAGGCTTTCTTGAAATGGTTTTGTTTGAAAGCATGCGTTTAAATAAAGAATATTATCATTTTCGGTTCTCTGCATGAGTACGTAATATACAGGACTCAAGCACCCTGTTTGTCTGGACAATCCTACAGACCCAATGATCACGTTCATGCAGTTAACGACAATGTCATTTGGTCTTACAATTTTGTAACGTGTTATATCATCCGACTTTTTATTTCCAATGTTTCCTTTTTCTTTATAAGGAATTACTCCCCGATGTTTTGTTACTGAGAGAACTTCGGTAATACGGAGATCATCGTTAAACTCCATGCGTTCTCGCAGAAGGGCCCCCAAGCGCACCACCGCCCAATGCGCAGGCACCTGGCCCAGCCATGGCACCCCGGAGTCTTTGTAAGCGGGATAGGGCTTGAGGTTTCCGATGTCAGGCTTATCAGCCACCGAAGACCTCCTTGATGATTTTGGCAATCGATTGTGAATCAATTCCTCCATCAGCATTGTCCCGGGTAATGATCAGTGTGCCGTTCACCCCGCCGCCTTCCTCACGAGGTTTTATACCGTGATCTCGATACCATTTGAGTTTCTCATTCCAACTGCGTCTGTAGTCAGCGCGATGGAGCAGCCCAAGATGTTCCCAGTAGTAGGTCCGGCCTGAGATTTCATCCTCAATGGTGAAATCTGGATATCGGGTTGAACCGCCAAGCATAAGCGGTTTCTCGTATTCAAATGAGACATTGGCGTCGGTCAGGGCGTCTGCGATGATGACTTCGGCACGGGAGCGCACGGCCAGTCCTTTGCGGGTGCGATGGATCAAACCTTCCTGGAGAAACAGGCTACCCCTGGCTTGTGGGAACTCTAGCATCTTGCACGGCTGCATCAGGTTTGTCATGCGACGGGCGGTCTCGGAACGATGGGGAGCAGATAACTCTTTTAGTATGGTTAGTGGGCCCTGGTGCATCACCACGATCCTGTCCTGGTGACGGGTAAGCGCGGTATAAACGAGCTCCCTTGACATGATCGGGTGACCTTCTGGCAGGACGAGTATTACAAGACGAAACTGACTGCCCTGCGCCTTATGAACGGTAAGCGCATAGGCAAGTTCCAACACCGGGTCTCCTTCCTCTTCGAAATCGTTACTATAAAAATCGTAAGTAAAGCCGGGCTGTGATGAGAACTCGACTTTTAGAATTTTTGGATTTCCATTTGTCTTCCACAGACCGACAACGATGCCAATCTCGCCGTTGGCAAGATAACCTATCGCGCCTTCCTGGGGATACACTTTTTTGCCATCTCTACGATGGTTGCTCAAATTGATGACCTTATCGCCATAAACGATTCGCTCTGCTCCAAATGGCTTTGGAATATGACGCCTATGCCGGCTTGCGAGTTCTAGAAATCCAGCCCGGAAACGTTCGTGAATTTGGCGGTTGATATCGCCCACGCCAAATGGCATGCCCCGCAAAGGGCTGAGGATCTGCCATGCGTCAACTGCCTGGACCGCACTGACCTTGCCATTGCGGGTTGGGTTAAAGTAATCATATTTCTCTGTGACCGTTGCCCCCATCGCTTTGTTAAATCCCCGTATATCCTCTATCCCGGAAAGTTTGAGCTCCTGTACCAGCACTTCCAGCAATTTGGTCTGAAAATCTTCAGGTTTCTTCCATTCGATAAACCGAATTGTCGGATGCTCTTTCGCATCATCAAAGAATACATCGTCATCGCCAGCTGATGGAGGTGAGAGGCTAAACCAGCGCGCCAGTCTCAGGTCTGGACGGTCTTGCCCCCCCTGGCGTCGTTCAATCGTGAGTTCAGCATAACCAGGGCCTACGCGAGGGAATCGCCTCTCACAGTCAGAAGGGCGGATCTTGGCGATGATATCAACAAAGGGTTTCCCTGCCCCTATGGGCGGTAATTGCGAGGGATCGCCAACGAAGATGAACCGTTTAACGCCTTGCAATGCATCAAATATTGCGCCTAGCATGTCTTCAGTCAGCATAGATGACTCATCCACAATGACTGTGCCATAGCCGCTCGCTTTAGGTCCATCGCTAACGTGATATCGCCCGTTTCGTCCATCATAGCGACTCCACTGGTTTAGGAACTGAGCAATCGTCATTGCTTTTGCCCCAGCACCCACCAGCTCTTGCATTCTGACGCGAGCTTTCCCTGTTGGTGCAAGAAGCAACACACCGTCTTTTTTGATCTCTGGCTGAGCACAAAGAATTCCCAAGAGAGAGGTTTTTCCTGTACCGGCTGATCCAACAAGGACACCGAAGCGTGCCTCTGCTAACTCAGCCAGCGCAGCTGCTTTCTCTTCACGGGCGCGTTTCTCCTCATCGTCCTTCGCAATACCAAATTTCTCATCAAGCAAAGCTTTCCAGTCGCCTTTGACGACATGCCGCCCACCTGCAAGGCGTCCAAGAACCTGGCGGCGCACTTCATCGCCGATTTTTTTGTATCTTTCGAGTTGAAAACCGCTTTCACCATCCAGCTCAACCGGAACAATTTCCGGCGTCATATTCTTGGAGTTAGCAGTGAGGATGTCACTTGTAACGGGGCATTCGGGTTTAATCGGATAACTGCGTATCGCCTCAACGACTTTGTCCCTGGGTAATAAGGTATGACCATTTAGAGCAGCATCTTCTAAGGCCGCGACGGCAAAGGCTCGAATACGCCGCCAATCAACAGCCGAGCACAGCCGGGATGGCTCTTCCAGTGGATGCAGCAACCGAACGGTATCATCAGGAAAAACACCGCGATCTACTGTCAACAGCTTTACTCCCTCAAAGTCATGACGGCTGAGCTCAAAGATACGATAGGGGTTTTGTAGTATTTCGCGGTCAGTGCCACCCCATCCAGCCCTCTTTCTTGAATCTTCATCATAAAGATTCTCGGCCTGTTCTACGGTTATCTCAAATCGGCTTATCAGACGCAGGAAGTCACGACGTTCTTCAGAGAGACCTTTCCAAGTCGGGCAGAGTTCCTTGAGATCACGTTGCAATTCTTTTGGCAGCACAGAAGACGGCTCGCAAAATGCCCTGTCCACAAGTGGCCATGGATCAGCATTCTTTCCGGCTTTCTGCTGGATGGCATGAGCCACGAATAAGCCTCGCGACATGCCAAATGATGTTAGAACAGCTCCCAAACCAGGGAATGGGCCACGTACTTTCCACAGGCGCACAAGTTCATCGTGAAGCCACTTGCGCTGCCCTCCAGTTGCGACTCCTAATTCGTTTTCAATTCGAGCAAGCACCGCGTCCATTGAGAGTAGAGCACCAATGGCACCGTCATTGGTGACCAATTCACTGGCGTAAGAGAACTCATCCCAGTGCTCTTCAGGAACGCGAGCAGTATACCGTTCCATATCGAGAGAGCTATCTTGCGCAGCACGGTCCAGAACTTCATAGTAAGGCATCAGGAAGCCGTCGTTACCTTTTGGGCGGATGGAATGCTGAATCGGGCGTTCCCACACCATGCCGGGTGGACCATGGCCCTCACGATTGTACTCAATCAGTTCGCCGATTTTGTTGATTCGTCCAACCGCTATTAATACTCGGCCCGTACCCTCTGCAAAGGGAACGTGCTTGGCATAGAACAGACAGAGCGATTCCTCTTCACGCAAATGAGCGGCAAAACCTTCTAGAAGTGCCCTTTGATTTCGGAATTCATGAATCCAGTTGCTCTCATAGCCCAGTTTGGGCTCTCGGCCCTCGTCAACATCCAGATCATAAAGGTTACCGTAATGATTTATGTTCGGTCGCATCATCCATTGAAAAGGAACTATTCCGGCAGAATATGCCGGATAACGTTGCGGTGTCGGCTTGAAATGGCCATATTGATCTGGGTTAATTTCTGCCAGGGCATGCTTCTTAAGAACCTCCAGCTCAAACTCCGCCATAAAAGTGGATCGCTCATCCACGCAACACGGCCACTGCTCCCTGGGTAATTCATCCAAACGTTTTCCGGCGATAAGGCGCTCCTGATCTTCTTTCTTGTTATCAGCAATCCGCTTGAGCCTGGCACAGGCACCATTCAGGTGGGGTGCACGGCAAACGACACCAGTCCATCCTGAGTCATGCCAAGGGACGCGAATGGAAATGTGGCGAACAGGAAAATCTATTTTAGCCTTCATTTTGCGGCTACCTTCATTATTTCATTAAGAAGCCCCTCCGCCTCTTTTTCAACCGCTAAAAGGTCGGCGCGGATTTCCTCAAGGCTGCGCAAAGCTTTTGGCTTATAAAAATAGCGGTTGAAATTAATCTCGTAACCCACCTTGATACTTTCTGGAACATACCAGGCATCCGGTGCATAAGGCAGGACTTCCCGCCGCAAGAAAGTTTCTATGGCTGCCCGGCGGTCTTCCAGGTTCGGCAGATAACCAGGCTGATGACAGGCAGAGCATTCCAGGAAGGGAATCTGCTCGCTATCGCGGAGCTCCGTATCCGGTTCGTATTCTACTACGCGCGATTTGCCGTGAATGGTCACCTCGAACAGCCCGCGAAGTGGATCGGGTGCAGTGCCGGGCTTGTGAATCTTTTTTATCAATGGTGGGGCATCATCAGCTCGCTCTGCAGTTTCGCGAAGTGCTTTAATCTCCTTAGCACTGTATTCACGCTCGGGGTCGATGCCTTTCAAGCGCAAGGGGCGTTCTACCGTTATCTTCCAGTACCCAAAGGCAGCGATGGGAAAGATTTTTGACTGCTCGTTTTGCTCGAATTTGTGAAAAGTATCCACGATGCGACGGATGTCTTCTTCAGACAGCTCACAATTTTTCTTGCCCAGATTTTTTCGCAACGGCTTGTACCACTGCGTGGCATCGATTAGCTGGATGCGGCCTTTGCGGTGCTCGGGCTTGCGGTTGGTTAGCACCCAAACGTACGTGGCAATGCCGGTGTTATAAAACATATTGAGTGGAAGGGCCACGATGGCTTCAAGCCAATCGTTTTCGATAATCCAGCGTCGGATGTTACTCTCGCCCTGGCCGGCATCTCCAGTAAACAGCGATGACCCATTGTGCACCTCGGCAATCCTGCTTCCGAGCGGGGTATCATGCTTCATCTTGGAAAGCATGTTCACTAAAAAGAGAAGCTGTCCATCACTGGAGCGAGTAATTAGAGACAGCTCTTCGCCCTGGTGCTGTACAACAAAGCGCGGGTCTTTAATGCCGGTTTTGCCCCCCATGCGTTCCAGGTCACTTTTCCAGCTCTTCCCATAAGGCGGATTCGAGAGCATGAAGTCGAAGGTTCTGCCAGGGAAGGCATCGTTCGAAAGTGTTGAATATTCTGGTCCACCAACAATGTTGTCAGCAGCCTCCCCCTCTCCTTTCAGGAGCAGATCGGCTTTGCAGATAGCATAGGTCTCTGCATTGATTTCTTGACCGAAAAGGTGTACCGAGACCTGTTTCCCGCGTTCTTTTGCCAGTCTGATTAGTGTTTCTTCAGCCACGGTGAGCATTCCGCCTGTGCCACAGGCCCCATCGTAAAGCAAATATGTGCCATCGGTAATTTTCTCAGCGATGGGTTCAAAGATTAGGCGGGCCATCAGCCTCACGGCATCGCGGGGGGTCCAGTGTTCACCTGCCTCTTCGTTGTTTTCCTCGTTGAATCGCCGCACCAGTTCTTCGAAAATGGTGCCCATGGCGTGATTATCAAGTCCGGGGAGTCGCACAGAACCATCGCTGTTGAGCACTGGGTATGGGCTTAAGTTGATGGATGGGTCGAGAAACTTTTCGATGAGTGTGCCCAGAGCATCGGCTTTGCTAAGGCGGGGGATTTGATTGCGAAATTCAAATTTCTCGATTATCTCCTGAACATTAGGCGAGAAGCCGTCCAGGTAGGCACGGAAATCCGTCTCCAATTGCTGGCGACTGGCACGCGCCTTTAGATCACGTAAAGTGAATTTCGATGTGTTGTAAAACGCTTGTCCGGCAGCCTGGCGGAGAGCAAGATCCTGATTAGTTATACCTGCTCTATCGAGTGAAGCTTTCATCTCCAGGACCGCTTGCTTGGTGGGTTCCAGCACGGCATCGAGCCGGCGTATCACAGTCATCGGGAGGATAACATCGCGGTACTTGCCGCGCACATATAGATCGCGCAGCACGTCATCGGCAATACCCCAAATGAAATTGGTAATCCAGGTTAACTGACCATTTTCCATAGCGGACACTCCCTTAAAAAAACATCGCCATCTTTTCTAATCAGTATATGGTTAAATGTTCAATTTGTTCAAGCACCAGGAGCAAAATCATGAGCAATAATTCTCCTTGTGGTTGAGATAAATTGCCCCTATAAGTCTTGAGAGCAGAGATTTTAAGCATTTAACCTTTGCCCCGCTTCTAATCATATTCTATATTGAAAAAAGCAATCTGACCTTTTTTATCTTTATCAATATAGATCAGTTGATAATCTGATTTATTTTTTCATTGCCTTCAACAGCGGTAATAAAATTGGTGGAATACTCATTCTGGCTGTGATATTGAAAACAAATTCTCTAAAAAACGGCCTGGTATTGATATGGAGATTGGCTTTCTTAAATTCTTCAAAAAATTCTGGAGTGAAGCAGGCAGCTGGGGAAAAATTAAGGCAAAAAGTGCAATCAATTCTGCCTATGGGTTTTGTCTCTTTATCTTTAGACAATATTTCAAGAGAATACCTGTGCAGAATATCTACTGAATCATTATCTTTCAGGACAATTGAAGCTTCATCCTTTATACTTATGCCGTGTTTTATCGGTTTTTCTTTGAAAAGAGCATCTCTATCAATATCAGCGCTTGCGCTTTTTAAGTAAAATACATTCAGTCTAATTTTTCTAATACTTTCAATATATTTTTTCTTGCTGATCTCTTTTTTATTTCTCAATTTTTTCTCCTAACAAACCGATTTATTGTCAAAATCTATAGATTCGCCATGATAATGAAATAAAGATTCCGGAACAGTTTTCTGATCTATCTCAAATATACATTTTTCCCATTTACCTATAATTTCCGGCTTTATTTGTGATAAAGCTTCAACATGAAAATCATATCGAACTGAAGCCAGGCCGCGCTCTATCAGATGATTAAGAAGCTGATTCAGGCTTATATCTTCTTTTTTCGCCAGCGCTGACAATTCTCTATGCAAATAAAACGGAATACGCAGAAGAATCCGGCCACTGTACTTTTCCTCTTTCAGCTCTGGTTCTGGGATCGGAACTCTCTTATTCAGGTACCTTTCAAATAGGTCTTTTTTTACAACTTCTAGGTGGCCCAGGGCCTCTTCGACAGTTTCACCGTATCCCCTAAATGCTTCCTTCCCGAGCTGGGGGATCCTCGCTTCATATCCTCCCCCGTCTTCTTCAGATAACGGCACAATTTCTATTTTATATTTCAGCTTCATGTAATATTCTAAATCTTTTTTTTCAATCTTCCTCTTCACTTTTTCCCTCCATAAATTCACAAATTTCTATAGCCTCGATTAATTTTCTTACATAGACAGATTTCACTTTCTGCCCGCTCTTTACGGGTATAGTTAACTGCCCGAGCCGCCCATACTCACTCAATTGATTAATTTCCCCATATCTCTCTAATCGAGAGTCCTGAACAATAATATGAGAACCTCTCTTATGCTCATATTTCTCGAAAAAAAACTCTATTATATTCTCAACCTCTTCAGCCCTGAGTTCTTGAAGCTTCTCATTTCTTTTTTTCTTTTCTTTAAGTTGTCCTATTAACTTCTTAACGCTCATGAAATTGCATTACAATGATATCATATGTGATATCATATTTGTCAAGTTTTTTTTACAATTTTTTTCTTTCCCAATTGTATTTATTAGACTTAAAAGACAGAAGAGATCTCTCACGCTAAAAATAGACTCAATTTTTGCCCATAAGGCGAATATAATTTATTCGACAGAGGGAAAATAAATGAAAATGGTCAAAATAAAAATGGCTCCTCGGGCAGGATTCTAACCTGCAACCAATCGATTCTCCGATTTTGATATTTATTTTGATAGTTATTATAATAAATCAAAGACTGGAGGTTAGATGAAAATGAAAGAAGTGCATAAATCAAAATTAGGTTTTTCCTTGAAAATATTTATGCCTCAAGGAGAACCTGACGGAATTAAAATAATCGAAAAATCAAACTGGACCGGTCAAGGAATATCATTTCCAAGGGCACTATTCGCTGAAGCCCGTAAAAGAGAGGAACTCAAAAAAACAGGGGTATATATTTTAATGGGCCCCGGAGAAAAAGACTCCTTTCCAAGGATATATGTTGGAGAAGGCGATCCGGTTTTACCCCGCCTCGATCAGCATATGCGAAATAAAGATTTCTGGACACATGCAATTGTATACATTAGCAAAGATCTCAATTTAAATAAGGCACATGTCCAGTACCTAGAGGCAAGACTAATATCATTAGCCGCTGATGCCAAGAGATGTGTGCTTGATAATGGTAATATTCCTCAGCTACCAACTTTATCAGAAGCAGATACGGTAGATGTAGAAACTTTTCTATCTGAAATGTTGACATGCCTGCCCGTTCTTGGCATTAACTTTTTCGAAAAGCCAAAACCTCATGTGAAGAATGTCATAAAGCTGTTTATAAAATCTAAAGGAATAACTGCAGAAGGATATGAGAGCGCTGAAGGCTTTGTGGTTTGTGCTAATTCAATGGCTGTTAAAGAAGAGGTACCTTCGTTAAGCCGATATGCAAGATATATAAGAAAAGCGCTCATTGATAGTGGTGTTTTTGTAGATAAAGGAAAATATTACCAGCTATCTCAAGACTATCTTTTCAGTTCTCCCTCTGCGGCAGCAAGCATAGTGTTGGGAAATGAATCAAATGGAAGAACCGAATGGAAGGATGCCTCGGGAAGAACCTTGAAAGAAATCCAAACTGAATTGACAAAAGCTAACAACATTTAAGATCAAAGGTGTTTAAAATAAGAATGGCTCCTCGGGCAGGACTCGAACCTGCAACCTAGTGGTTACAAGTGCCCCAGAATTTCTCCTGGGCTTGGACTATCTCATCACCCGCGCCAGATACCTGGCGGGAGGGTGCCGGGCGCTTCCCCCGGAGTGTTCCGGAGTACGGGCTAAGCCCTAGTCTCTGCACCTTCCCCGAGCATCGCTGCCCAGGGCTTGGCTCAGGGTTACCATTCTCCGCAACCTGCGAAGGGCAGGCTTCCCTGAATTCACCCGGTTTTTCAACCACGGTTTCCCGTGGAAGCTGCGATAGCCACAGCCACCCGCTCTGCCGATTGAGCTACCGAGGAGCAGGCTTAATGATTTATAGCAAAAATTCAGTCTTTTGGCAATACCAACTTCGGCAATATATTGTAATGGATGTCATTTAGATATAAGCCGAGAGATTGTTTATAAAGAACCAGAATAATTTATAAGTAAGCTACCAAGGACGTAACACCAAAAGACCTGATTTAGATTATATGCGGGGATTGGCAAGCCGAGGTAGTAGCACGGCGCCTCAGGGGAAATTCAGCCGCCAGCCCTTAGAAGCGGTAGCTGGCCTGGCGGGCAACCTTGCGGTAATCTTCGCCGGCTATATTTACCACCTTGCACATCTCGTATAGCCGGCTTCTCAGCCTCACCCCGATCCTGTCCACCAGGGTTTCATCGCCCTTCTTGTAGTAGGTCTCGCGCCGGTCGGGCTCTTCCTCAATGTCGAGGTAATTTGAAGTGAAAATAGTCACCCGCTTCTGGTTGTAGCGGTAGTTTATGATGTAAAAAATGGTCTCTTCCACCCAGGCCGTCGGCCGCTTGGCCCCCAGCTCGTCCAGCACCAGCACCTCGCAGTTAAAAACCGGGGCCAGGATGTCGGTCTCGCTCACCTCGGAGTCCGGCGTGTAGCTGTTCTGGATGTCGCGGATTAGCTCCCTAAAATCATAAAAAATACAGTATGCCCCTTTCTTCAGGATGAGCTCCCTGATGACCGCTACTGCCAGGTGGGTCTTCCCCACCCCGCACGGACCGATGTAGAGCAAGCCCACTTCCTGGGCCGGATAATTCTTGACGAACTTCTTGGAAATCTTCAGGGCATCGCCCTGGGTCGGATGGTGGGTTTCGTAGTTGTCCAGGGTGCAGGTCTCGTAGCGCTTCGGGATCCGGGCCTGCCGCAGCAGGAGCATGGCCTGTTGCTCGCTAAAGCACTTGCAGCGCCGGGCCACCGGTCCCTTCTCGGTCTGCTTCACCACCCAGCCGCTGCCCTGGCAAACCGGGCAAACTTTTTCTTCGGTCAATTCAGGTAACCTCTCAACTGTTTCAGTTTCTGCGAATGAGCCAGCTTGCGCATGGCCCGCTGTTCAATCTGCCTGATCCGCTCCCGGGTCAGGCCGAGTCGGTCGCCGATTTCCTGCAGGGTCATCGGCTCGTCGCTATCTATTCCGAAGCGTAATTTTAGCACAAGGGCTTCGCGTTCATCCAGCTCGTTGAGGATTTCCCGGATCTGCTGCTCGATGGAGTTCTTGATGAGCTGGTACTCGACGGAAGGCTCGAGCTCGTCGGACACCCGGTCCTCGACCTCCAGGTCCTCGTCCTCGCTGATCTTATCGGAGAGCGACAGGCCCTTTTCCTGGATGAGCTCCAGGTCGGCCACTTCCTCCGCGGTAATTTTAAGGCGTTCGGCCACTTCCTCGCGGGTCGGCTCCCGGCCGAGCTCCTTGCGGAGAAGCTCCTTTTCCCGGTTCATCCGCGAAATCCTGTCCGAAATTTTCTGGGGCAGGTTGAAGGAATGGGAGGCCTGGGACAGGGCGTGGACGATGGCCTGCCTGATCCACCAGACGGCATAGGAGATAAATTTGACGTTCCGGTCAGGGTCGAAGCGCTGGGCCGCCTCCACCAGGCCCAGGTTGCCCTCGTTGATCAGGTCGAGCAAGGTCAGGCCCATGCCCTGGTACCTCTTGACGTAGGAAACGACAAACCGCAGGTTGCCCTCGATCAGCCGGCGCATGGCCTCCGGGTCGCCCTTCTTGAGGCGCTCCCCGAGCTCCTTTTCTTCCTCCTCGGTGATGGGCGGAATCTTGGAGATCTCCTCCAGGTAGAGCTTGATGTTTCGAGACTCTAAATAATCCTGGTATTTCATGAAAAACTTTAACCCGAGCTTTTACCCTTATTGTTTGTCGGCTGATTTCATAATAATTCTAATATTTTTTTAGGCCCATTTCCAGCGAAGACTCGAGGCCGACATTCAGCCATGATAATTAACAGAGCAGCCAACGAAAAGGATTCAGCTTGGGGACTGAGGCAGCCGCAGGATCAAAACCGAAAAGGAATACATCGAAGCGCCGTTAGAAATTAGAGTTTTTCCATAAAATTCAGGTAAAAGAAAGGGCAGTCCACCCGGTTTAGCAGCAGACCGCTTATTTCTAGCCCGCGTAAGAGAGCATAACAAAGAAAAAACGGAGAAAAGAAAAGAAAGAAAAAAAGATGATAAAAAGATAAAAAAATAATAAAAAAAATTAATGTCAGGCAAAGTGCGCAAAAAAGTTCAGGCAATATAGAAAGATTCAATACCCTGCCGGATATATGAATGACCGTTCATATATTAAGACCGCGTGGCCATGAACCCTTGTGCCGTTATTCGCTTGCCCCCGGAAATCTGGCTACTTCTTTAAACTGACTGGGCAGACTAAGGTTAGAGACAATTAAACCCCTGAGATTAAAAATTAATCGGTATTATTTCTCGGTGGTGGGTTAGTCACTGGCCAGTAGCCTGAGAATATTGATAAAGACACCCCGGCCCTGGAATTACTTCTTGGAGCCGGGTTCGTCGCCGGGCTTTTCCACCGGCATGGGCTTGGTCATCTTGACGTGGACGAGGCTGCGCCGCCGGGCCTCAAACTCCTCTTCCCTGCCCTTGAAGAACTCCTGCTTGATGTAATCCAGGAGCTCGTTGACCTGGTTTTCGATCTGCTTCATCTTCTCCCGCATGTTCAGGATGACTTCCACCCCGGCCAGGTTGACCCCGAGATCGCGGATCAGGTTGAGGATGAGCTCCAGCCGCTTCAGGTCTTCCTCGGTGTAAAGGCGAGTGTTGCCCTCGCTCCGCGACGGCTTGAGCAGCCCTTCCCTCTCGTAAAGGCGCAGGGTCTGGGGGTGGATGTTATACATCCGGGCCACGGCGCTTATATGGTAATAGCCGCAGGTTGTTCTGCTTTCGTCTTCCGCTTTCTTTTTCCTTCTCGGCATCTTCAACCTCCCTCAATCATCCTGAACCCTCATAGCCTTCGCCCCAAAACGGCCACCGCCTCCGCCCTTAGCTCCCCAGGTTCTTCCGCGGGTCGCCCTCGTAAAACTTCTCCAGCTCGCGCATCAGCTCCCGCACCCTCTGGTCAACACTCGAGGGCGGAACAATGCTCACTTCAACAAACATATCGCCACGACTGTTCCGGCCGCAGACCGGCGCCCCTTCGCCCTTCAGCCTGAATTTCTGTCCCGACTTGGTGCCGGGCGGAATGCGAATGGACTTTTTCTCGCCGTAAATCGTCGGCACCTCGATCTTGGCCCCGAGCGTTGCTTCCGGCACGGTAATCGGCACCTTGATATAGATATTTGACCCCTCGCGCTTGAAGAACGGGTGCGGCGTCACCTCCAGGTTTATGTAAAGGTCGCCCGGCGGGCCTCCGTTTATCCCGGCGTTACCCTTGCCCGGCACCCGGACCTTGGAGCCGCTGTCAACACCCTTCGGGATACGCACCGTGATGGTTTCGCTGCCCTGGACCCGGCCTTCGCCCCGGCAGTTGCTGCAGACCTGGCCGCTCACCCGGCCCGTTCCCAGGCAGGTCGGGCAGGTTGAGGAAAACTTCATGAAGCCCTTCTGGACGAAGCTCCGGCCGCGCCCGCCGCAATCCGGGCAGACCCTCTCCCCGCCCAGGCTGGAAAAACCGCTTCCGCCGCAGACCGGGCAGGGCACCAGGCGGGTCAGCTTGATCTTGGTCTGAACACCGTTGATGGCGTCGGCAAAGCTGATGGTCATGGAGTAATTAAGGTCCTCGCCGCGCTGCGGTCCGCCCCGGCGCTGCTGCTCGACACCCATCCCGCCGAACAGGTTTTCGAATAAATCGCGGAAGGACGAGCTTCCGTACTCGGAGAAATCGAAGCCTTCAAAGCCGCCGCCAAACGGTCCCTGGCCAGGTCCGCCACCCGGACCGGCTCCCGGGCCGCGCCCGAAGTCGCCCACGAACCCGAACTGGTCGTACTGGGCCCTCTTTTTGGGATCGCTCAGCACCGAGTAAGCTTCCTGGATTTCCTTGAACTTAGCCTCGGCCGCCTTGTCGCCGGGGTTCAAATCAGGGTGGTACTTTCGGGCCAGCTTGCGGTAGGCTTTCTTGATGTCCGCCAGACTGGCCGTCCGCGGAACCCCGAGTACCTCGTAATAATCCCTGGCCATGGCCAACCTCGCCTTCCGTTCCTTCCAACTCGGCTTTAGGGCGGGGCTGTTCCGCCGGTCCCGATCCCCTGCCGGCAGAACAGCCTGGCCGCCCGGCTATCTTCGCCGCTCTGCTTCTGCGTTCAAGCTCGAGCTCTTTGCTATCCGCTAATCACTCGCCGCTCGCCATCCACTGCTCGTATCAGCTATCAGCTACAACGCCTGCTATCCGCTATTTTTTCAATGTTTCTTATCGTCGTCAACCACTTCGGCGTCGATGACTTCTTCCTCGCCCTTGCCGTCGCCCTTGCTGCTGCCGGCTCCGGGTCCGGGTCCGCCCTGGGTGTAGCCCTGGTAACCGGCGCCCGGCTGGCCCTGGGCCTGCTGCTGCGGCCCGGCCTGGCGGTAGAGGACTTCGCTGATGTGGTGCGAAGCCCTGGCCAGGGACTCTATGGCCGCCCGGATAGACTCCAGGTTGTCGCTTTCCATGGCCTTCTTGGTGTTGGCGATTTCCTGCTCGGCCCGGCTGACTTCCTCGGCCGGAATCTTGTCGCGGTTGTCGCGGATGAGCTTTTCCACGCTGTAGATGAGCTGGTCAGCCTGGTTTCTGGCGTCGATTACTTCCCGGCGCCTCTTGTCCTCGGCCGCGTGGGCTTCGGCTTCCTTGACCATCCGCTCGATTTCCTTCTCGTCCAGGCCGCTGTGGCCAGTGATGGTAATGGCCTGCTGCCGCCCGGTGGCCAGGTCCTTGGCCGAGACGTGCAGGATGCCGTTGGCGTCTATGTCGAAAGTAACCTCAATCTTAGGCACACCGCGCGGGGCCGGTGGAATGCCGTCCAGGTGAAAGCGACCCAGGCTCCGGTTGTAAGCGGCCATCTCGCGTTCACCCTGCAGGATGTGGATTTCGACGCTGTTCTGGTTATCGGCCGCGGTGGTGAAGATTTCGCTCTTCCTGGTGGGAATGGTGGTGTTGCGCGGGATCATCTTGGTAAAGACGCCGCCCAGGGTCTCAATGCCGAGGGTCAGCGGCGTTACGTCGAGCAGGAGCACGTCCTTGACCTCGCCGCCGAGGACCGCGCCCTGGATGGCCGCGCCGACAGCCACCACTTCGTCCGGGTTAACGCCCTTGTGGGGCTCTTTCCCGAAGAAGTCGCGCACTACCTGCTGGATCCTGGGCATGCGGGTCTGACCGCCGACCAGGATGACTTCGTTGATGTCCTCGGGCTTGAGACCGGCATCTTCCAGGGCCTGCCTGACCGGCGGAATGGAGCGCTGGATCAGGTCCTCGGAGAGCTGCTCCAGCTTGGCCCGGGTCAGCTTCATCAGCAGGTGCTTGGGACCGCTGGCGTCGGCAGTGATGAACGGCAGGTTGATTTCGGTTTCCATCATGGTGGAGAGCTCGATCTTGGCCTTCTCCGCGGCTTCCTTCAAGCGCTGGAGAGCCATTTTGTCCTTGGTCAGGTCAATTCCGGTTTCCTTCTTGAACTCGCTCACTATCCAGTCCTGGACCCTCTGGTCGATGTCGTCGCCACCGAGGTGGGTGTCGCCGTTGGTTGACTTGACTTCAACCACGCCCTCGCCCACTTCCAGGATGGAAATGTCGAAGGTACCGCCGCCGAAGTCATAGACGGCAATGATTTCATTCTTTTTCTTTTCCATGCCGTAGGCCAGGGCCGCGGCCGTGGGCTCGTTGATGATGCGAACCACTTCCAGGCCGGCGATGGTCCCGGCGTCCTTGGTGGCCTTTCTCTGGGCGTCGTTGAAGTAAGCGGGCACGGTGATGACCGCTTTTTCCACCTTTTCGCCCAGGTAGTCTTCGGCCGCCTTTTTCAGCTTCTGCAGGATGAAGGCCGAAATCTGGGGCGGCGAGTATTCCTTGCCCTGGGCCAGGACCCGGACATCGCCGTTTGAAGCCTCAACCACCTTGAAGGGGACCTGCTTGATCTCGTTGAGCACCTCGTTGTAGCGTCTGCCCATGAACCGCTTGATGGAGTAGATGGTGTTCTCCGGGTTGGTGATGCGCTGGCGCTTGGCCACCTGGCCTACCAGGATTTCACCCTTGTTGGTGAAACCGACCACGGAAGGGGTGGTCCGGCCACCTTCCTCGTTGGCGATGACCGTGACCTTGTCGCCTTCCATGACTGCCACGACAGAGTTGGTAGTTCCGAGGTCAATTCCTATTATCTTACCCATATCTATTCCTCCTGTTTTCTATTTTAGCTTTATATTAATATAAAAGTTGAGTATAAATTTGTCAAGTTTTTTATAAATTTTATCTTATTATTTATCAATAACTTAAAAATTTTTTGGTTGTGGCCGGACCAAAAACTTTAATCTGATCCGGAATTCAGAATATACCGGCAAAATATAAGGCAAGGACAATCAACCGAAAACACATGGCCAATAAGTTTCTTCCCCCGATAGCAATTCAGGGGCTTGAATCGAACCTGTAAATAAACTTATCTGGCTCGGCCATTTAATGTGATTATACGGTCGGTGCTGGGGTGGCTTTCATCTGGCGCTTACGGGAACCAGATGATGCCCTTGAGGCCATCGATGAAGGCCCAGTATATGCCCTGCGCATCGCGCATGTTGTCAAAATAGAGAATGAGCTGCGGGCGCAGCTCGCTCTTCCTGTTGAGGAAGTGCTTGACCGGGTACCAGGTGTACCAGAGCAGGGTCTCCCTGGTTTGACGGAACTTTTCACTGAAGCCCGATTTTGACCTGATAAAAATCCTCAGCCCGTCGTCGAAATTCAGCTCGTAGGAACCGGGCATGTCGGTAATCTCCAGGGCCTCTACGTCGAAGGTGTCAGCCGGAGTGGCTGAGGTGGCCTGGGTTTGGTCCTGCTTCTTGCCGTTCTCTTTCTTTTTCTGCTGTTCTTGCCTGGCTTTCTCCTCGGCCGCTTTTCTGGCCTCCTCGGCCTGCTGCTCGGCCGGGTTCAGCACCTTGCGTTCCGGTGGGTTCAGGGCGGTCTTGTTGGTCAGGGTGGTCACCTGGAGGGGAACCGGCTTTCCGGTATACCTCAATTCGCTGGCCTTCCAGGACTTGAGGACCATGCCCCGGGCCCGGAGCTCCAAGGTTCTTTCCTTGAGGTTAAGAACAAAATAGTACTGCGGGGTTTTGGCCAGCTTCAGCTCTTCCTCCAGGAACCTGTTTTCTTTGAGTACCTGAAGCGTGGCCTCGGGAATGCCCTTGATGGAAGCAGCATTGGATTTCGCCGGAGCTGAAGCCGGCTGTGTTTTCTGGCCGGGCTGGCTCCCGGTGGTTGAAACTTTTTGTTTTCCCGGGCTGGCAGGAACAGCAGCTTTCTGGACCTGGCTACCACTCACAGCCGCAGGTGCCGCTGTCCTTTTCAGGCGGCTTACCTGGGCCGCCGAGATGCTTATAAAAGAAAAGGAAAAGCTCATCACCAGCACGGCAGAGAAAACCGCCTTCAGCCAGCGGTTTCTTCCGCCCTGAAACATTTCCTTTCCTTTTTCTATATTCATGATCTCCGCCAGGACCTCGTTATTTCAAATTCCTTCTCTGTCCGATCCTGTTCATAATTTCTCCAGCCTCAATAAATGTAAATCCGCGTTCCTATCCTGGAAGCCTTGAAGACCTCCTCCAGGTCCTTGTCGGCCACCCGGACGCAGCCATGGGTGACATTTCGCCCGAGAAGCCTGGTGTAAAGCGTTCCGTGGATGAAGTAACCCTGCCCGAAGCCCAGGGCGTAGTCGCCCAGCACCCCGGCTTCCACCCGGTCTTCCATCTTCTTTGGAATTGGCTCGTTCTCTTCGATAAAGGCCCAGTCCGGCTTGACCCAGTAAGGATTCTGGATCTTGGACTTGACGAAAAACTCGCCCTTGGGGGTGTCAAACTGCCAGCTCCTCTTCCCCCCGGGCTCAACCAGGATGACGCCGCTTCCGGTCGAGACCAGCGCTTCCTTTATGGTCTGTCCGTCCTTCTTGAGGTAGAGCCGGTTTTCAGCCGAGTCCACCATGATGTAAACGCCCTTGGGATGAAGCTCCTGGAGCTTTTTCTTCAAGGCGGCATTCTGGGCCTCCGGCTTGACCCTGGCCTTCGGGTCCAGCTCAAAGCTCCAGACGGTTTTCCACTCGGCACTCAGTTTGAGGTGATGCGCCCAGGACAGGGCCACGATGGCCAGCACAGACAGGTAGACCAGGGCTACCAGGACCAGCAGTACCTTCCAGAACTTCATGCTATTTCTGCTCTCTTCTTAGTATAGCAATAATTTTGTTGTTTGGGTCAGTGGTTCCGACAATTGTTACCGGGGTGCCCACCGGGATCAGCCTGAACAGCTCTTCCATCTCCTGGTCGTCCAGGGCCACGCAGCCCTGGGTCAGGCCGTCCTTGCCGCCGCCGTGGATTTCGATCAGGCCTCCGATGCGGCTGGAAGCGGTCAGGTAACCTTTCTTCTTGGCCTCGTTAAATCTCTTGATGTCCTCTTCGTTGGGATAATTTATGAGCAGGGCCTTGCCGAACTTGCTGGGAGAGACTTTCTTGATGACCCGGTACTCCCCTTCCGGCGTGGCATTATCGCCGGCGTGAAGCTTGTCGCTGAGCCCGTTAAAACCCAGGCCCACCTCGTAGCTCTTAAGCGGCTCCCCGCCTCTTAGAACCACGAGCTTCCGTTCCAGCTTGCTGACCAGGATGACCAGCTGGTTGCCGCTCCGCGATTTCTCCACGGCCCGCTCGGCCATTTTTTTCCAGCGGGCGATTTCCTCCTGGCTCATGTAGCGCTCCAGCTGCTGGCGGAGGATGTTTTCCGCCTGGTTGAGCAGGCTGTCGATGGCACCGAGCCGGGACCTGGCTTCATCATAATTTCCCTTCTCCAGGAAACGGTCCAGCTCCCTGAAAAGAACGTCGGCCTGGGCCAGTTGCTTCCGGGACAGGGTTCTCTGGCTGAGCTCCAGGCTCAGGGTGTTCAGGGTTTCGTAGCGGGCCTGGAGATCTTTTTTCCGGGCGACTATCTCCCCGGCCAGGGAGGCTTTCTTATCCTCCACCAGCTTTCGAATCCTCTCCCCCTCGGCCAGGACGGCCGCAAAGTCCTTCTTGACCTTATCGTATTTGCGGAAAAAGCCTATTTTGAGCTCTTCCTGCTCAAAGAACTTCCGGGCCGTGGCCAGCGACCCGCGGTATTTTTCGTAATCTTCCGGGGCATAAAAAGAAGCACCGGCCCTCCAGAGGTCCTGCTCCTGTCGAAGAGCCTGTTCCACCTCTGGAGGAGCCGGTGCGGTCTGGCAACTCTGTAGTAGAAAGATCAGACTAAGCTGGCATACCAGTATCAGCGCTGCTCGGATAGTACTCCACTTCACTAACCAACTCGACTCCGCTTGGATTGTTCGAGCTTAATCTACGCTTATCTTTTCACTTTGGCAATAGCAGCCTTGACCTGCTCGGCGATGGCCGCAGCCTTGTCCTTGATGGACAGGGCCTTGTCCTTGGCGCCGAAATAGTCCTCGCCGTCGATGGCGGTCTGGACTTCGGTCAGCTGGGCTTCCAGGCCGGCCAGGTCGGCTTTCATGGCCTCGATGTCAGCCTTGGTACCCTTGCCCTTGGGGGCCTTGTCCAGGAGAGCCTTGGCCTCGTCAAAAGCAGCCTTGGCCTCGTTCTGGGCAGTCAGGGCGGCGTTCTTGGCCTCTTCAATTCTGGCCGGGATCAGAGCCTTGACAGCTTCGGCGTCGGTTTTAACCTTGGCCAGCATCTCTTTGGCTTTTCCGTACTTCTTGAACAGCTTCTTGGACTGGGCATTAACCTCGTCCAGGGCCGCCTGCAGGTCGTCGTTCAGCTTCTTCAGCTCTTCCTTGGCATAAATGTCGCCCTTGGCCGCCTGCACCGCAGCGATAGCAGCTTTGGCCTCATCTATCTGCTGGGTGGGCTGCTTGGCGCAGCTGGTAAAAAGAAAAACCACTACAAGGCCGAGAACCGAGAGTTTCATCAGATTTTTCATTCTCTTTTCCTCCTTTCTGATGATTTTTTATATTAAATGGCCTTTTCCATTTAATTCATGTTGACTGGAATTTCCCCTGTTCCCGTCTCCTTTCAAACAAGAACAACAAGGAAATAATTATAAGTGCGGAAATACTATGGGGGGCTTAAAAAGTCCGGGAGAGAAGTTTCTCCATCTCCACTCATTTTATACCTTCTAACTCCCTTCACCCTTCCGGTGAAGATTGAGATAATCATTATCACAAAGCGGGCACTTTGTCAAATTTTTGAACCTCAAAAATAATCCTATAATTTTTTACAATTAAAGGCGATTTGACCCCCAGATAATAGCTCCTGAGAAGAAGGCAGGGCAAGAATAACATCAGTTTAATCGCCGATATCAACAATGATGTTTAAGGCCTGATGGCGCGGCTCCAGTCCTTTCACAAAATCACAGCTTCGCGCTGAGCTCGATTCCAGCCCGGGCAGCCTGTCAAAGCCAAATTCATAATCGATTCTTTGCTTCGAGGCGAAAATCGCCGGGTCTATGTCAATGAAGTAACAACCGGGCTGCGGCAATAATGGCCTGTCGATGGAACCTAAAAATTTATTTCAGACTCATAATAAGAAAATCACACTGAACCGGCTGTGGCTCAAATAAAAAGGCCCGGGCTGGCAACCAGCCCGGGCCTTCGTGATGAACGTTCCTTAGCTTGCGGCTCGGTTTACTTCTTGTCCGGGTCGACGATGAAGCCTTCTTTCATCAGGAACTGGATTTCCTCGCGGGCCTTGCGGATGGTGGTTTCGGCCATCTTGTAGAGCTCATCGGCCGGGATGTCCTTTCTGGCCACGCCCTGCTCAATGGCCTTGCGGCCAACGGCCACCGCTTCTCTCGGGAAGACTTCCCACTGGTCCATGTTGGGGATGATGTACTCTTCGCTGAGGCCGTGGTCTTCGGCCACCTTGGCCAGCTCGTAGGCAGCGGCAATGCACATCTCGTCGGTGATGGTCTTGGCCCTGACGTCCAGCGTTCCACGGAAGATTCCGGGGAAGCCGAGGGAGTTGTTGATCTGGTTGGGGAAGTCGGAGCGGCCGGTGGCCACGATCCTGGCGCCGGCTTCCTTGGCTTCCCAGGGCCAGATTTCCGGAATGGGGTTGGCCTCGGCAAAGACGATAGCGTCCTTGGCCATGGTCTTGATCCACTCCGGCTTGATGACTCCGGGTCCTGGAGTGGAAACGCTGACCAGGACGTCGGCACCCCTGATGGCATCAGGAATTCCACCCTTGATGCACTTGGGGTTGGTCTTCAGGCACATGTCCCATTTCTCTTTGTACTTGGCCTGCAGGGTGTCGCGGTCTTCGCGGTCCCTGGACAGGATACCCTTGGAGTCAACCGACAGCATGTTTTCCGGGTTGACGCCGGCGGCCATCATCAGCCGGGCAATGGCGATTCCGGAAGCTCCGGAACCGATGACCGTCACCCTGACTTCGTCAATCTTCTTGTTGACTATCTTGAGGGCGTTGATCAGACCGGCCACGGTGACACAGGCCGTTCCCTGCTGGTCGTCGTGCCAGATGGGGATTTCGCATTCAGCCCTCAGGGTGTCCAGGATGTGGAAGCACTTGGGATGGGAAATGTCTTCCAGGTTGACACCGCCAAAAGTCGGTTGAAGAGCTTTAACGATGTAGATGAACTTGTCCGGGTCTTTCTCGTTTATGCAGATCGGGAAAGCATCGACTCCGCCCAGGTACTTGTAGAGCAGGGCCTTGCCTTCCATGACCGGCAGCCCGGCCATGGCTCCGATGTCGCCCAGGCCCAGGACCCTGGTACCATCGGTGATGACGGCCACGAAGTTGCCCTTGTTGGTCATCTCGTAGGCCTTTTCCGGGTCCTTCTGGATCTCCTTGCAGGGAGCGGCCACGCCCGGAGTGTACCAGATGGCGAAGTCGTTGAAATCGCGCACCCGGCATTTCAGGGTAATTCCGACTTTTCCCTTATAGAAAGGATGCAGCCGGAGAGCGTCTTTGGTTGGCTGTTCGGCTTTAGCCAACAGTTCTTCCACGGTAACCTTTTTCTCCATTATGTCCTCCAAAAAAGTTTATTGAGAGGTGATAATAAAATAATTGGAAATGTTAGTCAAACACAAAATTTTTACCGGGCAGCCACAAGCCAAGGAACATAAATTTACAACGAAGAACTAAGGTTACTTTTCTATTATGAAGAATTTATTATCGCTATCGAAAAACGTAAGGCCAAATGAATTATTCTTCTTTTTTACTAAATCTAAAAGTTGTTTCCTCAAGTTTGGCTCTGTATCTCCTACTAATACCAAGATCACCTTTCCTTCCCAATTCGAATACTCTTCAATCTGTCCAACTAATCGCTGGTATTTTGCAGTGCTATCCAGATTATTTTTAATTTCTATTATTACTTCATCATCAATAACTATATCCGCCCTAAATCTTCCTTTTGCAGATTGCCTCGTTATATCATGATCAGGCAATTCTCTCCACAAGAATTGATAAAGAGAATTTTCATAATCCTTTTCAGATTCACATCCTCTGGGACGCCATTTTTTAATTAATGATTCTAAAACACTCAGCTTATCCCAACTCCATTTAATTTTATCTATGATGCCCATCGAAACCTCAACAACTTAAAATTTTAAAAATATTTCAATATTATTTCAAATCATATTGGCCATAAAATCAATTGAGATTCATCACTGGTTCAGGATGTGCAGGGCCAGGCCGTCGGCTTTCAGGGCAGCTTCGGGAATCGACTCGGAAATCGTCGGGTGGATGTAGATGATGGAATCCAGGTCCTTTAGCTTCAGGCGACGGGAGACGGCCAGGGTCAGAACGGGAATCATCTCGCTGGCGTGGGGGGCAAGGAGACTGGCCCCGAGCACCTCGTCGGTTTTCTTATCGGCAATTACCCTGACCATTCCCTCGTAGCTATCGAGGGTCAGGGCCCGGCCGTTGGCCTGGAGCGGAAACTCCCCTACCTTTATTTCTATGTTGCGGGCCTGGGCTTCTTCCTGGGAAAGCCCGACCGTGGCCAGCTCGGGCTCGGTGAAAATGGCCGCCGGAACGGCCGCGTAGTTTAACTGCGAGCCGTGCCCGGCCGCATTTTCGGCAGCTACAATGCCGTCGTGATAGGCCTTGTGGGCCAGCAACTTTCCGCCAATTAAATCGCCAATGGCATAAACATCCGGTATGGAGGTCCGGCAGCTGCCGTCAACTTCCACGAAATTTCCCTTCTGTAGCCGCAGCAGTCCCTGGTCCCAGACCAGGTCTTCGACGTTGGGCCGGCGACCGGCGGCAATCAGGACCTTTTCGGCCGTAAATTCAAAGGGCTTGTTGTCGGCCAGGCCGACGCCCTTCAGCTTAACCTGGTTTTCGCCGACCTCAGCTGATTCAATCTTCATCCGGGTAAATATCTTCAGGCCCTGTTTCTTGAGAATTCTCTCCAGTCGCTGGGCCGTGGCCAGGTCGGTCCCCGGCAAGATGTTGGGCATTATTTCCAGGACAGTGACCTCGGTGCCGACCCTCTGGTAAACCGAACCCAGTTCCAGGCCGATGGCTCCGGCCCCGACCACCAGCAGGCTTTTCGGCGGTTCGGGCAGGGACAGGGCCTCGGTGCTGGAAATGACCTGCTTTCCGTCAAACCGCAGGAATGGAAAATCGGCCGGCCGGCTGCCCGTGGCCAGGATAATTTTGTCGGCCCGAAGGGTCAGCTCTTCCGTGGCGGTCCGGACCGAAACCTGACCGGGAGCGGTCAGTTTCGCCCGTCCCTTTATGACCTGGATCTTATTGCGGCTTAGCAGGAACTCCAGCCCCTTGACCAGGCGGTCAACCACCGCCTGCCTTCCCTGCTGGACCCTGGCCCAGTTGAGTTTAAGGTCGGCCAGCGGACCATCCAGGTTCTTATTGGTCTTTAATTGATGAAAAATGGCGCTCTGGTGGGTCAGGTACTTGGTGGGAATGCAGCCGACGTTGATGCAGATTCCGCCAACCCGGTTTTCTTCAACCACCGTGACCTTCAGGCCAAGCTGGGCCGCCCGCAGGGCAGCCAGGTAACCGCCGGGTCCACCGCCAATAATCACCAGGTTCTTTTCATCCATGGTTCACTCCTTGCTCCGGCTTGTCTCGAGAATTCTCAGCCAATTTCGGGTCCGAGCCGTTTTATTGGTTCAGACCGTAAATTAAAATTTCAGGGACAGGCCAGTATTATATCTATTTTCTCCCATTCCTTTTATTATAAATTTGGCCTGTCACCATAAATTCATGCCTGCTGATAAATTACCGGCCAGGCCAGCCCGGGCTTCCTTTGATCAGGACGAAATCCACCGCAAAATCGCCAGCCGGTGAAACCGGGCCGAGCGGGCTAAGCTCCGGCGCTTTAATAATCTTCTTAAACCTCACCCGATCTCCGGCAACCTTCTCTAATCTCGCCAATCTTTTCCCTTAGTTGGGCATTAAGAATTCAAGCCAGCCGCACCTATGAAGCCAGGATTTCCCGGAAGGCCTTTATGGCCCGATCGACATCCTCGTCGTCAACGTCCTTGTGGGTGACCAGCCTGACCCCGCCAAAAACCGCCAGGCACAGGATACCCTTTTCCTTCAGGCGGTTGACCAGCTCGGGAATGGTCAGGCGTGGATGGTTGAAATAAAAAATGATGATGTTGGTTTCGACTTCATCGGGGTTAAGGGTAATTCCGGGCAGGTCATGTATGGCCTGGGCCATCCTTCTGGCCCGGGCATGGTCATCCTTCAAGCGGTCGACCATCTTAGTGAGGGAAATGAGACCGCAAGCGGCCAGCACCCCCACCTGCCTCAACCCGCCGCCCAGGGCCTTTCTCAGCCGCCGGGCATAATCTATGGTCTGGCGGTCGGAGACCAGCATCGAGCCAACCGGCGAGGACAACCCCTTGCTCAGGCAGAACATCACCGAGTCGCAGTGCCTGGCATATTCCTTTACCGGCACGCCCGAAGCCTGGCTGGCATTAAAAATCCGGGCCCCGTCCAGGTGAACCTTCAGTCCGAACTCGTCGGCAATTTTCCTGATTTCCTTGAAATTCTCGAGCGGCACGACCGCCCCGCCCCAGTTGTTGTGGGTATTTTCCAGGCAGATGAGAGAAGTCAGCGGGGTATGAACCGAGGGCAGACGGACGTGCTTTCTGACCAGTTCCGGGTCCATGGTCCCGCGCCTGGAGGGCAGCGGCCGCGGGGTCACCCGGGAAATAAAGGTCATATGGGTTGATTCCATGTTATAGATGTGAGACTTTTCCTCGACGATGACCTCTTCCAGCTCCCTGGTCCACATCTTGACGGCAATGGAGTTGCCCATGGTGCCGGAGGGGACAAACAGCCCGGCCTCCTTGCCCATGATGGAAGCGGCCAGTTCTTCCAGCTTCTGGACGGTGGGGTCGTCGCCCAGGACGTCATCACCCACCTCGGCCTCCATCATGGCCCGGCGCATCTCCTCGGTTGGCCTGGTGACCGTGTCGCTCCTGAAATCTGAAAAGGGTTTCATCGCGTTCTCCTTATATATGAATGAACGTTCATATATTAATAAATTATCGAGCTGAAACTTCCCGGGCCGACCCGTTGAACCGGTCCCGGGTCTAACAATTATAACCCTATCCGGTTGTTCTCACAACCACGGCCCGGTCAGAAAACCGCGCCTTTAAGCCCGACCTTCCCCCGGCCATGCAACGCTATCCTTATTTACTCGTATAATGATATGTGATATTAATAAAGCTGTAATTCTTGGACGGATTTGACTTAATTATCAAAACCTATGGCCGGCAATAAAAGCTACTGGTATCTGGATGTCATCAACATTCTCCTGCTGGTTCTGATTTTCTTCTTCGGCGGGGCGGTCATTTCTTCCCAGATAATCCTGAGCGACGAGATGGTCTATGTCCCCGACATCGCCGGCAAGACCGTGGACCAGGCCCGGCAGGAACTCCAGAAGCGAGACCTCGGCCTGGCCGTTTCCGGCTACCAGTTTTCCGAGGAAGTCGGCCAGGGCCGCATCATCAGCCAGGACCCGGCTCCCGGCTCGCGCCTCAAGGTCAACCGCCAGATACAGGTGGTGGTAAGCTCGGGCAGTGAGGCCGTAACCGTTCCCCTGTATGCCGGAAAAAGCCTGGAGCAATCCACCCTGGACATGAGGCAGAGGGGCCTGTCGCGGGGACCGCTGTCGCAGATCCACAACCGCCGCTACCCGGCCGGAAGGATAATCGCCCAGGACCCGCCGGCCGAAACCGTGGTCGAGAGAAACCACCCGGTTGGCTTCCTGGTCAGCCAGGGAGAACCGGAGACAAAATACCTGATGCCCGACCTGATAGGGCGCAAGGTTGACCGGGTGACGGCCTGGCTGCAGCGGGCCGGTTTCAAGGTCGAGGACATCAGGCATGTCTACTACCCGGGCCTGGAAAAGGGGGTCATCATCCGGCAGAACCCGCCGGGAGGCTACCCCATCCAGAAACGGAATCCCATCAGCCTGGAGGTCAGCCGTTAAATGTATTACATAGCCCCTTCGATTCTATCGGCCGATTTTTCTCGCCTGGCGGAAGCCGTGGCCCTGGCCGAGCAGGGCCAGGCCGACATGGTGCACATAGATGTCATGGACGGCCACTTCGTGCCCAACATCACCTTCGGCCACCAGCTGGTGGCCGCCCTGCGTGAGAAAACCAGGCTGCCGCTCAACGTCCATCTGATGGTGGACAACCCGGCCAAGATGATCCCGCTCTTCCTGGAAGCCGGGGCCGACTGGCTGTCCTTCCACCTGGAAGCTTCCCGGCACGCCCACAAGGACCTGGCCACCATCAAGGAAGCCGGGCGCAAGGCCGGACTGGCCCTCAACCCGGCCACGCCGGCCGAGCTGCTGAGCGAGGTGCTGGAAGACCTGGACTTCGTGGTCATCATGACGGTCAACCCGGGCTGGGGCGGCCAGAAGTTCATCCCGGCCACCGGGAAGAAAATTCAGCGGCTGAGCCGCCAGATAGCGGACAGGGGGCTTCAGACGCTCATTGCCGTCGACGGCGGGGTCAAGCTGGACAACCTGGCCTCGCTGTTCGAGCTGGGAATGAACATCGCCATCTGCGGCTCCTCGGTCTACGGGGCCGGGGACCCGGTTGAGACCATAAAGAAGATGAAAGCCGTGGCCGCCGAATTCAACCAGAAATACGGCAGAAAAAAATAACGGAATAGAGGTAATAGAGGTAGCCAAGATGAACAAGAAACTTTTTCTGAGCCTGCTCCTATCGCTGGTCTTTATCTTCTTTGGAGCCACCGCCTGCCGCAAGAAGCCGCTGTCCCTGGAATCACTGCCCCAGGAAACCCTGGCTTCGGACGAGTCGCTCTACAAGCTGGGCGAGACCTACATCAAGAAAGATTTTGAAAAAGGGCTGCTCTTTCTCCGGCAGCTGATGGATTCCTTCCCCCGCAGTTTCTACGCCCAGCGGGCCAAGCTGCTTATCGCCGACACCTACTTCAGCAAGGGCGACGAGGCCAACCTGGTCCTGGCCGCGGCCGAGTACCGGGAATTCATGAGCCTCTATCCGACCAGCCCCTCGGTCCCCTACTGCCAGTACCAGATTGCCATGACCCATTACAAGGGCATCCTTAAGCCGGGACGGGACCAGACCAAGACCGTCCAGGCCCTGAATGAATTCAAGAAGGTGGTGGCCAATTATCCCAGCAGCGAGTATGCCACCCAGGCCGCCGAAAAGATCAAGGACTGCGAGAACCGCCTGGCCGCCCACGAGCTGATGATAGGCGAATACTATTACAAGGCCAGGTCCTACCGGGCAGCCCTCAACCGTCTGCAGCCCATCATCACCACCTACCCGGACTTCCCGCGCCTGGATGCCGTGTATTTTTACATAGCCGATTGCTACTTCAAGACCAGGAAATACGACGAGAGCCTGCCCTACTTCACCAAGCTCATCTCGGACTATCCGAAGAGCAAGTTTGTCAAGCAGGCCCAGAAAAGAATAAAATCGATAGAGCTGATTAAAAAGAATGAAGCCGCTAAAGCCGCGCAGCCGGCGAAGCCAACCAAATGAGGGAGGATGCGATGACAGAAAGAGGAAGAAAGGCAAAAAGGCTGGCCGGGTTCCTGGTGGTCAGCCTGGTCCTGGGGCTGCTGTCAGCCAGCGACCAGGTACTTCTAGCTCAGAGTAATGACAGGCCCGCCTGGGAATTCGGGCTGACCGGTGAACTTTACGCCCGCGGGATAAAATGGGCCGACCAGACCACCACCCTTAAAGCCACCAACCTGATGCTGGAACTCCGGGCCAGAAATCTGGGAAATGTGTTCAACCTGAGCTTTTTTGGCGGACTGGGCTTGCCCCGGCCCAACGGGGTGGTCTTTGACCAGTTGCCGCTGAGCCTGGAATACCAGGGCGGAAGCATCACCGGGCTCCTGTTTGGAGCCAGGGCCGAGGCCAGGCTGCTTCCGGCTTCTGACTTCAATTTTGGACTGATGGCTGAATTCAGTTCTTACCTGGGGTTTAAGAAAGATTTTAACCTCTCGGGCCTGGTGGTGCCGGGAACGGCCACGGCCAGTCCTTCCTGGTCTCAGGCCACGGGCGGATTGATAATCACCTACGATGCCCTGGAAGGCAGCCAGCCCTTCCTGGAAGTGGCCGGCTCTTATTTCTGGGGCAAGTTCAAGATGAAAGAAAAGATTGAAGACCTGGAAGGCGAACAGACCGTGGATCTCAAGGGCTCAAGCTATATCTCCATCACCGCCGGCTGGAGCTTCTTCCTGGTGGACAAGATTACGGTTGTCCCGAAGGTCCGGATCTTTCCGGGTTCCAGGACGGGAATCGGCGGCGGCCTGAGCATCTATTACGGTTTCTAAGGTCTGGAAGGGAGGACACAGATGGCAACCACCAACCTTAAGAAAAAATGCCGGTTTTTGCCGGTAGCCATATCGATTTTACTGGCCCTGGTGCTGGTCATCACGGCCACCCAGTCCGGGGCCCAGAATAAGCTCAAGGACAGGCTGGCCGCTTCCGGCCAGAAGTCTTCCGGCCGGCTGGAAGAGACCCTGAAGTCAAGGTTGAACCCGGCCCCGCCGGCCCGGATCAAGGCCATCAGCCAGCCGGTGAGCCTGCCCGGTGGCCCGAAATACTCTTCAGAGAAAATCCTGGTCAGGTTCAAGCCGGAACTTTCCACTCAATCCACCGAGAACATTCTCCGGGCCTACCAGCCCCGCGACTACAAGCTCATTCCAAGGATAAATGTCTATGTGATGAAGGTGGGCGAAAGCACGGTTGAGGAAACCCTGGCCGCCCTGAAGAATAACCCGGATGTCCTCTATGCCGAGCCGGATTACAAGCTGCGGCTGGCCGCCCAGCCCAATGACCAGTTATTTCGCTACCAGTATGCCCTCTACAACCCCGGCGGTACCCTGCAGATTCCCGGCAGCCCCACCGGTAAGAACCGGGCCGACATCAAGGCCACCGGGGCCTGGGACTTTGCCAAGGGCGACCCCAACCTGCTGATTGCCGTGCTGGATTCCGGAATTGATTACACCCATCCCGACCTGGCCAGCAAGGTTATTTCCACCGGCAAGGACTTCATCAACGATGACAACGATGCCATGGACGACCACTGGCATGGAACCCATGTGGCCGGCATCATCGCCGCCGCCACCAACAATACCGAGGGCATTGCCGGAGTGGCCTGGGACTGCCGCCTGCTGCCCGGGAAAATTATCTCGGCCGAAGGCGAGGGCGATTATTCCGACCTGATCGAAGCCCTGGTCTGGGCTGCCGATTACAGTTCGGGACAGGCTAAAGTCGGAGTCATCAACATGAGCGTGGGAGGAGACGAACCGGCCCAGGCCCTGAGGGCGGCCCTGGAATATGCTTTCAACAAAGGCATAGTGCTGGTTGCTGCCGCCGGCAATGATGGCGTGGCCGGGGTGCTCTACCCGGCAGCCTACGACGAATTCTGCCTGGCAGTGGCAGCCAGCGATTACAACGACGAGTGGGCCGATTTCTCGAACAGCGGGCCGCAGATTGACGTGGCCGCACCCGGGGTCTGGGTGCTGAGCGCCATCCCGGTGGCCATGACCGAGCCGGGTTACCTGCCCTATGCCTTTGCCACCGGCACTTCCATGGCCTCGCCCCACGTGGCCGGTTTTGCTGCCCTGGTCAAGGCCAGCAAGCCCTGGTTGAGCCCGGGGGACATCATGAAGCTCATCAGGTATACCCCGGACGATATCGAAGCCGCCGGCCGGGATGACTATGCCGGCTATGGTCGCATTAACACCGAGCGGGCCCTGTCGCCGTTCAAGATAGTGAAATAGCAAGACAGGATGCGGCCCGGTTGTGGCTGAAGGATGATTCGTTACCTTAGAATTAAGAACCTGGCAACCATCGAAGACCTGGAGCTGGAGCTGGAGTCCGGCTTCACCATCCTGACCGGGGAGACCGGCGCCGGGAAATCAATCATCATCGATGCCCTGAAGCTTCTGCTTGGAGAAAAAGCCCAGGCTGACCTCATCCGCACCGGCAAGGAAGAGGCCTCGGTCGAGGCCGTGTTTGAAGTCCAGGACCGCAGGTCCCTGCCGGAAGACCTGGAACTGGAAAATGGGAACCAGCTTTTCCTGCAGCGAATAATTTCCAGCCAGGGTCTGAGCAAGTCCTACCTCAACGGACTGCTGGTCCCGCTCAAGAAGCTCAAGGAACTGGGCGAACTGCTGATAGATATCTACGGGCAGAACGACCACATCTTCCTGCTGGATACCTCCAACCACCTGAAATTCCTGGACGACTTTGCCGAGGCGGCGGATCTCAAGGAGAAGGTCCGGCAGGCGGCTTCCCTGCTCCGGGCCCTTATCCGTCAGAAAGAAGAACTCACTGCCCGGCAGAAGGAACGGGCCCAGCGGCTTGACTTCATCAACTTCCAGGTCAAAGAAATCGAGCAGGCCGGGCTACGGCCGGGAGAAGACGAGGAGCTTCTACAGGAACGGGCCATCCTCAAAAACTCGGAGAAAATCGCCATCCTGGTCAACCAGGCCATAGACATTTCCTACGAAAGCGAGGAGTCGCTGGTGGCCGGCCTGAAGAGACTGGAAAACATCGTTTCCGAGCTACAGAATTTCTTTCCCGAGCTCGAAGGAAACCGCCTGCAGCTGGCCGATTTCAACATTTACTTAAAGGAGCTGGCCGGGAACCTGATCGACCTGCGCGATAAATACGCTCCCTCGCCAGAAAGGCTGGAAGAAATTGAAGAAAGGTTGAGCCTCATAGAGAAGCTGAAGAGAAAATACGGACCGAGTATCACAGAGATTCTGGCCCACCTGGACAACATCAAAAAAGAAAAAGAAGAGCTGGAAAAAAGCGAGGAAAAGCTGTCCGACCTGGAGCGGGAGATAAAAAGCGCCTTCGAGGACTACCGGCGGCTGTGCGGCCAGCTGACCAGGCTTCGCCAGGAAAGGGCCGGCGAGCTGGAGCAGCTAATCGTCAAGGAGCTGGCGCAGCTGGCCATGAGCAAGGCCCGGTTCAAAGTGGAGTTCCGGCCGCTATCGCCGTCGCTTGAAAACCCGTCCACCATCCGCGACCTGGGAGCCGAGGAACTGGAATTCATCCTCTCCCCCAACCCGGGCGAAGAGCTACGGCCACTGCGGCGGATCGCCTCCGGTGGAGAGCTATCGCGAATCATGCTGGCCTTCAAGTCGCTGGGAAAAGAGGCGGAGAAGGGACGGACGCTTATCTTTGACGAGATCGATTCGGGTATCGGCGGCAAAACGGCCGACTTCGTGGCCAGGAAGCTGCAGCAGTTAGCCCGCCGCCACCAGGTGCTGTGCATCACCCATCTTCCCCAGATAGCCTCGGCCGCCAGCCATCACTTCCGGATCGAGAAGAAAACGGAAAAAGACCGGACTTACACCCTGGTGAGAAAACTCCGGGACAAGGACCGGCCGGAAGAAATCGCCCGCCTCATTGCCGGCACCAGGCTGACCGAGGCCAGCCTGCAGATGGCCCGGGAACTCCTGGAACAGAACGCCGGACGCAACTGAACTGTTCCGGCCCGGGCCGGAAAAGGAACGGGACTATTAGTGCAGCAAGGCCGCCTGGCCAGTGAAAAGCTTCTTCCAACATAAACTTTATTAATTTAATCAGGTTATTAATTTACAAAGCCGCTTCCGTCCAGAATCTTAAATGTTCATTTAATTATTTCATTGGCTTAAACCGGCCTGACAAGCAATTCCACCCGTTTGTTCTCGCCTGTCCCATAACCAACCGGCCCGGTTTAGGCTATAATAATGGCTCAAGCGATGGAAAAGACCGGTGAGCTGATGCTGGACGGAAAGACTTTTTACATTCACACCTTCGGCTGCCAGATGAACGTCAACGATTCCGAGCACCTGGCCAGCCTGCTGCTGGCAGCCGGGGCCAGGCCAGCCAGAAATCCTGAGGACAGCGACTTCATCCTGGTCAATACCTGCGCCGTCAGGGAAAAGTCCGTGGAGAAACTTTTCTCCTACCTGGGCCGGCTCAAGGACCAGAAAGAAAGGCGGGGTTCGGTCCTGGCCTGCCTGGGCTGCGTGGCCCAGCTCTACCGGGAAAAATTGCTGAAGAAGTTTCCCTACCTGGACCTGGTGGCCGGGCCACACCAGTACGCCGAGGTTCCTCTCATCCTGAAAAATCTCCAGGAAGAAAGGCGGGTCCTGACTGCCTGGGAAAAAGACTGGACCGACCTGCCCATCGTCCCGGAAGCCCGGGAGAGCCGGGTTTCGGCCTACGTCACCATCATGGAAGGCTGCAACAACTTCTGCACCTTCTGTGTGGTGCCCTATGTCCGGGGCCGGGAAAAGTACCGGCCGCTTCGTTCCATCCTGGAAGAGGTCAGGTCTCTCTCCGACCGCGGCTACCTTGAAGTGCAGCTTCTCGGTCAGAACGTTAACTCCTACCGCGACCCAGAAACCGGGGCCGGACTGCCCGAGCTGCTGGCCCGGGTGGCCGAGATCTCGGGGATAGAGTGGATCCGGTTCATAACCTCCCATCCCAGGGATTTCGGGCCGGAGCTCATCGAGGCCATGGCTTCAATCCGAAAGGTCTGCCACCAGCTTCACCTGCCGCTCCAGTCCGGATCCGACCGCATCCTGGAAATGATGAACCGGAAGTACACCAGGGCCGACTACCTGGAAAAGATTGACCGGCTGAAATCACGGCTTCCGGACATCAGCCTGAGCACGGATATCATCGTCGGTTTCCCCACCGAGACCGAGGAAGATTTTGAGCAAACGATGGACCTGCTGGAGAGAATCAGGTTCGCCAACATCTTTTCCTTTCGCTACTCCCCGCGGCCGAGGACGGCCGCCTCCAGGCTGAAAGATGACGTGCCCGAAGAGGTCAAGATAGACCGCCTGGTCAGGCTGCAGACCAGGCAGAAAGAAATCCAGCTGGAGCTAAACCGCAGCCTGGTAGGCCGGACGGTCAGGGTGCTCTGCCTCGGAGCCAGCAAGAAGGGCAACCTCTATGCCGGTCGGAACGAAGGCTACCAGGTGGTCAACTTTCGCTCGGAGAAAGACGTCAGCAACCGCATGGTCAGAGTCAGGATAACCGGCTGCGGGCCATACAGCCTGCACGGCGAGCTGGCCGATGAGCCGGCCTGACCTTTCCCGTTCAATTGCAACCTTTACCCTTTTAAGATATAATTCATATCCGTTTTATGCGGGTGAAGGATAAACCTGGTAATGAAAGTCAACGTTTGGAGCACTATCAACCAGCTCAGCAAGGAGCGTGGTGTCCAGCCCCGGGTCATCATCAAGGCCATCGAGGAATCGCTCCGCCTGGCCGCCGCCAAGTTCTTCAACAAGGGCGAGGAGATCGTTGTCGACTTCAAGCCGGAAAAGAGCGAGCTTCGGGTCTATGCGGTAAAAAAGGTGGTGGAAGAAGTCACCGACCCGGCCAGGGAAATATCCCAGGATGAAGCCGTCCTTCACGACCCCGGAGCCAAGCTGGGGAAAGAAATTGAAATAGAGCTTCCGGCCGAAACCCTGGGCCGGATTGCCGCCCAGGCCGCCAAGCAGGTCATCTTCCAGAAGGTCCGCGACGCCGAGCAGGAGAAAGTCTACGAGGAATTCGCTCCCCGGATGGGCGAAATCGTCACCGGCGTGGTCAGGCGATTTGAGAATAACGGCACGGTGCTCGAGGTCAACCGGGCGGAAGTGTTTCTCCCCAACAAGGATAAACTTCCAGGCGATGAGTTCAGGCCGGGCGACCTGGTCAAGGCCGTCATCACCCAGGTCCAGAAGAACGTTCGCGGTCCCCAGGTCCAGCTCTCCCGGACCTCTCCCCGCTTTCTCCTGAAGTTGCTGGAGCTGGAAATTCCGGAGATTGCTTCCGGGACGATCCAGGTCAAGGACGTGGTCCGCCAGCCTGGAGAAAGGGCCAAGGTGGCCGTGGCCAGCCAGGACCGGGACATCGACCCGGTCGGGGCCTGCATCGGGGTCAAGGGCAACCGCATCCTGGCCATCAGCAAGGAGCTGGGCGGAGAAAAAATTGATATAATTGAGTGGGCGGCCGACCCCCAGGCTTACGCCAAGTCCGCCCTGAGCCCGGCCCGGATAAACAAGATCGTGGTCAGTAACAAGCAGGCCAAGGAGATGGAGGCCCATGTGGACAAGGAGCAGTTCTCCCTGGCCATCGGCAAGAAGGGCATTAACGTCAGGCTGGCCAGCAAGCTGGTCGGCTGGAAAATTTCAATAATCCAGGAATAAGAGAGCTTAAAGAATAGACTATGGACAAAACCAAGACCAAAACCACCACCAAGGGCAAAGCCGAAAAAGAAGCCGAGACCAAGAAAAAGCCGGCCTCGACCGCGGCTGAAGCCAAGACCGCGGCCGCCGGAACGCCGGCCCCTAAAAAGGCCCCGGCTGAGGGCAAGGCCCCGTCCGCTCCGGCCGCCAGGACTGCCCAGGAAGCCAAACCCGGCACCGCCGGCAAACCGCAGCCGGCAGTGGCCAAGCCTCAACCGGCCGCCAAGGCTGCTCCGAAGGCCGCACCCGAACACAAGCCCGAGCCCGCCCCCGGGCCACAGGCCCAGCCAAAACCAGCCCCGGAACCAAAGGCAGAGCCGGCCACCAGGGCCCAGGCCCCGGAAAAACCGGCTGCCCCGGCGGCTAAACCCGCGGCTCCCAAGGCCCCGGCGGCTCCCAAGCCGCGGCCAAAAATCCAGATCCAGGAAGGCATCTCGGTCAAGGACCTGGCCGAGCGCTTCAAGATAAAGCCCAAGGACCTGATAGACCATCTCCAGGCGGCCGGCTATGACGCCGCAGCCTCTGATCTCATAGATGAATCGCTGCTCCAGGCCATCTCCAGGATTATCAAGGTTGACCTGGAAATGGTTTCCCTGGAACATGATATCAGGAAGCTGGCTTTCAGCCTCAAGAACGACCTGGTGACCAGGCCGCCGGTGGTGACCATCATGGGTCACGTTGACCACGGCAAGACCACCCTGCTGGATGCCATCCGCTCCTCCAACATTGCCGAACGCGAAGCAGGCGGAATCACCCAGCACATCGGGGCCTACCGGGTTAATTACAAGAACCGTTACATCACCTTCATCGACACCCCGGGTCACGAAGCCTTCACCCAGCTCCGGGCCCGCGGAGCCCAGCTCACCGACATCGTCATCCTGGTCGTGGCCGCCGACGACGGGGTCATGCCCCAGACAAAAGAAGCCATCAGCCACGCCCAGGCGGCCAACGTGCCCATCATCGTGGCCATCAACAAAATAGACAAGCCCGAGGCCAACCCGGAGCGGGTCAAGCAACAGCTGGCCAAGGAAGGGCTGATCGTGGAAGAGTGGGGCGGCAAGACCATCTGTGTGGAAATCTCGGCCAAGGAAAAAAAGAACATAGACGAGCTGCTGGAAATGGTCCTGCTGCTCGGTGACATCCTGGAGCTCAAGTCCCATCCCTACGTCCCGGCCCAGGGCGTTATCCTCGAATCCAGGCTTGACCCCCAGAAAGGCCCGGTGGGCACGGTCATCGTCCAGCTGGGCACACTCACCCCCGGCCAGGCATTTATCTGCGGTTTGACCTACGGCAAGGCCCGGGCCCTGTTCGACGAGTGGGGCAAGCCGGTCAAGAGCGCCGGGCCATCCACCCCGGTCGAGGTCCTGGGCTTTGACCAGGTGCCCGAGGCCGGAAATTTCTTCCAGGTGGTGCCAGACCTGGAAATCGCCCGCCGCATCTGCGAATTCCGGATCGCCCGGATGAAGAAAACTCCCCAGGCCAAGGAAGTCCCCCTGACCCTGGAAGACCTGTTCAAGAAAATTGAAAAGGGCCAGACCAAGGAACTCCCGGTTATCATCAAGGCCGACGTCCACGGTTCGGTCGAGGTGCTCAGGGGATTGCTGCCGACCCTCAGCACCGACAAGGTCAAAATCAACATCCTGCAGGCCTCAACCGGCAACGTGACCGAGGCCGATGTCCTCCTGGCCTCGGCTTCCGGGGCCATCATCATCGGTTACAACGTCAAGGTGCCTGCCAAGATCCAGGAGCTGGCCCAGAACGAAAAGGTGGAAATCAGGCTCTACCGCATCATCTACCAGCTGACCGACGACCTGAAAAAGGCCGTGGCCGGAATGCTGGAGCCGGTCATCAAGGAAACCGTTCTCGGCCGGGCCCAGGTCAAGAAGATTTTCCAGATCGCCAAGGTGGGCACGGTCCTCGGCTGCCAGGTCATCGACGGCAAGATTGTCAGGAACGCCGAGGCCCGGGTCATCCGCGGCAATGAAGTTCTCTACCAGACCAGGATTTCCTCTCTCAAGCACCTCAAGGACAGCGTGACCGAGGTCATCAAGGGCTACGAGTGCGGTATCGGGCTGGAGAAGGCCGACCCGGTCCAGCCGGGCGACGTGATTGAAGCTTTCGTCAAGGAAAAAGTCCGGCCCGAGTAAGGGGCCCGCCCATGATAGTCGGTGTTCTGACCCTGGAATTTTTCCTGGAATATTCTCATTCCCTGAAGGAAAAACGCCGCTTCATCAACAGCTTTACCGACCGCCTGAAGCATCGCTACAACGTTTCGGTCTCGGAAATCGCCTTCCAGGAAAGCTGGCAGCGGACGGTCCTGGCCGTGGCCACGGTCAACAGCCAGCAGGCCGTGGTCCAGCAGGTGCTGAACCGGATACTGGATGAAGCCCGGTCCACCACCGAAGCTCTGCTCTCCGGCCACCAGTTAAATTATTACTGACGGGAAAAAGCCATGCCCGCTGAAGGTTCCTACCGCCCGAAAAGAGTCAGCCAGCTCATCCAGCAGGAAATCAGCCGCCTGCTGATCAACGAGCTGCCGGAGATGACCGGCTTCCTGACCGTGACCGGGGTGGAGATGCCGCCCGACCTGAAGACGGCCCGCATCGCGGTTTCCGTCCTGCAGAAAGAGAAAAGGGAAGCCATCCTGAAACTCCTCCAGAAAAGGACCCCGCACTTCCGCCGGCTTCTTGCGACCAGGTTGAATTTAAGATATAATCCAGAGCTAATTTTTGTGCTTGACCTCACGGCCGATTATGAAGAAAGAATCGACCGCCTGCTCGACTCGCTGAAGGACAATGAGCCAGACGATAAAACTTGAGATAGCCAGGAAAATCAAGACCAGCCATCATATTGCCATCACTTCCCACCTCCGACCCGACGGCGACTCCATCTACACCAGCCTGGCCCTGGCCGAGATGCTGGACCTGCTGGGTAAAAAAGTCCAGGTGGTCAACCACGACCCGCTGCCCTTTCCCTTCTACGAGTTCCCGGAAACGGCCAGGATAAAACGCGGACAGATCGACCCGGAAGGCCTGGACCTGGTCATCCTGCTGGAATGCGTGGACGTCTCCCGTTCCGGGCAGACCGGAATTGACCACCTGCCGAAGATCAACATCGACCACCATTACTCCAACTCACCCTACGCCGACCTCAACTGGATCGACCCCGAGGCTTCGGCCGTGGGCGAGATGGTCTACGAGCTGCTGGAACCGCTGGGACTCCAGCCCACCCCGCGGATTGCCGAGTTCCTGTACGCGGCCATCTTTTCCGATACCGGCTCCTTCCAGTTCTCCAACACCAGCGCCAGGGCGCTCTATACCTGCTACCGGCTGGCCGAGTCCGGGGCCAATCCCAACGCCATCGCCGAAAAGCTGCTAAATAACAACACCGCGGCCAAGGTCAGGCTGCTGGGCAAGGTGCTGACCAGCCTGAAAATGAACCCGGCCGGCAACCTGGCCATGCTGTCCATGTTTCGCCGGGACATCGAGGAGGTTGGCCTTAAAGATGTTGACGTGGAAGATATCACCACCATCGCCCGCTCAATTAAAGGCGTGGAGATGGTCATCTTCTTCAAGGAGATGGAGCCGGGAGTCTTCCGGGTCAGCCTGAGGTCCAAGGGACAGGCCAACTCGGCCCTGGTGGCTGAAAGCTACGGCGGAGGCGGTCACATGCACGCCGCCGGCTTTACCGTCTACGGAGAATATGAAAAGCTGTCGCAGGAAATTCCTAGGGCGGTGGAAGAAATACTCAGGAAGAACAAGGCCAAGAGCTGAAAGCAGCCTCAAGCATGCCAACCATGGATGGCCTGATTGTCGTCGACAAGCCGGCCGGCCTGACCTCTCATGACGTTGTCCTGAAAATAAGGAAGTTTCTCAGGGTCAAAAAAATCGGCCACGCCGGCACCCTCGACCCCCTGGCCACGGGAGTGCTGCTGATAACCGTCGGGCAGGCCACCCGCCTTTTCCCCTACCTGTCCGGGGCGGATAAGACCTATACCGGCGAAATCAAACTGGGCCAGGCCACCGACACCTACGATTCCGAGGGGCAGCCGGAAGGCCCGGAAAGCTGCGTCTTCCCGGAAGAAAAGAAACTGCTGGAGGCAGCTTCTTCCTTTGTTGGTGAAATCAGCCAGCTTCCCCCGCCCTACTCGGCCAAGAAGGTCAACGGTCAACCGGCCTTCAGGCTGGCCAGAAAAGGCCTGAAGCTGGAGCTTAACCCGGTCCGGGTCACGGTCCACCGCTTTTTAATCCTGGATTACAGCCCGCCGCTAATCAGGTTCCTGGTGGAATGTTCCGCGGGGACCTACATCCGCTCGCTGGCCCACGACCTCGGGCAGAAACTGGGCTGCGGGGCCCACCTTTCGGCCTTGAGACGGGTGGCCTCGGGTCTTTATACCGAGGAAGAAGCTCTCAGCCTGGAGAAAATTGAAGAGCTGTCTCGAAATCAGGACTACGACCGGTTTCTTATTCCCCTGGACAGGCTGCTTCCAGACTATCCGGCCATCTGGCTGGATGAACAGGGAGCAAGGAGCTTTGCCCACGGCAACGGGGTTAGCCTGAGGCAGGTCAACCGGGCCTCACTCGCCTCCAGCCGCCACCAGGCGGAGCCCATTTTCCGCGTTTTTTCAGAGCGAAACCGACTGCTTGGCCTGGCCAGATTTGAGGCCGGGAGCCAGGTCTTCCGCCCGGAACTGGTGCTTAAGGCCGGTTCTACCGACTGAACCGGCTGCTAATGTCAATTTTTTTTACCGTATTTCAAAAAAAGTTAACAACCGTCCTTGAAATTTGACCGGCGCTGATATATTTTATATAGGCGATGAGGCTAAACAGGAACCAGATAGAACATTTATCATTCGTAATATTAAGAGCACTGATAAAAGAAGGGAAGATTCTGGTCGAGGACAAGACCCGGGTCCTGGAAGAAATTATCAACCTCATCACCGAAGAGTTCATCAAGGAAGACAAGCTGGACCAGGAGGTCCGGGAAATCCTGAACAAGCACATGGATGAAATTCGCAAGGGCAACATCGAGTACCAGACCATGTTCAAAATGATCAAGACCAAACTGGCCAAGGAAAGGAACATAGTAATCTGATGAGCAGGCTGTCCAAGGAAAAAATTCATCACCTGTCCAAGCTGCTGATGCAGGCTCTCTACAAGAACGACCAGGTGGATTTCCTGGACGAGCCCAACGAGGTGCGGCTGACCATCCAGAGGGCCATCGAGGAGGAGATGAAGCTCTACGACCAGCTCGACCGCAAGGCCAGGGAAAAGATAGCCGCCCAGAAAAAACAGATCGAGGAAGGTTCCCAGGAATGGGAAATCCTCTACCGCAAGTATTACAACGAGGAACTTTCCAAGCTGACCAAGCTGGCCGAGTAACCCGCCGCCTCCCTTATTTTCTTGATAATCAGGTATTACTTTTTTTAATTTAATTTAACTTGCCTGGTGGCTACCCTTTTCTTACCTATTAATCCCCGGTTCCTGCTAAAACCAGCGGCCTTTCTCCCCAGGCCGGAGTCCGACCCTCTTGCTATTCGCGGGAAAGAGGGCCGGGTCTTTTTTCCCGGCCGGAAGCTCAAGACGCTCCGGGCAGTTCACAGTCCATGAGGGCCGGATTCCTCAGCAGAAAACTTGAAAAAGACAGAGCTATCCCCTCGATAAAGTCGACTTGCCCGACTAGCCACCGGGTGGGGCTATTTCATTTTCCGGCGGGAATCAAGAAAAAAGGATAGCCAGCAGCACCAGGAAGCTCAAAAAATTAAATTCCTCGTGGCCGGTCCACTTCTGGTAACAAGCCAGTTACCTCGCTTTCCAGGGCGACCCGGCAACCACCTGAAGTTTATCAAATCACCACGAGCTTAAAGGAAAAAAGCCGGAAGCTTCTGCTAAATTCCTCTCAGGTAAAGCCGGGCGGCTTTAAAAAGAAAAGGGGGCGGCTCGAAGCCGCCCCCCGATATGTGCAGCGCGTATTAGAAGCAGTATCTGAAGCCCAGGCCCATCTTGTGATGGTCTTCGAAGTTGCGGCCGATGGGGGCCCTGAACTCGAAGAACAGGTGGCTCATCCTGACGTAGTTGTTGAACAGGGTAATTCCAAGCTGGCCGACGGCATCAACACCGCTCTTGCGGTTGTAGAGGCTGCTCAGTTCCTTGGTGGTGAATCCGGGTCCGATACCCAGGTAAACCTTGCCGAAGTGGAAATTGGCCAGCATTTCAGCCATGATGATGGCCTTCCAGGGATCGCCCTTGAGCGGCAGTCCGGCACCGGCGGTCATGGTCAGGCTGACCTTGTCCGGGTTGATCCAGTAGAAGAAGCCGGGCCTGAGGTACAGGTAGAGGGCATAGCTGGGCAGGTCGTACTGGTCGCCGCCATGAGCCAGCATCGGGCCAAGCTCAATCAGGCCGAAGAACTTTTTCCTGGTGACGGTGAAGGATTTCCTGGAATCCTCGGAGGCCGAGGAAACGGCGCCGTCGTTATCGTAGGCGGTGGTGCTGACGGTGAAGGTTCCTTCCTTGTAGAGGGTCTTTTCCCAGGTAAAGGGTTTTTCGGTGTCATTGAAAGAGTCAATTACCTGGCCGTTGGCGTCCTGGAGTTCAAAGACCACCCTGGTTACCTCGCCGTCCGGGTCGGAAGAACCGGAAGCGTCAAAGGTCAGGGGCTTGCCGTACATGTTGGTGCAATCGGTGCAGGAAGGAGCAACCTTGGCCACGGGCGGATAATTGATGTAAACCTTGCCCTCGCAGGGATTGGCCGACGGCTTGCCAGCCAGGTTAATGGCCGAGCCCTTGAAGACATACTCGCCGGGCTTGTCCAGCTTGGTCTGCCACTTGGCTCCCTCGGGGGTCAGGTCCTTGCTGGCCACCCTGGTGCCCTGCTTGTCGAAAATCTCAACCTTCATGCTCTTGGCAAACTGGGTGCCGCTCATGTCGACGGTGATGGGGTCATTGATGTTGGCCTTGGCCGGCGACACTTTCAGGGAGCAGATGGCCTCGGGGATTTCTTCCACCATGTCCTTGAAGGCGATGTTGCCGCAGGGCTTGGGGATGATGAAGGTGTAGGTCTTATAACCTTCCTTGACCTTGACCGCAAAGACCTCAACCGGTTTCTTTCCGGCCCACTCCAGCTCTCCGGAAACTTTCACCTTGCCGTGGGACCTGAACAGCATCCACTTGACGGTCTCACCGATGTTCCAGGTGGTGTCCTCAAACTGGGCCGTCTTCAACTGGTTGATGAACGGTTCATAGAGAAAGCCATAACCGGCCTGTTCGAACCCGGTCTTGATGTCGGCCGCATAGCGGTCAACCAGCATCTTCATGACTTCCGGGGTCGGAATCTTTCCCCTGACTCTGGCAAACGTATACTGTCCGATATTGTTGATCTTCTTGGCTTGGGCAGCAGCTTCAAGGGTAAAAATCAAGACCAGAACGATTACCATGAAAATTGCCATCTTTCTGATTTTCATCAGCACTACCTCCTTTTTTTATTATCTGGCTCTTTCATTTAATAAAAAAATACCCCGGTTGTCAAGAAAAATCGGATATCTTTTTCTTAATTTACAGGGAAACAAAATTGCGGCTGATGACCTCTATCCAGCGGTCATCCCGGGGAGTGGAGTTGAGGGCTTCCCTGATGAGTTCCTGCCACGAAAAACCTTTTTCCAGCATGCCACCAAGGAGCCGGATGGCCGAGGCGGGGTCAATTTCGGGATGGGCCTGGAGTCCCCAGACATTTTTTCCCTTCAACCTGAAGGCCTGGACCTGGCAGTATTGGCTGCGGGCCAGGATCTCAAACCGGCTTTCATCCAGGTTACAGACTTCATCGTAGTGAGAAGAAAAAACATAAAGCCGCCCGGCCGGGCCGAGGAGCGGGTCGGGTTTGAGGATTTCCACCTCGCCCCAGCCTATCTCCGGACGTTCGGCCCTCCTGACGCAGGCCGGACCGGCCAGGGCCAGGGCCAAAAGCTGGTGACCGTAGCAGCTTCCGAGAACGGTCAGGCCCCGTTCAACCGCTTCTTTCACCAGGACGGCCTCGGCCAGCGCCCACGGATCGAGGTTGACGATCGAAGCCTCGGAGCCGGTCAGGATCAGGTGGGTGTAGCCATCATCCAGGTCCGGCAGGTAACCGTCCACCGCCCGGAAAGAGCGATACGGCAGGTCGATGTGAGCCGTCCAGTCTTCGACCGGGTTGTAGCTATCCGGCCAGAGGGAGTTATCGATGATGGCCAGTTTTTTCATCCTTGCCTTCTTTTTTGATAAAATTGGTTGAAATTATAATCAAAATACTGTAAAAAAAATAGGTTGATGGTGAATTAATAAAATTTTATAGTGAGACTTATTCTGCGGACCTGTTAACCGAGATCAGGAGAAAAGGAGAAACAAGGTGAACGTGGTCAAGGAAGAAACCGAACTGCATGTCATCACTCCCAACGAGCCCGGCATTTTCGGACGGGTCCTGGGCACCCTGGCCAACGCCGGAATAAACCTGAGAGCTTACTTTGTTTATTCAGAAGAAGACAAGGGGCACTTCCGCTTGATCACCTCCGACAACAAGAAGGCAGAAGCGGCCCTGAAGGCGCTTCGCTACAAGATAAAAGTCACCCGGGTCATCACGGTTGAAGTGACCGACCGCATCGGGGTGGGAGCGGAAATCGGCGCCCTGCTGGGCGGAGCGGTCATCGATATCAAGTACTCCTATGGCTCCTCGGCCGGCGCCGGAAGGACGCTCCTGGTTTTTAAGACCAGCAACAACAAGAAGGCCCTGAAAACCCTGCAATAAGAAATCCGGCCATCAGCCACCGGTCTCCGTGGCCTGGTGCGGTTTCCTCTGCCCGCGTCCTGAAAATGTCCTGGCAAACAGGACTATAACGCCCGCGGCCAGTCCCAGCAGCAACCAGTCGGCGGCCAGCAGTATGTAATTTTTCTTCAACCAGTAGGACCGCATCAGGATGACCAGCGAAGCCAGGGTGGTCAGCAGCATGAAAATTCCTGGCACCAGGGTGAACCAGTTGGGCCGGCGCCTTAGCAGCAGCCAGGCCGAGACGGCAAACAGGGTCAGGGCGGCCAGCAGCTGGTTGGCCGTGCCGAAGATGGGCCAGAGGACGTTGAAGGCGTTGGAATAGGCCAGAGCCCACATCAGCAGCACCGCCAGTCCCGAATTAATCCAGTAATTCTTTAAGAAGCGGGGAGGATTTTTGAAGACTATCGACCACAGCTCTTCAAAAAGGTAACGGTTTAGCCGCACGGCCGCGTCCAGGGTGGTGACCACGAAGCCTTCCACCAGCAGGATGCCGAATATGGTGCCCAGGGCCACCGGAATTCCCAGGCCCAGGTTGAATAAATGCCCGGCAGCCAGCGAAAAGCCAAGGATGGGATTGGATTTGACAGCCGGGTCCTGCGGCCAGACAATCGATTTGTAATCGCCGAAGCCCAGGGCCGCTCCCACCGCCAGGACCACGCAGACAGCCAGGACCGACTCCAGCAGCATGGCGTTATAACCCACCCGGCGGGCATCCTTCTCGCATGGCAGTTGCTTGCAGGTGGTTCCGCCGGCCACCAGGGCATGAAAGCCGGAGATGGCCCCGCAGGCAATGGTGCAGAACATCATCGGCCAGATCAGTCCCAGGTTTTGAATGCCCTCCTGCAGGTTAAAGGCCGGGATGGTCACCTTCAGGCCGTGGAAGCCGGTGTTGAAGACCGACAGAACCAGGAGGATTATTCCCCCATAGAGGATCTGGACGTTGATAAAATCCCGGGGCTGGAGAATCACCCAGACCGGCACCCCGGCCGCTATCAGCACGTAAATGGAAATTATTATCATCCAGGTCCTGGGGCTCAGGGTAACCGGGTAGTGAATACCGGCCACGACCGAAACCACCCCGATGGCCAGGGCCAGCAGGTAGGCCAGGGCGGTTTTCATCCTTTTTTTATAAAGCAGCCAGCCCAGCAGCGGCGAACTCAGGGTGATGATGATGACCGACATGGAGGCGATGCCCCCGATGCGGCCCATGACCACGCCGTCAACCACCACCGTCTTGAGGAAGGTCTCCCCTTCTTTGACCCCGATCTTGGCCAGGGGCCAGAGGGAGGTCAGCGAGATGGAAGTGGCATTGAGAAAGGAAGAAGTCACCAGGACGATCATGACGATGGTAAAACCGATGAACAGGTTGAAGCCGGCCGGTCCCAGGGTGCGGCGGGCTACCTCGGCCATCGACCGCCCGCCCTCTCTCATGCTAACGAAGAGGGCGCTGAAGTCATGGACGGCCCCGATGAAGATGCCGCCGAAGACAATCCACAGCCAGGCCGGAACGTAGCCGTAAAGCAGGGCCATGGTCGGACCCAGGATGGGCCCGGCCCCGGCGATGGCCGAGAAATGATGGGCAAAGACGATGTAGTTCCTGGTGGGCACGTAGTCCCGCCCGTCGTTGCAGGTGACGGCCGGGGTGGGCTGGGCCGGGTCCTCCCCGAGCTTTCGGGAAAGGTAACCGGCATAAAAACGTCCGGCCAGGACAAACAATATTATGGCTATGAGCAGCAGGAGCAGGACGTTCATCTTGTCCTCCGGTCAGCGAGTCGGTCCCGGAAAAAATAGACAGAGATATACCACAGCCGGAGGCAAAAATCAAAGAGCTGCGGCCAGCGCCCGCTCAGTCGAGCGCGGTGATCCTGAACCTGACGCCTTTAGGGTCGGGACAGGTCAGAATTTCGGTTTCGGCGATCCAGTCGTCCTGGGGCAGCTCGTCCTGGCGCTGCTTGGCGGTCAGGAAAGGAAAAAGGCTGTTCAGGGCATACAGGCAGACCTTCTTGCCCTCGGGGACCTCCAGCATCCCTTCTCCCCTGATGTAAAAGCAATCGCCGGGCTTGTGCCGGGCGCCGCAGCGGGAGATAACCTCCACCACTTCCACTTTTAAGTCTTTCATCCCTCCTCCTCCACCATGAATATAACCCGTCATGGAAAAAAATTCAAACCACCTGTTGCTTCCGGGTTAAAAATCTGAGAGAATAGCTTCTAAAAAATTGCAGGCGGACAGGATTTTTAATTGACAAAGCCCGCAGTTTGCAATAAAATCATTTTCTAACAACTTTAAGGAGGAGAGTATGGCGAAAGCAGAACCCAATGTCGTTCCGCTGTGCGATGTCTTACTCGTCTTATTGATCATCTTCATGGTTATCACTCCCATGGTTCAGATGGGCATCGATGCCAAGCTGCCCGAAGTCCAGGCTGAGAGCAAAGGCGGCCAGGACCCCAACGTCATCGTTCTGACCGTTAAGAAAAATGACCAGGTTGAAATACAGAGAAACCCGCTGGAGCTCAGGATGCTCCTGGAAGAGCTGCGCCGTCTGTATGCGGCCCGCCAGGATAAGACCATCTTCATCCGGGCCGATGCCAAGCTGCCCTTCAGCAAGGTCATGGAAGTCATGGATATCTGCAAAGGCGCTGGCGTAGAAACACTGGCTATCATCCCCGAGAAATTCGAAGAGTAATATCCCCCACCTGTTTTCCTTTTTTCTTAACCAAAAATGAACAAGGGCCTCGGAAGAGGCCCTTTTTTTATCTTCCAGAAACCGCTTACTTCCTGATTATCGGTCCGATCACTTCCCGCGAAATCACCAGGCGCTGAATCTCGTTGGTGCCCTCGTAAATCTGGAGCAGCTTGGCGTCGCGGACCAGCTTTTCCACCGGGTAGTCCTTCATGTAACCGTAACCACCCAGGATCTGCAGGGCTTCGAGCGAGGCCCACATGGCCAGGTCGGAGCCGAAGCACTTGGCCATGGCCGAGTTCAGCCCGCAGGGCAGGCCTTTATCAACCATCCAGGCCGCCTTCCAGACCAGCAGCCGGGCCGCCTCTATTTCCATGGCCATCTGGGCAATCTTGAAGCCGATGGCCTGGAAGGTGGCGATGGGCTGGCCGAACTGGACCCGGGTCTTGGCGTAATCCACGGCGTACTCCAGGGCCGCCCGGGCCAGGCCGACCCCGGCCGCGCCCACGGCCGAGCGGGTGCGGTCGAAGGTTCTCATGGCAATCAGGAAGCCCTGGCCCACCCGGCCGATGATGTTCTCGGCCGGCACCCGGACGTCCTCGAAGAAAATCTCGGCGGTGTTGGAGGCCCGGTGACCCATCTTGTCTTCAATCTTGCCGATGGTTATTCCAGGAGTCTCGCGGGGAACTATGAAGGCAGTTATACCGCGGGCTCCCTTCTCCGGGGCGGCATTGGCGAAGACCACGTACAGGCTGGCCACCCCGCCGTTGGTGATGAAACACTTGGAACCGTTGATCACGTAATCGGAGCCATCTTTTCGGGCAATGGTCTTGATGGCCGAGGTATCCGAGCCTGCCTCCCTTTCGGTCAGGCAGTAGGAAGCAAAGGCCATCTTCCGGGAAAAGGGAGTCAGGAATTTCTGCTTCTGCTCTTCGCTGCCGAAGAGGATGATTGGAGTGAAGGCCAGGGAGTTGGCCATCATGGTGGTGTACATGCCGGCGCAGCCCCAGGCCAGCTCTTCCGAGATTATGGCCACTTCCAGGTCGCTCAGCCCGCCGCCGCCGTATTCCACCGGAACATTGCAGGTCAGGAAACCGGCCTCGAAAGCCTTCTGCATGACCTCTTCCGGGAATTTTTCCTCCCGGTCGTAGAGGGCGGCCTTGGGCCTCATCTCCTTTTCGGCAAAGGAGTGGGCCATGTCCTGCAAGGCTTTAAGTTCTTCGGTAAGCTCAAAGGAAATCACATCGCACCTCACTGTTATGTAAATTTATTAAGCCCTGATGATGAGCTTTTATAGTTTATCGGCCGGCTTTTGTCAAATCCTAAAACATGGCCCGTGAAGTTAAATAGATCGACGGGAGTCCGACAAAAATGGCTCAACATTACTTCTGGAAATACCGAAAGGTTACTTGCCGGCCCAGAACCAGAACTCTGGCGGCCACCGGGCCGTTTTCGACCGCTCGTAAACCCCTCCGGTCAGGCTGCGGGAATTGAAAAATGCCGTCGGTTGTTATATAAAAAAACTTCATATTCCTGAAACAGGAAAGGATTCATAAGATGAAAATTTTCAGTTCTCTGGGAATGGCCATCCCGGAAATCCTGCTGCCGGCAGAGGGCCTGGACCTTCAGAAGTGGTCGGTGATTGCCTGCGACCAGTACACCTCGGAACCGGAATACTGGAAAAGGGTGGAAGAGCTGGTCGGGGAAGCCCCGTCAACGCTGCACCTGATCTACCCCGAAGTTTACCTGAACTCTCCGGATAAAGAGGCGCGAATCGCCAGGATCCAGGCCGCCATGAAGGACTACCTGGGCCGCGGGCTTTTCCGGGAGGTATCCGGAATGATTTACGTCGAGCGAGAAACCGCCCATGGCTGGCGGCGGGGACTTCTCTTCTGCCTGGACCTGGAGGCCTACGACTACAATCCCAGGGCAAGCAGCCTCATCCGGGCCACCGAGGGCACCATCATCGAAAGAATTCCGCCCCGGGTGAAGATAAGAGAGGGAGCGGCCCTGGAGGCCCCCCACATCATGATTCTCGTTGATGACCCGGACCACCTGCTGATTGGCCCGGCCGCCGACCACAGCCGGGAGCTCAGCCGGCTGTACGAGTTCGAGCTGATGTTCAACTCCGGGCGGCTGCGCGGCTTCCTGGTCGACCGGCCGGAGGTGGAAAAAATGGTCATGGACGGTCTCCAGCGCCTGGCCAGCCCCGGGGAATTCCAGAAAAAATACGGATTGCCAGACAATACTCCCCTGCTGCTGTTCGCCGTGGGCGACGGCAACCACTCCCTGGCCACGGCCAAGACCATCTGGGAAAGGGCCAAGGCCGCAGCCCGCAACCCGGAAGACCTGCGGAACTCTCCCCTGCGTTATGCCCTGGTGGAGGTGGTCAACCTGCACGACGAGTCCCTGGTCTTCGAGCCGATTCACCGGGTGCTGTTTGAGGTCCGCCAACCGGACAACCTGGTCCCGAACCTGGTGGAGTTCTTCAACGGCCGGGTGGAACTGCGGGAACACCACGATTTTGAAGAAATGAAACAGGCAGTCAATGCCCGCCGGAACCAGGAACAGATAGCCGGACTGGTCGGGCAGAACAGCTTCCATTCCATAAGGTTCCTGCAACCGAAACACAACCTGACCGTGGGCAGCCTCCAGGCCTTCCTGGATGATTACCTGAAAAAGAAGGAAGCTTCGGGCCTGGATTACGTTCACGGCGATGACTCGCTGCTGAACCTCAGCCGCCAGAAACCCGGGAACCTGGGCTTTTACCTTCCGGCCATGGACAAGTGCCAGCTTTTCCCCACGGTCATCCTGGACGGAGCCCTGCCCCGCAAGACTTTCTCCATGGGCGAGGCCTGGGAAAAGCGTTTTTACCTGGAAGCCAGAAAGCTCATCGGCTGAGCCAGGACCTGACCGGGACAGGCCGGCTGGCGGAAGAATATCCACAAATTATTGCCGGGCCCCGGCCGGCCGTTCATAGCCCCTTTAGTTAGTATTTACCCGGAAAAATCAACCGACCCTGGAACCCCGTCCGGACTCGGGGAAGAAAGAAGAAAAACTCGGGCAACAGATATATGAATAAGTTTTCATATATTATGGTCCGGACAGCCTGGCCCGCCAGCTATAACGGGAAGATAAATTCTCTGGACGAGAAACACTTTAAGATAAGAGGGTAAAGGGCGGGAACGACTGGAGCTTGGCCCAGAGAGCCTCGGGCCTGGTCTCCCGGTCGACCTTAAGGCTGATGAGCGGAACTCCAGACTGGCGGAAATAGTCCAGGAGCGGCCCGGTTTTCTCCTGGTAGAGGCGGTAGCGACGGACGATAACCTCCAGCCGGTCGTCCTCCCGGCCCTGGCGCTCGCCGTCCAGGTTGGCCAGGATCCGGCGCACGGCCACGTCCTCGGGACAGTCAAGGTTCACCACCAGGGCAATGTTCAGAATATCTTCCAGCCAGCCCAGCTGGGCCCGGTGGCGCGGCAGCCCGTTAAGGATCAGAATATCATCCTCACCAACCGCGTTTTTTTCCAGGAAATGGCGGACAATTTTTCTGACCAGCTCCCGGTCAGCCTCTTCAAACAGGCTGGATGTCTCCACCGATTGCCTGACCCGCTCCAGTTCCTGCCGGTTGAAATAACCGGCTCCGGCCGGGCCGGCCCGGCCTTCCCGGTCCGACTGTTCTTTTTTCTCCGTCTCTTTTTCGGGAAGGTGGTCAGCCCCGGCCGTCAAATGCTCCTTGATAATTTCCCGGAGCTCCCGGCCGAAATCGAGATGGCAGAACCTTTTTTCGACGCCGGATTGCTTCTGGAGGTAATCCCCGAACGGACTCTTACCGGCACCGGGCGGGCCTATTAACAGAAGAGCTTTCATCGAGCGGAGGTAAAGAGTGCGCCCGGCAGGGCTCGAACCTGCGGCCTACTGATTCGTAGTCAGTCGCTCTATCCAACTGAGCTACGGGCGCCCAACGAAGAGCTATTAAATATTATCTTACCGGGACAGATTTTTCAACCGGCCTCAGCCAATTTTAAGAACGGCCGCCCCGGTGACCAGGCTGTGCTTAACCTCATAGAGGGCCCGGTTGGCTTCTTCCAGTGGATAAATCCTGACCTCGGTCCGAACCGGGATATCGGCCGCCATCTTCAGAAACTCGACTCCGTCCTGCCTGGTGGCGTTGGCCACGCTCTTCAGGCATTTTTCGTGGTAGAGCTCGTTTTCGTAATCAATCTGCGGAATGGGGCTCATGTATATTCCGGCCAGGGCCACGGTCCCGCCGCGGTCCACTGCCCTGAGGGCCAGGCGGGCCACCTCTCCGGCCGGGGCGAAAACGATGGCCGAATCAAGCTTCTCAGGAGGCAGCTCATCGGGTTGACCGGCCCAGCAGGCTCCCAGCTCCAGGGCGTGCTGCCGGTGCTGCGGGCTTCGCGAAAAAACGTAAACCCGGCAGTGCCAGTGCCTGGCCACCTGGATGGTCACGTGGGCCGAGGCCCCGAAGCCGAACAGCCCCAGTTTCTGCCCGGGCTTGACCCGGCTCAACCGAAGGGCCCGGTAGCCGATGATCCCGGCACAGAGCAGCGGGGCGGCCTGCTCGTCGGGAAAATTCTCGGGCAGCTCGTAGGCAAAGCTTTCGGGAGCAACCAGGTATTCGGCGTAACCACCGTCAACCTGGTAGCCGGTAAACCTGGCTTCCAGGCAGAGGTTCTCCAGCCCGCGGCGACAGAAGTCGCAGTGGCCGCAGGCGCTGTACAACCAGGCCACCCCAACCCGGTCTCCCTTCCTGAAAAGTTCGGCCCCTTCGCCCTTTTGCTCCACCACCCCGACCACCTGGTGCCCGGGAATTCTCGGCAGCGACACCGAGCGCAGCTCCCCTTCTACCGTGTGCAGGTCGGTATGGCAGACGCCGCAGTAATTTACCTTTATCAGGATTTCGTTGGGACCCGGAACCGGGCTGGCCACTTCCCGTAGCTCCAGCGGGTTTTCTTCAACGGGCTTGAACCCCGAAACGACCATGGCTCGCACCGCCAGCCTCCTTAATCAGCACTAAGCCGGGTGAAGCCCTGACCGGTCGGCCGCGCTGCCTCTTCCCGGCCAGGCCCGCCACTGCACAGCCCCTTTCTTTCCAGAACCGGCCGGGCTCAGGGCCTGCCTGGCTTGGTGGACTTCAGCCTGCTGACCTTATGGTTAAGGCGATTCACCCTTTTTTCGAAGTCTTGCTCGTACTTTAAGTCGCGTCCCCGGGACAGGGCCAGCCCGTCCAGGGCATACTTCAGGGCCTCCTCCGGGTCTTTCCGGTGATGTTCATAGTAGATGGCCAGCTCCCGGAAGCACTCCAGGTCCTCGCTGTTTTCCATAAGGTGCTGCCAGAGCTCGATCGATTTCTCCCATTTCTTCTGTCGCTTGAAATACTGGGCCAGGTTTTTCCGGACCCTGGCCGAGACCGGCTCCGGCAGGTTTTTATCCAGGGCCTTTTCATAGTAGGCGATTGACCTTTCCACCTGGCCGGCCCGCTCCAGGATCTTACCCACCCCCAGTAGCTCGGTAGCCTCGATGTCCACCTCGTCCTGTTCCAGGGTTCGGGCCACCAGCAGGGAGCCGGCCACCACCACTCCGTAGAGAGACATCAGGTCTTCCTGGTTGTGGTAGAAAATCGGTTCGACCAGCGAGAAGTCCCCGGTCCTCAGGTATTGAAAATACCGCCAGGGAATCTCCTCGGAGGGGATGTCCTCGGCCCGGTCCACCCCCAGGTGGTTAAGGGCCAGCTCGTACAGGCGGCAGCTTTCATACCTGTGCTTCCAAAGGTGCCGGGCCGTGTACAGGAAATCGAGGTGGGGCAGGCCTGTCAGGACCAGCCGCATCCGGTTCAGGGTAAACCGGGTCTCCAGGAGGGGCAGGTCAAAGCCCTTGCCGTTGTAGGAAACGACCGAGGTGAATTTTTTTTCTTCCAGGAGTTGCCTCAGGTCTTCCAGCATCCGGCCCTCGGCCGCCAGGTCGTTCAGGAAATACTGGACTATCTTCAGGTTATCATTCTCGAAAAAGCCCAGGCCGACCAGGAAGGGCACGGTCCCGGTGCCGCCGGCCAGCCCGGTGGTCTCCAGGTCGATAAAGACTGCCCCGGACAGTGACAGGCTTTCAAATTCCCGGTCCCTGGCCAGGACGGCCAGGACCTGGCCGGGAATATTCAGGCCCAGCGACAGCGGAATCTGTCCATAACGGGCCCCGAGGTGGTAAGAGTTTTCCAGGATGAGAAACGGCTGGCCGCTTCCCCCCCGGCCTGGCCGTTCCCCGGGCAGGATGGTCTTCCCTTCCGGTTCTTTCTTCTGCTTCCTGGAAATTTCCAGCAGCTTTTCCAGTTTCTCCCGCGTGGTCAGGTTTTGCCGGGAATTGAGCTCCTGCCAGATGGCCTTGACCTTATCCGGAGACTGGCCCCTGGCCTTCTTCCTTAGCGATTCCCTGAGGTCATTTATATCCATCGTGGCTCTTCTCTTTCTGGCTTACCTAATTATACTCCATCGGCCGGGATTATCATCCCCGCGGACGGGCCCGGAGCAAATTTTTTAGCCGCGGCTATTCTCCCACGAACTGCAGAAGGACATACCTGCTCCTCGGCCGGTTGTCAAAATCAACCAGGACGATCTGCTGCCAGGTGCCCAGCTGCAACCGGCCCCCGGCAAAGGGCACCATGAGCGAGGGCCCGAGGAGCGAAGCCCGCAGGTGGGAAAAGCCGTTGGCATCGCCCCAGGTTTCATCGTGATGGTAGCTGCGGCTCGATGGCACCAGTTTTTCCAGGAGTTCCGGCAGGTCCTGGACCAGCCCGGGCTCATATTCCATGGTGGTGACCCCAGCCGTCGAGCCCTGGACAAAAACCAGGGCCTGTCCTTCCTTCAGGCCACTGGCCTCAAGCCTGCGCTCCACTTCCGGGGTCAGGTCCTGGATATCATTGTGCCCGCGGGTTGATATGGTAATTACTTCTTGGACAATTCTCATCTCTCGCTCCCGCTCTTTAATATAAACCATCCGGGATGAGGTTTCAAAAAATCGTGGCCGCAATGCACCATTTTTCATTATTATTCTCACTTTCCTCTGCGCGGGAATACTTTTCAGACAACACCTTCCAGTTCAGAGCAGAGGCGCCCGGGTCAGGCTACCATCAAGAGCCGGATTCAGAGTCCAGACAGCCAGGGGCTCAGAAGTAGAAGCCGATCTTACCCGGGCCGCATGAATTTGAAACCTGAGTCTGGATTATTCCGGGCCAATGCGGTTAAAATTAGGTCTTGAAAAAAATTGAAAGGCAATTTCATGGGCACTCATAACTTCCTGGCTTTTGACCTGGGAGCGGAAAGCGGCCGGGCCATGCTGGGCCGGCTGCAGGCTGGCCGGCTGGAGTTAAAAGAAATCCACCGCTTTCCCAACAAGACCATCCTGCTGGAAAACCGCCTCCACTGGAACATCTATTACCTTTTCGAAGAAATCAGGAAAGTCCTCCGGGACTGCCGCCGGGACGGCCTGGAAGTGGCCAGCCTCGGGGTGGACACCTGGGGCGTGGACTTTGGCCTGCTGGATGAGCGGGGTAACCTCCTGTCCCTTCCCTACTGCTACCGCCACCGTTCCTTCCCGCAGGCCATGGAAAAATATTTTAAGAATTTTCCCGGGGAGGAACTCTACCGCCTGACCGGAATCCAGTTTCTGCCGTTCAATTCACTCTTCCAGCTCTACTGCTACCTCGAGGAAAACCCGGGAATAATCTGGGCCGCCCGCAGGCTGCTGTTCACCCCAGACCTCATCAATTACCTGCTGACCGGAAAACAGGCGACCGAGCTGACCATTGCCTCCACCTCCCAGATGCTTTCGCCCTTCAGCCGGGGCTGGATACCGGAGCTGCTGGAAAGGATGGGAATTCCATCCACGATACTTCCGGAAATCAACCAGCCCGGAACCCGGCTGGGCAGGATTTCCGGCTGGCTGGTCGAAGACGGGGCGCCCGGCATAGAAGTTGTCCAGGTGGCCAGCCACGACACCGCCTCGGCCGTGGCCGCGGCCCCGGGCCGGGGCGAAGACTGGCTGTATATCAGCTCCGGAACCTGGTCACTGGTCGGCGTGGAACTTCCGGAACCGGTGGTTACCCCGCAGTCCTTTGCCGCCAACTTCACCAACGAGAGCGGGCTGGGACGGACCATCCGTTTCCTGAAGAATGTCACCGGGCTCTGGCCGCTGCAGCAGTGCCGCAAGGTCTGGGCCAGAAGCCGGGACCTTAACTATGAACAGCTGGTGGAGATGGCCCGGGCCGCCCGGCCCTTCCGCCTTTACCTGGACCCTGATGCCCCCGATTTTCTCCATCCCGATAACATGGTTGAAGCCATAAACTCTTACGCCCGGAAGACCGGGCAGAGAGAACCGGTCGACATCGGGACCACGGTCCGGGCCGTCCTGGAGAGCCTGGCCTTCAAGAGCCGGCTGGTGGTGGAAGAACTCGTTCGGTTGACGGGGCGGAAGTTCAGCACCATTCACCTCGTTGGCGGCGGTTCGCGCAACCAGCTGCTCAACCAGTTCACGGCCGAGGCCACCGGCCTGAGAGTGCTGGCCGGCCCGGACGAGGCCACCTCGGCCGGCAACGTCCTGGTCCAGGCCCTGGCCGCCGGAGCCGTAAGCGATGGACAGGAAATAAGAGAAGTGGTCAGACACTCTTTTGAAATAAAAGAATTCAACCCCCAACGGCCGGAGCTCTGGTCAGAACGTTACCAGGATTTCCTCCGGGTGACCGGGCTAAAGTAGATTACTCCTCCCCCGGTCTTGACAGCGGAACCTTAAAATTATAAAAAAACATCATCCAGGAGGGTTGATAATGGACCTGACTGTGGTCGATAAACGTTACCGAGAAGCCAGGGAAAAGTACGGCGAGCTGGGAATTGACACCGAAAAGGCCCTGGAAGAACTGCAGAAATTTCAGCTGAGCCTGCACTGCTGGCAGGGAGACGATGTCCAGGGGTTCGAATGGCAGGAAATCAGCTTTGAGGGCTCGGGCCTGCAGGTCACCGGCCGTCACCCGGGCCGGGCCAGGAATGCGGCCGAGCTCCGCCAGGACCTGGAAAAAGCCCTATCCCTGATTCCCGGGCGCCACCGGGTCAACCTCCATTCCATTTACGGGGAATTCAACGGGCCGGTCGAGCGCAACGAGTATGAGCCCGCCCATTTCCGGGGCTGGGTGGAGTGGGCCAAAATCCTGAACATCAAACTTGATTTCAATGCCACCTGCTTCAACCACCCCAAGGCGGCCTCGGGCCTGACCCTGAGTCATCCCCGGAAAGAAATAAGAAAATTCTGGGTCGAGCACGTCAGGTGCTGTCGCAAGATTGCTGCCTTTTTCGGACGGGAACTCAAGTCCTATTCCATCCACAACCTCTGGATCCCGGACGGGCTGAAGGATATTCCCTCCGACCGCTGGCTCTACCGCCAGCTCCTTTACGATTCCCTGGAGGAAATCTTTGAGCTGGAGTTCTCCCAGACCCTGCTCAAGGACTCGCTGGAAAGCAAGCTCTTCGGCCTGGGCAGCGAAGCCTTCGTGGTCGGTTCCCATGAGTTTTACCTGGCCTATGCCCTGAAGAAAGGAAAGATGGTCTGCCTGGACCTGGGCCACTTCCATCCGACCGAGTCGGTGGCCGATAAGCTTTCGGCCATTCTCCAGGTCAGCAGCGAGCTACTCCTCCACATCAGCCGCGGCCTGCGCTGGGACAGCGACCACGTGGTCATCGGGAACGATGAGCTGGACACCCTGGCCGAAGAAATCATCAACTCCCCCATCCCGGAAAAAATTCACCTGGCCCTGGACTACTTCGACGCCTCGATGAACCGGGTCGGGGCCTGGGTGCTGGGAGCCAGGTCCACCCTGCGCAGCCTGCTGCGGGCCCTGCTCCTGCCCTGGGAAAGAATCAAGCAGGCCGAGCTGGCCGGAGAAAGCCTGGTCAAGCTGGCCTGGCGGCAGGTGGCCCGCGACCTGCCCCTGGGAGCGGTCTGGGACTACTACTGCCTGAATCACAACGTCCCGCCGGAAAACATGTGGCTGGCCGAGGTCAAGGACTACGAGGAGCAGGTGCTGAGCCAGCGCTGAGCCACGCCCTTCCGCCGCCGTTTGACTATTATTCGGGTACTGCATTAAACTATGCCTGAATTTTGACCATGACTCCAGAGGATAAGACCAGAGACCAGGAACTATCAGAGAAGGAGTATGAGGCCCTGGCCTTCCAGAAGGCCCGGGAGGTGGTCCTGTCCCTGGCCAACACCATCTCCGCCCTGAAGATTTTCCCGGCCCACCACGCCTCGGCCATTCACTTCCGCCAGGACTTTATCGCCAAGCTCAAATCATTCTTAGAGCAGTTCCAGAAGCTGGAACTGGAAATCGGCGAGTTTGCTTTTTATTACGGGGGCAAGCCGGTCTACCAGGATGAAATTTCCAGCAAGAGCCTGCCCTTCTTTTTCTACAAGGATGGGCTCCGGGTGCTGGCCCTCTACCAGGGGATGGATGACCAGGAAATCGGCGAGTTCCTGGACCTGGTCCGCTCGGAATCGGCCAAGCCGGCGGAAGAATCCGACCTGGTCAACGCCCTGTGGTTGAAAGACCTGGCCAACGTCCAGTACTACGCCCCGGAAGAGTTCATCGAAAACCGCATCCTGGAGGAACGGGCCGAAAGCCTGAACAAGAAGGGACTGCAGATCATCCCCCAGGAACTGGCCAGCCGGACGGTGGAGATTAACGTCAACCGGGAGAAGATTTTCTCTGGCAAGCTGGAACTCCGGCCCGAGGAGAAACAGGCCCTGGAGTCGTTCGAGGACCAGGAACTTCCCGACCTGCCGGAAACCTGGCAGCAGACCCTTGATTTTGCCGAGGGCGAGGGAGAAACCCGGCCGCAAAAAGAAGAGCCCGTTCCGGGCCCGGGAAAACCCGCCGGCGGCCTGGCCGACCTGGTGGCTCTCAGCCCGGAGGAGATGGAGCTGCTCAACCGGCTGGTGGAGCGCAACCGCCAGCTCTCCCCCGAAGAAGAATTCCTGAACCTGATGATGGAAATCCTGGCCCTGGAAAAGGACCCGCAGCAGTACCAGGCCAACCTGGACATTCTCCGCAACTTTTACCAGGAGAGCATCAGGTCCGGCCGGTTTGAGATCCCGATTCTCCTGGACAGGAAAATTAAGGAGCTTAAAGCCCTGATTGCCGGCGACCAGCCGGAAAAGCTCCCTGGGCTGGAGGCCTTCGCCACCAGCGCCGGCAGCCTGCAGATCCTGGATGAAATCAGGAAACTGGTTGACCAGAAAATCGATCTCAATTACCCGGCCCTGTTTGATTACCTCCAGCAGTTCGGGGAAAGGGCTCTGCCCTTCCTGGGCGAGCTTTACGAGAAAATTGACCAGCAGGACTTCAGGGAAAATATCCGGAACCTGGTCAGGAGCAAGCTCCAGGAAAACCCGGGCCTGGCCCCCGCTTTCATCGACGACCAGAAGCCGACCCTGACCGCCGCGGTCATTGAGGTGATGCAGCACCTGCCCGGCCAGAAGATAATTCCCCAGTTCAGCAATTTTTTAACGCTCGGCGATAGGGGCTTGAAGTTAAAAGCCATCGAGGCGCTGGGGACCTTCCAGGATGAAATGGCCAACAAGATACTCCTGGGCTTCATGAACGACCGGGACCCGGAGGTCCGGCTCAAGGCCACCGGCAGCCTGAAGTACCTGGGCGATTCGAGCCGCCTGGCCCAGTTGATGAAGGAGACCGGTAGCCGGGCCTTCCGGCAAAAGCCCTTCGAAGAGAAAAAGGCCCTGTTCGAGTTTCTCGGCCGGAGCCGGAACCCCGAGGCCTTTAACTTTCTGCGACGGATGTACCTCAAGAAATCCTGGTGGCCCTCGGCCACGGAACTGAGGCTGTGCGCCGTGGCCGGCCTGGAAGCCAACCGCAGCCCTGAAGCCGTGGAACTGCTGCGCCGGGGAGAAAAGTTCTTAAACCGCCGGGTGCGGGAAGCGGCCAGCCAGGCCCTGGTCAGGTTAACCCTGGATGGAGAAAAGCGAGACAGGACATGAGCGAGGATACGCTGCAACCCGAAACAAAACAGCCTGTCAGCCCGAAACAGCAGAAGCTGGCCATCAATTTCCTGATCAGGTTTTACATCGTTTTCAAGATTCTCAGGCTGTACGCCGAGAACAACGAGCTGCTCCAGGAACAGACAGACCTGTTGTACCAGAACCTGCGGGAATTGAAAGAGGCGGCCCCGGAAATAAACTTCAAGATCAAGCGGGAATCCATCTTTTTCAACCAGTCCCGGCTGAAGTTTTCCCTGGCCAACTACCCCATCTTCAAGTTTCTGCTGGAGGAGTTCCGCAAGCGGGAAATCGGGCTGCTGACCATTGAACCAGAGGTTTCCCGGGAGGAACTTCTCCGGGCAGTCAACATCCTCGGCCAGAAGCGGACCTCGACCACCCCTTTTGAAGACATAGTCAACGAGCTGGTCCAGCAGAACGTGGAGCGGATCCGGCTGGAGAAGCTGGAGGCCTCGGAAAAACTGCCCAGCCCGGAGCGAAGCGCCGCCCGTCTCTTCTTCCTCAGCATCCTGCACCTGCGGGAGGTGTCGGAGAGGAACAAGGAAAACGAGCAGATCAGGCTCAACACCACCCGCCGCCTGATCCAGTCCATCTTCAACCATCTGGTTGACAACGAGTCTTTCCTGCTGGGCCTGACCACCATCAAGAACCACGACGAGTACACCCTGAACCACTCGGTCAACGTCAGCCTGCTGGCCGTGGCCCTGGGCCGGCGGCTGGGGCTGTCCAGGGCCGAGCTGGTGGACCTGGGGCTGGCCGCCTTCTTCCACGACCTGGGCAAGATCGACACCCCGCTGGAGATTCTCAACAAGCCGGGCCAATTGACTGATGACGAAAGAAAGATCATGGAACTCCATCCCCACCAGGGCGCGGAAAAGCTGGTCCAGCTGCGAGAGTTCCGGCGGCTACCGGTGAGTGCCATCCACGTGGCCATGGAGCACCACATCAAAGAAGACCTGACCGGTTATCCCCGGTTAAAAATAAAAAGTGACGTCAACCTCTACAGCCGCATCGTCAAGGTCTGCGACTTCTTCGACGCCATCACCACCAAGCGGGTCTACCGCAAGAAGACCTTCACCCGCTCGGAAGCCCTGAGCCTGATGCTGGAGAATATCGGCAGCGAGTTCAACCCGGTTATCCTCAAGACCTTTGTCCAGATGATGGGCATCTTCCCGGTGGGCAGCCTGGTGCTGCTAAACACCGGTGAGGTCGGCCTGGTGGTGGAAAACAACCAGGAGGCCAGGTTCCTGCTGCGGCCCAGGGTTAAAATAATCGTCGACAGCCAGGGTCAAAAAGTCGACGGCGAGGTGGTGGACCTGACCGAGGTCGACCCCCAGTCCAGGAAATTCAGGCGGACCATTGTCAAGGAAATCAACCCCGAAGACTACGGCCTGGAGGTCCCGGACTATTTCCTGGTCCAGGCCATGTAAACTGGAGAAAAAAAGTGATGACCAAAATTAGACAAAATTTTCAAGCCGGTTCCAGGAGGCCCGGCCTGAAAACTTCATATTCAGGAGTTGAGAATGCCGATTCATCCCCCTTTTGACCTGAGGGTAGAGTACCTCAGGGAACCAGAGCTCATCGATATCCCCAGACCACGGTTCTTCTGGAAACTCAGGAGCGATTTCCGGGGCGACCAGCAGACCGCCTACCAGATCATCGTCTCCTCGGAGAGGGAATTCTGCGAAAAGGAGGTAGGCGATTTCTGGGACAGCGGACAGGTCAGCAGCCAGGAGTGCACCCACATTCCCTACGGCGGCGAGGAACTGCTGAGCTGCCAGAACTACTACTGGAGAGTCCGCTGGTGGAACATCTCCGGGCAGGTCAGCCCCTACAGCGACATCGCCGTCTTTGGCACCGGTTTCATGGGCACCTCAAAATTGCGGGCCAGCTGGATTACCATGGAAGAGCCCGAGACCTATACCGGGCCAACAACGGTCCTGCTGGGACAGAGCGAAGAACCGGACATCCAGTGCCTGGGAATCTACCTCAGGAAGGAATTCAAGAGCCGGGGCCGGGCCACCCGGGCCATGATTTACATCAGCGGGCTCGGGCATTACCGCCTGTTTTTTAACGGGCAGAGAATCGGCGACCGGGTGCTGGACCCGGGCTGGTCGGATTATAACAAGGTCGCCCTGTACTCGGCCTACGAGGTCACCGACCTGGTCCGGGAACAGAATGCGGTGGGAGTTGTTCTCGGCAACGGCCGCCACATCCAGAAGTATGGCTACGGCCAGCCGCGGTTGCTCTGCCGGCTGGAAATCTACTACGAAAAGGGTGGCCTGGACATCATCACCAGCGACGAGAGCTGGCGAGTTTCCGGCGGCCCGGTCAGGGAAAACGGCATCTATTTCGGCGAAAATTATGACGCCCGCCTGGAACAGCCGGGCTGGGCCGAGCCGGGTTTCGACGACTCCGGCTGGCAGAAGGCGGTGACCGTTTCCGGTCCGGCCCTGGCTGCCCAGAACATTCCGCCCATAAGAATTACCGACCGACTGAAGCCGGTCAGCATCAGGCCGGCGGGCGAAGGCCGGTATATTTTTGATTTCGGGAAGAATATCTCCGGCTGGGCCAGGCTGCGGGTCAGCGGCCCGGCCGGAACCCAGGTTCAGCTCCGCTACGGCGAGCTCCTCCACCCCGACGGCAGCCTGAACCAGGCCACCTGCGACCGGGCCAGGGCCACCGACGTTTACATCCTGAAGGGCGACAGGCTCGAGGTCTACGAGCCGCACTTCACCTACCACGGCTTTCGCTACGTGGAACTGGACGGCTTCCCGGGGACTCCGGACGAGGATACCCTGGAGGCCTGCTTCATCCACAGCGACGTCGAGAGAAGCGGGCAGTTTGAGTCGTCAAGCGAACTGCTGAACAGAATTCACGCTTGCTGCCTCACCAGCTTTCGTTCCAACCTGATGAGCATTCCCACCGACTGTCCCCAGCGCGACGAACGCCACGGCTGGCTGGGAGACGTCCTGGCCACGGCCGAGGCCGCTTCTTACAATTTTGACCTGGCCGCCTTCTACACCCATTTCCTGAACTTAATCAGGCAGGCGCAGAGAGAGGATGGCAGCCTGCCCGATTTCGTGCCCCCCTACAACCCGGCCGTTTATCCGGCCGACCCGGCCTGGGGCTCGGCCTACATCAGCCTGTGCTGGCACCTCTACCATTTTTACGGAGACCGGGACATCCTGCGCAAGCATTATCAGGGCCTGAAGAATTACACAGATTTTCTTAGGCAGAAAGCCACCGGAAACCTGCAGCTCGGCCTGGGCAAATACGGCGACTGGTGCCAGCCGGGGGGCATGGTGCCCAAGAAAACCCCGCTGGACCTGGTGGCCACCTGGTTCTACTATCACGACGTGCAGATTTTTGCCAGCATCTGCGAGCTGGTGGGAAGGAAGGAAGAATCCAGGCAATACCAGGAGCTGGCCGGGCAGATCAAGGCGGCTTTCAACCGGGCTTACCTTCAAGAAAGGCAATACAAAGCCCTGCGACAGGGGCCGGCAGACCGCTTCCCGGACCAGACGGCCAACCTGCTGCCGCTCCTCCTGGACCTGGTTCCCGAAGAGGCAAAAGAAAACGTGCTTAAAGCCCTGCTGGAATCGCTGGTCATCCGGCACGATTATCACCCCGACACCGGGGTAATCGGAACCCGCTTTCTGTTTGAGGTGCTGGAAAAATTCGGGCTGCCGGACGTGGCCCTGAAGATAATCCTCCAGGATTCCTATCCCGGCTGGGGCTACATGGTCAGGGAAGGCGCCACCAGTCTCTGGGAAAGATGGGAAAAGCTCACCGGCCAGGGCATGAACTCGCACAACCATGCCATGTTCGGCAGCGCGGACGCCTGGTTCTACCGGGGATTGGCCGGGCTGCAACCGATAGAACCCGGCTGGAAAGTATTCGAGGTTAAACCTTATCCCGGGCTGGATGAAGTTCGATGTCGTCTGGTCACCATCCAGGGTGAAATAGCGGTTGACTGGGAGAAAAGGGAATCCGAGTTTAAGCTAAAACTGACGGTTCCGGTCGGGACCAGGGCCCGGCTAACCTTGCCCCGCCTCTGGCGTGATTACCTGATCAAAGAATCGGGCCTGCTGCTCTGGGAGAAAGACGAATTCGTGGCCGAAGACCCGCGGCTGGGAGTGACCCTGGCCGAACTGAACCGGGAACCGGTCTTCTGGGTGGAATCAGGAAAATATGAATTCCTGATGAGGGAAACCTGAACATGAATGAAGACCGGGAAAAACCAACCTTTTCTGCCGGGTTATGTGGTCTGAATTCCCTCCTATCATTCCTGCCTTGACTGACCGCACTCGAAAACCTGGTGCGGGCCAAGGTTGAATTTGCCCGGGGCCTGAACCAGGCCAACTCCCGTCTTCAGAAAATAATCACCGTCGCGTCGGGCTGCCGTGGCGGGAATTAAGTCGGGTCGGATTAAAAATTATAAGAACCGCCTGAAAATGCGGGCGGCCTCGGCATAGGCCTGGATGGTCCGGTCGACGTCCTCCGGGGTGTGAGCGGTCGACAGGCAGCCCCCGCCGTGAACCACGTGGACCCCGTTAAGGAGCAGGGCCAGTTTCAGGACTTCCTCCCTCAGGGTAACGTTTGAACGTTCCGGGTTCCAGAGGTCTTCGGGCTGGCGGTAGTCGATTTTTTTCCTCGGAAAGTTGACCATGAAAAAGGACGAGTCCGGTACCAGCTCGTGGCCGTCGCCGGTGCAGACGGCCTCCAGTCCCTCTTCCCGGAAAACCCTTTCTATGCCGCGCCTGAGCTTTTCGGCTTGCTGCCCGAGGTAAGGATAAACCCGGTGCTGGTTCTTTTCCAGGTAATCCAGCATGGCCAGGCCGGCCCTCATGTATTCTTCGTGAGAGGAAAAGGTGCCGCCCTCAAAGTGGACACGCCTGTGTTTCAGGCCCGACGGTTCACAGCCTTCCATGATCTCGGCTTTACCGACCACGGCCGCCACCGCCTGCCCGCCGCCGATTAACTTGCCAAAAAGAGAAATATCGGGTGAAAGGCCGTAGAGCTTCTGCAGGCCCGAGGCGCAGAACCTGAAACCGGAGATGATTTCGTCGAAAATCAGGACCACCCCGTAGCGGTCGCAAAGCTGCCGGGCCAGCTCCAGGTACTGGCGGGAGCAGAACAGGAACCCCCCGACACCGATAAAGGGTTCCAGGATGAAGGCGGCCAGCTTCCGGCCGTGCTTCTGGAAAACATCCGACAGGTGCTGGCAGTCGTTGAACCTGGTGATGAGCACCTGGCGGCTGAACTCGGGGGGCACCCCGGCCGAATCCGCGGCCCGGAATCCGGCTCCGGGCTGAAACTTCACCCCTTTGAGCAGGTAGGGAGAGGCCCCGTGCCAGCCACCGCCGACCTTGAGGACGCGCTGGCGGCCGGTGTAGCCCATGGCCAGCATCACGGCGTAGGTGGAGGCCAGGGTCCCGGAAGTGGTAAAGCGGACTTTAAGCCCCCGGCGGCCCAGGCTGGCCAGCAGCCTTTCGGCCAGCTCCACCTGGGACAGGGTCTCGAAACCGGTATGAAAGGTGCCGTGCTGGAAATGGGGCTCCACTGCCCGGCGGATGACCTCGGGGTTATGACCCAGGATGTTGGCGTAATGTCCCTGCCAGTAATCAAGGTAGCGGTTTCCGTCAACGTCGCTGACTTCCGCCCCGGCGGCCGAGACCGGAAAGAAGGGATAGGGTTTCCACAGCCGGAGGGAATGGCTGCCCCCGCGGACCATGACCCGGGAAGCCCGGCGGAACAGAGCGGCGCTTTTCGCCGTTTTCTTCCGGTATTCCCTTTCCAGGTAGCGGAATAATTTTTCCATTTTACTTTCGCCGCCCGCAGGCGTAAGATTGAAAAGAAGTTTAATTTAAGCCCATTCCCCGGTAGTTGTCAATCCGGCCGGCCGAGGCTGGGCCTTGATTCTTTTCAGAATCTATATTAAACTTATAGGAATAGTAGGAATTAACATCCCGATAACAAAAAGAGAAAAGGAGAGCGAACATGCAACTTCTTAACGAAGAAGTCAGGGATTTTACCCGGAAAAAATTCGAGGCCGAGCTTCGGAACCCGGTTAACCTGGTCTATTTCCAGAAGGAAAAGAGCCCGCTGATCGTGCCCGGGCGCGAGGTCCAGGAAGACTGCGGTTTCTGCCCGGAAACCAAGCAGCTGCTGGAAGAGCTGGCCGGTCTGACCGATAAAATCAAGCTGACCGTGTACGATTTTGAGAAGGAACCGGCCCGGGCGGCCGAGTTCCAGGTGGACAAGGTGCCGGCCATCGTGGTCATGGGCGAAAAGGATGCCGGCATCCGCTTCTTCGGGATACCCTCGGGCTACGAGTTCATGAGCCTGCTGGAGGCCATCGTGGACGTCAGCCGGGGCGAAACCGAGTTATCAGAGGAAACCAAGACTGCCCTTAAGAAGCTCGATAAAGAGGTCAACATCCAGGTTTTTGTCACTCCCACCTGCCCCTACTGCCCGGTGGCCGTCCGCCTGGGCCACCAGATGGCCCTGGAATCTCCCCTGGTCAGGGCGGCCATGGTCGAAGCCACTGAATTTCCTGAACTTACCCAGAAGTACGAGGTGTTCGGCGTTCCCAAGACCATCTTCAACGACAGCCTGAGCCTGGAAGGGGCGGTGCCGGAGGAGATGTTCCTGGAACAGGTCCTCAAGGCCGGCGGCCAGGAAGCGCACTGAAATTCCGGGGCCGCCCACAATTCATTGTTTATCAATTAGATAGCCGGTCTTTTGCCCGGAAAAAATTGACAGCCGGCCGCCTGATGTTATAATAATCGGGTAAATGGCCATAATCAGAAAACAGAAACCCCGCCGAAAAATCTGCGTTATCGGGCTGGACGGTGTCCCCCACTCCATGCTCCTGGAGCTGGCCAAGTCCGGGGTGATGAGCACCGTGGCCCGCCTGCTGGACATCGGCCACCTGCACCGGATGAAGGCCAGCCTGCCCGAGATATCAGCCGTTTCCTGGACCAACTTCATGACCGGGACCAACCCGGGCAGCCACGGCATCTTCGGCTTCACCGACTTCAAGCCCGGGACCTACGAAATCAGGCTGCCCAATTTCCTGGACGTCAAGGCCGAAACCATCTGGGACCGGCTGGGAAGTCGCGGCCTGAAGAGCATCGTCATCAACCAGCCCTCCACCTACCCGGCCCGGAGGATAAACGGGGTCCTGGTTTCCGGCTTCGTGGCCGTCGACCTGTCCCGTTCGGTCTTCCCCCAGAGCTACTTCACCGCCCTGGAGCAGATGGGCTACCAGATAGACGTGGACTCGGGCAAGGTGGCCGACAACCCCTCGGTTCTCTGGCAGGAAATTTCCAAGACCATGGCCAGCCACCAGAAGGCCCTGAACTATTTCTGGGAACAGGACTGGGACTATTTCCAGTTTGTCATCACCTGCACCGACCGGCTGCACCACTTCCTGTGGTCGGCCTACGAGCACAAGGACCATCCCTACCACCAGGCCTTCCTGGACTTCTACCAGCAGATTGACCGCATCATCGCCAAGATCCTCAACACCTTCAAGAAGATGAACGAGAGCGAGGAAAACCTTTTCCTGCTGTCCGACCACGGTTTTACCGGCATCGTCCAGGAAGTCTACCTCAACGCCTGGCTGGCCCGGAACGGCTACCTGTCCTTTAACACTCCCGAACCCAGGACCCTTAACGACATTTCCAACCGGACGGTGGCCTTTGCCCTCGACCCCAACCGCATCTACCTCAACCTGAAGAAAAAATTTCCCCGGGGGCGGGTGGATCGGTCGGACAAGAAGGAACTCAAGCAGGAAATTGCCGAGAAACTGCTCAAGCTGGAATACGAGGGCCGGAAAGTTATCCGCCATGTTTTCAAAGCCGAGGAAATTTACGACGGTAAATATACTTCCCGCGGCCCGGACCTGGTGGTGGTATCCGAGCCCGGTTTCGACCTGAAGGGTTCCATCCGTAAGAAAGAAGTGTTCGGGCGCAGCCACCTGCAGGGAATGCACACCTGGGACGACGCTTTCTTCTGGTCGATGGAAGAACACGGACCCGACCTGGCCATCGAGGACCTGGCCGGACTCATCGTCAAAAAGATTAAATGAAAGCCGCAAGCGGTGAAAACTCCTACCCGAACCGTCGGCCAGGGCCTGTCCTGAATTACCGGCTATTCTTCTTTCTGCTCCTCAGCCTGACCGTCAGCGCCGCAGCTTATATCGGGCCGGGAGCCGGATTTGCTTTCCTCTCATCCTTCCTGGTTTTCTTCCTGACCTTTTTCCTGGCCTTTTTCTCCTTGCTGAGCTGGCCCTTCCGGCTATTGCTCCGCCTGCTCCGGGGTCAGAAGGCCTACCGCCACAGCCGGGTCGACCGGGTCATCATCCTCGGCTTTGACGGGATGGACCCGGTGCTGGCCGAAAAGTTCATGGCCGAGGGCAAGCTGCCCAACCTCAGCCGGCTAAAAAAAGAGGGAACCTACCGACCCCTGCAGACGACCACCCCGGCCATTTCCCCCGTGGCCTGGTCTTCCTTCATGACCGGCTGCGAACCATCAAAACACAACATCTTCGATTTTTTAAGCCGCAACCCGAAGAATTACCTGCCGGACCTGTCCTCGGCCCGGATAGGACCGCCGCGCCGGTTTATACCGCTGGGCCGGTACCGGATACCCCTGGGCCGGCCGGAAATAAAACTGCTGCGCCGAAGCCAGCCCTTCTGGAAAATCCTCGGCCAGCAGGGCATTTTTTCCACCGTGCTCCGGGTGCCCATCACCTTCCCCCCGGAGAAATTCGCCGGGCACCTGCTGTCGGGGATGTGCCTGCCCGACCTTAAAGGCAGCCAGGGCACCTTCCTTTTTTATACCAGCAACCCGGCCCGCCTGGAGAAAAAAGAGGGTGGAGAAAGCCAGCTGGTCACGGTGGAAGGCCAGGTGGTCAGGACCTACCTGGGTGGCCCCGAAAATTCCCTTCTAAAAAAGCCGGAAGAAATTCGGCTGCCGATGACCATAAAACTCAACTACGAGCAGGACTCGGCCCTGGTGGAAGTCTCGGGCCAGCGTTTCGAACTGAAGAAGGGCGTTTTTTCGCCCTGGGTCAGGCTCAGCTTCCCGGCCGGGCCGGGAATGAAAATCCGGGGCATCGCCCGGTTCTACCTGCTGAACCTAAAACCGCACTTTGAACTCTACGTCACTCCGCTCAACATCGACCCGGAAAAGCCGGCCCTGCCCATTTCCCATCCTTTTATTTATGCGCCCTACCTGGCCAGGCTATTCGGCAGCTACGTCACCCTGGGCGAGGCCAACGACACCTGGGCCCTCAACGAGGGAGTACTTCCGGAAAAGGCTTTCCTGGAACTGGCTTATTCCTTCCACGAGGACTGGGAAAAAATTTTCTTCAACGGCCTGAAGAAAACCCGCCGCGGGCTCCTGGCCTGTGTTTTTGAAACCACCGATAGCATCCAGCACATGTTCTGGCGCTACCTCGATAAAAGCCATCCAGCCTACCAGCCAACGGCCAGGCTGGAAGACGGCTCCCGGGTGCTGGAAGAACTCTACCAGAAAATGGACACGCTGGTCGGCCGGGTCCTGAACAGCCTGGACGACAAAAGCTGCCTGTTCGTCATGTCCGACCATGGCTTCAAGGCTTTCCGCCGCGGGGTCAACCTGAACTCCTGGCTATACCTGAATGGCTACCTTCATCTCAAGGAAGGGGCCAGCGAAAGCGAGGAATGGTTCCGCCAGGTTGACTGGAGCCGGACCAGGGCCTATGCCCTGGGCCTGGCCGGAATCTACCTCAACCTCCGCGGTCGCGAGGCCCAGGGAATCGTTGAGCCGGGAGAAGAAAGCCGGCGCCTCAAGCAGGAGCTCATGGAAAAACTCTCCGGGCTTAAAGACCCGGAAAAGGGCTCGGTGGCCATCAACCGGCTGATTGATTCTGAAAAGATTTACCATGGGCCCTACCGGGATAACGCTCCCGACCTGATCGTGGCCTACAACCAGGGTTACCGGGCTTCCTGGGACTCGGTGGTGGGCAAGGTCAACCGGACTGTCATCGAGGACAATCGTAAGGCCTGGTCGGCCGACCACTGCCTGGACCCGGCCCTGGTTCCCGGAGTGCTGTTCAGCAACCTGAAGCTGGACGCCCGGGAGGCCAGCATCATGGACATAGCCCCGACCGTCCTCCAGCTGTTCGGGGTTCCGCTGCCGGCCTACCTGGATGGCCGGTCGCTTCTTCCGGAAGATTCGGGTAAAATAAAAAAAGAAAATGGAGAAAACGTTCAGAAAAAGGCAGGCTCCGATGTCCGGAAGAAAAAATGAAGAGGCCCTCAAACGACGGGAGTTCCTGCAGCTGGTCCTGGGTACATCGGCCGGACTTCTTCTTGCTCCTGGCCAGGCTTTCCTTCGGACTGCCGGTCGGAAAGAAACCGGGCTGAAGGTACTGGTCCTGGGCATGGACGGCCTGGATACCGTTCTCCTCGACCGCTTCCTCCAGGAGGGCAAGCTCCCCCATTTCCAGAAGCTGGCCGCCTCGGGAACCTACCGTCCGCTTGGTTCGAGCGTCCCGCCACAGAGCCCGGTGGCCTGGGCCAATTTCATCACAGGGACCAATCCCGGCGGCCATGGCATTTTTGATTTTGTCCACCGCGACCCCAGGACCTACCTGCCGGTGTTTTCCGCTTCCGAGAGCCTGCCGGCCAGGCATAACCTCAGGCTGGGCAAGCTGAACATTCCGCTCTCGGGCGGGGAAATCAGAAACCTGCGCCGGGGACGGGCTTTCTGGCAGATCCTGGAAGATTACGACATCCCGGCCACCGTGTTCAAGATTCCTTCCAATTACCCGCCGGTTGAAACCAAGCAACGCACTTTTTCCGGCATGGGTACCCCCGACCTCAAGGGCTATTACGGACTTTTCAACTATTACACCAACGAATACAAGACCGTTACCGAAGAATACGGAGGGGGCGGCCGGGTACACGATGTCTACGTCATCGGCAACCGGGTGGAAGCCCGGATCCCGGGACCCAACAACCCCTTCCAGCGGGGCAACCCGGAAACCTTTGTCGACTTCAAGGTTTTTATCGACCCGGTCAACCCGGTGGCCAAGATTGCCTACCAGGACCAGGAGTTTATCCTGAGGGAAAAAGAATGGAGCGGCTGGAAGAAAATCAGGTTTGATTTTATTCCAACCCAGGGCGTCAGCGGAATCTGCATGTTTTACCTCAAGGAAGTCCGGCCGAAATTCAAGCTCTACGTCAGCCCGATAAACATCGATCCATCTGACCCGGCCCTGCCGCTGAGCACCCCGGAAAGTTATTCCCGGGAGCTGGCCAGAAAGTTCGGGCCGTTCTTCACCAAGGGACTGCCGGCCGATACCGCCGCCCTGGAAAACGATGTCCTGGACGAAAAGGAGTTCCTGGCCCAGGATGAAATCGTCTACCAGGAATCCATGGCCATGCTGGAAGAGGAGCTCAGGAACTTCCGCTCGGGCCTTCTCTTCTATTATTTTTCCAACGCCGACCAGCGCCAGCACATGTTCTTTCGCCTGATAGACCGCAACCACCCGGCCTACAACGAGAAGCTGGCGGCCGAGTTCGGCCAGGTCATCGAGCAGACCTACCGCCAGATGGACCGGGCCCTGCAGCTGGCGATGGAGAAGGTGGACCGGAACACGGTCATCGTGGTCATGTCCGACCACGGCTTCTGTCCCTTCCGGCGCGGTTTTAACCTCAACACCTGGCTCCTGAGAAACGGTTACCACGTGCTTCGCCCGGGAACCAGGCCGGAAGAAGTGTCTTTATTTCAGGCAACCGACTGGTCGAGGACCAGGGCCTACGGTGTCGGACTCAACGCCCTGTACCTGAACCTCAAGGGCCGGGAAGCCCAGGGCCTGGTCCGGCCGGAAGAAAAGGAGCCACTGCTCCGGGAACTGGCCCACAAGCTGGAACAGGTCACCGACCCCCTGACCGGGGAAAAAGTCATCCTCAAAGCTTACCTGACCTCCGAAGTTTACAGCGGGGCCTATCTACCCGAGGCCCCGGATATAATCCTTGGTTTTAATCGTAATTACCGCATCTCCTGGAACTCGCCCCTGGGCAGTTTCCCGAGAGAGCTCATCGAAGACAATCCCCAGAAATGGAGCGGCGACCACATGACAGCTCCCGACCTGATCCCGGGAGTGTTGCTGGCCAGCCGGCCGGCCCGGCTGGAGCAACCGGCCCTGGAAGACGTGACCGCTGGCATTCTGACGCTGTTCGGGGTTAAAATTCCACCTGAAATCACCGGCCGGCCGTTATTCTGAGCCCGGCTGAAGTATAGAAAAGGAGATTAAAAATGGGCAAGGCCAAGGTCAAGCTGGAAAAAGACCTGTACGAAAAGATTGAAAAGATCGCCGAGGCTGCCGGCTACAGCTCAACCGAAGAGTTCATCGTTCACCTGCTGGAAAAGGAAGTGGCCAAGTTCGAAGGGGCCGATTCCGAGGAAGAAATCAAGAAGAGGCTCAAGGGCCTGGGCTATATCTCCTGAGTCCGGCGGAACCCCAAACCCATGGTCTGGTGGCTGAACAGAGCAGTCGGAAGTTTATTCAACCTCATCTTTCTGCCCTTTTCTTCCCTCAATCCCTGGGTGGCCATGCTGGCTATTTCCCTTCTGACCGCACTGCTGATGCTGTTCATCTACAAGAAAACCTCCAACCAGGAGGGAATCAGGCGGGTGAAAAATCGCATCAAGGCCAACCTGCTCGAAATCAGGCTTTACCAGACTGACCTCAGGACCCAGCTCGGAAGCCAGAAAGAACTGCTCGCGGCCAACCTGCAGTACCTGCTGTACAACCTCAAACCGCTGCTGGTCATGATAGTGCCCATTTTCCTGATCCTGGCCCAGCTCAACCTGTGGTTTACCTCGCGCCCGCCGGCCCCGGGTGAAACTTTTCTGCTGAAGGCCCGGTTTATAAAGACCATGGACCTGGAAAGGTTGAGACTGGACCTGGAAACGCCCGAGGGGCTGGTGGTGGAAACTCCGCCAGTCAGGATAATCGACGAGGCCGAGGTAGCCTGGCGGTTGAAGGTAACCGGCCCGGTTGACGACCCCCTGGTCATCCAGGTCAACGGCGAAAGGTACCAGAAAATCGTTCCGGCCGGGAAGGGCCGGCTTCTCAGGGTCTCAACCGTCAGAGTGAAGAGGAACCTCTGGCAGGAGCTTCTCTACCCGGGAGAAAGACCGCTTCCGGCCGATTCCCTGCTCAAGCAGATTGAACTCCGCTTCGAGCCGCAAAGGCTGAAGCTACTGGGGATAGGTTTTCACTGGCTGGTGGCCTACTTTCTCCTCTCCATCATCCTGGGCCTGGCTCTAAAGGGCCTGTTCAAGGTAGAAATCTGATAATATTAAATAAAAGGATAGCGCCGTGAAAATTGAAATCTTCAAGATGGAAAGAATGCAGTCGCTCTGGGAAAACGTGGTCGACTACAACCTGTCGGAAAGCGGGGTCCACCCTCTGAACCTGAAAGAACTGTTGCTGCCCGGCGAGCTGGAAGAGCTGGCCGCGGTGGACATCGGTTATACCCAGACCAACGGCACCCCGCGGCTGCGGGAAAACATCGCCCGGCTTTATCCCGGGATTGACCCGGAACAGATCATGGTCACCGCCGGGTCGTCTGAAGCCAACTTCCTGCTGATGTGGTCGCTGCTGGAACCCGGGGACGAGGTGGTCTTCGAGCTACCCAATTACATGCAGATGTGGGGCCTCAGCCGGAGCTTCGGGGCCCGGGTTAAACCCCTGTGGCTACGGTCCGAACTGGGCTGGCAGCCGGACCCGGACGACCTCAGGAAGCTGGTCAACGGTAACACCCGGCTCATCATCCTGACCAATCCCAACAACCCGACCGGGGCCATCCTGAGCCGCGAAATCCGTGAAGAAATCGTCAGGCAGGCGGAAAAGGTCGGGGCCTGGTTGCTGGTGGACGAGGTCTACCGGGGAGCCGAAAGAAACGGACTGGAAACCCCTTCCTTCTGGGGCAGCTACGACCGGCTGGTGGTGGTGGCCGGCTTATCGAAAGCCTATGGCCTGCCCGGGCTGCGGCTGGGCTGGCTGGTCGGGCCGCTGGAGCTGGTCAGGAAAATCTGGACCTACCACGATTACACCACCATTTCGGTCTCGGCCCTGACCGACCACCTGGCCACCAGGGTGCTGGAACCGGAAAGGCGGCAAAGGATTCTGAAAAGAACCAGAGATATACTGAACAACAACCTGCCCGTCCTGGAAAAGTGGCTAAACGGCTTTAACGGCCTGTTCAGCTATCTTCCGCCCCAGGCCGGGGCCATTCTATTTGCCCGCTACAACCTGCAGATTAACTCCACCGAGCTGGTGGAAAAAATCATGAAAGAAAAGAGCGTGCTCCTTGTCCCGGGCGATCACTTTGAACTGGACCAGCACCTGCGCTTCGGTTACGGCTCCAGCCAGGATTACCTGAAAAAGGCCCTGGACCGGGTGGCCGAGGTGCTCTCTGCCCTGAAAACTTGAAGGCGCCGGCCCTCAGGAGGTTTACCATGAAAAATCCGAAATTTTCCGGCCGACTGGCCATTATCCTGATGATGATAACCGTTGTCCTGGCTGCGGTTCCAGCCAGGGCCCAGAGCGCTCTTAAAGTGGCCATAGTCAACTCCCAGAAAGCTTTTGACCAGTCGCTGGAAGGGAAAAAGGCCGTGGCCATCCTGCAGGAAAGAGAAGAAGCGCTTAAAGCCGAGCTTAAAAAAATGGATGAAGAGATCAAGGCCCTGCAGCAGAAACTGGCCGGCCAGACCCTGACCCTCAACCCCGAGGCCCGGGCCAGGCTGCAACAGGAAATTGACCGGAAGGCAGCCGACCGCCAGAAGTACGAGCAGGAAAACAGCCGCAATTTCGAGCAGTTCAAGAACCAGCTGATAAAAAGAATCCGGGAAGAAATGCTGGCGGTAATTGACGAACTGGTCAAAGAAAGAGGTTACGAGCTGGTCTTTGACCTTAGCACCTCCGGCCTGATTCATTACAAGCCGGAGCTGGATATAACCGATGAAGTCATTAAACGCTACGACGCCAGCAAGTCGGGAAAGAAATAAGCTGCCAGCCGCTAATTTTCCTGGAAGCGAAGCCTGAGCAGGATAATCTCCGATCGGCTGCCGGTGCGGACCGCAGGTCCCCAGGTCCCGGATCCCGAGGAAACATAAAAATGGGTTGTGCCCTTCTTCAGGTAGCCCCAGTTTTTCTCGTAGACAAACCTGTTAATGATATCCAGGGGAAAAAGCTGCCCGGCGTGGGTATGACCGGAAAGCTGCAGGTCCACCCCGGCCCGGGCTGCCTCCTCGAGATAAAGCGGCTGATGGTCGAGGACCACTACCGGCCAGGCCCGGTCCACCCCGTCCTGGCTCATGATTTCTTCCAGCGATAGCCTTTTCTGGCCGGAGCGCAGGGCCGCCCAGTCTTTCCTGCCTATCACATAAAACCAGCCGTCCACCCGGACCGCCCGGTCGAGCAGGACCGTTACCCCGGCTTTCTCCAGGTAAGAAATATTCCGCTCAAAACCGCCGTAGTACTCGTGGTTGCCGGGACAGGCGTAGAGGCCTAGCGGGCTTTGTATCTTCCGGAGAAGTCCGACCATCTTCTCCTCTTCTTCCTGCGAGACTCCCTCGTCAACTATGTCTCCGGCGAAAAAGACCACATCGGGCCGGAGGTCGTTGATTCTATCCACCAGTTTTTCCAGCCGGCTGGAGCGGTTGATTATTCCCAGGTGAATGTCAGAAATCAATACTGCCCGGAGCTCGGACCCGGCCGGAACCTTCTTTTCAATGTTGAGATTCAGTTCCCTGAGCCTGGGGTTGATGGCGTTGAGGTGCCCCAGAATTACCACCAGGAGCGACAGGACCACGATAACCAGGAAGGAGCCCGGGTGCCTGATTGACAGCCAGCTGTCCGGCGTCACCTGAGCGCCCGCAATTCTGACCAGCCAGCGAATAATGTCCTTGATAAAAATGAAAAGGAAAAGATAGAGCATCAGGGCCAGGTGGTAGGAACCCAGGGAGACCAGGCCTTCGGTCAGGTGGGTGTGGAAACGGGCATTCAAGATTCGTCCGACCGGAAAGGCCAGGACCGAGCCCAAAAAAAGCAGGCTGAAAATCAGCCGGGCCGGGCCCGGACCGGACAGGGCCTGGAGACCACGCCAGAAAATGTAGCCGTTGACCGAACCGTAAATCAAGAGAACTATTAGCAGGAACAGGACCAATTCCTTTCTCCTCATCTGCCAGATTTCTTTTTTGAGCTTTTCACCTCAAGCCTTGTTTTTAAGAGGGGCCGGCCTTCAGCCTTCAACCCGGTTGAACCAGGCCACCTCCTCCAGCTTTTTCCGGATATGGTCTCCGGGCGGCCGGCTGGCGGCATAGCCCAGAGAGATGATGGCCACCGGGCGGTATTTTCTCGGGATCTTCAGGGCCTTTCTGACCCCTTTGAGGCTGAACCAGCCAATCCAGCAGGTGCTGAGCCCCAGCTCCTCGGCCTTGAGGACGAAATGCTCGCCGGCAATCCCCATGTCCAGCAGGTAGAACTGCGTCCCCTGCACCACCCGGGCCAGCCGGTTGGCCACGAAATCCTTTTCGGCCAGCAGCAGAACCAGCACCGGGGCCTGGGCCGCGAACTTACAGGAGGAATAGATACCGGTAAAAGCTTTTTCGGCCACCTGGTTTTTAAGCCCGGGCTCATCTATCACCAGGAAGCGCCAGGGCTGGGCGTTATGAGCCGACGGGGCCAGCCGGGCCGCTTCCAGGCAGGCCAGGATTTTTTCCCGCTCCACCGGTTGCGGGGTATAGCGGCGGATGCTGCGGCGGTGTTTTATGATTTCATCCAGGGTCATCCGGTTTTCTCCTTTCTTGCTGTTAATACAGAAACTTATTTTACCAGAAAAAACTCCGGCTCCAACTCGGGCCATCAGGCCCGGTCAATTCTACCTGGCGGCCTTCTTTTCCCCGCTCTTCTCCTTTTCCCGCTGCAGTTCCACCAGGTCCACCGTCTGGGAATAATCGCCCAGCAGGTGCCGGACAAAGTAATCGGCCCTTATCCAGAACCAGTAGTCGTTCATGTCTCCGTAACCGTGGCGCTGCCCCGGGAAGAGGAAGAAGTCAAAGCGCTTCCCGGCCTTGATCAGGGCTGCGGCCAGCCGGAAGGTGTTGGCCGGGTGGACATTGTCATCCATGTCTCCGGTAGCCAGGAGCAGGTGGCCCTTTAAGTTTCCGGCCAGCTCTGAGTTCTTATCAATGCTGTACTCGAACTTAACCTTCCCGTCCTTGTCCACCACTTCCTTGACCCCGTGGTGCTTTTCGCTCCACCAGCGGTTGTAGATGTTGTTCTCGTGGTTTCCGGATGAAGACACCCCGACCTTGAAGAAATCGGGATAGACCAGCAGGGCCGCGGCCGTCATGAACCCGCCGCCGGAATGGCCGTAGATTCCCACCCGGTTTATATCAATGAATGAATGCCGTGAGGCCAGCTGTTCTATGGCATACTTCTTGTCGGCCAGGCCGTAATCCCGCAGGTTACCGTAGCCGTAATTGTGGTACCACTTGGAACGCATGGGGCTGCCGCCGCGGTTTCCGACCTCGATGACCACAAAGCCCAGCTGGGCCAGGGCCACGTTCTGGTTCCGGGGAGAGAAACTCTTGGAAACGCTCTCGGTCTGCGGCCCCGGATAGACATAGGCAATGATGGGATACTTTTTCCCGGGGTCAAAATCAAACGGCTTGTACATCACCCCGTAAAGATCGGTGACCCCGTCGGCGGCCTTGACGGTAAAGGTTTCCGGGAACTTGAAACCGGCGGCCAGCAGCTGGCCGGTATCCACGGTCTCCAGCTCCAGCAGCCGGTTGCCGGCCGAATCATACAGGTCGGACCTGGGGGCGGTGTCGACCCGGGAGTAGTTGACCACGAAAAACCGGGCTGAATCGGGCATCGAAACAGCGTGGTTGAAATTGCCCGGGGTCAGGAGCTTGAGGCCGCTGCCGTCCAGGCCGATGCGGTAGAGATGCTCATAGTACGGGTCCTCACCCTTCTCCCGCCCGCAGGCCGTGAAATACAGGAGCCGGCTCTTTTCATCCACCCTGACCACTTCCTGGCAGTTGAATTCCCCTGAGGTAATCTGGTTCAGCAGCCGGCCGTCGCTGTCATAAAGGTAATAATGACCCCAGCCGTCTCTCTCCGACCACCAGATGAGCTGGCGGCCGCCGTTTACCAGCCGCAGAGGCTGGTAGTCGATATAGGTGTTCAGGCGTTCGCTGATGATGGTCCTGACCTCGCCGCTCCTGGTGTCGGCCAGGCAGACCTCATAGCCGTGCAGGTCGCGGGTCTGGCGGCCAAAATACAGCCGGTCCGAGGTCTCGGAGACCCAGGTGGCCGGAGGCGGTTCATCCGGGTCTTCCACCACCGCCGGCCGGGGAGCGGTAAAAATGTTAAAGGTGGGGTCCTTGAATTTCTCGGCCTTGACCTTCAGCCTGTCCCGGGTGGCCAGGTCAAACACCAGGATCTCCGGCTGGGGCTGGTTCTCCTCGCCGGGCATCCCGTACCTGTAGGATTCCAGGGTCGGGCGGGGGCTGGCCAGGCTATTGATCACCCACAGTTCTCCCACCTTTCTCTCGTCCTGGCGGATGCAGGCAAACTTCTTGGAATCCTGCGACCAGAAAATCATTATGGCCGGGCGCCGGAAATCCTTCCTGTCTTTTTCATCCTTCTGAAGTTCCTTGATTTCATCATCGCGCAGTCGCCGGCTGAAGCTGTAGGCCTCTTCACCGTCAGTGGTCAGCTGGATTTCCTGGATGGTCTTATCGTCCGGTTTCTTCAGGGCCCGGGCATAATTGTCGGCATCCATCAGGAACAGGTTATGCCCGCGGGCGAAGACCACCCATTTTTTATCGGGCGAGAGGGAAGCCCAGCGCGGTCTCTTGGGCCGGGCCTCGTAATCCTTGATCAGGCTCAACCTGGCAGTCTTTAGGTCGTACTCGAAACCCAGAACCCTGGTTTTCTTTTCCGGTTCCTTGGGCTTTTCTTTTTCGGTCCGGGTCTTATCCATTTCAGTGTCCTGTTCCTTTTCCTTCTCCTTTTCCCGATCCAGGAACCTCTTTTCAAGTTCGCTGACTTTCATCACCTGGCCATCAACCGAGACTTCGTTGTCGAGCGGAACCTCGACCTCGAACTGGATGGCCGTTTCGTTCTTAACAAATTTTATGGTCTTGATCGGCAGGTGCTGGGCATCATAGGGAGTTAAGAGAATCCTGGTCAGCTCGGCCGCCATCCGGGCGTTGTCAAACAGCGGCCGGCGGCTGCGGTTCGCCGGGTCCACCAGGTACCAGTTTTTGCCCTGCGGTGTCTCGAAGCTATAACAGAACCGGTCTCCGGTCTTGAGCCAGCGCGGTTCGACCGACAGGTCAAAGACCAGCCTGGCCACCCGGGCCGGAGTCCAGCGGGCAGCCAGCTCATAGTTGGCCTTTTCGGGGGTGGCGGCGCTGTTCAGCCCTGACTGGCCGATCAGCAACAGGAAGAGCAACGCCATTATTACTCTCTGGGTGGCTGAAGAATGGTTAAACCTGATCATCATGGAAACTTCTCCTCAAATTTTTTATTTTAATAAGATACAAAATTCCTGAAAAAATCTCACCGAAATAATTTCCTCCTCGTCTCCTGGAAAGAGCCATTAATTTTTTCGGGGCCCGGGCCTTGGCTTGATCGGTTGCTCAGCTTTAGGTTTAATTAACTGACCGGTTCGGGTTGGCGGAAAATTTCCTCCCTTTCTGGCCGACAAACGGGCCAGCCTAACGGACCAGGTGCAGGGCGGTCTGCCGGCCGTCAAGATAAACCAGGCCTTCTTTGGTGAAAGAAGCATTCTGCTCCAGGCCAATCAGCACTTCCTGGTTATCCCACTCGGGCACCAGGCTGCGACAGTTAAGCTCTATCGAATAACAGGTGTCGTAGAATAGAGGGTAATCACCCTGGCCCGGAACCCCATCCTGCTTGTCCCAGAGTCCGATGGTCGGGCCGGCAGCATGGCCATGAAAGCCGAGCGGGTGAGTGTAAATACTACCCTTTATTCCTTCGGCCCTCATCCTGCCCAGGGCCGCGGCCAGGACCTCGTTTCCGGTGCGACCGGCTTTGAATTCTGAAACCAGGATATCCTGCAGGCGGTTGCCGCAGCGGAGGGCCGCCTTTAACCCGGCCGGTGGCTCGGTCTCTCCAGGTCTGAGGACATAGGCCAGCTCCTGGTGGTCGGTGTTCAAACGCAGGTAGGTAATCCCGATATCGCAATGGAGCAGGTCTCCCCTTCTGATCACATTGTCCTTGTGGGCAGAAGTCTTCGGTCGCTGGATATCCACCGTCGGTGAGAACCAGGTCTTAAGGCCCAGAGAGTTTATCTTCTCCCAGAACCACCACTCGAGGTCCTCGCTGGTGGTAATGCCGGGTGTGATGACCGCGTTGGAAAAGGCCTCCTCTATCAGGCCATGGGCCAGGCGGGCAATCTGGTGGTAGACCTCGATTTCTTCCGGAAGCCTCGTTTCCAGCCAGCCCACCACCAGCCTTTCGGCCGAAACCAGTTTCCTGGCATAATCCGGCCCCAGGTACCTGACCAGGAGCTGTTTATTGGTGGCGGTCAGTCCGTCGGCAAAGGCAAAGGTGGCCGATTCGTTGATGGCGATTTTTTTGGGGTTCCTGGCCCTGACCTGGTCGGCCAGGGCTTTCCACTGGTCCGGTTCCCTGTCGGGATTCCAGGCTGCCTGGTAAAGGTTGCCTATCGGATAGCGGCTGACCGAAAACTTCTCCAGGCCCTTGTCCTTTCCCCGGTCAAAGAAAACCAGCATCGACAGCCGCCGGGCTGAAAGATGCTCGAAGGGGACCAGGGTGAGGAATACCGGGTCCTCGTTGTACTCCTGGCAGATGACCAGCCACATATCCACCCCTTCCCTTCTCATGATCTCGGGCAGTATCACTTCCAGCCTTTTTTCGAGCCAGGCGTTAACCACCCGGGCCTGCTCCCTGACCGGGAGTACTTGGGGCAGACCTTCTTTTGAATATAGAAACCCGCTTACCAGAAAAGAAAAAATTATCAATAACAGGCTCAGGCCGGTTGCTTTTTTCATGGCACCTCCACCCGACAGAATTCAGATTTCCTATTAAAACCCAGTCCGCCCCCTTCTGGCAAGAGATTTATTGTGCCCGCCTGCTTTACTGTAATATGATAGAGGCTGGTGAACCGGGCACCGGTCATTTTCGTATAAATTAACGAAGGAGAGAATTATGTCCACGAAAAAAAATAGGTCTTTCGCCGTTTTTTCCTTGTTCTTGATACTGCCCTTAATGTTTCTGAGCTGCGCCCCGACCCCGAGGATTCCGGTGGCCGGGAAGGCTCGCGGCCAGGATATGCTAACCCTGCTTCCGGCCGATACCTCGGCCTTCATGGTGGCTGACTGGAACCGCCTGGTGAACCTCAAGGCCATTCAGAAAACGATCGAGGAAGAAAAAGAACTGGCTGCCTATCGTAAAAAAGCCGAAGCCTTTGTCAACCTGACCAGGGACGTCTTCCTGGTGGCCGTGGCCGTGGCCGGGGACATGAATAAGCCGGCCGAGAACGCTGTTCTCCTGGTGAACCTCAAGTATGACCGGTCAAAACTGATCCCCGCCGATAGCCAGCAGGAATCCAGCCTGGAGTACTACGAGGGAATTCCTTTCTTCCCCTTCATCGAAATCGAAGAGTCGGCCGTTGGTTGCCTGGCCTTCCTGGATGACTCCAACCTGGCCATAGGCTCGGAGAAAGCGGTCAAGAAAATCATCGAGGTTTATAAAGGCAAGGTTCCCAACCTCCTGACCAGCAAGGAAAAGCGCCCCTACCTCAAGGACATAAATATGAACTCCCTGACCTTCGGCTGGCTGACCGTTCCCACCGGCCTGTTCAAGGCCGAGGACAGCGATAATCCCGCTTTCAAGCTGATGGAGAAAGTCCGCTACCTTTCTTCATTTACCGATTACCGCCAGCCAAGCTACACGGCCGAGATCAAGGTCTATGCCGATTCCAGGGACAGCCACCAGAAGATCGCCGAAACACTGAGCGGGCTAAAGGCCCTGGGACTGGGGCTGAGCGGCGAGGCCCCGGAAGTCGGACAGGCCCTTAACTCCCTGGAAATAACCTCCAGCGAACGCTACGTTAAACTCTACCTGAGCCTGAAAGAAGACCTGATTGACGGCCTGAAGAAAATCATAAGAGAAAGAATGGTCGGCGACCGGGCTGTCCAGAAGGAAAAAACCAGTCCCTGAGTTCAGGAGAAATTTTTTCAGCCGGGCTGGGCGGCCGGCGATCCGCGTTCAGTCTTCGAACAGGTATTCCTTGTAGGTAAAAAACAGGCAGGCCAGGACCAGAAAAACCAGGATTATCCCCGCCAGGATAGCCACCGCCAGGGCCGGTTTGGTCGGTTCCAGCCTGATGAAAAGGAAGCCGAGCTTCCCGCTGCTGCTGGTATACTGGGGCAGAAGGGATTTCAGGTAATGGGCCACCGATAGTTTCTGGGTGGTCCCCGGAAAATACTGGATGACACTTTCCCAGCCGAAGCCAAAAGCCAGCCCCACCAGTATCGGTTTCTTCAACCAGGTTCCGAGAAAACTGAAAAAAGAAAGATAGGCGGCCAGGCCCAGCCAGAGGATGGCCGAGTAGCGCAGGACAGTCAGCAGGTCCTTCGCCTGGAATTCGGCGTCCAGGTTGAGTATCAGGTAGGACAGGAGAACAGCGAAGACCAGCATGACGGTGGTCAGGCTCAGGTAGGCCAGGTACTTGCCGAGGATGATGGCCGCCCGCCTAACCGGACGGGAAGTCAGGTAAGGCAGGGTGCGGTTATCAAGCTCTTCCACCACGATGGAGCTTCCGTAGAACAGGCCCAGCAGCACGATCAGGAACTGCAGGAAAAAGACCATCAGGAAATTCTGAAAAACGACCTGGCCGTCCTCGGTCCAGTGGCCGGCCAGCCGGTAGGTCCTGATGACCAGGGCCATCAGCACCGCCATTGAACTCAGCAGGAAAAAGGTCCTGGTCCGGCCGGACTTCCTGCCCAGGAAGAAGTAGAAGGAAAAGACCCTGAGTATTTCTTCTTTCATCTTACCTTCCCACCAGGTAGTCAAACACGGCCTGCAGGTTATCGTCGGGCGAGGTGATCTCTTCCAGGTCCAGACCCGGGTCGAGCACCAGCTCGTTCAACCGGTTGAAGAAGCGGTCGCGGTGGTGAGTCTCGAAGACCACGGCCGAGGCTTCAGGTTCAAAGGTGATATTGAGAACATACTCCTCGGCCGCCAGCAACCTGGCCAGTTCCCGGTACTGCGGCGATTTGACCCGGATCATGTGGGGATGGCTGTCCAGAAGCTCCCGGATGAAGTGGATATCTCCCCTGGCCAGGATTTTGCCGTTATGGATCAGGATGATTTCCGAGGTCAGGGCCTCCACTTCGGGCAGGACGTGGCTGGAGACCACCACCGTTTTCCCGGCATCCCGGAATTCCTTGATCAGCCTGATGATGCGTCGTTTGCCAAGGGGGTCCAGCCCGCTGAGCGGCTCGTCCAGGATCAGGATCTCCGGGTCGTGGGCGATGGTCTGGGCAATCTTGATTCTCTGGCGCATGCCCCGGCTGTAACTCCTGATTGGCCGCCGGCTGACGTCCTTGAGTTCCACCAGCTCCAGGGCCCGGTTGGCCCGGTCCAGGCACTCTTTCCGGTCGTAGCCGTAAAGCGACAGCAGTCCGGTCAGGAATTCCAGGCCGTTCAGTTCCTCGTAAAAGGCGTCCGATTCCGGGCAGAAGCCCAGCCGCCGGAAAATGTGCCGGTTGTTCCAGACGGGCTGACCGAAAATCCTGACCTGGCCGATGTTGGCCTTGAGCTGACCGGTTATGATTTTCATGAAGGTCGACTTGCCGGCCCCGTTTGGCCCGAGCAGAGCGGTTATCCCGGGCTCGATGTCCAGGGTGATCTCGCTGATGCCCAGGACGTTTCCGTACCAGCGGGAAAGATTCCTGGCCTCGATAACCGCGCTCACCGGATAACCTCCACTCCCCTGAGCTTGCGTCTTAAAAAGAAAAACGACAGCAGGCAGAAAGCGGACAGAACCAGGAAGGACAGGTACCAGGGCACGGCCAGGGCCGGCTTGACCTGAAACACGGCCGCGGCCACCTGTTGCAGGTTGCCCGGAATCGACAGGAGGATGGAATAGGGAGAACGGAAGATGACGTAGAATATTCCCCTGGCAATCTCTGAAAGATAATAAACGGCAAAAATCAGGGCGATGACATAATTCCGGTTCTTGCTGACAGACGAGGCCAGCAGGACATAGCAGGTGAAAAAGACCATCAGGAAGGCAGAGTAGATAATAATGGAGAGGGGCAACCAGGGATAGTCCAGGAAGAACTTGAAGCTGCCCGAGAACAGAAGCTTCAGCAGAAACAGGATGAGGGCCGGGACCAGGGTCAGCAGGCCGACAAAAAACATCACCACCCCGGCCTTGCCCAGCAGGTAGTCGAGCCTGGTCAGCGGCCGGGCGAAATACAGCTGGATAGCTTTATGGCGGAAATCGTCGGCGATGAGGCCGGCCCCGCCCAGGGCCATCAACAGCAGAATCATGAAGAATATGAAATCCAGGCTGAGGTAGGTCCTGAAAAACCCGGGGTTAACCTGAAGGGTCCTCTCGGCTCCCTGGGCCATGAACTTGAAATCTTCCAATCGCTCGGAGATGTAGACGCCCACGGCGAAAGTGATGGCCGGCATAAAAGACACGGCGAAAAGAAACTTGAAGCGCTTGCGCTGAAAGGCCAGCTTGATGCCGGTCCTGGTAATGGGCCAGAACATCCGGCCCTTATCCTGGAGCTGACCTTCCCAGTGATGGTAACCCTTTTCCCTGACTTCGGCCATCAGTCGACTCCCACCACCCGGGCGAACAGGTCTTCGAGCGAGGTCTGGCTGCAGACGAACTGCCTGACCTGGACCCCGTTCCTGGCAGCACTAAGAAAAATACGCCGGCGGTCAAAACCCGGCGGGGTATATACTTTAACCAGACGGTCTTCGGTTTCTTCCACCCGGCAACCGGCCTCCTCCAGCTCCCGGCGAAAACCGTTGAGCTCGCCCTTTATCCGGAGCTCGTAGAGCTGGTAGTTGACCATCTTCAGGTCTTCAATTCGACCAGTGGCCGCGATTTCTCCTTTATTTATGATGACCACCCGGTCGCAGATGAGCTCGATGTCGGCCAGGATGTGCGAGGACAGCAGCACCCGGATATCCTTGGTTGAAGCGATCTCCCCGATCAGCTCCAGGATTTCCTGCCGGCCGGTCGGGTCGAGACTGGAAGTGGGCTCGTCCAGGAACAAGAGCTTGGGGTCGTGCACCAGGGCCTGGGCCAGTTTCAGTCGCTGCTTCATTCCGGAAGAATAGGTGTCGACCAGCCGATAGCGCGACTCGCCCAGGCCGACGTAGAACAGCACTTCGTGGGCCCGCTTCATGGCTTCCTGGCGCGGCAGGCCGGACAGCTCGCCCATCAGGGCGGTGAAGGTAACCGCGTCCAGGCCAGGAATGAAGCATTCATCCTCGGGCATGTAGCCCACCAGGCGCCGGATGAATTTCTGTTCAGTCCGGACATCGTAGCCGAGGACCTTACCCTGGCCTTCGGCCGGGGTCAGAAATCCGAGCATGATCTTGATCAATGTGCTCTTGCCGGCCCCGTTCGGTCCCAGCAGACCGGTGGCCCCTTCCCCGACAGTCAGGTTGACCCCGTTCAGGGCCTTGACCTTCCCGTAGGAATAATGGATGTTCTGAAGCTCGATGCTCATCGACCGTCCCGGCTTACCAGCTCTTTTATCTGAATACGAAATTCAATCTAACCTGGTTTATTTTATCACTTTTACCAGAAAAAACCGCCGGCGGCAAAATAAAATTTCAAATCAATAGCCTGGCCGGCTTTTGCCCCGGGCAGCCGGATAGTTTATAATGCTCGGGAAAAATATAACGGCCATTTTCAGGAGGACCGATATGAAACGGGCACTTAAAAACCTGGTGATCATGATCATCAGCCTGAGCCTGGGCCTGTCCACGGCCCCGGCCCAGACCAGAAAGGCTCTGACCTTCGACGATTTTATAAAGATTAAAAGGGTGACCGACCCGCAGCTCACGCCCGACGGAAAAAACCTGGCCCTGGTCATCACGGCCATGAGCCTGGAGACCAACCGCGGCAATAGCGATATTTACCTGGTGCCGGCCACTGGCGGAACCCCGGTTCCGTTCGTTTTCAGCCCGGCAGCCGACTTCTCCCCACGCTGGTCCCCCGACGGCCGGACCCTGGCCTTCATTTCCACCCGGGGTGGTTCGCCCCAGGTCTGGCTGATACCAGCCGGCGGCGGCGAGGCCCGCAAGGTCACCGATTTTCCCGGCGGGGTCGGTTCCTTCAGCTGGTCCAGGTCGGGAAAGTTCCTGCTGGTCACCAGCTCGGTTTTCCCGGAGTGTCCGGACCTTGAAGCCAACCGGAAGAAATTCGAGGAGCGGGAAGCAAGCAAGGTCAAGGCCAGAATTTACGACCACCTGCTTTTCCGCCACTGGAATACCTGGTTTGACGGCACCAGGAGCCACCTTTTCCTGTTTCCGCTGGATGGCGGCCAGCCGCTGGACCTGACCCCGGGCGATTACGATACCCCGCCGATTGCCCTGGGCGGCGAGCTCGATTTCTGCCTGGCCCCCGATGAAAAAGAAATCGCCCTGGTACGTAACATCGACCCGGAGTTGAAACTCGGGCTGGGAACGAATAACGATGTTTTCCTGACCACGCCAGAAGGAAAAAATCTGGAAAAACTGACCACCAGCCGGGCCAACGATATCGACCCCAAATATTCCCCGGACGGCCGCTACCTGGCCTACCGGGCCATGGCCAGGCCTGGCTTTGAAGCTGACCAGCTGGACCTGATTCTCTATGACCGGCAGAACAGGACCTTTACCAACCTGACTGAAAAACTTGATTATTCCCTGAGCGAATTCCTATGGGCCCCGGACGGCAAAGCCATCTATTTCCTGTGCGAAGAAAAGGCCCGAACCGCGCTGTTCAGAGTGGCCCTCGCCGGCGGCAAAATCGAGAAAATCCTGGAAGGACATTACCTGAGCGCCCTGCGGATTTCTCCTGACGGGCGGACCATCTACGCCCTGAAACAGGCCATCAATCGTCCTAACGACGTCTATTCTATTGACCTGGCCAGCAGGAAATTAAAACAGCTCACCGACGTCAATGCCGGGTTGCTGGCCGGTCTGGAGATGAACGCGGCCGAGGACTTCTGGTTCGAATCGGAAGGCGACCGGGTGCACGGCCTGCTGCTCAAGCCGCCCTTCTTCGACCCGAATAAAAAATACCCGCTGGTGATGTTAATTCATGGTGGTCCCCAGGGAGCCTGGGTGGACAATTTCCATTACCGCTGGAATGCCCAGATGTTCGCCGCCCCCGGCTATGTCGTGGCCATGGTCAACTTCCACGGCAGCACCGGCTACGGCCAGGCCTTTACCGATTCCATCAGCGGTGACTGGGGCGGCAAGCCCTACCGCGACCTCATCAAAGCCGTGGGTTATCTGCACGGCTCTTACCCGTTCATAGACAGGGACAGGCTGGGAGCGGCCGGGGCCTCCTACGGCGGCTACATGATTGACTGGATTGCCGGCCAGACCGACATTTTCGATTGCCTCATCAGCCATTCCGGAGTCTTCGACCTGCGCTCCGAGTACGGGGCCACCGAAGAACTCTGGTTCCCGGAATGGGAGTACCGGGGCACACCCTGGACCAACCCGGAAATGTACCAGAAATTTTCGCCCAGCTACTACGTCCAGAATTTCAAGACCCCGACCCTGGTTATCCACAGCGCCAACGACTTCCGGGTACCGCTGGAGCAGGGCCTGCAATTTTTTACCTCGTTGCAGAGGATGGGGGTGCCCAGCCGGTTGCTTTACTTCCCGGACGAAGACCATTTCATCCAGAAGCCGCTCAACGCCCGGTTGTGGTGGCAGACCGTCCTGGACTGGCTGGCCACTTACCTAAAAAAATAGGCCAACGATGTTGATACTGGCTCAAGCCCATCGCGGGCTCAGAAAAAAATAAAGAGATAAGTCCGGACGGGGTGGTTGCTCCCGTTTACTCGGCATTCCTGGAGACATCCGGGCAAAAGATGTTGAGGCTCTGCTTAAACCGTGACCGGCTCGGGCTTGGCATTTTTGCCAGGAGGGATCATAAAATGATAAGAGTTGTTCACCCTGACTCTTTATTTACATGAAACTCAACTTTTTAATCGAATATAAAATTCCGGGGCTTAACGATAATAAAAAAAATGCATCTTTATAGATTACAGACCCGGGCAGTCGAGAGATGTCAATAGGCTGCAGGTCTTAAAAGGCGAGCTTAAAACCCTAACTCCAGAAGAGACAGGGGGTCAATCCTGGCTTCATAAACCCTGACCGCCCAGTGCAGATGGGGCCCGGTGGACAGACCGGTGGACCCGGCCAGGCCCACCACCTGCCCGGTTTTAACCATCTCTCCCCTTTTGACCAGCAATTTGGAAAGATGGGAATAGCTGCTGAAAAGCCCCAATCCATGGTCGATGACGACGGTTTTTCCAGAGTAATAGAGGTCTGAAGCCAGCGCCACCCGCCCGGAATTGGTGGCGGCGATGGGATGTCCGGCCGGCACGGCGATGTCCACCCCGGTATGCACCGAGCGCGGGACGTTGTTGTAGATTCTCTGCTGCCCGAAGTTTGGATAGAGATTTCCCTCGCAGGGCAGCACAAACGGTCCTTCGGCCAGCCAGTCCGGACTGCTGGTGCTATAAACCAGGGCCAGCAGCTCGGATTCCCTCTTTATCCTGGCCAGAACTTCCCGCGGCGGAGTGACATACTTCTGGTCCACGGTTAATTTTTTCCTGGGAAAATCCCGTCCGGCCACCTCCAGGTTAACGGTCAGCTTTTCGGCCAGCTGACCGCCAGACCACAGCTCGACCTCCAGGACCCGCTCCCCGGGTTTGAGCATCACATCCAGGCCCAGCACCAGAAACTGCCGTCCTGAATCGCCTTTCTTTAACCAGTGGCTGCTTTCGCCGAAGAAAATCCCGGCATAGTCAGAGACTGAACTGGTCCAGATAACAAGCAACGGCTCTCCGGGCTGGAGCTGCCGGTAACGAAGCTCGAAAACATCTCCCGTACCGGCCTCGACCCTCCGGCTCTCAGCCGCCGCAGCCTGGCTTACCGGGAATGAAAGGGACGCCGCCAGAATTAAGATAATCATAATCGGGACAGGCCGTCTTGATTCGCCGCCAGCAGTGTTGGCCGGCCTGTCCGCGTGCAATTTTTTCCAGGCTTTCATATCCGGTCCTCACCTCCCGGGTCACTGGCGCCCAAGAATTTCTCCGGGCAGCTCGCCGGTAAATTGTTCTCCTTCGACCACCACCCGGCCGTTAACCACAACAAAATGAATGCCCTCGGGATACTGATGCGGTTCGGACCAGGTAGCCCTGTCCCTGATTTTTTCGTAATCAAAAAGGACGAGGTCGGCAGCATAACCTTCCTTTATTCTGCCCCTTCGCCTGAGACCGAACTTTTCGGCCGGAGCCGAGGTCATCTTTCTGACCATTTCTTCCAGGGACAGCAGCTTTTCTTTCCGGACGTACTCGGCAATGGCCCTGGGAAAACTGCCGTAGTACCGCGGGTGCGGTTTTCCCCTGAACAGGACTCCAGAGGTCGAGGCCAGCTCCCCGTCGGTGCAGAGGCAGGTCAGCGGATGCCTGAGAATTTTTTTCAGGTTGTCCTCGCTCATGGCAAAGCAGACCATGGACACCTGGCCTTCCTCGTCCAGCAACAGGTCGCGGATGAAAGTGAAAATGTCCTTGCCCTGCAACCTCGAAGCCTGTTCCAGGTTAAGGCCTTCCAGCCAGCGGTTCTTTTCCGTCCTTACAGAAGAGATCAGGACCTTGTCCCAGGTACCGACGTTCTTTTCAGCTTCGCTGACCGCTTCCCTCAAACGGGGCTGAAGTTCCGGGTTTCTCAGGCGCCCGAGAAAATCTTCCTTTTTCCCTTCCCGGACCCAGAGCGGGAAAAAGATACTCAGGCCGGTGGCGAAGGCCGTGTAAGGATAAACGTCAGCCGCAATTCTCACTCCCCCGGTTGCAGCCGCGTCAATCTGGCTGAGCAGCTCATCGAGCTTGTTCCAGTTCCTGGGGTAACCGACCTTGAGATGAGAAATTTCCAGGCTGACCCCGGCCTCTCTGGCAATGGTTATGGCCTCCTCCACGGCTTCGAGGACCCCGTCCTCTTCATCTCGCATGTGGGTGGCATAGATTCCGTCGAACTTCCTTAGAATCCGGGCCAGCTCTACCAGCTCCCCGGTGGAGGCGAAGCTACCAGGAGCATACTCCAGTCCGGTGGACATCCCCAGGGCTCCCTGGTCCAGGGCCTGCTTAACCAGTTCTTTCATTCTTGACAGATCCTCGGCCGAGGCCTGGCGGTTGTCATAGCCAACCACAGCTGCCCGGACCGTGCCCTGGCCGACCAGGGTGGCGTAGTTAATTCCAATCCCCTTCCGGAGTAGGCGTCGGAAAAATCCGTCCAGGTCAGTCCAGTCGGCTTCTATGCCGAGTTCTTCCTTCAGGTACCGGTTCTCAGTTTCCAGCATCTCCGGGGTCAGGGGAAAGCGGGATGAGCCGCAATTTCCGCCGATGGCCGTGGTTATTCCCTGGCGAACCAGGCTGTCGGCCGTGGGGCAGACCAGCAATTCCACGTCGGTGTGAGTATGAACGTCTATAAAACCGGGCGACAGGCACAGCCCGCCGGCCTCGATGACCCGCCGGGCCGAACCATTTCTTAGTTTTCCGATCGAAACAATATATTTACCCCTGATCCCGACATCGGCCTGGTAGGGCGGCCGGCCGCTGCCGTCGACCACCAGGGCCCCTCTGACCAGCAGGTCCAGGTCGCGCTGCTTCCGGCAGCCGTCCAGCATCAGCAACCCGGCCGAGCCCAGGGCGGCCCGGGTAGCCTGCTTCAGGAATTCCCTCCGGTCAAATTTATTTTCCATCGGCTACTCCCTTTTAGCCTATAAAATTAATAAATCCACCCGGTTTTGGCAAGAAGTATTTCCCGGGCTTCAACTTTCCCTCAAATGCGGGCAATCCTTCCCGGCGGTCCGGGCCCGGCTCACCGGCCGGGCCCGGCTGCGGTTACCGGCTCTTGCCAGGGCCGACCATTTTTGCTATTTTTATTAGCTCTTTTTTCCATCTGACGGAGGAAAACCATGGCTGATTCTGCTGCTGACAAGACCAGCAAGAACAAGAAGATCAACCGCCTGACCCTGGCTGAAATCGAGGCCCGGCTGGAAGAAATCAAGAAGGCCGAAGGCCGCTGGCAGTCCCGTTATGCCCGGGCCCTGCTGGCCAGGAAAAAGGCCCTGACCGGCAGCAATTAACCCGGACACTTCCCTGAAAATTATAATTATCTGAAAATACATACCTTAGGCATTTTACATTCTGACCGATTTCTGGTATCATTATCGGGAAAAATAAGGAGTAAGAAGAGTGTTAACGAAAGAAGTAAAGACCAAAATCATTCAGGACAATCAGGTGCATCCCTCTGATTCCGGCTCTCCGGAAGTTCAGATCGCCATCCTGACTGAAAGGATTAACCAGCTGATCACCCATTTTCAGACCCACAAGAAGGATTTTCATTCCAGGCGCGGTCTGATGAAGCTGGTCGGGCAGAGGAAAAGGTTGCTGGAATACCTCAAGGAAAATGACCGGGAGAGGTACCTGGCCCTTATCAAGAAATTGAATCTCAGAAAATAGGCCATCCGCCGTAAAATCGAGTTTTAACCATGTCAAATACCATCAATATTGAAATCGGTGGCCGGACTCTATCCGTAGAGCTCGGCAAAGTGGGCAAGCAGGCTGACGGTTCGGCCCTGGTTCGCTACGGCGACACCATCATGCTGGTCACCGCCACCTGCAAGAAGGAAGTTTCGGGCGAAAAGAATTTTCTGCCGCTGATCGTCGACTACCGCGAGAACACCTACGCCGCCGGCAAGATCCCCGGTGGCTTTTTCAAGCGCGAGGGCAAGCCCTCGGAGCGCGAAATCCTGGTGGCCCGGCTGATCGACCGGCCGATCCGGCCGCTGTTCCCCGAGGGTTACTTCCAGGACACCCAGGTGGTGGCCCTGCTGCTGTCGGCCGACCTGGAAAACGAACCGGATACCCTGGGCATCATCGGGGCCTCGGCCGCCCTGTACTTCTCGGAAATTCCGTTCACCACTCCCCTGGGAGCGGTCAAGGTCGGGCTGGTTGACGACCAGTTCATCATCAACCCCAAAGCCAGCCAGCTGGAAAATTCAGTTCTGAACATGGTGGTGGCCGGCAACGAAGACGGCATCTGCATGATCGAGGCCGGCGCCCTGGAAGTGGAAGAAGAAAAGGTGCTGGAAGGACTGCTCCTGGCCCAGGAAGAGATCAAGAAAATCGTCCAGGCCCAGAAAGAGCTGTTCAGCCAGCTTAATATCCAGAAGCTCCCGGTCCAGGCCAAGCTTCCCGACCCGGAAAAGGTCAGGAAAATCGAGGAGGAAATCCGGGGAGAACTTCTCCAGGCCATCCAGATCAAGCAGAAAAAGGCCAGCGAGAAGGCGGCCGATGAGATTCTGAACCGCCTGCTGGCCGCCATCCCCAAGGAGAACACGGAAGAAATATCCCAGACCAAGGAAATCTTTTACAACCTTCAGAAAAAGCTGGTCCGGGAATTGATACTGAACGAAGGTCGCCGGGCTGACGGCCGGGCTTTCAACGAACTGCGCCCCATAAGCATCGAAGTTGGACTGCTGCCCAGGACTCACGGCTCGGCCCTCTTCACCAGAGGCGAAACCCAGAGCCTGGCCACGGTCACCCTGGGCACCTTTGAAGACGTCCAGCGCTTGGACGGCCTGGGCGAAGAGGCCGAGAAGAGGTTCATGCTCCATTATAATTTCCCACCCTTCTGTGTGGGTGAAGTGTCTTTCATGAGGGCACCGGGCCGACGGGAAATCGGTCACGGAGCCCTGGCCGAAAAGGGCATCCTCCCGGCCATTCCCGACGAGGAAACCTTCCCCTACACCATCAGGATTGTGTCGGATATCCTGGAATCCAACGGTTCTTCTTCCATGGCCACCGTCTGCGGCGGAGTCCTGGCCCTGATGGATGCCGGGGTGCCGCTCAAGATGGTGGTGGCCGGAATCGCCACCGGCCTGGTCAAGGAGGGTGACCGTTACGCCATCCTGACTGACATCGCCGGACTGGAAGACCACTACGGCGACATGGACTTCAAGGTGACCGGCTCGGAGAAGGGCATCACCGCCATCCAGCTCGACCTCAAGCTCCCCTACCTGACCCCCCAGATACTGAGAGAAGCCCTGTGGCAGTCGCGTGAAGCCAGGCTCCAGGTCCTGGAAAAGATGAAGGCTGTTCTGCCCGAGCCAAGGCCGGAACTTTCTCCCTACGCTCCGCGGATAATCATCCTGTTCATCAACCCGGAGAAGGTGGCCGATGTCATCGGGCCGGCCGGCAAGATGATCAAGAAAATCGTGGCCCAGACCAACGCCAAGATAGACATCGAGGAAACCGGCAAGGTAACCATTGCCTCTTCCGACATGGAATCGGCCGAAAAGGCCAAGCAGATGATAAGGGAAATCACGGCCGAGGTGGAACTGGGCCAGGTCTATACCGGCAAGGTGGTCAGGCTGGAAGAGTACGGAGCCTTTGTCGAAATCCTGCCCAACATCGTCGGCCTGCTCCACATCTCCGAGGTGGCTCCTTACCGGGTCCGCAGCATCAAGGACGAGATCAGCCTGGGTCAGACTCTCACCGTTAAAGTTATCGACATAGACGAAGAGAACAACCGCATCCGTCTCAGCAAGAAGGCTCTGGAAGAAACCTCTCCCCGTCGCCCGGGCGAGGGAGGAGAAAGACGCAGCCACGGCCATTCCCATGACCGCCGGCCGCACGGTTTCAGCCATTCCCGTCCCAGGGGTGACCGTAACAGGTTTTAAGATTATAAAAATGACAGACTCGTCCAGGGTCATCCGGAAACGGAGGCAGCGGGGGTTTACCCTCCTGGAAATGGTGGTCACCCTGTCCATCCTGGCCCTGCTGACGGCGGTGGCCATCCCGGTCATCACCACCTCGGTCAAGCGGGAAAAGGAAATCCAGTTGCAGCAGAGCCTGAGGCTGCTCAGGCAGGCCATCGACGATTACAAGAAGCTGGCCGACGAGAAAAAAATAAAGGTTGACCCCGACAGTTTTGGCTACCCGCCCGACCTGGAAACCCTGGTCAACGGGGTGGAAGTGGAGCAGGAAGTCACCGACGACTCGGGCAGGAAAACTACCAAGAAGGTCCTGGTCCGCTTCCTGAGAAAAATCCCCCTGGACCCGATGACCAATTCTTACGACTGGGGACTCCGCTCTTACCAGGATAAGCCTGATTCCGACACCTGGGGTGGAGACAACGTCTATGACGTTTACACCCGGAGCCAGGGAACGGCTCTGGATGGAACTAAATACAGGGATTGGTGACATGAAAACCATCAACTTTCAGCGAAGAAACCAGGGCTTCACCCTGATAGAAATCCTGATTGTGCTGAGCATCATCGGCATCCTGCTGGGACTGGCCGTGCCCCAGTACCAGATGTCGGTCAAGCGGGCCAGGGAAGCCGTGCTGAAAGAAAACCTGTTCATCATGCGCAAGATGATCGACCAGTATTACCAGGACAAGCATAAATACCCGCCGACGCTTCAGTCCCTGGTCGAAGAAAATTACCTGAAGACCATACCCATCGATCCCATCACCGGTTCCAACGAAACCTGGGTGGAAGTCAGGCAGATGCCGCCGGTGGATGAGTATGTGCCCTATGAAAACCTGGGCGTGGTGGATGTTAAGTCCGGCTCGGAAGCCAAGGCCCTGGACGGAACGCCGTATAACACCTGGTAGAAGACGCCGGAATGAAAACCGGAAAAAATCCTGAGCACTTGCGGATAAGGAAGCGGGCCAGTCTTAAGCCCGCGCCGTTTAACAAAGCTTTACCAATTAGATTCTCCAGGCCACCCGGTTATACCCTTCTCCTTCTGCTCATTGCCATTTTCGTGATGAGCCTCGGTTTGCTGGTAGCCGTTCCGGTCCTGGAAACCCAGCTCCGCCGGGAAAAAGAAGAGGAGTTGATTTTCCGCGGAAAGCAGTATGTGGAAGCCATCAGGTTATACCAGCAGAAAAAACCCGGGGCCTACCCTTCTTCCCTGGAAGACCTGGTCAAGGAAAAATGCCTGCGCCGGGTCTACCGGGACCCCATGTCAGAAAACGGCAAGTGGAACCTGCTCCTTCTTCCCTCATCGGCCGAGGCCGGCCGGGGGACGGTCCGGGCCGGGGAAACACAGTCAGCCGACAGATTGCTGGTGGTGGCCGAAGACAGCCTGAAAAAAATCAGGAACCCGCAGATAGTGGGCGTGGTCAGCTCCTCTGATAAAAAATCGATAAAAATATACCAGGATGAAGAATACTACAATAAATGGCTTTTCTACCACGGACAGGCTGCCGGCAAGAAACCGCAATTGATTTATCAGACCGGAAATTAAGAAGACTCCCCGACCGCTCCCTACTATTTCTTTTTAGCCCAGTCCGGGAGCACAAAAGAGATTCTCTGGTAGAGCTGCAGGTTATTGGCCTCGGCCTGGCCGGCCTGAAGTTCCAAAACATATAGGGCTGGCTGGCGTGGCATGTAGCCCGGGCAGGGGTCCTGGCGGCAGGGCGGCACGTTTTTTTCTATATGAACAATCTGCTGGTGGGAGTTAAGCCAGATTATATCCAGGGGGATCAGGGTATTTTTCATCCAGAAAGAATACAGGTCTTCTTCCTCGAAGACAAACAGCATGCCCTGGTCCGCTTCCAGTTTTTCCCGGAACATCAGGCCGCGCTCCCTTTCGGCCGGGGTGACGGCCAGTTCGGCCTTTATTTCCCGGCCGCCGGGGAGGAAAACCTTGATGAACCTGTCGCGGCGGCTGGCCTGGCAGTAAAGCTGGGTCATGACCGCCAGGCAGAGAACCAGCGTGGTCAGCCCGCGCCTTAAAAGAGCTGTTGGTTGCACCTTTTTTCTCCTGTCATCATTTTGCCCTGAAATCGGGATAATTTCAATGGACGGTGATGAGCGGCACAAACCTCACCCCGATTAACCTCTGTTCATCCCAGCCGGTCTCTTTCCTGGTGACCAGGACCAGTTCCTGGAAATCGGTACCCACCGGGATGATCATCTTCCCGCCCGGCTTCAACTGTTCGACCAGGGCCGGCGGGACCGAGGCCGGAGCAGCCGAAACCAGGATGGCATCAAAGGGAGCATGCTCGGGCCAGCCGAGAGTGCCGTCGCCCACCCGGAACTGAATGTTCCGGTAACCGAGCTTATCCAGGACGCCCCGGGCCCTGGCTGACAGCTCCGGAATCAATTCCACGGTGTAGACCTCCCGGACAATCTCAGCCAGGATGGCTGTCTGGTAACCGGAACCGGTACCGATTTCCAGCACTCTTTCCCGGCCGCGGAGCCTGAGGGCTTCAGTCATGTAGGCCACGATGTAGGGCTGGGAAATGGTCTGACCTTCTCCGATGGGCAGGGGTTCATCGCCGTAGGCCAGCTCTTTCATCTGCTCGGGAACAAAAAGATGGCGAGGCACCTTGAGCATGGCTCTGAGGACTTTCCTGTCTTTGACACCCCGGCGCCGGATCTGGTATTCGACCATTTCTTTTCTTTCCCGGTCGTAGGTCGAATCCTGGCTCACGCCCCCCTCCCTGGGCCGTTTATGTTCAGGCCGGTTTATAAACAGCCGGGCCGGTTCGGGTAGCCTCAATAAGCCCGGGCAAAATAGGCCAGGGTGCTGGCTTCCTGGCCGCAGCAGACACAGCGGCCGGCCAGGTCTTTTTCCTGGTCAAGAGGAATAACCCGGATGGTGGCCATGGTTTCTTCCTTGATCTTCGCTTCACAGGCTTCCCGGCCACACCACAGGGCCCGGATAAAACCCCGTTTTTCTTCGATCGTCTTCTTGAACTCTTCGTAATTGCTGGCCTCCCTGGTGTTCTCTTTCTGAAAAGCCAGGGCCCGGTCGAACAGGGATTTCTGGATGGTGGCCAGCATCTCCTCAACCCTGCCCTCTATTCCGTTCATATCGAGGGCGATTTTTTCCTTGTTATCCCGGCGGACGGCAATCACCTGGTTGTTCTTAACATCCCGGGGCCCGATTTCCAGGCGCAGCGGGACGCCCCTCATTTCCCACTCGGAAAACTTCCAGCCGGGGGTATACTCGGCCCGGTCATCGAGGTGGATCCGGCAGCCAGCCTGCTGCAGTGCATCCTTGAGCTTCCGGGCCACCGGCAGCACGCTCTCCTTCCAGTTTCCTATGGAAATGGGAACTATTATCACCTGGATGGGGGCCACCTGGGGCGGAAAGACCAGGCCGGAATCATCGCCGTGGGACATGACCAGGGCCCCGATCATCCTGGTGGAAACGCCCCACGAGGTCTGCCAGACATATTGAAGCTTCTGGTTTCGGTCCTCGAACTTGATGTCAAACACCCGGGCAAAATGCTGGCCCAGGTTGTGAGAGGTGCCCATCTGCAGGGCCTTCCCGTCAGACATCAGGGCCTCGATGGCGTAGGTGGCCTCGGCCCCGGCAAACTTTTCCCGGTCGGTCTTCCGGCCGTAAATTACCGGGATGGCCAGCTCGGTTTCCACGAATTCACGGTACATCTGGAGGATGCGTAAAGTTTCTTCCTGGGCCTCCTCATAAGTTTCGTGGGCGGTATGCCCTTCCTGCCAGAGGAATTCGGTGGTGCGAAGAAAGGGCCTGGTCACCTTTTCCCAGCGGACGACGTTGGCCCACTGGTTGATCAGGACCGGCAGGTCACGCCAGGACTGGATCCACTTGGAATACATGTGGCCGATGATGGCCTCGGAAGTCGGCCGAACGGCCAGCCTTTCTTCCAGCTCGTCATCTCCGCCGTGGGTCACCCAGGCCACTTCCGGGGCAAAGCCTTTCAGGTGTTCCATTTCCTTGCGCAGAAAACTCTCCGGGATGAACACGGGGAAATAGGCGTTGACATGACCGCTGGCCTTGATGCGACGGTCGAGTAACCTCTGGATGTTTTCCCAAATGGCATAGCCGTAGGGCCTGATGACCATCATGCCCTTCATGGGGGCATAATCGGCCAGCTCGGCCCGCCGGATGAGGTCCACGTACCAGCGGGAAAAATCTTCGCTCTTGGGAGTGATCTGGGTCACCAATCTTTCTTCGTTCACCGCAAAATTACCTCCAGCACTTTGGCTAATAATAGCCAGCCGGTCATTTTTTGTCAAGGAAAGGGGTGAGCCGGCCAGGTCACAAAAAAGCGCAGGGGTGAGATGAATTTAACCCGGTTTTTCATCCTGAGGGATGATTGAAAAGCTATGGTGTCCTGATAAATTGAGGGCGAAGTTTGTTTTTAAGGAAAAGGAAGCGGTGGCTATGAATTCCAGAAAGGCCACAATCACAGGTTCAGACCAGCCGGACAGCAGCCAGGCCACGGTCAGGGAATTCAGCCTGACCCTGCCCATGACCGTTTCCGGACTGGACACCCGGGGACAGGAATTCCAGGAAAACTCTGTCCTGTCCACCATCAGCAGCGAACAGGCCAGTTTCCTGCTGCGGACCAGGGTGGAGAGGAAAACGGTGCTGAAGCTGGTAATTTCCCTTCCCCCGAAGCTGGCCGATGGTCAGCCCCTGGCCCTGGTCATCAAGGGCCGGGTCAGGAACAGCGAACAGGTCCCGGGTGAGCCAGAGCTCAGGCGGGTGGTCCTGGAACTCGACTCCCGCTACTTCATCGGGTCCGGCGAGGCCTGAACTTTTCTTGACTCTGATGAGGGCCGGGTGAGAACAACCCGGCCGGGCCGACGTTTTATGAAGATAACTGGACACAGACCGGGCGAGGTTAAAAAGAGGTGAGAACAGCCGGCCAAAAAATCACCCTTGGTTTCATCCTCCTGAGGGATTGCCACGACGGGGAGGTCCGGTAAGAATATGGACGAAATGAAAAACGGCGTTTTTGACCAAAATATTAATAAATCCTCCATTCAAGGCGTAACCGGAGAACGGAGGGGAGAGCGCCTGCTGGAACTCTCCCTTCCGGCTTTGGTTCTGGGCGAGAACGCCTCCGGCCGAAAGTTCAGGGAAACGACCGAACTCCTGTCCATCAGTTCAGAGGTGGCCCGCTTCCGTCTGAAAAACCAGGTAAAAATCGGCACGGTGCTCAAGCTCAGCCTGGACATTCCGGCCACGGCCCTGTTGATCCATCCCCTTCACCTGGAAATTTCCGGCCAGGTGTCGCGAATCGAATATAACGCCGATAAGACCTGTCAGCAGCTGGTCACCCTGGAGCTGGGTAAAAAATTCCAGCTGCAACCGGCCGGCCTGGTCACCCAGTAGCGGTCCAGCCCGGGCCTGATATTATTCCCGACCAACCCGATAATTCACCTTTCACCTGCCTGGCCTGGTTTATCTCCGGGTAAGTTTTTAGCCCGATCGGCGTCAATTATTTGCTTGACACCCCATTTCGGTTATAATATTTATTCTTAAAGTATGAAAATTTTTGGCAAGGGGTAAAAGGGCATGCCAAAGAAACAAGTTAGCAAGACCGAAACCAAAATTCCTCCTCCAAAGATGGAGAAAATCTCCGTCCTCATCTACTGTCCCTCGGACTTCCTGCTGGCCGGAATCTTAAGGGCCCTGGAACCGGACAGGAGAATCGACATCCTGACGGTGGAAAAGGGCACCATCGAGAACTTCATGGAAGCCATCAAGCAGCTCCAGCCCCAGGTCATCCTGTTCGCCCACCTGGAACCACTCCCCCACCTCAAGGAAATCTGCAAGGCCATCAAGGAGCTGATCAAGCCCCAGTTCAAAACCCAGCTCCTGCTTCTGGGAAACATACCTTCCCACGAAGAAATCATCAACCTGATCAACGCCGGGGCCAGAGGCTATTTCGACCTCAACGACCCATCCCAGCAGCTGACCGAGGCCATCGGTGTCGTCAACAAGGGAGAAATCTGGCTGCCGAGGGACAAGATGTCCTCCATCATGGACCGGATCATCTCGGTGGTCGGAAGGGACATGAAGGAAAAAACGCTCGACCAGCTGACCCCGACCGAGTTCCAGGTCCTGCGGCTGATCGGCCAGGGCAAGAGCAACGAGGAAATTGCCAAGATTCTGTTCATCAGCAAGAACACCGTTCGTTCTCATATCAAGAGCATCTATTCCAAGCTGGATACTCACAGCCGGCTGCAGCTGGCGCTCTACGCCATCAATTCGGCATTATTTTAAGAAGGGGCAAAGAGGGAAATCATGGTTGAAAAAACAAAAGCTAAAACCAAAAAGAAAAAGGTGACTGCCAGGAAGCAGGTCAAGACGGCGGTCGACGTCAACCGCCGCCGGGAATGGAGGTTTGAACTGCCGCTGCCGGCCGAAATCGAGGGTCAGCTGCCCCAGGGCAAACAGTTCAGAGAAAAAACGGTCCTGGAAAACATCTCTTCCACCGGGGCCTATTTCACCCTTGACAGCAGCCTGGTGGTTGGCTCCAAGGTCAACCTGGCCATCGAGCTGCCACCGGAACTGACCGAGGGCCAGAAAATTAAACTCTGCCTGGACGGGATAACCGTCAGGCTGGAAAAGAAAGGACAGAAAGGAAGAAAACAGGGAGTGGCCGTCAGGTTCAAGGATTATCGCTTCCAGGTGGAAGAGTGACCGGCCGCTGAAGGACTGAAGTGCTGGTTGCAGCCCTGACCGGAGGCATTGCCACCGGCAAGTCGGTGGTGGCCAGGATACTGGGACAGAAGGGCTGCTACATTCAGAACGCCGACCTCATTGCCCACGAGCTGATGTCCCCGGGTGGAGAAGTCTGGAAGGAGCTGGTCGGGCATTTCGGTCAGGCCATCCTCAAAGAAAACCGGGAAATTGACCGCCAGAAGCTGGGCGGGATAATTTTCCGGGACCAGGCCGAACGTGACTACCTGAACCGGTTGACTCATCCCAGGATCCTGGAAAAAGTCCGGCAAACTATCAGGGAGCTGGAACAGAAGGGCGGTTATGACATTTATATTACCGAGGCAGCCCTGGTCATCGAGGCCGGCTTCCACAAATTTTACGACCGCCTCATCCTGACCCACTGCCGGCTCGAGGTCCAGGTTGAACGTCTCTGCCGCCGGGATGGAATCAGCCCCGAACAGGCCCTGCAGAAAATCAAAGCCCAGGGCCCGGTCGAGGATAAAATTCCCCTGGCCCATTACCTGATCGACACTTCGGGCAGCCTGGAAGAGACCATCGAGCAGACCGAGCAGGTCTACCTCAACCTCCATCAGGACGTTCTGTTGAAGAAATCAGGCTGGCTCTGAGCGAAAACCAGGGGACAGTGCCTGTTTGGGCGCAGACTGATCAGTGAGGCTTCTGACCAAAGGAATTAGGAAATTAAGAGGACTATCACCGGGTCGGTTTTCGGTCCTGCCTATTCTATTGACTGCTGCTTGAGCTGTTTCTTGAAGTCCTGGCCCGGTCGAAACTTGACCCGGCGGCCGCCTGAAATTGGAATCTGGCGATTCCGCCTGATGTCGCGGCCGAAGCCGGTCTTCTTGGGCATAACCCGGAAACTGCCGAAACCCCTGATTTCTATTTTCTCCCCGGCCAGCAGGGCTTTTTTCATTGTTTCCAGAATGGTTTCCACGGTCAGCGCAGCCTTGGCCCGGCTGAAATTGGCTTTTCTTTCCAGCAGGTTGGCCAGGTCGTTCTTGATCATCAACGGTCTCCTTAGTAACCAGCTAATGGAAAATGAATAGACTAAAATTAGTTTATTAAAAAGAAAATGTCAAGCCGGTGTCCGGTGTTTGTCAAAATTAATAAATTGACTTAGTGGCCCGGCCTTTTTATAATGAATTTACCGTGAAAAAGATTCCAGTTCTGGTTCTTTGCCTGTTCTTACTTCTATCGGCCTCTGTCGAACTGCAGGCCCGCATCCTGAGCCTCACCATCAACAGCCCCATTCACCCGGTAACGGCCGAAATCATAATCAAAGCCCTGGAGAAAGCCAGGGACGAGCAGGCTTCCCTGCTGATCATCAAGCTCAACACCCCCGGCGGACTGGACTCTTCCATGCGCGAAATAATAGAAGGCATCGTTAACTCACCGGTCCCGGTGGTGGCCTATGTAAGTCCATCGGGAGCCCGGGCGGCCTCGGCCGGGTTCTTCATAGCCGTGGCCTGCGATGTCTTTGCCATGGCCCCGGGCACCAGCACCGGGGCGGCCCACCCGGTCAGCATCGGGATTACCGGCCAGAGCCAGCCAGACAAGACCATGGAAGAGAAGGTAACGCATGATGCCGCCGCCTACATCAGGACCCTGGCTGAAAAAAGGGGGCGCAACGTCAAGATGGCCGAGGACGCGGTCAGGCAGAGCCTGAGCTATACCGAGCAGGAAGCATTGAAAGGGAAAGTCATCGACCTGGTGGCCGGCTCGGAAAGCGACCTGATCCAGGCTCTCGACGGCCGTCAAATCAGGAGATTCGACGGTCGACTGGAAACGCTGAAGCTGGACAACCGGGAGATACACCAGATTCCCCTGACCTTCCGGCAAAAATTACTGATGACCATAGCCAATCCCAACCTGGCTTACATCCTGTTGATGATCGGACTCCTCGGACTTTATTTCGAGTTTGCCAATCCCGGGGCCATCCTGCCGGGAGTCCTGGGCGGAATCAGCCTGCTGCTGGCTTTCTTTTCCTTCCAGATCCTGCCGGTCAACTACGTGGGCTTGCTGTTGATAATCCTGGGCACGGTGCTGTTCATACTCGAAGTCAAAGTCCACAGTTACGGAGCTTTAACCATGGGCGGTATCGTTTCGGTGCTTCTCGGTTCCATCATGCTAATCAGGGCTCCGATTCCCGAGCTTCGACCCAGCCTGAAATTCATCATACCGGTGGCCCTGGGCGTTTCCCTGGTCTTCATTTTCCTGGTCTACCTGGTGATCCGGGCCCACACCAGGAAAACCATCACCGGTAAAGAGGGCATGGTCGGAGAAATTGGAAAGGTTTTGACCTGGTCCGGACAGGAGGGCAAGGTCTTTGTGCACGGGGAGATCTGGCGAGCGGTGGCTGAGGAATCGTTGCTCCGCGGGGACCGGGTGGAAGTGGTCGAAGTCAAAAATAACCTGACCTTGAAGGTTAAAAAGATATAGGGGGCAGGACAACCTGTCCATAAAAGGAGGTTTGCAATGATTACTTTCCCCGTCATCGTGGCCGCCATCGTCGTTCTGTATCTTCTGAACTGCATCAAGATACTGAAAGAATATGAAAGAGGGGTCATCTTCCGGCTGGGCCGGGTGCTATCCAAGCCCAAGGGGCCTGGCCTGATATTCGTTTTCGCACCGATTGACCGCATGGTGCGCATCAGCCTGAGGCTGATCGTCATGGACATTCCACCCCAGGACGTCATCACCAAAGACAACGTGTCGGTCAAGGTCAATGCTGTTCTCTACTTCCGGGTTATGGATCCTCTGAAAGTGGTCCTGGAAGTTCAAGATTACCTGTATGCCACCTCCCAGCTCTCGCAGACCACCCTGCGCAGCGTCCTGGGCCAGGTGGAACTGGACGAGCTGCTCTCGGAAAGAGAAAAACTCAATAGCCAGCTCCAGGAAATCATCGACCAGCATACCGATCCCTGGGGGGTGAAAGTGCAGCTGGTGGAAATCAAGCACATCGACCTGCCGGAGACCATGGTCAGGGCCATTGCCCGACAGGCCGAAGCTGAAAGAGAAAGAAGGGCCAAGGTCATACACGCCGACGGCGAATACCAGTCCTCGACCAAGCTGGCCCAGGCCGCCGACATCATCTCCCAGAATCCCCAGACCATCATGCTGCGCTTCCTCGGCACCCTGACCGAGATAGCTTCAGAGAAGAACTCCACCATCATCTTCCCGCTGCCGCTGGAAATTCTGAGGGCCTTTTCGGTCGATAAATCCAAGGAGAAATGACAACTTCCATGGTAAGAAATTACAGGGAAATACAGGTTTCTTCAACCATACTGGTTTTTATCATCCTGGGAATAATCGTCCTGGGCGCGGTCATCTTTTTCATCGGAGTTCAGGTTGGTAAGAAACAGGCCGACCTGATGGTCAAGACCATGACCGCCCAGAAAGCGGAAGAAACGGTCAGCGCCCCGGTACCGGTCCCGGCCGCCGAAGAAAGCTCTGGCACGGCTGCCAGCCAGGCCACCTCGACCGCCGCTCCGGTCCAGAGCCCGGCCCAGCCTGAAACCAAACCAGCCGAAATGCCGGCCGGGCAGACCGCTTCCAAAACCACCCAGCAGACGGCTTCACCTCCAGCCAGGACCAGCGAGCAATCGGCCGCAACCACCCCCAGGACCAGCCCGGGCACCAGGACCACAGTGCCGGCCACCGGCGGTAACTTTTTCATCCAGGTCGGGGCCTTCAATGACCGGCCCAGCGCCAGGCTGGAAGCTGAGAAATACAAGAAGCAGGGTTACAACGCGGTGGTCCAGGAACCGTTTGCCAGGGACCGGAAGCCGCTGTACCGGGTCTGGCTGGGCGGCTACCGAACCAGGGAGGAAGCCCAGAAAGCCCTGTCCGAGCTGGTCAGCAAGACGGCCCGCAACCCCGGCTTTTTCATAGTTCAGCAGTAGGCCGGGAAGCCGGTCCTATTACCCCGGTTGGACCGGGGCCGGGAAAGCCTGCGGCCGGTTTTTTCCCGGCCAGGCCATCTTGACAGGAAGTCATTTCTCCTCTATCTTGCCCTTGTCAGGAGAAAAAGAAGTGAACGAAACCGGATGGTTAGAACAGCTGGCCGAAAGCCGGGAAAAAGCAGCCGGCCTCTTCCATAAACTGGAAGAAGTTCGAGGTTTTCTTTGACCTGGATAACAAGAGCCGGGAATTAGAAGATATAAACAGCCAGCTGGCCAGCCCCGAAACCTGGAATGACCAGAAAAAGTTCCAGGCCCTGCAGATCAGAAAAAAGCAACTGGAGAAAGACCTCCAGTTCTACAAAAAGCTTAAAAATGACCGGGAAGAAATAGAAGTCCTGCTGGAGCTGGCCGAGGAAGGCGAAAAGGTCATCGACGACCTCAACCGGGCCCTGCGCTCCTTCGAACAGGAACTCCAGGAAGCCGAGCTCCGGACGCTTTTCTTCGATGAGGATGACCCCCGCAACGCCATCCTGACCATCCATCCCGGGGCCGGCGGCACCGAATCCCAGGACTGGGCCCAGATGCTGTTCCGGATGTACCTGCGGTTTGCCGAGAGAAAGGGCTTCAAGACCGAGGTCATAGATTTCCAGCCGGGAGAGGAAGCCGGGCTGAAGAGCGCCACCATCAGGCTGGAAGGCGATTACGCCTTCGGCCTGCTCAGCCAGGAATCGGGCGTGCACCGGCTGGTCAGGATTTCTCCCTTCGACGCCAACAAGCGGCGGCATACTTCTTTTGCCGCGGTCTTTGTTTATCCAGAAATCGACGAGGACATCGAAATCGAAATCAATCCGGACGACCTTAAAATCGATACCTACCGGGCCTCGGGCAAGGGCGGCCAGCACGTCAACCGGACTGACTCGGCCGTCAGAATCACCCACCTGCCGACCGGCATCGTCGTCCAGTGCCAGAACGAGCGTTCCCAGCACCAGAACAAGGCCCGGGCCATGAAGTTGCTGAAAGCCAGGCTGTACGAAATCGAAAGAAAGAAGAAACTGGAAAAAATTGACAGGCTGGAGGACATGAAATCAGACATCGCCTGGGGCAACCAGATCCGGTCCTACGTTCTCCATCCCTACAAGATGATCAAGGACCTGAGGACCAGGCTGGAAACCGGCGACGTCGACCGCATTCTCGACGGCGACCTGGACGAGTTCATCAAGGCTTCACTTCTGCTCAGGAAAAAAGAATCGCTGGCGGCCGGGAGAAAGGACTGAAACCAGCGCGAGGCACCGGCCGCGTCCATCGGCTTTCCCATCTGCTTGCTTAGATCTTTCTTAATTCTTTTTCTTTGGCCGGCGCTTTCCACCGTGGTTCTTTTCAATATTTTTCTGACCGGCCCGCTTATTTTTCTTGACCGATTCCCAGACCCGGTCGAGTTCTTCAAGAGAACAGTCCTTAACTTCCCGGCCCTTTTTCTTCAGCTCTTTTTCCAGCTGCCGGAAGCGTCTTTCGAACTTCCGCCCGGCCTGCCGCAGGACAATTTCAGGATTATAGCCCAGCAGCCGGCAGACATTGACCAGTGAAAAAAGGGTGTCGCCCAGCTCTTCGGCCACCTGCCGCCCTTTCTTTTTCTTCAGGGACTTTTCCAGCTCGGCTATCTCTTCCTTGACCTTTTCCAGGGCCGAGCCGGCCTCCGGCCAGTCAAAACCATGGGATGCCGCTCTCTGCCCGAGCATAAAAGCATAGACCAGCGAGGGGGCCGAAGCCGGGAGCCCGTCCAGTATCGACCGTCGCTTTTTTTCCCGCAGCTTGCTTTTCTGCCAGCTGTCGAGGACTTCTTCCGGGCTCAGGCCGCTTTTTCGGCCGAAAACATGCGGGTGGCGTTCCACCATTTTCCGGTTGATACCGTTGAGGACATCAGCCATGGTGAACAGGCCTTCTTCCTCGTAAAACCTGGCCAGGAAGACCACTTCCATCAGGACATCGCCCAGCTCCTCCCGGGCCGCGGCGGGATGTCCGGAGCTGATGGCTTCTACCGCTTCGTAGACTTCCTCCAGGAAATAATTCAGTATGTCCCGGCGGCTTCTGGCCCGGTCCCAGGGACAGCCCCCCGGCGAACGCAGCCTGGCTATGATTTCTACCAGTTTGCGAAACTCTCGTCCGGCCTCAGTTGACGATTTCACTCCCGCGCCTCCACTTGAATTTTATCCGGATAATGGCTATGATTTAAGTCCGTAAGTTACCTTAAAGACGGTATTTTTTCAACCCGGGACTTTTGGCCATCTTATAGAGGATAAAGCCTGAAATGGACGACAGAACCAAGAACGGACAGGACCCGGAAGAATCCCGGGAATTCATGCCACCGCTGGAGTTCAGTTCCATCGTCTTCCCCATTTACACCCAGGCCTTAATCAAGCTCGGCCTGCTGGAGGACCCCAGGACCAACCAGCTGGAGACCAACCTGGAATACGCCAGGAGGTTGATCGACATCCTGGACCTGCTGCGCGACCGGACCAAGGGCAACCTGGAACCAGAAGAGGAAAATTTCCTGGAAGCCGTTCTTTCACAGCTCAAGCTCAACTATCTCAAAAAGGTTGAAGCTATCAAGCTCTGAACTCGATGAAAGTTTTCCGCCGCCTGTCACCCCGGTTGAGAGGACTGACCGCAGACTCCGTCCTGGCCATCGGCATCTTTGACGGCTGCCACCTCGGTCACCAGAAGATTCTGAAAAATGTAACCAACCAGGGCCGACGGCTGGGAGTGGCGGCCGGGCTGATGACCTTTTCCCCCCACCCGGAGCGCATCTTAAACCACAAGAGAATCCCGTTGATCCAGACCGGACAGCAGAAACTGGAGTGGCTGGAGAAGCAGGGCCTGGACTACTGCCTGGTCCTGTCCCTGGAAAAAGACCTGGCCACTCTAAGCGGCCGGGAATTCGCCAGGAAAATCCTCAGGGAACAACTGGGCATCAGCGCGGTGGTGGTCGGCCAGAACTTCCGCTTCGGGCACCACCGTCGCTGCGGGGTGCTGGAACTCAGGGATTTTGGCCGCCGTTATGGTTTCCGGGTCATGGTTGTCAGGCCGGTGACCAGGGGCGGCACCCAGGTCAGCTCCAGCCTGATCCGGCATCTTCTGGAAAAGGGCCGGGTGGAACAGGCGGCCAGCCTGCTGGGCCGTCCTTATGAAATACAGGGAACCATAATCAGGGGCCGGGGCTTCGGCCGGACCATCGGCTTCCCCACCATCAACCTGAAAACGCAGAATGAAATACTTCCCCCCGGCGTTTACCTGGCTCTGGTCAAAATTGGCAACACCACCTACCGGGCCGTGGCCAATATCGGCTTCCGCCCCACCTTTGGCGGGAAACAGCCCTCGGTTGAGGCTCACCTGCTGGATTTTTCCGGAAAGCTTTACGGTCAGGAGGCCAGGCTTTATCTTTTAAAAAAGCTGCGGAATGAAAAGAAATTCCCCTCGGTCGAAAGCCTCCGCCGGCAAATTGCGGCCGATGTCTCCCGGGCCAGACAGCTTTTCAGGGCTGGCCGGCACCGGGTTCCTCAGTCTTGACTTTTAGCCGGTTTTATCTAAATATAAGTATTTCAAATAATAAGCAGTGAGGTTGCCGCATGAAAAATAAGGTTAAAGCCCGGGTGATGGACAACGGAAAGATCCGCAGGACGCTGGTGCGGATGGCTACCGAAATAGCCGAGCGCAACCGGGACCTGAAAAACCTGGTCCTGGTCGGCATCAAGACCAGGGGAATTTACCTGGTTAACAGGATAGCCGAGATTCTGAAGCAGAATGAAGGGCTGGAGGTACCGGTTCTCACCCTGGACATCACTCCCTACCGCGACGACCTGAAGCAGTCTGATAAAAAGAAATCCCTGGACAGGAACGAAATAAAGGCCAGGCTGGACGGCCGCGACGTCCTGCTGATAGACGACGTCCTCTTTACCGGCCGGACCATCCGGGCGGCCATGGAGGCCATTTTTGACCTCGGTCGTCCCCGGACGATTCAACTGGCCGTTTTAATCGACCGCGGGCACCGCGAATTACCCATCAGGCCCGATTATGTCGGCCGGCTGTTGCCCACCTCCCGAAGGGAGCGGGTGGAAGTCCGGCTGAAGGAAATCGACGGGGTTGATGAAGTCCTGATTACCGAACCCCAGGTCAAGCTCAACAAGAAATAGGATATAATCGGTGGCAGGAGTTCGGGCTTGAAGCTTCTGATAAGAAAAGGAAGGGTGCTGGACCCGGGCCAGAAGCTCGATGGAGTCTTTGACCTGTTGCTGGCCGATGGCCGGATCGCTGACATCAAGCCTGAAATCCGGACCCAAGCTGACCGGGTACTGGAGGCCAGCGGCCTGCTGGTGGTCCCGGGATTCATAGACCTGCACGTCCACCTGCGAGAGCCCGGTTTCGAACACAAGGAAACCATCGCCAGCGGTAGCCGGGCCGCCGCCAGGGGAGGCTTTACCACCGTCTGCTGCATGCCGAATACCAGCCCGGTGGTTGATTCAGTTGAGATAATCAGGTTCATCAGAGAAAAAGCCAGCCAGGAGGCAGTGGTCAACGTCCTGCCGGTAGCCGCAGTAACCGTCGGACAGAAGGGACAGGAGCTGGCCCCGCTGGAAGAACTGGCTGCAGCTGGCGCCGTGGCTTTCTCCGACGACGGCCAGCCTGTCTGGAACAGCGCCCTGATGAGAAGGGCCATGGAAAGAGCGGCCGGGCTGGGCCGGTTACTCATCGATCACTGCGAGGAAAAATCACTGGCCGCCGGCGGAGTAATAAACGAGGGTCGGGTATCCAGGAGCCTGAGCATCCCGGGCATTCCGGTGGAGGCCGAAGAAATAATGGTGGCCAGGGACCTCATCCTGGCCAGGCATTCAGGCTGGCCGGTCCACCTGGCCCACCTGAGCACGGCCGGCTCGGTAGAACTGCTTGACTGGGCCAAAGCGGCCGGAGTTCCGGCTTCGGCCGAAGTCACCCCTCATCATCTCCTTCTGACGGAAGAGCAGCTTCTCAGCCGGGACCCGGTTTATAAAGTCAACCCTCCCCTTCGAACCGAGGCTGACCGCCAGGCCCTGCTTAAGGCCCTGCGCGGCGGGTTGATTGAGGTCATCGCCACCGACCATGCCCCTCATGCCGAGCAGGAAAAAAACCAGGGCCTGGAAAAGGCACCATTTGGAATCAACGGGCTGGAAACCGCCGTTCCCTCCCTGCTGGACAAGCTGGTGAAGAGCGGAGAATTACCTCTCGAACGCCTGATAGAAGCCCTGACCATAGCCCCGGCCCGGTTGCTCAAACTGGAAAACAAGGGGCAGATAAAGATCGGGGCTGAGGCCGACCTGGTTCTTCTAAACCTCAACGAAAAAACCCTGATCAGGCGGGAAGGCCTTCAGTCCCGGAGTAAAAACACTCCCTTCCTCAACACCGATTTCCAAGGTGCCGTGGTCATGACCGTGGTTGGCGGAAAGATAGTTTACCCTTTTGAAAATTAACATTAAATAAATATGTAAGGCCAAACAAAGTTGGTCACTATCGAAAAAAAACTCGGTTACAAATTCCAGAACCCGGCTCTCCTGAAACAGGCCCTGACCCACAGCTCCTATGCCTACGAACACCTGGAAGACAGGGTCCAGGACAATGAAATCCTGGAGTTCCTGGGAGACTCGGTGGTGGGCCTGGTCCTGGCCGATTTTCTCCGCCAGGCCTACCCGGAACTGGGAGAAGGCCAGCTTTCAAAGCTCAAGGCGGCCCTGGTTTCCACCAGTTCCCTTTCCATACTGTCCAGAAAACTGGGGCTGGACCGGGCCATCCTTCTGGGGCGCGGGGAAGAGAAAAGCGGTGGCCGTAAGAAAAAGAGCATCCTGGCCGGCACCTTCGAGGCCGTGATGGGAGCAGTCTACCTGGACAGCGACTTTGAAACCAGCCGGCGGGTGCTGCAGGCCCTGGTTAAAAAGCACTTTAAGAAATTGCCGCGGGATAATTTCCAGATCAACAACTTCAAGTCGGCCCTTCAAGAATATTTTGGCCAGCACAAGCTGCCCGGACCGTTCTACCGGACGGTGACCGAAAGCGGGCCGGCCCACGACCGGGTATTCACGGTTGAGGTTCTGTCCGGTGACAGGGTTCTGGCCAGGGCCAGCGGCCCCTCCAAGAAAAGCGCCGAGCAGAAAGCCGCCCAGAAGGCCCTGAAGAAGATGCTCAAGGGAAGCTTCAAGGTCTTCAGCGAGGAAGCCTTCATCCTCAACCCGGAGGCTGAGGCCCGGGTGCCGCTGACCGCAGGCCAAAAATCTAAAGGAAAGGTTGACGGCCAGCCTTAAGGCTTTTTGTTTCTTTCTGGCTTAACCAACCTTTTGCGACAACAAAAAAGGGACCGGCTAAAGAAATTAAAAACAAGATCCTAACAACATTTAAACCAACTTGATTGGCCACAAGAAATAAACCTGCCAATCCTCTTACTTGCTCATCAGGACCGCCAGAAACTTGAGAGAGGGGACATTTTCAAAAACTATCTTGATCACTGCCAGCAGCGGGACAGCCAGGAACATGCCGGCAATTCCCCACAGCCAGCCCCAGAAAATTAAGGAAAAAAGGACAAGCAGCGGACTGAGATCCAGGCTGCGGCCCATGAGCTTGGGGTCCAGAAAGTTGCCTATGACTGTCTGAATAAGGCCGAGCAGGATCAGAACCCAGAGGGGAACCAGGGAATTGCCGAACTGGAAGAAGGCAATCAGGACGGCCAGGATGGTGGCGATTATGGAACCGATGGACGGGATGTAGTTCAGGATGAAGGTCAGAAAACCCAGGAGAAGGGCAAAATCCACTCCAAAAAGCAACAGGATGACAGTAGCCAGGGCGCCGGTCAGAAGACTCACCAGGGTCTTGACGGCCAGGTATTTCTGGACCTGGCGGTTGATGCTGGCCACCATCCGGTTGACGTAAACAGCTCGCTCCTCGGCCAGGGCCGTGGCCACCTTGGCCGGGAGCTTATCGCGGCCGGAGAGTATAAAAATTACAAAGACAAAAACTATCAGCAACTTCCCCAGGAAGGTCAGGAAGGAACCCAGGGTGCCCAGCAGCAGGCCGGTCAGCTTTTCCACGTTGAGCTGGGAAATTATGGTCGGAACACTGACCTTGAAGGGCAGATGTTCCAGCCAGGCAATCAGCTCGGCCATCAGGGAATCTACCTGCCGGTTATACTTGGGAAACTCGGCCGCAAAATACTTGCCGCTGGAATAAATCAATAGGCCGAAAAGGTAGAGAAGCGCAAAGGTCAGGGCCAGGATGGAAATGATGGCCAGAAGCTTTGGGACCTTGAGCCGGACCAGCCAGTCCAGAAGCGGAGAAATGGAGTAGGAAATAAAAAGAGCCACCAGGAACGGCAGCAGAACCGGCCTGGCAATTTTCAGGATAATGCCGCTGATGAAGAGAACGATTATCACCAGGGAAATTCTGGTCAGTCTGGATTCGGCCAAGGACTGCTCCCCTACTTGGCGGCGGCCAGCTTCTGGCCCATCTTTTCAAATTGCTTGAGAACCGAGGGCAGCAGGTCGTCAGGAACCCGGCTGAAACCGTAAAGGTAGCTTCCGGCCTGGGCCAGAAGCACATGTTGCCCGTAGGCATTTTTCTGGTGGTACCTGGAACCTTCCCTGAGGAACGGGTTTTTCTCACCGGCATAGAAAGCCACCAGCTTCTGCAAGCGCGAAGCGGCTTCGGCCGGGGAACCACAATCAATTATCAGGCCCTCGTATTCCGCCTGTCCCTGGCGATAGAGGACAACGTAGCCCTGGCTCAGGAAATCAAAGCCCATGAAATTTTTCTTTATGAATTTTTCTGAATTCTTGACCCGGTTCTCAGCCGGAAACAGCCTGAAGACCTCGGGCAGGCCGGCCTTATCCTTTATCCTGGACTCGACTTCGCGGGCAAACTGCCGGAGGTGGTCTGCGGTCTCGTCCCCGCCGTTATAGCAGATTAACTTCAGGTAATAGCTGCCAGAAATAAAGTTCAGGACCTCCTCTTCCAGGTAGCCGGCATTGCCGATATTCACGTCGGGATTGTCCGGGTAGCGCTCGGAACTGAAGATGCCGAAGGCGTTCAGGGGCAGGCCCATATCATAAATTTCCAGGGTCAGGGTGGTCTCGGTTCCATCCTTCTGGTACTGGGCCACCACCAGCTCCTTGAAATCATAACTGAGGTAGGCCTCGGCGGCTCCGTCTATATACTCGAAAAGAGTCCCGGGCGAATAGAGCTGCGGTTCCTCCTGAAATTTCCAGCCCTCAACCCTGGGCAACAGTGATTTCAGGTCGGAATCAGTGGTCAGGCTGCTGCCGGCTGCGGCCAGGGATAGCAGGGCTAAACCGAGATTTATCAAAACTGAAAGCGATACAATTCTTCTGGCTTTCATTCTCTCCTCCGTGTGAGTCCAATATATCCAGTTTCAAGCTCAATTGCAACCACCGGCCGGCCTCTTCTATTGACAACCCCGCGGTTAAAGACCATCATAATTCTGACCGCAAATGAGCCAAGCCAGGGTAGTTATCGTAACCAGCAAACGGAATTTTCCCGATATCAATCGTCCTGAGCCGGGGATTATCCTGGCCATGCTGAAAAAAGGCATCCAGGCCCTGAGCGGAGAGGCCCGGGCGGAAGAGGCCCTCAGTCAGTGGTTCCGGCCGGGAGAAACCGTCGGCATCAAGGTCAACACCATCGGCCGGCGGGCCCTGAGCACCAGTCCGGAAACCGCCCTGGCCCTGGGCCTGTGGCTCGGCCAGACTGTCAGCCGTGAAGAAAACATCATCATCTGGGATAGAACCGATGAGGAGCTCAAAGAGGCCGGTTATAAAATCTCTACCTCCCCGGGTAGCCTGAAAATCTTCGGCACCGATAACCGCCGGGCCGGCTACCAGTCCGAGCCAACCGCCCATCGCCACCTGGGCAGCCTGTTTTCCCGCATCCAGGCGGAACTGGTCCAGGCCAGCATCAGCCTGGCCCTGCTCAAGGACCACGGCCTGGCCGGGGTGACCGCCGGTCTTAAGAACTATTTCGGGGCCATCCATAACCCCAATAAGTACCATGATTCCAATTGCGACCCCTATATTGCCGAACTGTTCGAAACCGACCCCATCCGCAAGAAACATCGTCTGACCATACTCGACGCCCTGCGGGTCCAGTACCACCGCGGTCCTTCCTACCATCCCCAGTGGCTGGCCCCCACCCGGAAGTTAATCTTCAGCCTGGACCCGGTGGCCGCTGACACCGTCGGCTGGAAACTCGTAGAAGAGCTCAGGGCTCGGAAAGGTCTGCCTTCGCTAAAAGAAGAGGGACGGGCGCCGGACTACCTGCTGACTGCGGAAAGACTGAACCTGGGACAGGCCCGGCTGGAGAATATCGAGATAATCGAAGAAGAGGTATAATAAAATAAAAGGAAATATGGACCGCCGCGACTTTCTGAAATGTTCTCTTTCCGGTTGCAGCCTGTGCCTGCTGCCCGGGATTTCTGCCCCCGGAAACTTCCTCGCCGGCTCTTCCCCGTCCGCTGCCAGCCTGTCCAGGGTGGAAGCCCGCTACTACCGGAAGCTTCCCGACCGGGAAATCAGGTGCGACCTCTGCCCGCGGTTCTGCCAGCTCGGGGATAAAGAAAGGGGCTTCTGCGGGGTCCGGGAAAACCAGGACGGCCGGTACTATACCCTGGTTTACGGCCAGGTGGCCAGCCTGAACGTCGACCCCATAGAAAAGAAACCCTTTTTCCATTTCCTGCCCGGCTCCGAGGCTTTTTCCCTGGCCACGGCCGGCTGCAACCTGAGCTGCAGGTTCTGCCAGAACTGGGAAATTTCGCAGATGCGCCCGGAACAGGTCAAGAGCGTCAGCCTGCCGCCAGAAGCCCTGGTGGCTTCCTGCGAGCGTTATGATTGCCCGGTAATTGCCTATACCTATACCGAGCCGGTGGTCTTCTTTGAATACATGTACGACAGCAGCCTGCTGGCCAGGAAAAAAGGTATCAGGAACGTGGTGGTTACCGCCGGTTACATCAACCCGGAACCCCTGGCCGACCTGCTCCGGGTGGTCGAGGCCATAAAGGTGGACCTCAAGGCCTTCAACCAGAATTTTTACAGCGAGTACGTCCGGGGCGAGCTGCAGCCCGTGCTCCAGACCATCAAGCAGATCGCCCGCTCCGGAACCTGGCTGGAAATAGTTTACCTGGTGATTCCCACTCTCAACGACAACCCGTCCGAAATCCGGGACATGTGCCGTTACCTCAGAAACGAAATCGGGCCGGATTACCCGGTTCACTTTTCCCGCTTTCACCCCATGTACCTGGTCAAGAACCTGCCGCCGACGCCGGTCTCCACACTGGAAAAGCTCCGGGAGGTGGCCCTGGCCGAGGGGCTACACCATGTCTACGTGGGTAATGTTCCCGGTCATCCCGGGGAAAACACCTACTGCCCGAAATGTGGTAAATTAATAATCGAACGATACGGCTATGTCATCAGAAAAAAGGAAATGAGCGGGAACAAATGCCGTTACTGCGGTCAGGTCATTGCCGGGGTCTGGAGCTGAAGAATTCCTTCTGGCCCTTTCTCCTGGGTTTTCTGGCCACCTCTTTCCAGGTGATCATCCTCAGAGAATTCGAAGTCCGTTTCCAGGGCAACGAGCTGGTCTACGGACTGGTCCTGGCTTTCTGGCTACTGGGTGGCGGGCTGGGAAGTTTGCTGGCCGAGAAAAAATTCCAGTCTGCAATTTCCCCGGGGGCCTTCTACCGGGGAATGATCATAATCACGGCCGTTCTTCTGGTCCTGCTCAGGCTGGCCAGGTTTGCTTTCGGCACCCTGCCGGCGGAGATGACCGGACCCGGACCTCTCCTGCTTACCTCCTGGCTTATTTCTTTTGCCTTAAGCCTCCCGCTGGGGGCCCTGTTTGTCTTTAACGTCTTCTGGCAACGTGGTCAGCTGATTCCCGTCTATCAGCTGGAATCCCTGGGCGCAGCTGCCGGTGGACTGCTGGTCTACCTGGTCCTGACCCCTCATCTTTCCAGCTGGCAGGCGGCCGCCCTGATCAGCCTGCTGGCCGGGCTGGCCATCAGCCTGGTGGCAGGTTCAAAACAAATGGTCTCAACGGTCATTACGGTCCTGGTGGCGACCGGACTGTGGTTCGGAGACCGGCCGACCGAAAAAATCTACTGGAAGCCGCTCCAACTGGTTGAGGTCAGGGATTCGCCCTATGCCCGGCTCCAGGTGGTCAGAACCGGTGAACTGATTTCGTTCTACGGCAACAGTTCCCTGGCCTTTAACTTCCCCGACCCGGCCTCGGCCGAAGAAGCCATCCACTTTGCCTTTCTCCAGAGACCGGAAGCGGCCAGATTGCTTCTCATCGGCGGCGGGCTTAACGGCACCCTGGTCCAGGCCCTGCAGTATCCCCGGGTCAGGGTGGATTACGTGGAGCTGGACCCGGCCCTGGTCAAACTGGCCCGCCGGGTGCTGGACAACCGGCAGACCGGCCTGGAAGACCCGCGGGTTACCATCAATCTCCAGGATGGAAGGAAATTTCTGCGGGCCACTCGTAATCGCTACGACCTCATCATCTGCAACCTGCCGGAGCCGGCCACGGCCCAGGTCAACCGCTTTTACACGGTGGAGTTTTTCAGACAGGTCCGGGAAAAGCTGGCCGAGGATGGCGTTTTTTCCTTTCTTCTGCCCTCCTCTGAAAGCTACCTTTCCCCGCAGAGGACAATACTCCTGGCCACCATTTATCATTCCCTGCTGTCGGTTTTTCCCCGGGTGGAAATAATCCCTGGAGACAATAACATATTGCTGGCCTCAGCCGGTCCGCTGGATATCACCACGGACAGCCTGCTGGAAAAGCTCGACCGCTACCAGCTCAAGACTGTTTTTTTCAGGCCAGAATTCCTCAGGAGCCGACTCCATCCCCTGAAAAGGGAATACCTTAGCTCCAGCCTGGAGACCGTGTACAATCCCCGCCTGAATTCGGACCGGCTCCCGGTGAGTTATTTCTACCAGACCCTGGTCTGGAGCCAGCAATTTCACGGGCCGCTCAGCCGCGGGCTGGGTAAGTTGCAAAACCTGACCCGATTCTGGCTCTTTGACCTGCCGCTTCTCCTGTTTCTGCTGGTAATCATGTTCCTGATCGCTTTCAGGAAAAAGGGTGGAACGATTTACCTGCTGCCGATTACGGTCATGGGTTTCACCACCATCGTGGCTGAAGTGGCCCTGATCCTGGCCTTCCAGAGCCGGCTGGGCCTGGTTTACAGCAAGATATCGCTGCTGTTTACCATCTTCATGGCCGGGTTATTCCTGGGTTCCAGCCTGGCCCGAAGATTGTCAAATACCCTGGGTCCCCGGCACCTGGTCGCCGTCCAGACCGGCTTTGTGATCTTGCTGGCCCTGGCCGGCCTGGCCCCGGCCGCCGCTCCGGAGCTGGCCTTTTACGGCCTGCTCCTGCTGATGGGTTTTTTTGGCGGCTTCCTGTTTGTGGTCAGCAACTTCATCTACCTTCAGAGCCAGATAAGATACGGTCTTGGCTATTCGCTGGACCTATTCGGCTCCTTCTTCGGGGCCCTGCTGGCCACCTCGGTCTTCATTCCTCTGCTGGGACTGGAGCTTCTTTTCACCTTCCTGTTGCTGGTCAATTCCTTCTGCCTGGGTTTCATTCTGCTCAGGCTTTATGTTTTCAAATAGTTGGCCGTGCAACTTTCTCTTTCAGGCCGGCTTCTATATAATAAATAGTCCGATTTTAAGGTAGACAAAGCCGGTTAATGAGAAATATTAGACTGAATCCCAGCTTCCAGAAACTGACTTCCAGGTGGCGCCGCCTGGACCGGGGCGAAGCCTGGGTTAAAGTCATCAGCCTGACCATAGCCATCCTTCTTCACGTCCTGCTCATTCTCTACCTGAAACAGGCAAAAATTATCGTCAAGATACTTCCTTTTATTAAAGAAACTGACGTGGTTATCGCCCCCTATCCCGAAGCCGGGCCGCCCCCCTATCTGCCCGAAGTGATCAAAGAACCACCGGTAGCCCAGGAGCAGGCTGGTGGTCAGCCTGGAGGTGCCGGCCAGGCCGGAACTGGTAGGCCGGGAGGCCGACCGGGAACCGAAGCGGCTGGAGCCGCCGGCTCCACTTCACAGGCTGCCGCGCTCGGGCAGCCGGCCATTCCCTTTGACCTGGAAGCCTACCTGGCCGCCGGCCGGGGAGAATCCCAGACTCCATCCGGAGTCAGAATTAATCTCTCGCGCATCAGGCCAGTTTCTGGAAAATACCGTTTCAGCCTCAAGCTGACGGTCAGGCCGGAACCAGAAACGGGTGAAACCGGCGAAACCGCCCCATCTCTTAAGAGTGACGTCCTGCAGTATGCTGCCCCCCGGGCCTACGAAAAGCCGGGCCGGGGCCTGCGCTTTACCGAGTCCGGGCGAGCCCGTCCCGGAATCCCGGGAGCAGTAACTCCACAGGCAGCTGCCGGGTACCGTTACAACATCAAACCCTGGGCCGAAAAAGTGGTCAACCTGGTACAATCCAGGTGGATACTGCCCCAGCTCTCGGTCATGCCGAAGAACAAGAATGTGGCCCTGATTCTGCTGGTTGACAGGGACGGTCAGCTGCAATCGCTGGAAATTGCCACCTCCACCACCAGCGACATCCTGGACCAGGCGGCCCTTACCGCCGTCCGGCTCTGCGCTCCCTTCCCGCCTCTGCCCGAGGATTTTCCCGGGAAAAGCCTGGAATTCTACCTGGTGTTCACCTACCATGATTGAAATTAAAAAGACCCGGCTGGCTCTTCTGATCATGCTGGGCTTTTTCTGCCTGGCCGTTTCGGCCCGGGCCGACTGGAAATCAGAGATAAACGAATTGCTTAAGAACAGGGAATACGAGCCGGCCCTGAACCTGCTGGAGACCACCCTGTCCGGACTGGACCAGGCCGAGAAGCAGGATGCCCTGGCCCTCCTGCCATTCCTGTACTTCAAGAATAACCTACCGGCCGAAGAAAAAAAGGCCCTGATCGATTACTTCGAAGAATTCGGAGATGCCCAGCCGCTGCTGTCCTTCCTGGACTTCAGCGTCTTTAACCAGGCCCTGGAGTACTGGGGACGCTGGCGGGAGGACTTTCCCCTGGTCAGCAACCTGAATTTCCTGCTCCCCGCCTCTTCCGAAGACCGGACCATTCCGGCGGTCCTGCGCCTTGGCTTTGACCTGTCAGCAGATGCCTATTACAAGATACAGGTGGAAGGCAACCCGCTGGAGGGCGGCCTGTGGACCAAGGGCGCCCACCTGATCGAGCTTCCCCTGCCATTCTATTTTGATCAGTCCTACTCCCTGAACGTTGACCTTTACCTCAAGACCAGAAGCATCACCATCAGGAAGCGAATTGTCCTGGAACTCGGAATCGAAAAAAGTAACGTGAAAAACCGGGAGCTCCTGGTTCAGAGACAGGAGTCCCCGCCCATCAAGAACGTCGAGGGAGAAGTGGCCTTTTACATCGGCGACACCTTGATTTACAAGGCCACCAAGTACCTGCAAAAACAGATACCGGTCAAGGTCTACATACCCCCGCCCAACCCGCCGGGGACCAAGCCTTACATGGCTCCGGACAAGGACCAGCCATATTTTCGCGGGGTTTCCATCCTGGATGCCATTTCGGCCATCGCCGGGGCCATCAAGGACTGGAAGAAAAAGCCACCGGCCAAAATGCCGGCCAGCTTTGTCAAAAGACCCGAAATCAACTTCTCCTTCACCAGCCTGGAAAATCAGGAAATAAGGACCGACGTTTCCATCAAGCTCCGACCGGTCAAGGCTGAACCCCTGCCCTATTGACCGCCTGCGGCAAAGCCGGGGCCTATATTTTTTGACAAATCAGCCCATCTTGGATATAAATATAAGCAACATGTCAGCTCCGGATGACAAATCGGGTGAAAGAATGAGCCAGGAAATTTACCCGGAAGAGAAGCGCCTCTGCCAGAGGTTTATGATCCCTGGCGCCACCGTTTCTTACCGCAAGGAAAGGTTGCTCGGCTCCCGGAAAGAATTCGATGAAGAATTTTGCCCTCTTCAGAACATAAGCCGCGGCGGGGTCAGCTTCAGCTGCCGCAGCCATCTTAAACCGGGCACCGCTTTAACCATACAGATTTCCATTCCGGGAGAAATGGTTCCGCTCACCCAGCTGGGCGAGGTCCGCTGGTCGGCCGGGCAGGATAACGCCACCTTTCCCTTCAAGGTTGGAGTCCAGTTCCATCCATACGGCAACCAGAAAGGCCAGAACTACCCCGGCAACCTGGTCAAGATAATCGCCCTGGAGCACAAGTTCGCCGAAGTAAAAAAGAAAGGGCCGGGCGAAGAACCCGAGTCTGATGAATACAAGATAGAAGGCTGAACTCCCGGGCCCCGGTCCCGGACTCAGCGGTTTTCGCTTTCCACCACCACCTGGGAATAATCGGCCAGCTCCCCGGTCAGTTCCAGGATCTGGGACAGCAATGCCAGCCGGTTGTTCCTCACCTTCTTGTCCTCGGCCATCACCAGCACCGCCTCAAAGAAATTGTTGAGCGGCGACTGCAGGCGGAAAACCATCTTCTGGGCTGAGGCAAAGTCATTCCGGGCCAGCATTTCCTCGGCGTTCTTCTTGATTATTTTAAGGGCCGAATACAGTTCCTTTTCTTCCTTTTCCCTGAGCAGGGCTGAGTTCAAACGGGTCCGGGGCGGCTCCTTGACGATGTTCTTAACCCTTTTAACCATCAGTATGAACTGCTCGAAATTCGGACTCCCCTTGAGTTCATTGAGGGCCTTCAACCGGGCCTCGGCCCGGACCGGGAATTCTATTCCGGGACCGAGGGCAGCATTTACCAGGTCATAACGGTAGCCCTGTTTTTCAAAAATGAACCGGAGCCGACCCTCGAAGAATTCCAGCAGGCTGGCTTTCAGCTGTTCCCGGGGTACGGTCAGCCGCTCAGACAGCAGGGACATGGCCTTCTCCAGCAGTCGGTGCAGGGAAACCTGGAATTTCTTTTCCAGCAAGATCTTGCAGATGGCCAGGGCCTGGCGGCGCAAACCGAAGGGGTCGCTGGAGCCGCTGATGCTTATGCCAACTCCGAACACCCCGACCACCGTGTCCAGCTTGTCGGCCAGCGACAGGACTGCCCCGGCCGCCGTGGACGGAACCGGGTCTTCCAGGCCCTCGGGCAGGTAGTGTTCGTAAATGGCCCGGGAAACGGTTTCCGACCAGCCCTGCTGGCGGGAATAAAGTCCGCCCATTTTCCCCTGGAGCTCGGGGAATTCCCTGACCATGTCAGTCAGAAGGTCGGCCTTGCACAGCCTGGCGGCCTCCACCAGGTCCTTCTTTTCTTTCTTCATCTCCAGCCGGTCGGCCAGGTAAGCCACCAGTTTCTGCAGCCGGCCCACTTTATCGCCGTAAGTGCCGAGCTTCTCCTGGAAGATAACGTTCTTGAGCTGCGGCACCCGGTCGGCCAGGCTTACTTTCAGGTCATTTTTCCAGAAGAACCGGGCATCTTCCAGGCGGGCCTTGAGCACCCTCTCGTTTCCGGAAGCGATATGATTCCTGGGGTCGGCCGGGGCATCGGCAATTCCCAGGAACAGGGGCAGTTGCTTCCGGCCGCTGACCACGGAAAAAAGCTTCTGTCCTTCCCTCATGGCCGTGGAAAGTACTTCCAGCGGCAGCTCCAGATAACTTTCCGGAAAGCTACCCATGATGACCAGGGGACATTCCACGTTCCACAGCAATCTTTCCAGCAGGGCCTGGTCCGGGTAAACCTCGGCCTTCAGGCCGGCCAGCTTTTCTTCAAATTGACGCCTGATGGACTGCTGCCTCTCATCCGGCTCGACCACCACCCGGTTCTCGCCAAGCTTTTTCTTATAGTCTTCAAAATTACTGACTTCAAACTCAACCGGGGAATGCACAAAATGCCCCCGGGTCCGGTGGCTGGACCTGAGCCCGGCCAGTTCCAGCGGCACCACCCGGCCATCGAACAGGCACAGCAGGTTTTTAATCGGCCGGGAGAAACGGAAATTCCTTTCGCCCCAGCGCATATTCTTGGGAAAGCTAAGGGAGTTGATAACAGCCGGGAAAATTTCGGCAATAACTTCTTCTGCCGGTCGGCCCTTCTTTAACCGTTTGAAACCGAGGTACTCCCCCCTGGCCGTCTTGATAACCTCGAGCTTGTCCACCGGGACACCCTGGGACCGGGCAAAACCCAGGGCCGCCTGGGTATAACTTCCGTCAGGCTGAACGGCCACCTGCCGGGGCGGTCCGGTCACCACTTCTTCTTCATCGGGTTGACCGGCTTCCAGGTCGGCCACCACCACCAGTCGACGGCAGGTGCCCAGGGTTCTCAGGCCGTTCACTCCAATCCGGGCCGCCTGCAATTCTTGCCGGAAGCTGTCCTGCAGCTGGGCCAGGGCACTGCGGACGTGGCTGGAAGGAAGTTCCTCGGTCATAATTTCCAGCAGGAATTCCATCAGCCTTCTCCTTCCCTTTCCACGAATTTCCTGGCGATCTGGTTAACCAGGGCCCGTACCTGACCGATCAACTTCACCCGTTCGGTCACGCTGATGGCCCCGCGCGAGTCCAGGAGGTTAAAGTAATGCGAGCATTTCAGGCACTGGTCGTAGGCCGGTAGCAGCAGCCCCAGCCCGATAAGGCGCTGGGCTTCTTTTTCGGCTGCGGCAAAACCCCGGTGCAGCATCTGGGTATCAGCCTGTTCAAAGTTATATATGGAGAATTCCTTCTCTTCCTGGTAACGCAGGTCGCGGTAGCTGACCTCGGGCGACCACTGCAGGTCGTAGATGTTATCTTTCTGCTCCAGGAACATTTCCAGCCTTTCCAGCCCGTAGGTTATTTCCACCGAAACCGGAAAGAGTTCCAGTCCGCCGGCCTGCTGGAAATAGGTGAACTGGGTGATCTCCAGGCCATCTAGCATCACCTGCCAGCCCACACCCCAGGCCCCGATGGTGGGCGATTCCCAGTCGTCCTCGTCAAACCTCAGGTCGTGTTCTTTAAGATTAATGCCGAGGGAGGTCAGGCTGTCCAGGTAGACCCTCTGGATGTTGTCCGGCGAGGGCTTGATGATCACCTGGAACTGGAAATGTTTCTGCACCCGGTGAGGGTTTTCACCGTAGCGACCGTCGGTCGGACGCCGGGAGGGCTGGACGTAGGCCACCTTCCAGGGGCGTTTCCCCAGGACCCTAAAAAAAGTGTCCGGGGTCATGGTCCCGGCCCCGACTTCCAGGTCGTAGGTGGGAGCCAGGTAACAGCCCTGCCTGGCCCAGAAATCATAGAGTTTCAAGAAAAGTTCCTGCATGCTCATCTTCGGTCTCTTCCTTCACCAAAAAAGCTGCCCGTCTTATCTATGGTTCAGAGACAGAGTTTTCAGTCTAATTATTTTTTCTCCCACCTCAGGATTGGATTGCGGGCCGCCTGAACCTCATCCAGGCGCCGGACATAGGTGATATGGGGTGCCGTCCGCAGCAGCTCGGGGTTCTCCCGGGCCTCGCGGTCGATGGCCTTCATGGCCTCGATGAACAGGTCCAGGTCCCGGCGGCTTTCGGTTTCGGTCGGCTCAATCATCAGTGCCCCGTGGACTATCAGCGGGAAGGACATGGTCGGCGGGTGCAACCCGTAATCCAGCAGCCTCTTGGAAATATCCAGGTTGGAGACTCCAAAATCCTTCTGGAATTTATCCGAGAAAACGCACTCGTGAAGCGTGGGCGAATCGTATTTGAGGTGGTAGACGCCCTCCAGGCTCTTGCGGATGTAATTGGAGTTGAGGACCGCTATCTCGGTCATCTCGCGCAGGCCGGCCGGGCCGAGAGCCAGGATGTAGGCCAGGGCTTTCAGCATCACCAGGAACTGCCCGTAAAAGCTCTTCACCCGGCCTATTGACTTCGGCCGGTTGTAGTTGAGGTGGTACTGGCCGTCCTTCTCCTCGATGATGGGCACCGGCAGGTATGGCTCCAGTATCTTCTTCACGGCCACCGGGCCCGAACCCGGTCCGCCACCGCCGTGGGGGGTGGAGAAAGTCTTGTGCAGGTTAAGATGAAGGACATCCACCTTCATGTCGCCCGGCCTGGTGATGCCGGCCAGGGCATTAAGGTTGGCCCCGTCCATGTAGACAAAGCCGCCTTTGGCGTGGACGATTTCGGAAATCTGGCAGATCTCAGACTCAAAAACTCCCAGGGTATTGGGGTTGGTGACCATCAGGGCGGCCACCTCTTCGGTCATCTCCCGGGCCAGGTCTTCCAGGGAAATGGTGCCCCTGTCGTTGGACTTGATCTCCCTGACCACGTAGCCGCAGATGTGGGCTGAAGACGGGTTGGTGCCATGGGCCGAATCCGGAATGAGCACATATTTTCTGGGGTTGCCCTGGGCTTCGTGGTAGGCCCGGATCAGCATCATCCCGGTCAACTCGCCGTGGGCTCCGGCTGCCGGTTGCAGTGAAACCGCGTCCATCCCGGTAATTTCGCATAGCAGTTTTTCCAGGGTCTTCATCAGCTCCAGGTTACCCTGGGCCAGCTTTTCAGGAGCCAGGGGATGGACTCCAGCCAGGCTGGCCATACCGGCCACCTTCTCATTGAGCTTTGGGTTATATTTCATGGTACAGGAGCCGAGAGGATAAAAGCCGAAATCGACGCAGTAATTCATCTGGCTCAGCCGGGTGAAATGCCTGGTGACCTCTGTTTCCGAGACTTCCGGAAAGCCCTCGAGGTCCTCCCGGACGGTCAGTCCTTCCAGTACATCCAGCTTTTCAGGAACATCCAGGTTCGGCAACCGGACTCCACTCTTACCCGGTGAACTTATCTCAAATATCAGCGGTTCGCGGATGACGTTGATCATTTCAGCACCTCCCTAAGAACCTGGGCATAGCGGTCAATTTTTTCCCGGCTGTGCTTTTCCGTGATGGTAACCAGGGCACATTTTTCCAGTCCCTGGTAGGCCTCACCCAGGGCCAGTCCGCCCAGAATTCCCTTCTCTTCCAGCTTCTGTTTTATCCGGTTCCAGTCTGTGGGAAACTCCAGCACAAATTCATTGAAAACTGGCCCACCAAACTTCCGGCTGACCCCCGGAATGGCGGTCAGCGTTTCCAGGGCGTAGGCGGCTTTTTGCAGGTTGAGCCAGGCCATCTTCTTGAGCCCCTGCCGGCCCAGGGTTTCCAGGTAGATGGTGGCCCTCAGGGCACAGTGGGCCTGGTTGGTGCAGATGTTGGAAGTGGCCTTCTCCCGCCTGATGTGCTGCTCGCGGGTGGAAAGCGTCAGGACGAAACCACGGCGCCCCTCGGCATCAACCGTCTGGCCGGCGATTCTTCCTGGAAGCTGCCTGACAAACTCTTTTTTACAGGCCATGAAGCCGAGGTAAGGTCCGCCATAGCTCAGGGGCAGGCCAAAGGACTGGGCCTCGCCGGTGACGATGTCCGCGCCCAGTTTTCCCGGAGCTTCCAGGAGCCCAAGGGATAGCGGTTCGGAAATGACCACGGCCAGCAGGGCATCATGACGGTGAGTCAGCTCACCCAGCGATTTCAGGTCTTCCACCACGCCGAAGTAGTTGGGAGACTGGCAGAGCAACACTGAAGTATGGGAATTCAGGGCCGATTCCAGGCCTTTCTGGTCAACCCGGCCCAGCCGGTCATAGGGAATTTCCACCACTTCCAGTCCTAAATTGCGGGTATAGGTGTATATCACCTGCCGGTACTCGGGATGAACGTTGGAGGCCACCAGCAGCCTTTTCTTGTTCTTGACCCGATTGGCCATCAGCACCGCTTCGGCCGCCCCGGTAGCCCCGTCGTAGAGAGAAGCGTTGGCGATGTCCAGGCCGGTCAGCTGGCAGATGAGGGTCTGAAACTCAAAGATGACCTGGAGAGTGCCCTGGCTGACTTCCGGCTGGTAAGGGGTATAAGGAGAAACAAACTCTCCGCGGGAGCTCAGGTAATCGACCACGGCCGGAATGAAATGATCATAGGCTCCCCCGCCCAGGAAGGAAAGATAGCGGTCAAAAGAGTTCTTTTTTCCCCGTTCCTCGAAGTATTCGAGAATCTCCGGTTCTGACAACGGACCCGGCAGGTTGAGCAGACCTTTCAGCCTGATACTTTCTGGAATGCAGCAGAAAAGATCTTCTACTGACTCCACCCCGATCCGGGCCAGCATTTCTTTTTTGTCCTGCTCACTGATAGGAATGTAGCTCATTTTTTCTCCCCGTCTCCCCCGCGGGCAACCGGCCCGGCGGGCAAGATGTGATGATTAATGTTCCAGGCCTTCCAGGTACTTTTCGTAATCGGCCGCTTTCATCAGGTTATTCAGCTCGGACTTGTCCTTTATTTTCAGCCTGACAATCCAGCCCTGGCCATGGGGATCCTTGTTGATCAGGTCCGGGGTCTGAGCCAGCTCGGAGTTGGCAGCCACAACTTCACCCGAAACTGGAGAGTAGACATCGGACACCGATTTGACCGATTCCACGCTGCCGATGGCCTGGCGGGCTTCCAGGACCTTGCCCGGCTGGGGCAGGTCAACGTAGATGATGTCGCCCAGCTGCTTCTGGGCAAAATCAGTAATGCCAACCACGGCTTCATCGCCTTCCAGCTTCACCCACTCGTGGTCTTTGGTGTAGTAAAGATTGTCAGGATACATGAGTTCCTCCTTTGTCCTGAAAATTATCGATAATCAAGCCTATTTCTTTTCCCTTTTGTAAAATGGAGTCGGGATGACCCGGGCTTTAAGCTTCCTGTCCCTGACCCCGATCTCAAACTCGGTTCCGATTTCCGTGTACTCTATCGGCAGGTAGACCAGCCCGATGGCCTTCTTAACGTACGGAGCAAAGGTCCCGGAACAGACCTCCGACACCTGCCGGCCACCGGCAAAGACCGGGTAATGGGGCCGGGCGATGCCCTTGTCCAGCACCTCAAAACCCACCAGCTTTCTCTTGAGGCCTTCCTGGAGCTGTTTTTCCAGCACAGCCTTGCCCAGGAAATCGCCTTTCTGGAACTTAACGATCCACTTCAGGTCGGCTTCCAGCACCGTGGTCTTATCGCTGATGTCATTCCCGTAGAGCATCAGCTTGGCTTCCAGGCGCAGGGTATCGCGGGCTCCCAGGCCAACCGGCAGCAGGCCCTTCGGTGTTCCCTGGGCCATGATGGCCTTCCAGATGACTTCCGGGTTTTCGGCCAGGGTGTAGATTTCAAAACCGTCTTCTCCGGTATAACCGGTCCTGGAGACCAGGCAATCTATCCCGGCCACTTTTCCAAAGGCAAAGGTAAAAGACTTCATCTGGCCGAGGTCCAGCTCGGTGAGCGGCTGAAGAATTTCCTGGGCCAGGGGACCCTGCAGGGCCAGCTGGGAGTGTTCGTCGCTCCGGTTGACCACGAAGACCCTGAAAGGAGCGGCTTTCTCCTTCACCCAGGCAAAGTCCTTGTCGGTATTGGCGGCGTTGACCACCAGAAGATATTTATCGGGAACTGACAGGCAGTAGACCAGCATATCATCGACAAAGGTCCCCTCGGGTGTGGTCAGGGCCGTGTACTGGACCTGGCCCGGGGCCAGTTTTCCGGCGTCATTGGGTGTCAGGTACTGCACGCAGGCCAGGGCCTCCGGCCCCTCGACGATGATCTCCCCCATGTGGCTGACATCGAACAGGCCGGCCCTGGTCCTGACGGCCAGGTGTTCATCGATGATTCCCTTATATTCCACCGGCATCTCGAAACCGGCGAATTCCACCATCCTGGCCCCGGCTTCTTTATGAACCGCGTTCAATCTTGTTTTTTTCATAATGATTCCTTTCGGTATGTTAATAAAACTAAGCTAAATTAGTATCACAAATCGCCGCCATCTTTCAAGTATTCGGGCAACTTGTTAGCCCGTTCAATTTTGTTATAATTAGAAGCACGATGTTCAGAACAAAGAAGGAACTGAAAGAAAAGATACTGGCCAGGCTGAGCGCGGAATTTCCTCTGACCGCCGCTGAGCTGGAGCTGACCTCGACGCCCGACCAGAAGCTGGGCGACCTGGCCCTGTCCATCGCCTTCCCCCTGGCCAAGAAGCTTAAGACCAGCCCCAGGACCATTGCCGCCAGGGCCGCAGAGTTGCTCTCCGGAATCGAGGGCTTGAGCCGGGTGGAGGTGGCCGGGGCCGGCTACATCAACCTCTACCTTGACCGCGAAAGGTTTTTCCGGAAAAAACTGGCCGGCGCGAATCGAACCGGGCTGGAGCCGGAAGAGAAAAAAATCATAGTCGAACATACCAACATCAATCCCAACAAGGCGGCCCATGTCGGGCACCTGCGCAACGCCTGCCTGGGCGATACCCTGGTTCGTTGTCTCCGCTACCGGGGTGAACAGGTCGAAGTCCAGAATTACATCGATGACACCGGGGTCCAGGTGGTGGACGTGGTTTTCGGGTTGATGGAGCTGGAGAAAAAGTCCCTGGCTGACCTGGACAGAATCGAGGGCAAGTTTGATTATTACTGCTGGGACCTTTACACCAGGGTGTCCCGCTACCTGGCCGAGAACCAGGAAGCCCAGGCCAGGAAAGCCGCCATCTTAAAAAAGATCGAACACGGAGAGTCGCCGGAAGCCGACTATGCACACCTGGTATCACGCCGCATCCTCCGGGCCCACCTGGCCACCATGAAACGGCTGGATATCGGCTACGATGTTCTGCCCTGCGAGAGCAGTATCCTGCGACTCAAGTTCTGGGAAAAGGCCTTTGCCCGCCTCCGAGAAAGCGGAGCCATCTACCTGTCATCGGAAGGTGAAAACGCCGGCTGCTGGGTGATGAAACTGGAGGATGAACCCGAGCGGGAAAAGATAATCGTCCGCTCCGACGGCACGGTGACCTACGTGGGCAAGGACATCGCCTACCAGATGTGGAAGTTTGGCCTCCTGGGCCAGGATTTTTATTACGAACCCTTCCTCCAGGACAACGGCCGCCCGGTCTGGATTTCCTCGGCCACGCCAACCGCCTACGATGTCCATTTCGGAGCCGGGAGCAAGGTTTACAACGTCATCGACGTCCGCCAGTCCTACCTGCAGAAGGTAGTGGTCCAGGGACTGAAATCCCTGGGCTACCTGGAACAGGCAGAAAAATCCATCCACTTTTCCTACGAGATGGTGGCCCTGTCGCCCGGGAGCCTGGCCGAGATCAAAGTGGACCTATCGGAAGAAGACCGGGATAAGGCCTTCCTGGAAGTTTCCGGACGCAAGGGCGTGGGCATCAAGGCCGACGACCTGCTGGACCGCCTGGAAGAAAAAGCCCTGGCCGAGGTCAACAAGAGAAACCCCGACCTGCCGGAGGCCAGCCGCCGGGAAATCGCCCGCCAGATTGCCTCCTCGGCCGTGCGCTATTTCATGTTGAAATATGCCCGGAACTCACTCATAGTTTTTGACTTCGACGAAGCCCTCAACTTCGAGGGCGAAACCGGACCTTACCTGCAGTACACGGCCGTCCGCCTGCGCAGCATCTTCCGCAAGTTCCAGGAACGCTTCGGAATTTCCAGCCAGGAGTTCCTTGGCCGGGTAGACCCGGAAACCATCCGCCTGTCCGGGCTGCCGGAGGAAGAGGCCCGGGACTTCTGGGACCTGGTGGTCTATGCCTGCGGCCTGGATGAAGAAGTACTGCGGGCCATTGCCACCCTGGAATTTGCCGGGCTGGCCAAGTTCACCTTCAATCTCTGCCAGAAGTTCAACAGCTATTACCACCATTACCCGGTGCTGGCCGAGAAGGACCCGACTCTACAGACCCTGAGACTTCTGACCATACATTTTATCCACGAGATACTCTGTCAGGCCCTGGACCTGATGGGTATCCGGGTTCCAGATAAAATGTAACCAATTCCGTTTCTCAAGCTTTCAAATTCAGAAAGGAGGTTGGCCGATGATTGAGACCGAACAGCTAACCAAAAAGTACGGCGACCTGGTGGCCATCCAGAATCTGAGCTTCAAGGTGGAGGAAGGCCGGATCTGGGGCCTGCTGGGGCCCAACGCTGCCGGCAAGACCACCACCATGCGGATTCTGACCGGCTACCTACCGGCCACATCCGGGCGGGCCTCGGTGGCCGGGTTTGATGTCTTTGAGCAGGCCGAGGCCGTCAAGCAATCGATTGGCTATCTTCCGGAAACCGTGCCCCTCTATCCCGAAATGACCGTGGAATCCTACCTGGGCTTTGTGGCCGAGATCAAGAAAGTTCCGGCCGCCCGGAAGAAGGCCGCGGTGGACAGGGCGGTGCAGATTGCCGGGTTGCAATCCGTGAGGAAAAGGTTGATCAGAAACATCTCCCGCGGTTACAAGCAACGGACCGGCATCGCCCAGGCCCTGATTCACAATCCCCGGGTGGTCATCCTGGACGAGCCGACCATCGGGCTGGACCCGGCCCAGATCAAGGAAATCCGCGACCTGATCAAGTCGCTCAAGGGCGAACACACAGTCATGCTCTCCACCCACATCCTGGCCGAGGTCAAGGAGGTCTGCGACGGGGTGGTAATCATCAACGAGGGAAAGCTCATGGCCTCCGGTTCTCTGGAGGAACTGGCCAGGAGCTTCAGCCAGAACGACGGCGTCTACCTGAAGCTGGACCGGGCCGACGGAGAGGTCCTGAACCTCTTCCGGCAGCTTCCCGGCCTTAAAGAGGCAGCCCTGGAAGGCGCCGAAATCAGGCTGGAATGGCCCTGGGGCCAGGACCTGAGGACCCAGGTCCTGAAGTTCTGCCTGGACAGGAAACTGGAAATAAAAGAAATGCGCTCCCTGGCCATGAACATCGAGGAGCTTTATCTGAGAATCGTCTCGGGAGGTATGGAACAATGAGCGCCATCTGGTCAATAACCAAGAAAGAACTGGTTTCCTACTTCACCTCGCCCATCGCCTACATCGTCATTGCCATCTTCATCCTGCTCTCGGGCTTTTTCTTCTACAGCCTGGTCTGGTGGTTCAACACCCAGGCCATGCAGATGGCCCAGAACCCGTATTACTTCCAGCAGGTCAACATCAACCAGATGGTTTTTGCCCCGCTCTTTCACAACCTGAGCATCATCCTGCTGCTGATGCTGCCGGTGGTCTCGATGAGGCTGTTCTCCGAAGAAAAGAAGATGGGCACGGAAGAGCTGCTGTTCACCTCCCCGGTTTCGGTCATCCAGATTATCCTGGGCAAGTACCTGGCCTCGCTGGTCGTCCTGCTGGCCATGCTGGTTTTAAGCGCCATTCCCACGATTTTCACCTTCATCCACGGCAACCCCGAGCCGGCGCCCTACCTTCTCGGCTACCTGGGCCTGTTCCTGCTGGGAGCAGCCTTCCTGGCGCTTGGCCTTTTCTGGTCAGCCCTGACCGAAAACCAGATTGTCTCGGCCGTGCTGACCTTCGGCACCCTGCTCCTGTTCTGGGTCCTGAGCTGGGCGGCCTACTCGGCCCGCGGGCTCTGGCAGGATGTTCTGAACTACCTGTCGTTCTTCGAGCATTTTGACGGAATGACCAAGGGTATCCTGGATACCAGCGACCTGGTCTATTACCTGAGCTTCGCCTTTTTCGGTCTTTTCCTGACCCATTCCGTGATCCAATTCCGTCGCTGGAGGTGAGACCATGAACTGGCTGAAAAATTACTTAAATTACCTAAGCCTTGGACTGCTGGCCCTGGCCATTGTCATCCTGGCCGTCTGGCCCCAGTACCGGACGGTGGCCTGGATTGTCGGGGCGGCCGGAATTGTGGCCATCGCCGTTTACATGATCGTCAACCTGTCTGAACTGAAAGAAGGACTCAAGCGCCGTTCTTTCATTTATTCAAGTAATATGCTCCTGATAATAGTGCTGGTACTGGCCATCCTGGTGGTGCTGAATTTCTTCCTGGCCAGGCATCATTACCGGGTGGACTTCACCGCCTCCAGGATCCACAGCCTGTCGGAACAGTCGGTCAGCGTGGTCAAGAACCTGAAGCAGGAAGTGGTCATCAGGGCCTTTTTCCGCGACAGCAACGTCAGCCGGCAGACCATGGAAAACCTGCTCAAAAACTATGCTTACCATTCTTCCCGGGTAAAGTACGAGTTCATCGACCCGGACAAGAACCCCGGCCTGGTCAAGAAGTACGACATCACCCAGGATGGAACGACTGTTTTTGAGTGCGGCGACAAGGAAAACCGGATCACCACCACTTCAGAAGAAGACGTCACCAATGCCCTGATCAAGGTCACCCGGGCCTCAAAGAAGGTCATCTATTTTCTCGAGGGCCACGGAGAAAACTCCATCGATGACACCGGCGATGTCGGCTTCAGCACGGCCAAGACCGAGCTGGAAAAAATCGGCTACGAAGTCAAAAAATTGAGCCTGGCCCTGTCGGATAACTTCCCGAAGGACTGCGCCCTGCTCATTGTGCCCGGTCCGCGCAAGGGCCTTCTGCCCAACGAGCTGGAGACCCTGAAGAATTTCCTGAAGAGCGGCGGGCGGGTCTTGTTCATGGTCGACCCCGAAACCTCCTCCGGGCTGGAGACTTTCCTGGCCGATTACGGAATCAAGCTGGAGAACGACCTGGTGGTGGACACCGTTTCCAGGTTGCTGGGCGGCGATTACTTCATGCCGGTGGTTACCGAATACGAAAGCCATGACATCACCAAGAATTTCCGCTACGCCACCTTCTTCCCGCTGGCCCGTTCGGTGGAAATTTCGGAAACCAAGCCCGAGGGCCTGACCCTGAGCAACCTGGCCCGGACCAGCACCAACTCCTGGGCCGAAAAGCAGCTGGATAAAACCGAGGTCACCTTTGACCAGGGGAAAGACCGGCAGGGTCCGATTACCCTGGCCGTGGTCGGAAGCCAGAAGGTGGAAGTCAAGGAGCAAGACCAAGAGAAAAAAGCTGAAGAAAATAAGGAAAAAGCAGAACCGGGCGAAGAAAAGGCCGAGACCAAAAAAGATGAAGCTGCCACCACTTCCCGGGAGGCCAGGCTGGCCGTTTTCGGGGACTCGGATTTTATCGCTAACAAGTACTACAACCTGTCCGGCAACGGCAACTTCTTCCTGAACACGGTCAACTGGCTGACCGAAGAAGCCGACCTGATATCCATCCAGCCCAGGACCAGGGTACCCCGTTCCATCAGCCTGACACCCAGCCAGGGTCGGTTCCTGATGTTCCTGTCGGTCCTGCTGCTGCCAGCAGCCGTGCTGGCTGCCGGTTTGACCATCTGGGTTAGAAGGAGGTCGTTATGAAATTCAGGACGACTCTAATTCTTCTGGCAGTTTTTATCCTGCTCCTGGCGGTGGTCATCCTGGTCGAGCACCGCTCGGAAAAGGCCCAGGAGAAAAAAGAGGCGGCCGAAAAACTCACCGATTTCAAGGCCTCGGAGGTGGAAAAGCTCAGCCTGAAAAAAGAGGACGGCTCGGTCATCACCCTGAAAAAAGACGACCAGGGACACTGGCAGATAGTTGAACCGCTGGAAGCCGAGGCCGACGAATACGAGGCCAACAGCCTGGCCGAAAACTTCGCCAGCCTCCGCCTGGATAAGGTGGTGGAAGAGCAGGCCAGGGACCTCAGCCTCTACGAAATTCCGAAAAAGGAGGTCAGCCTGTGGCTTAAGGGCCAGGCCCAGCCGGTGGTCATTCAAATCGGCATGGAAAATCCGCTGGACAACACTCTCTACGGCCGCCGGGCTGACCGCCAGCAGGTGGTGCTGCTGCCCTCGCACCTGAAATACAGCCTGGACAAGAAGGTTTTCGACCTGAGAAAAAAGGACATCCTGAAGTTCGAAACGGCCAGGGTGCAATCGGTGGAGCTCAAATCAAAAGATATAAACTGGAAAGTCCGGAAAGAAGGAGACGCCTGGCAGTTTGTTCAGCCGCTGGCCGCCCTGGCCTCTAAGTACCAGGTCGATAACCTGCTGGACAGCCTGTCCGGGCTGCGGGCCCGGGAATTCCTGGCCGAAGAAAAGGACCCGGACAAGCTAAAGCAATACGGTCTGGATCGGCCGGAGTTCACCGTGGTCCTGGGCCTTCAGGACAGCCAGGAACTGGTCTTTTCGATCAACCGGAAAGACGGCAAGGTAGTGGCCACCAGTTCCCTGGTCCGGAAAATCATAGAGGTGGACAGCCAGATCGCCACCGACCTCGGCAAGAAGATAGACGAGTGGCGCGAGAAAAAGGTGGCCAGCTTTAATTCCTGGGAAGCGGTAGGAATCAGCCTGAAAAAAGAAGGCTGGCAACTGGCCGCGGTCAGAGAAAAAGTCAAGGAAAAGGGACAGGAACAGGAAAAGTGGTACCTGGCCGGAGCCGAAGGTAAAAAAGAGCCAGCCGAGGAATCAAAAATCGAATCGCTGCTGCGGAAGCTGGAGTACCTGGAGGCCGCTGAATTCATAGACAGGCCGGGCGACCTCAAAGAATATGGCCTGGACCGGCCAGCCCTGGAGGTTACCATCAGGGTCAAACCGGCTGACAGCGAAGAAAAGGAAGTCCAGCTCCTGGTGGGGGCAGAAAACACCGAAAAGCAGCAGGTGGTGGTCAAGAACCGGGACCTGCCCTACCTTTTCCGGGTAAATTCTGACTTTTTGAAAGAAATACCGACTAAAATTGAGGACTGGCAAACGGGCTCAACCGGCAATAAATAGGCAGCGGACCGGGTCCAGGCAGCCGCGGGCGGGTTGAGAAGCCGGCCAGGTGGCGGTTACCGGCTGAAAATTCCCGGTCCATGAAGATAACATCCTGTTGAAATTGCCACTTAAATTTGCTAAATATATAGCCAATGGAAGAGTTAAAGGGCGGGACCGGTTCCGAGCAGCTACAGTCGTTTCCCACGGCCAAGTTTTTCGAAGCCACCAGGGAACTGGCGCTGGCCAGGAGCAGCGATGACCTCCTCGACCGGTTCTTAAAGAAAGTCGACGAATTGTTCGGGCCGGCGGTCGCGGCTTTTCTGCTCAGAGACCAGGCCTCGCACGACCTCAGGTACGCCAGGGTAATCGGTGAAATCGCAACCAGCCTGCAGGACCGCATGATCCGGCGGGGAGAAGGAATCTGTGGCCTGGCCGCCGAAACCAACCAGAACATCATCGTCTCTGACTGCTCCCGCGACCCGCGCTTTAATCCCAGGGTCGACCACCTGCCCGGACTGGAAGTCTGCAGCCTGATGGCGGTGCCGGTGAGAATAGAAAAGAGGGTCTTTGGCCTGGTTGGACTTTTCAACAAGAAGAACCGGAAACAGTTCAGCCTGGATGAATTCAAACTGCTGCTGAGCCTGATTACTTTCTTTGAAATGCTCCTGGAACGGCTGGTGCTGCTGAAGCACATCAGCGAGCTGGAAGAATTCGACCCGCTGACCGACGCCTACAACACCCGGGCCTTCGTCAACTATTTCCAGCGGGAGGTGGCCCGCTGCGAACGCTACGGCATCGACCTGTCGCTGCTCAAGGTAGACATAGATTACTACGAGAAGATCATCCAGACTTTCGGTCAGGAAGCCGCGGCCAGGGTCGTCACCAACCTGTCCTTCATCCTGAGAAAGACCACCCGGAAGGTGGACCTGGTGGCCCGGATAGGCGAATACGAATTCATGATCATGCTGCCCAACACCAACCGGGCCGGGGCCGAAAAGCTCCGCGAAAGAATAATTAAGATACTGGAAAGTCAGAACCTGCGGGCCACAGGCATTCCCTACACCGTGACCATCGAAGTCTATTCGGAAAGCGGGCAGACGGTCCAGGCCCTGTCCAAGGTTTCGGAGGTCAGCACCTGCCTCAGCCAGGTTAACCGGAAGCATATGCGTCGAAAATATCCTACGCCCGGGGAGGAGCTGGAGGAAAACATCCTGAGCAGCCTGTTCTCCGGGCAAAAATAAACCTGGCACCGAAGTCCTGACCCGGTGCCTCACATTTAACTTATAGCTTAATGAGCGGCCGGAAAGATGGAAGTTATTTTCCAGTTCGCCCCGTATGGCCGGGAATTTGAACCCAGACCGGACACCCTGGTCCTGGATGTCGGCCTGAAGACCGTGCCGGGAGTCATTGATCACCATCAGCCGGAAGCCGAGGCCGAATGTGCCGCCTCCCTGGTGGTCAAGCACCCGGAACTGGTCCTGGAGCACCTGCCGGGACCGGTGGAGAAGCTGACCATCATCACCCACCGCCTGCCCGACTTCGATGCCGTGAGTTCCATCTTTCTTAGCCTCAAGCTCCTGGAGCTGAGGCGGATCGACTCCGCCATGCAAAAAATAGCCGCTTACGCCCGGATGGTTGACTCGGCCACCATACCCAAGAATGTCGAACTCAGCTCGACTCCGTATGCTCTGCTCCGGGCCCTGTTTGTGGCCATCCAGAAACCCGAGGAGGAAGCCAACCTGGACAGGGTCCAGGAAGGCCTGCGAATGCTGAGATTGCTTTACGAGCGGGCCAGCCTGGGACAGGACCTCATGGATTGCCGCCAGCTTTTTCAGGGCATCGACCGCTACCTTAAGGCCCTGCACCGGGTGGAAGATGATTACTTAAATTACCTGGAAGACCTGGAAAAAGCAGAACAGGTTCAGCTTTACCTTCCACGGAGCCAGGGCCCGGGGTTGGAACTGGTGGACGGGCTGGTGGTGCAGAATCCGAAAAGCTTCCTGCTCAAGGAATGGGCCCGCCGCGATGTCTTCAATTCTCCCCTGGGCCGGGGCTTTTCCTTTCTGCTGACCAACCTCGGCCACCGCCGCTTCATAATTGGGGTGGACCCGGAAGCCGGGGTCAACCTCCGGGGACTGGGCAGCCTGCTCAACCAGCGGGAGAAAGAAAAGAGGGAAAAGCTCGGACGGCCGGTCTCGGAGCGCTGGTATGAGGGCAATTGCCCCTTCTTTGATTACCGGATAATCGACTCACCCCAGGACGGCCCGGCCCTCAACCAACAGGAAGTCCTGGAAGCGGTCCTGGAATTCAGTCGCCGGATAAAGTCCGGCCAGGCACAAACTTTCTAAAACCGGGCTGGCCTTGAGCCGGCTCTGAATCCAAGCTCTCAGTCACGTCAACCAATGAGGTCGGTTTTGGTCTGCGGGGCATCCGGGCACGGATTATTCTGCCAGGACATTCAGACCTGCGGTGACTTTTTGCGGGTGAAATACTTGATGTCGGGATGGAAGGTATAGCCCAGCTTTTCGAAAAGATTGATGGAAGGCAGGTTGTCCTCCTCGATCAGGGCCGCGAACATCTGTAACCCGGCCGCTTCCAGTTCCTGCTCGGCCACTCTTACCAGCTGCTGGGCCAGTCCCTGTCCCCTGAAGGCCGGGTCCACGGCCAGGCGGTTGATCCAGCCCTTGCGGCCGTCATGGGTGGCCAGAACGGTCGCTATCACCTTCCCGTCCTTTTCCGCTACCAGAAAAATTACCTGGGGCAGCTCCAGCTGTCGCCTGATTTCCTCCCGGCTGTCCCGGCCTTCCGGCTTGAGCGGCAGGTGGCATTGATGCCAGAGCTCCATTACCCGATCGTAATCATCAAGTCTGAATTTTCTGATGACCACGTCCATGCCGCCCTCCTTACCGCATGATTGCTGCCAGCAGCAGAAGCCAGGCTAAGAAGCCAAGATTGGCCACCAGGAAACCGGCCAGCCTTCTCTTTTTGCTAATTCTCCCCAGGCTGAGATTCAGGGACAGCCAGCCGGCCAGAATGGCCAGGACTATTAAGACCAGGTAGAGTGTCTGGAACCAGCCCGGTTGCGACAGGAGGTCAACCCATTCTTTCTGGGACATGCCGAGAAGGTAAAAAACGGCCGTAAGCAGATGAGGAATCCAGAGCAGGAACAGAAACGAGGAAAAACCAAGACCCAAGAGCACCAGGACCTGGCGCAGGCTGACCGCAGCAACTCCCATAAGTCCGAGCAGCCCCCTGGCCAGCAGGCCAACCAAAAACCAGCTCAGGACTATCCAGGGCACAACCAGCAGGGCCTGCCAGACAAAATAGTTCTCGAGCCTCAAAGGCAGGATGACGGGAACAGCCGGGAAATGGCCGCAGGCCGCCTGGGCGATGGAAGTCAGGCTGAAGGCCAGGCCCAGGACAACCAGGAGCAACCCGGTCCTGAATCCCACTCCTTGCGTCCTGAACTCACCGTAAAGCCCGGAGTGCCGCCATGGTTTCAAAATGGCTGTTATCAGGAACTTCTTCAGGCCTGCCATTATCTTTCTTCTCCGTGGATTGATCAGCCGGGAAAAAGGTTCTTGGAGGCAAAAACCGGGTCGCTGGTCAGGTTAATTCCCAGCCGTCGCAGGCCGGTCTCGTCGCCCGGGGTTGGCATGTGGGTCAGGTGCATCTCACAACCCTTGAGCTCTTTTAATTTATCCAGGGCCAGCTGGGTGGCCGGGCTGTTGGGCGCGGTGATGGCCAGGCAGGTCAGGACCTCGGTTAAGTCCAGGCTCAGGGCCTTGCCTCCAAAAATATTCTGCTTGAGATAGGCAGCCTGTTCCAGGACCGAGGGTGAAAGCAGGTGGATGTACTCCGGAATTCCGGCCAGCTGTTTAAGGGCATTGAGGACGGCACTGGAAGCGGCATGCATCAGCGGCGAGTTATATCCCTTGACCGTCCGGCCGTCCCGCAGTTCCAGGGCGGCCCCGACATACACTCCATTATTTCCCTTTCCCTTCTGCTGGGCTTCAACTGCCGCCGCCCTGGCCAGCGGCACCACCACCCGGTCCTCGGGTTTCAGGTTGAGTTCCTTCATCAGAAGCTCTGCCTTTTCCAGCGTGGCCTGTTCGGTGAAACCCAGCACGTACTCGCAGTGATAGCGAAAATAGCGCCTGATGATTTCCTGCCGGGCTGCTTCCTTGACCACCTCGTCATCGGTAATTCCCCGGCTGACCACGTTGACACCCATGTCGGTGGGCGACTTGTAGACGAAACCGTTGCCGGCTATCCGGCTCAGGATTCGCTTCAGCAAAGGAAAGGCTTCGACATCGCGGTTATAATTGATGGCCCGCTGGTTGTAGGCTTCCAGATGAAAGGGGTCGACCAGGTTGAAATCTCCGAGATCAGCCGTGGCCGCTTCATAAGCCACGTTGACCGGGTGCTTGAGCGGCAGGTCCCAGATGGGAAAAGTCTCAAACTTGGCATAACCGGCCCTGATTCCCCTCTTGTGTTCATGGTAGAGCTGCGACAGGCAGGTGGCCAGCTTGCCGCTGCCCGGGCCGGGCCCGCTGACTATGACCAGGGGCCTGGTGGTCTCGATGAACTGGTTGGCCCCGTAGCCTTCCTCGCTGACGATAACCTCGACATCGGTGGGATAGCCGCGGGTAAAGCGGTGGGTATAGACCCTGATGCCCTGGCGTTCCAGCTTGTTCTTGAAGACCCGGGCCGAGGCCTGTTCCTCGTACCTGGTGATGACCACGGCCGTTACCTTCAGACCGCGGTCGCCCAGCTCGTCGATCAATTTCAGGGTATCGGCATCGTAGGTAATCCCGAAATCGGCCCGTTGCTTTCGTCTTTCTATATCGCCGGCGTAGATGCAGAGGATAATGTCGATGCGGTCGCGGAGCTCCTGCAGCAACTTGATCTTGATGTTGGGGTCATAACCGGGCAGAACCCGGGCCGCGTGGAAATCGTTGAGGATTTTGCCGCCGAATTCCAGGTAGAGTTTGTCAGGGAAGAGTGACAGGCGCCGGCTGATGGCCTCTGTCTGTTCTCTTAAATAAATCTGGCTGTCAAAACCGGTTCTATTCACTGCTTCAGTCCTCTGTGGTGTTTTTCTATGATCAGGAAATCGTACAGTCCGTAATCCAGAACATTATACTCGCTTCCGGCAGGTTGTCCACCTTCGGGAGCTCGCTGAAACGACCCGGGCCAGGCCCGGCCGGTCGGCGGGTTGAGGTGATGCGGTCCGAGGGTATTCTTCAGGGTGCCGTAAACCACAAGGCTGAGTTCGTTAACACCGGGACGGAGCCTGGAGGTGATGTTTAAGGTGTCCTGCGGACTGAGCAGGTAACCGGCTGGCTGGCCATTGACCAGGAGCTCGGCCAGCGCTCCCTCAAAGCGCCCGGTCCTGAACATAAAATCATTTTCTTCAAGCTCCTGCGGGCCGACTTCAAGCGCTGCTTCGTAGACCACCCGGTGGCCATAAAAAATGAGTCCCTGGTTTTTCCAGGAACCGGTGGTCAGCTCCCGGGCCGGGGTCAGCAGGAAACCGCGGCCCTGCGGCTCCAGGGCAAAATTACCAAGCACGTAGATGGGTTCTAACTCGGCCAGCAGGTTAAAGGGACTGACCACCAGGCTGACCGTGTTCAGCCCCGTCTTAACTGCCTCCGATAAAGAATAAACTCCAAAATTGCGGTCGAGCCAGAACTCTCCGGGCACAGGCTCCAGTCGCCGTCCATTTACCATGACCCGGAAAATTTCTGGCCTCTCCACCGCCAGTTTAAGTGATTTCAGGTCCACCCCCGGGGCCACCTGGAAATGAAAATCGGCCCTGAACCCGGTTCCCGGGGAAAAACGGTTTTTAGAAATAATTTCATCCTGGTACTGGACGCCGGAGTCCCAGGGATTCTTCTCCCAGCCATGCCATTGATAGGTCTTCTGCTGGGCCCGGTAAAAATAAAGGTCTTTCTCGCTACGCCCGGCCGCATTCAGGTCGCAGTAATCGAGGGTCAGCAGGTTGGGGTCAAGCCTTCTTACCCTGAGCGGCTTAATTTTGCGAACTTCAACCGGAGCGGTTTTTTCTTCCACTCCTGGCTTCCAGCCGGGCAGGCGGCCCTTATGGACTGCCAGAAGCAGGCCCTCCCCGGGTTTAAGCGCAAAATCAACAATGGCCCGCCCCCTTTTTATGCGAGCCGGATAAGGAACCGCCCGGCCGGTGAAGGCGTCCAATTTCTCAACGGATTTGCCCTTAAGAATCACCTGGCCGGAGGCGAGCTGATCAGGACTGATGTTGGCCAGAAACAGAAGCTGGCCGTCCTGAAGCTGGCGGCGGTGGTGGAAGAGCCGATCCTGGCCGGTAAGGTTCTTAAACTCTATTTCATTTTTCAAGAAACCAGAAAAAGTCTTCTCATCTGGAGCCTGGCCGGTCATGGTCTTAAATCCCCGGAAAGCAGCCAGTTCCTCGGCCAGTGAAGACGGCCTCCCCCCGGTATAGATCTGGCTTGCGGCCCAGGATAGAACGCGACCGCCGTTTTTGAGGTAATCTTTTAGCAGGGCGGCGGTTGATTCTTCCAGGTTTTCAGTACCGGGCGGGAGAATCACCAGTTCATAGGCTCTCTGCCCCACTCTGAGCTTCTTGCCTTCGAGCTTTCCGTTCTCCTTGAGCACGAACTCGCTGCCCAGGTCGTATTCGACCTGGAGCCGCTCCAGGGCATGAACGAAGTCCTGGAAACCCTGGCCGACCCTGGCCAGGTTTTCGTTCTTAACCGCCGGCGAATAGTACATCCAGGCGGTGCTGGTGGGTTCGATGACCAGGATTTTATTGACCTGTTGGCCGGCACTCAGGGCCACCGAAAGCCGGCCGAAGTAGTCATTCATCAGGCGGGAGGCCGGCCACCAGGGTTCATGGTAAGAAAACGACAGCGGATGGTCGCGCTTGCGGGCACCGGCGATGGTGGAATAAACCAGGTGCTGGTTCAGGAAATTAACTCCCAGGGCATATTCCCAGTCGCCTATTCTTTTCTGGTCAAAAAAGGTCAGGTCCCAGCCGCTGGCCCCGTAGGTTTCCGACAGGGTCCGTTTCCGGCCGAGCTGGTTGGCCAGGCTGCCCAGCTCCCGGACCGCCCGGGCATTTCCAAACTGGGCGTGGACATCCAGGTTCCACTCGTTCATCAGGATGTCAATCCCGGGCAGGTGGGCGTAGGCCCCCAGGGCCATGTTGTCAGGGTTTATCCTGGGGACCGGCCAGTCATGCTCCCAGTAATGGCCGGTTAGCTGAAGGTTATTTCGGGAGCAATAATCATAATACGGCCTGGCCCAGTTCTCGACAAACAGCTCAAGGCAGGTCAGGTAGAAATCGTGACGAACCCGCTGAAAATCTCCCACTTCCTCAAGAAGCGAAGGCAGTTCTGGCAAAAGGTCATAGCCGCGGCGGCGGCTGAACTCGCTCAATAAAGCCGGAGTGTAATTTACGGCCCAGGCCCCGCCGGCCGGGGCAATCTCAGCCTCGTCCTGGAAGGTTCCGGGAACGGTCCGGCCGAACTCCTCTCCGACCACCTTTTTATAGGCATCCAGCGTCAGGTGCAGGAAAACCTCGGTCACCCCGGGCCGCATCAGGTCCACGTAGGTGAAGCCCCCGTACCAGGGCGATGGCTCCTGCTGAACCACCTCGAACAACCAGTAACGGCCCTCGGGCCAGCCCTTCTCGCCGGCCCTGACCCGGTCGGTGATATCAAGGAATTCCTGGCCCTGCTGCTGCAGGAGGCAGACCGGGGCCTTTACCCCGGCCAGGGACGGTGATTTCAAGACCGTGGCCTTCAGGCCCGAGCGGGCAAATTCCGGCCGGGCCGCCGGCACCAGGCCGCCGGCAAAGCCTGAAGGATAGGAATTCTCGTCGTAGATCCAGACTTTCATCCCCAGCTCCCGGCCCAGGCTGACCGTTTGTTTGAAAAGCGACAGCCATTCCTCCGAAAGATAGGGGGTGATGAGGCCTGGCCTGGGATGGACGAAGACCCCGCCGAAACCTTTATCCTTCAGGTCCCGGAGCTGGGTGCTTATTTTTTCCGAGGTCATGTCCTCGTTCCAGACCCAGAGCGGAGCCGGGCGGAACTCAGGCGGCGGGTCGGAAAACATCTTGAAGGTTTCAGCCAGGGAGCCACTGCCGGCTGAAGGCTGGCGACAGGAAGTAGCCAGAAGGCCGGCCATAAGAACCGAAACCAAAAATACCAGTCTCAAAATATTCCCTGGATGATTATTACGGAGCGATAAACATGACATCGGCACACCTCATTCTGAGTCGTTAAGCTCAATTTATAAAACCGGCTTCACTGTTGTCAATCAGCGAGTTCTGTGGTCTATGATGATCCATTTTCGAAGAATTAAAAAACCTGATATGCCGGGTCTATCTCCCGGCCCGGGTGCTCAATTCTAACCGGGGGCCCAGCCCGCAGTCGAGAAGCTTCTGCTTGACTTGGCCGAGGCCCGGCAAGTTATAATCATTATCTTCTTGAATTCGATAATTACTACCAAGGAGCGTGCCATGTCAGGAAATCTTAAACCCGGAAAAATTTTAAGGACGGGGCTGGCCCTGGTGCTACTGGCCCTGTTGACCATCGTTCTCCAGGTTCCCCTCTCCGCCCAGGAACAGAACAACCCCTTCTTTTCGGCTTTTAACACCCCGTTTGAGACTCCGCCCTTCGACCTGATCAAGAACGAGCATTTCCTTCCGGCCATAAAAAAAGGAATTGAACTGCACCAGGCCGAAATAGAAGCCATCGCCAACAACCCGCAGCCACCAACCTTCGAGAATACCATCCTGGCCTTTGACCGCAGTGGAAAATTCTTAGAAAGAGTGCAGGCTGTTTTCGGCACCCTTCAGAGTGCCAACACCTCGCCCGAGCTTCAGAAGATTGCCGAGCAGTCCACTCCCCTCACCAGCCAGCACCGCTCCAGCATCTACCTGAACGAAAAGCTTTTCACCCGCATCAAGGCGGCTTACGACCGGAGGGCCAAACTCAAGCTGGGACCCGAAGAAAAATTCCTGCTGGAAAAAATCTACCAGGACTTTGTCCGGGCCGGAGCCCTGCTCGGGCCCCAGGAGAAGGAGAAGCTGCGCCAGATCAACAGCCAGCTATCGATGCTATCGCTTAAGTTTGGAAACAACGTCCTCCAGGAGACCAACTCCTCCCGCCTTGTCATCGAAAACCCCAAGCACCTGGCCGGGCTGCCCCAGAATATCATCGACAGCGCGGCCGAAACCGCCAGGAAAATGGGCCTGGAAGGCAAGTGGGTTTTTACCACCCAGGTTCCCAGCATGACTCCCTTCCTGCAGTATGCCAAGAACCGCGAGCTGCGCCGGCGCCTGTTTGAAGCCTACCTGAGTCGTGGCGACCGCTACAACGAGTACGACAACAAGGAAATCATCAAGAAAATAATCGCCCTGCGCACCGAGCGAGCCAAGTTGCTGGGCTACCCGACCTTTGCCCACTATGCCATAGAAACCAACATGGCCAGGACCCCCGAAAAGGTGGAAGAGTTCCTGATGGAACTCTGGGGATATGCCCTGAAGCGGGCCAAAGCCGAGCTCAGCGAAATGCAGCAGATTGCCGACGAGGAAGGTGCCGACTTCAAGATTGCCCCCTGGGACTGGTGGTACTACGCCGAGAAGCTTCGCCAGAGAAAGTACGACCTTAAAGACGAGGAAGTCCGGCCTTATTTTTCCATAGATAACGTCCGGAACGGGATGTTCACCCTGGCCGGCCTGCTCTATGGCCTGAAATTTGAGAAGCTGAACAACGTTTCCGTCTACCACCCCGAAGTTGAAGTCTACGAAGTCAAGGAAAAGAACGGCCAGCATGTCGGGCTGCTTTACCTCGATTTCTTCCCCCGGGCTTCCAAGAGAAGCGGAGCCTGGTCCGGCGCCCTGCGCCGCCAGAGCTATGAGAACGGAAAGCGCGTGGCTCCCCTTTCCACCATAACTTGCAACTTCACCCGTCCGACCGAAAAGCTTCCGGCCCTGCTGTCGCTGGATGAAGTCCAGACCGCTTTCCATGAATTCGGCCACTCGCTGGCCACCCTGCTGGCCAACGGCAAGTACAACAACCGCTTCGTTCCCAGGGACGGGGTGGAACTGCCCTCGCAGATCATGGAAAACTGGGTGACCGAACCGGAATTCTTGAAGATGTACGCGAAACACTATGCCACCGGCGAGGTAATCCCGGACACCCTGATTCAGAAGATAAAGAACAGCGCCCTCTTCAACCAGGGCTTTGCTTCCACAGAATACCTGGCCGCTTCGCTGCTGGATATTTACTGGCATAAGACCATCTTCACCGAGGATTACGAGGTGAATGATTTCGAGAGAAAGGTCTTCAACCAGCTGGGCCTGATTGAGGCCATCGCCCCCCGCTACCGCAGCACCTACTTCCAGCATATTTTCTCCGGCGGCTATTCAGCCGGTTATTACGTTTACATCTGGGCCGAGGTTCTGGACAGCGACGCCTTTGAAGCTTTCAAGGAGCGCGGGCTGTTTGACCAGAAAACGGCCCTCAAGTTCCGGCAGGAAGTCCTGGAAAAGTACGGCTCGGCCGATTACCTCAGCCAGTACATAAAGTTCCGCGGCCGCGAACCCAGGAAAGAACCCCTGCTTAAAAAGCGCGGTTTTATCGAGTGAGCATAGGCCGGCAGTAAACAGGTGCCGCCACATAAAGAATTAAATGTGACCAGGCAGAGCGGAAGATTGACACCCGGTGCCGGAAGTTGTCTGGTTCGGCTGGCAGCCGATTTAATAAAGAGGAAAAGAGCTCATTTCCATTTATTAAATACAAAGCTGGATATATTTATTCAAGGAATTGCCATCCTGAACCTATGGGCTTGGCTCCTGAGCGGTCGAAAAAACCAGGCTTTCCGTAGATATCAAGAGTAATCGGGTTTCTTAAACTGGCAGGATTTCTTACAATTCTGCTGCCTGGAAAAGCAAAGGCAGGATTAGGAGCAATGGCGGAGAGGGCGGGATTCGAACCCGCGGTACCAGCTTTCACCGGTACAATCGCTTAGCAGGCGACCCTGATCGACCACTCCAGCACCTCTCCGCGCCTGAAAGCAGCGTTATTTTAACACGTTTTTGCCCTAAAAAAAACCCCGGTGCTGGCTACTTCGCGGCTGTCCCGTTAACTGTTTTCTCCTTGTGCTGGCTCTTGGTAACGTGGATGAGAAATCCGTCCTGGCCCGAAAGCCAGATTTCCGACAGGACATAGACCGTAAAATACTCGGTGTAAGATGGGGCAAAATCGCCCACTTCATCAAATACCAGGCGCGGCTCGGCCGCCGGCTGTTCTGGTGGCGTCAACTTTTCCAGGACCTGGAGCTCGAGCTCCTTGCCGGTAGCCGTCTGGCGCAGGATGAGCTTTCCGGCCTGGTTGAAACCGAACCAGTATTCTCCGGCCGGGATTTTTTTACCGGCTGCCCGGAACTCAAAAGGTACCTTGAACAGGGCGGCCTGGCCCGAGGCCTGCCCGGCCTGGGTCTCTGCCGCCATGATTACCGGCAAAACTATCATAATCGCCGCCATTATCAACAAAGGAGCAGCTAAGTTAACTTTTCTCATGGTCGAGGCCTCCCTTAAATTTTTCTTCAGGCTAATATATGAATAACCATTCATATATCAGGCTATCTCAAACCAGGACTTCCCCGGCCCCGGAGCCGCTGGCCACGGGCATAAACACGTCCTCCTCCACTCCGTTCTTGATGGCATCTTCCATGGCTTCGATGAAGGTATCGATTTCTTCCGTGGTGGTATAGATATTGGGTGAAATCCGCAGGGCCTGGTAGTCAAAGACCTGGTTTGGTGGAGCCCCTCCCACCAGGGGCACGGTGATAATCCGGTACTTCTTTCTCAGGAAATTGGACAGGGCCCGGACATCGATCCCCTCGATGTAGCAGGCAGCCACACCCCAGGCCTGGGCCGGCTCCGACATGTCGGTCAGCATCTTGAAGCGCGGGTACTTCTTCAGGGCATTGACGTAACGCAGGGTCAGGTAGCGCATCCGGGCCGCCTTGCGTTCAGCTCCGATGGCCTGGTGGTAGGCCAGAGCTTCACCCAGGGCCGCCCTGATTCCCCACGGATGGGTGCCGATGGCTTCAAACTTGCGGATGTCGTTATCCTGCTGCTCGGGCGCGGCCTGGAGCGGCCAGAACTTTGGAATCATCTCGCGCCGGACATAAAGGCAACCGTTACCGATGGGGGCCAGCAGCCACTTGTGCAGGCTGACGCCGTAAGCGTCGCATTCCAGGTCGCGCAGCTTGAAGGGGAAATGACCGAGGGCGTGGGCCCCGTCAACTATGGTCACGATGCCCTTGGAACGGGCCATCCGGCAGATTCTCTGCACCGGGAAAAGCTGGCCGGTGAGGTTGGTTATGTGGCAGAAGTGAATCACCTTGGTCTTCGGGGTGATGGCCTGCTCGAACATTTTATAGAGGTAATCCTGGGTGGCCGGCACCGGGAACTGCAGCCTGGTGACCTTGATACCCTGGCGGCGCATCCTCTGGTCCCAGGTGGTCAGCATCCGCGGATAGTCCTGCTCGGTGGTCAGGACCTCATCGCCCGGCTGGAGGTCGATTCCGTTCTGGGCAATCTGCAGGGCTTCACTGGCCCCGCGGGTTAAGGCCAGCTCTTCCGGGTCGCAGCCGAACTCCTTGGCCATGCGGCGGCGGATAGTCTCGATGTTTCCGGCCACCATGCCCTGGTAGTGGACCGGCAGCATGTTTATCATTTCGGTATAGCGAAAGGCCGATTCCAGGACCACCCGGGGGCAGGGACAGGTAAAGCCGTTGTTGAGGTTGATGAGCGAGCGGTCCAGCTTGAAACCTAACTGAACTTCACGCCAGTAGAATTCATCCTTAGCCACTTCCTCCGGGGTCTTGCTGGCCACGGCCTGGGTTGCCGCCTCTACCCTTTCCAGGTTGGCCAGGTTCCAGCTGAAGGCCACGGCTCCGGCCGCTCCGGCTGTCCGCAGGAATTCGCGTCGGCTGATATTCGGGGATTTCATGCCACCTCCTTATCGGGTCAATAGAATTAAAGAACAAAATCCGCGGCTATTTTAATTTTTAATTCCATTCAAAGTCAATTCACACGGACAAACTGCCCGCCAGCTTAAAATAATAACAGGATTGTTTTATAAGATGACAGGCAATTTTCGGCCGCTATGTCGTGAACTCTTAAATAGCCAAAACGCATTTTGCGGTTAATCAGACAGATGGACTGACCTGCAGTCTATCCCCTTAACCGATCAGATTTTCCAGGCCGGCTCTTTCATCAGTCGCTAAAAAGCATTTTTGCCATTTTATAGAAACATCTGGATAAATAAAAAGCTGAAGCCGAGCCCAGCTATAGCTCCTGAAGAAAAGAATTCGGGGAAATTAATGGCGGAGGGAGAGGGATTCGAACCCCCGTTCCGGGATACCGGAAAGCGGTTTTCAAGACCGCCGCCTTAAACCACTCGGCCATCCCTCCGGGATGGTAAGTATTTTAATCTCAGACCCGCCTTATGACAAGGGCCACTGTGGCCGGCCATATTTATAAAATGTTGACAAATCTGGACTGATCTTCGCTGAAAATATCACCCGGAAGCCCGGATTCCGGTCTTTTTATCAAGGAAGGCTGGCAGAAAATGGCAAAAGGAAGCCTCTTCCCGTTATTTCCCAGGAAGCCGGTCAGCAAACAGGCCGGACCCGGCCAGCAATCAGGCAGGCTCCAGGTCATAAATTTTTTGACCGTTTAATTAAGAATCCCGATAGATCATCGGGGCGAGCTTGAAACCTCTTTGTTATTGGAATAAGCTGAGTTAAGAATCGTAAGATTTGCGCCTTGATGAAAAATTACAAAGCTTCAATAAGCCGGGCCAGGCAGCGAAATAAATCCACAATATTATTAACATTATATTGAACGGAAGAACCGAAATGAATCATCAAATAGCCAGGAGCCGATCCTCAAGGAAATTGCCTGCCAACTTGCTGCTTATATTCCTGGCCGTTAACTTCCTGGTACAGGCGCTGCCGGCCCGGCCGGCCGACACCATTTCTGAACTTAACGGCAGATACTTCAAGAAAATCTTAAAAGATACCGGGATGATACTGAGCTCGCCCGGGAGCTGGGAAAAGAAAGACTGGTTTAGATTCGGCCTGAGCCTGGCCGCCACTTCTGCCTTCTTTCCGCTGGACAACTCAATTCACCGCCAGGTTTACGAGCACGAATCCCCCACCCTGACTTCAGTCTCCAGGGCCTTTTCTTTCGCCGGGGCACCGCTTGGCCTGCTGGGGATGCTTTCGGCCGGGTACCTTATCGGGCACTTCAAACATTCGGCCTCGACCAGGGCCACCTTCCTTCTGGCTGGAGAGAGTCTCCTCATAACCGAGCTTTTTGTCAAGGCGGGCAAGATAGGTATCGGCCGAGCCAGGCCCTACACCCTGGAAGGGCCTTTTGCCTTTAATCCCGTCACCCTCCAGGGCCAGTGGCAGTCCTTTCCTTCCGGTCACTCGGCCGCAGCCTGGGCCGTGGCCACCAGCCTGGCTTCCCGGGTCAAAAGCCCCTACCTTCGGGCCACATTTTTTGCCATCGCCTCGGGTATTTCCCTGTCCAGAATTTTTCTTGATAAGCACTTCGCTTCGGATGTGGTTGGCTCCGCCCTTCTCGGTTACTTTATCGCCCGCAAGCTGAGTAAGCCCGAATCACCCGAAAAGAAAGCAAATAGAGCAACCCTATCTTTTAACCTCGGCCACCGCTTCCTGGCCTTCGGCCTGAGCTATCAATTTTAACCCCGCCCTTTCTTTCAGGCCCGGCAATTGAAGCCCGATTAGCATCGGGAAAAAATCGCAAATGGATTATAAATAACTACAAGCAGGCAAAGCTACGGACCCCGGCAGCACCCATTTTTTTGTAACTCAATTTCTGTTGTCCGCTTTTTCAGCCCCCGGGTTTTCAGCCCTAAAGCCTGGAACCGGAATATTAAACAAGAGTTTCAGGCTTCCAGCCGGCTGATGCTCAGATTGGGTATAAGATGAAAAAAATGAAAAAAAAGAAAAAAAAATAAAATAGGACGGGGCTTAAAAATTCTGAGATGGACCCGGCTTATAGAGTTCAGGCCTTGATAATTTCCAGGCCGTTCAGGTAAGGCCGCAGGGCTTCGGGCACCAGCACCGAGCCATCCGCCTGCTGGTAATTCTCCAGGATGGCGCTGACCGTCCGCCCGACGGCCAGGCCCGAGCCGTTGAGGGTGTGGACGAACTCCGGCTTGGCCTTGGCTCCCCGCTTGAACTTGATTTGAGCCCGTCGGGCCTGGAAGTCAAAACAATCGGAGCAGGAAGAGATTTCCATGTAAGCGTTCTTTGAGGGCATCCAGACTTCCAGGTCGTAGGTTTTGCCGCTGGCAAAACCCATGTCGCCCGTGCACAGGGCCACCACCCGGTAGGCCAGGCCCAGGCGCTTGAGAACTTCCTCGGCGCAGGAAGTCATGTATTCCAGCTCTTCCAGGGACTTCTCCGGCAGCGAGAAAATCATCATCTCCACCTTGTTAAACTGGTGCTGCCGGATCAGCCCGCGGATGTCCTTGCCGTAGGAACCGGCCTCGCTGCGGAAGCAGGGGGTGTAAGCCACCAGGCGCTGGGGCAGCATTTCCGCCTCGAGGATTTCGTTGCGGTAGATGTTGGTCAGCGGCACCTCGGCCGTCGGAATCAGGTACCAGTCGTAGCCTTCCAGCTTGAACAGGTCCTCGGCAAACTTGGGCAGGTTGCCGGTTCCGGTCAGGCTGGCGGCGTTGGCGATGAAGGGCGGGATGACTTCCCTGAAGCCCTTTTCCCTGGTATGCAGGTCCAGCATGAAGTTGATGAGGGCCCTTTCCAGCCTGGCGCCGGCCCCGAAATAGACCGCAAACCTGGAGCCGGTAATCTTGGCCGCCCGCTCAAAATCCAGGATACCCAGGTTCTTCCCTATGTCCCAGTGGGGCTGGGGTTCAAAGCTAAAAACGGGCGGCTTCCCCACCGTCCTGACCACCACGTTGTCTTCGGAGCTCTTTCCGACCGGCACCGATTCATGGGGCAGGTTGGGAATCCGCAACAGCAGCGAATTGAGCTGCTCCTCGAGCTCCCGGGATTCTTTCTCGAGGGCTGAGATTTCCTCGCCCACCTTTCTCGATTCTTCAATCAGGCCCGTGACATCCTTACCCTGCGGTTTGAGCTTCTTAACTTCTTCCGAGATCCGGTTGCGCTTCTCGCGCAGGGCCTGTACCCGCTGGACCTGGCTTCTCAGTTCATCGGACAGGTGGTAGAGTTCATCCAGGTCGGCCAGGGCCTGGGGTTGGCCGCGGGTGCCTATTCGTTTTTTTACTTCTTCAAAGTTTTCCTGTATGTATTTTAGGTCCAGCATGGCTTGATTATAGCACAACCCGTTCCCGGATTATCAGCGTTTTCTTAAGGTTATCAGGGGGAAAAGCCCGTGGTTGAAGGGCCCGGGAAAAGAGAATAAAATGAGTTTAATGAACAGGTACTACGTGGGGACGGCCGGCTGGAGCTATGAAGACTGGGAAGGAATAGTCTATCCGCCGGTCAAGGGCCGCAGCTTCCATCCCCTGGAATACCTGGCCCATTTTATTGATATTGTTGAAATTAACTCCACTTTTTACCGGCCGGCTTCGCCGGGAATGGCCTATTCCTGGCTGCGTCGGGTGCAGGCCTTTGCCCGGTTCTTGTTTACCGTGAAGCTGCTCCAGGTCTTCACCCACCAGAGGAAGGATTTTTCACAGAAAGAGGTTGACGAGTTCAAGAAGGGCATAGAGCCCCTGGCCGTCAAGCAGAGGCTGGCTGCCATCCTGATTCAATTCCCCTGGTCTTTTCATGACTCGGCCGAAAACCGGGACTACCTGGAGAGGCTGTTCAAGCTGTTCGCTGAATTCCCGCTGGCCCTGGAAGTCCGCCACGGCTCGTGGGATCGGCCCGACTTTCATGAATTCCTGAAAGAGCACAAGGTCTGCTACTGCAACATAGACCAGCCGGTTTTCAGCAACTCCATCAAGCCCTCGGCCATCGTCACCAATCCCCTGTTTTCTTACGTCCGGCTGCACGGGCGAAATTACAAGGACTGGTTTCGGGAAGAGGCCGGGCGGGACGACCGTTACAATTACCTTTACACCACCGACGAGCTCGAGGACTGGATAAAAAGAATAAAAAAGCTGGCCGAGGGCAGCGACCGGGTGTTCATCATCACCAACAACCATTACCGGGGACAGGCCCTGGCCAACGCCCTGCAGATTAAAAATATGCTCACCGGCGAAAAGCTGCAGGTCCCGGCCACCATGCTGGAAAAATACCCCGTCTTAAAGGAAATCGCCAGGAAGCTGGAAAAGGGCCAGATTGATCTGTTCGAAGAAAAAGTCGAAGCCGGGGGTTCGGATGTGGAAAAACAAGGAGCCAGTGCAAAAGATAAGGATAAAAAGGATAAGGAGAAGGACAAGGGGAAAAAAGGTATCGGGCAATAAAAAGATGACCGCCAATCAAAGCCAGCTCATGGACCGAAGAAACCTTATTTGCAGGACCGGGATGACAGCCTTAAGAAAATTCAGTTTGAACCGGCGGATATTATCAAGAAAAGAGATAACTAACGCAACCTTCGTGATAAAAAATCCTGTTAATCTGGCGAACGGCTATTTTCCATCACTTGATAGTACCAGCTCTTTCTTGAGAGAATCTGGAATTTTTCCGGCGTTGTGATAATAATTAAGGCTTAATATTCTTAAATTTATAAATAAGGACTCATAATATGAACTGGTGGGAAGGCGAATTTCTCAGGGTAAAAAACAACCAGCTTTATCTCGAAGGCCACCCGGCCGAACAACTGGCTAAGAAATACGGCACTCCGCTCTATGTCTACAGCCGGAACGAGGTGCTGAGAAACCTGCGGTCGCTCCGGGAAGCCTTCAGCCCGGCGCCGGCCGAACTGGAGGTGCGCGTGGCTTATGCCATGAAAGCCAACCCGCACCCGGGAATCCTCAAGACGTTGCTCAAAGAGGGTTGCTGGATTGACGCCGTCTCCCCGGTAGAGGTGGAAACCGCTCTAAAAGCCGGATTTCCTGAAAACAGGATAATGTTCACCGGCACTTCCATCAGCCAGGAAGATTTCGAACGGGTGCTGAAGCATCCGGGTGTAACCATCAACATCGACGCTTACGAGCAGGTCGACCTGCTGGAGGCGGCCAGGAAGAAGTTGCGAATTAAAAGACCGGTGCGGATTTCAGTCCGCTGGAACCCGGGACTTGGTCGGGGTTTCTGCAGCAAGACGGTGACCGCCGGGGATAGGAGTTCCGACGGAACTCCGATCAAGTTTGGCGTGGAAGATTCCAGGGTGCTCGATACTTTCCGGCGGCTTAAAAGACTCGGCTTCAAGCCGGTCGGCCTCCACCAGCACCTGGGCTCGGGCTGGACCGAAGAGGACTTTCCAGTGGCCATCAAGGCTGTTGACCGGATGGTAAATAAGGCCCGGGAGCTGAAGCGAGCCGGATTTGGGCTGGAGTTCCTGGATTTTGGCGGTGGCTTCGGGCCTCGATACAGGCAGGAACAGAGACCTTTCCCGCTGCCTGAATACGCAGCCTACATTCTCGACAGGGTTGAGACCGCCAAACTGGGCCTTAAGGCCATAGTGGTCGAGCCGGGAAAACACCTGCTGGCCGGGGCCGGGGTGGTTCTGGTCAGAGTCGAATATACCAAGCAAAGCTACGGAAACCTTTTTGCCTGCGTCAATGCCGGGACTTACAATACCGTGCCGCGACCGGCCATCTATGAAGAAGCCTACCATGAAATAGTCAACGCCAGCCGGGTAAACGGAAGTAAAAAAGAAAAGGTGACGATTGCCGGGCACCTCTGCGAAACCGGCGACGTCTTCGGAGCGGAGAGGTTACTTCCTGTGCCCAAACGCGGAGATATCCTGGCCGTGCTGATGTCCGGGGCCTACTGCCGCAGCATGGCCTCCAATTTCAACCTGCGGGCCATTCCCCGGGAAATTTTGCTCTGACAATGGCCCTGTCTGCTACTACAGCGTCAGGCCAGACTCTATATCCTCCGCCTGGTATAAATTGACATCTGAACATCCCTGATATAACCTGTGCCCGCAAAGTTGAAAAAAATAAATGGCACCACTCACCATATCTTAATTTTAGAATCGTGGGGATCTGGCAGGGCTAACTTTATACCCGGCTATATTTATAAATAGATTGAAGGAGACATCTCATGTTGGGAAAAATATCGCCCGCAACCAAAACCGCAGGATTCTGGTCGGCCGTCCTGGCCACCATCTTCAGCCTTATCTATGTTTTAGGACAGCTGGCGGAGTGGCTGGGCTGGTTGGGTTCCAAAGGTGGTCCAGAGAGTCTGAGCACACCACTCGGGATAGCCATCCTTTTAACGCCATCTCTATTCCTGGGGCTAGCCTTCCTGGTCATGGTAATCAGTGTTGACCGCCTGGCCCCACCCGACCTCAAGATATTCAGCCGGTCGGCCGTAGCCTTTGCCACGATTTACACCGCCCTCATCAGCATTAACTATTACGTGCAGCTGACCTGGGTTGGGCCCCGCCTGGCCGCAGGCCGCACCCAGGGCCTGGAGCCGTTTGTTTTTGTCCCCTTCGACTCGTTCCTTTACGCGGTTGACATTCTCGGTTACAGTTTTATGAGCCTGGCTACTCTGTTTTTGGCCTTCGTTTTCGTAGGCAAAGGAGTAGAAAGAACGGCTCGATGGTTTCTTCTGACCAACGGGCTCTTGCTGCCGTTCATTGCCCTCCAGATGTACTGGCACTGGATGATCTGGGTGGCCAGCCTCTGGGCCATTACCTTCCCCGGGTCGAGCTGGTCCCTGGCTGTAATCTTTAATCGTATCCCGGCTGCCCGGCCGGAGAAAACTTTGAACGAGGTTAAGTGAGTCAACAATGTCGATAGGAAACTCCATGGCACCCGGTGCCTCATATCCCAAATACGATGAAATAGCCCGTGTCCTGGAAAAGTACCTGAAGCGGCTCGCCGCCCGCCGGAACGTAAATCAGGCCGTCCTGGCCGTTGAAACACTGGATGGCTCTTTAAGATGGCTGGGAGCAGAAGGAATGGCCAGGTCCGACGGCACTCCCATGAAGCTGGACCTTCCCTTCTGGATCGCCAGCGTTACCAAGCTCTTTATTGCCGCCGCCATCTTCAAACTTCAGGAGCTGGGCCAGATTTCAATCGGAGATTCGATAGTCACCTACCTGCCCGAAAACCTTATCAGGGGCCTGCACCGGGTTGGCCCGGTGGATTACAGTGAGAAGATAACGGTCAGGCATCTTCTGGAGCATTCTTCCGGCCTTCCGGATTACCTGGAAGTGTCCAGGAAAAATGGTCGAAGTCTTTTCCAGGAACTTCTAGAAGAGGGAGACAGGTGGGTTTCCCTCGAGGATATCATCGACATAATCAAGGAGGCAAATTCACCCCTGTTTCCTCCTCAGCCAGCCGAGGCCAGGAGAAAGAAGGTTCGTTACTCCGATACGAATTACCAGCTTTTGATTGCTATCATCGAGCGGGTAACCAGGCAGCCGCTTCAACAGGTTTTCGAGGATATGATTTTCAAGCCGCTCGAGCTCAAGCAAACATTTCTGCCGGGCACAGATAAGGCCCGGAATTTTCCTGACGTGGCCTCGGTCTGGTACCGGGATAAAGAGCTCCATATTCCCGAGGCCATGGCTTCGCTTAAAGACCTTTACAGCACCGCCGGCGACCTCGTGGTCTTCATGCGGGCCCTGGTTCAGGGCAAGCTCTTCAGCGGCCCGACCAACTTTGACCTCAGGATCCAAAACTGGAACCGCTTCGGCTTTTCCCTGAGCCCGGTTGGACCCGGCTGGCCCATTGAATATGGACTGGGATTTATGCGCTTTCGGTTGCCAAGGTTAATGACGCCGTTTCGCCCCGTCCCGGAAATTATCGGGCATACCGGGGTCTGCGGCTCCTGGCTCTTTTACTGCCCGGGGCTGGAACTTCTGCTGGCCGGTACGGTCGGCCAGCTTACGGCCGGGCCTGTACCGTTTAGATTTTTGCCACGCCTTCTTAACGCCTTAAGACCATATTTGGGATGAACCCTATATCCTAAATTCAGGACCAGTCATCAATTTACCTAACCTTATCCTAAATATATAAAGCCAGATAAAGAAACTGAAAATACAAATCTCTCTGGACCCTTAAATAGTGCCCGGGAAAAAGCAATTTACCCCGCTAGTATGAAGAACCATTAAAACGTCCGCAGGAAGGTGCAGTTCAGAAGGCGGAGGTGACTGCCGTCCTGGAGCCGCACTTCAGCCCGCAGAAAACACACCGGCGGTGAGCCAAAGGCCAGAGCCTTCCTCGGCCCCACCCCTTCCACCAGCCCGGTTTCGTCTTCAAAGAGATAAAAATAGGTAAGCCCTTTGGCGGTTCTGATCTCCCGGGCATCAACAATCCTCACCGCCAGTTCCACCATCTGCCCGGCTAAATCCTTAAGCTGCGCTATCCTCAGCGGAGGCCTCCTCCCATCCAGAAACTCCAGCGGGTCTCCCACCGGCAGAAAGCCCATGGGTTCCAGCCAAGACTCTATCCTTTTGTTGATAATAATAGTTCTAAAGAAAGCAATTTATTAAAAGATTAAGTTCCTGAACCTGGAGCGATAGCTCACTCCTTATTGATTAACTCCTGCTCGAATATTGCAGGCTCAAAACAATCTTATCTTGAGTCCGAACCCGAGAGCAAACCCACGAAGATCAAGGAAAGCCTCTCTTAAGTGGCTCCCAGGATCATTGCCAACCTCGGGCGGACGCTCGCTGACAACGAGTTTTTCGTGTAGTGCGCCAACTGAAGGATCAACTCCGATGTAGTGATATAAAATTCCTTGAGTCGATTGGCTATTTGACCCAACGAAATTTCCCTGATTATCATATTCCCAAACGGTCATACGGCTCGTGCCCGAAAAATGCCTCACCCTGGAAAAATTATATTGTCCCTCAACCAACATAGAGAATCTATCATTGAATTTGTATTCTAATCCAGCTCCACAGTGAACACCTATCCTCCTGCCGGATACATCAAAATCATTAATTTCGATGGCACGATAGTTAACCGGATAACGTACCTCAAGGGTAAGGCTCTGGACTAATCGGGCCTGGTAATAACCAAGCCCTCCGTTTAGTAAGAGATTGAGCTTCGGGAGGATTGAGTATGAACGGTAAACATTGAGCCTGATTGGCATGGATACCTTGATTTCAGAGTCGTATGTATTGTTTTCGGTCAAGGGCAATCCAAAATCCATATTAGTATAAGTCAGAAAACTTCTATCGTGGAAACGGGTCTGTCCAGAGACGGCGACTCCGATAATGAAGCCTGAGCTAATGGTCCACTGGAGTCCGACTTCCCAATCAACATAATTGTTAGGAATCTCTGTAATCTCCCCCACGCACCTTTCAGGATGATAACTTCTCACCACATCGTATATGGAGTTAATGGACTTAAGGGTCGTGTTCATGTCTCCAACGGCGATTGACCCCAATCCTTCTCTGATAATAAGATTAAATAAATGTGCGCGTGAGCTCTTATCATTTGCTTCGGCTAAGGACCAACACAAGAGCAGGATTATAATATAGGTAAAAAAACACATCCACCACCGTTTCATAGCCTATCCCTCCTGTTTAAGATATTTTCCCCCAAAAATCCTCTAATTTCGTTTTGGCCGTTCATAATTATTATATAACATTAACCTAAAGCTTTTACAGCTATCTGAGGGGTTTTTATAGACTCACCATCAGCATTGAAGGCACGGATATAAAAGCAATAGTATCCTGGCCCAAATTCAAACAGCCAGCATGTGGTGACATTTTGAGGTACCTGGTCGATCAGGTAAAAGACGCTTCCTGATTTTAAGTAGATAGCAAAGCCGCTTTCATTATTTGAATTGTCTTTCCAGGTTAATCTTATGTCATAAAAATAACCGTTCTTAAAGGCCGTGCCATGGAGATCCGATGGCGCCGCGGGTAGAATCGGTGTTGGACAAATAAGGGATTTATAAGCATTGAGCCTGCCTGAAGTCCGGACTTTGCCTTGGAGCTGAGGTTTTTGGATTTTGACCAGAGTAAGCAATTTAATCACCCCCCTTCAATAACTAACCCGCATCAGACACCTTGCTTTAGAAAAACTGCGGAAATTACTGGAAGACCGGAATTGGAAAAAAGGTGAAAACCGCCCCCTCGCTCTCATGCTCAGTTCACCCTTATTTGCTGATATAAATGTAAAAAAAAAAACACGCTGTCAAGTCTATTTTTCTTTTCGGTGGAAGGAACAGAGGAAAAAGCAATTTACCCCGCGGGTACGAAGACCCATTAAAACGTCCGCAGGAAGGTGCAGTTCAGAAGGCGGGGATGGCTGCCGTCCTGAAGTCGCACTTCAGCCCGCAGAAAACACACCGGCGGTGAGCCAAAGGCCAGAGCTTTCCTCTGCCCAACCCCTTCCACCAATCCCGTCTCATCTTCAAAGAGATAAAAATAGGTGAGCCCTTTCGTGGTTCTTATTTCCCGGGCATCAACAATCCTCACCGCCAGTTCCACCATCTGCCCGGCTAAATCCTTAAGCTGCGCTATCCTCAGCGGAGGCCTCCTCCCATCCAGAAACTCCAGCGGGTCTCCCACCGGCAGAAAGCCCAGCCTCTCGAGCTGGAGCCTGCGCTTCTCTTCCTCAGCAATATCGGCCACTTTGAGTTCCGCCACCCCCTGAAAGTAGCGCAGCACCTGCTGGCTGCGGTTTGGTTCCAGGGAATCCAGCGCCCCGGCCTGGATGAGGGCCAGAAGGTCGCTCTGCCCGGGTTTGACCCGGCCCAGAAAATCTTCCACCGAAAGATAAGGCCCGCTGCCTTCCCGCTCCCTGATGATTCTTTCAATGGTCCTGACCGTGAGACTTTTTACCAGCCCTAGGCCAACCCTTATCCCCCGCCCTTTGAATCTTAAAATAATTTTATCTTCAGGCCAAGTTTGAATGATACACCAGTCAGGTCCAAGGAAGCTTTTCTTATATCTCTCATAAACTCTGGGGTAGCATCAGGTAAATTGGACCAGACATGCAAATCAAAATATCGTTCGCCTATATCTTGATCTTCCTTACTGAAATAATATAGGAATCCTTTATCTTTAGCTTTGATTATACCTTGAACATTACCACTGGGGTCATAGTATATTCTTTCAAGTGATTCAGTGCCTTTGAAACATGATATTCTCCCATACCTTAGCCTTATTTCAGATATAAACGATAATCTTGAGTTAAAGGAATATTCTGTTAACAGCTTTAAGTGTCCGACCAGGGCAGGGAAGGGAAATCTTCTGGTTTCAATTTTTATGTCATCAATTGCTTTTGCTCCTTCTGGTTCCGGAATAATCATTGTATATATAAAGGTTCGAGAGATTCCAGCCACGTAAAATCCGCTTCCTGCTCCCCCAGAAAAACGAAATTTCGGATTATCAATAATCTTGTAATACAGAGTATATTCAAAGGGGAACAAAAGCCAGTATTTCGGCTTAAAATAATAATTCATGCGCTGAGTACGATTGTCAATGTATAAAGAAAAAAGCAAGGAGCTTTCATTTGATTTCTGAATCGGTTCTAAGATAGATAGTCCAAGAGACAATCTTGATTTGAACTCAACATACAAAGACAGCTCAAAGCTATTAAATTTGCCGGGTAAAGGTATTATTTCCCCTTGAACTTCTTCCCACCCCGGATTATACTTTCTAACGTAATTGAACAAGTCGTTGTTATTAAAGCTGATAAGGCAATTATTGATATCTCCAACTCTTATTCTCCCTGAAATATAGGCAAAGCATAAATAAAATCGTGGATACTCTCTGGATTTGTGTTCACCCTTTAGAGGTAAGTATAAAAAAAGAAATATAACAACCATCAAGAACAGGTATAGTTTCGCTTTATGGGTTTCTATTTTCATTAAAACCTCCTTTATAATAGGATTAGAAAGCTCCTTGAATAAGAGCCAACTTTATAGAAATCAACTGACTGAATTTTGACCTGAGCAATCAATTTAACCACCCCCTTTCAATAACTAACCCACCTCAGACGCCTTGCTTTAGAAAAACTGCGGAAATTACTGGAAGACCGGAATCGAAAAAAAGGTGAAGAGCGCCCCCTCGCTCTCATGTTCAGTTCACCCTTATTTGCTGATATAAATGTAAAAAAAAAAAAAAACATGCTGTCAAGTCTTTTTTTCTTTCCGGTGGAAGGAACGGAAGAAAAAGCAATTTACCCGCTGGTACGAAGACCCATTAAAACGTCCGCAGGAAGGTGCAGTTCAGAAGGCGGGGGTGGCTGCCGTCCTGAAGCCGCACTTCAGCCCGCAGAAAACACACCGGCGGTGAGCCAAAGGCCAGAGCTTTCC
>JANLFU010000029.1 GCA_024653215.1 Candidatus Saccharicenans sp. | reverse complement strand
TTGGAAGCCAGCAGGTTTTCGTGGTGCTTGCCCTGCCTCTTCTGCTCGGTCAGAACCGGAACGAAGGCGGCTGACAGGGAAGTTTCAGCAAACAGGTCGCGCAGCAGGTTGGGAATGCGGAAGGCGGCGTTGAAGGCGTCTGTCGAACGGCTGGAGCCGAAGAGGTGGGCAAAGACCATCTCCCGGCCCAGGCCGAGGAGGCGGCTGACGGTAGTGCCGATGGTAAAGGACCTGACTCCGCGGGCAATGTCTTCCACGACTGCCTGAAGCTCTCCTGTCTACCGGGTTTTCTTAGCTAACAGATTAAAACTTAATCGGCCGGATTACAAGTGGGGACACTTTAAGGTGTCCCCGATTTTTTCGTTAGGTTTCCCCATAGGAAAATCGGGGCAGAGGGCAAAAAAGGGGACACCGTAAGGTGTCCCCTGTTCAGTCGGCTTCGAGCTTGACGGAGGCCCCGAAACTAAGGGACGGGTCCAGGCGGGTTTTGGTGATTTCCAGCATGGCTGCTGCCGAAGGCTCAACCGTCCCGGAAAAAACTTCCTTGTTGTTAAGAAAAATCCTGACTTCCCTGGATAGGTCCAGTTCCCGGCCGTCGCAGAAGACGGTCAGGCTCTCCACGTTCCGTGTCTTGATCCTGATTTCGTTTTTGGCTTCATCAATTTCGGCTGAAACCTGGGCCGGAAGGGCTTTTACTTTATCCACCCTCACCCAGTAATGCCATCTGAATTGCTCGTCATTGATCACGTACTCTATCTGCTTGGGAACGGCGTCGCGGACTTTTTCCCTGAACCAGCGAATCATTTTCCCGCGGAGTTCGCTCAGCTTGATGTCGTGGTCGCGTCCCGGGAACTCGTCGTATTTGACGTCGTATTTCA
>JANLFU010000028.1:440-1111 GCA_024653215.1 Candidatus Saccharicenans sp. | reverse complement strand
CCCGATGCCCGCCGGACGGGCATCGGGGACCTGGGCCAGAAGGCCGGATGACAGGAGAAAAATGCCGGCCGCAAGGACTATTATCGTCTTCTTAATCATTTCTTGTCTCCTTATCTTTCCAGGTGATTTCATTCTGGGTGAATCAAAATTGAACACTCGTAAAATATTCTACAAGCCTCAGCCAACTTCTTATAAATGCCTCCAGGTTTCCAGGTTGGGATTTCAGCTTAAATTCCTATTTGGTACTTTTGTTCTCTTTCTCCTCATCTTCGTAGCAGAAAAACTCATAAATCGGGCTGCGGTTCTGGCCGTAGATGACGAAGGTTCTTCCGGGGACCGGAAGGCCGATGGCTTCAGCTACCTCTTTCAGAGCAGCATACATAGAGTATGAAGGATCCACTGTTGGAGAGATTCCGGCATAAGCTCCTGCCAGAAAATATTCATAGGTAACCGTCTGGCCCTCGAATCCGCCCAGCTTGCGGCATTCAACCTGGAACCAGTCGGTAAAATTGCTGCCATCTTTGATGAGAGCAGAGCAGTCGTTGAAGGTCAGGTCGCCGGTAGCGGCTTTAAGATGAATTCTCAATCCTTTTATCTCACCGTCCTCCACCTGGAACTTAACGTACTCTTCTTTATCCACCCGGAATTTCCCTTCCTCCTTGAGGATCAGG
>JANLFU010000028.1:0-430 GCA_024653215.1 Candidatus Saccharicenans sp. | reverse complement strand
AGGATCAGGTAACCGGTAAAGGAATGACTGTCTGGTTGGTTGATATGTTCCGAAGACAGAAGCGGCCAGGAGGCCAGGAGTAAGAAGATCATTGCGCCGGTAAAAAGAATTGACCTCAAAACAGATTTCATCAAATACTCCTTTTGCTGTTATTTTCGGCAGAATATTGAGGGATGGTGCCCCTTAGGCAAAATAGATCTATTTTCTGAAACGCTCTTCAAATGGTGTCCTTTCCGGCCTATTAACTCACACCTCAGGCCTGATGTCAAGGAAGGATGGGCTCTTCAGCCAAAAGTGTGGTGAAAAAGAAAAAGAAATGTGGTAGGAACTCCTTGATGACTAACAACTTAGGAAAGGAGTTAACCTACCACAACGACCATTAGGAATTTTATGCTGAAACTGATGGATTTATAAGGCTATAAAGTAAATG
>JANLFU010000027.1 GCA_024653215.1 Candidatus Saccharicenans sp. | reverse complement strand
CCTTGGTGGCATAGAGAAGACCGGCAGCCAGGCCAAGCCAGGCGGCTTCCCGGTAAGCCGGCCTCCGGGCAAAACGCCACAGGCAGAAAACAAGGCCCAGGCCAAAAGCCACGAACAGGGTTTCCTGGATGTAAAAACGGCTGAAATAGATAACCGGCGCCGAAAGGGCCAGGAAAAATGCCGCCCAGGACTTCTCCGGGTTGCTCAGGTACTTCCCCGTGGAGAGTAATAGAAATATAACCAGCAGGCCAAAGAAAACCGTTACTCCGCGCAGGGTGTTTTCCATCAGGTCAGCGTAGGTGTGCTGCCCGCTCAGCCAGGCAAACGGCAGGCTGAAGTAATAAAGGGTGGGGCCGTGATGGTCTGCCGGGTCGTAGCGGTATTTGCCTTTTTCTAAAAGCTCACCGAACTTATAAGCCTGGTTGGCTTCATCATGGTGCATTGGCCTGAGGTCCAGCCGGTAAAGCCGGACGGCCAGGCCGATTACCAGAATAAGAACAAATAAATAGCCAAAGGTTTTCTTTTTCATTTAACCGGCTGGCCGTAGACCTCCACTTCCACGTAGTGGTTCATATCATTGGACGTGTTTCCGTTGCTCCAGAGCCGGACATAACGGGCTTTTGTGCCCTTACCGTCGATAAGACGGCCCTCGTTGGTCTCGATATATTCCTTATCACGACCGGCGCCGAGTCCAGATGAGTTATCGTGGTCGTTGTTGAAAAGAGTGACCACGCCGCTGACGAAATCCTTATCTTCGGAAACCTGGACGATGACATCCCGGTAAACCCGGGCCTGGCTGTGATAATGCCAGATAACGATGGCCTGGATAAGATAGGGCTGCTTGAGGTCAATCTGCACCCACTGGGGGCCGGGTCCAAGTTCGACAAAATACCCGTCTTCACCTGATTTTTCACCGTCGGTCACATAGCTCAGCTCGCCGATGACCGGCTGCGGGTCGCTGGAAGTCACCGGTTTTTTCAAGGAAACCAGCTCGGTGCCCTTAGGGACGAAGAAAGGTCCGCGAGGCTTCCCGGTGATGGCCTCGAGGTTCGGGGTCTTGATGTTGCGGGGCGTCCCGATGAACATCGGCTTGGGCAGCTGAATCTTCAGCTCCACCTTCTCCTGTTCTTGAGCCCTAACCGGCAGGGCTGAGACCAGGAAGATTGCCAGAAGGCTGCCTATGGCTGCAACTGCCAGGGCCAACTTAACTGCTCTGTTCATCTTCTACTCCTGTTCTTTTTAATTAATTATAGCTTTTTTTATCTAAAATTTTTAGCCCGCACTATCCCGGCAACTTCACCACGTTTCCTGTAACCCTTTTTTGCTTCATTCTAAATTCCAGGATAATCTTGTGAGACCGTTTATTCGCAAATTGGTAATACAATCATCCTCGCGATAAAAGTGTACAAGGCCAGCCTCTGAAAACAAACTCGCCCCTTGCTTTTTCGTTCATCCAGGGCTTCCGTGTTATTATTGAAATATATCCGGTCAGCAACAGGGAACCTCAGCTACCTGGTTCAAAAATATCCAGCTTTTTGAACAGGTATGATTTCCTATTGCGGGTTAGAACCAGAGCCCAGGCTTCGGGATGAGATTCAGCATATTTTCTGATTTCTTCCAGGCTCATGACCATAAAGGCCGCGGACAGGGCGTCAGCCACCGCCGGCGAAGGATGTGAGACCCAGGCCGCCAGGTGTCTTGACCTCTGGCATTTTTTTCGCGGGTCAAAGATGTGTTCACCCTTGACCTCATGCCCGGAGCCGCTGAGGGCCCGATTCTTAAGATAAATTTTCCCCGGCTTGAAGAAATCAAAGCCACCACCGACGGCCACCGGCCAGGGCTCGGACCCGCAGGCGTAAACAGTGCTGCCGCCGGCACTGACCAGAAAATCGGTTATCTCCCAGGCTTCAAAGATTCCGGCCGCCTTTTCCAGGGCATAACCCTTGCCGACGGCGCCCAGGTCCAGATCCAGCACCGCATCCGGAATATCCAGCCTGACCGCGCAATAGCCGCCTGGCTGCTCGATGAGGTCCAGGGGGAAAAGTTTCAGGTAGGGTTTAAGGCCGATTTTTTTATTTTCAGCATATGCTCCGGAGGCCAGATTAATCTCCGATTGTTTAGAAGAGCTATCATGGACACCCGGGCCGAAAGTCACAATCACCTGTTCTTTATTCCTGTTTTTATATTTTTCTCTTCCAGCTTCCCTGGCTTTTTCAGAACCATCAGACTCTCTTCTAAATCCAATTTTTATGATTTCCGATGGCTCCAACCCCGGCTGAGATAATTGTCTTTTTTGCTTCTTCGAGTTTTTCTTCCCGTCTTCACCCTTTATTATCCCCGTTTCTTTCTTTGAAAATTCTTTTTTCAAAGCCCGGAAATTCACGTTAAAGGCCCCGCCCGTTTCAACCATCATTTCAAAGCTCAGCTTAAGGCATTCATAAGTTTCCAGGCTGACGGGCAAAACCTCACCGGGTTTGAGCCTGTTTATTCTGGAAATTTCACTTCGCTCGTCAAACCGGCTGAAAAAACCCTCCAGGCGGTCTATCTCCCGGAAGAATTCATGGGCCGCGCTTCTGGCATAGGCTTCATCCTGCCCGGACACGAACACCTCAAAAAAAGTGGCCATGGCCTGGTGGCTGAAACTGAATATCTTCCTTTCTTTCATGGTTTTCAGCGTTTCCTGCTTCTAATTATAATTGAACCTGATTTTTTATTCTCGAACTTCTATTCCTGGTTATATCCTTCCTTTTTATATCTTATATCCTGACTTTTTCA
>JANLFU010000026.1 GCA_024653215.1 Candidatus Saccharicenans sp. | reverse complement strand
GATGCTGGACGAATACCTGAAGAGCGTCTCAACCGATTATTTCAACCTCTTCAAGGATTATCCGGCCGTGGCCCTGGAAGTCTGCCACAACATCATCGAAGCCGCCGGCGATATCATCCTGGTTCGCTACGACCATTCCCTGGGAGCCAAGGTCATGCAGATTGCCGCCCGCCCCAAGACCAACATGCAGAACCTGATGGTCAGAGCCTACGCCCAGGGACTGTCTGATTTCTCCCAGACCACAGCCGCACCGCTGACTCTCGCCGAAGCCGAGCAGCTCATTCGGGCCACCGAGAATGAATTCAGGACTTCCTGCATAGCCTACGGCTGGCTCCTTCAGCAGGACGAAGCCACCATCCTGGAAAATGTCATGGCCCAGTTCAAGCAGCTGGCCGTCGCCTACTTTACCGCGCTCGGACTGCCGGTTCCCGATGATACTCTACTGACCGCTCTCCTTCAGGGTGCCTTCCAGGCGGCCATCGGGCTCATCGAGAACGATTATATGCCGGAGATAATGGCTACCATTGAGATGTTGAAGAAGGGCATGGTCAAGGAAGTCAAGCCCAACGTCATGGCCACCCGACCCACCGCCACCCTGATCAAAGCCAAGTTGCACTGACCTATCATGAGGGGGAGACCTTTTGTTTCCCCCTCTTATTTCATTTTGCATTTCAACCAAGGAACCGGCTTGAAAATAATAATCCTGGGCATATAGTCTATCTTCAGGATAAGAACCAATCACTCCATCTTGATAGACCGAGAGGCAAATCACCGCCTCTAAAGATTGGGGAATCATTCACTTGCGGGGCCTGCCATCAAATTTATTTATTATTCGTAGGCCAAGCTCTCTTGCCCCACTTCCCTGACCCGGGGCCAGCAATTAATATTGCCCTCACGTTTTCAGAGCTACCATTCCCGTATTTTTATTAACCGGCGATCTTGATCTGGCCGCAGTCTCAGACAGACTCATGCCCCCCAAACTACAAGACAGAGCATCAAAACTGCCAAATTCTTTTCGGCCTCCTTAAGAAAATACTTGACAAAGCCATAATTAATTATTAAATTACTTTATAGATTAAAGTTATTTATATAAAAAAGGAGGCAACATGGAAGAATTAAATCCCGAACAGGAACTCAGGTTTATCCGGGAAATGGTGGAGCGCACCAGGAAAATAACAGCCGGGTCCTGGATGTTTCTTCTTATCTGGGGATTTGTCCCGATTCTTGGGGTAATTGGCATGTATATTCTGGCGGCCCTGAAAAAATATTCCTGGATATGGCCCAACTGGATATTTTTCGTGGCAGCTGGCATCGTCTTTTCCCTGATTTATGGTCCTAAGATCCAAAGGCAAACCGGCATCAAGACCTATGCCCAGAAAGCCGCTTATTCCATCTCCGTGGCCTGTGCCCTGGGCTTTATCCTGGCCGGCTTCATCCTGCCGATGCTGAAACTCTACCCCTGGGGTATGATCCCGGTCATGATGAGCCTTATGGCCGGGGTGCTGATTTTTTCACTCGGCGGTCTCTTTGAATGGGCCCTGCTGAAGTGGTGCGGTGCGTTGTTCTGGATCGGTGCCCTTGTCATGGTTTTCATCCATGAGAACTATCGGGCCCTGCTCTTTGTCCCGCTCATAATCTTTGGTTATATCGTGCCTGCCCTTGTCCTTCGGGCCAGATACAAGAAACAGAGTTAAGGTTATGAGCCCAGAAAAACTTTCACCGCTCGACCCGCTCATACATTCCAGGGTTCGCCTGGGGATTCTTTCGATCCTGGCCTCTGTTGAAGAAGCAACTTTCAATTACCTGAAAGAAGCCCTCGACACCACCGATGGAAACCTGAGCGCCAACCTGAGCAAGCTCGAAGAATCAGGCTACATTTCCATAAAGAAAGCGTTCAGCGGGAAAAAACCTCTGACCACCTGCCGGATATCCAAGAAAGGTCTGACTGCTTTTCAGGATTATCTTAAGGCTCTGGAAGCCTATCTGAAATTCGGCAAATAGGAAAACACCTCGCGGTAAGCGGCCAGAAAACGGGAGACTACTCAAAAGGATCTTCCGTTTCTATATATTAAATTGCAGTTCTCTCTGATGATTTAGGTTGATGCCAAGCCAGCAACATTCCTTCAGGCTACCGGCTAGGGTATGGCCCGCGGCTGTCTTATTAACACGGGGAACTATTGACCAACCAAAAATCCAGGAATTAAAAGGGGGCATTAACCGGGCGAGCCAGCTGAAGATACCTGAGGTATTTCTTGCCCTGGCCCCGGGGATTGAGGGCCTTAACAATTGACAGTCCCCCATTATTGCTCAGGTCTATTTTCTCGCCTTTTCTCTCCCCCTCAATGATTTCCACCACCGGCCGGGCTATATCGTGTTCATTAACCTGGCGGACCACCCCCACCCGCCCGTCGCTCAGGATAGCTATGGTGCCCACCGGCCACAGCCCGATAAACTGAAAGGATTTATCCACAGGTGACCTTCCGGGTTAAAATGATTTATAATCAGTTCAGGCAGGAAAATATGAAGATGACCCTTGGAAAGGAGTTGTCCAATGAATCCCATCTATGAAAAGCTGGGTCTTTTCTATCTCGGCAAAGAAGTCGACCCGGCGACCATGGCCCTGAAGCCAGACTACGTTCTTTATGATTCCAAAGACCTGGTCACCCACGCCGTCTGTGTCGGCATGACCGGAAGCGGCAAGACCGGACTGTGTGTCAGCCTGCTGGAAGAAGCCGGAATAGACGGCATCCCGGCCATCATCGTCGACCCCAAGGGCGACTTACCCAACCTGATGCTGCTCTTTCCTGAACTCAGGCCAGAAGATTTTCGCCCCTGGATAAATGAAGACGAGGCCGCCCAGAAAGGCCTGTCACCGGAAGATTACGCCCGCCAGCAGGCGGAGCTCTGGAAGAAGGGCCTGGCCGATTGGGACCAGGACGCCTCCAGAATTAAAAAGCTGCTGGAGACCGCCGACATTACCATCTACACTCCAGGAAGCAACGCCGGCCTGCCGCTCTCCATCCTCAAGTCTTTTGAAGCCCCGCCGCCGGCCCTCCGGGAAGACGTCGAGCTGCTGAGTGAAAAAGTCTCAACCACCGTTTCCGGTCTTCTGGGCCTGCTTGGAATCCAGACCGACCCCCTGCAGAGCC
>JANLFU010000025.1:226-3279 GCA_024653215.1 Candidatus Saccharicenans sp. | reverse complement strand
GCCCGCGATTACATCCTGGAGCATGGCACCGACGCCACCGACTTCGAGGTGGCCGAGGCAGCCCGGGAATTCGGCGTTAACCTCATCATGAAGGATATCAAGCGCGACGGAAGGCCGCACAGCGCCGTGGGAATTTCGGTCGGCATAAGCTGTCGCACCGGGGCGGCCACGGCCTATCCCCATCCCAACCAGTTCTTCCACAAGAAAATCGAGCGGGGCGATGCCCTCCAGGTTTCGGGCGGGGTGAGGATTGGCGGCTATGGCGGCGAGCTCTACCGCTACTACCAGATTGCGCCCTGGGACGCCCACCGCGAAAAGCTCTGGGACGTGGTCACGGAATGCGTCCACATCCAGGAAAGAGAATCAAGGGCCGGGAGGACCTGTGCCGAGGTGGCCGCAGCCATCCACGAATACCAGGTCAAAATGGGCGTGGGAAAATACGTCTACCACCGGCCGGCCCACGGCTCGGGCATGGAGGGGCACCAGGCTCCCTGGCTGGCTCTCGGCGACAACACCGTCCTGGAAGAGGGCATGATGTTCAGCGTGGAACCCGGCCTTTATGACCCGGAGAACGGGTTTGGCTACAACCCGAGCGATAACCTGCTGGTGGCGAAGGACAAGGGGATCATGATGAGCAGCGTCCCCTACACCAAAGAATGGATGTTCCTCAAACTCTAACAGGGGACACCTTACACTGTCCCCTTTTTTGCCTTTTTCTTAAAATTTTCCCCCATATGGCTCCGACACCACGGCGGGGACACCTTACGGTGTCCCCTTCTTCATAACCTACCCCGTCCCCTTTTTTTCATTGAGCCTTTTGTCCGGGTCATCCGCCACAATTCTTGAACAAGAATTTAAGATATTGAGAATGAAATACGTGTAATGAAATAAATGTTTAGGATGAAATGTGTATAAAGCGTAATGATGCGTGAACAGGTTAGCTCTCTTACAATCTGAATCTTTTATCAACCAGGCCCGGAAATCTGCTTAGCCGGTGGTTGGAGGCTGGGCAGCTTCGATCATTCCGCAGGCTAAGAATGGGGACACTTTAAGGTGTCCCCGTTTTTAAGGCTTTCCTATATGGGGAGAAATTAAGGCGATACTGGAAAAAAGGGGACAGTTGCAAGTGTCCCCTCTTAGGTCCACTATTAGGTTAGAAGTAGAAGTTGAGGCCGCAACTGAAGTAGTTGCCGCGGAAGACGTAAAAGGCCGTCTCGCCGTAGCGGAAGTAATAGGCGTGGATGGCCACCCACCAGTTCGGGCTGTAAACCAGGCCGACCGAATAGGAAACGCCCTCCACTTCCTCGGAATTCTTCATCAGGTACAGGTTCGGGTTGAAGGCCAGGTTTTTCACCAGCCAGAATTTCATCCCGAATCTCATCGAATAGGTATTTATCCACCGGACCGTCTCCTCCGGATGCCAGAGAACCGATTTTTCCCGGATGGAATAAACAGACCACAGCCCGGCAATATGGTCGCTGAACTTATATTCCAGCCCGCTGTCAGCCAGGAAGCCGCGGTAACCATCAGAACCAATCAGGTAGGACAGGTTGACGTACCCGGAAAGCCCCTTTTTTGAAAAATAGAGAGTGCCCGATGTCCGGCTGACATCAGCCTTCATTGTCTTAAGAACGCTTCCCCCCAGGCCGTCGCTTCCGTAATAGTCATAGCGGAAATTGTGATAATTGTACCGGAGTATAAAGGAGACTTCGCTTCCAAGGCCGAAGCGGACACCCACCCAAGGGCTCAGGATGAAAAGCTTATTCGAACCCCCGTACCCTTCCAGTCCAAACTGGGGTTTAACCTCGGCCGCGGCTTCGCCCCAAATCGCGGCCAGGCCGATGATTAAGAGCCCGCACAGCAGGTATCCCCGCCACTTCTTTTCCGTCTTTTTGAAGCTTGCTAAGTCCTTATTTTTCATCTACCAATCCCGCCTTACCTTGAAATCCTAATACTCAAAAAGCTTTACCTCCAGATTCCAGCTCGCCGGGGGCAACCGGCTAACACTGGAAAACCGGCTTCGAAAATTTTAGGGACACGAGAATGTGTCCCTCCGGCTTCCCCACTCACCCCTCCTTCTCGCCGCCTCCGGTTCCATTCCCTCCCTTCTCACCCCCACCAGCTTCGCCGATTCTTTCTGTCCCGGCCTCTTTCTTTTCTTCCGCTTTTTGCGCCTCCGGGCCCTGCGCTGGTCCACCCTCGCCGCCGCCAGCGCCCGCGATTGCCGCACCCTTCCCGGCCGGCTCCGCAGTGCCCTGCACCTCGCCTTCGCCGGACGCCTTTGGCTCTATCCCACTGCCCGGCCGCCGGTCGCCCTCTGCTTCCCTGTCTTTTTCCTCTTCCTTCGCCGCCTCTTCCTTTCCCTTTCTCAAAGCTTCTTCCAGCTTTCTCTGGGCCAGTTCCTCGCGCTCCTTTCTTTCCTTCTCTTCAAGCCTCTTCTGCTCATCCAGGTAGCGCCTCAGAAAATCTTCCTCCACGAACCCCTCGGCCACCAGTATTTCGCCCAGGCTTTCGCCACTTCTCTTCTGCCGTCTCAGGGCTGTGGTCAGCTGCTCCCTGGTGATGATGTTATCCCGGAGCAGCAGCTCGCCCAGCCTCCGCCCCTTGACCACCTTTATAAAATCCTCTGAATAAGCCCTCTCGATGGCATAATTAATGTCATAACTGGTGGTCAGGCTGAACTTGACCTCCACTTTCATCAGCTCCGACAGGCTGGATTTAAGCAGGCCCAGGTCGATCCGGTCGATGGCCAGGTGCAGCACCCCGTTTTCATACTTGAGCGGGAAAATCCGGTAGCGCTCGGCCAGCCATTTGGGAATGATACGCAGCAACCCCGGTTCCACGGCGTAGGGGTCAATTTCCACGAAAGCCCACTGCCGCTGGTAGGCCAGGGCGCTGGCCAGCTCTTCCTCGCTGATGTAACCCAGCTCCACCAGTATCTGGCCGAGTCTCTTTTTCGTCTTTTTCTGAATCTTAACTGCCTGTTCCAGCTGCTTGGCCGTGATCAGGTGCCGGGTCAGGAGCAGGTCGCCGATCTTGCGCCGGAAGGCTTC
>JANLFU010000025.1:0-216 GCA_024653215.1 Candidatus Saccharicenans sp. | reverse complement strand
TTCCAGCTTTTCGGCCGGAAACTCGTGCTCGGTCTTAATCCAGGTCTGCTCCCGCCTGGTGGAAACGGCTCTTATCAACCAGAGCATGGCCAGCCCGGACGAGAAAAAGTTCAGCACGTTGCCAACCACGATCCTGATGGGAGACAGCAGGGCCTGGCCCAGCCCGTAAATCTTTTTGACAAAAACGATTCTCATCAGTATCCGCCAGCACAGGAA
>JANLFU010000024.1:2998-3320 GCA_024653215.1 Candidatus Saccharicenans sp. | reverse complement strand
TCCGACCAGACCGGGTCGGAAGACAGGCTGTATTTCCTGTCAGACCGCAACGGCGAGTTCAACCTGTTCAGCTTCGACCTGAAATCAAAAGAAATCAAGCAGCTCACCAGGTACTCCGATTTTCCGATCATCGATGCCTCCGGGAACAAAGACAGGATAATCTACGAGCAGGCCGGCTACCTGCATCTTTTTGACCCGAAGAGCGAGCGAAGCCAGCGCCTAGTCGTCGGCATCTCCACCGACCTCGTTGAACTGCGCGAGCGCTTCGCCAAGGGCGCCCGCTGGATTCGGAACGCCGACCTGTCTCCCTCCGGGGCCCGGG
>JANLFU010000024.1:0-2988 GCA_024653215.1 Candidatus Saccharicenans sp. | reverse complement strand
CCTTCCCGGCTGAAAAAGGCGACTATCGCAACCTGACCCAGACCCTGGCCGTTCACGAGCGCAATCCCATCTGGTCGCCCGACGGTAAGACCATTGCTTATTTTTCCGACGAATCGGGCGAATATGAACTTCACCTCCGCTCCCAGGACGGGAAGGGCCCGGTCCGGAAGTTCAAGCTGCCCGGGGCCGGTTTTTACGGTTCGGTCGTCTGGTCGCCCGACAGCCAGAAAATCGCCTTCGCCGATAATTCCCTGACACTTTTCTGGCTCGACCTCAAGACCGGAGCCATCAAGAAAATTGCTTCAGAATACCTTTACGGTCCGGGCGGCATTAGCGAAATGCACGCCGACTGGTCTCCTGATTCCAAATGGATAACCTACACCCTTAATACCCAGACTTACATCCAGAAGGTCTATGTCTATTCGCTGGACAAAGATAAATCGTTTGCCATCACCGACGGCCTGAGCGAAGTGGCCGAGCCCCGCTTCGACGCCAGCGGCAATTACCTCTATTTCCTGGCCTCGACCGACGCCGGGCCGGTCAAGCAGTGGTTTGACATGTCCAACGCCGACCTCAGGGCCAGCTACTCCATCTACCTGGCCGTCCTGAAAAAGGACCTGCCCAACCCGCTGGCCAAAGAGAGCGACGAAGAAAAATCTGCTGAAAAGAAAGAAAATGCGACAGCTCCTGCAGAAAAACCGGCCACACCGGCCCAGAAACCGGCGGCCGCAGCGGCAGCACCGGCTAAGCCAGAAAAACCCGAAGGAAAGGCCGCGGGAACAACCATCGATTTTGAAGGCCTGGAGTACCGCATAGTGGCCATTCCCGTCCCGCCGGGCAATTACTCCAGCCTGCAGGTCGGGGAGGCCGGAAACATCTACTACCTGGAATTCCCCACCCTGCCCATCGGGGCTATGTTCTCCCCGGGGGCGCGCAGCGCCAAGCTTCACAAGTTCGACCTCAAGACCCGCAAAGACGAAGTGATCATGGAAGGCCTGAGCAATTACCTTCTATCCGCCGACCACAAGAAAATACTATACGTGGCCCAGAACACCTGGGGTATTACCAGCCTCGGCGGAAAAATCCAGGTGGGCCAGGGACGAATTAACGTCGATTCCATCGAGGTCAAAGTCAACCCGCTCCAGGAATGGCCCCAGATCTTTTACGAGGCCTGGAAAATCAACCGCGATTTCTTCTACGACCCCAACATGCACGGCTGCGACTGGCCGGCAATGAAGGCCAAGTATGAGAAGTTCCTGCCCGAGCTTTCCTGCCGCGACGACCTCAACCGGGTCATCATGTGGATGTGCAGCGAGCTGGCCGTCGGCCATCACCGGGGCGGCGGTGGGGACACGCCGTATGAGCGAAAGACCATCCAGGTGGGCCTGCTGGGAGCAGACTACGAAATTGCCAACGGCCGCTACCGTTTCAAGAAGGTCTACGGCGGTCTGAACTGGAATCCTGAACTGCGCTCTCCGCTGACCGAACCGGGTGTCAACGTTAAGGCCGGCGAATACCTGCTGGCGGTGGAAGGCAAGGAGCTTGTTCCACCCGATAATCTATTCAAGTACTTTGAGAACAAAGCCGAGAAGATCGTCGAGATCACGGTTGGTCCCAGCCCCGACGGCAAGGGCTCAAGGACCGTCCAGGTGGTGCCGGTGGCCGACGATTATGGCCTGCGCAACCGCGACTGGGTGGAAGGCAACCTGAAGAGGGTGGAAGAAGCCACCGGCGGTCGCGTGGCCTACGTCTACGTGCCCAACACCTCGACCCAGGGCTACGTCTACTTCAGACGGTATTTCTTCCCGCAGGCCTACAAGGACGCCATCATCGTGGACGAGCGGTTCAACGGCGGTGGCTCGGTGGCCGATTACTACATCGACTGGCTGAGCAAGCCGTTCATCGCCATGTGGGCCATGCGTTACGGGGCCGACCTGAAAACCCCGAGCGCTTCCATCCAGGGTCCGAAGGTGATGTTGATAAACGAGATGGCCGGCTCGGGCGGGGACCTGCTGCCCTGGATGTTCCGGCACTTCAAGCTCGGTCCCCTGGTCGGAAAGCGCACCTGGGGCGGTCTGGTCGGGGTGCTGGGCTTTCCGGTGCTGATGGACGGCGGCGGCATCACCGCGCCCAACCTGGCCTTCTGGACTGAAGAAGAAGGCTTCGGGGTGGAGAACGTGGGCGTGCCCCCGGACATTGATGTCGAAATAACGCCGGCTGACTATGCCGCCGGCCGCGACCCGCAGCTGGAGAAGGCCATCGAAGTCATCATGGACATGCTGAAGAAGAACCCGCCGAAGAAGATGCAGCGCCCGCCCTATCCGGTCCGGGTCAGGAAATAAAACCTCCGGGCAAGGTATTGTAAATTGTTTGATGAGCGGCCGGCCCCGGAGGTCGGCTGCTCATCATGTCAGAAAAAAATTAAGGATGAAGTTCAGAAGCGCTGGAGATTAGAGTCTACCTCGGCAGGCGGACGACGGCCGCCGGCAGCGGGGTCGGGCTCTGGCTGCAAGCAGACCCTGATAGCAGGAGACGGGGTCAGTTTTTGCCTGAAGGCTCTAAACCTGAACTGAGACCGGAGTGGCCGACGGCCGGTCAGTCAGGCTTTATCAATCGGCCCAAATCTGTTATAAATGCCTGAAGCCTGCCCGGGCAGGCCAGATCTAAGAGCACGGAAGGGAGCAGAAATTCACAACATGATGCCAGCCCAGGAGCCACAACCTTGACTATTCCCGTGATACTCGGCCTGATTGCTTCGGGTTTTTTCTTGAAGCGGTTTCTTCGCCGGGAATGGATTTTTAACTTTATGGGCATCCTGGCCAACGACATCCTGCTGAGTTTCTTCGTCCTGGCCAGCCTGGCCGGGAAGAGCCTGGATTACCTGGCCGGGCTGAGCCCGGTATTTTTCTACGTGGCAGCCGTGGTAGTCATCTGCCTGGTCGGGTCCTATCTTTACGGGCGCCAATTTATCAGAGACGATCGGGGCTG
>JANLFU010000023.1 GCA_024653215.1 Candidatus Saccharicenans sp. | reverse complement strand
GATTGGAAAAGGGCCTCCTCCTTATCACCTTCTTCATCCGAAGCGGGTATAAAGTTATCATAAGAATATAGGCCGGGCCTGTCAAAGTCGGGTTTATTTCTGGTCAAGAGAAAATTGCCGGGCCAGGGCATACCCGGGAGAAAGGGGCAGGCTGATTTTTCGATTGAGCCGGATAACAATTTTTCTTAAAATCAGGTTAGATGATTAGCAAGACGAATAGTGAAGACAGCGCCACGGGGATAAGATTCATAGAAGGAGCTAAGATCTGGTCATAATTTTCGGGCTTCAACCCTTTAAATAGTTCAGGAACAAGAAAGGAGAGAAAGATGAAAATCAGCCGCCACCAATTCTTGAAATTTTTCGGCCTGGGTGTGGCCTCGGCTGCCTTTTCCGAAAAGCTGGGCTGGGCTTCTCCCCGACTGGCCGCGGCCCGGGACGAAGTCAAAAAGATGAAAATCAAGAAAATCGAAATATACAACTTTGACGTTCCCCTGTTTGCCCCCTTCCGCATCTCCATCGGCACCATGTATGCCGCCAACGATGTCCTGGTCAGAATAATCACCGACAGCGGCCTCTACGGAATCGGCGAGGCCTGTCCCTTCCCGCCCATAACCGGGGAAACCCAGGAGAGCAACCTGGCCGCGGCCAAGGCCATCAGGGAAATCCTCCTGGACAAAGACCCGCTCAACATAGAAGGGCTGGTTGACGGAATCGGCAATATCGTCCACGCCAACCCCAGCGCCGTGGCTGCCTTTGACTCGGCCCTCTACGACCTGCTGGGCAAGGCCGCCGGCCTGCCGGTTTACAAGCTCCTCGGCGGTTACCGCTCGAGCTTTGAGACCGATATGACCACCGGCCTGGATACACCAGAAAAAATGGCCGCCAGCGCCAGGGAGAACGTGGACCAGGGCTACCGCCAGATTAAAATCAAGGTGGGAGAGGACCCGGACCTGGACCTGCAGCGGGTGGCCGCCGTGCGCCAGGCCATAGGCCCCGACATCAAATTACGGCTGGACGCCAACCAGGGCTGGTCGGTGCCGGGGGCCATCTCCGCCCTGAGAAGAATGGAACCTTACCGTATTGAATTCTGTGAACAGCCGGTCAAGGATTCCGATATTTACGGGATGAAACAGGTCCGAGCCCAGTCGCCGGTGCCGATCATGGCCGACGAGTCCGTCTTCGGCCCGGCCGATGCCATCAAGCTATTAAAAGAAGAAGCCTGCGATTACTTCAACATCAAGCTGATGAAGGCTGGCGGCATCCTGAACTCGCTCAAGATCGCCCACGTGGCCGCCGCCGCCAACCTCAAGTGCATGGTCGGCTGCATGCTGGAAACCCGGCTGGGGCTGACCGCGGCTGCCCACCTGGTGGCCAGCCAGAAAAATATCGTCTTTGCCGACCTGGACGGGAATTCCGAACACAAGGTGGACCCGGTGGTGGGTGGAATCAAGGTCGAGAAAGGCGTTATCTACCTGCCCGAAGCCCCGGGCCTCGGCTGCGACGTGGACCCCGGCTTTTTGAAAAAGATGAAGCAGTTCTGAAGCCCGAGGCAGGCAGGCCCGGATAATATATGAACGTTCATTCATATATCGAAGGGGCTTTGCCGTTCGCCATAAAGTGATGGTAACCGGGTGAGAAGATGGAAAAGGCCGAAAAAATAAGGTGGGGAATACTGGGCTGCGCGGCCATCGCCGAGAAAGCCTTTATCCCGGCCCTAAAAAAATCGAAGCGGGCTGAACTCCTGGCCATAGCTTCGCGAGACAGGTCAAAGGCCAGGGCCTGGGCTGATAAGTTTGGAATAAAAAAGGCCTACGGCTCTTACCAGGAACTGCTGGCCGACCCGGAGATTGAGGCGGTTTACAATCCCCTGCCCAACCACCTGCACCATCCCCTGACCATGGCCGCCCTGAGAGCCGGAAAGCATGTCCTGTGCGAAAAGCCGCTGGGCCTGACCGCGGCCGAAGTTAAAGAGATGTTCGCCGAAGCGGCAAAGCAAAAACTCCTGGTGATGGAAGGCTTCATGTACCGGTTTCACCCGCGACTGGCCAGAGCCCTGGAGCTTGTGCGGGATGGATTAATCGGAGAGCCGCGCCTGGTGCGCTCCACATTCACCTTTATCTTTGACCGGGACCGCGACAATTACCGCTGGGTGCCGGAAATGGGCGGCGGCGCGCTCTATGACGTCGGTTGCTATACCATAAATGCAGCCAGGCTGGTGTTTCAAACTGAGCCAGAAAAACTTTCAGCCACTGCCCACCTTGACGCACAAACCGGAATCGATTTGACCTCTTCTCTCCTCTGCGCGTTTCCCGGCGATCGCCAGGCCCTTTTGACCTGCAGCTTTGAACTGGAATTCCAGAGCAGCCTGGAAATAGCCGGAAGCCTGGGGCGGATTGTCCTGGACCGGGCTTTCTCGGCCAAGCACTTCGAGACTGAAATCCAGCTAACCCGGGGCCAGAAAACCGAGCTGATAAAATTCCCGCCGGCCGACCAGTTCCTGCTGATGATTGAACACTTCGGGGAGGCTATCCGGGGCCGGACCAGGCCCCTCCTCGATTTTCAAGATTCATTCGGTAACGCCCTGGTTATAGAAGAGGCGCTACGTCAAATCGAGGCAAAATAGCAGCACCTCTTTCTCATCAGTTATCTTCAGGACAGGAGCTTACGCTTCTTAAGCCAGCGCTCGCGCAACCTCACCGAATCCAATCCCAGGTAGTTGCCCTTAGACATGATATTCCTGCCCACGTTTTCAAAACGCAGGGTGTGCTTGCCCGGGGCCAGCTTGAAGCTCCCGAGGTAGATGTCCTTAACCTTGAGCACCGGCGAATAAAAATCAAACTCGGTCAGCTTGGGACTGGCCATGTAATCTTCGGGCTGGCGGACGTTCTTCCCGTCCAGGTAAATGCGGTAAATCCCGTAATCATCGGCGTAGGTGCACCTCAGGATGAGCCCGCGGTATTCTTCTTTCTTGACTTCAAACTCAACTTCAAGGATGGGTTCGGCCGAGGCCGGCCTGAAAAGCAGTTGCCCTTCGCCCGTCCAGTCGTACCCTTTCTGGAGTTCAACCACTGCCGGCGAGTGTTTGGCGGTGGCCAGGAGCACCTTTCCCTCAAAGATTATATCCAGGTTGGGCAGAATCCTTTTCTCCAGCGGCGGTAATTTGGTGAAACGTTTGGGCTGTCCCACCTGGTACCAGAAAGCCACCGTGGCGATATCGTCCTCGCGTTCCACGTGGCCTTCCACCTTGCCGCTCTCGGTTTCATCTTCGGTTATCCAGCCGGTGTGCTCAATCTCAAAACGCAACGACCTGGAAAACCTGACCGGGTCGGCGATATGCCAGCGATAGAGGCAGTACTCGGTGCCCAGGTCCTCAAAATCGCTGCTCATGTAGGTGCAGCCAAAATAGGGAAACTGGGTTTCGTTCAGGCCCCAGGCCATCAGAAAATAGTCTTCGGTGCCCGTGCCCTGGATAGTCGGCTTGGTATCGCCATCGATGTAGAAGCTGGCTTCGCCCTCG
>JANLFU010000022.1 GCA_024653215.1 Candidatus Saccharicenans sp. | reverse complement strand
AGCTGGGCCAGCTGCCGGCTGAGGTCTTCGTTCTGCGGGGCCCTGGCCAGGGCCTGCTCCAGTACCGACCTGGCTTCAGCCAGGCGCCCCAGGTTGTAAAGCTGCTGGCCGAGGATGTGGCCATAATAGGGGTCATCAAGTGGCGGCAGTACCCGCGACAGGATCCAGGGCCGCGGCAGGCTTTCCAGGAAGGTCAGGTCAAATTCTTCCCTGGTGGCGACCTGTTCCATGCCCTCGACCATCAGGCTGACATTCAGAAAATAATGGGCCGGTGGAAAATCACTGAGCGAGAAAATTTGTACCACCTCGGGCAGGGTGAGAATTCCGGCCAGGGGGACAATTTTTTCCCTGAAAGTCTCTGTTTCCCTGACAAACTGGAACCGCAGGCTGGCCTTATCCCGGAGGGCGGGAGTCAGCCCGTAAACCTGGAGGACGACCGCCAGCTGGTCTTTGGCCGTGAACACCCGGCTGGCCTGAAGGTAAAGCTGGTTACCACCGATAAGGAAGGCCTTGACCCTCCCCCCGGCGGCCTCGGCCGGGCTTACCTTGTAAGCCAGAACGGGAGCGGACAGTTCCACCCCGCTCTTGCCAGGAATCTTGAGGGTCTGCTCCAGGCTGGTAAATTCCTTGGAGGCTTCATTCTTGACCAGGACCGACAATTTATAATCCCCGGGCACACAGGGCAGAACGTCATAGATGGCCACCGGCAGGCTCTGCCTTTCCTTCATCTGGGCTTCGTTCATCTGGACCGGGTAGGTCTTTTCAAACTGGTAAACGATTTTCCCGTCCAGGGTGCTCAGGGTGCCGTTGACCTTGAGGTTGGTGGCGTAGCGGTTGTCGTACTGGTTAACCGACAGGCGTTTTGGCTCCAGGGTATAATGGATGAAATAAAACCCGGCCGGGCTTTTCAACACCTTGACCAGGTAATCGCTGTCGAGGTAATTGGCGCTGTATTCGACCTCCACCAGGTCCTTGTACTCGAAGAACTTGCGGGCATACTTATCTTCGACCATTCTCTGCGGGGTCAACTCGATCTGCCGCAGCAGCAGGTCCGATGACAGCGACGGCCGCCCGAGGCTGGTATTCTCCTCCCCGGGAATCAACGACAGGGAAACGTTGGCCAGGGTGGGGTCAACTTCTCTCAATTTCTGGTAGGCAGCCATGTAATCGGCCTGGTCGCCCCAGTAGCCGGTCAGCAGGGCCTGTGGCCCGTCGTTGGTCGGGCTGTAGAGCCGGTACTCACCGGTTCCCCTTTCCCGGAAAAACACGACGTTAAAGCCCGGGGGCAGCCCCATCTCCGTCTTGCCCTGGTAGAACCAGATTTCGGTATCATAAACCTCCGACTTGCTGTCGATGCGCTGGATATCGTTGGGCGGTCCGAGGATGATGTAAAAACGTCCCCGGTCGGTTTTCCAGCCCGGCTTGGGTGATTCCCGGCCGAAATACTTGTTGACATATTCTATCCGGCGGTAATGTTCGCTCTTGAATTCATTCTCTTCGGTCTCGGGAACCGGGTCCCGGTGCTTCCAGAAAGCTTCGATGAATAATTCTCTCTCCCGGTCGGTCCTGAGCTTGAGAAAGATGTCCCTTTCCACCGGCGTGATGATGTACACCACCTCTTCCTCAAGCCACTTCTGGTACTTTTCCGGCAGCGGTGGAATTTTTTCTTTTTTTTGCTGGGCGGCGGAGTTTTTTTGCGGCCCGAGCTCCGGACTCAAGCCGGCCGGGTAGGCTGCATCCAGAAGTAAAATCAATAACAACGCAGAGAAACAGAAAAAGGGAATGATGCCCCGGGGGCGCCGTCTCGACAGCAAGCTTTTAAACCTCATCAGCTATCCTCCTGTGGCCGGGTGGTGTCACTCAATTCTTGAGTTGGCCTGACCAGATCCCGGTTTCCAGAAAGTTTCATATAAATTTTTATGTCTTAGAACGAGCTCTTTCTCGACCATCGGTCCTTGCTCTCAGGTATTTTACCACGTTTACTTGCCCGCTGCCCGCCTATTCCGAACCTGTCACGGCCCCGGATTCAGGGGTTGGGCTACACGTCTTAGGCGCTGTCCCTGAGCATTAATTATTCATCTTCTTAAAACTTCCGGTGGCCGAAAGCGTTTCAGGGTTGGAGCCCGATTTTCAGGCACCCGGGTGGTCGCGACCGGCGTCAGCCTGCCGCGCTCCGGGCCAGTTCTTTAATGGCCCCGATATTTTCCTGGGTAACTTTCTTCCCGAGGTTAACCACCCTTCTGATCCTGGTGAAATCAAAGGTATCGACGTTGGGATTAATGTCGATGATTAAATCTGCCTCCGGCAGCTTGCTCTCGGTAGAATCGGCCAGCACCACCTGGACCAGGCGGTGGACCATGATGAAGGCTGAATCAAAATGGGCGATGGCCATCTTCTTCAGCGGGCGGTGAACGTCGGGCACAAAAACCCAGGTGGCCCCCAGTTCCCGGGCCAGGCGGATGGGACAGTTGTTGAGCAGTCCTCCGTCAACCAGCAGGCGGCCGGAAAACCGGGCCGGTTCGATGACGAAGGGAAAGGCCATGCTGGCCCGCAGGGCCAGATGCAACGGGCCGCTGGTGAAATGCACTTCCTGGCCGGAAACCAGGTCGACGGCGTTGCAGCCAAAACGAATCGGCAGGTCTTCAATCAGGACATCGTCCACCAGCTCTCGCAGGTGTTCTTCCAGCAGGTTTCCTTTCTTAATTCCTATCCGGCGCAGCAACCTTTTTTGGTAGGACTCGAGCATCAGGTAATCAACCAGCTTATCTGGTATGGGTATTTTTGATCTGCGCAGGCCGGACAGCCGGCTGTAACTCAGCTGCCGCCCGAGTTTCTCCAGTTCGGGTGGGAGATAGCCGGCGGCAAATAGACCCCCGATTATGGCTCCCATGGAAGTGCCGGTGATGATGGGCGGCACCAGGTCATTATCCAGGAGCACTTCCAGCACCCCGATATGGGCCAGGGCCCGGGCCCCGCCACCCATCAGCACCAGGGCCCACTTCCCTTCCTGACCCGGAGTTCTACTGGCTACCGGGGCTTCTTTTATATCTTCCGGCTTTTCTTTATAAATTTCTTTTCTCCTTTGCGGTCTTTCAATCTTCATTTTAATATTATTCTCAATATTACTTCCATCTTGAATTTTAGGGGGCTTTAGAGTTTGTGGCCCGGTCTTTTCTCTTTTCCCTTTTATCGAGTTTCTGAGGGGCTTGATTAACTCTTCCAGGCTTAGAATTTTTTTCTCTCTCATATTTTCTTTAATCCTGACGCCTTTTTTTTAATTCTATGTCCCTTCCGGGCCGTAACTCGCCCAGCGCGACCTGACCCTGGCCACTTCCTTGCCCGAGGCCAGGCTGTATATCTGCTGAATCCAGAAGCTTCCGGGGCTTTCCGGGTTCTGGGTGATGACCTCAATTTCGTCGCCGTAAAAGGCCTCCGAGCGGTAATTGATTTCAAGCTCCCGGGGCCGGCTGGCAAACAGCACCTCCCGGGGCATACCTTCAACCGCCCAGCGGGAATAGACCACGTTGTTGACGTGCCGGTTGCAATCCAGGTCTTCGAACATCACCCTGAAGGTGGTCTTGTGGTCCAGCCTTTCCACTATGGGCAACGTGGGAAAATCGTCGGGAATAGCCCTCTCCTGTAGAATCAGCTCGTCGGGAAAGAGGTTTTCCACCCGGACCGGCCGCCTGCTTTCCAGCTCGATGATCATCCAGGAACTGGTGGCCAGGGCAATTCTATTTCCCCTGACATCAGAGACTTCAAAATCGCGCAGGGCATAATAACCGTGTTTGCCGGAAGCCCAGGTCCTGATGGCAATCCTTTCTCCCATTCGGGGATAGCGCTCGACCAGGACATGGTAGCGGGAGACCACCCAGGTCAGGCCTTTCTCGGCCAGGTCAAAGACCGAAAATTTCTCGCGGAGAGAATGCCGGCGGGCTGCATCCTGCAGGTAATTCATCAGCGCGGAAAGATGGGCCCGGCCCAGGTAATCGGCATCAAAACTCAATAACTCATACTCGCAGGTCAGAAACTTTTTTTCCTGGTTTTCCATCCTTGACCCTCTTTTCAAGAATCAGGCCAGCCTGAAACAATAATGGCCCGACCTCGCCCCTTTCCGGGCTGCTCTTCGCTCCTGGCCTGTTCAAGCCCTGGAAACAATCCCCGATAGAGCCCGGGTCAGGCCTTCCGGCTGGCAGGGCGAAGCCCCGACCGGGCGTTCTATATCCAGGCCCTGAAACAGGGCTGCTGATTGGCCTTTGAAGATGAGATTTTATTACAAATCGACCCGGCTTAAAAGAAGAAACCTCGCCGTTCATCCCGCGATTAGGGCAAGGCCGTCAGGGAACAGGTAGAAAATGCCGCTTTTCACGAAGCCACGACTTCAATAATCGTGAAATAAGCCGGATTGGCCGACAAAAAACCAGGTGACCCGGCCGGCCGAATAAATTAGAATTATCAGTATGAAGAGAAGGGATTTCTTAAAAACAGCATCTGTCTCTCTGGCCGCGCCCATGATTATCAGGTCTTCTGTATTTTCCAGGCCAGCTCCAAGCGACCAGCTTCTTCTGGGCTGCATCGGAGTGGGCCGCCAGGGCCAGGCCAACATGATGGAACTCATCTACCGCGGCCTGGAAACCGGGGCCAGGGTAGTAGCCGTCTGCGACCTGGACCGGCACCGCCTGGACAACGCCCGCTGGCTGGCCGAAAAAACCTATGCCCTGGAGCTCGGGCTGAACAAGTATGCGGGAATAAAGGCCTACCACGATTTCCGGGAACTGCTGAGCAGAAAAGATATTGACGGCGTGGTTATTTCAGTCCCGGATTTCTGGCACGGGATAGTGGCCCTGGCCGCAGCCCGGGCCGGTAAGGACATTTACCTGGAAAAGCCGCTGACCTACTCGCTGGTTGAAGGCCAGAAACTGGTCAAGGCCGTCCGTCAGAAAAAGCTGGTGCTCCAGACCGGCTCGCAGCAGAGGTCATCGGTCTATTTTCTCAAGGCCTGCGAAATCGTCCGAAACGGTCTTATCGGCCAGCTTCAAGCCATCAAGGTTCGGCTGCCCGAAGACACCGGTCGCGGCGACCCACGACCCATGCCGGTACCGCCCAACCTGGACTACGAATTCTGGCTGGGACCGACCCCGGAAGCGCCGTATACCGAAGATAGGGTCCACCCGCAAATGAGCTACGACCGCCCGGGCTGGATGCAGGTCGAGCCATACGGCCGGGGTATGATCACCAACTGGGGGGCCCACATGCTGGACATCGCCCAGTGGGGCCACGATACCGAAAGAACCGGACCGGTCAGCATAGAAGCCGAGGCCGAGTTCCCAGAACGTGGCCTGTTCAACGTCCACACCAGGTTCAGGGCTGAATCGGTATATGCCGACGGCGTGGTCCTGGCCATGGAGAGCGGCGACCCCTCGGGCGTCAGGTTCGAGGGCTCGGAGGGCTGGCTTTTTGTCAGGAGAGAGGGAATTGAAGTCTCAAACCCGGCACTCCTCGGCTATCAGCCCGGAAGCGGCCAGGTCAGGCTTTACCATAGTTCTAACCACATGAAAAATTTCCTGGAGTGCCTGCGGTCGAGGCAGGACCCGGCCGCGCCGGTGGAAGTCGGACACCGCTCCAACAGCCTGTGCATAATCACCCACATTGCCATGAAGCTCGGAAGGAAGCTGCGCTGGGACCCGGACCAGGAGAAGTTCATCGGTGACGAAGAGGCCAACCGGCTGCTGGATTACCCGCGGAGGAAACCATGGCAGATATAGGCCGGGGCCGAAGAAGTGTGGTTCATTCTGGGAAGGCCGGGTAGCAGAATTAATGAAAAAATATCGAAGTTGATAAATTAAAATAATGATTTATTACGGGCACTCCACAAGTTCAGTTATTAAGGCTCACAAGGAAGTTCTGTCGTTGCCGGGGAATAATAGAAGAAACTTCAAGAGCAGAGTGACCTCAACCATGGTTCCTGCCCAGGTGGCTTCCACCCGGGAGCAATGATAGAAAAATAAGGAGGCTATAATGTCAGGCCTGAGCCGGAGAAAATTCATAAAGAGCAACCTGGCTGCCGGTCTTTTCATGGCGGCTAATCCTTCGGCCCTGGTTTACTCCGCACGGAAGAATAGACCTTCCTGCTCTGACTGGCGACCGGAAAAGAAGCATGGTTTTTCCCTGGGCCTGGCTTCCTACACCTTCCGGGCTTTCAGCCTGGAACAAACCATCACCATGACCCTGAGGCTGGGGCTGGAAAAGCTGGTCCTGAAAGACTTCCACCTGCCGCTCACCGCCTCCCCGACCGAAATCAGGGCAGCCGCGGCCAGGGTAAGGGAGGCCGGACTGGACCTATACGGCTGCGGGGTGGTCTACCTGGAAAAGCCGGAAGAGGTGGACCAGGCCTTTTCCTATGCTCGGGCGGCAGAGATG
>JANLFU010000021.1 GCA_024653215.1 Candidatus Saccharicenans sp. | reverse complement strand
AGTCAGGACCAGTACCCGCCCGCGCCTCTTATCCTGGATTATTTCGTGCTTTTCAAAGTAGACATACCATTTGTAGGAAGGTTTTTTTTCCGATTCCTTGGCATTCCACATGGACAGGAAGGGATTATCGGGATAGCTTTCCGGCTGTCCAACCAGGCCTATAACATCGTTGGAACTGAGCGTCGGGTACATCTCCCGGGCCCGGTCCCAGCCCAGGTAGCGGTAGCAGAGTTCCCCGCGGTAACGCATTTCCTGAAGGTAATAGCCGTTCCAGCGCGGGTCCAGGTCCCTGGTCTCGGGCGGCGTTTCGTAAGGGTTCAGGGCCTGGTGTCCTTTCCAGACATCGACGAAATCCAGCCGCAGGTAAACCTGGCCGTTGTCCATCTCAATGACATCGCCCGGAGAATCGCGCCCGTCCCTGTCATTGTCGTGCCAGACCAGGCTGGTCGGCTGTATCCTGCTGGCCGTGCCCAGAATCAGGTATAAAAGAAGAGATATTATGACCAGTCCCAGGATAAAAATGAAACTGAACCACAGGCCTCGTTCAGTCTTTATGGCCACTTCACCCCTCCTGAAAAAATTTTTAAAGCCAACACCAGAGCCAGAAAATGTAAAAATCCTCCCTCTTAGAACATTTCCTGGCTGGAGACTGTTACAGAAGAAAAGTAAAAGTCAAGAAAAAACCCTGGCACCTGGATGGACATCAGTTAGAGTTTAAAAAACGGTGGTCATAAAGTCAAGGAAAGATGGCGGGCTCGGTCGGGCTGTAAATGATTAGAGCCGGACTGAAGGTCCGAGGCCAGACAAATCTATTGAACTGCTTTTCTCTTGCCTACTTGTTCAGCCTTTTCTTCAGGGCCCTGGTCAGCGCCGGCACCACGGTGAACAGGTCGCCGACAATGCCGTAATCGGCAATCTGGAAAATCGGGGCTTCCGGGTCCTTGTTGATGGCCACGATAATCTTGCTGGTGCGCATGCCGGCCTGGTGCTGGATGGCCCCGCTGATGCCGCAGGCGATGTACAGGTCCGGGCGGACCGTCCTTCCGGTCTGACCGACCTGGTGGGCATAGGAAATCCAGCCGGAATCGACCGCGGCCCGGGAGGCGCCCACCGCCCCGCCCAGGACATCGGCCAGCTCGTGGATGATGGCAAAGCCCTCCGGCCCCTTCAAACCGCGTCCACCGGAAACGATTATCTTGGCATCGGCGATGTTGACCTCGTTCTTTTCAACTATCAGGTCAAGAACGCGGGTGGCAATCTGCTCTTCCAGCAGCACGGGTTTTTCCCTGATGATCTGACCCTGGCGGTTGTGGTCGGGAACCGGCATCTCAAACACGTGGTGCCTGACCGTGGCCATCTGCGGCCGGTAGTTTTCGCACTTGATGGTAGCCATAATGTTGCCACCGAAGGCTGGCCTGATCTGGAGAAGCAGGTTTGAACCTTCCTCGATTTCCAGCCCGGTGCAATCGGCCGTCAAACCGGTATAAAGGTACGTGGCCACCGCCCCGGCCAGGTCGCGGCCGCGGGTGCTGGCTCCAAGCAAAAAAATCTCAGGCTTGTATTTCTTCACCAGCTCCACCAGGCAGCGGGCATAGGGGTCTGTGCGGTAAACCTTCAGGGTGGGGTCGTCCACCAGGAAAACCCGGTCAGCACCGTAGGCAATAGCTTCCCTGGCTATGGGCTCGGCCTCGTGGCCGAGGACGCAGGCGGTAAGAATTGTCCCGCGCCGCGCGGCCAGGCGTTTGCCTTCGCCGATCATCTCCCAGGAAATGGAGGAGGCGTGCCCGTTGTACTGCTCCACCCAGACCCAGACTCCCTGGTAGGCGCTAAGGTCTGTAGTTTCTTTCTTTTCAACTTCGGGCAGGCTCAGGGCTCCGGTCGGACACTCGGGAACACAGGCTCCGCAACCGGTGCAGGCCTCATTCACCGTTATGATATTTTCAGCGTCAAGGACCAGGGCCCCGAAGGGACAGACCTGAATGCACAGTCCACACCCGTTACAGGCATCTTTCTTTATTTCAAGTAAGGCCATGGTCGCACCTCAAACAATAATCTTCTCGGAGATGAGTTTTTCGGCCAGGAGTTCGGCCTGCTGCTCAACCGATTCGGCCTGCATGATCTGGCACTTGCCCGCTCGGGCCGGCGGGGTTTCTATCTTCACCACCCTGGTGGGCGAACCATTGAGGCCGATCAGCTTCGGGTCCACGTCCAGGTCCTTTGAAGTCCAGGTTGGAATCTGTATTTTCTGCGAACGCCTGATGCCCAGGATAGTAGGATAGCGAGGCTGGTTGATGTCTTTAACCACGGTTATGAGACAGGGCAGTGTCGACTGAACTACTTCCCTGCCTTCTTCGACCAGCCTCTCCACCTCTATTTTTTTCTGCTCAAGGTCAATGCTGGATATCTTGCAGACATAGGTTAGCTGATTGATCTGAAGCTGGGTGGCCACCCCCGGTCCCACCTGGCCGGTATCGCCGTCGATGGCCTGGCGGCCGCAGAAAATCAGGTCGAACTGGCCTATTTTCCTGATGGCCGCAGCCAGGGTATAGGCCGTGGCCCAGGTATCGGCACCGGCAAAGGCCGGGTCGCTCAGCAGGATGGCTTCGTCCGCACCCATGGCCACCGCCTCTTTCAGGGCGCTCATGGCCTGGGGCGGGCCCATGGTAATTACCGTGACCTTGCCCCCGAACTTCTCTTTCCAGCGCAAGGCCTCTTCGATGGCATAGGTATCAAAGGGATTGATGATACTGGGCACCCCTTCCCTGATGAGGGTGCCCCTTTCCGGGTCAATCTTTACTTCCGTGGTATCCGGCACCTGCTTGATACAAACGATAGCCTGCACCTTTTCCCTCCTGGTCTTTTAGTTGCCCGCAGAACCTGTTTTTATCTTATTGTTGTCCAGACCGATTACTCGGAACCGGGGCCCGGTCTACTGACCGGCAGCCGGCCTGCCCGGCAACAGTCACCTTCTCAAATTTCCGAGAAATATAATCCACCTTTAAGAATATGTCAAGAAATGGCTCAAACTTGAGTTGCTTTCTTTGAGCCGCTTATCTCTTACTATATGTCAACTTTTCTCTAAATGCGGCCAAAATTCCTAAATGGAAATATCACAACATTTCCTGCTTACCAGGTCTGGCAAAGTCTGAGGTGCTTAGCATGGGCTGTGGCAAGGCCCAAATTCGGATTATCTTCCTTTTTTTATTTCTTTTATATCCAGAACCACCCGGGTGGAGTTAACCTGGTCGGTGGTGTAGTAGTAATATTTGCCCGCAGCCGGCTGGTACTCAGCCACCATCTTCGCCCCTATGTAGATATACTCACGCAGGCAATTCCCATATCCATCATACTCAGCCAGAAGCCTCTGAAAATATTATTTCATCCTTTCCTGGCAATGCCCCTTGTCTTTTTTTAAATAAAACCTGATTTTTCTGATACTTTTACCGAGCCCTGCTCATCATCCTTTTTTAGCCCTGGCCATCTTCTCCAGAAATTCCAGGTCAGATTTATCAATAAGCCGCCCAAATTTTCTTTTCAACCTCTTAAGATCTTGAAGGCTTATAAAGTTAACCTTAATGTCACCATAGCGTCCTTTTTGCCGCTTCGCCCATATCTTTTTAAAATTGACGCCCCTAATAGAAGTTACAATATCAATACGCACGGGCTCATAGCCAAGCTGAATTATGCTCTCTGGCGAGGTGAATTCCTCTGCTTTCAAATCGAGTGAGCCGAACCCGAATTCAACAAGCGCCTTTAATAATCTCCTGGCGTTGGCCAGGTCTCTTTCGATAAGAATATCGATATCCTTGGTATATCTCGGATGACCATAAAAAGCTACCGCATAAGAACCGATAATGCAGTACTTAACCCTGTGCTTGTTTAACAACCTTAAAAACTCGAGATAATCTTTTTCTACTTTCATTTCCCTTTGGCCCCTTAAATTTCCAATACTCTTCCCTCAGAAGCTGCACAATCGATAATCTTTCCTCTGGTGTCATGGAAGCATAGTAATAAAGTTCCTCTGTCTCGGCGTCCTTAAAAGAATGATATTTTTTTACCCAGATTTCATTTCCCATGTTATTCATTATACAGAAATTACAAAAACAATTCCAAGCCCCAAAATAAATAAATCCAATAAACTAAAATGATAATAATAAGGATGATAATTGTAATAAGGGGAATAGATAAAACTTTTTTCATAATTTACTCTCCATCATACACAACCCCATTCGAAACGGGTTAATTTGCATACAGAACCATTAAAAGCCAGGCCATATATGAATCATATTTCCATGCGAGCCAATCACGATCTGTTTCATCCCAATAGGATGCCACAACTTCCATATATATATCTAATAATGCCAAGTAGAGTATGTTGCTTATCCATTTGACTATTCCCTTTGTTCTTTCAAATCTTTTATAGGCATTTTTTAGGCCTTTCTCGGGATCTTTTCTCATCTCTTCACTTAACTTTTTCTATGCAATTTAGCGACATGCTAACATCGTAATTGCTATAATTACTCCAATATTTTCACCTTTATTTCAAAATATCCTTTCCTAAAAACCAGCTTTTATGGCACCAATAACATTGGCCTTTGTTTTTTATCTTCCGAAGACTTCAGATTCTTTATTTCTTTATCCCTGAAGTCTTTCATGATCCTAATATACCTGTCTCTTATTTCTCTGTATTGATTATCCTTGACCCCAAGTAAGGCTCTTATGCGAAGATCCAGTTCATGAATTCTTATTCTGGGACTCTGCTCAAGAAATTCAAAGCTTTTCAGGAAATTAATTCTCTCACGCTCTTTTCCTAGTTTATCTTCCTGAGATTTAAGAAACCTTAAAAGCAATCCGGGATTTATCCGGGACAACTCCCACGATATACTTTCCCTCAAATTAATTATGTTTATCATATAAGTTAAAATTGTTTCTAATAATTTCCAATTGCCTGAATACGCCTCGTAAAAAATGATGGGGCCTAACACAGCATAACAGCGATCAATCAAAACAAAATCCTTTCCATCACTTTTAAGTATGGAATTTAATTTCCTTTCATTCTTTTTAAGCAAATGATCAAATATCCTTGAATTAATATGTTCTGGAAGATCTAGTACTTCCCTTATTTTATCTGCTAACAACTGATCGCTGACCTCTTGATATGGACATCCCTTTTGTTCATTAATTTTTTCTTTTAGCTCTTGAAGACATATTTCCCGCGCTTTATAAGTATTTTTCCCCTTAGCGATGCTTATCGTTTCATACCTTTTTTTTAACTCGTGGCAGTAAAAATAAGAAAGCAAATCCGCATACTCATTAAAATCAGCCGCCCTGGACAACAGATAGTCATACTCTTCTGGCAAAGTAACAACGATCTCCTTGACTCCTTTCCCCATAAATCCATAAGCCTCAGTGATAATCCTTAAAAAAAGTTCTGGGTTAATTCGGCTTAGTTTCCCCACCGTACTTAGAATGTCTCGGGCATAATCCTCTCGAGCTATTAAGCTCAATCTCAATGCTGCCAGGGCTATAAGTGTATTGCCAGCCTGGACCTCAATTTCAAATCTGTGATCATCTACAAGCCAGGCCATATCCTGTTTCTGGCTTTCGCTAGGGGCCCTGCGTATGAAATTGTAAAAAAGCTTGCAGTTCTCTCGGGTAGGGTCCTCAGAATATCTCTGCCAGAGAACCCTGGCCGCCTTCCAGTATGAATTACTCTCAACTGAGGTTCTTTCGTCTCTCGCCAACCCATTAAGGACTAAAAGAAAACATATCGAGGAGATTAGAACAAATGACAATATTGTTCTCATCCTGTTTTTCTCCACAGGATCTATATACTAACCTTCTAATTGACAGGACTTGATGCTTGCGGTGGATCAATTATGTAAACCCAAAAATAATGCAAAGCTAAAATCTCCGAATACTGCTCTAAAGCATAAAAACCCGCAAGAACCTGATAAATCTGGCTCTCGGTCAGGCTGGCGTTCGCAGCCCTTTCATACTCGTACAGATGATAATAATACATTTCTTCAATGTATCCCATCGTTATTGCATCAACAACGATACAGCCGTGTGATTCTTCCACAGAGCCAGAATGAATCGCACCAGTATATCTTTCTCCTTGTTCTATCCAGGTGATCTTTTTCCCGTTAAGGTCATAAAGCACGAAAGCCAAAACTCGTTGCCGTGTTATGTTTCCATTTTTATCTTTTACGTAAGCATACTCCTATGACAATTTCGCCTGATATTCGCCAGAAGCAATTCTATTGGGCCATCGTTCCTGGGTCGTTCCGATAGCGCACCTATTTTTCCCAGATATAAACATGGTCCCATAAGTAACATTGCCTCTTGTATATAATCTATAGATATATATACATCCAACGTAATCAAAGCCATCAATTTCAAAATTGCTTATAGGATTACCACCGCAATACCCATACAGATTCCATCGCTGCGGGTTGTAGAGGGCCCGGTCGGTAGGAATCACCGGGTCGGGGCTGAGGAAGCGGTAGAGCGCGGGCTCGTAGTAGCGGGCCCCGAAGTAATAGAGACCTGACTCGGCATCCTGCTCCTGGCCGGAAAATTTCCACCCGGGGTTGAAGGTGTTGACCCAGGTCTGCTGCACCCCG
>JANLFU010000020.1 GCA_024653215.1 Candidatus Saccharicenans sp. | reverse complement strand
CTGTCATTCAGGTCTGCTTGCCTGAAAACCTAACCGTCCACTTCTCACCTCGGTTCGTAGATGAAACGACGCGCCGGGCGGAAATGTTTATCGGCCAATCCTCTAATTAATAATTCCAATCTTCCCTGGCTTGATTTTACCCTTAAATGCCACGGGTTCACCAGCGGGATTTTTCTTGTCAGCCAGAAGAAAGCGTGTTAATTTATTTTCAACCTGAAAGTGAGGGCATAATGTTTACCCTGATCAAGAACATAAAAACCTGTGGCCAGACCGCAGGTCCACTCCAGGACATACTGATAGCCGGGGAAAGAATCGCCGCCCTGGTCGAAACCGGCCGGGTGAAGCTGGAAGGAGTGGATTACAGGGTAGTTGAAGGGCGCGGACTGACGGCCATTCCCGGTTTCATCGACCCCCACGTTCACATCCTGGGCGGTGGCGGCGAAGGCGGCCCGACCACCCGGGCCCCGGAAATCAGGGTTGAAGATTGCTTGAGCTGCGGGGTAACCACGGTCATCGGTTGCCTGGGTACCGACAGCGTCACCAGGCACATGAGCTCGCTCCTGTCCAAGGCCCGGGCCCTGGAAACAGAAGGACTGAGCACTTGGATATATACCGGGGCCTACAACCTGCCCACCCCGACCATAACCGGAAGCGTCAGGTCGGACGTGGCTCTCATCGACAAGGTTATCGGGGCGGGTGAAATTGCCATCTCCGACCATCGTTCCTCCCAGCCCACCTTTGAAGAATTTCTCAAGCTGGTAGCCGAATGCCGGGTCGGGGGGATGCTGGGCGGGAAGGCCGGCGTGGCCCATTTTCACCTGGGAGACGGGCGGCGCGGGCTGGAGTCCTTTTTCAGAATGCTGGAAGAAAGCGAGCTCCCGGCCACCCAGGTCATGGCCACCCATGCCAACCGCAACCGTCACCTCTTTTCCCAGGCCCTGGAATGGATAAGGCGGGGCGGATGCATTGACCTGACCTGCGGTCCGGAACCGTATGACCCGGACGAGGTCAGCGTCATGGAAGCCCTGGGCCAGATCAAATCTCTCGGCCTGCCGCTCAGCCGGGTCACCGTCAGTTCCGACGCTAACGGCAGCCTGCCGGTGTTTGATGAGAAGGGCAAGCTGGTGGCCCTGACCGTGGCCAGCCAGAAAGATTTTATCCGGGCTTTCCGGGAAGTTGTGCAGAATAAAATCCTATCACTGGAAGAAGCCACGGCCGTCTTTTCCGGCAACGCCGCCGATTTTTACCGGCTGCCTGGAAAAGGAAAGCTCCTTCCGGGTTACGAGGCTGACCTGTTGCTGTTAGACGAAGCCCTCCAGGTCAAGTACGTTTTCAGCCGCGGCCGGATGGTGATGGAAGGGGGACAACTTAAGGTCCGGAGCACCTTCGTCCTGTGAATTTACCTTTAAGCCATAAAACTGCCTGATGATCCAGGCCGGTTGAAACTTTTCCCGGCCAAAGGCGGGAGAAAGAGATGGACGAAAAAGAAGAAGTCAAAGTTGAATCGCCAGCCGGGCCAAGGAAACCTTCCTTCGGGCTGGCCCTGATTCCCCTTATTTCCATGGCCCTTCTGCTGGGCATAGGTTACGGCATCTACCGTATAAAAGCCCAGGTGCTGCTGGTGGCCGCAGCCTTCATCACGGCCGGCCTCGGTGCCTACCTCAGGTATACCTGGAAAGACATGGAAAACGGCATCGTGGAGAGCATCAGGAAAGCCCTGCCGGCCATCCTGATCATGCTGGCGGTCGGAGTGCTGGTGGCCACCTGGATTGCCAGCGGCACCATTCCGATGATCATCTATTATGGCCTGAAGCTCATCTCCCCGAAATATTTCCTGGTCACGGCCTGCCTGGTCTGCAGCCTGACTTCCCTGGCCTGTGGCACATCCTGGGGAACCATCGGCACCCTGGGCGTGGCCTTCATCGGCATTGCCCTGGGCCTGGGAATTCCACTCGGGCCGGCGGCCGGGGCCATCGTGGCCGGAGCTTACTTCGGCGACAAGATGTCCCCGCTGTCGGATATACCCAACCTGGCCGCGGTGACCGCCGGCTCCAACCTGTTCGACCACATCAAGCACATGTTCTGGTCGGGAACCCCGGCCTGGCTGGCCGGTCTGGTAATTTACTTCTTCATGGGCCTGAGGTACGGCGGCCGGGATTTTGACCGGGAAAAAATCCAGCAGATCACCTCCACCCTGGAAAAGAATTTTAATTTTAACCTGCTGCTTCTGATTCCCATTTTAATTGTCTTTTACTACGCATTTACCAAGAAGCCAACCATCCCGGGCATGTTGATTTCATCGGCGGTGGCCGTGGCCCTGGCCGCCATCTTCCAGAAGGTCAGCCTGGTCCAGGTGGCCCAGGCCGTCAATTCCGGCTATTCAGCCACTACCGGGCTGGAAGCCGTCGACCGCCTGATTTCCCGCGGGGGCCTGATGAGCATGATGGAAACCCAGCTGGTGGCCTTCACCGCCTTCAGCTTCGGCGGCATCATGCAGAAGACCGGGATGCTGGCCGTCATCCTGGAAAAGATCATGAAATTCGCCGACCGGGTCTGGAGCCTGGTCCTGACCACCATCGGTACCACCGTCCTGGCCGCCCTCATCACCGGCAGTTCTTACCTGTCGATGATCATCCCGGCCGAGCTGCTGTCTGATGCCTACAGGAAAAAGGGACTGGCCGCCAAGAACCTGTCGCGGATCATCGAGGAGAGCGGCGGAATAATCGTGCCGCTCATACCCTGGAGCATGGCCGGGGTTTACATCACCGGCACCCTGGGTGTGCCGACCTTTTCGTACCTTCTGTACGCCTTTTCCAATTATTTTGCGGTGATAATCCTGGCCATATTTGGATTCACCGGCTTCACCATGGCCAAAAAAATCCGCGACGACGAAACCCAGCCGGGAAGTTAAGTCAGGGTTCAACGGGCAAGGAAAGCATGGCCAGTTAAATCTGGACGTCCGGCCGCCACCATGTGTTCAGGGAAAATCGTTGATGTTGACAATTAATCGATTATTAGATTATACGAGCCGCAAACCGGGTTCAGATGGATGAGCTCCAGCAATGTTCAGGCCGCCGAAGACCGGGGTAAAAAAGGAAAAAAATATAATATAAAAATGCTTCTTTCGAACCGGGGGAACAAAGGGTTAATATCAACGGGAAGTATGTTGCGTTTCTTCTTCCGAAAATACAAAAATTAAAAAAATAGACCGGCCCGGAGCTGGGTAAAAGCTATTCTTTATCCTTCTCTTCTTCTATCTCCTGTTCCAGCTCGTCCAGGTGGCTCAGGGCTTTTTCGAAGGCCTGCTTGGCCTGTTCCAGTTTTTTCTGGCGCAGTTCGACGGTGGAATCAAACTTCTGACCAATTTCCTCGGCCTTCTTTTTCTCCTTGAGGAGCAGCTCGTCAAAAGAGGCCTTTTTTTTCTGACCCTTTTCCGACTGGATGATCTCTCTCAGGCTGGAATCCACCCAGAGACGGGCGCCGCAGTGCGGGCAGACCAGTTGAAAAACTTTGTCCCCTTTATCCTTTTTTTCCTTGCTTTCCATAACGGTTAGAATTTAACAGAAAAGAACCGGCGCTTCAACTCAATTCAGTCCGCGGTCCAGGCCGTATTTCTTGATCAGGCGAAAGAGGCCCTGGCGGGTCAGGCCAATGGCTGCGGCCGTCCGGGCCCGGTGGAAATTGAAGTGACGCAGGGCTTCGCCCAGGAATTTCTTCTCGAACTCGGCCTTGGCCCGGGAATAGTCCCAGCGGTCGGAGAGCGGCCTGTCCTTCGATTTCTTAATATCATCGGACAGAAGCTCTTCCCCCAGGACCTGGCTGTTCCCGGCCAGGACCAGGGCCCGCTGGATTTCATTCTGCAGCTCCCGGACGTTCCCCGGCCAGCCGTATTTCAAGAGTAGCTCCAGGGCCGACGGCGAAAAGAAGGCCCTCGGTTTATTCATCTCCCGGCAGTATTTATCCAGGTAATGGTTGACCAGCACCAGGACGTCTTCCGGCCGGTGGCGAAGCGGCGGGATTTCAATGGTGATGATTCTAAGCCGGAAATAGAGGTCCTGCCTGAAGCGGCCCACGGCCACTTCCTGCTCCAGGTTGCGGTGGGTGGCGCTGATGAACCTGACGTCCACCCGGCGACTGCGGTTTTCGCCTATTCGCCTGATCTCCTTTTCCTGAAGCACCCGCAGGATCTTGGCCTGGAGTGGAAGCGACAGGTCGCCGATTTCATCCAGGAAGAAGGTGCCGCCGCTGGCCTCTTCCACCAGGCCAGGCCGGTCGCGCAGGGCCCCGGTGAAGGCGCCCCGGGCGTACCCGAAAAGCTCCGACTCCAGCAGGTTGTCGGGGATGGCGCTGCAGTTAACGGCCACGAACTGGCCGCGCCGGCGGACCCCGCTGTGATGGATGATGCGGGCTATGAGTTCTTTCCCCGTCCCGCTTTCACCGGTAATCAGGACCGGCGAACTGACTTCTTTAACCTTGTCCACGAGCTCTCTTATCAAACGGAAGGGCTGGCTCAGGCCGAGAAATTCCAGCCCGGTATTTTCGGGTTGGACTCTTACCTCCTCGGGAGGCGAGCTTTCCTGGGAGAGGAGCCTGACCACCGGCAGGGCCGAGGACAGAATATCCCTTTCAGTTTCGGTCAGGATGGCTTCCGGGTTATGCTTTTCCAGGTAGGCAAATCCGAACATCCGTCCCTGCGAGCAGAACGGGTAGCAGGCGGCCAGGATATCCTGACCATGGTTAACCCGGCCGCTCAGCAGTTCTCTTTTCTCCAGGGCCCGGTTAATCAGGTTGAGCCGCTCGCCTTCACCGAGGGCCGGTTTCTTTCCCCGGAACTGCTGGAAAAAGGGCCGCTGCCGGAAGTCAAAGGCCACCAGCTGGAAATGGTCAGCCTGAAGCGCCTCGCCGATGACTTCAAACATCCTGGACACCAGCTGCGTGGCGGCCATCTCCCTCACCTTTAAAATGGAATTAAAAGAACCAGGAGTGCAATGTGTCACGGTCCGCGGCCGACCGGTCACTTCTCGGAGCCGACCGCTTCCGACCTATGATACTTGATCTAAGGAGTGTTCCATCGCCCGATTGCATTATTCCAGACGCTCTCAGGGCGGTAATTTTCTCACTCTGACCCGGGTCTTCCGCGTCTTTGTCTCATGCTTTGGTAATGTCCGCGGCATAAGTTATAATGGTTTACGGTTAAGCCGGCTCGAGGCCAGGCCTTCGGTTGATTAATGAGCAAGAAGAGAAGAAAACATAAACCAATCTCCCGGCCGGAGGAAAAAGCTCCGACCAGAACTGCAGAGTTAGTACCGGGGCAAGATAATCAATCACGCCCTCCCGGCCAGAAGCACACCAGAACCAGGACTTTCCTGGTGGCCGCTGTACTGCTACTGGCGCTGGTCGCTGCCCTGATAATACTTAAAGAAAAATCCGGGACCGCCCGGAATCTGCCTGAAACCGGCAACTGGAATGTGCTCCTGATAACCCTGGATACCACCCGGGCCGACCGCCTGGGTTCCTACGGTTACCGGGCCGGCTGGACTCCCAACCTGGACGAGCTGGCTGCGGCCGGGACCAGGTTTCAGAACGCTTACTGCCAGGTGCCGCTGACCCTGCCTTCTCATGCCTCCATCCTGACCGGGCTTAATCCCTGCCGGCATGGTGTTCATAACAACGGCAACTATTCCCTGCCGCCTGATTTCACCACCCTGGCTGAGCTGCTGAAGGAGCGGGGCTTCGGGACGGCAGCCTTCGTGGCCTCCTTTTCTGTTGATTCCCGGTTCGGGCTGGCCCAGGGCTTCGAGACCTACGACGATTTTTTTGAGACGGGCCAGGCCTTTAAGACTTACAATGCCGAAAGGCCGGCCAGTGGCGTCTATGAAGCTTTTTCCCGCTGGCTGGAGAAAAATTACGCCTCGCGATTTTTCGCCTGGGTTCATTTTTTTGACCCCCACTTTCCCTACAACCCTCCGCCGGAGTTCGCCCGAAAATTCCAGTCCGACCCCTATGACGGCGAGGTGGCCTTCATGGACAGGTACGTAGGCCGGGTGGTCGAGCTCTTAAAAATATATGGATGTTACGACCGCACCCTGATCATAATCGCCGGCGACCACGGGGAGGCCTTCGGAGAAAAGGTGGAACAGGGACACGGGCTTTTCCTGTACGAAATGTCGCTACGGGTACCCCTTATCGTGGTCGGCCCCGGTCTGCCTTCAGGGCAGGTCATAGGCCGTCCCGTTCGTTTGATTGACATCATGCCCACGGTGACTGATATCCTGGGAATAAAGCAAACTCCTGAAGTCGATGGGCAGAGTCTAAAGCCCCTGCTCCTGGGAAAAAATTTGAAGCCCACCGACATCTACCTGGAGAGTTTCTTCCCGCGCGAAAATTATGGCTGGTCGGAACTGCTGGGGATAATCTCGGAAGACTGGAAGTATATCCAGGCTCCCCGGCCTGAGCTTTACAACCTGAAAACCGACCCGGCTGAGAATAACAATCTCTACTCTGACGCGAACCGAACTGCCACCCGGCTCAGAAGCCGTCTGGAAAAAATAATAACCGCGGCCAGCGGCCTGGCCAGTGCCGGGCGAGAAATGACCCCCGCCGAAAAGGAAAGGTTGCGTTCCCTGGGTTACCTGCAGGTGGCCGGGCCGCAAACCACCGGTGCCCTGCCCGACCCCAAGGACCGGCTGGATGAGCTCCGGGCCTACCAGGAAGCCGGCCTGCTGGAACTAAGAGGACAGCTGGAAGCCGCTGAACAGGCCTACGCCCAACTGGTGGAGAGGAACCCGAACCTGGAGTCCAGCTATCTTAACCTGTCTCGTGTCCAGGGATTGCAGAAAAAACACCTGGAAGCAGCGGCCACGCTGAAACGCGGGCTGGAGGTGCTGCCCGGTTCTGACCATCTGCTGTCCAAGCTGGCCCAGGTTCTGCTTCTGGCTGGCCGGAGAGCCGAGGCCATGGAAGCCGCGGGCCAGGCCCTGACGATTAACTCAGCCAACTATGACGCCCTGGTGGTGGCCCTGACGGTCAGCGAAGAACAGGGAAAAATAGATGAAGCCCTGGGCTATGCTGACCGGGCCCTGCAGATTGAACCCGAAAACGAGCTGATTCGCCTGAGCAAGGCCGAAAACCTGGTTCGCTCAGGACGCCAGAAAGAAGCGGCCGAAGTCTATGCCGGGCTGGCTGCAGATTTTCCAGAAAACGCTTTCTATAATCTGAACCTGGGCGTCATCTATAACCTGCTCGGTGAATACGAAAAAAGTCTGCCCGTCCTGGAAAGGGTGGTGAAGCTGAAGCCCTCGCCCAAGGCCTACCTCAACCTGGCCATTGCCTGCCTGGAGACGCGAAGGTGGGCGGAAGCGGCCCGGGCCTTTGAACTCTACCTGGCCGATACCACCGGCGAAGACCCGACCAACGTGGCCCGGGCCCGGGAACGCCTGGCCCGGCTAAAGTCCATGATTCAATGAGCCTGGCCCGGGGGAAGTCGTACCCGGCAGGCTGAAACCGGGCTCCAGAACCATATGCTCCTGCGGATGATTTTAAGTTTCCAATTCTGGTAATATTAGGAAATCAAACCAGAGATCAAGGAGGGAGAAAGATGGAATATTCCGCCGGGAAAATCAGCCAACCGGACCATCGTCGGATAGCATCCAGAGCTGTTTCCTCATTCACCCCTAACTTTCAAAACCTTGGAAGAGCCCTGGTTGTCGGATTATTGATTTTCCTGACCGCCGGGCTGGTGGCTATTAAAGCTGAGACTTACTCCGCCCCGGCCAACCGCCTGGACTGGTTCAGGG
>JANLFU010000001.1 GCA_024653215.1 Candidatus Saccharicenans sp. | reverse complement strand
CCCGCTCCCTGATGATTCTTTCAATGGTCCTGACCGTGAGACTTTTTACCAGCCCCAGGCCAACCCTTATCCCCCGCCCTTCCACCTGGAATCGGTACCCGCTCCGGTTGACATCCGGTCCCAGGATGGTAATTCCCAGCCTCTTGGCTTCTTCCACGTACTCCGGAAGCTGGTAATAACCGCCGCCGGCGTTGAGCACCGCGGTCATATAAACCAGTGGATGATGAGCCTTCAGGTAAACCGCCTCGTAAGCCATCAGGGCATAGGAAGCGCTGTGGGCCCGGTTGAAGGAATAGGCGGAAAACTTTTCCATCTTCTGCCAGAGGTTTTGAACTTCATCTTCCGAATAACCGCGGCCGAGGGCCTGCTCGAAAAACTTCCGGCGAAGATTCTCCTCCACCCGGCGCTTTTTAAGCTGGCGGCGGAGTATCTCCCCTTCTTCCGGCGGAAAGCCGGCCACCCGTTCGGCCACCTGCATCACCTGCTCCTCGTAGAACATCAGGCCGCCGGTTTCCGGAAGCACCCGGGAAAGAAGCGGGTCTTCTGGAAGGGGCCGTCCCTCGCGGCGCCTGAGGTAGGCTTCCTTCATCCCGCTTTCCGTTGGACCGGGTCTGATCAGGGCCAGGGCATGGATTAAATCGCCGAGGTTTTCCGGCTTCATCCGGCGCAGCAGGTTCATCATGGCCGGACTTTCCACCTGGAAGCAGCCGATGGTCCGGGCTTCCCGGAGAAGGGCATAGGTTTTCGGGTCATCCGGCGGGATATGTTCGAGCCGCAGCGCCTTCCTGGTTTCGGAGATGGCCGTCAGGCCGCGGGTGGAAAGAAGGTCCAGCTTGATGAGCTTGAGCTCTTCTACCGTGTCGCGGTCGTAATGGCACATCAGAAGTCCTTTGGCCGACACTTCCAGCGGAAGGAAGCGGTCGGCCGGCGCCGGCGTCAGTATCACCCCGCCCACGTGAAGCGAAATTTCGGCAAAAACTCCGGAAAGCTCCGAGGCCAGCTTCCAGACTTCAAGATAGCCGGCCCGGGGCGGCATCTCCCGAAGATAATCCGGCTCGGCGAACATCGGCACCTTCTTGCTCATGGACCGGGCTTCTTCCGGCGGGAGGCCAAAGGCCCTGGCCGTTTCATAAAGCGCCGAGCGGGCCCGGTAATTTTTCAGGCTGCAGACATAAGCCGCGCCAGTCTTACCAGAACCGTAGCGCTTGAGAACATAATCGAGAACCTCATCGCGGCGGCTGGAGTCAAAATCCAGGTCAAAGTCAGGCGGGTCGGGCCGGCCGCGGTTTAAGAACCGCTCGAAATAAAGGTCGTATTTTACCGGGTTGAGCCGGGAAATTCCCAGAAGGTAAGCCAGGTAAGAAGAAGCGCCCGAACCGCGGAGGTTGTGGTAGATGCCCCGGCGCCGGGCAAACTCCACCACGTCGTGGACCACCAGGAAGTAAGGAGCAAAGCCGCTTTCTTCCACCACCTGGAGCTCCCGCACGGCTCTTTCTCTTTCCTTCCAGCTGAGATTTTTTAGCCGGGAGAGCTTTTCGTTTATCACCTGGCGCAGGGTGAAGGGGAAAAGGTCCGGGGGAAGCGGCGGGACGATGTTCTCAAACAAGAAATCTATCTTCTCCGCCACCTCCAAGTGCCGGCGAAAGACCTCTTTAAGCCGGTCGCCGTATTTTTTGAAGGCGATTTTCTCCTGCTCGGGACCATAATTCCCGAGCACCGGAGAAAGTTTTTTAAGCTCCGGCGGGTAAGGGATCTTCTGTTCTATGGCTCGAAGCAGCACCAGGCGCTGTGGACTCGACAGATACTTGAGCGGTGCGGTCCAGAGAAGCGGAATACCCGAGCGCCGCGCCAGCCACTCCGCGGCCTCAAAATTTTCCAGTCCGCAGCCGAGATAAAAATCTTCCGGAACATGTTCCTGAATCCTTTTTACCGCACTCACCTGCTCTTCCATTTCCGCTTCAGAAACAGGCAGGTTTTCAGGCAGAAGGAAAATGGTGATAAGTCCTTCAGGTTCAAGAAACTGCCGGCGGTTAAAAATCTCGAGCAGCCGGTGATAGCCCTTTTTCTCCCTGACCAGGAAAACATAGAGGCTGCCCTTCTCCGGAAAATCGAGCTCGAGCTCGCAGCCGAACACGGGCCTGAAACCGCGCCCCTCGCTAAGAGCCTTCCACTTCCCCCAGCCGTAAAAAGCCCCGATATCGGTGAGAGCCACGGCCGGAAGCCGGTTTCTTTCAGCCCACTGCACCAGCTCTTCCAGGATGATACTTCCCTCACCGCGACTGAACACCGAATGAACCCTCAAAGGAACAAACATGCTCAACTCCGTCTAACCGGCTTTTGTCTCCTGTATTGTTTTAATTCTCTGTCTGCTCTTCTTTCATTTTTGCTTCTTTCCATTAGCAGCCTTTCCAGTCCCGTCATTCTGAAATTCATTTACTTCTCATATCAGAATCCACCGGTTGCTACCCATTCTTTTCCCATTTTTCTCCATTCTCCATTCTTCATCTTTCAATTTTTCTCCTTCCACAGACCTTTTTCCCCTTTTCTGTTTCCTCATCTAGTTAAAGAAGCGGTCTTCAGGATAAAACCCCGCCCGCGATCTTCCTCATAAACTTCACTCAGCATCTTCTCCCGCACGGTAAGCAGGGCGTTAAACCCGTATTTTTCCCGCACCCGGTCGAGGGCCTGGCAGAGCCTTTCTTCCCGCTCGGAGTAAAGTTCAAAAAGGGAAAGATGCCGGGCTTCAACCAGGTCGCTGCCCTTCACTCCCACCAGCCGCAGGGCCAGGCGCGAACCTTCCCAGAGCTCCAGGAAAAGCTCTTCCGCCACGCGGTAGATACGGCCGGTTTCCTGGACCGGAAGCGACAGCACCCGGCGCCGGCTCACGGTCTTAAAATCAGAATAGCGGGCTTTAACCTCAATCACCCGGGCGTAGTATTTTTCCTGCCTCAGGCTCAGAGCCAGCCGGTCGCAGAGATAGGACAGATGAGCCAGCAGCAGGTCCCGGTCCCAGATGTCCTGAAGAAAGGTGGTTTCGCGGGAGAAGGATTTCGGCTTGCCGGAAACCGAAAGCGGCCGGTAATCTATACCCCGCGACAGAAGATAAAACTCATCGCCCGTAACGCCAAAAAGCGAGCGCAGGGTTCCCAGCGGCACCTGCCACAGGTCGGCTATTTTATGGACGTTGAGCAGCCGCAGCATGACCTGGGCTTTCGGACCTATGCCCGGAATCTCCGAGATGTCCAGTTCCCGCAGAAATTCCTGCTCCTGGCCGGGCTTCAGTTCAAAAAACCCGCCGGGCTTGGCTTTTCTGGTGGCCAGCTTGGCCAGGATTTTGTTGGAAGCCGCCCCCACCGAGACACTGAGCCCCAGCTCTTTTTCCACCCGGCGCTTGATTTCCCGGGCCGCCTCGCTGAAAGACGGATAGAGGTGCCGGCAGCGGGTGAATTCCAGGTAGGCTTCATCGAGCGAGGCTTCTTCCACATCCGGGGTGTATTCATGCAGGATGCGGAAAAACTTTTCGGAAAAAGCCTGGTAGATGTGGTAGTTGCCGCGGACAAAGACAGCCTGGGGACACAGCTTGTAACACTGGCGAAGCGGCATTCCGGACCGGACACCATACTTCCGCGCTTCATAAGAGCAGGTGGAAGCCACCCCGCGCTCGTGCGGCAGCCCGCCGACCACCACCGGCTTTCCTTTAAGCTCCGGGTTGAGCAGCACCTCCACCGAGGCGAAAAAAGCATCAAGGTCGATGTGGACGATATAACGTCGCTCACCGCAAAGAGGAAAATTTCCCTCCGTCTTCCACATGCTTCGTCCCCCGAATTCAAAAAAAAATCAGTACTTGCGGATGACGCCGACCACCCGACCGACAATCCGCAGCTCCCGGACTTCAATCGGCCGGAAAGCCGGGTTTTCCGGGACCAGGAGCACCCGGTCCTTCTCCCGGCGCAGGCGCTTCAGGGTGACCGAGCCGTCCTCGAGCAGGGCCACCACCATCTCGCCCGAGCTGGCCGTGTCCGTCCGCTCGATAACCACCAGATCCCCGTCATCTATGTAAGCATCGATCATGCTCTTCCCCGTAACCCGCAGGCAGAAAAGGTTGCCCCGCTTTCGCCCGGCAAACCAGCTCGGAACCTCCACCGTTTCGCCCAGGGTGTCAAACATCTCGCGGGGGGTGCCGGCCGGAACCAGGCCGACCAGGGGCAGGCGCACGGCGCTTACCGCATCAGGCGCCTGAGCCAGCCGGACCTCGCCGCCTTCCCGCCTGATGTAGCCTTTCCTCTCCAGGCTCAGCAGGTGCTTGAAGACAGCCGAGGGATTGCTCAGGCCAACCAGCTGCCCCAGCTCCCGCACCGTGGGCGCATAGCCGTGTTCCAGGATGAATTCCTGGATTTTTTCCAGGATTTCCTTCTGCCTTCCGGTTAAAGCTCTTTTAATCCTGTTAACCATTTTGTTCACCATTTATAAAATAACGCCGGCCCGGGGCTTTGTCAAGCAAAAATTTAAACAATAGACCGGCGGCCACCCGACCGGGAATCAAAATCCGGCTTTGAAACCGGGCCCGGGTCCGAAAGCAGTCAAACGAGGTCTCCTCCCCTTATATTTTGTTGATATTGACCAACTAACCGGGGCCGGGATGAACTTCCAGACTTCTTCTGCCTGTTGATTGCCCTACCTGATCTGGTCCACGAGACGATATTTTCCAAGAAACAGATTGTCCTTTTCATCCCTTTCCAGGGCAAAGATATAATTATCGTATACCGCCAGCACCGAACCCTTAAGACCGGAGTAGAAGCTATCTATAAAGCGGCCTCGGTCATCAAAAACATCAAACAGGTCATACCCCTCCTCGCTTTCGGTTGAAGTCTGCACCCAGATATATTTTCCGTCCGAAAATAAACCACGGATATCAATATCATATTTTATTTCCGGAAAGTTATACCTTTTCATAAATTCAAGACGCCCCGGGTCGGCCACGTATTTCACAGGCGAATAATCCCGGTTAAAGCTGAACAGCAGGCGCCCAGTTTCCAGGTCAAAGACTTCAAGAAGGTAATTCCTGGCATGGTTAACATAAAGCTTGCGGCCGTCAGGACCGAGCAGTACGTGCAATGGATCCCAGCTGGCCATGGCCTGGGGAGCCATAAAGGTTTTCATCTTGAACACGCAGGCTTCTTTCTCCTCATTCCCGTCGGGGGAAAGCAGCCTCACAGAACAGATCACATCATGAAGGCCTCCCGTCCTTTTTTCAGGGGGAGGATAAGTCATCTTGACAAAAACAAGTAAGCCACCGCTGACCCCGTAGAAGCCGTTGTATGGCCCTTTTTCGAGCTTAACCTCCTTGATGAGCTGTCCTTCCAGATTCATATGAATGACTTTATTGGCCACGGAATCATAGACAAAGAGACTTTCTCCATAGAGATGATAGCTGAAGTAATCGGCAATCTCACCCGGCCCCTGCCCTTTCTTATAAAAGTTCGCCAGAAACTGGCCTCCGGCAGAAAATTTAAGGAGCTGCTCCTGGTCAGCTATAAATATCGAGCCGTCAGGAGCCACACGAAGGCGGTGTGGATACCTAAAATAATATGAACCCGCCCGGTCCCCAACCTGCCAGATTTTTTCTGCTTTAAGAATCCGGCCGGCATTCGGGTTGACCGGTTTTCTCGGGTTCCTTATCATCTCCTGGGCCGCGGCCAGGAAAACAACTGAACCCCAAACCAGAATTATCAATGATGTCTTCTTCAGAACCTTGAGGTAATTTTTCATCTTCTATTACCTCCTGAGAGAAACAGATCCCTTTTAGCTGCTTTTCATTCTTTTTAATATTTTATTTGTATAATTTTTCGATTTCAAAGTTTGAAGGTTCCGAGCAGTGCGGCCTATTCCTGGCGGGAAATTTCCAGGCGATTAGCCGCAGCCACCACTGAAAATATCGCCGCTTCTAATTTATTAATTCAGCGGCTTCGCAAACAAATCATTTGGCAGGGTTGACCACCCGGCCGAGGAAGAGGATAGTCCCGCTCTGCCGTTCCTGAATTATGAAAATGAAAGGATGGTCAGCCCGGAAGACCGGCTTTCTCTGTACCATCTTGATACCAATGATAACTGCCGTGGCCGCGGCCGCCTCCGTCCCCTCTTCATTTACCTCAACAAAAGCCTGGTGCACCACTTCGGTGATGTAAAGTTCTTTCCTGCCGGTCAGGCTGGACAGGTCGGCGGCCATGGTAAAAGCCGTGGGCATGCCCATTTTGCCCAGAAGTCCTTCTTTCCCTCCCATCAGGTACTTGGTTTCAAACTTGAACCGGGGAAGATAAATATCAACCTTTTCCCGACCGGTCAGCATTCCCCTCAGAGCTTCAAGCTTTTCTGATGACAGGTAAGATTCGACCCGGGAAAGTTCTGCTTTCGGCAGCAAAACCAGCATGGAAATTTCTCCGCCGACGTAGGGCAGCTCCACCGCCTGCAGGTCTTCGTTCTCGAAATAGTTGACTTCGACATCCTGGAGAAACATCATCGGAACTCTCACTGTCTTATCGGCGCTGATTCTAAAATCGGCTTCCGCGGTGGCTTTCTTCGGAAACTGCATTTCCCAGAGTCCCTTGAAATAGATGGCGTTGGTCAGGACCAGCCGGGTCAGGGGGGTTATGACGTCCTGCGGGATTAAATCTTTTATCCGGTTGTTGGTCTGTTCCTCCACCCAGCGGTTTATGATAAGCCGCGAATTTTCGGTGTCACCGGCAAAATCAAGGTTGGTCACCCGGCCGCCATAGTACTTTTCCACCGCCTGGAAATATTCAGGCAGAAAAGGATAATTTTTCTGGGCCCAGAGAGCGTTGGCGGCGCGCAGCTCGTATTTTTTGTCTTTCCTGTTTATACGGGCCAGGACCTCGGAAAAACCCTGCCTGAGAATGTTGATATCATCGGGATAATGAAAGACCTGTCTTATCTCCGCGGCCGTTTGCTCCCTGGCTCCCTCGTAGGTCATGCCCATGGCCACCGACAGGCTGAAGGGAGAATAGAAAAGATTTCCCTGTTCCCCTTTCTTGAGATAGGAATAGAGATCAAAAGCAAAATGATTTATGGCCCCAACTACCCGGGCAGCCGGGACTGAGACAGGCTGAGCCTTTGGCACTGCTTCGCCAGTTTCCGGTGTTGCCCCAGGGCCGCTCTCTCCCTGAAGCTCCGCCGGGGCGGTCAGCTCCGCTTCCCTTCCACTGGCCGCATCTTCCCTGGAACAGGCCAAAGCCAGTAAGGCAATGGCCAGCAAAACCAGCAGGGTTACCTTTCCCGATTTAATTATCCTTGTCATATTTCTCTCCTATTTGTGGCAGACATTAAATATTCCGCAGAAAAAACAAGCGCTAACAAAAAGAGAAGCATAACTCTTGGTTTGAGCATTAACCTTTCTCCCCTAAAAAAAGTTCCTTAAATTTCTGGCCATTTCAGTTCAAACCGTGTTGCCTCGCGCCGGAACAATTATAAAACAAGGTCTGACCTTAATACGAATAGAAAAAACTGGCCTTTTCATCTATGATATGAATAGGTTAAGAAACGATGAAAAAAAAGATTGAACCGTTAGCCATCCTGATCCTGGCCCTCTTCCTGGGTTTGCCCCGGGCTTCGGCCTCTCCTATCCAGACCACGGCCGGCCAGAAAGAGAATCCAATCGTTACCGTAAAGACTTCTCCTCCTTCACAAGCGGTCTTTCCCGGCGATACTTTTGAACTCACCCTGGAGCTCACGGTGGCCCCGGGCTTTCATATCAACTCCCAGAAACCGGAAGATGAGCTGCTGGTACCGACTTCGGTTGAGTTAAAAAAGGACCCGGCCCTTGAATTAAAAGAGGTCATATTCCCTGAGGCCAGGAAGAAAAAGTTCAAATTCTCGGATAAACCACTGTCCGTTTACGAAGGCCAGGTCAAGGTCAAACTGAAAATTGAGTTGGCCGAGGGTGTCTGCGGCAGCAGCCTGGAAATCGAAGGTAAGGTCCGCTACCAGGCCTGCGACCAGGAAGCCTGCCTGCGCCCGTCCTCCGTGCCTTTCAAGGCCACCATCAAGCTCGCTTCCTGAGCTGTTCTGGGGCAGAGGCTACAGGTCCTCAGTCTTGAATCATAGTGCCGACTTTTGCCCCCACTCTGGCCGCAGGCAGGAAATTACGCGCCCGGCCTTGATATAATCGAAGAGAAAATCAGGCAACTCGCGGGCTTTTTCCCGGTCTTCAGGGCATTTCATTTTGACTCCCACGCCTGGACCCGATCCCCATTTGCCTGGGATAATTACTAACTGGGATAAATAATGCATTGATTAAGAGATACCAATTCAGCCAACCTCTGGCCCCCCTCCATTTGTCAAAATGTCAATTTTCTGGGATAATGAGTTAAACCTATTGAAAGGATTTCAGATGAAAAAATCATTCTCTCTGGCAGTTACTATCTTTCTGGTTGCTTTTTCGCTGGTGGTTTGTTCTGGAAAGAGCTCCTCTTCCCAGCTGACCATGTCCCCGGAAAAGGCAAAACCAGGTGATACGGTCACCTTCGCCTATATACCGGCCGACAAGAACCTGGCTTCCCGGGAAGCCTTCAACCTTTACATCTATTCCTATTCCAAAGAATTACCGAAGGTTCAGGCAGTTGAACTAAAGAAAAGCGGCAAGAAATGGACTGGAAACTACACCATAGATAAAGAGGCCTACGGCCTGGTGGCCAAGATCAAGCTGGACCGGGAAAACGACGACAACAACCAGGGCAAGGGCTATATCTTTGCCCTGTACACGCCCGAGGGTAAGGTCCTGCCCGGTAACAAGGCCGGACTGGCCCTGGCTTACACTTCCTGGGGCCAGCTGGTGGGCATCAACCAGGACCTGAACGAAGCCCTGCGCCTGACCGAAGAAGAATTCCTGGCCAACCCGGCCACCAAGAAGGAGTTTGTCAACAGCTACCTGCGCCTCCTTCAGGCTACCAAAAAAGAAGGCTGGGAACAGAAGACCAAGGATTTCCTGGAAGAAGTCTCGACCCTGCCCGACCTGGACGACTCCACCCTGGTGACACTTTACAGGTTTTATGCCCAGACTGGAAACCAGGAAAAGGCCATGGCCCTGGCTGAACAGGCTCAGAAAAACCCCAAGGGTGAATTCTTCCAGATCCAGGCCGTGATGCAGCTCCAGGGCATCCAGGACCCAAAACAAAGACTGGAGTTTGTTAAAAAATTCCAGGAAGAATTCCCAGACTCCAAGTACACCGAGTCCATAATCGGCATGATCACCCAGTCACTATTCCAGGAGAAGAAACTGGAAGAAGCCAACAATTTCCTCCAGGAGAACCGGCTGAAAGCCCAGCCATATTACTTCTACGCCGTGGCCAACCAGGCTAACCAGGAAGGCCAGGCCCCGCTGGCCTTAAAAGCCCTCGACAACGGAATATCCCTGATGAACGAGCACCTGGCCAACCCGGACAAGTACAAGCCCGCCTATTACACCAAGGAAGAATGGCAGGAAGAGATGAAGACCAGCCTGAGCGCCATGATGCTCAGCCTCAAAGGAAACCTGCTGTGGAAGCAGGGCCAGTTAAACGAGGCAATCAACTCCCTGCGCCAGGCCTACGAAGCCAGCAACGGCGAGCAATCCGGAATCTCCATGGATTACGCCAGGGTCCTGCTGGAGAACAAAAACTATGAACCGGCTATCCAAGTCCTGGAAGCCACCGCCGGCAAGGGCTTTACCGGCTCCGACCTCATGGACCTGCTCAAACAGGCCTACGTGGGAGCCAGGGGCTCGGATAGCGGCTGGGAAGAATACCGGGTCAAGCTCGAAGCCGGAGCCACCGAGGCCCTGAGGTCCGAACTGCAGAAAAAGATGGTCGAACAGCCGGCCCCGGCCTTTGAACTCAAAGACCTGGAAGGCAAGGTGGTTAAACTGGCCGATTACCAGGGCAAGGTGGTCATCCTGGACTTCTGGGCCACCTGGTGCGGTCCCTGCCTGGGTTCTTTCCCCGGCATGAAGAAGCTGGTTGAAGAGTACCAGAAGGACCCGTCGGTGGCTTTCGTCTTTGTCAACACCTGGCAGGATGAAGCCAACAAGGAACAGGTGGTTAAAGAGTTCCTGGAAAAGAACCAGTATCCCTTTTACGTCCTGATGGACACCGAAGACAAGGTGGTGGCCAGCTATGGCGTTTCGGGCATTCCGACCAAGTTTGTTATCGACCCCAGGGGCAAGATACGGTTCAAGAGCATCGGCTTTGAAGGCGACGCCGAAAAAATGATTAAAGAAGTCAAGCTGATGATCGAGCTGGCCAGAGGGAAATAAGGAATTCGTATAGAGAAAATATCTTAGCTTAATTCTTACAGACTGTTTGAACAGCAAGTGTAGACCAGAATAAAATTACCTCCTGGTCTGCCGATGGCAGTCCGGGAGCGAGGTTAAACATGAGCAAACATCAAAAGAAAAGGCTGGAAACCGAAATCATCCACTCCGGTTATCATCCCGACCCGGCAGCCCGGAGCGTCTCTCCGCCCATCTACCAGACCTCCACCTTCGCCTTCGAAAGCGCCGAGCAGGGAGCGGCCCTGTTTGCCGGGAAAGAAAAAGGTTTTATCTACACCCGGCTGGGCAACCCGACCATCCTGGCCCTGGAAGAAGCCCTGGCCACCCTGGAAAAGGGTTACGGAGCCCTGGCCACGGCCACCGGTATGGCCGCCGTTTCCACCATCTACCTGGCCTTCCTGGAAAAAGAGGCCCACCTGATAGGAACGGCTGCCCTTTACGGGCCGTCCAGAACCATTATCGAGACCGAGTTTGTCCGCTTTGGAGTGAGTGCCGACTTCATCGACACTTCAGATATTTCCGAGATTAAGAAAAAAATCAAAAAGAATACCAGGTTGCTGTTCGTAGAAAGCCCGGCCAACCCCACCATGGCCATCACCGACCTGAGAGCCTGTGCCGAACTGGCCCGGGAGCATAACCTGCTGTTTGTTGTCGACAATACCTTCGCCTCCCCCGTTCTTCAGAATCCGCTGGAGCTCGGGGCTGACGTGGTCATGCACAGCCTGACCAAGTTCATAAACGGTCACAGCGACGTGGTGGGCGGGGTCATAATCAGCCGAAATGAAGAACTTCACAAGAGGTTACAGAAAGTTCTCAGAATGCACGGCGGCACCATGGACCCGCACCAGGCCTGGCTGGTGCTGCGCGGCCTGCGAACCCTGCATCTCAGGGTGGAAAGGGCTCAGGAAAATGCCCGGAAAATCGCGGCCTGGCTGGAAGCTCACCCCAGGGTAGCCTGGGTTAACTATCCCGGCCTGGAGAGCCACCCGCAGTACGAGCTGATGAAAAAGCAGATGAAAGGCCCCGGCTCGATGATTTCCTTCGGGCTACGGGGCGGCTATGAAGCCGGTCTTAAAATGATAAACAGCGTCAGGCTCTGTACCCTGGCCGTTTCGCTGGGCGGAATCGAAACCCTGATCCAGCACCCGGCCAGCATGACCCACGCCTCCGTTCCAAAAAAAGAAAAGGAAGAAGCCGGCATCACCGATGACCTGATCCGGTTGTCAGTTGGCTGCGAGAACGTTGACGACCTGATTGAAGACCTGGAGCAGGCCCTGGCTCAAAGTTGAGGACCGGGCCGGCTGTTAGCCCGACCTTATCTTATTTATCGGGCAGGCTCTTGCTCAGCAGCTCAATCAGGGCGCCTTCGGCCCGGATATAGACTCCACTGGCTTCGGCCACCACCTGCCCGTCGCTTCCCAGCATCTTTCCGGCCGTGAAATAAGCCCGGCCCTTGCGACCGGTCACCCAGCCTTCCAGCCTGAGCCGGTCACCGATCAGAGCCGGTTTCTTGAATTCCACGGTCAGCCTGGAAGTTACCACCGGAATCTCCTCGGCCAGGAGGGCCTTGGCCATGACCTCGTCCAGGAGCGAAGAAATTATCCCGCCGTGCAGCAGGTCGCGGTAGCCTTCGTGCTCCCGGCCGGGGGTGAACTCGGCCCGGGCCATCTTTTTTTCCCGGTCAAAGAAGAAATCAAGCTTCAGCCCGACCGGGTTGTCCTGGCCGCAGATAAAGCAGCCGCGGTAATTTATTATTTTTTCAGTCATCCACCTCGAACTCCATGTAGCGCATGCTGGCCGCCACCAGGCGGAGCTTGCGGGCCTGGGTTTCCTGGCCGAGGCTGACTTCAACCTGGTATTCGCCGGCCGCCACCCTTTCCTTCTGGCCCTCGGCTTTCAGGTCCCAGGACAGGTCATTTAAGCCAGGCTTGAGGTCCACAGCCATTTCCTTGAGGATTTTTCCGGTTGTAGTCTTAATTGCCAGTTTGCCCTGTCCACCGTCTTTTGAATACACCAGGATGCGGGCGGCAACTTCCACGGCCGGAGCTTCCCCCCTTCTGGCCAAGGGGAGTTGAACTTCATCCGGCTCCAGTACATGGAGAGCCTTGCCCAGGACCTCCAGTGTCAATTCCTGGATCTTCTTCAGGGGCAACACGAAAACCCCGCGGCTGTGGGTGCCGATGAGCAGCTCTCTTTCCCGGGGATGAATCTTCATATCATAGACCGGCAGGGTCGGCAGGTTGGCCCTCAGGGAATGCCAGGTCTTCCCCCGGTCGAGGCTGACATAAGCGGTCAGGTCGGTCCCCAGGTAAATTATGTTTTCGTTAACCGTATCTTCCCGGATGACATTGCAGCCTTCCTCCGGAAGGTTGCTTTTTATGGAAACCCAGGTCTTCCCGTAATCTTCTGAAGAAAAGACGTAGGTGCTGAAGTCATCCTCGCGGTAGCCGATCATGGTCAGGTAAACCCGGCCCGGCTGGAAGCGGCTGGCCTCGAGCCTGGTCACCCATTTCTTGGGCAGCCCGGCGGTTATCTTCTCCCAGGAGCAGCCGCCGTTCCTGGTGACCCAGACGTTGCCGTCGTCGGTGCCGGCATAAATCACTTCGGGAGTGAGGGGTGATTCGGCCAGGGCGGTGATGGTGGCAAAGGGCACGTCGCCGTCGATATTTTTGCGGTCGGTAAGGTCGGGAGAGATTTCCAGCCAGTTATCGCCGCGGTCCACCGACTTCAGGACTTTATTGGCCCCCAAGAGCAGGGTGAAGGGATTATGCTTTGAAATCAGGAACGGGGTCAGCCAGTTGAAACGATACGGAGCCTGGACCGTCTTGAGCTGGGGTTTGATGGACTTGGTCTCCCGCGGGTTGTTCAGGTTGAGCCGGAAAAGGCTTCCGAACTGGTACTCGGCGTAGACAATGCCTTTTTCCTGCAGGCTGGGCTCGACAAAGGCCCCGTCGCCACCCAGGATCATCCTCCAGTCCTTGTCCCGGCGCCCGAAAACAAAATCCCGCGGGCCGACATTGACACCGTTGTCCTGGAGGCCCACGTAGATGTTGTAGGGCGTTTCCATATCGAAGCTGACGGTATAACACTGGGCCAGCGGCAGGTTGGCAATCCTCTGGAAGGTTCGCCCGGCATCGTAGGAGACATTCAGCCCGCCGTCGTTTCCTATCCAGACTTCCCTCGGGTCATTGGGGTTTACCCACAGGGCGTGGTGGTCGGGATGGACGTCGGCGTACCCGTAGCCATAAGAGCCACCGACTTCGGGTATTTCCTTGAAAGTCTTGCCGCCGTCGGTCGATTTCATCAGCGGCACGCCCAGCAGGTAGACCACGTTTTCATTCTCTGGCGAAACGAACATCTTGCCGAAGTAATACCCGTAGGTATTGACGATGGAGTTGGGCAGGAAACCTTCATGGGTCTTCTTCCAGGTTTCCCCGCCGTCATCGCTGCGGTAGAGCTCCGCCCCCTTGACCTGGGTGGTGAAGAGAGCAGCATTGGCTCCGCCCTGGAGTATATCAACCAGCTCGGGGAGAGACAGCTTCTTCTGCTGGACCGCTTCCTTAACCGATTTAGCCGTAAATACCTGGGGGGCCCGGTTCTGCCGGAGCAGGGCTTCCAGCTTGCCGTCTTCCAGTTTCAGAAAATCCTGGACGGTCATCTTCTTCAGGGCTTCAATGGTCAGGGCGCCCTTCGTTTCCTCCCTTGGCTTGGGCTGGGTCCTCGGCTCCTGGTTATCCAGGAAAGCATAGACCACCTTCGGGTTAGAAGGACTGACGGCCAGGCCGATGCGCCCAACATACTCGTTCTGGGGAAAACCGTTGACGATTTTTCTCCAGGTCTTTCCACCGTCGGTGGTTTTGTAAATGGCGCTTTCCTTTCCAGACTCGGTCATGTTCCAGGCTTTTCTGATCCTTTCCCAGGAAGCGGCATAGAGAACTTCGGGGTTGGACGGGTCCATGACCAGGCTGATGACCCCGGTCTTGGGCGAGATGTAAAGGACCTTCTGCCAGGTTTTCCCGCCGTCGGTGGTCTTGAACACACCGCGCTCTTCATTCTCGGTATAAAGATGGCCTATGGTCGCCACGTAGACAGTTTCCGGATTTTCGGGATGAATTATTATATCGGCAATGTGATGAGTGTCGGTGAGGCCCAGGTGCTGCCAGGTGCGGCCGCCGTCGGTGGACTTGAAGACACCCGTTCCGGCGTAGGAAGACCGGGAAGAATTCTCTTCGCCCGTCCCGGCCCAGAGCAGGTTCTTATCTTTTTCATATATGGCCACGCTGCCAAAGCCAACCCAGGACTGGTCGTCGAAGAGCGGGGTCCAGGTGGTGCCGCTGTTTTCGGTCAACCACAGGCCGCCGCTGGCCGCGGCCACCAGTATCCGGCGCGGGTCGGAGGCATAGCCCTTGATCTCGCAGATTCTGCCGCCCATAAAATAAGGACCGAGATTCTGCCATTCAAAATTCTTAAACCACGATTCGCGGGCCAGCTTCTGGTGAAGCTCCCAGGAACTCAGCCTCTGCTGGGCCGTGGTCTGGGCCGGGAGCAGCCCGGCACAGAAAACCAGCAGAAACAAAATTGAAAATACCCTTAAATAAGAGCAATCTCTGTTTCTCATCAAGTTTTTCATGATAACCTCCAGGTCAGGCATTAAGAGAATGATTTTACAAATTTGTGGCGGGCTCAGGCAACAGGTATTTGCGGTTGACCCGGTTGCCAACCGTCCCGGCCGGTGGTAAATTATCTGCTTATATTGAGGATAGAACCACAAGAATGAAGAAGCAAATTTTGCTTTCGGCCTCGCTGTTTCACGCCCTGACCGATGCTGCCACCATCGTCACCCCGACCATATTTCCCATACTCTACAGCCAGGCCTTCCTTATAAAAAAGTATTCCCAGATTGGCCTTCTGTCCAACCTCGGCCTCATCACCACCATCCTGGTCCAGTTCTGGGTGGTGGCCCTGTCTTTCCGGCACGAATACCGCTGGTTGATGCTGGCCAGCGGCCTGGGCATCTGCCTGGCCAGCTTTCTCGTTCCTTTCTCCCCTTCTTTCGTCGTCCTGATGCTGTTGTTCATATTGCTCAGGGCTTTCACCAGCTTCTATCATCCGATTGTTATTGCCTGGATTTCCCGATCCCGCTCCGGCCTGGGACGGGAGCTGGACGACGCCATGGGCATCCAGAGCGGCTCTGGCAACCTCGGTGTGCTCCTGGCCTTTATAACCACAGGTTATATCGCCCAGAATTATGGCTGGAAGGCCCCGCTCTATGCCTGGGCCGTGGTCGGGCTGCTGATAACTGCGGTTGGGGTAATGGTCATCAACGGCGTATCATCCCGGCAGCCGGTCAGGCCCGACCTTTCAGCCCGGAACTGGCTACGGGTACTCAAGAAAGTCAGCCACCTGCTGCCGGGCTTTTTCTTTGGCGGAATGGGCTGGTCGGTAACCGTCTATTACGCCCCTTCGCTGCTCCACAACAGCTTTAACATTCCCATGGGCCGGACCGGAGTCTACCTGGCCCTGTGGATAGGACTGGGAACGGTCACCGGTTACCTTTACGGCTTCTGGAGCCGGAAATTCGGCCGCAAGCAGGTCTTCCTGACCAGCCTGGCCGGGGCCACTGTCTGTCTGATGGTCATAGGCCTGTCATTGAACCAGACGCTATCAGTTACCGCCCTGCTCCTGTTTGGCGGATTCCTGCTGATGACCTACCCTTCGCTTCATACCTTTGTGGGTTCGACCGTCAGGGACGAAGACCAGACCCAGGCCTTCAGCTGGATTTCCAACATCCAGATGATATCGGGCGCGGTCATCAGCCTGGTTTCAGGATTTCTGTCGGACCTCCTCAGCATCCGTTTCCCGTTCATCCTGGTCGGCCTTCTATCCCTGGCTGTTTTCCTGTTTTACCTGCCCAAGGACCACAGCTACTTCGGGGCCAGGGAAATAGAATCGACTTCGGGCCACCTCCAGGCTCCCCCCGTTTGATTTCTCCACCTCAGCTTAAAAACAATTCCTTGAATCCAGAGTTATTCAAGAGTAAAGTTAATATATCGGCTCAAAAGGAAAGGAAAGGAAAATGAAAAACCTGAAGAACAGGAAAAGGAGTATTTTTATTTTATTCGGCCTGCTGGTTTTAAGCGCTTTGTTCATTACCCGGAACCTCCAGGCCCAGCTGACCGAAGACGAAAAGAATACCATCGAAGTTGTCAAGAAAGCCCAGAACTCCGTGGTCTTCATCACCAACATTCAACTGGTCCGCGACTTTTTCTCCTGGACAGAAGAAGCTGTGCCCCGGGGCAGTGGCTCCGGTTTTATCTGGGATGAGCGCGGGCACATCATCACCAACTACCATGTTATAGAAGACGGGGACCTGTTCAATATCACCCTGCCCAACCAGGAAGAGCGGCAGGCCAAGCTGGTTGGCAAGGAACCGAACAAGGATATAGCCGTCCTGAAAATTGAAGGCAGCCTGAAGGGGCTTTTCCCTATAAAAATCGGCACCTCCAGCAACCTGCAGGTGGGCCAGAAGGTCATTGCCATTGGCAATCCCTTCGGCTTTGACCACACGGTCACAACGGGAATAGTTAGCGCCCTCGGCCGGAGCATGCCCGGGGCCGGCGGGGTAACCATCCGGGACATGATTCAGACCGACGCGGCCATTAACCCCGGAAATTCCGGCGGTCCGCTGCTCAACTCGGCCGGTGAGCTCATCGGCATGAACACCATGATCGTCTCCCCCTCCCGCACTTCATCGGGCATCGGCTTTGCCATCCCGGTTGACACCATCAAGAAGATTGTGCCCCAGATCATCCAGTATGGACGGGTAATAAGACCTGGCCTGGGCCTGACCCTGCTATCTGACCGCTACGGCCAGCGCCTGGGAATTCAGGGCGTGGTTATCTACGAAGTCCCCGCTGACTCCGAGGCCTACCGCAAGGGTCTGCGCGGCCTGACCAGGAGCCGGATGGGCCGGCTGGTTATCCAGGATGTCATCAAGGAAATAGACGGAAAGAAAATACGTTCCTACGACGACCTGTACAATCTTCTCGACGATTACAAGATTGGAGACCGGGTCACCCTGACCGTGGAAAGGGACGGGAAAACCAGGAAGGTGGAATTAACCCTGGTGAGGGTTGACTAAATCTCCTGCGAACTTAAAGAACAAACCGGGTTCTACTCTTCAATTTTTCGGGCCCTGACCTCGTAATCCTCCTGCCAGAGCACCAGCCCGGTCACCCGGCCCTGCTCGTCCAGGTTGAACTTAATCCTGATAAACGGGTCCATCGAGAAAAAGATGGTCTGGGTTTCCACGTAAAACTTGGTGGCCGCCTGGCCGGTCGGGTGGACGATCAGGTAATAATCCTGGTAATCGACATCCAGGAAATAGCTTTCGTTGACCTGGTAGCGGCCGGTGTATTTCTGGTAAATTTCAGGCGGCAGGCGGAAAAGGGTTTTCTCCTCGGGCTGGTAATCGGGCCAGCCGTAGATGACCGCCAGCCCGCGCAGGATTTCTTCAATCAGCACGCCGCCGTTGTCGCTGTTGGTCATAACCACCGCTCCCTGGCCGAGGGCCGGGTAGATGAGCACTGCCGCCCGGTAACCCCGGGTCTTACCCTTCAAGAAGAGCTTGAATTTTTCGTGCTCCCCTTCCAGGCGAAAGCCATACCCGCTTCCGGCCGCCTGAGGAGAAAGCATCCTCCTAGCCAGGGCCGGTGAGAGCAAACCACCGGTCTTGCCCCGGGCACAGTCCATGAGTTCGATGACCAGGTCCAGGTATTCTTCAGGTGTTGACCATAAGCCCCGGGCCGCCTGCTCCGGGTACCGGTACCAGCCACCTTCAATCTCCTCGCCCTCCCGGAGATGGCCCAGGGCCACGTCCTCAACCGCCGGGATTCCAAAAAAGGTATTCTTCAGGCCAAGCGGCTCCAGGACCTCTTCCCGGGAAAGCTCCGGCCAGCTCTTTCCGGTGCGGCTGGTCAGGTACTGTTCGAGCAGCACGTAGTTAAAATCAGAAAAGCGGACGGGTATTTCCGGGTCGAACCCCCGGTAGCTATGGTAGTTTCGGGCCGGCTCTTCACCCCGGAGAACGGCTCCGAGATCCGGCAGAGCTGTCGACCGGGAATAACCTTCTGAAGTCCAGGGATAGAAACCGGCATTATGACTCAACAGGTTGGACAGCGTGAAACTGAACTTTTCTGATGGCCTGAACTTCCTTCCAGAAAAGGCTATGTCCAGGTAATAATCGCCGAGGTTGGCTTCCAGGCTGACCAGGCCCTTTTCCACCAGGCGCAGGGCCACGGCGGCTGAAACCGGCTGGCTCAGGTCGCCTGTTTGGAAGACGGTATTTCTGGTCAAGGGCTGATACTGGACGATGTCTTTATAACCGTAGGTCCGGCTCCACTCCAGGCGATATCTGTCCATGACGGCCAGGCTGACCCCGGGCACCTTATAAAAGGACATGCGGTCGGCCAGCCTCATTTTTTCCGGCCTCTGACCCTTCAGGTAAACCGGTCGCAACAGCCCTTTCTCCAGGGACTTCTGCCGGCCCCTGGTCAGGGATTCAGGCGTCTGGCAGGCTGAAATTATCAAGAACAGCAGGACCAGCAGGCCGGCCCCTGATAGGCAGAATAAAGCGGCTCGGGTATTACTGATATTTTTTTTCATCTTTTATTTCCTTCAGCCTGGAAAAGACCTCAGCCAGGCTGGTTACTGCCAGCAACGGCCAGGGTCCTGTTTATGATCACATCTTCCAGGTTCCGGCCACGATCAGGTTGGTGCCTGTAATCTTACCGGCTCTGTCCGAGACCAGGAAGGCCACTGCCTCGGCCACGTCTTCGGCCCGGCCGAGCTGACCTTCCTTTATTTTTAGCGAAGGCGGTATTTCCCCGCCTTCTATCAGGCCCGGGGATACCATGTTTACGGTAATGTTATTCTCCGCCTCGGCCACCGCCGCCGTCCTGGTTAAAATCAGCAGACCGGTCTTGGCCACGGCATAAGGAGTAACCCCGGGAAAGGAACCCAGATGCTCAACCAGGTGAAAGCCGATGTTTATAATCCGGCCCCATTTTTGTTCTCTCATTCCGGGGAGAGCGTGTTTCATACAGAAATAGGAGCTTTCCAGGTTGGAGCGAAAGATATCTTCCCAGTCGTTGCGGTCGAGCTGGTCCCAGGGCCTGGTTCGAATGGCTCCTGGAATATTAACCAGGATATCCAGCCGTCCGAAATGGGCCCGGACCCGGTTGACCAGGTCAGCCGCGCCCTCTTCGCTGTTCAGGTCGGCCGCGAAAATTTTCACCTGCCGACCTGATTTTTCAATTTCTTGCTTCAGGGCTTCAGCCTTTTCTTTGTTCTTGAAATAATGCAGGGCAATCAGCTTGAAATCGGCCGCCAGGCAGCGGGCCACGGCCGGGCCCAGGTGCCCGGTGCTGCCGGTAACCAGGACCACCCTTTCCGTTGTCATTTTATTTATTCATCTTATAAAATTTATTTTAACGGTCCGGTAACTTTCTCCACCGCCTCCAGGATTTCTCCGCTCTGGACCACTTCCTTCAGCCGGTTGATGTCAGAATAGAGCGGCCGGTCTTCGTCCATGAAGTCAACGTACTTCCTGATGACTTCATAGGCAGCCTGGACCGCCGGGCTGGGCCGAAGCGGCTTGCGGAAATCTATGGCCTGGGCCCCGGCAATGAACTCAATGGCCAGCACGGCCTGGGCGTTATCCAGGATCTGCCTGGTCTTGAGGGCGGTGGTCATGCCCATGCTGACGAAATCTTCCTGGTCGGCCGCAGCCGGTATGGAGCCGGTGGCCGCCGGGTGGGACAGCACCCGGTTCTCGCAGACCAGGGCTCCGGCCGTGTACTGGCTCAGCATCAGGCCGGAAAACATACCTGCCCCGCGGGTTAGAAAGGCCGGAAGCCCCACGCTGAGATGGGGGTTCATCAGCCGGTTGACCCGTCGCTCGGACAGGACGCAGACGGTGGTGATGGCCGTTCCCAGGAGTTCCAGGGCGAAGGCCTGCGGCACTCCCTGGAAGTTGGCCCCGGTCAGGACCAGGTCTTCATCGGGGAAAAAGATGGGATTATCGGCCGCCCCGTTGAGTTCCACCTCAATCATGTATTTGGCCCACTGCCAGGCATCCCTGGCCGCACCAACCACCTGCGGGGTGCTCCTCAGGCTGTAGGCGTCCTGGACTTTTTTCCCGGGCTGCTTGAGCAGCTCGCTGCCCTCGGTAATCCTCCGGATATTTTCAGCCGAAGTTAGGGCTCCTGGATAACCGCGGACCTTGTGCACCCGCTCGTCGTAGGCTTTCATATTGGCGTTAAGGACCTCCAGGGTCATGGCCGCCACGATTTCCGAGTTCTTTATCCAGCGCAGGGCATCGTGAACTTCCAGGGCTCCCAGCCCGGTGATGACGTTAGAGCCGTTGATGGTGGCCAGCCCGTCCCGGGCCTGGAAGACCAGGGGCTTGAGCCCGGCCCTTTCCAGGGCTTCTCTGGCCGGAAGCCTTTCGCCGCGGTAATAAGCCTCGCCTTCGCCCATCAGGACCAGGGCAATCTGGGACATGGGCGACAGGTCGCCGCAGGCTCCGACCGAACCTTTTTCGCAGACGACCGGGGTCACCCCGCGGTTGAGCAGCTCGGCCAGCATCTCCACCACTTCCAGGCGTAATCCGGAATGGCCGTGGCAGTGACAGCTGATCCTGGACAGCATGGCCGCCCTGACCACTTCTATTGGCAGGGGCTGGCCATAGCCGGCCGCGTGGCTGTAAATTATGTACTTCTGGAATTTCTCCACCTGCTCCTGGCTGAGGACGACGTTGGCCAGCTCGCCGATTCCGGTATTGACCCCGTACATGATTTCATTTTTCTTGATCTTGTCTTCCAGCAGAGCCCGGCATTTCTTGATACGGGCCTTGGCCTCCGGGTGAATTTCCACCGGCTGGTTTTCTCTGGCAACTCTAACCACCTGGTCGATGGTCAGATGCCCATCAACTACGATGCTCATCAGGTCCTCCTGTTTTCGGGTATTCATGGACAGGTATAAAATTTATAGGAAGTCGCCGATAAAGGCAAGACTGGAAAGAATTTTCTCGGTTTTATTGACATCCGGCCCCCGTCAGGATATAAGATTTTATTCTTAATTCCACAGGATACGAGGAGCTAAGATGACCCCTGAAACCGAGACTATCCTGGTCACCGGCGCTTCCGGACAGATTGGTTCCGAGCTGGTTCCAGCCCTGAGGAAGATTTACGGAAATGATAAGGTAATCGCCTCGGACGTGGCCCGGCCGTCCCCGGCCCTGGAAAATTCAGGGCCCTTCGAAAAGCTGGACGTGACCAGCCGCCAGGAAATAGGCCAGCTGGTCCAGAGGTACCGGGTCAAGGTCATCTACCACCTGGCGGCCATCCTCTCGGCCACCGGCGAAAAGTTTCCCCAGAAGGCCTGGGAAGTTAATATCAACGGCCTTTACAACATTCTGGAGGCTTCCAGGGAGCTCGGGGTCAGGCAGGTCTTCTGCCCCAGCTCCATTGCCGTCTTCGGCCCGGCCACGCCACGGGTCAACACCCCCCAGGATACCGTCCTCAGTCCCACCACCATTTACGGGGTGACCAAGGTGGCCGGAGAGCACCTGTGCGATTATTATGTCAGAAAGTATAACCTCGATGTCCGGGGCTGCCGTTTTCCCGGGATTATCAGCAATGAAACCCTGCCAGGCGGCGGAACCACCGACTACGCCGTGGCCATATTTTACGAGGCCATAATCAACCGCCGCTATACCTGCTTCCTCAAGCCGGAAACCAGGCTACCGATGATGTACATGCCCGATTGCCTGAAGTCAATAATTGAGCTGATGGCCGCCGATTTTTCTCGCCTGAAACACCACTCCAGTTTCAACGTCACGGCCATGTCCTTCTCGGCCGCCGAGCTGGCCGCGGAAATCAAGAAACACCTGCCCGATTTTGAGGTGGACTACCGGCCTGACTTCCGCCAGGCCATTGCCGACAGCTGGCCGGAATCAATCGACGACAGCGCGGCCCGGGAAGAATGGGGCTGGAAGCCAGATTACGACCTGGCGGCCATGACCGCCGACATGCTCCGGGTGCTGGGAGAAAAGCAGCGACAGGGTAAGCTGAAATACCCATAAAATCGGCAAAAATTTTTATGGAAGAAAAGCGGCAGAGAAGCGTCAAAAGATAAAGGAGGACTAAAATGAAAAAAGCCTGCCTTCTTTTCCTGATCGTGGCGGTAAGCGGCCTGCTGGCCGTGGCTGCCCAGGTCAACGTGACCGGAGACTGGAGCTTCACCATCACCACCCCCCGCGGCGAACGCACCAGCGACATCAAGTTCGTCCAGGAAGGTGAAAAACTGACCGTGACCATGCAGGGCATGCGCGGCGGCGAAATCACCGGCGAGGGAACGGTCAAGGGCGATGCCATTGAATGGTCGATCACCCGGGAAGGACCCCAGGGGTCTTTCACCATGACCTATAAGGGCAAGATCCAGGACGCCAACACCATCACCGGCGAAGTGGAGATGGGTAATTTCGGCACGGCCACCTGGAAAGCCGTCAGAAAGACCGGCTGAGACCGGAAAGAACTGAAGAAAGGGGGAAAGGCCAGAGTGCCTTTCCCCCTTTTTCTTTCAGGGTAAATTCATAAACTCTTCTCCGCGAATAGACTCCCTCCTGCCCGGACAGAGATTTTTTTAATTTTTTGCTTCTTTTCAGGCCATTTCCCTGCCCAGGAAAGCTTTTTGTAATTTTCAGTTCGTCCGGTCATCCCCCTGCCCCTTGCTTTCTGGTAAGCAACTGACAGCTACTGGTCTGGCCCAGCCCTTCCCGCCATTTTAGCCATTAAGTTTTCATCACCAAAGCAACTTATGATCCTGAGATTTCCCCTGCCTTAACCGCCAGAGCCGCGCTGTGGCACTTGCCTTAAGTTCCCGGGGGACACTTCCTCTATTTCTCCAGCCTGGGAATTGGGTATTGGCCCGGCGGCCGGTACTGAAAGAAATGGCCACACTGAAGTATTCCAGCAGAGTTATCAAACGAGGGAATTATCAGTCCCGAATCTTTCCAAGAACAAGTTTTTTGCCCATTCTAAGGATTTTCATTTTCATCATAAGTAACTTCTCCTGGCCACGAGAAAAAATTCCTGTTGGAAAAATCTGGAGAATTATTAAAAATGATTATGAAAATACCATGATCTGGAGGAAGGCATGAGCAGAATTCACCTCACCAGGGCCAACTGGCCAGTTATTGTGTTTTTAATTACGGTTGTGGCTTTTTGTCTGAGTTTCTTGGCTTTTTCCTTTCCGGCCGCGGACAACCCTGCCCTGAAGAACCTGAGGCCGGTGACCACCTATTCCATCGTGGCCTATGACCGGGAAACCGGCGAGCTGGGCGTGGCCGTGCAGTCACACTGGTTTTCGGTGGGCAGCATCGTCAGCTGGGCAGCCTCGGGCGTGGGAGCGGTGGCCACCCAGTCTTTCGTCGACCCATCCTACGGGGCCCTGGGCCTGGAGATGATGCGGGCCGGGAAGAGCGCCGAAGAGGCCTTAAATGGACTGCTCAAGTCCGACCGCACGCCTGAAGTCCGCCAGGTAGCCATGGTCGATGCCACGGGACGGGTAGCTGTCCATACCGGCAGGAACTGCATCGCCGAGGCCGGGCATTTCAAGGGGGACGGCTTTTCCTGCCAGGCCAACATGATGCTCAAGAACACCGTCTGGGAAGCCATGGCCAGGGCCTACCAGGCGACAAAGGGAGAACTGGTGGACAGGCTGCTGGCCGCCCTGGAAGCCGCGGAAAAAGAGGGCGGCGACATCAGGGGCCGGCAATCGGCCGCCATCCTGGTGGTCAGCGGGAAAAGCTCCGGAGTCTGGTGGAAGGACCGGGTTTACGACCTGCGGATTGAGGACCACCCGGAGCCAATTGAGGAAATGAAAAGGCTGGTTTTAATTGCCAAGGCCTACAACCACATGAACCGCGGTGATGAGCTGCTGACCGAAAACAAGGTTGAAGAGGCCATGAAAGAATACAACCGGGCCATGGAACTTTACAGCGGCAACCCGGAGATGATTTTCTGGCCGGCGGTCACCATGGCTTCGACCGGCCGGGTGGAAGACAGCCTGCCGCTGTTCAAAAAGGTCTTTGCCCTGGACCGCAACTGGGCTTTGCTTCTTGAGCGGCTGCCGTCGGTCGGCCAGTTTCCCAAAGACAAGAAACTGCTTAAAAAAATCCTGGACCAGGCCCCGAAAAAGTAGGTTCGACACCAGAACAGAAGAGAGAATTCAGACTCTTTTCCGGAATTATTATTCAGGCTAACTCTGGCGAGCTGGGGTCGGATTCACTTTGCCTTTATTCGCCGGCTTAATTATTTTGAACTTCTCAGGGCCTGCTGGAAAAAGGCTGGCTGGGCAAAACTGGCCCGGAAGATTTCCTCGTTGAAATATTTCAGGCCGCCCGGTACTCTCAGCTTTTTAACCTTCAGCGGGTCAACCCTGTCCGAAAGGAAGGTATAACACCAGGTTCCAACCGGGTAGGTTGGCACCGGCGCCGAGTAAAAGCTGGAATACCGGAACATTTTCTTCAGAAACCGGGCCTTCTGCCCGTGTTCTTTTAGGTGGAGGAGCTGGGAGCCGGCCTGGGCCACGATGACACCGCCGGGTTTCAGCACCTTTTTAAGCTTTGAATAAAAATCGCGGGCGTGCAGGATGGCCGAAGGTCCGACCGGGTCGGAAGAATCGACGATGATAGCCTCGAAGCGTTCGCTGGTCTTCTGGATGAAATCAAAGCCGTCAGCAATGGCCAGCTCGGCCCGGGGGTCGGACAGGGCGGCTTCGAGCCAGGGGAAGTATCTCTCGCAGGCCCGGATGACTTCCTGGTCTATCTCCACCAGCCAGGCCTTCCTGACCGGGTGTTTCAGCACTTCCCTCAAGGCCCCGCCGTCTCCCCCGCCTATTATCAGCACTTTTTCCGGGTGCGGCAGGCAGCCCAGAGCCGGATGGACCAGCATCTCGTGGTAGAAAAACTCATCTTTTTCGGTGGTCTGGACCAGACCATCCAGGAACAGTACCCGGCCATAAAAATCGTTTTCGATGATCTCTATCTTCTGAAAGGCCGATTTCTTTTCAAAAAGAACTTTTTTGGCCTTGAAGAAAAGGCCTGAGGAAGTCGTCTGGTACTCGCGGGCCTCTTTTCGGTCAGATGAAAGAGCTGAATTTTTCACCGTATCCTCCAGGAAAGATGATGAAGTTAAGCTGTATTTTAGGGGAGATGCCAGCGCAAGTCAATTTACAGAAAATACTTGAGCAGGATCAGCAGGGCCAGCCCCAGTCGGTAGAGGACAAATGGCACCAGGTTCCTAGTCCGCAGGAAGGAAAGCAGGAACCCGATCGACAGAAAACCGAACAGGGCCGAGGACAGGAAGCCAACGATAAAGGGGCCATTTATTTCCGACAGGGCTATCCTGGGAACTTCCAAGAGGGCGGCACCCACGATCAGCGGTGTGGCCAGCAGGAAAGAAAACCTGGCTGCCGCCTGGCGCCGGTAGCCCAGGAAAAGGGCCATCATGATGGTCATCCCGGAGCGCGAAGCTCCCGGCACGATGGCCAGGCTCTGGGCCAGGCCGATGAGCAGAACATCGATCAGCTTGAGTTCATCCAGCCCCTTCTGGCTCCTGCTCAATCGGTCAGCCAGAAAAATAAAAATGGAGAAGAAAATCAGGCTGCCGGCTATTACCTGTGGCTCCCGGAAGACGGTTTCGGCTTTCTCTTCCAGGAAATACCCGGCCAGGGCCCCGGGAACCGTGGCCAGCAGCACGTACCAGAGAAAACGTCCTTCTTTTTCCTTCGGCCTGGTGAAGCCGTCGGCGATTATCTTAATCCAGTCTTTCCAGAAATAGGAGACAATGGCCAGCAGCGTCCCCAGGTGCAGCATCACATCATACTGCAGCCCCTGGTAGTTCCAGTTGAAAAAATAGGGACCTATAACCAGGTGAGCCGAACTGGAAATCGGCAGGAATTCTCCCAGGCCCTGAAGAAGACCTAGCACCAGCGCCTGCAAATAGTTCATATCTCAGCCTCTTAATGGTCAGCCCGAAGCAGACGGCGAAACACTTATCTACAACGGATCCGGGATATTGTCAACTCAGGACCTGGTGGGAGGGAATTTTTCAGTGGATCTTTTCAATCTTTATATTTTTATAGTAATGGCTGAGGATGTCTTTGTAGCCGGCCCCGGCCAGGGCCATGCCGTAGGCGCCCACCTGGCACAGGCCAACGCCGTGCCCCCAGCCCCGGCCGCTGAACACGAAGTGCGACAGCCGGCCGGAAGGGTCATATTCACGGTCGATGGAAAAGAGCGTATCCTTCAGGTTCAGCGCCCAGCGTACCCGCAGGCCCTGGACCACCACCGAGCCCTTTTCACCGCTAATCTGCAGTTCAATCACCCGGTTCGATTTGCCCCTCTGCAGAACCTTGAGGTCAGACAGCGTTCCGACCTGGGGATAGGACTTCAGGATGTTTTTTTCCAGTTCTTCCCGGGCCACCCTGACGTTCCAGCGATTGTAGCGGGAATTGCGGTCCAGGACATTGGTGTTGGGAGGATACATGACTTCCAGCAACCGCACCTGGCCTTCAGCTTCAATCCACCTGATTTTTTCACCGCCAAGAAGAAGGAGCGACCTGGCCGGGAAAGTGCCTTCCTCCAGGCTTCTCAGCAGGTAGCCGTCAGCCGGCCAGGACAGCAACCGGCGGTTATTCCCTTCCATGACTTCCAGCTGTTCTCCCTTTTTCCCCAGAAAGGTTCCCTGGTGATAAAGGTCTTCCAGCCAGCTCAGCGACTTTTTCAGGATGAAGGCCAGCTCGGCCCTGGTCACCGGACGGAAAAGATTATCCTCGCGCAGGTAATTGGGATATATGCCCGATTGCAGCAGGTAGGCCAGGGCCCTGCGGTCAGCTTCCTTAAGGTCTTTATGACGCTGCTGGTCCTTCAGCAGAAATTCCACTTCGGCTGGAAGAAGCAGCAGGCCAGTCTTGTCCTGCCAGCCGAAGAAATCAACCAGGACGTGGGCCAGCTCCACGAAATTGAGCTGGGACAATTTTTCCAGGCCGGGACTGTCAGCCGGGTTATTGATCTTTCTGAAATCGTTAACCCGCCCGAGGTAACCGGCCAGTTCCTCCCCGGTTGCCGGCTGGTCGAAATAGTCAGCCGGAGAATTGTGGGAAATTATCCCGGCAGCCAGCAGAGGAAAGACCTCGGCCAATATATCCCGCCCCTTGATCCTGATTCCAGGATAGGCCCGGGCCGTCTCCAGCCGCCATTCGGGTTGTTTTTCGTGGGTGCAGCTGACGCTTTTAAGGTATGGCACCGGACGCCCGGGAAAGATATTTTCAGCATCCTCGGTCATACCGCCACAGGTGCTGGTATAAAGGGCGTTAATCAGTTCGTTCTTATAGGTAATGACCTCGCCGGCCGTTTCTTCAACCGCCTGGTTGCTCAGGGGGTGCTCGGCCGACAGGCCGCCGTAGACCTGGGAGCTCTGGGTATCGGTCAGGTCAAAGCCGAGACTGCTGTTGCGGCCAAGATTCTTGAGGGCATAGGTCCTGGCCGCCACCGCCTGGGCCTTTAGCGCTTCCAGGGCATTGAAAGTCCCCGGCGACATTTCCAGCGGCACCACGCCCTTAAGATAATCTTCCAGGTTCAGGATGTTGATCAGGGCCAGCCCGCGGCCGGTATTCTTGAGCTGGAAAATACCGCGGTATCTGCGGTCGTTGAGCCGGAGGAAACTCTCGGGAAAAGCCGGGATGAAATACAGGTCGGCTTCTTTATTGAAGGACAGAAGTTTATGGTCGACCTGGAGCCAGATGTTGCCGGGTTCGGGTAAACTGACTATTTCCCTGATGATCCAGACATCCCGGTAGCCCAGGCTATCCAGGAGCCTGATTGATTCCAGGGCCTGTCCCCTGGTCAGGAATTCGCCGTACTTGAGCTGATATAGCTTGCTGCCGGCCTCTACTTTTTCTTCCACCAGAACCTGGCCGGGCAACTTCTGGCTGAGTTCAGCAGCCAGGAGCTCGGCTTCCTGGTAATCGCTGGTCTGGGTTATCAGCAGCACGAATTTTTCGGTCAGCTTTTCTTTCTCAACCTTGATAACCACTTCCTCGGCGTCCTCGGCCAGCAACCTGTATTCCCGGCCTATTTCGTAGATTTTCATCCCGGAAGAAGAGCTGATGGCCGCCTCCTTCATCCCAACGATCAAGCCAATTCTGACCACCGGCTGGGGTATCACGTATCCCTGGAAAAAATTGCTTTCACGGCCAAATTCAGGCGGTTTTCCGGCGATAAAAAACAGGGCCAGAAAAGTGGCCAGAAAATATTTCAAAGCTCTAAGCTTTCTCATTTTGAGCCTTTTTTCCTTTTATTTTTATCTCAGGCCCGTTAACTCGGGCAGACGACCTACTGGCTTTCTCCCGCTGAGGTTCTCCCGGCGTCGCGATAAAAACCTCCGTTTCCACGGGTCAAGCCAAAGCCTGGGGGCAGGATGAAATAACTGGTATGGGGCGAGTTGAAACCATTAATTATATCCGCAAAAACCACTATATAGTCTACCATCTTTTACCTATACAATATATTGTGTTCCCTTGACCATAATTTAGGCCTGAAAACGGGTTGTGTCAAGACTTTTTTTAAGAGCTTTGGCCTCCGGCCAAAGCCCTTAAAACCCGCTTCCAGAACGATGTTTATTATAGCATAAAATGACCCGAATGGATACTGCCAGGAGAAACCAGAAGGTGGCTCTAATTTATTTATAATCTGTAATATATGAATATTTTTTCATATCTTTGAGAGCCGTCCCGTCTCTCGCCTCTTCTCTCAGGGCAGCCGAGGGAGTTAATCCCAGCCCCTCATCGGGCCGGGGTCAGCCTGACCACGGCTCCCCCGCCGGGGGCCAGTTTCACTTTAATTGTCTCCCCGGAAGCTATTTTAAGGTTCTGGTGACTGAAATCGGAGGCAAAGCGGCCGGCATTGGGGCCGTCCAGCCAGAGGTCGGCTACCCACAGTTTACCCGGCTCCAGGAAATCCAGTTTCAGTTCAAATTCCCTGGGTGTCCAGTCGGTCATGGCTCCCAGGTACCAGCTCTCTCCGTTCTTCCTGGCCACCACCGCGAAATCTCCAATCTTGGCTTCCAGGACCCTGGTCTCGTCCCAGACCGTGGGCACCTTTGACAGGAAATCCATGACTTCCGGCTCCCGCAGGTAGGCGGAGGGAGAGTCGCACAGCATCTGGAGCGGCGATTCGTAGACAACATACATGGCCAGCTGGTGGCACCTGGTCCCCTGGCTCATGGGCACATCGAACACGGCCCGGAACTGTCTTTCCTGGGCATTACGCATGGCCCCGGGGGTGTAATCCATCGGGCCGGCCAGCATCCTGAGAAATGGCAGCATCAGGTCGTGGTCGGGGGTAACCTGGGTGCTCCACTTGCTGTATTCCAGGCCGAGCACCCCTTCCTTGGTCAGGATATTGGGAAAAGCCCTTCTCAGTCCAACCGGCTTATGGGCACCGTGAAAATCTACCAGCAGGCGCCGCCGGGCGGCCGCGGCCGCGCAGCGCCGGTAAAAATTGACCATCTTCTGGTCATCCCGGTCCATGAAGTCGACCTTTATCCCCTTCACCCCGATTTTCTGAAAATAATCCAGGGCCCGGTCGAGCTGACGGTCCAGGGTCAGCCAGACGCACCAGAGAATCAGCCCCACGTTCTTCTGCTGGCCGTAATGAACCAGCTCTTCCAGGTTTATCTCCGGGTTGACCTTGAACAGGTCAGCCGGGTCCGACCAGCCCTCGTCCAGGATGATGTACTCAATCCCGAATTTTGAAGCAAAATCAATGTAGTACTTATAGGTCTCGGTATTGATCCCGGCCCTGAAATCCACGCCGTAAACATTATTGGCATTCCACCAGTCCCAGGCCACCTTGCCCGGCTTGATCCAGGAGGTATCCCTGAGCTCCAGCTCCGGAGACAGCCGGTAGACGATATCGGTGCTGATGAGGTCGGCATCCTTTTCGGCCAGGACAATCAACCGCCAGGGATACTGCCGGCCACCCCTGGTTTCAGCGATGTAATCGGCAGCCCTGACCACCTCCAGCTCCCGGTCGCTCTTGTCCCGCAATTTTTCTTCCAGCGGGTAGGGAGCAAACTTACCCATCAGCCCGGGCTGGCCCTGGTCGCTCCCGGTCAGGAACATCCCCGGGTAATCATCGACGGCCACGTCAGTGATGGCCACCCTGGGGCCGTCGGGTATTTCCACCACCACCGGAGCGAAACCAAAACGTTCCTGGCCAATATCCTTGAGCGGCAGGTAGCTGTAATTGCTTTCAAAGGAGGTATGAAAACCCCTGGTGAAAGGAAAATAGACCTGGTAATTGTCGGGGAAATTGAACCTGGCCTCTTCGGCTCGAACTTTTATGGGGGCCCGGTAGCCGGTATAGAACCTGTAGGCCAGGCCGTCATCATAGACCCTGAAAACCAGGCCGAAATTTCCCCTGAATTTGAGGTTAACCTCATTATACTTATCTACGATCACGGCCCTTTTTTCCCTGACCGGGGGGTTGATGGTCTTATCCACTTTGGTTCTGGTGGTATTCTCCAGGACCGGCCTCCGGCCCAGGACCACGTTGTCGTTTATGGTCATAGAAACCGAAGACGGGGCCAGGACCTGTTTCCCATCATAATAAACGGAATAAGCAATCTGGTTTCCGAGTTCAATTTTCACCTCGACCCGGTTATTAGGAGAGCTGACCGAGACCCCGGAAGCCGCCCTCCCCTGTCCGGGTAGCCAGGCCGAAATTACGGATCCAACCAGCAGGATCACGGTAAATATTAAAAAGCGAATAAAAGCATTGGTTGTCATGAGACCTCCTTTAATCAGGCCGGCTCGCCATAATATCCAGATACGTTTCCTGGAAAAATAACAGGACAGATAATTAGTCGGCCCGAAACTCTGAAAAACATATTTCTCTTTTTATTATCTTCGGTGGTAAGAATAAATACAAACAGAATTTTAGGCCTGTCATTTCTGCCTTCGGCTCGACCAACATCACACGGTTCTCCCGGTAGCTTAAAAACTTTTACCAGGCTGCCTGATAAATGATAAAATTCGGGGCGATGAGGGTTAAAATGCGACGCAGATCAATCTTATTAATTTTATGCTTTGTCATTTCGGGGCTGCTGGCCAGCCAGGCAGCCTCCGGTGATTTCAGCCTGTCACACCTTTTCCGCCAGGGAAAAACTCTCCTGGACGAAGATGGAGATGGCCTGGCTGAAAAAATCGCCCTGGCCATAATCATCCCGGATAATCCCCTGGCCGAAGAAACAGCCCTGGCCGCCGACCTGGCCGCCAGAGTCAACCTGGAGAGCCTGGCCCTGGACTTCAAGCTGGTTTACCTGGAATCGGAAGTCAGGGACTTTACTCGCCTGAAGAACCCGGTGCTGATCGGCTCCAGGTTGAAGCTGGCCAGGAAAATCCTGGCATCCGAAAGAATTGACCCAACCCGCCTTAAACCCGGTGAAGGACTGGTGGCGACTTTCAATTACCAGGGTCAATCCGGGCTGATATGCTTGGGTGGTTCGCCCCAAAGCCTGCTCCAGACCGGAAGGGCTTTTTTCCTGCGCTGGCCATATTTCTGGGAAATCTGGGGCCGGGAATCCGGCTACACCTACGAAAGGCTGGAAAAGGACCTGGAAAAATTCCTGGAAGGAATCAAGGTCAATCCGCAAGGAGTGTCAGTCACCAGGCTGCTTTATACCTTCCCGCCATCAACCGGTCTTCCGTCCAGCCTGAATTCACTCAATTTTGAGGCCGCGGGCGAGATTGCTTCCCTGACGGTTAAGCTCGATTTTTCCCGGCTTTCCGACCTGGAAAGAGTGGCAGCTTCTCTTCGCCAGCTATCCCGGGAGAGAACCCTCGGGCAGAATACCGAAATCCTGGCCTACCCGGCCTGCGCCAGCCTGGAATTCATCCTGAATTCTTTGGGCCGGGAAGACAGGGTCAGCCTGCCCCGGCCGGGCTCTTCCCGGCGTCTTCTGACACCAGGCTTTAAGGAAATCCCCAGGGTTCCGGAAAAACCCAGGCAGTTTGACCTGACCGAAGCCTTTTCCGGAAAGGGGTTTTATGCCGACCGCAACGGTGACGGAATTGCCGATGGCATAGAAACGGCTATCATCATACCGGCTGATTATTCCGGTCGAAACCTTCAGCTGCTGGCCACCAGGCTGATACTGGAAACAGCCGGGGGTTCCTTTCCACTGGTCTACCTGGATAAAGAAATCGAAAACCCGAAGACCCTAATAGCTCCAGTTCTGGTGGGAGAGAATTCGCTTACCCGGGACCTGATTCGAAAAGGCAAGCTCAAGGCCACCGAGCTTGGTCCCGGGCAGGGATTGATAAAGATGCTGCCCTCGGCACCCGGTTCCTCCGATTCGCTGCTGATTACTTCCCCTTCGCCCGAGGTTCTGGATAAAACCCTGGCCTTTTTCAGCCGGAAGTTCCCCTACCTCACTGAATTCAGGAAGGGAGAGCCGGAAATTTCCGGGTTAAAAGAAGAGATAGAAAAATTTCTTGAAGGTAAGAACGGGGCCGCCGAGGTTTATTTCTTGGACAGGCTGACCGAAGAAATAAAGAAGCTCGGCCGGGAACAACCGGAAAGACTGGAGGTGACCATAACCCTGCCCCGGGAAAACCCGGCTTTTGGACAGGAAGTTGAGTCTTTACTGAATAAAGAGCTGCCAGGAACAAAGCTCAAAGTCACAGTCGAGGCCATGGACCGGCCGGTGGAGGTTTTGAGTGGAGCCAGGGAATGGGCCTGGGAAGCCGAGGCCGCCCTCGGCCTGGTGCAAGAGGCATTAGATAAAATCAAACGGCCCGATGGAATTATGATCAGCCTGGGCCTGAGCGAATCTCCAGCAGTAAGAGAGAAAGTCCGGCAGCAGGTTGAAGAGTTGCTCCGGGCCAAAAACCTCCGGGGTGAAGTCGAGGTTCTCTCGGCCTATAAACCCGGCTTTTTCTGGCTGACCGAAACCGTCCTTCCCCGGCTTAAGAACCTCCCGGTTCAAAGAGTTCTTGTCCGCTTTGCCGGGGTTGAGGACCAGCCCGGAAGAAAAATCAAGAGGTTTTACACCGACCCCAACCGCTGGCTCCAGGAACTCTACCCGGTGGACGAAATCCTGGCTTCCGGACTGAGTCTTCCGGTTGAAAACATCCAGTTCGAAAAAAAGCCGGCTAACGGGGCCACCTACGAGGTTCGGGTTTTTGACCGCCAGGACCAGCTTCTCTGGCAGGGAGATTTTTCACCATCAACCAGGGAAATTCCCTTCCTGCGTCTTATGCCCGACTGGGGGACGGTGACCATCACCACCGGCTGGTGTCGGGTCAGCCAGAACGGCCAGACCGTACTTGAATCCACAGTTCAGACCGACCCGGAAAAATTCTGGGAATTCTACCAGGATGAAATCCTGAGGCCGCTCCGTGACTTCGTCCTGCAAAAGACCGGGAACGAGCCGACCTTTGCCAAGCAACCATATTTCAAGAGACTGGCCCTGGAGCTGTGGTTGAGCGAACCGGATTACCGCCTCGGACTGGACGAGGAAATCGTAAGTTCCCTGGAAGCGCTGCACGATGAAATCTATTTCGACACCCTGGACTTTCTGCGGGCCATAACCGGCTGGACCGAGGAAGACCTGAGTCTTCCGGCCGACGCTTCACGTTCTTCAGCCCCGGGCAACGTCCTGCCGGTCATTCATCCTTCAAGCGAAGGCCAGGCCCCCAGGGTCAGCTTCAGGCTGGAAGATTTCCGTTCCAGAAAACCGACCATGACCCTGAGCTGGACGGCCGGCGGTCGGCCGCCGGCCAGGAAAACCCTGGAATTCAGCCTGATAAAACCCAAGAGCCTCCGCCTGGATGAGCTGGTTTATGATGCCAGCCGTGACCGCCTGGAATCAGCCGCACTTTCACTCCAGTTGGAGAAGGAAACCGACTACACCCTTCTGGCCTCAATGCTGGAGATCTTGTCCCGTCAGAGGGAAAAAGTGACCGGCGGCCAGTTTTTCTCTTTCCCCGGGGTGCAAAACTTAAAAATAAGAATTCAAGACCAGGACCTGCATTCAGAAAGGATAATCCCGGTAGCCCCGACCTCGCCCGGAAGCTCAATTACAGCGACTGCTGACCCGGCCGTTGATATTCCCACCGACCGGATAATTGGTCCGGAAGAATGCCTCAAGATAGCCTCCGGTCTGGCCCGACACCCGTCCATCAGGAGTTATGTTGGCGGTTATTCCTACGAGGGAAGACCGGTTCCGGTCCTGGAAATTTACCTTCCGGCCGGTGACTATGTTTCCCTGCCCAGGCTAATCACCTTAAAACCGGTGCTTCACCTTACCGCCCGGCAGCATGCCAACGAAGTTTCGGCCACCAACTATTCGCTGCTATTTGCGAAGTTGCTGGCCTCCGACCGGAGCTACCAGGATTTTCTCAAGAAATTCTCGGTGGTCATCCAGCCCATGGAAAACCCGGACGGGGCGGCCCTGGCCCTGGAACTTTGGAAGAACGAACCCTTCCACAGCCTGCACGCCGGGAGGTACAGCTCGCTTGGAGTTGACATTGGCTACCAGGTGGGCCTGGGCCAGCCGCTGCTGCCGGAAGCCAGGGTTCGGGCCCGGATAAACCGCGACTGGCTGCCCGATATCTATCTGAACCTGCATGGTTATCCCTCCCACGAATGGGTCCAGATGTTCTCCGGATATTCACCCTACCTCTTCCGCGATTACTGGATTCCCAAGGGCTGGTTCACCTACTACCGCCAGCTGAGCCTTGATATCTACCGACCCTACCGAGAGGCGGCCGAAGAGCTCAAAAAAATTCTGATTGAAGAGATGAATTCCACGCCTGGAATTCGGGACTCCAACCAGAAGTTCTATTCCCGCTATGACCGCTGGGCCAGGCGCTGGTCTCCCTTTGTTTCGCCCCTGGAGATATATGATGGACTCAACATTTTTGCCCGGAGGCAGTCTTCAGCCGAAAACCGCCTGAACCAGCGCAGCCAGATGACCCTGGTCGAACAGACCCCCGAGGTGATGGATGAAACGGCCACCGGCTCCTGGCTGGACTTTCTCTGCCGGCAGGGTGTGGCCTACCTGCGGGCTCACGCCAGGTACCTGGCCGGGCTGGTTTTCGACACGGCGGTCATTGAAGAAGAGGTCCAGAACAGGATCAGGATTGAATTCCAGAGAAGGCGGCCCGGCAGCCTTAAGAAATAAACCGGGACGGTCAGAATTTGAAGCCGGCCAGGAGGAGCAGGCTCTTGTTCCGGATATCTGCTCCGGGCTCGGTGGCCACCGATTTCAGCCCGTGACTGTAGCGTGCTTCCAGGATGAAACTACCGGGTTTCAGGCTTATGGCCGCACCGGCTCCCCCGTTCAGCAGCAGGTCGGTCCCCTGGAGGTTATCAACCACAACTGTTTCTTCCAGGTCATCGAAGGTCACCCTGAGCCTGGCCTTCAGGTTAAGGGCGACTGAGGGCCCGGCATAAACATAGAAGTTCAGCCTTTTCACGCTGGCAAAATAATATTTGACCAGGACGGGAAGCTCCAGGTAGTCAAAAAGGTACCTTTCCACGTACTCCAGGCCGTCCGAATCCAGCCGGTAAACCGAGCCTTTCCGGACAAAGTTCAGCTCGGCCTGGGCGGATAGGCGGTTTCGAAGGTAAAGTTCCACAAACAGCCCCGCCTGGAGAGAAACCTGCCACCGCTGCTGATAGGTATCCTGACCGAAATTGTTAGCAACCCCGCCACCCAGCTTGAAACCGGGCCGGATCATAATTCCGGCTGTGAGATCGGAGGCTAAGGATAAGAGCGCGAGAAAAAGCATCAGGAATGTTTGTTTTGTTATCCGGGCAGTCATTTCCGGCTCCTGCTTCAGAGCCCCATTTTAATACAGCACCGCGAGCAAATAAAGACAAAATCAATAGACGATGAAACTTACTTGGCAGGGTCGGTCAGGAAACAGGCGGTATCAATCATAAATAACGTACTGGTTTCCCCCGCGCTCCTTGGCCTGGTACATGGCGGTATCGGCCCTGGACATGATTATTTCCTGGTCGACCTGGCCGGTGATCAAGGCCACTCCAATACTTAAAAACAGGTTGAAGGATTTCTGGGGGGTGACAAACTGGTAATTGGCCACGCTTTCCAGAAGCCGGGAAGCTATGGCCTCCGCTTCCTTTCTCTGGACTCCGTCCAGCAGGATGGCAAACTCGTCCCCGCCCAGGCGAATCAACCTGTCGCCCGATCGCAGCTGCTTCTGGATTATTCGGCCCAGCTCCACCAGCAGGCTGTCGCCCACGTGGTGGCCGAAGTTGTCGTTGACCAGCTTGAAATTATCCAGGTCGATGAAGAACAGAGCGCTGGATTTGCCCTGGGCACTCTCCTCTATCAGCCGGGGCAGGATAACCTCCAGCATGCGGCGGTTGGGCAGACCGGTCAGGGGGTCATGCAGGGCCTGGTAGGCCAGCTGTTCTTCCTGGTTTTTTCTCTCGGTGATGTCATAGCAGGAGCCAATAAACCCGGCGAACTCCCCGTCCAGGCCGTTGAAGGGACGGCCCACGCACAGGACCCAGCGGACCTGTCCATCAAACCGTTTCATCCGGAACTCAACCTCAAAGGGTCTCCTGTCCTTAAGGGCAGATTCGTAACTCAGCTGGAATCTCTTCTTGTCGGGCTCAGGCAGGTTCTGCAGCCAGCCCAGGCCGGCTTCTTCTTCGGCCGTCCGGCCGGTAAAGGCCAGCCAGGCCCGGTTGAAATAGTCAAACCGGCCATCGGTCCCGGCCCGCCAGATCATGGCCGGGAATTCTTCGAACAGGGTCAGGTAGAAATCACGGGCTCTCTTGATTTTTTCTTCGGCTTCGACGATGGTGGTGATGTCGTTCATGACCACCAGGGTGCTGCGGTGGTTGTCAAAAGGATCAAGAATCTTCTTGACCCTGACCTGGAAGATGAGCCGGCCCTTATCGGAGGCTACCTGTTGCTCGAAGGTCAGTTCCCGGGAGTTGCCCGAGCTCAGGGCCGAGAGAGAATTGGCCAGCCAGGGGAAAATCCGCGAGACGGGAACCTTGCTCCCGTACAGTACCTTGTGGAACTCGGGGCTGGGAAAATATTCCAGGCAGCGGTCGTTAAAATCCTCTATATTGTTATCAAGATCCAGGAGCAGGGCGGGGGTGGGAACGGTATCGAATATAAGCTTATACCTGTCTTCCTTGCTATCCCAGATCATAATCTTACGCCTTGTTTGATAATAAAATAAGGAAAACCCGAAGCGGAGGCAATCACCCCGCGGGGTGATTTTTAAAAAACATTCTCACCCCCCTGCCTGCCTTTGAACTTTGCCTGTCTTTTCACGTATCAATTATGTATAATTTAAGTATTAGACACAGGAGGAAATCATGAAAGCAAAGAAATACCTGAGTTTTTCCCTGGTGCTGCTGATGGTGTTGGCTTTTAGCCGGCCCGGCCTGGCCCAGACTGAAAAAGACATCCTGGAAAACATGATCAAGGCCCTGGGCGGGAGAGAGGTCCTGTCCGGTATCAAGGACACCAGGATGAGCGGGACGATGGAAATAATCCAGTACGGAATGAGCACTCCCTTTACCATGTACCAGAAAGAGCCCGATAAGTCCCGGACGGAAATAGAAGTTATGGGCATGAGCATAATACAGGTATATGACGGACAGAAGGCCATGGTCACCAATCCCCAGACGGGGGAAGTGATGGAACTGACCCCTGACCAGTCCGAGCAGATGCGGAGACAGGCCCTCGGTAATTCCGCCACCCTGAATCCAGAGAAATTCGGCATTACTTATACTTACAAGGGCAAAGAAGAAGTTAATGGAAAAACCTGCCACGTCCTGGAACAGAAGTTTTCCAACGGCGACACGGCCACAGTGTACGTGGATGCCACCACCTTCCTGCCCTACAAGACCAGGACCAAGACCCTGAGCCCGAGCGGGGGCGAAGTTGAGGCTGAACAGGTGCTGGCCGACTACAGGAAAGTTGACGGCACCATGGCCGCCTTTTCCATAACCGTCTTCCACGGCGGGGTCGAATACATCAGGATGACGGTCAACGAAATAGTTTACAACACCGGGCTGGACGATTCCCTTTTCGTGTTGAAATAATCAGACCGTATGGCTGGGTTCTAGAAAGCCAGGCGGGAAAACAATAGAAAAGACCGGATGAGGGCTTTACCTGCCCTCATCCGGATTATTTTTCTTCATCAAACCGGCCGTGAGCTTCCCTTCGACTACCACTTCCCCGTCGACCGTGGCCTGGGCGGAAAAATAATAGAAGCCGGCTTTCTGTCTGAGCATCTGCACTGAAAGTTTTAACTGGTCGCCGGGTACCACCGGCTTCCTGAACTTGGCTTCCTCTATTTTGCTCATGACCATGACCACTTTTTCCGGCTCCGGAAGCGAATGGTAGAGAAGTATGCCCCCGGCCTGGGCCAAAGCCTCGACAATGAGCACGCCGGGCATCAGCTTGAGTCCCGGGAAATGACCCGTGAAGAAGGGTTCGTTATAGGTAACATTCTTCAGAGCCAGGATGCTCTCGCCAGGCTTAAGCTCCAGGACTCTATCCACCAGGAGAAACGGATACCGGTGGGGTAACCATTTCTCGATCTGTTCCGAGTTCATCGGGCTAATGTTCGGGACAACTTACTTGGCCGGGGCCTTGCTGGCGTCGTACCTCTTGATAACTTCCTGGGTCAGGTCCACGGCCGGGGAGAAAAAGAGCACTCCGCTCTCCCTGAGGTCCAGGATCAGGTCCAGGCCTTTTTCCTGTCCGAGCTTGTTGATGATGGGCATGACCTCGCTCTGAATCCGCATGTAGAGTCTCTGGGTGAGTTCCTGCATGTCTTTCTGGGCGTCCTCGGCCATCCTCTGTCTCTCGGTCCTCTTCCGGTCCAGGTCAACACTCAGCGACAGAATGGCTTCCTGGGTCATGGTCAGCTGCTGGGTGCTCAGCCGGCTTTCCAGCTGCCGGATCTGGTCGTCCAGCTTGGCCAGGTCCTGCTGGGTCTTCCTGTTTTTCTCTTCCAGCTGGGCGATGGCTTTCTTGCCCTCAGCCGATTTCTCCAGAATTTCCTGGGAATTGATCACCCCGATCTTCAGGGCCTGCTGGGCCAGGGCCAGGTGGCTGCCGGCAATCAACATGACCGCCAGGAGTAAAACCGCCGTCAGTATTCTGCGCATTTTCAATCCTCCTAAAATTAATAGTTGATAATTTTACACTTTTCCAAGCTAAATATAAAGTGGTTCCGCACCTCAGAAGGTGGTGCCGACCGCGAAGCGGAAGGCAAAATTGGAATCGTCCACGTAGATTTTCCTGTTGTTGTAAGCAAAAATCAGCCGGAAGGGCACCCTCAGAGCCGGCACAAACACCCGGACTTCAAGCCCGGCTGAGCTGTACATGTTCTTGGGGCTGAACTTCTCGGACTGGAGGAGGGCATTGCCCACGTCATAGAACAGTATGCCGTAGAGCGGCCCGCCCAGGGGGACTATGTACTCGAAGTTGAAAATCAGCGACTTCACCCCGCCGATCAGGATATTCTTTTCGTCCCGCGGGCCGATGGTGTAATACTCGTAACCACGGATCGACTGTTCGCCGCCCAGGAAAAACCTTTCCCAGTAGGGTACTTCATGGTTGCCGATGGGTTTGATGAACTGGTACTCGGCGTGAAGGCCCAGCACGTGGTTGCCCCATAGCGGCTGGTAGCGGGCAAACTCGAACCTCGGCCGGTAGAGATGGACGTCTCCGCCCAGGAAGTTACCGGCATACCTGAAGGCCACGGTGTACATCGTGCCCCGGCTGGGGGTCAGGGGGCTGTCTATGGTCGACTGGTAAAGAACCGGTTCCAGAGCGCTGACGAAGTACTTGCCAGGATAAAAATAGGGATTGTAATAATACTGCTGTCCTTCCTCAGTGTCATAACTGGGAATTTCCATTATCTGCTTCTGAAAACTGTAGTTCAGGTTGAACCGCAGGTACCCGTAAACCCGGGTGCCGTAGGTCAGCCTGATGCCCTTGGCAAACTGGTTGTAAAGATAGGGAATCGTGATCTTGCGGTCGAAGACGTTGAAGCCCACGGTCATCGGCTTGTCGAAAATGTAGGGCTGGCTCATCCCGAAGCTGTAATTCTTGACCCGCTTTCCGTGCTGCAGGGTCAGGTCCAGGGTTTCCCCGGTTCCCAGGAAATTCACGGTCGAGTAGCTGAAGGCCACAAAGGTGCCCTCGTAGCCGCTATAACCGGCCGTAAACTGGATGTTGTTCCGCTGCAGTTCCTTGACGTTCAGGTTGACATCTATCTGGGTAGGATTTTCCGGGTCGGGCTTGATATCGGGCTCTTTTTCCACGTCAACCAGGCCCAGCTGCTTGAGCCTCAGCAGGCTGTCCTTGAAGACGGCCAGGCTGAACCGGTCGCCCTCGCGCATCAGGAACTCCCGGCGCAGCACCTTGTCCTTGGTAAAGGTGTTGCCCCGAAATTCCAGCCGCCTCAGGAAGGCCACTTCCCCTTCCTGGACGTTGAAGGTCACGTTGACCACCTTTTTCCTGGGGTCAAGGTTTTCAACCGGAATTATCTGGGCATAGAGAAAGGCAAAATTGCGGTAACTCTCCCCCATGGACTCGACGGTCTTTTCCCGCTTCTTGGAGCTGTAGATATCTCCCGGCTGCAGTTTGACCAGGCTCTGCAGGTACCTGGTGGTGAAGAACTTGTTGCCTTCAATCTTGATTTCACCGGTGCGGTAAACGTGGCCGGGTTCGACCGGGATGATAATCCGCATCATTTTCTGCTTGCTGAACAGGACATTTCTCCTGGTTATTTCTTCGAACCGGGGCTCGCCGACACTGGCTTCCATGTAGCCGTATTCCTGGAGCTTCTTCTTGATCTCGGCCAGGTTTTCTTCCAGCTTGTTTTTCTTGAAAACGTCCTTGTTGGCAATCCAGTTGAATAGACTGTGCCGGCGGTTGTCCTTCATGGCCTCCACCAGGAAGCTGTCGGGAATCTTGGTCCGGCCGACGAAGACCACCTCACCCACCCGCAACCTGGCCCCTTCGTCAATCCTGAAGACCAGGTCCACCTCGTTGTTGGCCCGGGTCACCAGCTCGGCCTCTATCCTGGCTGCCTGCAGGCCCTTTTCCTCCAGCAGTTCCTTGATAGTCTTCTTGGCCTTCTGCACCCGGAAGGGGTTGTAGTGGGAATGAGCGGCAATGTACTCGTCCTTCTCTTTCAGCTTGTTGACGATATCGTTTTCTTTAACCTTCTTTCCGGTGCGAAAAACCACGTTCTTGATGACCGGGTTTTCCTCGACAAAAATCCTGATGATCTTGCCCCTGGTTCCGTCCTGTTCCTCTATCCGGAGGTTGGAGAAAAAGCCGGTCGACCAGAGGACCTTAAAATCCTTCTTGAGCAGGGCCTCGTTGTAATAATCGCCCTCGCGCGAGGAAAGGTAATAGACGATGGTTTCCTGGGAGATGCGGTTGTTGCCAATAACCTCTATCTTCTCGATAACCTGCTGGGCAGAAAGCGTGGCCGTCGAAACCACGAATAATATGAATATAACCAGGCTGAGTCTTCTCATTGACATAACTTTATACCATATTGTTGGCCATTTTTCAAAGAGTCAGGTCCGCCTGTAAATTTTTCTCTGGAAACAGGCTTCATACAATAATTAACCTGCTGGCCCCTCTAAAAGTTTCATCCGGCCGGCTTCCAGCAGGTAAGCCTTATGGCAGTAACGGGCTATCCTCTCATTATGGGTAACGATTATCGAGGACAGGCCTTTCTTCCGGTGGAGGTCAGTTATCAGCTGCAGGATCTTTTCGCCTGTTTTCCAGTCCAGGTTGCCGGTGGGCTCATCGGCCAGCAGCAGCCCGGGGCCGGTTACCAGGGCCCTGGCCACGGCCACCCTTTGCTGTTCTCCCCCGGAAAGCTGGGCCGGACGGGCGTCAAGCCTGGCCCCCATGCCCACCTCTTCCAGGGCCCGGGCGGCTTGCTCCATCGCTTCCTCCCGGCTTCTGCCGGCAATCAGCAGGGGTATGGCCACGTTCTCCAGGGCCGAAAATTCAGGCAGGAGATGATAAAACTGAAAGACGAACCCGATGTACCTGTTTCTGAGCAGGGCAATCTCGACCGGAGTCTTTTCCCAGAGATTCTGGCCCTGGAAAAAGACCCGGCCTTCGGTCGGCCGGTCCAGGCCGCCGATTATGTTCAAAAAGGTAGTTTTCCCTACACCGGAAACTCCCATGACGGCCACCAGTTCCCCGGCCCGGAGCTCAAAGTCTATGCCCTCAAAAACCCGCAGCCAGTCATTCCCGGGCAGCGGGTAGGCCTTGCCCAGGTTTTCGGTCCTGATAATGACCTGGTTGTTTTCCGTTACCATGATCCTTCCATTAATCTATTCATATTTCAGAGCCTGAACCGGGTCAATCCGGGCTGCCCGCCGCGAGGGGAAGATGGTGGAAATAAAAGTAATGGCCAGGGTCACCAGCACGATCAGGGCCAGGTCCAGGGGCTTGGGGTGAAAGGGAACGTAGGAAATCTGGTAAATATCCACCGGCACTTTGATCAGCTTGAAGGCATTGGCCAGCCAGCACCAGACCAGGCCCAGGACCAGCCCCAGGCCGGTGCCCACCACCCCGATGATGGCCCCCTGCAGGAAAAAAATCTTCCTGATGCTGGTGGCGGTCGCCCCCATGGCCATCAGCACCCCGATATCCCTGGTTTTTTCCATGACCATCAGCACCAGGCTGGCGATGATGTTCAGCGCGGCCACCACCACGATCAGGGTTATGGTCAGGAAGAGCAGAGTTTTTTCCAGCTTCAGGGCTGAAAAGAGGGAGCGGTTCAGCTCCATCCAGGTGGTCACGTAAATGCCGGAAGAGGTCAACCGGTAAATTTTTTCAGCCACCTTGTCGGCCTGAAAAATATCCTTTATCCTGACCTGGAGATAGGACACCCTTTCCGGCAGGTTGTACAGCTTCTGGGCCAGGTCCAGGGAAATCAGGGCCGTGGAGGAATCAAATTCGTAAAGCCCGGAATCAAAAAGTCCGCTCACCCGGAAAGTCCTGGTGCGGGGCAGGACTCCAACCGGGGTCAGCCGGCCGGAGGGAATGAGTACGCTCACCCGGTCGCCCGGGCCGACACCAAGGGCGGCGGCCAGGTCTTTCCCCAGAACTATTTCTTCCTCGCTTCCGGCACCGGGCAGCTGGCCGGCCATCAGCCGGTTGAGCCAGCCGGACACCTTAGTCTCTTCTTCGAAATTCAGGCCCTTGAGCAGGGCACCCGAGTTGCGGGCCGGGCCGAGAATCAGAACGGTGTTATAAATGACCGGGGTGACCGACTCCACTTCTGGAATCTTCCGTATCTCTTCGGCCAGCGCTCGATATTCTTTTAAACCCTGTCCAGACAGGTCGGAGACCATCAGGTGGGAGGTAGCTCCAAGGATCTTGCCCTGGACATCCTCCTGGAACCCGGTGATCAGGGCCAGGGCAATGACCAGGGCCATCACCCCGATGGTCACTCCCAGGATGGAAACAGAGGTGATGACGGAAATAAAGGCCTGCTTCCTTCTGGCAGTCAGGTACCTGCGGGCCAGGAACAATTCAAAGCTCATTCCGGTCTCACCTGCATCCTTTCTTCATCGCGGTTTCAGGAGCGGGAACAGGATTACCTCCCGGATCGATTTCCGGTTGGCCAGGATCATGGTCAGCCGGTCTATCCCGATGCCCTCGCCGCCGGTGGGCGGCAGGCCGTATTCCAGGGCCTCAACGTAATCCAGGTCCACCAGGTGTGATTCCTCGTCCCCGGTCTGTCTCATGGCTGCCTGCTCTTCGAAGCGCTGCCGTTGCTCGAAGGGGTCGGTTAGCTCGGAGAAGGCGTTGGCAATCTCCATGCCGGCAATGATCAGCTCGAAGCGGTTGGCCTCTTCCGGGTGAACCGGGTCGGCCTTGGCCAGCGGGGAAATTTCCCGGGGGGGATTAATGATGAATGTCGGCTGGACAATCTTATCCTTGACCAGCTTGTCAAAGATAACGTCCAGGGCCTTGGCATAGCTGGTCGGTTTCCGGTCAGCGGTCAGGGTGGCCGCAAATTCTATCAGGGCCTCCTGGTCCTCAAACCTGGCCGGGGCCAGGCCGCTGTACTGCCGGACCGCGTCCAGGAACTTAAGCCTTTTCCAGGGCCGCCTGAAGGAAATGGTCTCCTCGCCGTATGGGAATTCTTCTTTTCCATGAATTTCCCGGGCCAGGTAGACAAATAGCTCTTCGGTCAGGTCCATCAACTGGTTGTAGTCGATATATGCCTGGTAGAACTCCAGCATGGTGAACTCGGGGTTGTGCTGGGAGTCAACACCCTCGTTGCGGAAATTGCGGTTTATCTCGTAGACTTTTTCCAGGCCGCCAACCACCAGGCGCTTCAGGTAGAGTTCCGGGGCAATCCTCAGGTAGAGGTCAATTCCCAGGGCGTTATGGAAGGTCTTGAAAGGCCTGGCCAGGGCCCCGCCGGGAATGACCTGCATCATCGGGGTCTCCACCTCCAGGAAACCGCGGTCATCAAAAAATTTCCTCAGGCTGCTGACGATCCGGCTCCTGGTAATGAAGGTCTCGCTCGACTCCGGGTTCATGATCAGGTCCAGGTAGCGCTTGCGGTAGCGAAGTTCCACGTCCTGCAGGCCGTGCCATTTTTCCGGCAGCGGGTGGAAAGACTTGGCCAGGAAAGAGAACTTCTCGGCCAGCACGGTCAGCTCCCCGGTCCTGGTCCGGAACAGCCGCCCCTCGACCAGTATCACGTCGCCGATGTCGAACAGGTCAAACAGCTCGTAATTTTCCGGTCCGACCTGGTCTTCCCTCAGGTACACCTGCAGCCGGCGGCGGCAGTCGGCGATATGAAAGAAGGTGGCCCGGCCCATCTTGCGGATGGTCATGATTCGACCAGGGACCTTAACCCGGTATTCTTTTCCTTCCAGTTCTTCCTTGCTCAACGGGGAAAATTCCCCGACCACCTGGAAAACGGAGTGGCTGACCTCGGCCCGGTGGGGAAAGACTTCCAGACCCTTTTCCTGGAGTTTCCGCCACTTCTCCAGGCGGATCAGTTCCTGGTCGCTGAGCTCTTCCTGGACCAGCTTCAGCTCGCGGTCTTTCTTGCCTTGCTGTTCACTCATTTTTATCACCTCTTGAGATCGTGCCGATCGAACTGCTTCAGTTCTTATCCGGGCCGGGAGCACCCTGGAGCTGGTGGTGCACTCCGTCCAGGATGCCGTTGACAAAATTGGCCGCCTCCTGCCCGGAATACTTCTTGGCTATCTCGATGGCTTCATCCATGATGATGGACGGCGTCAGGTTCTTTTCAAAGAGCATCTCGAACACGGCCAGCCTCAGGATATTCCGGTCAACGGTGGCCATCCTTTCCAGCCGCCAGTTCCTGGAAGCCTGCTGGATAGTGCGGTCCACCTCGGCCTGGTGTTCACAGATTCCCCGGACCAGCCACTCGCAGTATTCCCGGGTCTCGGCCGGGACAGCCTGCCTGGACCAGTAATCTTTCAGCACCAGCGGCAGTTCATCGCCGGTGAATTCCAGCTGAAATAGAATCTGTAAAGCACACTCCCTGGCTTTTCTTCTTTTTCCCATGAGCAGAAATCTCTAACCGGCCTTACTTTAGCTTGGAATCCTGGAGCAGGTTCAGCATCTCCACCAGGGCCATGGCCGCGTTGTAGCCTTTGTTGCCAGCCTTGGTTCCGGCCCTCTCAATGCCCTGTTCCAGGGTCTCCACCGTCAGGATGCCGTAGGCCACGGGCAATCCCTCTTCCATGGCCACCTGGGCCAGTCCCTTGGTGACCTCGGCACTGAGAAAATCAAAATGGGGTGTCTCGCCCCGGATCAGAACGCCCAGGCAGAGGATGCCGTCGACCTGTTTTTTCCGGGCCAGCATCCTGGCCACCAGGGGAATTTCAAAAGCGCCGGGGACCTTGTAGACGGACAGGTTGGCCTCTTCCGCCCCCAGCTTTTTCAGGGCCTCAAGGGCTCCCTCCAGCAGGTGACCGGAGATAAACTGGTTGAAGCGGCTGAGGACGATGCCTATCCTGTATCCTTTCGCCTGCAGCTTGCCTTCGTAAATTTTCATCTCTTTCTCCTTTGGCCGTCAGATCGGTCTTTTTTCATATATCCTGTATTTCTTGTATATCTTACCACCTATGGACGCGGTAAATCTATTGATGGCTTCATTGTCTTCAAGCTGCCAGGAAGTCTCGGCCCATTCGTATCCCTTGGCCTTGGCCCTCCTCTCCAGCTCATCATAGAGAAGATAGGCCAGCCCGGTGTGCTGGAACTGGGGTAAAACGCCGAAGACCACCGCCCTCATTCCTTTGATTTTTTTCCGGTTGAGCAGTAAATGGAAAATGCCGAAAGGCAGCAGCCGGCCATTCAGGTCCTTGATTATTTCGTTGTAATTGGGCAGGCCAAAGGCGAAGCCAACTTCCTTTCCATCGTGCAGGGCAAAGATGACCAGCTCCGGGTCGGCAAAATCCTTGAGTCGCCTGGCCATGAAGTCCATCTCCTTTTCGGTCCAGGGGACAAAGCCCCAGTTCCTGGACCAGGCCTGGTTATATATATAGGCAACCTTTCTTGTCTCTTCGTAAATTTTCTTCATATCGACGGTGCGCATGGCAAAAGAGGTTACGCTCCTGACCTTTTCGATCACGGCCTGGACCTTTTCCATGGTCTGGTGGTCCCGGGTCATGATGAAAGCATAGAGGTCCTTGGCCTTGGCCAGCCCGGCCTTCTCCATTAATTCATTATAATATGGAGGGTTATACGGCATCATAATGACCGGCGGCCGGTCAAAGCCTTCCAGCAGGAAGGCGCATTCATCGTTCATGGACAGGTTCATCGGGCCGCGCAGGATTTCCATGCCGCGCTCCCGGCCCCAGCCAGCCACGGTATCCAGCAGGGCCCTGGCCACCTCCAGGTCGTTATAGCTCTCGTACAGGCCGAAGAAGACCACTTTTTCCCGGTGATATTCGTTATGGCGCTGGTCAATGATGGCCGCCACCCGGCCAGCCAGTTGCCCGTCTTTCCTGGCCAGGAACAGGTCCATCTCGGCATGCTCAAAGAAGGGATTTTTCCTTGGGTCGAGCTTGGCCCGAACCTCAAAGAGCAGTGGCGGTACCCAGTTGGGATAATCCCGGTATATTTCCCAGGGGAAGCGGATAAAGGCCTCTCGGTCCTTTTTTGTGCTTACTCTTATTATCTCAATATTGTTCATGACTGGCACCCGAAAAGCGGTTTTTCCAGATTTTACCAGAACTTGATTTTTTTTTCAGCAACAACCTGAGGTAGTCAACAGTTGAATTTCCGGCCCTCTTAATGGTAAAAAGTAATCAGGAGCCAATATGAAACCAGCCAGCAATTTTTTTGAACTCGGACCCGAGCAACTCTACTGGCGCTGTCCGCCCGAGGCCATCGCCTACGATACCACCGCCAGCTGCCCGGCCTGCGAGGACATCATCGGACAGGACCGGGCCCTGGAATCACTGAAAACCGGCCTGGAAATAAAGAGCCGGGGCTATAACATCTTCATCACCGGCATGGTCGGCACCGGCCGCACCACCACCATCAAGCAGTTCCTGGAAAAGATCCGGGCGACCGGGGAAATCCCCGACGACCTTCTGTACGTCAATAATTTCAGCAAGCCAGATGAGCCGGTCCTGCTGAGCCTGCCCGCCGGCCGGGGCCGGCTGTTGAGCGAGGGCCTGGACAAGCTGATCGCCATGCTCCGGACCAACATCCCCGAGCTGCTGAAGAGCCAGTACTTCCAGGAAAAAAAGCAGGCCATCCTGGAAACCCAGCAGCGCAAGCAGAGAGAAATACTCCAGAAGTTCGACGACCTGGTGGCAGCCGAGGGTTTTACGGTTATCCAGGTTCCGGTGGGCATCTTTACCAGGCCCGATCTCATTCCAGTGGTTGACGGTCAGCCCACTCCCTTCAACAAGCTGGAAGCCCTGGTCCGGGAAGAAAAAATGACCAGGCAGCAGCTGGATGAACTCAAGAAAAAATACGAGCAACTGACCGAACAGCTGGAAAAGCTGATCGCCACCCTGAAGGAAATTGATGAAGAAACCCAGAACCAGCTGAAAAGCCTGGAGGTTGAAGCCTGCACCCCGCTCATCAAGGGTGGTTTGAACGACCTGAGGCAAAAGCTACCCTTCCCGGCCGTGCAGCAATATCTGGACGAGGTGGAGAAAAACCTGGCCCTCGACCTGGACTTGTTCAAGGCTTCCCCCAAAGAAGAGCCGGAAAAGGAAACCGGCCTCGACCCTTATCTTTCCTACCGGGTTAACCTGCTGGTTGATAACTCGGAAACAAGCGGGGCGCCGGTGGTGATGGAAATCTCGCCGAGCTATCCCAACCTTTTCGGCACCATCGAATATTCCTACAGCCGCTTCGGCGTGGCCCAGACCGACTTCACCAAGATTAAAGCCGGCTCCTTCCTCAAGGCCAACGGGGGTTACCTGGTGCTCAATGCCCTGGACGTCCTGGCCGAGCCGGGAGTCTGGCCCACCCTCCTCCGGACGCTGCGTTACCAGACCTTCGAGATCCAGAACCCCATCTCGATTTTTGCCATCTCCACCGCCAGGCTGAAACCGGAACCCATAAAATGCCGGGTCAAGGTGATCATGATCGGAGACGACTACCTCTACAACCTGCTGTACTTCTACGACGAGGATTTCAAGAAGATCTTCAAGGTCAAGGTCGAGTTCGATTCCGAAATGGAAAAAAACAAGAAAACCATCAACGACTATGTCCGGTTCATCAAGAAAATCTGCGACGAGGACGGCCTGCGACCGGTCGACAGGGAAGGAATCGCGGCCATCGTGGAATTCGGGGTCAGGCTGTCCGGCCGGCAGAAAAAGCTGTCCACCCGCTTTCACCTGGTAGCTGATATCATCCGGGAAGCCGACTACTGGGCCAGGCATGCTGGAAAAGAGGTTATCTCCAGGGAAGATGTCAACAAGGCCATTCGGGAAAAAATCGAGCGGGTCAACCTGGTGGAGAGAAAAATTCAGGAAATGATAGAAGAAGGGACCATACTGATCGACACCGAGGGCCGGGTGGTCGGGCAGGTTAACGGCCTGGCTGTCTACGACACCGGGGAACTGGCCTTCGGCAAGCCGACCAGGATCACGGCCAGGACCTCAACCGGCCGGGCCGGAGTCATCAACATCGAGCGAGAAGCTGACCTCAGCGGGCGAACCCATAATAAGGGGGTTTTAATTCTGAGCGGTTACCTGCGCGGCAAGTACGCCCAGGACAAGCCGTTTGCCCTGTCGGCCAGCATTGCCTTTGAACAATCTTACTCCGGAGTGGACGGGGATAGCGCCTCGGCGGCCGAGGCCTTCGCCATACTCTCCAGCCTGTCCGGGGTGCCCCTGCGCCAGGATATTGCTGTTACCGGTTCCATCAACCAGCGGGGCGAAATCCAGCCCATCGGCGGCGTTAATGAAAAAATTGAAGGCTTTTTCCAGGTCTGCAAGGCCCGCGGCCTGACCGGAACCCAGGGAGTCATCATCCCCCACCAGAACGTCAAGAACCTGATGCTCAAAGAGGAAGTGGTCCGGGCCGTGGCCGATGGCAAGTTTCATATTTACCCGATAAAGACCGTGGACGAAGGAATGGAAATCCTGACCGGGGTCAGGGCCGGCGACCGGCTGGAAAACGGGACCTACGAAGAGGAGACCATAAACAGCCTGGTCGATGCCGGCATCTGGCACCTGGGCATGGCCTGGGAAGAATTCGAAGACGAACTTCTCTGGAAGCATATCGAAAAAGAATCGGGCGAAGCGGGGGAAGAACCGGAAGAGGGTTAATTAAGCCGGTTAAAGCTTTGTCTCTCGATTCGAGAAAGTTCCCGTCTCCACCAGAATAGATTAGACTCAGGCTAATTTACATTCAGGCCAGGCTTGAGGTCTAATCAGCCAGGCCGGTCATTTTCTTCAGCCTGTCCACCTCTTCCGGCCTGAGCCGCCGCCAGAAACCCCGGCGCAAGCCCTTGATGGTGAGTCCGGCGAAGGACACCCGTCGAAGTTTTCTAACTTCAAAGCCCAGGGCATAGAGCATCTTGCGCACTTCGTGCTTGCGGCCTTCGTGGATTTCCAGGCTCAGCAATGATTTTTCGCGGTTGCGGTAGATAATCCTGGCCCTGGCCGGGGCCGTCTTCCGACCGTCTATGAAGATTCCTTTTTCCAGCTTCTCCAGCTCTTTATCCTCGACAAAGCCTTTCACCTTTACTTCATAAAGCTTTTTAATTTCGTATCGCGGGTGGGTCAGGCGGTGGGCCAGTTCTCCGTCGTTGGTAAAAAGCAGCAGGCCTTCGGTTTCGGCATCAAGCCGGCCCACGGGAAAGACCCGGACCGGCAGGCGCGGCAGCAGCTCCATCACCGTCTTCCGCTGCTGGGGGTCGTCTAACGTCACTATGTAGCCGGCCGGTTTATTTAGCAGGAGGCAAACATGTTCTGAGGGCAACCTGACCGGACGGTTATCAACTTCCACCCGGTCTTTATGCTCATCAACCTTCACCCCGAGTTCGGTCACCACCCGGCCATTGAGTCTGACCCGACCTTCCTGGATCATCCGGTCGGCTTCCCGGCGCGAGGCCAGTCCCGCCTGTGCCAAAAACTTGTTCAGCCTGATAATGGTCTTTCTCCCGGCATAAACTCTGCTCACATTTTACCAGAGCTGCGAACAAAAGTAGAGCCTGTCGGGGATGGCCATTTCACCGACGAACAGAAAAATACATACCACCCCAACCGAAATTTATTAAGAAAATAAGAAATGAAGGTAAATCGCAGAGGAATCTTTTCTGTCTGGGTCAACCAGACCGGGCGACCAATAACCTGGAAACTTTCTTATGGGCTTACTTTTTCCTGGCTTCCTCGTGGTGAAAGCCGGGCTTGGCCAGGATTTCCATGACCCTCAGGTCGAAGAAATTCTGGGCATTGACCGGTTTGAGCAATATGGCCGTGTCCACTCCCTTTTCAGTTCCGCCCATGGCCAGGCAGGGCTGGCCGGTTTCCAGCAGTCCGGCATCGGCCGCCATCAGGCTGACCTCGATGGCCACCTTCATTCCCTCGCCGAAGGCTCTCAGGGTATAGGCGATGATTTCATCCAGCTGGTAGGTCCCGAGTTTCTTTCGCACCGCCCGGTTAACCCCGCCGAAAGCATGCTGGCAGGTCAGGACCTTCACCCCCTTTTCTTCCAGGCGATGTCTTATCTCTTCCGGCATCTCCTGGAAGTTGGGCCGGTAGAAACCGGTGGAATGGGTGACCACCACCAGCCGGCAGTCATGGAAAATTTCGGCTGCCTTCAGGGCCGTCTCCCCTGAGGCCGAGGCCACCACCACCTGTTTGATACTGAGTTCAGCCGCCCTGATGGCCGCTCTCTTCAAGGTAGCCTCGGTGTTGACAGGTCCCGGTTCATCAAAGTAAAGACAGGGCACACTCTGCCCTTCGGCTTCAAGGTCAAACTGGCACATCTGCCTCTCCTCCAACTTTATATTTAATTTCTAATTATTGACCGGGTTTACCGCCCAGTCAATAAAGCAGATCTTCGGCCCGGCCGGAGGCAGCCAGGACCAATGGCCTGATAGACATCCCACCCGGTCCCAGCGACCGCAATCTGGCCGGCAACAGCCACATCCCTCTCCGCAGAACCCGCCCCTTATTCTTTCGTATAAAATATAGTAAACTTACTGGCAGATAGAAATGAGAAGAAGCAGCCTTTACCTCAGCGAGTCGCTGGACATGGCCTTCGACTCCCTCTGGCATAACAAGCTGCGGACTTTCCTGACCCTGCTCGGGGTGATCATCGGGGTGCTGACCATCATCGCCGTGGTCTCGGTCATTCAGGGGCTCAACAATTATGTCTATACCAGGATGTCTTTCTACGGGGCCAATGACTTCTCCGTCTCCAAATTCGCACCCTTTATCACCACCATCAAGGAATACCAGGAACAGATGAAACGCAAGGACCTGACCCTGGAGGACATGAGGACACTGCGCCAGCTCTGCCGCTCCTGCCAACTGGTCGGGGCTTCGGTCAACACCAGCCGGACGGCCAAGTACGGAAGCCGGTCAATCAAGGATGTCTCCATCCGCGGGGTAACTGCCGTTGACCACCTGATCGGCTCGGTCCTGGAGCTGGAACGGGGCCGCTTTATCAGCCAGGACGATGAAGACCGCTCCCGCTATGTCTGCATAATCGGAGCCGACGTGGCCGAAAACCTGTTTCCGGGACTGGACCCGGTGGGCCGCTGGCTTAAAATCGGTAACCAGAACTTCGAGATTATCGGCCTGGGCAAGAAGAAGGGCAAGCTGCTCGGCTTCAGCCAGGACAATTACGCCTGGATACCCATTTCCACCTTCATGAAGATTTACGGCAGCCGCCAGACGATAAGCATCAACATTCACACCTCTTCCCAGGAAGCTATGGCCAGGGCCATGGAGGAGGTCCGGACTATCCTCAGGTCGGTCCGGAAAAGGACCTACGGCCAGCCGGACGATTTTGCCTTCGTCACCTCCGATACCTTCATCCAGTTTTACAAGTCGGCCACCTCGGGAATCTATTTCGCCATGATTGCCATCTCGGCCATCGCCCTGCTGGTCGGCGGTATTGTCATCATGAATATCATGCTGGTCTCGGTGACCGAAAGGACCAAGGAAATTGGGATCAGGATGGCGGTGGGAGCCAGGCGCCGGGATGTCCTGATACAGTTCCTGATTGAATCGGCCATCATTTCCGGGGTGGGCGGGATAATCGGCATCCTGCTGGGCTACCTGATTGCCACGGCGGTCACCGCGGCCACTTCCCTGCCCTCCAGGGTTGACCCGGTTTCGATCGTCGTGGCCATCATGATGTCGACCATGGTCGGCCTGTTCTTCGGCATCTACCCGGCCAACCGGGCGGCCAGGCTCAACCCGGTGGAAGCCCTGAGGTCAGAACAATGAAAGCCAGGACCGGACTGTTCCAGGAAATATTTGGAATGGCCCTGGAGTCTATCAGGGCCCATAAAATGCGCTCCTTCCTGACCACCCTGGGCATTGTCATCGGGGTCATGACCGTCATCGCCATGGTTTCGGTCATTCAGGGGCTGAACCAGACCATCGCCGGAGAAATAGAGAAAGTCGGCAGCAGCCTGATCATGGTACAAAAATTTGAGCCGGTCAGAATGGGCAACATCTCTGAAGAAGAAAGGCAGAGAAAAGACCTGTCCCTGGACGATGCCGAAGCCATCCTGCGGGAATGCCCGCTGGTGGGGGGCCTGACCATCTGGCTGAACCCCAATTTCCTGGCGCTTCCCGAAGTAAAGTACCAGAACATGAAAAGCGATAACGCCATCCTGTTCGGGACCGACGAAAACTTTTTTAAGGTCTATGCCATCTATCTGCCAAAAGAAGGGCGTGGCTTCACCGGGGCTGAAATCCGGCATAAGGCCAGGGTCTGCCTGCTGGGTTCGGAAGTGGCCGAAGCCCTGTTCCCTCACACCAATCCCCTGGGCAAGGAAATAAGAATTGGCGGTGAGAGCTTCACGGTCATCGGCGTTCTGGGCAAGCGGGGACAGATGTTCGGCCAGAGCCAGGACAATATCCTGGTGATTCCCTATACCAGCCTGATGAAGTATTTTCCCTATGATATGAGTTCTCTGCAATTGACCATGACCCCCAGGGACCCGACCAAGGTGGAGGAAACCATCGAACAGGTCACCAACCTGCTCCGGGTCAGAAGAAAGGTCCCGCCCGACAAGCCCAACGACTTTTCCATCTATACCCAGGAAACCCTGCTGACCCTCTACAACCAGATTACCGGGGCGGCCTTTATCGTGATGATCGTCATCTCCTCAATAGGCCTACTGGTGGGCGGCATCGGAGTTATGAACATCATGCTGGTGGCGGTCAAGGAAAGGACCAGGGAAATCGGCATCAGGAAGGCTATCGGGGCGCGGGCCGGCGACATCATCAAGCAGTTCCTGCTGGAATCAGTGGTCCTGACCGGGCTGGGCGGACTGATCGGAATCCTGGCCGGATTCGGCATCGCCCTTATCATCGGGGCGACCACTCCCCTGCCGGCCGCCGTCACCTGGTGGTCGGTTTTCCTGGGACTCTCGGTATCCATGGCCGTGGGATTGTTTTTCGGTATTTTCCCCGCCCAGAAGGCGGCCCGGATGGACCCGATTGTCTGCCTGAGATACGAGTGAGTTCAGGCCCGCCCGCTTCTTGCCTTTAAGAACTCCAGCACCAGTTCAATGGCCCGAGCGGCCTTATCCTTTTCCGGGCTGACCAGCTCGATGAGAGTCGGGCTGCCGCCACCCTTGAGCTGCATTTCAGCCTGCAGGACCGGGATGACCTCCCGGACATCGACCTTCAGGCCATCGGAAACCGCCACCACCAGGTGAAAATGCTCGTTCCGGTAGGCCGCCAGCACGGCCATGACTTCTGCCTGGTGCACCAGGTTTAGAGCCAGAAATTTGACCTCTTCGGGAGATTTATCGGGATACAGGCCGGAAATTATCCCGCCCTGACTCTGGGCCAGCATCTCCCGGGCTTCGAAAAAGGATAGCCTTTCTTCCAGCTTTTTCTGCTTCTTCTTGAGGTTTTTCAGTTCGGCCAGGTTCTTTTCGACACAGGCGGCCACTTCTGACTCCTCGGCCGAGAACAGCACGGCCGCCGACTGCAGGTAGCGCCGGCGATTTTCAAATTCTCTCAGGGCCCGGAAACCGCAGACAAAGGAAAAACGCAGGTTACCCCTGATTTTATCCTGCTTCAGGATTTTTATCAGGCCCACTTCCCCGGTGCGGCGGCAGTGGGTACCGCCGCAGGCTGAATAATCAAAGCCGGAGACTTCGACCACCCTGACCAGGCCGGACTTTTTAGGCGGCTTGCGAAGCGGGATGGTCTTGAGCTCCTCCTCGGGCAGAAAATAGGTCTTGACCTCCAGATCAGAGAAAACGATCCTGTTGGCCAGCTCTTCCACTCTCTGCAATGTCTCATCCTTGATGGTGGGAATTCCGATCTCGACCGTTGACTCTTCCTGCCCGAGATGGAAGGACAGGGTTTCGCCCTTAATTATCTCGTAGAAAGCCTGCGACAGGATATGCTGGCCGGTATGCTGCTGCATGTGGTCAAAGCGCCGCGGCCAGTCGAGGCGGCCCCGGACTTCATCTCCGGTCAAATCTTTTTCCAGGAAATGCAGGATGCGACCGTCCTCCTCTTCAACCCTTATCACCCGGACCTCGTTCAGCCAGCCCAGGTCATGGGGCTGTCCGCCGGATTCTGGATAGAAGGCCGTCCGGTCCAGGACGACCACCGGGCTGCCTTCCCTCGATTCTCGACCTGTAACCCGGGCCGAAAACTCCTGCAGGTAAGCATCCTGGAAATAAAGCCGCTCGGTGGCCTGATCACTTTGATCATTATTCATATGTCCGCTCCGTTTTTTCCAAGTATACCACAGCCCGACGTTCGGAGAAATTTCCAGGAGACTTCTGGACAGCGGTTAAACTGAACCCGGAAAATCGCTTCTGATCTTTTAAGAGCAAAAAACCTTCTGCCATTAGCAGTGAGACTTCCACCAGAAAAATCCTGGCTGAACGAGGAGATTACGAAATAAATTGCCTCCCCCGGCTGATAATAGCCCGGCACATTTCAACCAGAATTTCACAGGTAAAGCGAGTAAACAGACTCCTGATGACCGGGGCTGCCTCAAGTCAGGCCCCGGCTATTTTAAGAATTTTCTCGGTGGTCTTAAAATGAGTTTTGGCCACCTTCTCCAGGATTTCCGGTCCGTATTTCTTGACCAGCTTTAGCCCGGCCTCCTCCACCAGGGGTGAGGCTCCCTTGGGCAGTTCCACCCCGAACTCTTCTGAAAGGTCCTTTAATTTATAAAGAAAATGGGCCCGGGCCAGGATGGAAGCAGCGGCCACGGCCAGGTCATCTTCGGCCTTAGTTTTCTGGATGAGGTTGATATTTTTTCCTTTTTTTAGAAGGGCCTCGCGGACAAAGCGCTCATCGCCGAACTGGTCGGTGATGGCCACCGCGCAGTTAACCTCGGCCAGGATGTTTTCAATAACCCGGGCATGTCCCCAGGCCAGCAGGCGGTTGAGGTTGCGCAGGTTCCGGTAAAGAGCGTTGTAACGCTCCGGACCTATGGCCACCACCGAGCTCTTATAGCCCTGTCTCAGGCTGCGGGCAATTTCCAGGACCCGCCCGTCGGACAGCTTCTTGGAATCCCTGACCCCCAGTTCCTGCAGGACCGCCTCCTGTCCTTCCGGAAGGAAGAATCCCGCCACCACCAGCGGCCCGAAAAAATCTCCCTTGCCCGATTCATCGGTGCCGATGTGCCCGGCTTCCGGTGGAAAAAGTTCTTCCTGTTTCATGTTTTCGCTTTCTTAAGGTTCCGTGCTGTGGTTATGCTCACCACAAAGCCCGGTCGTTTTATTTTACTTCAAAAGACCAGCCCGCTGAACCGCTAAATAAAAAAATTTCACCTGGCCGGGCCAGGGCTTCAGAGCTTTGGCGCCGGGCAAAAGAGACGTGACATACAGCTTGGGGTAGTGATCACTCTCTTCTCAGAAATTCATCGATGGCCCGGGCTGCCCGACGTCCATCGCCCATAGCCAGGATGACCGTGGCCCCACCCCGGACCGCATCTCCGCCAGCGTAAATCCCAGGAAGACTGGTGGCCATGGTCTGGAAATCGACCTCAACATTTCCCCAGCGCCCGAGTTTCAACCCGGGAAGCTGTTTAATCAGCAGCGGGTTTGGACTCTGGCCGATGGCCACCACCGCCAGGTCAACTTCCACTTCGAATTCCGAACCGGGAATGGGCACCGGCCTCGGTCGCCCGGAAGAATCGGGTTCACCCAGGGCCAGTTTCTGCAGAACCATTCCCCGTAACTGGCCCCGGTCGTTTCCCAGGAACCGGACCGGGACGGTCAGAAAATTGAAAATGATACCCTCTTCCTCGGCATGCTTGACCTCTTCCACCCTGGCCGGCATCTCAGCCCTGGACCTGCGGTAATAGATGGTGGCCTGTTCAGCTCCCAGCCGCAGGGCCGTTCTCACCGCATCCATGGCCACGTTGCCGCCACCGATGACCGCCGCCCTGCGGGCCCGGGGCACCGGGGTGTCAAACTCCGGAAAGCGGAAGCCCTTCATCAGGTTGACCCGGGTCAGGTACTCGTTGGCCGAATAGACGCCGAGCAGGTTTTCACCGGGAATGTTCATGAAGGACGGGAGCCCGGCTCCAGTTCCCAGGAAAAAGGCCCGGTAACCGTCCTGGCGCAAATCTTCCAGGCTGGCCGTCCGGCCGACGATGAAATTGGTCTTGATCTCAACTCCCAGGGCCCTGATGAAATTGATCTCTGACTGTAGAATTTCCCGGGGCAGGCGGAATTCGGGTATGCCGTAGGCCAGGACTCCCCCCGGGAGATGGAGGGCTTCAAACACCGTAACTCGGTATCCCAGCCGGGCCAGGTCGGCCGCGGCGGTCAGGCCCCCGGGACCGGAACCGACCACGGCAATTTTTTCCGGCCGCCGGGCAAGCTCAAGGCTGGAAGAGATTCCCGCGCCCGCTTCTTCTCTCAGGCAGAGATAATCGGCCACGAACCTTTCAAGATGGCCGATGGCCACCGGGGCCTTTCCGGCCCGCACCAGGTTGCAGTCCTTCTCGCACTGGACTTCCTGTGGGCAGACCCGGCCGCAGATGGCCGGCAGGCCATTGGTCTCGCGGATTTTTTCCAGGGCCTTTTCCAGTTCCCCGGCCTCGATGTACTTGATAAAAGTTGGAATGTCAATGGCCACCGGACAACCGGCCACGCATCCGGGCTGGCCGCAATCGAGGCATCTGCGGGCTTCGGCCCTGGCCAGTTCCAAAGCATAACCGAGGTTGACTTCTTTGAAGTTGTGAACCCTGACCCGGGGCTCCTGCTCCGGCATCGGCTGGCGCTCGATGGACAGTCTTTTCTGGATGGAAAGTTCCCGGCGCAGGGCTTTTCGCCAGTCTTTTTCCCGCTCGCGAAAAAGCCTTTCGGCCTGTCCGGGTTCCAGCCTGTCGGTTCTGCTCATGACCGGGTCACTCCGTCCTTTTCCAGAATTCCCGGTCGAGCCGGGCCAGGGCCTGCTCTTCCTGGGACAGGAAGGCTTTCCTGCGGTTGAAGTATTCCTGCCAGTCGAGGTCGCCGGCCTCAAACCAGGGCCCGTCGACGCAGGCAAAATAGGTGCGGCCGCCAACCGACACCCGGCAGGCCCCGCACATTCCGGTCCCGTCCACCATGATCGGGTTCAGGCTGACCAGGGTCTTAAGACCGGAACCGGTGGTAGCTTCCGAAAATTTGAACAGAAGATAACTGCAGCCCATGACCATGACCAGGGCAATATCCGGGTGTTTGGATATGACTCCACCCACCAATTCTTTAAAGTTCTGTCCTGAACCCAGACAATCCTCCCGGAACATGGTCAGGAATTCATCCACATATTTCCTGATTTTCTCTTCCCAGTAAAGATAAGCCGGGCTGCGGGCCTCAGCCAGAAAAATTACTTTGCGGCCGGCCTGTTTGAGTTCCCTGGCCAGGGGATAAAGCCCACCGATTCCATAACAGCCGCCGGCCAGAAGCACCGCCCCCGGGCCAGAAACTTCTGGTGCCCGTCCGAGCGGACCGGCCAGGCCTTCCACCGCCTCCCCCGGCTTCAGGGCAGCCAGCTTCCTGGTGCTGGCCCCCAGGTTCAGGAAGACCAGGTCAACCGTTCCCCGCTCCCGGTCCCAATCAGCCAGGTTAATCGGAATTCTCTCGCCCCTGCCATCGGGAATAACCATGACAAACTGTCCGGCCCGGGCCGCGGAGGCCACCTCCGGGGCTTCCAGTACCAGCCTGTAAAGGTTGGGCACCAGTCTCTCGCTAAGTACCACTCTATTCATTTTTTATTCTTACCGTTCCTTTGATTATTCCCTGACCGAAAAGCTTAATTTTCTTGGAATCATCGAGCACCGGGCAGATGAAAGCAGTTCCCGGCCTGAGCCCTGAAGAGTATTTAACTTCAAGGGCCAGGCCCCCATCGGCTGTTTCCAGCACCACCTTCTGACCTTCCATAAAGCCCAGCCTATCACCATCCCGGGGATTAAGCCACAGCCAGTCCGGATTACGGATGGCCTTAAAGCCCGGGCTCAAGTTGGCCATGGCCAGGCCCCCGTAGTGGTCAAGGCTATCGCCGACTATTACCTCAAGCTCTTCCGGCCTGCCCGTGGTGCCGATTTCAAATTCGGTCGACTTCCCGGGCTCCCGGAAAACAGCTAACATCGGCAGGTAGCTTAACGATCCGCCCCGGTTTCTGGCCGGCTCCTCGCCCAGCATGGACTCCAGGATTCCGCGGTAGCCCTCTATTTCCAAACTCTGTCCCAGAGTCTCGGCCAGCCTGGAAATTATGTCGATATCAGCCGGCCTCGTTTCCGTTCCAGGAATCCGTAATTCCCGGGGGCCGCATTTAATACGCCCGGCCAGGTCTACCAGAAAACCGCCGCTTTCCAGGCAGCTCCCCGAAGTAAAAAAGATGTCGGCCTTCTCAGCCAGGCCCGACCTCAAAGGCTTCTGCACAATCAACAACTCCGGTTTATCTTCCAGTGGAAGGTCGCCAAGCACATACAGCGCCTTTATCTGGCCAGCCCTGATAGCCTCCTCAATCTTTTCCGTACTGGTCAGAGTCTTCAGGCCGAAAAGGTTCTTGAACCCTGGAATCAGGAGCTCATTGGCTTTCCCGGTAACCGGCAGCAGCCCGGACTCCAGGCGAAGCTGGAGATTCCAGAGGGCGGCCAGGTTCTCCGCCCAACGTGGCTGGCGCAGAAATCTTTCCCCAAAAATGAAAAGTGCCGGAGACGAGCCCAGCAAGATTTCGGCCGCCCGGTCCAGCTCGGCCTGCCCGAGCCCGCTCTCCCTGGTCAATCGCTCTTCCGGCCAGGAGTTAAGCTCATCCAGAAGACGGTGGTAACCGGCATAAAAGCTCAGCTGCGGCGATTTTAGGACAACTCTTTTTAAAAGCGCCAGCAGGGCTTCAGCTTCCTTCCCGGGAAGGCATCTCAGGTTAACTCCGGCGGTCTGTCCACAGCCATTTAAGCCGGAATCCAGAACCAGCAGCCTGGCTCCCCGCCGCAGTTCCTTCTTTACTTCCAGCCAGAAGGCCAGCGCTTCCGACTTGAGGTCGGTATCCACCAGGACAAAAGTCCGGTATCTTTCTAATTCCTTAAAATCAACCTTGCGCCGGACTTCAATCCCGTGCTGATTTTCGAAAGCAGCAATTCTGTCCAGAAAAGCTTCCGGGTAGAAATAATAAAGGTTATCTGTCCGGAGAAGATGACCGAGCTGATAAAAGGCCAGAAGAGAGTCGGCGGTCACGGAACCTGAAGAAACCAGGGCAATTCCCTCGGGGCGATATTTCTTTAACAAACTGCCCGCAGCAGCCAGGGCCTCTTCCCAGGTAACAGAAAGAAGCCGGCGGTCTTCTTGCAATACCGGGAATAATTCTCCCCGCACCAGGTCGTCTATTTCCCTTAGCCCGAACCGGCCCCGGGCACAGGCCAGGCCATGAACCGGCCCGCCACTGCTTTCCGGGATAATCCTTCGAAGCCGGGCATCTTCCAGGTACTCGGCTTCAAGTTCACAGAGCGAGCCGCACAGCGGACATATGAATGAATGTTCATATATCCGGCGGCCCCGGACCGCGGTCACTCCCCGTTCGCTGAAAGCGGCCACCGGGCAGACGTCCAGGCAGGCCCCGCAAAAGCTGCAATCCGATTCTCTAAGGTTCCGTTCCAGAAAGGTGCCGATGGCCGTCTGTGGCCCCCGACCGATGAAACTGAGAACGTTTTCTCCCCTGACCTCGGAGCAGACCCGGACGCAGCGGCCGCACAGAATACAGAGGTTGGGGTTATGGGTTAGAAAGGGGTCGGACTGCCAGAGCGACTGCCCCCGGTCCTCGAACTCGTAGGCCACCCTCTTGAGCTTCAGGTACTCGGCCACTCGTTGCAGCTCGCAGTCTCCATCTCTTGGACAGAACAGGCAGCCACCCGGCTCCAGGGCCTTGACCATGGTGGTCTTGAGCTCATCACAGCCCGCTTTCTCCTGGCACATAAGACAGAAATAGGGATGCTCGCTGAGAATCAGCTCAAAGGTGGCCAGGCGGAGCTCTTCCAGTGCCGGCGAGCTGGTGACAATCTCCATGCCTTCTTCGACCAGGGTCTGACAGGCCGGAGAGCGGTGGGGCCGCCTGGCTATTTCCACCAGGCACAGCCGGCAGCCGGCAAAGGCCGGTAGCCCTTCCAGGTCACACAGGGATGGAATGAACAGGCCGTGGCTGCGGGCACATTCCAGGACGGTCATCCCGGGACGGGCCTCGACTGCCATCCCGTTGATTTTCAGCTTGATAACCGGCTCCGGCATTTCAATCCTCTCCAGGCTTTTCCCCGGCCCGATTTTCTTTCCTGTTCAGTTTCGTGACCGCCGAAACTCCGGGCGGGCAGGCCGCCAGGCAGGCGCCACACCTGGTGCACAGCTTCTGGTCAATCGTCGGGTAACCGTCATCGGCCACGGCTATGGCCGCCACCGGACAGGAGTCGAGGCAGAGCAAACAACCGGTGCAGCGGCTCTTATCTATCAGGTAAGAAATCAGGCCCCGGCAGACCCCGGCCGGGCATTCCCTGTCCACCACGTGCCTTTCCAGCTCATCCCGGAAATAACGAAGGGCGCTGAGGACCGGGTTGGCCGCCGTCCGTCCCAGGCCGCACAGTGAAGCTTCCCGCATGGTCCAGCCAGCCCTGGCCAGAAGCTCCAGGTCTTCCGGGCGGCCCTCACCCCGGGTTATTCTTTCCAGAATCCCGGTCATCCGGGCAGTGCCCAGGCGGCAGGGTGCACACTGGCCGCAGGATTCTTCCCGGGCAAAACGAAGAAAATAAAGGATCAGGTCGACAATGCAGGTATTCTCATCGATGACGATCATGCCCCCCGAGCCCATGATGGAGCCAGCGGCCTGCAGGCTCTCATAGTCCAGCGGCAGGTGGAAAAGGGAGGCCGGCAGGCACCCGCCCGACGGCCCACCGGTCTGGACGGCTTTTATGCTCCGCCCGGGCTCCGGGCCGCCCCCCACTTCTTCTATGACCTCCCTTAGAGTCAATCCGAACGGGACTTCGACCAGGCCGGTATACCTGACCTTGCCGACCAGTGAAAATATCTTGGTGCCCTTGCTGCCGGCGGTTCCAACCGACGAGAACCAGGCCGGGCCATTCAGAACTATCAATGGCACGTTGGCCCAGGTTTCAACGTTATTGATGACCGTGGGCCGACCCCACAGGCCCCGAACCACCGGAAAAGGCGGCCTCTGCCGGGGAAAGGCCCGGCGGCCTTCGATGGAAGCTATGAGAGCCGTTTCCTCGCCGGAAACAAAGGCTCCAGCTCCCCTGACCAGCTCCAGGTCAAATGAAAAATCGCTGCCCAGGATATTATCCCCCAGGAGCCCGGCTTCCCTGGCCCCATCCAGGGCAGTTGAGACCCGCTCCAGGGCCAGGGGGTACTCCTCCCTGATATAGATGAAACCCCGGGCCGCACCGACCGCGTATCCTCCGATTATCATTCCTTCTATTATGCTGAACGGATTGCTTTCCAGAAGTCCCCGGTCCATGTAAGCTCCCGGGTCTCCTTCATCTCCGTTGCAGATTAAATATTTTTCTGCCTGGCCGGCTTCCCGGGCCAGGCGCCACTTGAGACCGGTGGGAAAACCGGCCCCGCCCCGACCCCGCAACCCTGAAGCCATGACCAGGTTAATAACTTCCGTCGGAGACATCCCCGATAGCACCTTCTCCAGGGCCAGGAACCCTCCATGCTCCAGGTAGCTTTCCAGCTGACCCGGGTCGAGGACGAGCTGCCGGTCGAGCAGCCAGCGAACCTGTTTTTTAAGAAAGGGCAAATCATCCAGCCGCGGGAAAACCTGGTGACCCGAACTCTCCTTGAAAGCCAGCTCGGGAATCACCCGTCCGTGCACCAGGGTTTCCTCCACCACCAGTGGAACTTTTTCCGGAGTCAGGTTAGGATAAAAAATTTTTTCGGGAAAGATGACCACGTCGGGCTCAAGCTGGCACAGGCCATGACAGCCGGTAAGACGCAGCTCCACCGACCCTTCAAGTCCTCGCTTTTTTATTTCTTCGGCCAGGGTCGAGGCCACGGCCAGCGCCCCGGAGGCCCGGCCACAGCTGGCAGCCGAGACGCTAACCAGGCGTTTCGGTTTTAAAGCTGCCTGGAGGCCGGACCTGAGGGCCCGCAGCTCGCCGACCGTCCTCAACCTTTTCTTCTGGTCAATCATGTCTTTACGGTTAGTTTTTCCAGGATTTTCGGAACTTGTTCTTTCTGAACCCTGCCCTTATATTCCCCGTCCACCACCACCACCGGGGCCAGGGCGCAACAGCCAAGGCAATTCACCGTCCTGAGGCTCACGCCTTTTTCCGGGTTTTCCTGGCCGGGCCTTACTCCCAGCAGGCGCGATAACTCCGCGGCCAGTTCCGGTGCCCCCCGGACATGACAGGCGGTTCCCTGGCAGACGGTTATCTCGTGCCGGCAGCCGGGCTTAAGCCTGAAAGCCGAGTAAAAGGTGACCAGTCCGTAAACCTCGGCTGGAGACACGGCAAAATAATCGGCCGCCATCCTCAGGGCTTCTCCGGGTATGTAGCCTAACTCCTGCTGAACCCGGTGCAGGAAGAGAACCAGGTGTCTCCTCTCCGCCGGCAGAGAGGCCAGTATTGTTTCTACTTTTTCGGTCAAGCTATTTCTGCTTTTCATCAAAGATGAAGTCCGGGCTGGAATGGACAATCCGCCCGTCAACCATGGTCAGCACCACCCCGGTCTTAAGGATTTCTTCTGGCTCAATCCGGAACAGGTCCCGGTCCAGAACGACCAGGTCGGCCAGCTTTCCCGGTTCCAGCGAACCCTTTTCTTTCTCTGAAAATTCAGCATAGGCGGCCCGGATGGTGTAAGACCTGATGGCCTCTTCCAGGGTGATTTTTTCTTCGGGTATCCAGCCACCCGGATTTTTATCATCAAGGGTTCTCCGGGTAACGGCGGCGTATATTCCGGTCAGAGGATCAAGCGGAGCCACCGTCCAGTCAGAACCAAACACCAGAACCGCCCCTGCCTGTTGCAGCGACTTAAAGGCGTAAGTGGTTCTGGCCCGCTCCGGTCCTATTTTCCTTTCTGCCCAGCAGCCATCGTCAATGGCGTGGTAAGGCTGGACCGAAGCCACCAATCCCAGTCGGCCATAACGGTCGATATCGGCCCTCCTTAAGTGCTGGCAGTGTTCTATTCTCCAGCGCCGGTCCCGGGGTCCATTTTCAGCAAATATTTTTTCCATCATGTCCAGCAGGATGGCGTTGGCCCGGTCGCCGATGGCGTGAATGGCCACCTGAAGCCCGGCCCGGTCGGCCTGCCTCAACCTCTGCTCCATAATCCCTTCGGGAAACATGTGGGAGGCCAGCAGCCCGTAGGCCCGGGGGTTATCGGAATAAGGTTCGAAGAAAAGGGCTGTGGAAGAACCCAGGGAACCATCGACAAAACCCTTGAGCCCGGCCAGCCGCAGGAAAGGATGCCCGAAGCCAGATTTTATTTTAAGCCGGAGGAAGCTGTCGATTTCAGGGATTTGAATGTAAACATAAAGCCTGGCTGTCAGCTGGCCAGCGCTGAGAAGTTCCTGGTAGACTTCAAAGCTCGAAGCATCCGACATGTCATGAATGGAAGTGACCCCGTGAACGGCCGCTTCTTTCAGGGCAATCCTGACCGCTTCCTTTTTCTCTTCCAAAGAGGGTGCGGGAATGACTGCATAAACCAGGTCCGCAGCGGCATCCTTGAGTATCCCGGTTGGCTCCCCGGTCTTCGGATCTCTGACGATTTCCCCGCCCTCAGGGGCAACCGTCTTTCTGTCGATTCCGGCCAGCTTCAGGGCCAGAGAATTGACCAGCACCATGTGTCCATCAAAACGGTTGACGCAGACCGGGTGGTCAGGAGTTACCGCGTCAATCCACTCCCTGGTCGGAAGAACCGGCGGGGAAAACTGTTCATGGTCCCAGTCGCCGTTGAGGATCCAGCTCCCGGCCGGAAGCTCGCGGGCCTTGGCCGCAATCCGGCTGACAAACTCTTCCCGGCTGCGGCAGTCCCTTAGCCTGACCGAACGCAGGGCCAGGCCGCCGTTCAGAAAATGGGTATGGGCATCGATAAAGCCGGGTAATACCAGCCGGCCCTGGAGGTCCAGGACCCGGGTCCCGGGACCGGCCAGCCTTTTTATCTCGGAACTGGTGCCGGTCTTGACGATCCTGTTCTGAACTATGGCCAGGGCCTCAACTTCGGGAGCTGACTGGCTGGCGGTCCAGATATGCCCGTTTATGAGAATGGTGTCGGCCATGGTTCCTCCTTGCTTCTGGCAGCCAGTTAGCATCAGGCCGCCCGACAGAATAAGAAGAAAAATCTTGAATAAGGTCTTCTTCATGCGGTACTTCCCCTTCGTTAAATAACCTCCCGTCCGGAAAGGGCCTCGTCCCGGGACTCTAACCGGAGCTCCGGCATTTTTCCGAACACCCGGCCCGTAATGAACCGGGCCCGGTTCACTTTCTATTTTAGCCCTTTTATCAATTCCAGGTCTCAAGGCTCCAGCTCCAGGCAGGAAAAATCTTCCGGTATGAACAGCCGGCCACTGTAATTCTGCCTGATCTCAGTTTCCACTTCTTTTGGAGAAAAATCCAGGTCGCTGAAAAAATGGCAGGGAACGAGAGTCCCGAGGCCAGCCCCGGCCGCCGCTCGCCCCAGTTCCAGGGCGTTAGTGTGCATGGCCCGCAGGAAGGGCAACTCGTCCAGGTAGCGGGAGGGAGTGCTGCAGTCATGTATAAGACAATCAGCCCCGGCCGCCCGCTCAAACAGGGGTTGATGAATGGGTGTATCGCCAGAGTAGACAATTCGACCTTCAGGAGTTTCAAAGTTCAGGGCCAGGGAAGAAGAATGGTGCGGCACCGGCCAGCCGGTTACGGACAGCCCGGGAGAGAATTCAATTTTAAGACCGGGAGCCAGCACCACCGGCTTCACCCGGTAAGAGATTTTCTCTTTTCTTAAACCAAAGAGGTCCAGCAGGCCCAGGCAGAATTCAACCGTCTCGGCCGAGCCGAAAAGTTGAACGGTCTTTTCTTCCAGCATCAGGCTGTGGACAAAAGCCGGCAGGCCGTAAACGTGGTCGGCATGAATGTGGCTTATAAATATGGCTGAAACCTGCTGCGGCTTCTGCCCCGCCTTGATAATTTTTTGAGTCAGGGAACCGGGGCAATCTACCAGCCAGAGCTCTCCGGCCGCTTCCAGAAGAAAGCTGGTATTATCCCGGGTGGCTGTAGGAACCGCTCCACCGGTTCCCAGGAAAATGATTTTCATAACTGGCCTTTCATAATTCAACAGAAAACTCTTTATAAAAAATTTCAGGGAATAAATCAACCGAGGTTCAAAAGCAGAAATGAAATTGACAGAAGCCGGCCACTGGGATAGATTTTAAGCCTGATTTTCTTTCCAGCGATGCTGAAATGAATAAACAATCGTTTTCGCTCCGGGTTTCCTCGCCAGGAAGAATCTGCCTGTTCGGCGAACACCAGGATTACCTGGACCTGGATGTGATCGCTTCGGCCATCAGCCTGAGATTCTATGTTATGGGATTTCCCCGTCCTGACGCTGGATTTCATATCCATCTGCCGGACATAAATGAAGAAGATAGCTTTATCCCTGAGTCAGAGCTGACCTATCTCAAGCCGCGGGATTACCTGCGAAGCGCGGTCAACATCCTGCTGCGGCTGGGAGCCCGCTTCGGGCAGGGCTGGGAAATTACCATGCACGGTGAGATTCCCATCAACGCCGGCACCTCCAGTTCTTCAGCCATGGTGGTAGCCTGGACCAGGTTCCTGCTGGAGGCCTGCGGCCGGCTTGACCTGGCCCCGACACCCGAAGCCGTGGCCGAGCTGGCCCACCGGGCAGAAGTGCTTGAGTTCAGGGAACCGGGGGGAATGATGGACCATTACACCTCGGCCCTGGGCGGAACCGTCTGGATTCAATTCGCCGGGGGATTGAAAATAACCCGCCTGCCCTCCCCGCCCGGGACCTTTGTCCTGGGAGATTCACTGGAAAAAAAGGACACCACCGGCACCCTGGGTTCGGTCCGGGAAAGGGTGACCAGGGGCCTGGAAATATTAAGGACGGAAAATCCAGGACTTAACCTGGCCTCCGTGAGCGAACAGGAAATTCTGAACCTCAGCCGGAACCTGCCGCCGGAAATAAGGAAACCGCTTCACGGGGCCGTTCTCAACCGGATGCTGACAGCCGAGGGCCTGAAGATCTTCCAGTCGCCGGTTTTTGACCCTGTGGAGTTTGGCCGGCTGCTGACCGAGCAGCAGACGGTGCTCCGAGAACTGGTGGGCATCTCCACCCCGAAGATTGACCGCCTGCTCAAAGCCTCCCTGGAAAACGGGGCCCTGGGCGGAAAGATCAACGGCTCGGGTGGCGGCGGCTGCATGTTTGCCTATGCTCCCGACGACCCGGAAGCGGTGGCCCGGGCCATCGAGCGGGCCGGCGGGCGGCCCTACATCATCAGGCCAGATTCCGGCCTGACCGTGGAATCTTCATTATAGCCACGGGCAATGGACAAATCCCTGATTTGTTGTAAAATATAACTTCAATTTCTCTTTGGCTTGATCAAATCCAATTTGCGAGGGCCCGGTATTTTTACCGGCTCAGCCCAGGAGGAAGCTCGATGATTGACGCGACCAAGATAAGAAAAGGCATGATCATCAAAATGGAAGGACAGCTCTACCGGGTCATGGACTACCAGCTAATAACCCCCGGGCGCTGGAAGGCCATGGTCCAGACCAAGCTCCGCAACATCAAGGACGGTTCGCAGCTGGAATACCGCTTCCGGTCCGAAGACCGGGTGGAACAGGCCTACCTGGAAGAGGTGGAAATGGTCTTTCTCTACCGGAGCGGGGATGAGTTCTATTTCATGAACCTCCAGACCTACGAGCAGATCAAGCTGGACCTGGAAGCCATCGGCGACGGGGTTAATTACCTCCTGCCGGACATGGTCCTGACCATCGAATTCTACGAAGGTCAACCGGTCGGCATCCACCTGCCCAACACCGTCGACCTGAAGGTGGTGGAGACCGAACCGATACTGAAAGGAGCCACCCAGACCGCCATCAACAAGCCAGCCAAGCTGGAAACCGGCCTGGTTATTCAGGTGCCTCAGTTCATTAAAGAGGGAGATGTCATCAGGGTCGATACCAGGGAAGACAAGTACCTGGAAAGAGTGAAGACCAAATAGCACCCGGCCGACAGCGAGCTTAAAAGCGGTGCTGGTGCACCCCGACGTTGCCGAAGCTGTCCCGGACCCTGATGAGCAGCAGGTTGTCGGAACCAGCCGGGACCTTCAGGCTGAACTTGAAATTCTCGCTGCGGGAATCGCACAGCCCGTCCACCGGGAAAACCACCTGCCAGTCCCCCGGCCTGACCAGGAATTTTACTTCCTCAATGTAAGAATAGGAATCCTCGGCCACAAAGCTCACTTCCAGGGAATCACCGCTCCGGTTGGCCAGGAAGTTCTTGATGACCGGCAGCGAGTTATCTATGACCAGGGCCTGGCTCAGCTTCTCGGCCTTCTTCTCGGTGCCAGGAGGGTTGGACGGCAGGTCGGTGGCTTCAACCTTCAACCAGTATGTCCCGTCTGGAAAATTCCTGGTATCGAAGGAAAAAACTTTATCCGATACTTTTTCCTGCATCAGCCTCCAGTTGTTCTCGCCTTCCCTTTTCAGGTAAATATTGAAAGCCAGTCTGTCTTCATTTTCATCAGAGGCTTCCCAGGTAATCGTCCGGAAGCCCTGGCGCTCGGCCTTCTTGGGCGTCAGGTAAAGGCTGGTTTCATCCTTGCGCCGGGCCCCTTCAAGTGAGGCCTCATCCAGACCGAGGATGACTTCGTCCTGTTCAGGCGGCTTGATAAAAACCTGGTTGGCCGGAAGCACTTCCAATTTGTCTATGACCGGGGCCACATTGGCCTGAAGGTAAAAGACCAGTAACTTCTGGACCCGGGGGGATTTGGCTCCGCCCGGATTCTTCAAACTGATTTTTAACTGGAGGTAGCGACCTGAAGGGCTCAAGACTTTTTCATCCGGCCGGCTGTAAGGCGGAGACCAATCGCTCCAGGTGTCATCGGGTTCGGCCGTGTTGCCGCTCCTGGATTGAATCTGGAGGGAAGCTCCCTGGGGAAGTTCAGCTTCCCAGCTCAGCCGACCCCAGTTGGAAAGTATCCTGGCATCCAGCACCGGGCTCAGATAATCTCCGGAAAAATTCTGGCCGGGCTGGAGAAGTCCCAGGAAACAGGGATTATTACCGAGAACCTGGGTCTGCTTATTGAATTGAAATAGTCCGTAGACCTGTTCCGAGCTTGACTGGGCCAGGAGTTCCAATCCGCCCTGGCGGTCGAGTGAATACAGGCGGCCCTGGTTGCCGGTGCCCAGGACCAGCTTCTGGCTGTCAGCATCATAGACCAGGCTGTAGACGATTTCTTCCGTCGAGCTCCAGAGCTTCCTGGCCAATCCATCCGGGGTGACCTGGAAAATCGCCCCGGAAATGGGTCCTGGAGCTTTGCCCCTGGACGTAGTTTCTGGAATTTCGAGGTCGGTTTCCAGGGCCGCAGCCACGGCCGAAACCACCACGCTGACCTCGGCGTCGGCCTTGGTCGGTGTAGCCTTGGCAGCCGGGCTGACCGTGGACACCGGCTTGGAAGGAGCTCCGCCGGCGCTCAGGTAGATATTGCCCTCGCGGTCCAGGACCACGTTTCTAACCTCTTCATAACCAGAATCAAAAATGACACTGGCCCGGCCCGAGGCCGATATCCGGTAAAGCTGGCCACGCCCGCCGCTTCCGGCCAGCAGGTCCCCGCCCGCGGTCTGTATCAGGCAGAGAATATGGTTATCCCGGGCCTTGAACAGTTGCCTTCCGGCTCCGGCCGGGTTGACTTCATAGATCCCACCGCTCTCCCCGACCGCGACCAGCAGGTTCCCCTTTTCGGTCAGCACCAGGTCCCAGATATAACGTTCCTGGGGGTTGAAGAACTCCTCGCCCTTGTTGCTGGCAGTTATCTTATAAATCTTGCCGTTGGGGGAAGTCCCGGCGTACAGGACTCCCTTAGAATCCACCGCCAGGGCGGTCACGTCCAGTTCGGCCGTCTGGAAATAAAGCTCGGCCTTTTTATCCCGGGTCAAACGGTAAATCTTACCGCCGTGGCCTGTGCCAAGGTAATAACTTCCGTCAGAGCCCTGGGCCAGGGAAAGATAAAATTCTTCGGCCGGGAGTTCCAGCTTTTCCAGCTTCGGGCCGATAGACAGAACTCCATCGGAGGAGAGAGAAGTCCCGGAAAATTTGCCCTTCAGAAAATCGTCCTTGGAGCGCAATTCCCATTTTCTGGGAACCACGGCCTGGAGGTGAGAGACCAAAAGCAGCACGGTCATTATTGTCAGGGCAAGAGATAACCTTTTTTTCATTGCTAAGCCTACCTTAATATATTTATATATGCCGAAAGTTCTTTCCCGCCACCTACTTTTTCATCCTGATGGGTATGGTCAGGGCGCCCCGAAAAACATAGGGAACCGGCAGCTGGTACTCGGTCAGGGTTGACCTGTTAATTTCGGTCAGGTTGGAGGTAGAAGCCCGGGGAGAAGTGAACATGTTTTTCAAGCTGGGGGGCAGGTTGGGTAGCTCCTCGCCCTTGAGAAAAAGTCCGGGCCTGGGGGCCACCACCTTGAAATAGATCCGGTTGTTTTTCCGCAGGTTGCCCAGCAACCTGATGAGCTGGTTCAGGTTTCTCGGCCGGAAATCCTGTATCCGGTAAAGGCTCCGCTCCAGTTGCTGGATATAGCTGGCCTCGGCCACCACCAGTTCGAACTCTGTTCCCGGTGGAAGCGACGGAGCCATGAATTCCACCTCTTCCGTTTTCAGGTCGTTGCCCTGGGTCCGAAAATAGGTCTTGACCTGGATGACCTCGCCGGGTTGAACTTCATATTTATCCAGCAGAACCTTTTCCAGGGTGGCCGTCCGCAGCTGCTCCACCACCCTGACCTTGACCTCAACCTGGCTGAGGCCGACCTCCTTGAACTCGTTATTCTTGAGCATGTAGACCACGGCCGCCACCAGCCCGGAGAGACTGGTGCTGGCACTGTCCATGTTTCCGCTGAACAAGTCTTCCAGGTGGACGCTCTGTCCCCCTTCCAGGAATAAATCGGCTTCAAAATCCACCGACAGGTTCCCATAGGAACGTTCCTCGGTGGTGAGGACAGTATAAAGGGCCAGATTGACCAGGGCCGGGGTCAGCACCTGGTCGTTGACCAGTTTCAGCTTGAACTGTTTCTGACTGACCGGGCTATCCTGGACTTCAACATTAAGTGGAATATAACGTGGCAGGGCACCGATTTCGGCCAGGACCCCGCTGGTGCGGTCCTGAAGCACCCGGCCGATGAGCTGACCGGTTGAGGCCAGCTTGAAGGAACTTTCCAGGCTGGGCACCACCGCCAGGACTTCGGCCGTGGTCAGACCGTAATCAACCGGGCCGAGATTATAAAAAGGATGTCCAAAAGCCAGTATCCTTTTACCGTCCACGTAGGTTACCGTGCCCACCGCAGTCAGGTCGAGGTCGCCGGTCATGAGCTGCACTCCCACCGCCTGGCCTTCGCTCAGAGTAACCGGCTGTGGGGTCAGGTTAAGAGCCTGTCCGGAAGTGCGACCGGCGCCCAGGACCGGCTGGAAATTTTGCCGGCTGAAAAAAGACTGGTACTGGCGGAAGGCCCGCTCGGAAAATCCGGAAAAGATGAGCGGAATCTTAACCGGAACAAAGGCCCGGTCAGGAAGCTGGGTATTGCCGCCGGTGAAGGCCAGCTCCTGGTAGGCCCGGCCCAGTTCTTCCTGGGTCAGGACTTCAGGGCTGAAAGCCGAGGGCAATCCAGCCGGTGACCGGGTCGCCTGACTGCTCCCGCTCATGGCCAGCATTTCTTCTATGGGGGTAATGCCGGCAATGGCTTCGCGGGCAAAGGCATAGCTGAAGGCCACGGCTCCGATTAATTGCCCCTCGACATAAACCGGGCTGCCGCTCATCCCGGCGATGACCCCGGTATTCTCCAGGCCCTGGCCTTTGAGCCGGGCCAGAATCCAGCTTCTTCCGGGCTGGACATTCTGCATGACTCCGAGTATTTCGGCTTCAAAATTGTCAACCTGGCGCCCGGCAAAGACGCTACGCCCGGTTCCCTTCATTCCCGGCTTGACCTGGGACAGGGGCATAATTTTGGTGGCCGCCCCAAGTGAGGTCAGGCCCAAAACCAGTAAGGTCAGAACCAGAATAGAAAATTTTTGGCACTTAGACCGAAGGAAAAAGGACATGCCCGACCCCTCTAAGCTCGTTCTTCCAGCTCAGGGAATTATGCCCAGGGCCCGGCCGCATTTCTCAAAAGCAGCCAGGATTAAATGGAGCTCTTCATCGGTATGGTTGGCCGAATAGCTGGTGCGAATCAGGGCCTGTCCGTGGGGAACGGCCGGATGGATGACCGGAGTGGTGAAGATGCCTTCATCCCTGAGGGTTTTCCACATGGCAAAACACTTCTCGTCGTCGCCAATTAAGATAGGAATGATGGGGGTCTGGCTGGGACCGGTATTGAAGCCCAGCTTCTGGAAACTTTCTCTCATGAAATTGGTCACCTGCCACAGTCTCTCCCTTCTTTCCGGTTCGGTTTCTATGACTTCCAGGGCAGCCAGGACCGCGGCCACCGAGGCCGGCGTGGCCGCCGCGCTGAAGATCAGGGAGCGGGCATGATGTTTTATGTAACTGACCACCTTTTTCGTGCCGACCACGAAGCCACCGATGGAGACAAATGACTTGCTGAAGGTGCCCATGACCAGGTCCACCTCGTCTTCGAGACCGAAATGCTCGGCTGTCCCCCGGCCATGCTTTCCCAGCACTCCCAAACCGTGGGCATCATCGACCATTATCCTGGCCTTGTATTTTTTGGCCAGCGGGACGATGCCCGGCAGGTCGGCGATGTCGCCTTCCATGCTGAACACCCCGTCCACCACGATCAGCTTGCCCTTATTATCAGGAATCTCGGACAGAACTCTTTCCAGGTCGTGAAGGTCATTGTGCTTGAATTTCTTGACCTCGGCCTTGGACAGGCGGCAGGCGTCGATGATGCTGGCGTGGTCCATGCGGTCGGTGATGACCACGTCGTCCTTGCCGGCCAACGAGGAGATGATTCCCAGGTTGGTCTGGTAGCCGGTGGAAAAGGTAACCGCGGCTTCTTTATTCATGAACCGGGCCAGCCTTTCTTCCAGGATCTCGTGCAGGTCAATCGTTCCGGTCAGAAACCTGGAACCGCAGGTGGCCACGCCGTAGCGGTCGATAGCCTCCTTGGCGGCCTGCATGACCTTGGGGTGGTCGATCAGACCCAGGTAGTTGTTGGAGCCGATCAGGATCATCTCCCGGCCCCGGACCTTGACCCGGTTGCCCCTGGCTTCGGAAATCGGGGTGAAATAGGGATAGAGCCCCGCGGCCATGACTTCTTCAGCCCGGCTGAATTCATAACACTTGTCAAAAATATCCATCGCGTCCTCCTGACGTTTTCACTTGCTTGTTGTTAACGGTTATTATTTATTACCTTTTTAACCGATTTTTTTCAACTTCAATTGACCGGCTGCCCGGCCTGGTCTAAAATCAGGGCATGATTTCTCTGGTCACCGGGGCGACCGGGTTCATCGGCAGCCGGCTGGTAGAACGGCTGCTGGCCGCAGGCCATCGCGTCCACGCCCTGGTCCGGAACCCGGCCAAGCTCAGCTGGTTGAAGCAGGCTGAAAACCTGGTGCTCCTGGAAGGTGACCTTTTTAATCTGCCAGACCTGCCGGCCGGCTGTCAGGTGGTCTTCCATCTGGCGGGGCTGACCAAGGCCCTGAAACCGCGCGATTATTATACTGTAAACCAGGGCGGAACGGCAAGCTTGCTGGAAAAACTGGAAAAAGACGGCCTGGCCCCCAGGTTCGTCCACCTGAGCAGCCTGGCTGCCGGGAGTCCTTCGGCCGATGGCACACCGGTCAGAGAAGATGAGCCTCCCTGCCCGGCTTCACCCTATGGCCACAGCAAGCTCCTGGCCGAAGAAGAAGTCCTGAAGCGAAAAAATAGAATGGAGGTCATTATTTTGCGGGCCGCGGCCATTTACGGACCGAGGGACAGTGATTTTCTCCAGCTTTTCCGGATGGTGAACAAAGGCTGGCTTCCGGCCTTCAGCCGGGAGCTCCTGATGAGCCTGTGCTACCTTGACGACCTGGTCAGGGCCCTGGAGCTCTGTGCCAACGTTCCCTTTAAGAGCGGAGAAATCTACAACGTGGCCGACCCGGTTCCCAGAAGCTGGGAAGAAATCGGTCTGGAAGCGGCCAGAATTCTCGGCCGGAAAGTTAAGACGGTCAGGTTTCCTCTCTGGCTGGTCAGGGGCGCCTCCGGCGTTTCCGAAGTTTTTTCCAGGATTTCTGGCCGGCCCAGCGCCCTCAACCTCAGCAAGTGCCGTGATATGGAGAAACTGTTCTGGGTGGCTGATATCCAAAAAATAAAGCACGACCTGGGCTTTGAAACCGCCTGGTCCTTCCCGGAAGCCCTGAAAGTGACCCTGGACTGGTACCTGGAGAATAACTGGCTTTGATAAATTTTTCTTTATCAAAACCAGTTTTTCTGATAATTTTTTTAAGCGTGCCTAACAGGCCTCATAAATTCTATGCTATTGGAGTTTTAGCCAATGGATAATAGAAGAACTGTTATCAAGGGAATCGGCCACTACGTCCCGCCAAGGGTGGTCACCAACTTCGACCTGGAAAAAATGATGAACACCTCGGACGAATGGATCAGGGAGCGGACCGGAATTGTGGAAAGGCGCTGGGCCGAACCGGGAGTCGGAACCTCGGACCTGGCCACCGAAGCCGCCCTCCGGGCCATAGAAGATGCCGGCATAGATAAATCAGAAATTGATTTCATCATCGCCGCCACCCTGTCCCCCGACCACTACTTTCCCGGAATTGGAGTCATGGTCCAGGCCAGGCTGGGCCTGGGAGAAATCGGGGCCCTCGATGTCCGCGACCAGTGCTCCGGATTCATCTACGCCCTGTCCGTGGCCGACCAGTACATCCGGACCGGCACCTACAGGAAAATCCTGCTGGTGGCGGCCGAACTGCAATCGGCCAACCTGGATTATTCCGACGAAGGCCGTGACATGGCCGTCCTGTTTGGAGACGGAGCCGGAGCGGTAATTCTCGAACCCAACGATTCAGGCGACGGCCGCGGTGTCCTGTCCTGTCATCTTTTTTCCGACGGGCGCTTTGTCAGCGAACTGTGGATGGAAAAACCGTCTTCAAAGGATAATCCCACCTTCAGGACTGAATTTTTCGAGCAGGGCAAATTCTATCCGCGGATGAACGGCCGGACCGTCTTCAAGAACGCCTGCGAAAAGATGCCCCAGGCGGTCATGCTCGGGCTGAAACACCTGGGCCTCAGCGTGGCTGACATAGATTACCTGATACCGCACCAGGCCAACGACCGGATTTCCCAGATGGTGGCCCGCGGTCTCAAGATCCCGGAAGAAAAGGTCATCAGGAATATCCAGCGCTACGGCAACACCACCGCCGCCTCCATCCCGATAGCCCTGTCAGAAGCGGTTAAGGATGGCCGTATCAAGCCGGGAATGCTCATCGCCCTGACCGCTTTCGGGGCCGGGTTTACCTGGGCTTCGGCCTTTATCAGGTGGTAGGTCTTTAATTTTTTGAATTGCGGATTGATATTAAAAATTAATTTATGATAAGCTAAAAGTTTGAAAAAGAAATCAGGCTTTTGCCGGATAAATCAAGAGACTAGGAGGTCTTAGGAATGAAGAAAACAAAACTCTTGATGCTGGGGGCAGCCATATTTGTATTGCTGCTGCCGCTGGGACAGGCCCTGGCCCAGGGCCAGGAAGATGCCAAGTTCCAGAAAATCCTGGAAACCTACCTTGATGAATACTGGAAATTCTACCCCACTCAGGCCACGGTGGCTGGATATTACAAATACAATGATAAGCTGGAAGATCCCAGCCAGGCCAACGTTGACAAGCGAGACGAGATAATCAAAAAAATAAATAGCGACATCATCAAGCTCGACCGCTCCAAGCTGTCACCAGAAAACCAGCAGGCCCTCAACATCCTGTTTGACTATATCGACCTGGAATTCGTCAAGCTGGAAAACCTGCTGCCCTGGGACTACAACCCGCTTTTCTACAACGAGATCATCATCACCGGCCTGCACAGCCTGCTGACCAAGGAATTCGCTCCGGCCGACAGCCGGGTGCGGAGCGCCACCGAGAGACTGAAAGCCCTGCCAAACCTGATCAAGAGGGCCAAGGACAACCTGAAGACCCCGGCCCAGATTTACACCGAGATCGCCCTGAAGCAGATGCCGCATATCATCAATTTCTACAAGAACGAAGCTCCGACCCTGGCCGCCAGCGCCTCCGACCCGGTTAAGCAGGCCTTCCTGGCCGAGCTCAACCGGGCAGTCCCGCTGCTCGAAGACTACCAGAGATACCTTCGCTCCGAGCTTCTGCCCAAGTCCACGGGCAATTTCCGCCTCGGCCCCGAAGTCCATCGTCGCCTGATCCAGCGGCTGTCCGGGTCGGCCATCAGTCAGGAAGAGCTGGCCAATAGAGCCCAAGCCGATGTCAAGAACATCCGCCGGGAAATGTTCCTGGTGTGCATACCCCTGCACAAGATGATGTACCCGGAAGTTGACATCGAGCAGCTTCAGGGAGACCCCGATACCATCTGGAACCGGATCATCAAGAACGTGTTTGACAAGATCAAGGTCTTCCACCCGACCAGGGAAGCGCTGGTCAACAAGGTTGCCGCCTCGGCCGAAAGCCTCAAGAAATTCGGACAGGAATCCAAGCTCTTCCCGGTTCCGACCGAGCCTCTGGAAATTAAGCCCATGCCCGGCTATTTCGCCGGCCTGAGCCGGGTCAGGCTGACCGGCCCCGGGGCTTATGATACCCAGGGAAAATACGCGGTGGAAATCGCCACCATGCCCGATGACTGGTCAGAACAAAAAGCTAAAGATTATTTGGAAGAATACAACAACTTTTACCTGGAAGTCATGACGGCCCAGAGGGTCTTCCCCGGAAGTTTTGTTCCGGTTGTTAGCACCAGAAAGTCTTCCAGCCTGATCACCAGGCTCTTCCCCAACCCGGCCCTTCTTCTGGGCTGGCCCATCTACGTCCAGCAGAACCTGATCTATGCCGGCTATGGCGACTATGACCCCAGGCTGAGACTCAACCAGTTAAAGTTAATGTTGAAGACGGTCATGGATTTCCAGATGGACCTGAACATCCACCAGGGTGGTATAACCAAGGAACAATTCATGCGCTACCTGACCGTTACCGGCTTCCAGACCGAAGCCGAGGCCGAAAGAACCTGGGAATACCTGGTACTGAATCCAGGCTCCGGCGCCCTGCCTTACGTGGGACTGCAGGAAATCCTGGACCTGGAAAAGGATGTCCAGAGAACCAAGGGTCAGGCCTTTGACCGGTCTGACTTCATCACCAAGTTGATCTCCAACGGAGCCCTGCCCCCGATCCAGCTCAGGTCCAAGGTCATTAACTGATTTCAATCAGGGAGGAGAGGTGGATTTCCTCTCCTCCCTATTTTTTTATCGTGACCCGGGTTCCTCTATTTAACCCGGAGGAAGATTTGAAGATGGAACCGGCCATAAACAGAACCCTCAAGACCGGCCTGGTGGATTCTCATGCCCACCTGGATATGCCAGACTTTAACCGCGACCGAAGCCGGGTGGTAGAAAGGGCCAGGAGCAGGTCGGTCAACTGGATACTATGCCCTCTTGACCTGTGTTCAAAGGAGAGCCTGGGCAACGGCCTGAAACTCCAGCAGGACCACCCGGGCATTTTGCTGGCGGCCGGGGTACATCCCCACCAGGCCAGCCATTTCCAGGCCGGACACCTGGAAACAATCAAACGGCTGGCCGCGGAGAAAAAAATCCTGGCCGTGGGCGAAATCGGTCTTGATTTCCACTACAACTTTTCGCCGCCCGAAAAGCAGCTCGAGGTCTTCCGGGCCCAGCTGGAACTGGCCGCCGAGCTGAAGCTCCCGGTCATCGTCCACAGCCGGCTGGCCGAGAAAAAGTTGCTGGAAATCATACCGGCTTCAGGTTTCAGTCCCCGGGGAATTCTTCACTGCTATACCGAATCCCTGGCCACGGCCAGGGCCATGATTGAGCGAGGTTTTCTGATTTCATTTTCAGGTATCCTGACCTATCCCCGGGCCGGCGACCTGAGGGAGGTGGCCAGAAGCCTTCCCCTGGACAGCCTGCTGGTGGAAACCGATTCCCCTTATCTGACGCCCGAACCGGAAAAACAGACCAACCGCAGGAACGAGCCGGCTTTTGTCGTCTCAACCGCCCTCCGGCTGGCCGAGCTGCAACGGGTATCCCTGGAAAAAGTGGCCGAGGTGACCACGGCCAACTTTTTTGGCCTGTTTAAATTGCAAAATCGGGCGGCCGGTGATAAGATGGAAAAAGCCTGAGCTGTTGATCTTGATGACATGACTTCTCGCCAGCTGACCCCAACCGCCCCGAACCGGGTGCCAACCCTATCCGAAATCTTCAGGCCCGTCAGCCGCAAACTTAGCCTGGTTGACCGGGCCCTCAGGTCGTGGCCTGGTTCGAGTTCCCAGGTGGTCAGGCGCCTGGCCGGCGGGACCATTTCCAGACGTGGTAAATTGATCCGTCCGGGAATGCTGCTGCTCATCACGGGGCATCTTGGTTACCGGGACGGCCTGGACATCCCCCTGGCCGCAGCCGTGGAAGGAATCCACCAGGCCAGCCTGATCCATGATGACATCATCGACCGCTCGGACTTCCGCCGGGGCGAACAAACCGCCCTGCAGAGGTTCGGCCCTGACTACAGCCTGCTCCTGGGCGATTTTTTCTTCATCAGGTCCGTCGCCAGCTCCCTGTCAATGCGGGACAGGGAAATTCCGCGCCTGCTGGCTGAAGCCGCCAGGCTGATGATCGAAGGAGAGATGGAAGAACTGGCCGCGAGTTACAATTTCAATATCAGCCGGGCCGGCTACCTGAAAATAATTGAGAAAAAGACCGCCAGCCTCTTCCAGACTACCTGCCGGCTGGCCGGACGGCTGGGACGGGCCGGGAAAAAGGAAATGAAGGTCCTGGAAGAATACGGGCTCAACCTCGGCCTGGCCTTCCAGGTTACTGACGACCTGCTGGACCTGGTGGGCCAGCCCTCAAGGACCGGCAAACCTGTCTTTTCTGACCTCAAAGAAGGCCGGGTGACCCTGCCGCTGATCCTGGCCCTGAAGAAGGCCGATTCAGTCGGACGCCTGAAGTTGACCGCACTGCTGGAAAAAATAAAAAATGACCCGGATAAACAGCTCTGGCCCGAGCTGCTATCTCAACTCCGGGACACTGGAGCTTTCGAGCAAACATTCCGGCAGGCCGCTTCCTTCACGGCCAAGGCCAGGTCGGCCGCCATGAGGTTGCGGCCCTCTCTTTACCGCCAGTCCCTGCTGCAGCTTGCCGATTTCGTACTTTGGAGAGAGCAATAGAGGAAAAGATTCAGCATGATTGAAACTGAAGTTAAGATCAGGATTTCCAGCCTGAAAGAGACCAGGCAGAAGCTACTGGACCTGGGCTGCCTGGTTGACCGGGACTGGTACCGCGAGTGGAATGCCCTTTACGATTTTGCCGACGGCCGGCTGGAAAAAGCCAGGCAGGCCCTGCGGCTGAGAAGGATAGGCCGCAAGGCTTTTATCACCTTCAAGGGACAGCCCCTGAAGTCCAGGTCCTTCAAGGTTCGCCAGGAATACGAGAGCGAGGTCAAGAATTTCAGGCACTTCAGAAAGATTCTGCAGCAACTCGGCCTGCGGCCGGTCTTTGAATACCGCAAGAAAAGAATGCTCCTGCGAAAGGACCGGGTTAAAATCTGCCTGGATGAAACCGAGGTCGGAAACTTCATAGAACTGGAAGGGAAAAGAAGCGATATAGTCAAACTGGCAAACAGGCTGGGATTTTCCCGGAAAGACTTTATCAAGCTGGATTATGTGCAGATGATAAAGGAAAAGAGGCAGAGGGATTACTTGTCTTCTTCGTCGAAGCCGCCCTCTTCTTCCTCGAACTCTTCTAATTCTTCTTCTTCCAGTTCTTCCTCTTCCAGTTCTTCTTCCTCAACTTCTTCCAGCTCCTGACCTTCATACTCGGCTTCGGTCTCAGATTCGCCGGCCACCAGAGGAATGGCTTCGGTCAGAAGCACTTCTTCCTCTTCCAGGCCCTCTTCTCTCTTGAACGGCAGGATTTCGTACTGGATGGCCCCGGACTTGAGCTCTTCCTGAGCGATGCGAATGGGGCTGCGGTGACGGGACTTAATTTTGGGGCGGCCCCCCTTCAGGAGCTGCTTGGCCCTCTGGGCAGCCACTATGATAAAACGGAACTTGCTGTCAAAAGTGTTTTCTTTCAAGAGCGGCTTTCTCCTTTATCGGATATAAGAAGAAACTGGATAATAAGGATAGCAGATATGGGCCAAAATATCAAGACAGCGGAGCTGCCAGCCAGGAGCAGAAACCCGGCCCGGATGCCTATTTATTGAGTTGCCTCCGGCCAAGGCTGGAATTTATCGTGGTAATAAAAAGCAATGTACTAAGAAGGAATAGCTGCAACAGCCTCACTAAGTTCAATAACAGGCCAGAGTCTGACGACTCCCCTGCGACCTCCGCCAGGCCCCTTCGATTGGACCGCTGCTCCTGACCTCAAAGAACTTTCTATTTGACAGCCCCGGCCGGGTGTGTTAAAGAAAGGGACGTTGTTTTAAGTGTGGAATTATTTTTAGAATAAGATTTTTTTGATCATACAGGAGCACCTGCCATGGAACTTTTTCTCCACAACCTGGCCGGCTGGCTGGACAAGACAGCTTCCAACATCTGGACCATCATGGTCCCCATACTCTTTGGAGTCGGTCTCCTTCTGACCTTCAGGATCGGCTTTATTCAATTCAGAAAACTTGGTAAGGCTTTTAAGGTAATGTTCAGCCGCGCCTCCAGAAAAAGCGGAGGCGAGGGTGACGTTTCGCCTTTTGCCGCTGTCTCCACGGCCCTGGCCGCTACCGTTGGAAATGGCAATATAGCAGGGGTGGCCACGGCCCTGTACTGGGGCGGTCCTGGGGCCATCTTCTGGATGTGGGTCTGCGGGTTCCTGGGCATGGGAACAAAATTCTCAGAAGCCTTCCTGGGCGTTCTCTACCGGGAAAAGCATCCCGACGGCACCATCGCCGGCGGTCCCATGTATTACATAAAGAATGGGCTCAACAAAACCAACTTTGCAGTGTTCCTGGCCGGTTTCTTCGCCGTCTGCGGGGCCTTCGCTTCCCTGTTCGGAACAGGCAACATGATGCAGAGTAACCAGATGTCGCTGGCCTTCAAGACCCAGTTCGGGATTCCACCGGTGCTGACCGGGGCGGTTATAACCTTCTTCGTCGGGCTGGTGGTCCTCGGTGGAATCAAGAGAATCGGGGCCGTGGCCGAGCGCCTGGTCCCGGCCATGATTGTGCTCTATCTTGGAGCCGGAATAATTGTCCTGATAGATAATATCGGAGCCCTGCCCAGAGCTTTTATCCTCATTTTTGAGTATGCCTTCACCCCGGCCGCGGCCATGGGCGGGTTCCTCGGAGCCACCATCAAGAATGCCGTCCAGTTTGGAGCCAGGCGCGGAATCCTGTCAAACGAGGCCGGCCTGGGCAGCGCCCCCATCGCTCATGCCGCCGCCCAGACGCCCAGCCCGCTTCACCAGGGCCTGATCGGAGTTATGGAAGTCTTTATCGATACCATCCTGGTCTGTACCTTCACCGCCCTGATCAACCTGTCCTCCGGTGTCTGGACCAGCGGCGTCTCCGGTTCGGCCATGACCGTGACCGCCTTTTCCAAGACCCTGCCCCACGTGGGCGGAATCATCGTGGCCACCTGTTCATTCTTTTTTGGTTATACCACTCTAATCGGCTGGTGCTATTACGGCGAGCAGTGCCTCAAGTACCTGTTCGGGATCAAGATCGCCCTGCCTTACCGGGTGGTCTTTATCGCCCTGACCTTCATCGGGGCCGTGGTCTCAATCGAAATCGTCTTTTTCATGGGGGATATCGCCAACGCCTTCATGGCCTTTCCCAACCTGATCGGCCTGCTGCTGCTATCCGGAGTGCTGGCCCGGCGCCTTAAAGAGATGAAGGAAAAGCACCCGGAGCTATAACCAGTATAAAGGCGCAATAAAAAGGCAAACGGAACCGGAAGAGATTCAACCATAAGGGCTGAGAATAAAATCCAGGTCTGAACCCGGTCAAGGGTGCCAAATCGCCCATTTATAACAGAGCCAAGTATATAATCGGATCTCTAATAATCGGGAAGCCCGGAAAGTCTGGAGAAAGAAGCCGCGGATGATGACCCTGCGAATCGGGGAAATAGTTGCCTGAGAAGCCGGGCTCAATACGAACGAACTATATCGTCTTCCGTGTCAAACCGCCCGTCCTCCCCGGCCGAACGGAGCTCGAATTCCGTGTCGGACAGCCTTTGATACCTGATGTTCCGGCCCCAGCCATCGGTCAGGCTGAGCCCGTAGCTCCTGCCTCCCTGGAGCTCCCTCAGGGATTCGGGCACCCGGCCCTCGTGCTCAGCCATCCATTCCTGGACCGCCCGTCCCACCTGTTCCAGGTTGACCGAGGTCAGCTCGGCCCGGGTCTGGTTGAAGCGGGAAACCTGTTCTTCGACCGGGGCCTTCTTCTCGGTCTTCATAAAATAGACAAAGTAGATAACCACCACGGCCAGAAGGAGTATTACCAGAGCGCCCTTTCCCCTCAATTTGCCCTCCAAAAGAAAATGACCCGTGAAGGACTCGAACCTTCAACCCGCGGATTAAGAGTCCGCTGCTCTACCTGTTGAGCTAACGGGCCAGAAATTCCTAATAAGTTTAATTTAGACAGGCCAAGTTGTCAACTGACCGGCCGCCTTTTTCGGTAAGCGATAAATAATGGCATATATGAAAATCCATTCATATATCTTATCGGCGAACCAGCCGGCCAGTCCCCCGGCCGCGAGAGAAACCGGGATCGCCGGTGGCCGTTCCTGGTTTCCGGCCGCAGCTCGTGGCCAGAAGCCAGAAACAATTCTGCCGGCGGGGTTACATTATTGCTGAAATTTTTTCCGAGCTGAGTATAATGCTTCTGAAGTAATAATTCATTATCCGGAGGAATCATGAATCAAAATAAAAGTCAACTGGCCTTAAGAACCACGGTCCTGATCCTGGGATGCCTGTTTGTCCTCAGTTTAATATTTTCGCCGCTTGCCCTCCGTTCCCAGGATCGCTTAAAAACTTATCCCAATTACGACCGCTACGAGCGCCTGTCCAAGGAAATCCGCGAGGCAGTTAAATCCGGGGCCCTGCGGGTGACCTGGAAGGACAACGGTGAGGCCCTGGAATTTGCCCGGGATGGCAAGCAGTGGCGGTTCGATCTCCGGACCAGGAAGCTAACGGAAATCGGTAAGGCCGCCGAGCAACCGCCGATGCCTTTCGGCCGCCGGGCCGGCTTCCCGGAGCGCGGCCGGCAATTCGCCCAGGCCGAATCGCCGGACAAGAAGTTCAGGGCAATCTACCGGGACCGCAACCTTTACCTTGAGGATCAGGCCACCAAGTCCGAAATGGCCATCACCACCGACGGTTCCGACAAGACCCGGGTCAAGTACGGCACCGCTTCCTGGGTTTACGGCGAAGAGCTGGATCAGATTACGGCCATGTGGTGGTCGCCGGACAGCCGGAAACTGGCCTTTTACCGTTTCGACGAGAAAAACGTGCCCGATTATTTCCTGCAGCTCGACCAGACCAAGCTTTACAGCAAGATGGATATAGAACCCTACCCCAAGGCCGGTGAGCCCAATCCCGTGGTCGACCTCCTGGTCTACGACCTGGCCACCAGGAAAATAACCACGGTGGATGTCCGCAGCGGGCAGCCCTTCTCCAACGAGGTGGTTGGACATTATGTCTACGGGGTTGACTGGACCAAAGACGGCCGGGAAATCCTGTTCTTCCGGGCCAACCGTCGCCAGAATATCACCGAGCTGGTGGCCGCCAATCCCGACTCCGGCCAGACCAGAGTGGTTGTCCGGGAAGAGTGGCCTTCTTCCTGGACGGAGAACTCTCCCCAGATTACCTGGCTCCAGGATGGCCGCCGTTTTATCATAGTTTCGGAGCGAACCGGCTTCAGGAACCTGTACCTTTACGATTTGAGCGGTAAACTTCTGGCCACCCTCACCCGCCATCCCTTTGACGTGGTCGGCGTGGCCGCGGTGGACGAGAAAGCGGGCCTGATCTATTACACGGCCCGGAGCGGCGACAACCACATGAAAGTCCAGCTGCACCGGGTTTCCCTGACCGGGAAAAACGACCGGCGGCTGACCGACCCCGCCTTCAATCACAACGTTGATATCTCCCCCAATTTCAAATACTTCATCGACGTGGCCCAGACCCACCGGGTGGCGCCTTTCACCCGCCTGTATTCAACTTCCGGGGTTCTGATCAAGGAGCTGGCCCAGTCCGACCTGAGCAAGTTTGAAGCCCTGGGACTGAAAAAAGCGGAATTGTTTACCTTCAAGGCGGCCGACGGCCAGACAGACCTTCACGGCTTGCTCCAGTTTCCGTCCAACTTTGATCCGAACAAGAAATATCCTCTGCTGGTAAGCGTTTACGCCGGGCCGGCCACCAACGGCGCCCGGGAAACCTTCGTCACCCCCAACCCCATAACCGAGTTCGGCTTTCTGGTGGCCTCCCTTGACTCTCGCAGCGCCGCCGGCCGGGGCAAGAGGTTCCTGGATGCCATCTACCAGAAGCTGGGGGTGGTGGAAATTGACGACCAGGCGGCCGGGGTCAGGGCCCTCAGCCAGAGGCCCTACGTGGACGGTAGCCGGGTCGGAATTTTCGGTACTTCCTACGGCGGGTATGCTTCCATCATGGCCCTGCTCCGCCACCCGGACGTTTTTGCCGCGGCCTGCGCTTCTTCCCCGGTTACAGCCTGGGAGCACTACGATAGCATCTACACCGAGCGCTACATGTGGATTCCCCAGGAGAACAAGGAAGGCTACAGGAACGGCAGCGCCCTGACTTATGTCAATAACCTCAAGGGCCGGCTGATGATCTATTACGGGACGGCCGACAACAACGTCCACCCCAATAACACCATGCAGCTAATCCAGGCCCTGCAGAAAGCCAACAGGTCCTTTGAAGTGCAGGTCGGACCGGATATGGGGCATACCGCAGTCCGTCTTGACCGGATGATGGAATTTTTCATCGAAAACCTGGTTCTGAACAGATAAGATAGAGTCAAAGACAAGGGGCAGGCTCCGGGCCTGCCCTTTTTCTTTTTCCCATGGTTGTCCGGTTAGATTAAAGCCAAAATAATGGGGAAAAAGCCGGGTCCGGAGAGGTCGATTATCACCCCTAAAATCACCCCTGGTGATTATTGTCTTGAACAGGACTAAAAAATACTCTGTTTTCCAGGAGGCAAAACTGCAGCTATGCCAGGGAATCATATGCCGTTAATGTCTTATTTTCTATCCAGAACGGGCAAGCTCTCAGCCGGCTGCTGCCATCTCGATTCATTTTTCCACGGCCGCCTCCATCAGGTTGATTTTGTTGCATTTTATAGCCGGGCTGGGGTAAAATTAATTCAAATAATGAACCGGCAGGGAATTAACAGATGAAAAAAGAAGGGTTCACTCTTATTGAGATTATCGTGGTGGTGGGAATTATCGGCATTATCCTGGCTGCTTCCTACCCGAGCATCCTGAACATCCTGGAAGTCAGGGCCCTGGACAGCGCTGCCCGGGACCTGCTGACCACCATGGAGGCCGCCCGCTACACTGCGGTTAACGACAAGGTCCATTGCCGAGTCAGATTTTTCCAGGAAAATAATCAATGGCGCTACCTGGTCGAAGTGGAAGAAGGTGGTCTGACCGGGACCACTCCCACCTTTGCCTGGGTACCGGTGCCCAAGTTCATCAAGAAAACCCTGCCACCCAAGTTCAGGCCCCAGATCCAGCTGCCCTCGGGCAACGAACAGGTTGTTTTCTCGCCCCTCGGTATGGTGGCCAACTATGATTTCAGCAATCCCCAGGCCTTCAGAATAACATTGCAGAGCCTGAAACTGAAGAACCTGGGACAGGATGACCTGAGGATACTGACGGTCTATGCCGGTGGGTCCATAGGTTATAGAAAGGCCAAGAGCTGATAACAGGGGGAAAGACATGAGGTCAGTTATTTCTATGATAAAGAAACAAAGGGACAAGATGATAGGGCGCAAAAAAGAGACAGCCCGCGGGCAGGAAGGTTTTACCCTGATTGAGGTCATCATCAGCCTAGCCCTGGTGACGGTGGTCTTTGTCAGCCTGGCCCAGCTCTTTACCCTGAGTGTCATGCAGAATCTCCGCTCCAACGAGATGAGCAACGCCATCTTCCTGGCCCAGCAGCAGATCGATTACCTGAGGACCCTGACCATAGATGAGCTGGGCAACTTCCCCACGGTTAATATCGGGGAAAGCAATGATGAGCTTATCGACATCAACCAGGACGGGACCGAGGATTTTAGAAGGCTGACCGTGGTCACGCCGTCCCAGGTGGCCAACACCGCCGGCTTCGATGTGCTGGTCATGGTTTTTCCGATATTTGCCAGGAACGTGGCCCGCGACCAGTTAATTGCCAACCCGGATAAATACCGGGTCAGGGCCTACGTTCACACCATAATAACCAGGTAGGGAGAGTCTGATGATAAGCTTGGGAAAGTACAATCAAAAAATTAAAAATACAAAAGAAGACAGAAAAAGCCTGCGCTGGCGAGCGGTGGCTGGCTTCACCATGATCGAGGTCCTGATCGCCTCGACCATAATGGCCATCGTCATAATCGGGGCCCTGACGCTATATTCTCGCAGCAACCAGGTTTCTGTCGACCAGCAGCAGTACGCCGAATTGCAACACGATGTCCGTTCGGCCATGTTTCTCATAACCCGCGACCTGAGAATGGCAGGCTCCGGGCTGCCCGATGTCTTCGGCATGTACGCCCTGGAAGGTTACAATAACGAAGAACAGGGCAGCGAGGTCAGGCCCGACCGCCTGATAATCCTGGGCAACATGGACGACCCGCTGAACCTCAGGATCCAGGAATACCAGGGCAGCTCGGTAACGGTTTCCGTCTATGATGGCAGTTTTGAGACCTTCCCCTACCCGGCCGAGTTTTACGTCAATAAGATTGTCTTAATCCTGCCCAACCCCCAGTCCCCCTGCCGTCAGGGCGAAGTCAGGCAGCTAACCCACATTACCTGGAACCAGGGCGGAACCAATGAAAAATTTAACATGTCGCCGGGCCTGGCCCCGGGCATAGACCCACCCCGGGGGCTGATGGCCACCTCCAATTGCCAGTCGGACGATTTTGATGACGGCCTCATCATGTTCTGCAACGTCAAGACCTTCTGGCTGGATACCACCGGAAATTACGGCAGCACCCTCTTCCCCGGGCTGACCGCCGGGCAGAAAGGCTACGTGGGGGAACCGGGAATACTGTATGTTTCCAATAACGGCCTTCACCTGCCCCTGGCCCAGAACATTGAAGACCTGCAGTTTGAGTATAACGGAGACCTGGATGACAACGGGTTGCTGGATGGGTTCCGCCCCTGGGATGCGACCTGGACCGACGACCAGATTATGCGCATCCGCCAGATCAGGGTGATCATAGTAGGCCGCACCCCCAACCGCTTTGTCTCGGTCTCGGGGAAAGTGCCGGCCAACATTCATAATTACCGGCGGCCTTCGGTTTCCGACTCCACCGGCAGCAATACCGATGACTATCACCGGCGTTTTGTCCTGGAAACCACGGCCAATGTTCGTAACCTGAGCCTAAACCTGTATAACCAGGGACAGAGATGAGCAAGAAGCCTGGGCAAAAGGAAAAAAAGATGGGAGCATGCGGGATGGAAATAAAAATGGCTAAGAAAAAGCAACCAAAAGGTTCCGGCCTGATTGCCGTTATCCTGGTTCTGGCCTTCATGCTGACCGTGGGCGTGGCCGTGCTGACCGTGACCAGTTCCGGGCCCAAGGTCTCGGCCAGCATGCGCTACCAGGAAGAAGCCTTCAATGCGGCCGAGGCCGGCTTTGATGCCGCCAGGATGACCATAGAGGACAGCATCGCCGCCGGTAGCTGGGGAAGTTTCGCCGACCATTACCTGACCAGCCCGGACGGCATAGACATTCCCTTCCTCAACATGAACCTGGCCACCCCCAACCCGCTCTATTTCCGCCGCCTGACCGACGAACAGATATTAAGGCTTTTGGACCAGAACAGCGATGGCCAGGCCGATAATCCCCTCCAGGTGGTCTTCTTTGAAGAACCCTTTGTCTATGACCGCAACGGCAACCTGGACCTGAGATATCGGTACACCGTGTTCATAATAGACGATGAAGCCGGCTTCAATACCACTGACCCCAAGGATTTTCTGATGGTCTGCATTGGCGTGGTCAGAAGTGGCCCTCAAATTACCGACAGAATCCTGGCCACCTGCCGGCTGGAAATTGAAATCGAACTGCCAGAACTTTAACAACTGGCAGACAACAAGAAATGAATATGTTTTTTATAAAACATAAAACGCCGGAAGGCGGGAAAGGAAGCGAGCTATGAGCAAAAAGGCGATCTTAATACTTGGCATAATCGCAATCGGGACGGCGCTGCTGGTCTTAAAATTCACGGGCCAGCAGCAGGCGGTCTGCATTGAATACACCAACTCCTTCACCGAAAACTTTGACACCGACCAGTACAAGGACAAACCCAATTGTTCGGTGGCCAACTGGCCACCGGGCCCCATTCATCTTAATTATCTTGGCGGTAACTTTGAGGTGACCCAGCCCGCCGGCATGGGAGCCAGGATGTACGTGGTGGCCGCCGGGGATTTTAACGGCGACGGCAGACCAGACCTGGTAGGACTGGACCTAAACGACTATTCCCTCAAAATGGTCTGGAATAACTTCAACGATGCAAATGGAGACGGAATAGACGACGACGGTATCGTATTCAGAGTGGATAATTCAAAGATATTCGATTCCGGTCTGACCGTAGGACCCGCTTCCATTACGGTTGGTGACTACAATAGAGACGGGTTGCTTGATTTCTTTTTCTATAAGAATGGAAACGACTCTTTCAGCTACAGCAATTTCGTGGCCTGCATGTACATAAACCAGGGCACCAGAGACAATCCCGTTTTTTATCCGCGCACCGACCCCAGGAACCTGAACTTCACGGCCAGGTTCATGGCGACCGGCATTTACTGCAACTGGGCAGCCAACCATCTGTGCACTGTTGATATTGATAACGACGGGGACCAGGACGTCCTGGTGGCCAGCCAGGACAGGATTTTCCTGGTCAGAAATCCAGGCCAGTTTCGCTGGTCTACCCTGAGCGAGTGGGATGTTTCCGAGCTGAACTACGACCAAAGAACCGGATTTATCGCTCCCACCCCGGGCGGTTACCCCGATCGGGGCACTTCAGCCGTAGCCGCCGGAGACTTTGACCTGGATGGTGACATAGACGTAGTAGCCGGCTCGGTTAATGGCTGGGCCTATCTCGTTTATTACCAGAACGACGGAACCGGAAAGTTTACCCGCAGCGAAATCCCCATCCTCGTTCCAGCAGCCACCGGTACCGTGGCTTTAACCGTAACCGATTTTAAGAAGGATGGCCGGCCGGATATCTTCGGGGCCACCGATGCCTGGAACGCCGGCAACCAGGCCCACATGTGGATTTTCAAGAATACAGGGCTTAAGGATGTAACCGTCACCGACCCTGTTACCGGGGAAACTATCACCTACCAGGAAGTCATCTGGAATTTCCTTTGCCTTAATAACTGCCAGCCAATCATACCCCCATATTACGACGTAGACATCTGCACCATGCTTGACTACGACGGCGATGAAGACATGGACCTGGTGGTGGCCGATGCCAACCATTCAGGCGACTATTATCTAATTATTAATAAGCTGGCCCCTGTCTTCGCCCTTTACGGCGAAGCCATTTCCACCAACGTGGTGGAAGGCCTGCTCGACCCCAGGCAGTATGCCATTACCAAGGCCCGCATCGTGAGGCTCAACCAGGGAGTTCGGGGCTCGTCTGACGGCCTGAGTGTCCAGTTCTTCCTATCAAACGATGGCGGTTTACACTGGGAACCTTACAAGACTTTTAGCGGCAGCGAAATCCGTCCCTGGTCAGATTCAGACTGGTATACCTTCAAGAACTTCGGAGCCAACCTGAAATGGAAGGCCATCCTGACCGCCCCCGAAGACTCGATGGCCGAATATACCGGGGCTTCTTATGACACGCCGCTCATCAGAGACCTGACCATAGAATTCACCTACGTCGGGCGCCAGGAATACTCCCGGTCCTCGGTGGCCACCTCGGTCATCGACCGAAGCGGCCAGAACCGCAAGATGATCATCGCCGCGTCCTTTATCTACCCCGGCTGGGAAGGTCACCTGCGGGCTTACGATGTGACTGCAATGACCGCTATCCAGAACACCTATTCCAACCTGCGGACTGTCAGCCGTTCTGATTTAACCTCTGATACAGGCCGCTGGCTGGCCGAGGGAGTGGAACTGCTCTGGGACGCCGGCGAGTTGCTGGACGAACGCGACCCGAGAACCAGGACCATCTACACCGCCATCAACACCAATACCAGCCTGCCCCCGGTGGGCACTCTGCAGAGAATAGAATTTAACCTGGCCAACGTTAATCTGATGAAACCAATCATGCGCGACTACCAGAACAACGAAGAGGCCCTGATTCTCTTTGTCCGGGGGCACGGCCGCTACTGGCGGCTCGGGGATATCAACCATTCCACCCCGGCTGTGGTCGGCCCGCCCAGCGAAGACCCCAGGTTGATGGGAGACGGTTATGCCGAGTTCAAAAATGCTTACCAGAACAGGAGAAAGGTGGTCTATGTCGGGGCTAACGATGGCATGCTGCACTGTTTTGATGTAACCACCGGCGAGGAACTCTGGGCCTATATTCCCTACAACCAGCTCTCGCGGCTTAAAGAAATGTGGCCGGTTGACCAGGCCACGGGCCTGAGGTACTTTTCCAGGAAAGCTTACGTCGACGGCTCGCCTTCGGTTTCCGATGTTTACATAAACGGGCAATGGCGGACGGTGTTAATCTGTGGCCAGGGTGAAGGCTATGGCCAGCGCCCCGACGGCTACAGCAACGGCACCACCCAGAATTACCACTATTATTATTTCGCCCTGGACATTACCGAGCCCGAAAACCCGATTCCCATGTGGGAATTTGCCGGGGTCAGGGTCAGACGACAGGGCAGCAATTACAACATGACCAACGGCCAGACCTGGTCGGTACCCTACATCGCCAAGGTAATTGATAATGGAAATCCGGTTTGGGTGGCCTTTGTCGGCTCCGGTTACGCCCACCAGGCTGATGCAGCCTACCAAGCTTATATCGGAAATACCTTTGCGGCTATCAAGATACAGGATTGCTCGGTGCTCTACTCCAATAGAATTACCGACATCGATTCTTCACGGAGCAATAACTCCGGCAATCCGTTTGCCAATATCTATGTATCCTTCCCCGGTTCGCCTAACGGGGTGGATCTGGACCTGGACGGCGATGTTGATTATGTCTACATTGGCGACCTCGACGGAAGATTGTGGCGCCTGGATGTGACCTCGGGCCGGTCCAACAACTGGAGCATGCGCTCTATATTCACCGACCGCTGCTGCTATCCCATCATCACCAAGCCGGCTGTCTGGAAGGGCTTTTCCACCACCAGCCAGAGTTATCCCAGGATATACTTCGGCACCGGCGGACACGAGCAAGCTCCGGCTAATCGCTATTATTCGTTCGTTGCCCTGATTGATGAAGGCAAGAACACGGCCACCCTGGAATGGTACATGGGCAATGCCGGCGAGACCGGTCTTGGGAACAGCTTGCGGGTTGGAGAACTAACAGCAGGAGAAAAGGTCTGGGCCGACCCGGTCGTGGCCAATTACATTGTCTATTTCAGTACCCTTAAGGGCAGCATTGAAGCGGCCGACCCCTGCCAGAACCTGGGCGGCGAAGCCGGCAAGCTTTACGCCAGGTTTATCCAGGCTGTCCTGGGTATCCCCACCGGCGGCAGCGCCCTGAAAAACGCCCAGGGACAGTCGATTGACTACCTGGCCCTGGCCAGCAAGGCCCGGACGGCCGTGACCGTGGGCGAAAGACAGCGGGCCGGCGGCACCTACAAGCAGGATGTTTACATCCAGGAATATGACTCGACCATCGAAAAACTGGAACAGCCGGTCGGCGCCATGCTGAAAATCAAATCCTGGCGGGAAATTTACCGGATAGTCCGCTGACCAGAAAAAGAGAATTTGACACGGGCCCGGTCAGCTGGCTCAAAGAGCGGCGGCCGGCTGACCGAGATGCCCGACCGTAGAGCATTGCGTCGAAGAACTATTCGTAAGGCTGTTTGTTCTTCCATTATTTCAGCAGCAGCCAGCCCGACCGTGAATCAGTGCAGGCCTGACTTCTGGACAGGGCTGAGGAAACGCCTGTCCAGAACCAAACGGTAGCCACCCAGAAAGCTTTTTTTTATAATTTTTATGGGTTCGAAATACGGCCATCAGCCGTCAGGGTTTTCTCATATTGAATAGAAGAGCCTGGTTCTGATAAGGAGGCCGGGATGGAACGAAATGATTTTTCCCAATGGTACATTGACCAGAACGGTCCCGACCAGCTTCACTGCTTCGGGATTAAACGAGTCCTGGTCGACTACCAATCGTCGGTCCAGAGAATCCAGATCATCGAAATAGAAAGCCTGGGCAAGTGCCTGCTGATTGACGGCCGGATCCAGTCGGCCGAGAAGGACGAATTCATCTACCATGAAGCCCTGGTCCATCCCCCGCTCCTACTGCATCCACATCCCAGAAAGGTGCTGGTGCTGGGGGTGGGCGAAGGAGCCACCATCCGAGAGCTCCTCAAGTACGACCACCTGAAAATTACCGGCGTGGATATAGATTCAGAAATGATAGACTTCTCCCGGAAATATCTGCAGGCCTGGCACCAGGGAGCCCTTAACCATCCCCACTTTCAGCTGGTGCTGCAGGATGGCTGGGACTTCATGGAACAGACCGAAGAATTATTCGATGTCATCATCATGGACCTGCCGGAGCCTTACCCGGACACGCCGGCCTGCCGGCTTTACACGGCTGAATTCTACCGGATGGCCGCCGAGAAGCTGACGGCCGAGGGGATACTGGTCACCCAGGGAGAAACCACCAGGCCCGGGCAGGAAGACCATCATTTCTTTATCAAGAACAATCTGTCTGCTGTCTTCAGGCAAACATTTTCCTACCAGACCTACATTCCTTCCTTCGATAGCTCTTGGGGGTTCCTTATGGCCGTGAAGAACCACCTTGACCCGTTTCTCCCGGCAGAACATATCGATCGGTTGATAAAAGAGAGAATAAATGGCCAGCTGCGCTTTTACGATGGCCAGACCCACCTGTCGATGTTCTACCTGCCCAGGCACCTTCGCCCGCATTCTTCAGGTTCAAGCGGGACGGGCGTAACGGGCCCGGGCTGATCAGGCTTCGATCAGGGCGGAAACCAGTAAAGAGGGAGGGCCGCTGACAGAATATTTTGGCTTCTGATGGTAAAAGGGGCCTGATTCTGGTAAAATAAGTCGGCAGGTTTGCTGATTATATGACTAACTGAGGACAACAACCACCCATGAAAATAAAATACCTTGACGGCCGGAGGCTTTATTTTGCCTTTCTGGCCGGCGGAAAAGCCATCATCAAAGACTTCGCCTACCTGAACCGGATAAATGTCTTTCCGGTTCCGGACGGAGATACCGGGACCAACCTGGCCTCGACCATGAAAGCCATTGCCGAACAGGCCAGGCCCTCACACTCCATCAAAGAATCGCTGCGCTCCATTGCCGATGCCGCCCTGACCGGAGCCCGCGGCAATTCCGGGCTGATCTTTGCCCAGTACGTTTACGGATTGAGCAAAGAACTCGGAAACGAAATCAAGATTTCAACCGCCCGCTTCGGGGAATCGGTCAGAAACGCCGTCCGCTATGCCTACAACTCCATCGCCCATCCCCAGGAAGGCACCATGCTGACCCTCATCCGGGAATGGGCCGAGGAAGTCTACCAGAACCGGTATCGCTTCTCCGATTACCACGAGCTGCTTCACCATTCCCTGGAAAAGGCCAGGCAGGTCCTGCATGATACTCCGAAAAAACTGGCCGTCCTGAAAAAGGCCGGAGTGGTGGATGCCGGGGCCAAGGGATTCGTTGACTTCATCGAAGGAGTGGTTCATTTCATCCACCAGGGCAGCCTGAAAAACGTTCTCAGCCAGGATATTTTGGAAATTGAATTCCAGGAGGCGCCACACAAAATCAAGGAAGACATCCCCTTCCGCTACTGCACCGAGGCCCTGCTGGTCGGCCAGAACCTGGACCTGGAAAAAATAAAGGAAATCGTGGTTAAGGCCGGTGATTCAGCCATCGTCGGTGGCTCCGAGACCAAGGCCCGTTTCCACGTCCATACCAACCATCCCCAGGAGTTGTTCTTCGCCCTGAAGGACCTGGGAACGATTACCCAGCCCAAGGCCGAAGACATGAAGCTCCAGGCTGAAATCGCCCTGAAGCCAAGAGGCCGGATCGCCCTGGTGGTGGATTCATCCTGCGACTTGCCGGCCGAGCTTCTGGAAAAGAACCAGGTGGTGGTCATCCCATTTCTGATAAACATCAAGGACCACGTCTTCCTGGATAAACTGACCATCTCTCCCGAAAAGCTTTATGAACTCCTCGAACAGGAAGAGATCCTCCCCCACAGCGCCCAGCCCTCGCCCAAGACCCTGGAAAACTGGTTTTCCTTCCTGCTGAGTCATTTCGAGGCAGTTCTGGTCATGACCATATCCGGCGGACTCTCTGGCTATTACAACCTGGCCAAAACGGTGGCCGAAAAATTTCCGCCGGACAGGGTCAGGGTGGTTGACAGCCGCCACCTGTCCGGTTCTTATGGCCTGATAGTCCAGCGCCTGCTCCAGGAATGGCCCGGGCGCCAGGACCTGGATCAGCTAACATCCCTGGCCGATAGCCTGAGCCGTAAGACAGAGCTGCTGGTGGATATCCGCACCCTGAAATACATGGTCAAGGGTGGCAGGGTCAGTCCGATGAAGGGCCTGGTGGCCAGGTTGCTGAATATCAAGCCCATCATCACCCTGGATGAGAAGGGCAAGGCCATCGCTGCCGGCAAGTCCTTCAGCCGTAAACAGAACTTCAAGAAAATCCTGAAAATGGTCAGGGAAAAACACCTGGCCCATCCCATCCATTCTTTCTCCGTGGTCCATGTCAAGAACCGGGAGAGGGCTGAAGCTTATGCCCGGGAAATAGAAAAAATCTGCGGCCGGCCGGCCAGTTTCATCCAGGATGTCTCGCCGGTGGTCGGAGTCCATAACGGGATAGGGGCCGTGGGCCTCTGCCTGACATATGAATGATTATTCATATATTAAACGGCCGGACCGGCCATCACTGATTAAATCTTTTCTCCAGCCAGGAATTTAACAGCAACCATCTGGTATGTCCTTGTCTTAATAAGTCTTTTTAATTCATCCCGGGAATCAAGCTACTGCCGGTTAAGACCCGCTCCGCCGGATCGCGTTCGCCAGGCGGCCTCTGGCCAGACAGCTTTTTTCTCCTGCCTGAATTTTATAATATATTCCCAAAGCATTCTCTATTAGCGAGAGGTATAAGCCATGGCCGACAACGTTTTCCTGACAGCCGGACTGCTAATTTTTGTTTACATGAACCTGGTCTTCATTCTTTCCCTGATTAAGAAGAATGCGGCCATAGTCGACATAGCCTGGGGCCTGGGGTTTGTCCTGGTGGTGGCCAGCAACCTGGCCAGGGAAAGCCTGGCCCACCAGGCTCCGGACCCGCGCCAGCTGCTGACCGCCGTCCTGGTTTTCATCTGGGGTACCCGGCTTTCCTGGCACATCTACAAAAGAAATAAGGGAAAACCGGAAGATTACCGCTACGCCAACTGGCGCCAGAAATGGGGGAAGAATTTTGTGCTGCGAAGCTATTTCCAGATATTCATACTCCAGGGATTTTTTATGCTGGTAATTCTCACCCCGGTCCTGCTGGTATTTAAGAATCGGACCGCCGGCCTGAACCTGCTCGATTTTCTGGGACTGGCCGTCTGGCTGGCCGGTTTCTTCTTTGAGGCCACGGCCGATTACCAGCTGCGCCAATTCAAAAAGAACCCTGAAAACCGGGGGCGGCTCATCACTACCGGACTCTGGAAGTACTCCCGCCACCCGAATTATTTCGGCGAATCAGTCATGTGGTGGGGCCTGTTCCTGATAGCCCTGAGCGGGCCCGGGGGCTGGCCGGGTATAATCAGCCCGCTGACCATCACCTGGCTACTGACCAGGGTTTCCGGGGTACCACTCCTAGAGAAAAAGTATGCCGGGAATCAAGAATTCGAAGCCTACAAGGCCAGGACCAGCGCCTTCTTCCCACTGCCTCCAAGGAAAAAGAGCTGAGCCTGTTAAGATTATCCTTTCTCCGGTCCTGAGAAACCGCCATCCAGGGGTAGATGAGCAACAGAATAATTGTTTTTTCCATCCAGGACCTGTCGCAAAATGGCCTGAAAGCTGAGAGCAAAATAATGAACATGGACTTGGCTTTCAACCCCGGCAGCTGGATATATTATTAGAAAGTTAGTTTGCCACCATTCGGGTACAGAACCCCGGCTGGCTGGCCAGCATCTATACCAAATTTAACGGAACAGCCAGCGGTAAGTGAAGCTGACCACCAGCCCGCCCCAGGCCCCGATGAGCGGTCCCCAGATTACTTCCAGAACCATCAGCCTGAAGCTCCAGTCTTTCATCAGGGCGTAATTGGTCAGGCCGTAGACGGTTATGGCCAGGAAACCGACCAGGGCTCCGACCAGGACCGAGATTTTTAAGTTCCCCGGGTCGCGCAGAAGAACCAGCAGTATCAGGCAGCTCACCAGGACCAGCTGGGCCAGAAAGCCGTAGGCTTTCCTGAAGACTATCCGGTCATTCTCCAGAAGGGCCAGCACCTTAAAGTCGTCCCGGTAAGCCCGGCCGAAGAGCCCGAAATGCCAGAGGGCGTCGGCCAGGCTGAACAGCACCAGGGTGATTATCCAGAGCAGTATGAATTTAAGACTCTGAGGCATGTTATTTTCTCCTCCCTTCCGCCAGCATTATAAAATTTGCAGGAAAAATTCACAACCGGGACAACCGGCTCTGTGCTCTTTTCAGTTTTGAGCCCGGCCGGGGGACAGCCGGATAGCAAAGGTTCCTTCCCGCAGGCTCCTATTACTCCCGGCTGCCGTTTAATGTATAGTGGAATAGTAGGATTTTATGAGCCCGCGGAGACAAGCATGCTTAAAACATATCAAAAGATGGTAATCCTCGGCCTGAGCCTGCTACTGGCCTGGGCTGGATGGAAGGGCTTGAATGCCCTGTTCTACCGGGGCAGCGCCGCCTGCCTCAACCAGAGCGTGGAAGGAACCAGGATGAAAAAGATAAATAAATCTCTGGAAGACTGGAAAAAGGAATTGAGCCCGGAGCAGTTCCGGGTTCTGTTCCAGAAAGGAACCGAGCCGGCCTTTACCGGCCAGTACAACGACTTCTGGGAAGAAGGAATTTACCTCTGCGCCGCCTGCGGCACTCCCCTGTTCCGGTCTGAAGACAAGTACGACCACCGCACCGGCTGGCCCAGTTTCAAGGAGTCCTTCGCCGAAACCAACCTCGAATACCATGATGACCTGGCACTGGGGATGCACCGGATTGAAGTCCGCTGCGCCATCTGCGGCGGACACCTGGGACATCTTTTTTATGATGGCCCGGCTCCTTCCGGCAAGCATTTCTGCATCAATTCGGCAGCCATGAAATTTCTGCCGGTCAGCCAGGCCGAAAACCAGCTGCCCCGGGTAGCCACCTTTGCTGCCGGTTGTTTCTGGGGTGTTGAATACAAGTTCAGCCAGATCGAAGGCGTCCTGGAAACGGTGGTTGGCTACAGCGGCGGGAAGACCCCCAATCCCACCTACCGCCAGGTTCTAACCGGCAAGACCGGCCACGCCGAAGCCGTCCAGCTGGTCTATGACCCGAAAATAATCAGCTATGAACAGCTGGTCAGGAAATTTTTTGAGCTGCATGACCCCACCCAGTACCACCGCCAGGGCCCGGATGTCGGCCCCAATTACCGCTCGGCCATTTTCTACCACGACCAGGAACAGAAGATAATAGCCGAAAAGGTCAAGTCCGAGCTACAGGTCAGCGGCCGTTTCCAGAAAAAAATCGTAACCGAGATTGCACCTTTTAAGAGCTTCTACCGGGCGGAAGAATACCACCAGAAGTACTACCAGAAAAAACTCGGTCCGGCCTGCCCTACCGGATAATTTCAATCTGCTCCGGGCTCTCCACGATGATTTCGGGCTTGCCCTGGTACTCGCGCACACGGCCGAAGATTCTGACCTCCCGGTTGAGATAAAGTTTTTCCGGCGGCCCGGGAAAGCGGTCAAAATCGCTGGCGAAGATGACCGCGGTGAAATACCTTTTCCAGTTGCGGTGAAAATTCAGGAAGCAGGCTTTACCGGTGTTGTTAGCCGCCACCACCGTCCCCCGGACCCAGACTGTCTGGCCGTAATAGGCAGCCGCTTCTTCCCAGGATATTTCCTTGACTTTTTCAGTTCTCACCCCTGAAGGAATGGTTCTATCCGTCTCCGGAACTTCTTTTATGCCCTGCTTTTCGTTTCCGGGCTGTTCGCCCGTCACCGTAATCTGGGCCGGGGAATTCAGGATTATTTCCAGCCGTCCGCGGTACAGCAGGACCCGGCCCCTGGCCCTGACTTTCTTGTTAAGAAAATACTGCTCCGGTTGTGGCGGGAATTTTAAAAAATCTGCAGCCAGAATAACCAGGCTCAGGTATTGCTGGTAATCGGGATGAAAATTCAAAAAGCAGGCCCGTCCGGAGTTAAAGGTTCTGACAATCGTACCCTCGACCACAACTTCCTGGCCGAGATAATTCCCGGCTTCTTCCCAGGAGATAACTTTTTCCTGGGCCTGGGCCGCCAGGGGGCAGGCCAGTAAAATAATCAGCACTGCCAGTAACCAGTATGATTTTTTCATCGGTTTAACTTTAACCAGCCGTTGGCCAGAAGCGTTTTTTCCAGGTCGGCCGGTGAAAACTCGCTGGTCCATTGCCTAAGCTTTACCAGCTCGGGCCCCAGTTCATCGGTGGTCAAACGGAGGCGGACATATTCCCTGTATCTTATGCCCCACCAGTTGTTGGCCATTTCAAAGATTTCATAGGGAATGGTTTTCTGGTCGAGAATCCAGTCGAACTCGGCCAGGCCCTGGTCACGCCACAAGCCCAGGCCCTTTTCTCTGGCCTGGGCTTCAAGCTGCCTGTACCGGACCAGGTGCTTGAAGGGAAACCGCAGCAGGGCAAAGCCATAACCATTTCTGATAATTTCTTCGTTAAGTGAGCGCCCGTCTTCCAGGTAAACGTAGGCCAGGGTGCGGCCATACTTGTCAACTCTCTCCTGGTCGTACTCCAGCCGGACCCACGCCCCGCCCACCAGGTTTTTGACGAATTCTGAAGCTTCCCTGGCATAGTACTGAACCGGCTTAAGCGGGTGGTAGAGCTCGGGAGTATCCACCCCGATCAACCTGACCTCGCCCACACCCTCCACCTCCAGGCTGTCGCCGTCTATCACCCTCAATACCCGGAGGAACCGGCTTTCTGGTCTCGGCCCGGGCTGGTCAGCCCGGTTTGCAGTGGACAAAACAGAAGAAGAATAAAAAGGCGGGACTCCATCAAGATCGCCTGCACCAGCCCCATCAATCAAAGCCGGGGCACTGGCCGCCAGGATAAAAAGAACTAACAGAAAGCAAGAAGCATAACCACGGGCCTTGATAAAAGCCTGAAGTCTTGGCCAGGAAACCAGTTTATGTTTGATAACCGCCCCTCGTCTGACCAGCATGACTCTTAAAGCAAGAGTACGCCTGGCGCGATTCGAACGCGCGACCTACGGATCCGGAGTCCGTCGCTCTATCCAACTGAGCTACAGGCGCACTGCTTTATTTATAGCCGATTTCCGTCCATCTGGCAAGGAGCTGGTGCCCTTAAACGACCGCGAAGCTCAAGACCTGGTAGTGTCCGGGCCAGAATCCTGCAGGGCCGCGGCCAGAATCTCGGCCACGTCCAGCACCCGGAATTCGTCGGCGCCACGGTCGCGAAGGCCGTCCTGGAGCATGGTCAGGCAGAAAGGACAGGAAGTGGCCACCAGGCGGCTGCCATTCCTGATTATCTCATCGCTCCGCAGGTGGTTGACCCGTCTCCCAGCCTTCTCTTCTGTCCACATCAACCCGCCCCCGGCCCCGCAACAAAAGCTGTGTTCCCCTGAATTCTTCAGTTCCCGCAGGTTTTCGCCCAGGACGGCACCGAGAATTTTCCTGGGCTCAGCCAGCAGTCTGTTGTGGCGGCCGTAATAGCAGGAATCATGAATGGTAAAAGAGCCCCCGGTTCCTGATTCATCCGGTCTTTGAAGCGGAAGCCTTTTCCGTTCAATCAGGCTGGACAGTAACTCCAGATGAGAAAGGACCCGCAGGGAGCGGATTCTTTCCTTTGCCTCGGGGCTCAAATCGCTGAGAACTTCCAGCAGGGCCGGATAATCGTTCTTAAAAACGTTATAGCCATGGGGGCAGAAGGTAACCAGGCCCTTCAGCCTGAAACGGGCCAGGCTCTTGATGTTGGCCGAAGCCAGCGTCTGAAAGAGATACTCGTTTCCCAGGCGACGGGCTGAATCGCCGCAGCAGCGCTCCTCCTCTCCCAGGACTGCAAACCTGAGGCCGGCCGACTTCATTATCCTGACCATGGCCCCGGCAATTTGGCGGCCCCGGTCATCAAAAGTGCCAAAACAGCCAAGCCACAGCAAGTACTCGGCCTCGGGGTACTCATCAAGAGTTTTCACCCCGAGTTCCCGGAGCAGTTCAGCCCTCCTGGAGACGGGCAAACCCCAGGGATTGCCATAGGTTTCCAGGTTGTGGAAAAATTTGCGCAACTCTCCCGGAAAACGTCCCCGGGCCAGCACCAGGTTCTGGCGCAGGCTCAACAACTTATCCGGATGTTCTATGTCAAAGGGACAGACGTGAAGGCAGGCCCCGCAGGTGGTGCAGGCCCAGATCTCCTCCTCGGAGAAGACGCCCGGCACCAGGGCCGGCAGGTTTTCCCCGCCTTTTTTGATGTTCTTGTATTCCGCCAGCAGATGCTTTTCCAGGTTCAGGATGACCATCTTTGGCGAAAGAGCCTTTCCGCTCTGAAAGGCCGGACAGACATCCTGGCAACGGCCGCACTCGACACAGGCCAGGGCGTCCAGGCCATCCTTCCAGCTGAAATCGGTGGCCTTTTCTGCCCCGAAAGTTTCGGCTGTTTCCAGGTTCAGGGGAGGCATCTGACCGGTGGGCCGGTTTCTCCGGAAAAACAGGTTGACCGGTCCGGCAAACAGGTGAAAATACTTGGAATGCGGCACATAGGAAATAAAGGAAAAGACGGCCAGGGCATGGAGCCAGTAGGCCAGTTTCAGGTTATGCTCCAGGGTGATAGTGGACACTGAGGCCGGCAGGAATTTTTCGGCCAGAAAGCGGCTGAGGAAAGCCCAGGTCTGGCTTCCCGGATGGAGAGCCACGGAAAACAGGTTGAACAGCAGGAAGGTGCTGACGGCCAGGAAAATAAAAAGATAGATCAGGGCCGAATCCCGGGCACCGGTATCATAGGCCCGTGGCCTGATCACAAACCGCTTAATGGCAAAAAAGGTCACGCCGGCCAGGACGGTTATGGAAAAAAGGTCAACCGAGGCTGAAAAAAGCCGGCCCAGCCAGGACTGTCCGAAAAGGTAAAAGCCATCAACGTAACCCTCGATGACATGGTTAATGGTCATGGTGTCAAAGGCCAGGGCCCCGTAAAAAATCAGGAGATGGGCCGCACCGCTCCACGGCCTTTCATTTTTCAGGGTGCAGAGCTGCAGGAAAACCCGGGAGACGGTGTAAAAGAATCTCCTGAGCAGGGAATCAAACCGGGCTGCAGCCTGGAGACGGGCCAGGATCAGCACCCGTTTTACAACCGGGAAAAAGAAAAGGATAAAAGTTGCCAGTATAAGAATGGTCAAAATAATTTTTTCGGCCAGGGTCAGCACCTCGCGTCTCCTCTAGACGGCCATAATATCTTATAAGATTTTAAGCATTTTGTAGCCAATTTCCACTGTTTTCCCAGGGGGCGGATCGCCGGTTACCACATCTCAAGGCCAGGCTGCCGGCCTCCCGGGCGAGTAAAAAGGAAACCCGGAGGCTTCTTTCGTGGTGGAAGGCCGGACCAAGAAAAAGGGTGTGGGTAATAGCCGGTCTATCGTTATCCTTTTAAGGCCATCAAAGATGGATACCATTATATTCATCATCTCGGCGACCTTGATTCCGCTCCTGGCTGTCCAGACTGACTCTGACCTCCTGGCCCCACAGCGATTAAAACCAGACTTAAACCGCAGCCTTAAATCAGAAATGCTGGTCAGTCTCAGGGTTAACGACCAGGCATCAAAAGCACCGGGAGCTAGGCCCGGATAATTCCGGGCACCCCAGCCTACCCCGAATTGACATGATTAGAAATAATAGCGGAAGCCGATGAAACCGAGAATGTGCAGCTCGGTGGCCGGGACGACATCCATCACCGGACCTATTTCAACAAAGATATCAATGGGGGTTTTGTCAAACATGTAGCTCAGGCCTACGGGGATACGGATGCCGAACCTGGTCTGATCCTGAAGGCTCAGCCTGGCCCCGATTCCGTAATAAAGGGGCAGCTGGCCCTTATCCACCTTGAAGATATTGAAGCTGTGAAACAGGTAATCGGCATGCAGGTGGAACGAATCTTCACCGGCAAAAGACCAGGAACCGGCTATATCAAAGGCCGTGGTCCGGCTGGTCCAGTACTTGGCGATGAGGCCCGTTGGCTCGCCCAGAATGATACCCAGGCCGAACTTTTTCTGCTGGGCCTGGCCCGGAACTGCCATCATCAGAACCAGGACCATAACCAACAGGATGGCAATTTTTTTCATCTCATACTCCTTATATATATTATGAAATGTTTCCAACCCACAGTTTAGTCATTAATTCTATTACATTTTTGAACTCAAGACAAGGAAAGGACAACTTCCGGGCTTACCTCGACAGCCAGAATCACTGAACAGAAACCGCAATAAGTAACAGATAAATCGGGCCTGTCTTTATTTTCACATCGTTATCTTTTTTATTTTAAAAACCCCGCCAGACTTTTAAGGCCATAAGACCGCTTCTTTAAGAAATGCTCAGATGGAGGCTGTGGATCCTATGCCCCGACCAAATCTGTCCATCTGCACCAGCCCCGCCAATTCAGGCTATCTTGCCCAGATAAAATAATCTAACCTGAAAAAAATATTCTTGTTGACATCAAATTTTCCAGATATAAGATATTTTTTCTAAAGAATTTTTCCGACTGGCCTGGCGGATATTTTGAATAAAAAGATTAAAACCGCGGCTTCCGGCTTTGCCCCGCTGCTATTACCATCGTTAATTCGCCTTGATTTTTATGGCTCTGGCCACAGTTATATAGCCTCGATCAAATTCAATCTCCACCTCGGCCACCAACGTGGTTGCGGGTACGGCCTGAAGCCCGACAAGGAAGGAGGCATATGAAACAAAAACTGCGGAAGCAACATCAGCCCTGGCCACAGAAGAAATGGTTGCCGCTTCTGATTCTGCTTATGCTGGGAGTGGCCATGGTTCTCGCCCTCCCGGCCGCAGCAACCGAAGTCAAACCGGTTTACGCCCTGGTAAATTGTCGTCTGGTCCCGGTTTCCAGCCCGCCCATTGAAAAAGGCACCATCATCGTCCGGGACGGTTTGATTGAAGCCCTGGGCCCCGCTGATAAGATTACAGTCCCGGCAGACGCGGAAGTGATTGAGGCCGGGGGGCTGACCGTCTACCCCGGGCTGATTTCAGCCCACACCAACCTTTTCCTGGAAACCAGGGAACAGGAACAACCCCAGACGGCTGAAGACTTCCTGGGTGCCTATACCCAGGCAGCCACTCCCCAGCAGTTTCCCGAGCTCCAGGTCTTCAAGGAAATAAAGCCCAAGAAGCAGACGGTTGAAGCCTGGCACCGGGCCGGAGTAACCACGGTGGTGGTGGCTCCGAACCGTGGAATTTTCCAGGGACAGAGCGTTGTTCTTAACCTCAATGGTGACCAGCCAAACAGCATGGTCCTGAAACAGCCCTGGGCTCTGCATGTCAACTTCACCACCGAAAGGGGCGGAGTCTACCCCTCGAGCCTGATGGGAACGGTAGCCTTCATCCGGCAGAAATTCTATGATGCCAGCCACTATGCCCTCCACCAGAAAAAATACCAGTCCTCGCCGCGCTTCTTAAAAAGACCCGAATACGACCCCTTCCTGGAAGCCCTGGTACCCTTTGTGGTTGATAAAAGACCGGTCGTCTTCCAGTGCAACAACCAGGAGGATATCAAGAGGGCGCTGCGCCTGATAGAAGAATTCAAGCTGAACGCGGTTCTCACCGGCTGCAACGAGGCCTGGAGAGCCGCTGAACATCTGAAGAAGGCCCGGGTTCCCCTGCTGGTGGCTCTCGACTTCAGGCCTCCCAATGCCAGCATTTACAATCAGCAGGGCGAAGCCGTCCGAAAAAAGGCCGAGGCTGAAATCTATCCGGCCAACGCCGCCACCCTGCTAAAAGAAAATATCACCTTTGCCCTGACCAGCTTTGGACTGTCCGAGTCAAGCTTCGCCAGGAATCTGCAGGCCGCCATCAAGGCCGGGCTTGAGCCCCAGGCCGCCCTCCGGGCCCTGACCGTGGAACCGGCCCGGATCCTGGGACTCGACCGGCAACTGGGCACCCTGGAACCCGGAAAGATCGCCAACCTCATCCTGACCAGGGGTGACCTGTTCGGAGAAAAGACCAAAGTGGTCAGGGTGCTGGTCGACGGAATTCTCTTTAATTACGAGGAGAAGGGCCAATGAAAAATCTGACTCGTCTCCCAATTTTCATACTGCTTCTGGTTATAATGCTGGCCGGCTCGGCCAGCTGGCTGCTGGCCGCCGGCAACCTTCTGATCAAGAACGCCACCATTCTTCCGGTCACCGGCCCACCCATCACCGGCGGAGATGTCCTGGTAACTAATGGAATCATTAAACAGATTGGTCGGAACCTGACCGCACCCCCGGGCACCAGAATCATCGAGGCCCAGGGCAAATACCTGATTCCAGGCATCATCGACACCCATACCCACCTGGCCCTGTCCGGCACCAACGAGGGTACCGAGGCCATCACCCCCGAAGTCAACATGGCCGAGGTCATCAATCCCGACGACCCGGCCATTTTCACTGCCCTGAGCGGCGGAGTGACCATGGTTCACACCATGCACGGCAGCGCCAACGTCATCGGCGGGGTCAACGTCGTGCTGAAGATGAAATGGGGTCAGCCCTCGGAAAAGCTGGTGGTCAGGGAAGCCTACCCCACCCTGAAGTTCGCCCTCGGTGAAAACGTCAAGCAGTCCAACCGCACTCTTCTCCCCGGCCGTCCGCAGCGTTACCCGGCCACCAGGATGGGAGCCAACGCCATCATCAGGAGGGAACTGCTGCGGGCCAGAGATTACCTGGCCGAGTGGGACAGGTATGAAAAATTAAGGAATTCCAAAAACCCGCCCGAAAACCTCCTGCCTCCCAAAAAGGACCTCAGGCTGGAAACCCTGGCTGACCTGCTGCGCGGCAAGCTTTATGCCCGCTGCCATGCCTACGTGGCTACCGAGATGGTGGAATTTCTTAACCTGGCTAAAGAATTCGGGTTCAAGATAGGAGCTTTCGAACATGCCTGGGAAGCCTACAAGATCACCGATGAGCTGCTGGCCGCCGGGGTTGGAATCTCGGTGTTCATAGATAGCTGGGCCTACAAGATGGAGGCGGCCGAGGGAATTGCCTACAATGCTTCCTATTGCACTCAAAGAGGGGTCCTGGTCTCCATCAACTCCGACAGCTCGGAAAGGGTGCGCCGCCTGTTCAATGAAGCCGGCAAGGCGGTCAAGTACGGCCTGACCCCGGATGAAGCCCTGAAGATGGTAACCATCAACGCCGCCCGCCAGCTGGGGGTTGATCGCCTGGTGGGAAGCATCGAGGTGGGGAAACAGGCCGACCTGGCCCTGTTCAACGAACACCCGATGAGCGCCTATACCCGCTGCGACCTGACCATAATTGAAGGCGAGGTTTACTTCGACCGGCAGCAGGTAATCAAGGAAAGAGAAGAGGCGGCCAGGAAAGGAGGAAACTGATGTTCAGCAGAATAATTTGCTTTAAGAAATATCTGCCGCTGTCATTCCTGTTAATTTTACTTTTAACCACCTGGCTGTTGTCGCCGGCAGAAGCCCGGACAGACACAGAAAATAGCGGTCCTGGGTCAGCTTTGCAGGCCATCGTCAACGTCCGTATTGTCCCGGTCGTCGGCCAGGAAATTCCCTCGGGAACCATCCTGGTTGAGAACGGGAAAATAAAGGCCCTTGGAGCCAACCTGGAAATTCCAGCCGGAGCCAGAATCATAGAGGCCCGGGGCCTGACCGCTTACCCGGGAATGATCGACGGTTATTCTTCCCTGGGGCTGGTTGAGATAAGCGGCGTTTCGGCCACGGTTGATAACCGGGAAACCGGGCGCATCAACCCCCAGGTCAAGGCCATCGAAGCCCTGAAGTACGACTCCATGCACATACCAATCGCCCGGGCCAACGGAATCGTGGCCGCGGTGGTGGCCCCCTCCGGCGGCTTGATAGCCGGGCAGAGCACCCTGGTCAAGCTCGACGGCTGGACCAACCGGGAAATGGTAATCAAGGAAAGCCTGGCCCTGGTGGTTGAGCTTCCGGGCATAAGGGGTGGAAGGCGAGGATTCATGGGCATGGGCACCCAGCAGGCAGCCGTCTCCACCGACCGGGCCCTGGCCGAGCTTAAAGAATTGTTTCACCGGGCCAGAATGTACGAGATAAGAAGAGAACAGGCTGCGAAAAACCTTCTGCTACCCAGGCCCGATTTCGACGAAACCAGCCACTGCCTGCTGCCGGTGGTCAGGGGAGAACTGCCGGTTATCTTTTCAGTCCAGGCCGACAAGGACATCCTGCAGACCATACGCTTCGTTCAGGAAGAAAAGATTAAGGCCATATTCTATGGGGTCCACCAGGGTTACAAGGTGGCCGGGGAAATCAAGAAAGCTGGCATTCCCTGCCTCATCGGTTCGCTCTATGACCAGCCGCCGGTGTGGGAAGACGGCTATGACTCACTGTTTATGAACCCGGTGCTGCTCAACCAGGCCGGGGTGAAAATCGCCTTCTCCTCCTCCAGCTCCAGCGCGGCCAAGGACCTTCCCTACCATGCGGCCAAGGCGGCGGCCTTCGGACTTGACCGGCTGGAAGCCCTGAAAGCAGTAACCATCTACCCGGCTGAAATATTCGGAGTGGATAAGCTCATGGGCAGCCTGGAGGCCGGGAAACAGGCCAACATCGTCCTGGCCGACGGCGACCTGCTGGAACTCGGCACCCGGATTGAAAAGGTATTCATTGAAGGCCGGGAGGTGGACCTGAGCAACCGCTATACGGAGTTGCTGGAAAAATTCAGAAAAAGGGAAAAGGAGAAATGACATGAATCACTCCGGGCTGCCTGAAGAAATCGTCAGTCCCGGCCAAAGTCCCAAAACCAGATTCTGGAGACTGCTGCCCCTGCTGCTGCTGGCCGCCCTGCTTTGCTACCGGCCAGGGCTTGCCGCCGGACCGGAAAACACCCAGGCCGCAAAGAAAAAAGCAACAGTAAAAATCGGAAAGGAAAAGAGATTCATTCTGGACTGGCTGGGGGAGAAAGAGCAACTGGAATTTTTTGGCCGCATCTCCGACCGCATCTGGTCCTATGCCGAGCTGGGCCTGCAGGAGTTCAAGTCTTCAAAACTTCTGGCCGATACCCTGGAGCAGGCCGGGTTCAAGGTGGAGCGGGGGCTGGCCGGCATGCCGACCTGCTTCGTGGCCAGCTACGGGGAGGGAAAGCCGGTCATCGGATTCCTGGGCGAATTTGACGCCCTGCCCATGCTTTCCCAGAAAGGACGGGTGCCCAGGAAGGACCCGGTCATAGAAGGCGCCCCGGGTCACGGCTGCGGCCACAATACCATGGGCACGGCGGCGGTGGCTGCGGCCATAGCCACCAGGAAGGCCATGGAAAAATTTGGAATCAAGGGAACGATCAAGGTCTTTGGCTCGCCGGCCGAAGAAATTCTGGCCAGCCGGCCATACATGGTCCGGGCCGGTCTGTTCAGAGACGTGGATGCCGTCATTGACAACCACAGCTCCAGCGATTTCGGCACGGCTTACGGCGTCTCGGGTAACGCGGTGATTTCCGCCATCTTTACCTTCAGGGGAAAAACGGCCCATAGCGCCGGGGCGCCATGGGCCGGACGCAGCGCCCTGGACGCGGTGGAACTGATGAACGTAGCCACCAATTACCTCCGGGAACACCTGAACCCCGCCCATCGACTCCATTACATCATCCTTGAAGGCGGACAGGCTCCCAACGTGGTCCCCGACAAAGCTTCGGTCTGGTATTACGTCCGGAATACCGACGACGAGCTGGAAGCGATGTTTGAACGGGTGGCGAACTGCGCCAGAGCCGCGGCCCTGGCCACCGGGACCGAACTGGCCGAAGTCAGGGTGCTGAGCGCCACCCACCAGTTCCACGGAAACAGGACCCTGGCCGAGCTCCTTCAGAAGAACATCGAGCTGGCCGGGATGCCGGTCTGGGACAAGGAAGAAGAAGAGTTTGCCCAGGCCCTGCAGCAGGAACTTAAGTCGGAAGAAAAAGGCTTGAAAAGGGAGGTCAACCCGCTTCGTGAGCCGAGAGATTCATTCATCGGCGGCGGCTCCACCGACGTGGGCGAGGTGACCCTGGTGGCCCCAACGGCCACGGTTCGTTTCCCGTCCAACGTCCCCGGGGCCATCGGCCATCACTGGTCAACCGTGGCTTCGGTCTACGGCTCAATTGCCTGGAAAGGATTGAACGCCGGGGCTAAGGCCATGGCCCTGACCGCTCTCGACCTGCTGACGGGTCCAGAGACATTAAATAAGATTAAGGCCGAATTTGAAGAACATATGAAGACCCATTCATATAAATCCTTCCTGCCACCGGAGGCCACTCCCCCTCTGGACATCAACCGGGACCTGATGGAGAAATGGAGAGCCCTGCTGGAACAGCATGAGATCAAAGACTGAGCGGAAGACAGGATAATCCCCGTAACAGGAGAAAAGGAACCCTGGCTGCTGATGACCGGGGTGTAAATGAAGAGCTTACGGTCCTAACCGGGTTTCAGACTGGTTCTCGGGCTTAACCAGGGGGCAACCCGGATGTCTGGACCGAGCCGATTTCAAGCCTGACACAGATCAGTCAGAAACCAGTTCACCCCGGTACCGACCAGGCTATGCCCGCCGCCCGAATCATTCAATCCGGCTGGATCAGGCCGCCAGCCTGGTCTTAACTCATCAACGGTAAATCGGCTTCAGGCCCATTACCCGGAACATGAAAGAATACTTGTCCGTCAGCTCATCTATGGCCTTGGTGACGTTGCTGGAGCCGTGCCCGGAGCGGGTTTCAATCCGGATCAGCACCGGACGGTTGCAGGCCTGCTTTTCCTGCAGGGTGGCCGCAAACTTGAAGGAATGGGCCGGCACCACCCGGTCGTCGTGGTCGGCCGTGGTCACCATGGTGGCCGGATAGCAGACCCCATCCCGGATATTGTGCAGCGGCGAGTACTTAAAAAGGTAACGGAACTGATCTTCCCTGTCGCTAGAACCGTACTCCACCACCCAGCCCCAGCCCACGGTAAACTTGTGGTAGCGCAGCATATCCATGACTCCCACCGCCGGGAAGGCCACGCCGAAAAGCTCTGGCCTCTGGGTCATGACCGCGCCCACCAGCAAGCCGCCGTTGGAAGCGCCGGAGATAGCCAGGTATTTGGGCGAGGTATACTTTTCGCTGATCAGATACTCGGCGGCCGCTATGAAGTCGTCAAAGACATTCTGCTTGTTTTCCAGCATCCCGGCCCGGTGCCATTTTTCTCCGTACTCGCCTCCGCCCCTCAGGTTGGGCTGGGCATAGACTCCACCGTTTTCCAGGATGATCAAGATCGTCGGGTTAAAACCCGGGGTCAGGCTGACATTAAAGCCTCCGTAAGCCGTCAGCCAGGTCGGATTCTTGCCATCCAGAACCAGTCCCCTTTTGTGGACGATAAACATCGGCACCCTGGTTCCATCCTTGCTGTTATAGAAGACCTGCTTGACCTCGAAATCTTCCGGGTTGAATTTTACCTGCTGCCGGACAAAGACCTCAGACTGGCCGCTGGCCAGGTCATACTTATAGATGGTTGGCGGATAATTGAAGGATTGAAAGGTGTAAAAAATGACCCTGTCGTCCCGCCAGCCGCCAAAGCCCGAGGCCGTGCCGATGGTCGGCAGTTCCACTTCCTTGATGAGCTCGCCGCTGGGCCGGTGCTGGTAAACCCTGGTCCGGGCATCCTGGAGGTAGGAAGCGAACAGATAGCCGCCAGCCATGCTGGCCGAGACCAGGACTTCAGGTTTTTCGGGCAGGATTTCCTGCCATCTGTCCGGGGACGGGTTCCTGGGGTCGACCAGGACCAGGCGGAAATTTGCGGCCCCTAGGTTGGTCCTGACCAGGAACTTATCGCCCAGGTTATCTATGACCTCGCTGTCGTGGTCGAAACCGGGGATGAGGAGCTGGAACTCAGATTTTTTGGCGGTCAGGTCCTTCCAGTAGAGTTCATTGCCGGAGGTCCCGGCCGAGATATCAAGAATGGCATACTTCTGGTCCTCGGTCACTCCCAGGTTGAAGTATCGCAGCGGATTTTTCGGGTCCTGGTAGATGAGGATATCTTTCTCCTGCGGATCTCCCAGCTTATGATAAAAAACCTTCTGGAACTCGTTGCGAGCACTCAGTTCCTGGCCCGGGGCGGGCTGATCATAGCCGCTGTAGAAAAAGCCATCTTTGTACCAGGCCGCGCCAGAAAACTTAACCCACCGGATTATGTCCGGAAGCTCCTTCCGGGTGGCGATCTCCATCACCCTCAGCTCCGACCAATCAGAGCCAGCCTCGGAGCGGTTGATGGCCACGTACCGGAAATCGGTAGAAAAACCGGCCAGGCCAATCCTGACCGTTCCATCCGGCGAAAGCTGGTTGGGGTCGATGAAGACTTCAGGCTGCCCGTCCAGGCCCTTCTGGATGTAAATTACAGACTGGTTCTGCAGGCCATCGTTCTTGTAGAAGAAATAGTACTCACCGGCCCGGATGGGCTGTCCCATGCGTGGATAGTTGTATATGTCTCTAAGACGTTCGCGAATTTTTTCACGGTAAGGAATTTTTTCCAGGTAAGCGAAGGTTACCCGGTTCTGTTCTTCCACCCATTTCCTGGTTTCTTCGGAATTGTCGTCTTCCAGCCAGCGGTAGGGGTCGGCCACCCTGGTGCCGAAATAATCATCAACTTGATCCACTTTCCTGGTCTGGGGATAGATAATTTTTTCCTCCGCCTTCCGGCAGGCCGAAGCCGCCACCAGAATAATCATAGCACAGGTAAATAAGACCATGATTGCCATTTTGCCCTTGGTCATCGGAGCCTCCATGAGGGATTTGAGACTTTATACATAGCACAACCGGAAGAATTGTTCCAGAGAATAAAGGGAATAAAGAAAATTGAAGACCGGGCCGGGCTGTGGTATTTTATGCCATCTGAAGGAGGTAGCCATGCTGTCAACTTACTTCGGCCTGTTCATCATGCCCGGCCTGATCCTGGTCCTGGCCCTGGTTCTGGGCCTCAGGAAGGGAGGAAAGAAATGAACACTCTGAGCATTCATACCAATCCCTGGGCCCTGGCCGCATTTATTTTATATGTGGTAATGATGGTTTCGGTCGGAATCATCACCGCCAGGTTTTCTTCCCGCGGCATAGGAGAATTTTTCCTGGGCGGAAGAAAAATGAAGTCCTTTGTGGTGGCCCTGGCCGCGGTGACTTCCGGCCGTTCGGCCTGGCTGCTCATCGGCGTTTCCGGGATGGCCTTCACCCGAGGGGTCTCGGCCGTCTGGGCCGTGGTCGGATACATCCTGGTCGAGCTGTTCATGTTCATCTTTCCGGGGAAGCGCCTGCGCTATTTCACCGGGAAGATGGGCGACATCACCATTCCCGATTACCTGGAGTCAAGGTTTGAAGACAACCGGCACCTGCTGCGGCTGTTTGCCCTGATTCCAATCCTGATTTTCATGACGGCTTATGTGGCCGCCCAGTTCAATGCCGGCGGCAAATCTCTGGCGGCCAGTTTCAACCTGACCCCGCTCCAGGGAATCCTGATAACCGCGGCCATCGTGATTTTCTACACGGTCCTGGGCGGATTCATGGCCGTCTGCTGGACTGATACCCTCCAGGCCATGTTCATGATCTTTGCCCTGATGATACTTCCGGTCATCGCCATTATTCATTTCGGTGGCCTGGGCCGGATGTTCTCCGTCCTCGGCGGTATTTCCCCGGGCTACCTCGACACTTTCTCCATCAGCTTCGGAGCCTGGCTGGGCTTTGTCGGCATCGGTTTCGGCTCACCCGGCAATCCCCATATCCTTAATAAATACATGAGCATCGAAGAGCCAGAAAAATTGAACAGGACCGGCCTCATCGGAACTGTCTGGAACGTCCTGATGGCCTGGGGGGCCATCTTCATCGGGCTGGCCGGAAGAGCCCTGTACCAGGACGTGGCCAACCTGCCCGGGAAAGACCCGGAAAACGTCTATCCCCTGCTCGGTTCCCAGCACCTTCATCCCTTTCTTTTCGGGTTAACCATAGCGGCCATCTTTGCGGCCATCATGTCCACCGCTTCTTCCCAGTTGCTGGTGGCCTCCTCGGCCGTGGTCCGGGATGCCTACCAGAAGATTATCGCCAGCCAGAAAAAGATACCGGAAAAGAAGCTGGTATTGATCAGCCGTGTCTTTACCCTGCTGGTGGCCGTGGTGGCCCTGTTGTTTGCGGCCTATGCCAACAAGCTGGTCTTCTACCTGGTGCTGTTTGCCTGGGGAGGACTGGGAGCGGCCTTCGGACCGGCCGTCCTGCTGTCGCTTTACTGGGAAAAGACCACCAAGGAAGGAGTTATCGCCGGCATCCTGGTCGGCTCTCTCACCGAAATTGTCTGGTATCTTATTCCATCGCTCAAGGCCCTGGTGGCCGAGTGGGTCCCGGCCTTCATCCTGTCCTTCCTGGCGGTTGTTCTGGTCAGCCTCTCTACCCGGCCACCTGATAGGGTGGAAGAATACATGCGATACATGAAGGGACTTAATTGAGCGGTCCGGGTTCTTAACATGTTTTTCTTCATAGGTGGTATCAGCCCGCGAATCAAGAAGCTGGATGAGCTCCCCGGAATTTGCCCTGGCTGCGGATTGTCAACCCTGTACCTGGTCAGGGTTGACCACTACCTCAACCTCTTTTTCATCCCGCTTTTCCCGGTCAAAAAAGGACGACCTGTCAAGCTCTGTGAAAACTGCGGGCTGGAAATTGCAGAGCACGATACCTGGCCCCACCGGCCAGAAGTCCAGGATTCAAGGGCGACTGGAACCTGCCCGGCTTGTGGCCGTCATCTGGAGCCCGGTTTCCGTTTCTGTCCATACTGCGGGCGGTCTTTAAACTGAAGGTTAACTCTGATAATATCAAAACCTAAGACAGGGCTCAGACAATGTTGAGAAGAATTGGAGTCATCACCAGGGATTGCGCCGGGGTGAATGCGGCCCTGAGGGCCCTGGTCAGAACCGCGGCCAGCCACAACCTTGAAGTCCTGGGGATAATCCGGGGTTACGATGGACTCATAGATGGCAACCTGACGGTTCTGGACCGGCGGTCGGTTTCCGGCATCATCAACCTGGGTGGAACCATTCTGAAATCGGCCCGCTCGGAAAGGTTCCTGACCGCGGCCGGCCAGCAACAGGCCCTTAAAACCATCCGCGAGCACGGACTGGACGGCCTGGTGGTCATAGGTGGAAACGGTTCCCTGAGCGGGGCCCACCTGCTGGCCACCAAGTACGGAATCAGGGTGATGGGAATCCCGGCCACCATCGACAATGACGTCAACGGCGTTGATTTCTGCCTGGGAGCGGACACGGCCGTCAACGTGGCCCTCGATGCCCTGGATAAAATCAGGGACACGGCCACCAGCCTGGAAAGAATTTTCGTGGTGGAAGTCATGGGCCGCGATTGCGGTTACCTGGCCATGAAGGTGGCCCTGGCCGGCGGTTGCGAGGATGTCCTGCTGCCAGAACAGGACTTTTCGCTGGAAGAAATCTGCCGGGAAATAGAGGCCGGAAACGCCCGCGGCAAGGTCAGCTGGATTGTGATCGTGGCCGAAGGACGGGCCACAGCCCGGGACGTGGCCGCGGCCATCACCGGCCTGACCGGTCTGGAAACCAGGATAGCTGTTCTCGGTCATATCCAGCGGGGAGGCCGGCCGACAGCCTTCGACCGGATTCTGGCGGCCAGGCTGGGAAACGCCGCCGTCGAATACCTGATGGCCGGTGAGACCGATAAGTGCGTTTCTCTTAAGAACGATAGCCTCGAACTGGTGCCCCTGGAAATTGCCATTCAACCAAAGAAATTAAAGTTTGAACCCGAGTACCGGTTGCTAAAACTCCTTTCCTGATAGTCAGATGTGAAACTTTATCGGCTGGAGAGTTAAGGTCATGAGCTTCCTGGCCGTGGGACTTGACCTCGGGGTCCAATCGGTAAAGCTGGTGGTTCTTTCCCCTCAGCGACAGCTTATATTCAGGGACAGCCAGGAGGTCAAAGGCAATTTCTTCTCAGCCCTGGAGACCATCCTCCGCCGAAACCTATCTACGCTCTCGGGCCAGAAACTTCTAATCTCAGCCACCGGGGCTGGCCGGAACAGTCTGGATTTCCCGGGTGAGGTTTTCAAGGTCAACGAGATTTCAGCCCTGGCCGCCGGGGTCGGGCTGGTTTTTCCCGGGGCCAGGTCGGTTTTTGACATCGGGGCCGAAAGTTCCCGCTGGCTGGAACTGGGGAAAGTCTCCGCCGGAGACATCTTCCCGGAAGTGGTTGATTTCGCCCTCAATGAAAGATGCGCCGCCGGCACTGGACTCTTTCTGGAACAGCAGGCCTACCGATTGCGCCTGTCGATAGAAGATTTTTCTTCCCTGGCCGCCCGGGCCAGGAAGGGAGCGACCATTGCCGGTCGTTGCAGTGTCTTCGCCAAGTCGGACATGATTCACCTCCAGCAGAAGGGCACCCCGGCCGAAGAGATCGCTTACGGTGTCTGCCTGGCCCTGGTCAGATCGGTGACTTCTTCCCTGCTCAAGGGAAAGGATATTTCCTGGCCGCTGGTCCTGGCCGGCAACATCATCAAGAATGCCGGCGTCCTCAGGGCCTTCCAGGAAGTCTTAAAAGCCGGTCCGGAAAGGCTGCTGTATTCAGATTTATCACCGTATCTTCCGGCCATCGGAGCGGCCAGCCTGGTCATCGCCAGGAAAGAGGAGAAACGCTTCCTGACCGCTGAAGACCTTCCTGGTAGAATCCGGCCGACAGCTGACCACAAGTTTTCCAGCCTGCAGCCGCTGGGGGAGCTCCGGGCCAGCCCGGCTTCCGAACCCGTGGACAGGGTAAACTTCCCCGCCCGGGGATACCTGGGAATTGACATAGGTTCGGTCAGCACCAATCTGGTCATTGTCGATGAAGCCAGCCAGGTTCTGAGCGGAGTCTACCTGCCAACCAGGGGCCGGCCACTCGAGGTGCTGAAGGAAGGACTTCTGGAACTTTTCTCCAGGTTCCCGGCCGGGCTGGAAATCCTGGGCATAGGTACTACCGGCAGCGGCCGCTACCTGGTCGGGCGGTTGCTGCGGGCTGACCTCATCAAGAACGAGATAACCTGCCAGATGCGCAGCGCCTGTTACTATTTTCCGGAAGTCGATACCATCTTTGAGATCGGAGGTCAGGACTCCAAGTACATTCAGGTCGATAACGGCCGGGTGGTCGATTTTAATTTGAACAAGATCTGTGCTGCCGGGACCGGTTCCTTTCTGGAAGAACAGGCCGCCCAGATGGGTTTCCGGGTAGAGAAAGATTTTGCCGTTCTGGCTTCGGTTTCACGGCAGCCTTCCGACCTGGGCAGCCGCTGCACCGTCTTCATGGAATCAGAGCTTCTGAACGAGGCCGCCCGGGGACAGCCCCTGCCCGACCTGGTAGCCGGCCTGGCCTATTCTATTGCCCGGAATTACCTGGAAAAGGTGGTGGAAAGAAGACCCATCGGTCAGAACATAGTTTTCCAGGGCGGGGTGGCTTCCAACCAGGCCGTGGTCAGAGCATTTTCCATCCTGCTGGGAAAGGAAATCAAGGTTCATCCCTACCACCGGATTTCCGGGGCCATCGGCGCGGCCCTGGAAGCTAGGGAGGTGGTCAGGAAATCGGGCAAGAAGTCATTAGGCCTGGACGACATCAGAAACCAGCTTTTTCAATCCTTCAAGCTGACCCATTTCGAGTGCCGACATTGTGCCAACCGCTGCCAGGTGGTGGCGGTGGAGTCAGGCCAGGAACGGGTCTATTTCGGCGACATCTGCGAACGCTACACTTCGGACTCGCGCCTGGAGCTATCATCTGCCGATGGGCATAACCCCCTGGCCTTCAGAAAAAAACTGCTGGACGACTTTAAACTTCAGAAACCGGCTGAGGGCCCGACCATCGGTTTGCCCCGGGCCTCTGTTTTCCTGGAATTTCTGCCTTTCTGGCTGGCCTTCTTTTCCCGGCTCGGTTACAGAGTCAAGGTTTCCCCCGAAACCAGTCCTGAAATCATGGAGGCTGGAATAAAACTCCAGCCGGCCGAGACCTGCCTGCCGGTTAAAGTGGCCATCGGTCATCTTAAGTTCCTGCAGGATGACCCGGAGGTGGACCTGGTCTTCCTGCCCAGCCTGGTCGACCGGCATCAGAACCGAAGAGAATCTTTCTATTTTTGCCCCTATACCGAGAACCTGCCCCATATGATTCCCGAAACAGTCAGGGAAAAATTGCTGACCACCTCCGTCTACCTGGAACCGGTTGAAGACAGCCAGAAATTGAGCTGGCAGAACCTGGCCGGCCTTCTAAAGGAACCCGAAGAGACAATTGCCCGGGCCTGGACCGAGGCCTGGCAGGTCCAGATGGAATTCGACCGGAAACTTAAAGAGCAGGGCCAGCAGTTGCTCAAAAGGAGTTTTCAGAGCAAAAGACCGGTCTGGTTGATTTCCGGGCGTCCCTACCTGCTCTACGATAGCTTTGTCAACCTGAATTTCTGGTCACACCTGGAAAAATTGAAACTGATCGCCATCCCGGCGGATTACCTGGAGCTGGAAGATGTCGAGCTGGCCGGAGAAATCCTGGAAGGCTCGGCCGTGCCGCCCTGGAGATATCCAAGGAAAATGCTTGAGGCCGCGGCCTGGTCGAGAAAACATCATGGCGTCTATCCGGTTTTTCTTTCATTTTACGGCTGCGGGCCGGATGCCTTCTGTCTGAAACAGTGTAAGAGCCTGGTGGAGAGCATCCCCCATCTCTTTCTCGAGTTTGACGAACACCGGGGAGAAGCCGGGCTGATTACCAGGCTGGAAGCCTTCGACGATGAGGTCAGCCAGCACCGCGCCGGAAACCGCCCGGCCGCCAGGCTGAAAAAGGCAGAAAACCCGGAAACCTGGCCGGTGGAACGGGTCAAAAAAATTCCGTTCGTCCTTCCCTACTTTGCCGACCACGCCCGGGCCTTTGCCGGAGCTCTAAAAAAGTCAGGCCTGCGGGCCGAGGTCCTGCCCCCGCCCGACGAGCGCAGCCTGGAACTGGGTGAAAAGTATTCTTCGGGCAAGGAGTGCCACGCTTATTCCTTCCTCCTGGGAGACCTGCTGAAATTGACCCTGGACGAAAAACCCGCCGAGCCACTCATTTTCTTTTTCCCCGGGGCCAGATATTCCTGCTTGTTGCAGCAGTACGGCCCGGCCATGCGCCAGCTGCTCCATGAACTTGATAATCAGCGGGTCCTGCTGCTGACCCCGACCCTTGATTATTTCTGGCAGTTAATCGGCTTTGATGGCCTGAAGGCCCTTTACCAGGGCCTGGTGGCCGTGGACCACCTGACCAGAATCTCCTGCCAGCTCAGGCCTTACGAGGTCAAGCGGGGTGAAGTCAACCGGGCTTTCCAGGAAGGCCTGAAGCTGATTGAAGAGGGACTGGCCTCAGACCGCCTGGCTGAGGCCCTGGAAAAAATCAGGTCCAGCTTCAGTCAGATCAAGGTTTGCCCGGAGGAAAGGCCACTGATCGGAATCGCCGGGGACATCTATACCCGCCAGAACTCATTTGCCAACAACCGGCTGTTTGAACAGCTGGAAGAACTTGGCTGCGAAGTCTGGCCCTCGCCCTTCCTGGTGGATGAAATCGACTTCAGCTTCAGCCGCGGCTTCTACGAAAAGCTGTCCGAGGGTAACCTGCTGGAAACTGTCAAGTATGCCGGGCTGAACCTGGTCCGGGAGATCAACCTGGCCCAGGTCAGGAAGAAACTGGAGTTTTCGGAACTGAAACTTAAAGAACCACGCTTTGAAGAGCTCCTGCGCTCCACCCTGGCCTACCTTAATTACAATAACAACCAGAGCCTTTTCCTGAACGTGGCCAGGATGGTGGACCTGGCCCGCCGGGGAGCCGACGGCATCATCAACGTCATCTGCTTCAACTGCATGCTGGGCACCACCTCGGCCGCCATCTCCCGGAGGATTAAAAAAGATTTTGGCAACCTGCCCCTGCCCACCCTGGTTTACGGCGAAACCGAAACGGTCAGCACCCGGAGCCGGCTGGAGGCTTTCGTGGAACAGGTCAAGACCAGGTACAGGAAAAAGAAAGCTGAATTAACCTGAATACGTCCCGGACTCCCTGGCACTGGCAATCATCAAATTGAAGTCAGGGCCACGGCGATTATCCCGGTAAGAAAAACCCCATCAAAAGTCCCGGCCCCTCCAATTGAAGCTACTGGGGCTCCCAGGTCGGCGATCTTGTTAAGATTCAACAGGTCAGCTCCAATCAAGGTCCCCAGGGTGCCGGCAACATAGGCAATCACCGGGGCCACCTGAAGGCCGGCAGGAGAGAAAGCAGAAAACAGCAAAGCAGTCAGAGCGGCCACCAGCGGCGGAAACAGGGCCGGAGTGGCAATTCCCAGCCCCCTGACCGGCCGGGCAACCCTGTTGACCATGACGGTTACCACAAGCGTGGCCATAATAAAAAGCAAGCCCAAAGAAGCCCAGCGCCAGATCAGGTACAGACTCAGTATTCCGGGTATAACCGCTCCACCCACGTTTACGGCCAGAACCGTGATATCGCTGGCGGCAGCCGACGGGATACGGAATTTCCAGCCGAAGAAGTCCACCACCTGTTCGGTCAGCAATCTTTGGCTGCGGAGACGCCTGACCGGTATATTCAGGCCACTACCGAGCAGACTTAATAGCAGCAGGATAAAAACCAGGTCCGGGGGCAGGCCCAGTCGTTGGAAAGCCAGGGAAATAAGTCCCAGCTTTAGAAAAAAGAATAACCCGCCCAGGAGAAAAAAATAGAAAACCAAAAAAAGAAGAATTACCGGTAGAAAAAACATCGGGTTTCTTCTCAGGCCCTGGCCTTCGGCAGCATCGGGATCTTGATTTTATTCTTCCGGGCGCAGGCTATGGCTTCTTCGTAACCGGCGTCGGCGTGGCGCACAACTCCCAGGCCCGGGTCCACGGTCAGCACTCTCTGCAGCCTCCGGGCCATGGCCGCACTGCCGTCGGCCACAATCACCATGCCGGCGTGAATTGAAAAACCGATGCCCACTCCGCCTCCGTGGTGAACCGATACCCAGGAAGCGCCGCAGACAGCGTTCAGGAGGGCGTTTAGCACCGGCCAGTCGGCGATGGCATCGGAACCGTCCTTCATCTTTTCGGTTTCCCGGTTGGGAGAAGCCACCGAGCCGGTATCCAGGTGGTCGCGGCCGATGACGATCGGGGCGCTGATCTTGCCCTTTTTGACCAGGGTATTTATGACATCACCGAAGAGAGCCCTCTCCCCGTAACCCAGCCAGCAGATTCGGGCCGGCAGCCCCTGGAACTTAACCTGCTTCTGGGCCTTCCTGATCCAGCGGGCCAGGGCCTCGTCTTCGGGAAAAGTCTTCAGGACGGCCTCGTCGGTGACATATATGTCCTTTGGTTTTCCGGACAGAGCGGCCCAGCGGAACGGCCCCTTGCCGATGCAGAAAAGAGGCCGGATGTATTCCTGGACAAAACCCGGGATGTCAAAGGCCTTGGCCACCCCGGCCTTCTGGGCCTGGCCGCGAATATTATTGCCGTAATCGAAGGTCCGGGCTCCCCTTTTTTGCAGCTCCAGCATGGCCTCAACCTGGGCGGCCATGGATTCATAGGCCATGGCTATGTATTTCTGCGGGTCTTTCTTCCTGAGTTCCAGGGCCTCGGCATAAGGAATACCCCGAGGCACGTAGCCGTTCAGTTCATCGTGGGCTGAAGTCTGGTCGGTCAGGACATCGGGAGTCAAGCCGCGGCGCACCAGTTCCGGCAGGACATCGGCTGCATTGCCCAGCAGGGCTATGGACAGGGGCTGGCCCTTACGGCAGGCCTCCCCGGCCATCCTCAGTGCTTCGTCCAGGCTGGTGGTCATGGTATCCACATACTTTGTTTCCAGCCTTCTCCTGATGCGGTCCGGGTCCACCTCCACCACGATGGCCACGCCGTCATTCATGGTCACCGCCAGCGGCTGGGCTCCGCCCATACCGCCCAGGCCGGCGGTCACCACCAGCCGTCCCCGGAGACTGCCGCCAAAATGTTTCCGGGCGACGGCGGCCAGGGTTTCGTAGGTGCCCTGCAAAATTCCCTGCGTTCCGATGTAAATCCAGCTGCCGGCGGTCATCTGCCCGTACATGGTCAGGCCCAGGGCTTCCAGGCGCCGGAACTCGTCCCAGGTAGCCCACTTCGGTACCACCATGGCGTTGGAAATCAAGACCCTGGGAGCGTCGGCCTGGGTCTTAAAAATGCCGACCGGTTTGCCGGACTGGACAAGCAGGGTCTCGTCATTTTCCAGTTTCTTCAGGCTGCTGACGATGGCCCGGAAACAATCCCAGTTGCGGGCCGCCTTGCCCGTGCCGCCATAAACGATGAGTTCCTGTGGTTTCTCGGCTACCTCCGGGTCCAGATTATTCATCAACATCCGCAGCGCTCCTTCCTGGGACCAGCCCCTGGTGTGAAGCCGGCTCCCGCGGGGAGCTCTGACCGGTTTATAAGCAGTCTTTTCCTGGCTGTTCATCTTCGCTCCTCCCTCAGTTTTCTATCATTTTCCTGACCTCGGACAGCTTTCCCATCCTGGCCAGGGTCTGTTCCCGGCCCATCAGCTCCAGGACTTCAAACAGGCCCGGGCTGACCGCCCGTCCCAGTACCAGGACCCTCAGGGCATGAATCAGAATGGCCGCCTTGATTCCTTCTTTTTCTGCTCTTTCCCTGAGAGTTCTTTCTATTTCCTGGGCAGAAAAATTTTCCAGCTTCTGGAAATCGTCCTGAAGCAGTGGTAGCACCCGGTCCAGTTCCCCGTTCAGCAGGTGCTTGCGCACAGCTTCCGGGTCATAGCTGAACCTATCGGAAATGAATGGAGCAATCATCCCGCTCAGGTCAACCAGGGTCCGGCTCCGGCTGCGGGTCAGGTTGACCAGCCTTTCAAACCAGTCTCTCCTCGTGGTCACCAGTTCATCCGACCACAGGCCAGCCTTCTCCAGCCAGGGTCTGAGCTGGGCAATGAGCTCGGCCAGCGGCAGTTCGTTGATCAGGCGGCTGTTAAGCCATTCCAGCTTGTTTAGGTCAAAGACCGGGCTGCCCTTGCTGATGCGCTCCAAGGAAAATTCCCTGACCATCTCCTCGATGGAATAAATTTTTTCCTCGTTGCCGGGCGACCAGCTGAGCTGGGCCATGAAGTTGAAAAAAGCCAGCGGCAGATAGCCCTTGTCCCGGAAATTAAGGACCGAGGTATCGCCGTGCCGCTTGCTGAGCTTTTTCCGGTCCGGGCCGAGAATCAACGGAAGATGGGCGAACTGAGGCACCGGAGCGCCCAGGGCCCGATAGAGAAGTATCTGCTTGGGCGTGTTGGAGATATGGTCATCTCCCCGGATGACATGGGTAATCCCGGTATCGATATCGTCCACCACCACCGACAGGTGGTAAGTGGGGAAACCATCGCCACGCAGCAGGACAAAGTCCTCCAGGTTCCTGTGGTCGACGGAAATATGGCCATGCACCAGGTCGTCGAATTCAGTCACCCCTTCGGGCACCAGGAAACGGATGGCGGCGGCCACTCCTTTTTCCCTCAGGTCCTGTTTTTCTTTTTCGCTCAGGTTCAGGCAGTGCCGGTCATACTTCCAGTGCTCTCCCCTGGCCTGGGTTTCCTGCCGGCGTTTTTCAATTTCTTCGGGTGAACAGAAGCAATAGTAGGCCAGCCCCCGGTCAACCAGGGTCCGGGCCGCCCGGCGGTAGATTTCAAAGCGCTGTGACTGGTAGATTGGTCCTTCATCCCAGTCCAGGCCCACCCAGCTCAGGGCTTCGAGTATTGAACGGCTCATTTCTTCTGAGGAACGGGCCACGTCGGTATCCTCTATCCTCAGGACAAAAGTTCCATGATGATGCCGGGCAAAAAGCCAGTTGAACAGGGCCGTTCTCAGGGCGCCCACGTGCAGGTGCCCCGTCGGGCTGGGGGCAAATCTTACTCTGACCATAATTCTTATTATCTCTTTCCAGGTTGATTTCCAGGCTAAAAATATATCACAGCCGGAACCGATATTCAAAAAGCCTCGGGGCCTGATGAAGCCGAAGATGATGCCGGATTTGGCCCGATTATAAAAATAAAAAAATTTGTTGACTGAGAGAAATTATTTGAGTAAATTATCGGTGAGCGAGCTAAGCCAAGGTTTTATCGGAGGGCACAGGGAAAGGAACCCCGGATCCAATGGCGCAGATAAATATTCTGGTCTATGTTTCCAGTGTCGAACAGGCCCTGAAGGTGGTCCGGCTCTGCGAAAAAGAATACCTGCCGGTGGTGGCCAATTCTTTTGACGAGGTCCCTCCGCTCTTAAAAAACTATGATTGCTGGGCGGCCATTATCGACTCCGGTTCGGCCGATTACGACCGCTGGAAGGACATCATCAGCCCGGATTGCTCGGTTATCATCCTGGGACGGGATGAAACCGAAGTCTACCGGAGCCTGCTGACCTGGCCGGCTCACCATCACCTGGAATACGTCCTGGAAACAGAGAATCAACCTTTGGAACCGATCCTGGGCCAGATCCTTAAAATCGCCATCCATCACAGCCGGATAAAAAGGGAGTGGGCCCAGCTGCAGCAGACCGTGGCCCTGAACTCGGCCAGCGCCCGGGAGGTCTTCAAGGAAATTGCCGAAATTAAAAGGTTAATCAACGAGAATTACCTGCGGGAGCTGGAAAGAAGAATTTCCCTGGAAGCCCGCTATGTCTGGTCCCAGCGGGAAAGATGGAAAATCGAAAACATCGTCCGCAAAATCTATTCAGCCAACGACGTCAGCAGCCTGCTGGGTGTGGTCCCGGATATTAAAGACCTGCTCCAGGCCCAGGGCCTGACCATCTACCTGATAGAAGAAAGTGAGACCCTGGGCAAGCACCTGAAACCCATCATCTGGGACGATACCTTCATCACCCACCCGGAAACTTTCAAGTACGTGGCCCGGCTGGAAGCCCCTGATTTTGCCGCGGCCGTGGCCCGCCACGGGCAGGAAGTCAACATCAGCGACCTGACCTACGACAAGCGCTTTTCGCTGCGCTACCAGCACAACCTGAAGTTCCCCTTGAAGAGCATCCTGGCCGTGCCCATCACCTACGAAGAACAGGTCATCGGAGTTATCGAACTCTATAACAAGCATTTTATGGACAGCCCGTTGCCGGAGGGCTTCAGCCGCGAAGACCAGCAGATCCTGAGGGGGCTGTCGGAACACATCGGCATCGCCATGACCAAGCTCAACCTGATTCAATACGACGCCCTGACCGGGCTGCTGCGGGCCGAACCCTTCTTCGACCGCATCCTCCAGAAAGTTAACTCCATGAGCAAGAGAAAAATCGAAGAAGGGGCCTTCGCCATGGTCATGGGCGACGTGGACTGGTTCAAGCATTACAACGACCGCAACGGCCATGAAGCCGGCAACCGGCTGTTGCAGGAACTGGCCTCGATCCTGAAGCAATCGGTCCGGGAAAATGATTTGATCTGCCGATACGGGGGCGAAGAATTTCTGTTCTTCCTGAGCGGGGTCACCACCCTGGAAGAAGCCTGCCTGCTCACCGAAAGAATCAGGAAGAACATCGAAGACCACTATTTCCCCTACGAAGAGTTTCAGCCCCGGAACAACCTGACCATGTCCTTCGGGGTCACCGTCTTCCCCCGCAAGAAAATAGAAGACGATGGCCAGCTGACCCGGGAAGACCTGAAACACCTGGTGCACGAATGCGACCTGGCCCTGGCCGAAGCCAAGGGAAAGGAAACCTGGCGCCTGCCACCCTCGGAGGCGCAAACCAGGCCGGCCACCAAGAACACGGTGGTGGCCTATTCCCGCGACTGGGAAAGAGAAAACCATCTCCGCCCGACGGTCACCTACCAGGAAAAGCTGTTCCGCGAAAAACGCCATTTCCAGCGGCATTACACGTCCACCATCATGATGTACCGGGACGACGGCCAGCTGCGGGTCTGCAAGACCATCAACCTCAGCCTGGGGGGAGCCAAGGTTCTCTCGGAGAGACCCCTGCCCGCCTCCCGGACTATGGATGTCATCCTGATTCTGGGCAAGAAAGCCCACCCGCTGAAGGGAGAGGTGGTCTATTCGGAAAAGGCCAGCCCTGATGCCGGCACTTTTTACACCGGCCTGAGATTTAAGGAACTAAGCGGAGACGATTTCCAGGTCCTGGAGAATTATTTCAAAGAGGTTCAGAAGGAAACGTTTAATTGATGGCGGGGGGACCGGCCCTTATCTTCAGGCTTCCAGTTCTTTTTTCAGGGCACCGTAGTAAATTGAGGCCGGGGTGGTCCTGGCCTTAAAGGAAGCGGTCAGGTCGATTATTCTCTGCTCGAAGCGAGACAGGTCATCAGCCGAACTCCAGTTCTGAACCGCCAGCTGGTCGGAAAGCTCTTCCAGCACCTGCTGGTTCAGGATATCCTGGGTCAGGGCCGGAAAGCGGAAATTTTTCTTGTTAGCCAGAAAGACAACCCGAAGCAGGTACCGCCTTATACCCTCCTGCAGGCTGATGATTTCCTGTTTCAGATAAAATTGCTCCTTGGCCGCGGTGACAAAGGCCATCTTGTAATTCAATTTACGGGCCTCCTCGATCGCTTCCCTCAGCCTGGTCAATAATTCTTCTGCTTCCAGTATGTTTTTCTTGCCCTTCTGGTAAAAGCCGATCGGGCTGGAGCCGTTGGCCGGCTCTTCCCGGTAAAATTCTTCCAGGTCTTTCCTGGTGATCATCTCCAGGCTCTCGGCAGAGGGCGCGGTAGAAGCCACCTCTCCCGTTCCCTCGGCCTGCAAGGATTCCAGCCGGCCGGCTATGGTCTTCCTGATCTCTTCAGCCAGTTTATCTTCCAGGGTAGGCTCTGCTACTTCTTCAGTTACGGTGAAGGGCCTGGCTTCCTCCGGTTTCTCCGGCTCGGTCACCGGCTCCACCGCTGGTTGCGGTTCAACCGTTTCCACCGCCTGGCCGACCTGCTCTTCCGCTTCTTTGGATGGCTGGGGTTGGGTTATCCCGCTTTCCAGCAGCAGAAGTTCCTTGACTTTACGTAGCTTTTCCAGCTCAGGCGTCAGGTCCAGTTCCGGCCTTTCCGCTTCTGCCGGCCTCGGTATTTCAGCCCTCAGTCCGAATTTCTCCTCCAGTCCTTTCTTAAGAACTTCGGCCTGTTCCAGCGACTGCCGCCTTAGCTCTTCCAGTTCCTCGTGCAGCTGACTTATGGCCCGAACATCCTCGGAAGTGGCCCGGGTGAGTTTTTCAATTTCCTGCTGCCGGTCAGCAATTCTTTCCAGGCACTCTTTGATTTTTCTAAGAATTTCCTGCCTTCTGTCTTCAAATTGCTCCCAGACCCGGCCATACTCTTCCAGGGCCAGCCATTCCCTTTTAACTGCCTGCTCAATCTCGGCCAGCTGCTGCCTGGCCAGTTCTCTCTCCTTTTGAATTCTCTCTTCAAGGGATTTTTCAATTTCTTCCCTCTGCCGGCGGAGATAGTCTTCCAGTTGATTCTCGATTTCCTGGATGATGGATACAGGTTTTTTTATCAAGTGGCTGTCTTCATTCATTGCCCGTTCCTTTGCCTGTTATTCGGCCCTGGCAAGGCTATTCTAAAATCAACCCGATTCGCCTGTCAAGGATAAAAGCGGGTGAGCCTGTCGGGGAATTATTCTATCGGCCGGGGGGAAAGGAATTAACCACCAGCGGCGAGCCGGAAGCCAAAAAATCACCCCGCCGGCCGCGGGTCGGTCTGTCTGGCTGTCAGAAACCAGAACAATTTAACGGCAATTTTTTCAAAAACACTTGCCTTGAGTTCAGATTTGATGTATACAGGATTAAGTAAATATGAGCGGCGGAGCTAACCATAACCATCACCTGAAAATCATTCTGGCTATTCCCGAGGGCAGGCTGCGGCGGCAGCTGGTTGAACTCTGCGGCCAGTTACAGGTCGGGCTTGAGGAAACCTCCGGCCTGCCTGACCTTTCCACCAACAACCTGAAAAATGCCATCCTGGTTTTTTCCAGCGAGTCGGTTAATAGCCGGAAAATATCGGCTTGGCTCAAACAAATGAAGAAGTCCTACCCGCGTTTGAGCCTGATACTGCTGACTCCCCCGGCTGAGGCCATCGAGTTCCTGAAACCACTGGAGGACAATCTTCTGGATTTTGTCTGTCCCCGGAATAACCTTCCAGCCATCTTCTCGGCCCTGAGGTCCGAAATCCAGCGGCGGCAACTGAAGCAGGAAAACGAGTACTACCTGAGGAACCTGACCAAGCTCAAGCTGGAACAATCCCGTCATATCCGCAAGCTTCTGGAACTTGAAGAAATATACGACACCACGGTGGAAAACCTGATGACCGCCCTGGACCTGAGAGACGTGGAAACCTTCGGACATTCGCGCACGGTCTCCAAGTACAGCCAGGTCCTGGCCGAGGTCCTGGGCCTCAAGGACCAGCCCACCCTTGACCACATCAGGAAAGGGGCCCTGCTCCACGACATCGGGAAAATTGCCATCCCCGATTCCATCCTCAAGAAGCCCGGGCCACTGACGCCTGAAGAATGGGAAAAAATCAAGATGCATCCGACACTGGGCTACGGTCTGATAAAAGAAATGAAACTGCTGAAGGAAGTCGGCAACATCATTCTTTATCATCACGAGAAATACGACGGCACGGGTTACCCGCGAGGGTTGAAGAAAGATGAAATTCCACTGGAGGCCAGGATCTTCGCCCTGGCCGACGCCCTGGATGCCATTACCTCCCACCGGCCCTACCGGCCAGAACAGGATTTCCTGACCGCCCGGCAGGAAATCATCAAGAATTCCGGCACCCAGTTTGACCCGGTGGTGGTTGAAGCTTTCTGTGCCCTGGACATCGACCGCTGGGAAAGAATCCGTTTCGAAACTACCAAGCTGCTGCCCTCATTCGAGGACTATCACCGGCTGCTGGCCAGAAGAAACAGGCAGCCTCAGTAAAGCCGGTGCTACCCGGCCTTAACCAGGCTTCTTAACCGTCATCACCCGGGGAAAGCCCGAATAGTCAGACAGGATTTCCGGCTCGGACCATCTCCGGTCCAGGAGCTTGCGGATTTCATTCTCCTGGCCGGCTCCGAATTCAAATACCAGAAACCCGCCGGGCTTAAGACATGACCAGGACTGGCTGATCAGCTTTTGGATTACCTCCAGCCCGGTTGGCCCGGCCACCAGGGCCGTCCGCGGTTCAAAATCCCGCACCGGCCGGTCGAGCTTTTCCCAGTCAGCGGCGGAAACGTAGGGCGGGTTGCTGACTATCACCTCAAATTTTTGCTTTCTCTCAATAAAATGCTGGAGCAGGTCGCTGTGAACAAAGGAAATGTTGGTGACCCCATTATTTCTGGCGTTCCAGGCGGCCAGAGCCAGGGCCCTTCTTGAGATGTCCGAAGCCACCACTCTGGCCAGAGGTTTTTCTTTCGCCAGGGCCATGGCAATGTTTCCACAGCCGGTGCCAACGTCAAGAAGACGCGGTCGCTCCGGCAGCGGCAGCGACAGGACTTTCTCCACCAGCAGTTCCGTTTCCGGCCTGGGTATCAACACCAGCCGGTTGACCCTGAAGGGCAGGCTCCAGAATTCTTTCCAGCCCAGGAGATAGGCCATGGGCCAGCCGCTCCGCCTTTTTCTAACCAGTGCGGATAGTCGTCTGACCAGCCCGGGGGATACCCGGGAATTCAGGCGGCGGAAAAACTCCGCTTCGTCCCAGCCGGCGACCTTCTGGATCAACAGGCGGGCCTCTATGAAGGGGCAGGATGAAAAGGAAAGTCTTCCGGCAGTTTGCCGGAAAAGCTGGTCCAGGTTCTTATATCTCAACTTGCCGGTCCGGGGACAAGCCTGATTTATTCTCTTCTAGGGCCCTGGTCTGGAAGTGGATGACCAGTTTGTCAATGAGCTCATCGAGTTCCCCGTCCATGATGCTTTCCACGTTATGAAAATTTTCATTCAGGCGGTGGTCGGTTATCCGGGACTGGGGAAAATTGTAGGTCCTGATTTTCTCGCTTCTTTCACCCGTACCTACCTGCTTCCTTCTGTCCTGGGAAATCTTGCTCATCTGCTCCTGGCGGGCAATGTCCAGGAGCCTGGTCCTGAGAATCTTGAGCGCCTTCTCTTTATTCCGGTGCTGGGACTTTTCATCCTGGCAGGAAACGACTATTCCCGATGGCCTGTGGGTCACCCTGATGGCGGTGTAGTTGCGGTTAACATTCTGCCCGCCCGGCCCGGAGGCTCCGAAGGCCTCAATCTTCAGGTCCTTGGGGTCCAGCTTCAGGTCAATTTCTTCGGCCTCGGGCAGGACGGCCACCGTGGCCGTCGAGGTATGAATTCGCCCCGAGGCTTCGGTTTTGGGGACTCGCTGCACCCGGTGCACCCCGCTCTCATATTTCAAGAAGGAATAAACCCTTTTCCCCTGGATGTTGACTATGGCCTCCTTGATTCCCCCTATCGGCGAATAGCTGACGTCCATCAGCTCCCACTTCCAGCCCTTATGCTCGGCATAACGGGTATACATCCGCAGCAGGTCCTGGGCAAAAAGAGAAGCCTCGTCTCCCCCGGCCCCGGCCCTGATTTCCAGGATGACGTTCTTTTCGTCGTTGGGGTCCTTGGGGAGCAACAGCCTTTTCAGTTCCTGTTCCAGCAGGTCCTTCTTTTCCTTGAGCTGGTTGAGCTCGGCTTCGGCCAGGCGTTTCAGGTCGGGGTCTGCCTGGCCGTCAGATAGCATGGACTCGGTCTCCCTGAGCTCCCTTACCACCTTTTTATACTCGTCATATTTTCTGACGACCGGCTCAAGCTCAGACCTCTCCCTGGCCAATTCCTTTATTTTCTGGGGATTGGAGGAAATGTTGGGGTCGGACAGGAGGGCAGTAATCTGCTTATACTTGTCTTCTAAGACCCTTAATTCCTGAAGCATATGGTTTATTTTTTGGTCTTGGTGGCATATTTCTTCCTGAATTTTTCGACCCGGCCGGCGGTATCCACAATTCTCTGTTTTCCGGTGAAGAAGGGATGGCACTGGGAGCAGATTTCCACCCTTATTTCTTTCTTGGTGGACCTGGTCTTAAAAGTATTACCACAGGCGCAGATAACGGTGCATTCCTGGTATTCTGGATGGATGCCTTTTTTCATGAGCTCGTCTCCTCTTACTCTTAAGGGGATTGATTATAGCAGGTTTTGGGCGGTCAGTAAAGGATGCGCTGTTCCTGGCACTTCTGCTGGAAGAGGTCCCAGTCCAGGCTGAAGACCGCAGTTTTTTCCACGTGTCTTGATATCTCCCGGTAAACTCTTGATTCCAGGTAGTTTCTGAGGTCTTCGCTCAGGGCCACCACCTGTTCCTCGGCCTGCCATTCGTACACCCGGCCATCCTCGTCCTTTAGGCATCCCAGGTAGACGGCCCAGGCCAGCTGCCTGAAAGGAACATGGCTGAATTGCTTCCTGATGGCCTTGATTTCACCCTGTTTTATGGGGTCGACGAACTGAAAATACCTCGAAAAGAGCAGGGCGTTATGAAAGTAAGCCGGAAAGGCCACCAGGGCATCGAGGTTGATCAGCCGGCCCAGGTGCAGAAAAATTTCCAGTATTTTCTTGGAAAGGCTGAGACCGGGTTTATTCTGCCCGGGAAGCGGCGGATGTCTGTCGTCAAAGCTCAGGCGCGGGTTCTGCAGGGTCAGCCACTCAAACAGCAGGCAGTGCTGGGGAGGCAACCTGTAGCCATGCTTTTTTGGGGCGGCAAACCGGACCTCGGCTTCCCTGATCTTTAGGTCGACGATCATCCGGTCCGGGTGTTCTTCCTCCCAGTAAATAAGAAGCCTCTGCACCGGGTAATCGGAAGAGTCCATCCGGTACTTAATCGGCCAGAGGTTCTTTTTCCTGGCTTCCCGGAAAAAGCTTTTCTTGGCCAGAACGGCCATGACTTCCTTCAGGGTATAACGGCCGAGGAAGAGCAACGACCCCCGGGACGGTCCCAGCCCGGAAAACATTTCTTCGTCTTTAAGGACTGGTTCTTTTTCCCAGAATGGTTCAATCTTGCGATCGCTCTTGGTCATCTATCACCGAACCGGCACACTTTTAAGACATTCTATAAAATTATCAGGCTCAATTCAATCGCCGTCGGCCGAATTATCCCCGGGCCCGGAGCCAGACACCTCTTCCCCGGAATAAAAGGAAAAAATATCGTCTCCAAAATCAACCTGGCGGAGCAGCTTAAAATCCTGGCGCGAGGGTTGATAGTGGCGGTGATGCCTGATGATGAGGAGCCCGGCTGGCTTCAGGACGCCGCGTTTCCTGATGACCTTGAGCGGGTTTCTTTCTTCCAGCAACTTGTAAGGCGGGTCCAGGAAAATCAGGTCAAACTTTACTCCCTTCTTTCCGAGTTCGATTATGGCCCGGTTGAACTCCTGGTTGAGGACCAGGCCGAGGTCCTCGGCCTGGCATTTGGCCAGGTTGGCCTCTATTATTCTGGCGGCCTGGGGCAATTCCTCGATGAACACGGCCCGGCTGGCCCCCCGGCTCAGGGCTTCAATCCCGACCGAACCCGTCCCGGCAAAGCCGTCCAGGAAAAAGGCATCGATCACCCTGGACTGAAGAATGTTGAAAAGAGAACCCCGGAGCTTGGCCGGAAGTGGCCGAACCGCCGGGCTGGGCACCATCCTCAGCTTTCTTCCCTTGAATCGACCACCGATAATCCTGATCATTTTTTCAAACCTCAATAATAAATCAGAAGGCTTCCCGGCCCGGTTTCCACCCGGGCAATTCCTTCCGGGAGGTCATACCAGTCGTCCAGGTGCCGGGCTTCCAGCCCCCGGACCCTGGCCACCAGGTCAATCAGGGCATTAACAATCTCCGGCTGGACCCGCTGTGTCTCCAGGAAAAGGCTGCTGAAATTCAACCTGACCCGCCGCCCCTGCTGTTCCACCCGGGCCGCGAAATACAGGTTGCGATCTCCGGATAGCCCCTGGGAAGCCAGGTCCAGAATGACCCAGCCCTCCACCCGGTTGCCCGGGGCGAGCTTCAACCTCAATGATTTCAGGGTTGGGTTCTCCTCCGAGAACAAATGCTTAAAAAAAGCGCTCACCTGCTCCTGTGAAAATTCAGCCACCAGTCCCTGGAAATGACCTTTCTCCCGCCATAAGCTGGCTGCCTCTTCCAGAAAATTGATTATCCTGAGAACATCGTCCAGTTCATCTGTCCTGTCCTGTATCTCCAGGTCTCGAGGCGACCCGGTGACTGCCAGACTCAGCCCGGGGAACAGAACCAGGCAGAACAGGACCAGGGTGAGAAACGCTATCCAGGATCTTTTCTTCATTGACTAAAATGCTATCAGCATTCGTCCCGTTTGTAAATTTATCAAGACTACAAGTTTTCGCCACCTGTCTGAACAGACTGCCAGGTTCAGCCGGCCGGTTTCCTTGACAGGGTATGGGGTGTAAACTATACTGAGTTCTTGATATTACTCTCGAAAGAAAGTCAAACCCATGACCCTTATAGACCGGGCCAGAAAAGGATTTTCTTCCCCCCTGATAAAAAAACTGGCCAGGGAAGAGAAAATATCCCCTGAGGAATTGCTATCGCTGGTGGCCCGGGGCCGGGTGGTCATCCCCTACAACCGGAACCATTCACCGCGAAGACCGGCCGCCATCGGGCTAAAAATGCGCACCAAGGTCAACGTCAACCTGGGTACCTCCAGAGATTATCCCGACCTCGAGACCGAAATTTCCAAGCTGAAAATAAGCGTGAAATACGGAGCTGACGCGGTCATGGACCTCAGCACCGGCGGGGATATCAGAGCTATAAGAAAGAAACTGCTGTCGCATTCACCACTACCTCTGGGGACGGTTCCCGTCTACCAGGCGGCAATTGAAGCCATCCTCAGGAGAGGCTCAATTGTCCGGATGACCGAAGACGACCTATTCTCGGTCATCGAGGCCCAGGCCCGGGAAGGCGTAGATTTCATGACCGTTCATTGCGGCCTGACCCTAAAAGCAGTGGAACGACTGAAAAAGCAGGGGCGGATTGCCGACATCGTTTCCAGGGGTGGGGCTTTTCACCTGGCCTGGATGCTTCACAACGAGAAAGAAAACCCCCTCTATGCCAGGTTTGACCGCCTTCTGGAACTGGCCAGAAAATATGATTTTACCCTGAGCCTGGGAGATGGCCTGAGGCCCGGCTCGGTGCTGGATGCCACCGACCGGCCCCAGATAGAAGAGCTGATGACCCTGGGAGAACTGGTAGAACAGGCCAGGGAGGCTGGAGTCCAGGCCATGGTTGAGGGTCCCGGGCACGTGCCTCTCGACCAGGTGGCCATGAACATGAAGCTCCAGAAACGCCTGTGCCAGGAAGCTCCCTTCTATGTTCTGGGACCGCTGGTGACTGACATCGCTCCCGGCTATGACCACATTGTGTCAGCCATAGGCGGGGCGGTGGCCGCCTCGGCCGGAGCCGATTTTCTCTGCTACGTGACCCCGGCCGAACACCTCGGGCTGCCGACCGTCGAAGACGTTAAGGAAGGCCTGATCGCCTCCCGGATTGCCGCTCATGCCGCCGATATCGTCAAGGGTTATCCGGGGGCCATCGACCGGGATGCCGAAATTTCCCGGGCCAGGAAAAAGCTGGACTGGGACCGCCAGGCAAAACTCTGTTTGGACCCGGATAAATTTGCCGAGGTCCGCCGGAGGCGGAAATCAAAGACCAGAGCCTGCTCCATGTGTGGCGAATTCTGCGCCATGAAGATTGTCAGCGAATTCCTGAACGGTGGAGAGGCTGATGACTCCTGTTCCTGAAGGCCTGCTTTTCGGCGTGGCCGGCATTCCCCATTCCTGCCCAGAGGATTCTTCCCTTAAAGCGGTGGAGCTGGTTCAACAGATGGGGCTGGAAGCCCTGGAGCTGGAATTCGTCCAGGGACTCAAGATGGGACCGGAAACTGCCGCCCGGATCAGGCTGGCCGCCCGCAACCATCGGGTCAAACTCAGCGCTCATGCTCCTTATTTCATCAACCTGAATGCCGAGGACCGGGGCAAGAGAATGCAGAGCCAGGACCTGCTGCTGAATTCCCTGCGCCTGGCCGCGGCCGCCGGGGCCGGCGACCTGGTCTTCCACGCCGGCTATTACGGCCTGAAGAGCCCGGAAGAAACCTATCAGAATATCAAGAACTCGCTCAAGGAAGTCCTGTCGATCGCCAGGTCGGAAAAAATTCCTGCCCGGCTGAGGCTGGAAACAATGGGCAAGAGAAAACAATTTGGCAGCCTGGACGAGGTGCTGTCACTCTGCCGGGAGCTCGACGGCCTTCTCCCCTGCCTGGATTTCGCCCATATCTTTGCCCGGGAAGGGAGGGTCAACTCTTACCGGGATTTCCTCCAGGTCATTAAAAAGGTGGAAAAGAAGCTGGGCCGCTCGGCCCTTAAGAGCGCTCATATTCACATTTCCGGCGTTAAATATAACCAGACCGGCGAACTCAAGCACCTGAACCTACAGGAGGCAGAATTCCGCTTCGATGAATGGCTGCAGGCCCTGGATGACGCCGGAGTAGCCGGCACTATAATCTGTGAAAGTCCTTCCCTTGAAACCGATGCCCTGATGCTCAAAAACCTCTACCATAACCTTAAAGAAAAGAGAATAGATTCCGGGCATCAGACCTGAACCGGACCTCTTCTGCTGTCACCGTTCCGAACCCGATTGGGATCAGCTTTCCTCGCAGGTTATTCTTGACATGCAATAGGGTTAAGAATAAACTGAATCCTAATCTTTTTAATCTATTTATTTTAACCAGATGGACTCAAACATAGTCGCCGCAGATGGCCGGAATTTTTTTCCTTTCTCCGTCAAGGCGATCTTTCCGGCTGGACCGAGATTTCGGGGTCTGAAACTGGGGCCGACAGCCACCTGCCCTGATTTCACCGGGGCATTAAACCTTATATGCACTTCTGAGAATATCTCACGGAAAAGGAGAAGCAGATGATTGAGATTCGCTTCCATGGACGAGGCGGCCAGGGAACGGTGGTAGCTTCCAAGATACTGGCTGACGCCCTGGCCAAAGAGGGCAACTATGTCCAGGCCTATCCGGAGTTCGGGGTGGAGCGGCGTGGCGCGCCGGTCTTTGCCTTCATCCGGATCGACAACAAGCCCATCTATGACAAGAGCAAGATTTATAACCCGGACCACGTGGTGGTGGTTGATCCGACGCTGGTCGAAGCCATCGATGTAACCGAAGGACTTAAAGAAGGCGGCTACATCATCATCAACAGCAACAACCCGCCGGAACACTTCAAGTTTCCCCCGAAGTTCAAGGTCTTTACCATTGACGCCACCGAGATAGCGGTCAAGCACCGGCTGGGCACACTGGCCGCACCCATCGTCAACACGGCCATCACCGGGGCCGTGGTCAAGATCCTCAACCTGACCAGGCTGGAGTCGCTGGTGGAAGCCATCAGGGAAGGCATCCCGATCAAGCCGGAAGACAACGTCAAGGCAGCCATCGAGGCCTACGAACGGGCCTGAAGGAGGAGCTATGAGCAAGAAGAAAGAAGCCAAGAAAATCGTTTTCGAATCGGAAAAAGAAATGCCGGCCGTGCCCATGTCGCTGGGCTCGATGCTCTACAACAAGACCGGGGCCTGGCGCAACATCAAGCCGGTCATAGACCTGTCCAGGTGCATCAAGTGCGGCATCTGCTGGAAATTCTGCCCCGATGCTTCCATCGACATCGTCGATGACTGGCCGCAGATAAATTATGTCTACTGCAAGGGCTGCGGTCTGTGTGCCGAAGAATGCCCGCAAAAATGCATCGCCATGGTCGAGGAGGAAAAATGAAGAAAGTAATAATGGGAAATCACGCCCTGTCTTACGGAGCCATGCTGTCCAGGGCTCAGGTCATAGCCGCCTATCCCATCACCCCCCAGACCCAGGTGGTGGAGCTGCTGTCCGAAATGTGCGCCGACGGCACCCTCAACGCCAAGTTCATAAAGGTCGAATCCGAGCATTCGGCCATGGCCGCCTGCCTGGGAGCTTCCCTGGCCGGGGCCAGGACTTTTACCGCCACCTCGGCCCAGGGCTTGGCCCTGATGCACGAGATGCTGCACTGGGCATCCGGGGGACGGATGCCGGTGGTCATGGGCAACATCAACCGGGCCATGGCCCCGGGCTGGAGCATCTGGGCCGACCAGAACGACAGCCTGTCGGAAAGGGATACCGGCTGGATACAGTTTTATTGCTCTTCCAACCAGGAAGTTCTGGACACCGTCATCCAGGCTTTTAAAGTCTCGGAAAAATTGATGATTCCCAGCATGATCATTCTTGATGCCTTTGCCCTCTCCCATACCTACGAGGTGGTGGAAATTCCCGAGCAGGCCAGGGTTGACCAGTTCCTGCCGCCCTTCAATCCACCCTGGCGCCTGACTCCAGCTGACCCCCATGCCTTCGGTGGCCTGACCTCACCCGACCACTACATGGAGCTTCGCTACAAGCTGCAGAAAGACATGGAGAAGGTCCCGGCCCTGGTGGAAGAAACAGGAAAGGAATATGAAAAGTTATTTGGCCGCTACCTGGGTCAGGTGGAAGAATACCTCTGCGCTGACGCCGAGCTGGTCTTTGTTACCTCGGGTACTGCCGGTTACACGGCCAGGGTGGCCGTGGATGAGCTCAGGCAAAAGGGAATCAAGGCCGGTAACCTCAGGATCAAGCTCTTCCGTCCCTTCCCCTTCGAAAAGGTCAGGGCCATCCTGTCCCGGGTGCCGAAAGTGGCCGTCCTTGACCGCAATATATCCTACGGCCACCACGGAATCTTCTACCAGGAAGTGAAATCGGCCCTGTACGGCCAGCCTTCCTCTCCGCTCGTCTTCGGCTTCATCGCCGGACTCGGCGGCCGCGACATCACCAGGGATTCTTTCCAGGAAATTGCCGAATACACCCTGAGCAAAAATAGAGCCGAGGAAGAAATTGTCTGGATAGGAGTGAAAAAATGAGCAAAGAAAGAAAAATGACCCTAACCATACCCCGGGAAGAATACATGAGTCCGGGCCACCTGGCCTGCCAGGGCTGCGGAGCCTCCTTGGCCATGCGCCTGGCCCTTAAAGGCCTCGGGCAGAAAACCATAGTCTGCATCCCGGCCTGCTGCTGGGCGGTGATCGATGGTCCCTTCCCCCATTCTTCTCTGGACATACCGATCTACCACTGCGCCTTTGAAACCGCAGCTTCCTCTGCCTCGGGAGTCAGGGCCGGGCTGGACATGGTGGGCGACACCGAGACCACTGTCCTGGCCTGGGCCGGCGACGGCGGAACCTTTGACATCGGGCTCCAGGCCCTGTCCGGTGCAGCCGAGAGAAATGACGATATCATCTATACCTGCTATGACAATGAAGCCTACATGAATACCGGTATCCAGCGGAGTTCAGCCACCCCGATTGGAGCCTGGACCACTACCACCCCCGTCAAGCACTATAAGAAAGAGCGGAAGAAAGACATCATCGGCATCATGGCCGCCCACGGGATCCCTTACATCGCCACGGCCAGCGTGGCCTATCCAGAAGACATGGTTAAAAAATTCAAGAAAGCCAGGGAAATCAAGGGAACGCGGTTCATCCACGTCTTCGCTCCCTGCCCGGCCGGCTGGAAAAGTCGTCCGGAGGACACAGTGAAGCTGGCCAGGCTGGCGGTTCAGACGGGCTACTTTCCGCTTTACGAAATAGAAGACGGGGAAAAATGGACCCTGAACCTGAAAGTTAAGGAAAGAAAACCAATAGCCGAGTACCTGAAGCTGCAGGGCCGCTTCCGCCATCTCAAGGAAGAAGAGATTGCCCTGATCCAGCAGGAGGTCGACGCCCGCTGGGCCAGGATCCTCAAGCATTGCGGCCTGTGACCCGGCCGATTGAAGAAAGGAAAATAACATGAAAAAAATTTTTCTCCTGGCCATTCTGGCAGCGCTTTTGCTGACCGGCCTGGCCTGTTTCAACGAAAAAGGCGGCGGCTCAGCCGTGGAAGCGTCTGCCAAGGCCGAACCGGCCCCGGATTTTTCAGTCATCAGCCTGGATGGCCAGCAACTGAGCCTGGCCTCGCTCAAGGGGAAGGTAATCCTGGTTAACTTCTGGGCCACCTGGTGTCCACCCTGCCGGGCCGAGATTCCCGAGTTTATAGAGGCCTATACTGAGCTCAAGGACCGGGGACTGGAAATCCTGGGTTTTTCGGTTGATGACATGCCGGAAGCCGAGCTTAAGTCCTTCGTGACCAAGGCCAAGATGAACTACCCGGTGGCCCTGGTCGGCCAGGACATCGTTTCGGCTTTCAGGCCCGGTCAGTACATACCAACTTCCATCTTTATCGACCGGAACGGGCGCCTCAGGTACAAGCATGTAGGCCAGCTGGCCAAGAAGGACCTGGTCCGGATCTTTGAAGAACTGGAAAAAGAATAATAAGAAAGCATATCCAGGGCAGAACCGGCCGAGGTTGCTGATGATGGCCGGCACGTCCGGAAAGGAAACTACCAGCGGTAGACGGCTGAGGCCCAGGTAAAGCCGGCGCCAAAGGCCACCATGGCCACGATTTTCCCCGGCTGAAGCTTGCCCTCTTCCTGTAACTCGTACAGAGCCACTGGAATGGTGGCCACTGACATGTTGCCGTAGCGATCGACGTTGACCACCACTTTTTCCGGGTCCAGGTCCAGCCTTTCCCCGATGGCATCTATGATCCGGAGGTTGGCCTGGTGCGGGATCAGGAAATCCACCTGGTGCTTGTCCAGCCCGGCTGACTTCAGGGCTTCCATTATGGACTCTCCCATGCGCTTGACGGCATGCTTGAAAACATCGTTCCCCTTCATGTGGATATAATGCATTTTTTCTTTAACCGTCTGTTCACTGGCCGGATGCAGTGTTCCGCCTCCGGGGAGTATCAGCAGCTCTCCCAGGGAACCGTCGGCGCCCCAGAAATGGGATAGCAGGCCTGAGTCATCCTCACTCTCTTCCAGTATAAAAGCCCCGGCCCCGTCCCCGAAAAGAACACAGGTGGTACGGTCTTCCCAGTTGGTTATTTTGGAGAGAATATCCACGCCGATTAATAACACCCGGCGGCAGACCCCGCTAAGGATTAATCCCTCGGCCACGATCAAGCCATAGAGAACACCGGTGCAGCCGGCCTGGAGGTCAAAGGCAGGCATTTCCCTGGTACCCAGCTTCTTCTGGATCCAGCAGGCGGTTGAAGGAAACAGGGTGTCCGGGCTGTTGGTGGCCACCAGGATCAGGTCAATATCTTCGGGCTTGAGACCGGCCCGGTCCAGGGCCTGCCTGGCGGCGGCCACGCCCAGGTCGGAGGTTACCTGGTCCTCGGCTGCTATCCTTCTCTCCTTGATCCCGGTCCGGGTGGTAATCCATTCGTCTGAAGTCTCAACCATTTTTTCCAGGTCAAGATTGGTCAGGACTTTTTCGGGGAGGTAAATCCCCAGACTTCTAATCTTAATCCTTCTGTCCTTCTTAACCATGAGCGCACTCCTGATGATTTTCTATCATACCCATTTCGTTTTCAAAAATAAAGACGGGGGTGGTAAAATAGGGCTGCCCGGGTAGCTTGAAATGAGGAGATGGACTCTTAAATACCTGCTTATAATCATTATTTATTTTCTCATTATTCCAACCCTTCTGGCCCAGACCAGGCCGGGCCAGTACACGGAAGAAGCGCCCCTGGGTAGCTGGAATATTCTCGGTCCAGACACCGCGGCGGGCCTGGGCTCAGGTTTCTGCCGGCTGGCCAGGATTACTTCGGGGGAAGTCATCTATTCCAACCCGGCTCTCCTTACCCAGCTGCCAGCCCTTACCTTCAGCCTGAGCTCAAGCTTCAACCAGACCCAGCTCTTCAGCTACTGGCTGGTCAATACCGGAGTAATTTCCACCCGGGGCAACCTGACCGCCAGAGCCTGGCAGTTGGACCACCTTGGCCTATCCTGGCGGGTAGGCCGCTGGACGATCGGACTGGGGGTAGCTCTGACCGAGAACTACGGGAGACCCGGACTTGAATATCGTTATGTTTATAACCAGGTGGTCTATAACCAGATGCAGATCTGGCAGGTGGGACACCTGTCCGGCTATGCCATCAGCCTGGCAAGCAGGTTAACCCAGAAGATGAGTCTCGGGGCCAGCCTAATCTACGAGCGCGGTTACCTCGAAAGGAGCCTGGATGAATTCTGGACCCAGGAAGAGATTCAGTTGCTCGACTATCGATACCAGAAGATTACAGGTTTCAGAGTGGTGGCTGGGCTGGGCTATGAAATCAGTAACCGCCTGTCCCTGGGGTTGAGCCTGAGCCCGCCGTACATCCGTAAAGTTAAAGGAGAGAGCAGCCTTACCTATATTACTCCCCTGACCGAAATTGAGACCAGGAGCCAGGCCTCTGACCGGATAAAAAGACCGCTGATCGCGGGCTTCGGGGGCAAGCTGGTCATCACTCAACACCTGGACGCTTACCTGGATATCCTCTACTTTGGCTGGAAGCGCTACCGCTTTTCTTACTTCGGGGAAGACCAGCTACGAAACTTTGGCGATACAGTCAGAATCGGGGCTGGACTGGAATACCGGACCAGGTTCAGGTTCCTGGGGCGGACCTGGGCCTCGCCCTATTATCTGGGCCTGGCGGTCGATTCCCAGCCCGACCTGGAAGTCAGGTCGACTTATTATTTACTGACATTTGGCTCAGGCTTGAAAAACGAACTATTCGGTTTAAGCTTCTCCACCGCCCTGGGACTGGAGAGCGGTTCAGGTCATACCCTGAAGAGGCACAAATTAGCTATAACCCTTGACTTTCACCCTGAGCTGAAGAAGGATGCCAGGAAAATAAAATGAAAAAGACCAAAATCATCCAGATTTTAATCATCCTGATTCTGCTATCAGCCGCGCTGTACGGCCTCTGGCCCTTCAGCCTTTCCGAAAATGAAACCGGAAGCCTGGAGGTCATTGCCCTTGACTCGCGCCAGGACTTGAGAACGTTAAGGCTCAACTTCCCCCTTGACCCGCTTCTGACCGATGGCCTGAAGGTTTATTTCCTAGTTGAAAGAAAGTACCTCGACTCCATCCAGGAAGCGGGCTATGTGTTTACCATTGAGACCGGGTGCTTCCAACATAAAGGTGAAAAATCTCTGCGTCCTCAGGCGGAAGGGACGGGGGGACTTAATGGAGCCTACCATTCATACCGGGAACTGGCCTCCGAGCTCAAATCCCTGGCTACCTCATACCCGACCCTGGCCAGGCTTTATGTGCCCGGCCAGAGCCTGGAAAACAGAAATATTTACGCTCTCAAGATCAGCGATAATCCAGGCCTGAGTGAAGATGAACCGGGAATAGCACTCCTGGGGGGCCACCACGCCCGGGAATGGATTTCAGTGGAGGTGCCTCTTCTCATTGGCCGTTATCTTCTAGAAAATTACAGCCGTGAAGACCGGGTCAGGGCTCTGGTCAATTCGGCCGAGGTCTGGATCATACCCATGGTCAACCCTGACGGACTGGAATACTCGATACTTAATTACCGGCTGTGGAGAAAGAATAGACGCCTGAACCAGGACGGTTCTTACGGGGTGGACCTCAACCGTAATTATTCCTACGAATGGGCCTATGATGATATCGGTTCAAGCCCCGAACCCTCCTCGGCCGTTTTCCGGGGAACGGGTCCCTTTTCCGAGCCAGAGACCGAAGCCATCAGAAAACTTTTCCAGAACCAGCGGATATCGGCCGCCATCTCCTACCACAGTTTTTCCCAGCTAATCCTTTATCCCTGGGGCTACCTCGACCAGCCCACGGAGGACGAAGCCCTGCTTCAGAGCCTGGCCCAAGAAATGGCCGGGTTGATTTCGCAGGTAAACGGCCGGGTTTACCAGACCGGCCGGGCTGCAACTTCTCTTTACCTGACCAACGGCGACTTTGCTGACTGGGCCTACGGCTTTTTCCGGATACCCGCCTTTACCATAGAACTTCCCCCGGTAGACCTGGTCCAGGGAGGCTTCCTAAATTCGGAAAGCGACATAGAACCGATCTTCCGGGAGAACCTGCCGGCCGCCCTTTACCTAATAGAGTGGGCTATAGCCTCCTATGTTAGCAAGGGAGCCCGGGCCTTCCCCTTATTGAGAAGAGAACTTGAAAAAAAACATGAAATTATGATAAAAGACAGAGCGGGTGCTGCTTTCAAGGGGAAGGAGAGCAGGTAGTGGATAGTACCGCCGCAAGCCATCTCAGCCTTCTATCGACGCCAGAGCTTCAGAAAGGTGGACTTCCTTTCTGGGTGTTTTACCTTCTTCTGAGCGTCATCTTACTCCTGATTTTTATTAATTTTCTCCAGAAAAAAGACCTCCGCCAGAGAATCAGCTATGTCCTGGCCGGTCCCCGCCGTCGGTTTTCCCGGCTGAGAATCGAGGCCCTGCTGAAACGGGAAGAAAACAAGAAGTCGGAGCTGCTGAAACGGCTGGGGGAATTGACCTCCATCCAGTGGCCCGACCTGCCGGAAATAGAAGACATTTCCAGGGAAATCAAGGCCCTGGAAGAAAAAAATACCGGCCTGCAGGTCGAGTGGCACCGGATATACAAGCAGCTGGAAAACCTGAGGCAGGAGAAAACCAGGCTGATGTCCTCCCCGGTTCCAGACGATAATTTTAAGGCCAGGCAGGCCGAGCTGGATAATAAGATTGCCAGCATGGAAAAAGAACTGAAGCAGGTCCAGGCCAGCATCCTGGCCACCGACGAGCAACTGGAACCATACCATAAGACCATCGGCCATATCATGTACAGTTTAAGGCCTGACCGCGAGGACCTGGCCTTTCTCTATTTCCAGATAGACTCCCTGGAAAGCAAGATCCGCGAGCTCAAGGCCCGGCTGGAAAAACTGTAGTTCCGGTAGGCCGCAGTAACGGTTCGCTTCTGAGCGACAGACCATCTTAAAACCAGCCTTTACCCGGCCACCCGGCAGGGCTAAAATAGACGCATGAACAAAAGCCCGATCCTGGCCCACCTGTGCTGCGCACCAGATGCCCTTTATGTAGTCGGACTGCTCCAGGCTGAATACGAAGTGGTTGGCCTGTTTTATAACCCCAACATCCACCCGGAAGAAGAATACCGGCTGCGATTGGCTGAAGCCCGGAGGGTAGCCGAGCACCTGCAATTCAAGTTGATCGAGGATATTTACGACCCCGAGACCTGGTTCCGGCTGACCGAAAAATTCAAATCAGAGCCTGAGAAAGGCCGCCGCTGTAATATCTGCTTTGCCTGGCGGCTGGAACGAACCGCCAGGAAAGCCCTGGAAGCCGGTTTTCCTCTTTTCACCACCATCATGAGCGTCAGCCCCTGGAAGAACAGCGCGGTCCTTAACAGAATTGGCAGGATGACCGCCAGAAAATACGGACTCAAATTCCTGGAAGCCGATTTCAAGAAGAAAGATGGCTTCAACCGCAGCGTCCGGCTAAGCCGGGAGTTAGGCCTGTACCGGCAGAATTATTGCGGTTGTCTGTACAGCCGGAGGCCAGCCTCGCCATGACCCGGAAGGCTTTCAGACTGATCGTCCGGGGAACCGTCCAGGGAGTTGGTTTCCGCCCCTTTATTTACCGCCTGGCCAGCCGCCTGGGTTTTTCCGGTTTCGTCAGAAACATCGGGGAAGGAGTGGAAATATACCTGGAAAAAGAAGGGGGCGAGCTTGAAGAATTCCTGGAATCCCTGCGAGATGAAGCCCCTCCCCTGGCCAGAATTGAGGGGGTTGATTATCAGCCGGTTGAACCGCTCGGCCGGTCGGGGTTTGAAATAGACCGGTCCAGCCAGGAGAAGTCGTTCGTTTTTATCTCTCCGGATATCGCCACCTGCCCGGACTGCCTGAGCGAGATCGAAGACCCGGAGGAAAGACGGTATCGTTACCCATTCACAAATTGCACCAATTGCGGCCCCCGCTATACCATAGTCAGGCAACTGCCCTATGACCGGCGCCAGACGACCATGTCGGGTTTCAGGATGTGTCGGGACTGCCGCCGTGAATACCAGGACCCACTTGACCGGCGCTATCATGCCCAGCCGATTGCCTGCCCCCGCTGCGGCCCGGAACTCAGCCTGCTAGAGGCCAGGACGGGTCGCAAGCTACCAGGCGGACTGGAGCAAGCGGTCAGGTTCATCAGAAATGGCAAAGTGCTGGCGGTCAAGGGACTGGGGGGATTTCACCTGGTCTGCCTGGCCACCAATCCCAAGGCAATAAGAAGGCTGCGGCAGATCAAAAAGAGGCAGACCAAGCCCCTGGCCCTGATGGCCAGGGACATCAAGACGGCCAGAAGGTACGTGCAAATCACTTCTGACGAAAAGAGCTGGCTGACTTCACCGGCCCGGCCGATAGTCCTTCTTAAAAAGAAAAGGGAGCTGCCGGGCATAGCTCCTTTCATCGATACGGTGGGCATCATGCTGCCCTACACCCCTCTACATCACCTCCTGCTCAAGGACCTGTCGCTCATCGTGGCCACCAGCTCCAACCGGAAAGATGCCCCGATCATCAAGGACGATTCTCTCATTGGCCCCGAGCTATGCGATTACATCCTGACCCACAACCGGGAAATCGCCATGCGGGCCGATGATTCGGTCATCAAGGTGGTCAACGGAAAACCCGTCTTTCTCCGCCGGGCACGGGGCTTTGTTCCCTTCCCACAGGCTGTTCCTGAAAGTCTCCAGAGCCCGGTTCAGATCCTGGCCGTGGGCGGCGAGCTGAAAAACACCATCTCCATCTATAAGAATGGATATATAGTAACCTCACAGTTCCTGGGCGACCTGGATGATTACGAGAACTTCCGATACTTCGAAGAGACCCTGGCCCACCTGAAAAAATTGTTCAGCTTCCGTCCCGAGCTGGTGGTCAGCGACCTCCACCCCGATTTCTGGAGCACCCGCTTTGCCCGCAGCCTGAAAATACCGCATCTCCAGGTGCAGCATCACTTTGCCCACAGCCTGGCCCCCCTCATCGAGCATCAACTACCTCCTGGCGAAAAATTCCTCGGGGTGAGCTGGGATGGATTCGGTTACGGCGATGACGGACAGGCCTGGGGCGGCGAGTTCCTGCTGGCCGATTATGACGGGTACGAAAGATACGCCCATTTTGATTATGTCCCATTGCCGGGAGGAGACGCCGCTGCCCGGGAACCCTGGAGGATGGCCCTGGCTTATCTTTACCGGGCCTTTGGAGAAAAATTACCCCGCCTCCGACCACTGGCCGCCATCCCGGAAAGCAGGTTGCGTCCGGTACGGTTGATGATAGAAAGGAAAATCAACAGCCCGCTGACTTCAAGCGCCGGCCGGCTTTTTGATGCCGTGGCTTATATCTGCGGCCTGGCCCCGGCCCGGGTGGAATATGAAGCCGAAGCCCCCTCCCGCCTGGAAGCGGCTGCTTCAAGAGTCAGGTCTAAACGGAATCAGGGCTATTCTTTTTCGGTCAGAAGGGACAGCCGGCCCTACCGGGTTGATTTCAGCCAGACTATAAACGAACTGGTTCTTGACCTGAAGGAAAAAGTGCGGCCCGAACTGGCCGCCTGTAAATTCCACCTGACCCTGGTTCAACTCATCCTGGAAATGTCTGTCCTGGCCCGCAAGGAGCATGGCCTGAACCGGGTGGTCCTGACCGGTGGAGTTTTCCTGAATCGCCTCCTGACCGAACAAACGGAGATGGTACTGAGGAAAAATGGGTTTGAAGTCCTCAGACCTGTCTTTTACTCTCCGGGGGATGAATCCCTGTCCCTGGGCCAGATTGCCTATGCTCTTAACCGAGTAAAACGTGGACAGGTTTGATTCCAGGGTCTGATTGTGGGAGCTTTCTACTTGAGGGTAATTCTTCTCCGGCTTTTTTCCAGCCTGAAACCGGGCTCCCCAAAAAAGTAGATGGCCGCGTTGATTAGCAGGGCCAGCAGGAAGCCAGAAGCGGCCGCCAGGACAAAGCCAAACACGCCGCCCAGCAGGCTGAAAATTAAGCCTCCCATTAACTTGCCCTGCAAGTCTTTCAGAAAAGCGGGCAGGACAGACACCAGCCCCGGTAAAAACTCAGTGGAACCCAGCACCAGCCCGAACAGAATTCCCAGGAAAATTCCCAGTCCACCCGAAAATAGCAGGAACGAAACCTGGTCAACCGACCGCAGGTAGATGGTTCCGCCTTCAGCCGGTTTCTGTTCCAGCCGGGTGGTCTCGACTTTTTTTTCGGAAATGGCTTCCTCTGCCTGGCCGTAAAGACCCGCCCCGCAGAAGGGACAGGTTTTCAGGTTCTGGTCAATCAGGTTTCCACACCCAACGCAGACAATTTTGGTCGGAGTCTTAACCAGGGCTGCCCCGCAGGCCTCGCAGTTCCTGGCCTCCGGCTCGTTTTGATGGTAGCAGCTCGGACAGAGAATGGATTCGCCCCCGTCCTCGGGCGGCTCTGACTGGATCCACTGCTGGCCGTCGTAATAATACCAGCGGCCGGTCTGGGCCCCGATCATCCAGCAACGTCCCTCGCCGTCCACCAGCCTCAGCTTCTTCAGGGCTTCGGCATACTGGTCCCGGCTCAGGTCGCCGCGCCTGAACTGCTTGCTCAGTTGATAGAAACTCGCTTCCACCGCCCGAAAACGTCTGTCCAGCATGTGAACACCCTAAATAAATTTATCTGGAAAGAAGCATTTTAGCAAGTTTCGGAGACAAATATCAGGTGCCTAATTTTTGTGCAGTTAGTTATATCTTACGCAGACTCAACACATTTGAGCCAGAACCCACGGGCTTTTTGCACAGGCTTTTCCACAAAAATTGTGAATATCTGGCCGGAAACCAAACGGCTGCTCGTTCAGACTATTTCAGAAGGTCAAGCAGGCTGTTCCCGGAAATGGGCGCGGGTATAAAAGACAGAACAAAAATCAGAGCCACGGCCAGGCTGAGAAATATTCTTTTCCTGGAAAATCTCTGTCCAGAATCGGCCACGGCCGGATGCCTGAGGCCCATGACCGAGATGAGAACCGCCCAGATGAGCCAGCCGGCCCAGTAAAAAATGCCCAGCACCAGTAGAATCAGAATGATCCCTGGAGCCAGTCTCCTCATTTTTTCCCCGAACAGGGCGTACAGGATGTGTCCACCATCAAGCTGCCCCACGGGGAATAGATTGAATGAGGTGACCAGCAACCCGACCCAGCCGGCCACGGCCAGGGGGTGCAGAATCAGGTCCTGGTTCTGAGCCACCGGCCCGAAGGTCAGTCTGACGAACAGCTTGAGAAGCAGCGGCTCTCCGAATAAGATCGAGCTTTCCCGGGGCAGAGCCGGTATCAGCCGGGATAACTGCAGGCCGGCATAGAGCGCCGGAACCGATAGTAAGAAACCGGTTAACGGCCCGTTGGCCCCGACGTCAAACAGTTCTTCCCGCCTGGCCAGGGGGGATTTAATCCTGATGAAGGCACCCAGAGTTCCGATCAGGGTAGGAGCGGGAATAAAAAAGGGCAGGCTGGCCTGGACCCGATAACGGCGGCAGGTCAGGTAGTGGCCCAGTTCATGGCCAAGCAGAATGACCAGCAGAGAGATAGAATAGATCAGGCTGAGCTTGATCAGGGCCGGCTCCAGGAACAGGGATAGACTGAGAGCTCCAGAAATATTATTGGGATCCTGTCCGGCCCAGAGATAATTTATCCCCCAGAGGTAGCCGACAAAATAGGTCGATAGTATGGTCAGGATAAAAAGAACAAGGTTTAACCACCTCTTGCCAGACAACATGACAGGTTAAAAAATAAAACAGGAGTGCCGCCGCACTCCTGCTAAATTCGAGAAATGTTCAGCTGCCCTTAAGGCGACGGGCCTTGGCTTCCAGCTCTTCCCGTCTTTCCCGGTGATCGGGGTCGGGAACGCAGGCTCCGCTGGGACAGACCGAGGCGCACTGGGGCTCATCAAAAAAGCCCACGCATTCGGTGCACTTGTCCGGGTTGATTTCATATCTCTCGTCGCCGGGAGAGATAGCCTGGTTGGGGCATTCCGGTTCGCAGGCTCCACAGTTGATGCAGTCTTCGGTAATCTTATAAGCCATTTCTTCCTCCTTTTCTGTATGCTATTTCTATTATATTCCCCTGCCTTAAATAAACAATACTCCTATCGGTTACCGACCGGTTTCCAGCTTCATCACCTTCATGGCCGCCTGGTAGCCATAGTAGGTATTCTGGTAATTGGACTGCAGGTCCCGGTAGAGGCTGACCGCCTGGTCTTTCTGTCCCGCCTTCTCATAAGTTTCGGCCAGCCGGAACAGAATCACGTCCAGGGGGTAATCTTCCGGTTTTTCCTTCTCCATCTGGCGGTAAATTTCAACCGCCCGGTCAGGCTGTCCCTTCCTGGACAGGACCTGGGCATAGAGATCAAGAATCTGGTAGTGAACCAGGTCGCGGCCACGGTCCTTGACCCCGGCCAGGATCTGTTCGGCCTTGTCCAGTTCGTTTTTTTCAAGATAATAAGTGGCCAGGGCCAGGCTGGCTATCCGTCCGTATTTTCTCTTCTGGGCCAGGGTTTCCAGCCGGGCCAGGTTTTCAGGCTTCTGTCCCAGTTCGGCCTTGAGGGCCAGGACCTGGCTCAGGTAACCCGCCTCCCGGCTTCTCTGGTAGTCTAGGAAGAATCTGACCCCGACAATTATGGCCAGCAGGGCCACCAGGCCCAGGGCTATGGCCATGAATTTCTTCTCGTGTTTTTTAACCCAGCGCACGAACCGGCTCAGTCCGGTGGCCAGTTCATTCTCTTTCAGCTGTCTTCTCTCCGCTCTCTTCATATCGGGCCTCTCCTTAAAGACTTCTTTTTAGCATATTCCTGGATAAAATCCAAGTGGGAGGATGGAATAAAATAAAGTGGAATAAAATAAACAAGATAGTAAGAGAATTAACAATAAAGAACCAGAAAAAAGTACGGCCGAGCTGGTTTTAATAGTTGAACTTCAGCAGTCCGGCCTTTTCCTTGATCTGCTTCCTGATTTCCTCTTTGCTGATGAGACCTTCCTTCTCGGCCTTGATGACCTGGAAGAGTTCATAGGTGGTCAGCAGGCCGTTCCCGTCCTTTTCTGCTTCCTCCACCTGGAACTGGGAATAAGGATTGTTCCGCAGCTTGGCCTCAACCAGGTTGAAGTAATTGCCGACCAGGATGGCCTTCATCCTGGTATTGTCAAATTCCTGCATGCGGCGGCCCTTGAACCTCTGCAGCAGGATGCAGTCGTCATCGGTAGCCCAGTTGCGGCTGCTCCTGATGACTACCAGTATCAGGAATTCCTTGCGCAGGCAAACTTCCACCGGCTGGTCATTGTTCTCGATGAGCCACAGGTCTTCCTCCTTGTCCCTGATGACGTTCTTCCAGTACTGGTCCACATCCACCACCTTGGCCCAGCCCAGATACTTGAAGGCCTGGAGGACGGCCGCCTTCAGTTCCGGGCCCTCGGCCTTGAGCAGGCGGTTGAAGGCCTCCTGCTGGGTTTCCCGCAGGGTCCTGATCTGTTCGTCGAGTTCCTTTAACCTTTCCTCGAATTTCTTCTTCTCTTCTTCCTTCTTCAGGAACAATTCCTTGATTTCCGGGAAAAGATATTCTTCCTTGTCAATCCAGTCCATCTGCTCCACCTCCTTGCCTTTCATTTCCATGAGCGGGAAAACATCTTTCAGGATGAAATCAACCACCTTGATATTGTGCTGACCGAACCAGGGCAGCAGCCAGATGAAGCCCTTTCCCTTCCTGATCATCAGGGAAACCGGATAGCCATCATGGCTCTTGGCCACAATTTTCCAGCTTTCGTTCAGGCTGGCCGGGACCTCCCAGATGTCGGCGCCAAAAGAGTTGGGCAACAGCTTGTAAATATGGGCCAGGCTGCTGGAAAATTTCTCAAAAACCAGGTTGAAGGGCATTTCCGGTGTTACCAGCAGCACCTCGTTCGGGGTCGATTCCTGAAAATGAATATCCGGGAAGGTACCGATAACGCCGGTCAGCTGGTAAAGATGCCCCTTGCCGACAAAGCAGACCACCCTGGCTCCATCCACCACCATTTCCTGGACCTTCTCCGCCAGCCCGCCCGGAACAGCCTCCTCCTCCACCGGCCAGTTGAGCTGATAAAAAATGGCCCTGGCCTCGGGCAGGATGGTCGGCAGATTCCTGAAATCGGAGGTGTGAATTAGAAAGGTATCGACCTGCTCCTGCTCCAGGTACTCCTTGTCCCTATCCTCAAAATCCAGCAGGATGACCCTGTTCATGGCTCGGTCCTTTCAAATCTACGATTTCACCCCTTTAATAAAATATTCCGCCCATAAATTTATCACCTTTCAAGGTGAATTAAAAGATGATTTCTGCTCCCCTCATTCGGCCGGGCCGAAAACCGCCAGCACTTTTCCCTTATTGACCGGCGATTGGACTGCCCCGCCCTGAACCTCCCCCTGAGGACCAAACCTGCCTGACCCTTCCCTTTTGGGCTCATCTTTCGGATGAAGCCAAATGCCCCTGGGGAGACTCGAACTCCCGGCACAGGGATTAGGAATCCCTTGCTCTATCCATACTGAGCTACAGGGGCATTCTTTGCAAGAGCTAAATATAACTTATCAGCTCGATTTTTTCAATCAGGGAGAGCCGGACCGGGCCCTAATTGCTCACTTCTGGCAGTAAGGGCAGAAAAAAGAACTCCGGCCGGCTATCTTCTTTCTCTCAATAATTGCCTGCCGGCAGCGTCGGCAGGGCTGGCCTTCCCGGTCATAGACCAGGTGTTTCTGCTGGAACTGGCCCTTCTCGCCCGCCGAATCAACATAGTCACTGATGGATGACCCCCTGAGCTCAATGGCCTTGTTCAGGACGGATTTCATGGCCCGGTACAGTTTCCTGGTTTCAACCAGGCTCAAGCGGCCAGCCGGGCGGTCTGGCCTTATTCCGGACCGGAACAGGATCTCGTCAGAATATATGTTGCCGATGCCGGCTATGATCTTCTGGTCGAGCAGCCAGCCCTTGATTTTCTTGCCTCCATGCTTCTGCAGCAAATGCTGGAATTCTGGAAAGTCCAGCTCCAGCGGTTCAGGCCCGAGTTCAGCCTCGACCCTGCTCATTATTTCCGGCAACCGCAGACAGTTGTAGAAACCAAATTTTCTGACATCGCGGAAGCGGAGCTCAGAGCCCAGCCCGTAAAAGGTCATCCGGGCATGGGTATGTTTATCCAGTGGTTGCTCCGGCGGGCACAGGTAAAGCTGCCCGGTCATCTTGAGGTGAATCAACAGGCCGCAGCCGCCGGAAAAACTGAAAATTATCATTTTCCCGCGACGCCATATTTTCTGCACCGTTTTTCCGCGATAAATAACGGGATTGAGGGCAGAGGCGGGCTGTTTTCGTTCGAGGTGGGCCGACAGGAAGACCAGGTCCCTGACCCGGCGACCTTCCAGCCTGGAACGCAGGCCGCTGACCACGGTTTCAACTTCGGGCAATTCGGGCATGAATCGATTTTACCTTCCCGGCTGAAAATAGCCAAGACCCTCAATATGCCTGCAGAGTTTTCGGGTGAATCTGCTTGATTTAATGGTTCATTTTAATTAATATTAAGCCTTATGAAAAAGAAAGCCGTTACCGCAATCATTCTGGCCTGGCTTGTTCCGGGTCTGGGCCATCTCTACCTTCGCCGCTACTGGCGGGGCCTGGCTTTTCTGGTGGCCATCGCCCTGATGTCCCTGATGGGCCTGGTCATGGGGGGCAAGATTTATCCGCTGCAGGCAGACAACCCGCTGACCTTCCTGGCCTTTCTCTCCGACCTCGGGAACGGGCTGCTTTATATCCTCTCCAGGTTTCTGCCCGTTGGCCTGGGTGAACTGGAAAGACTATCCTTCGAATTTGGAACGGCTTACCTGGCCGGGGCCGGGCTGCTGAACTACCTGGTGGCCCTGGATGCCTGGGACATAGCCAGAGGAAAGAAACAATGATCCTGGAAAGTCACCTCTTCACCATGATTATCTACGCCTTCTTAGTGTCTCTGGTGCTGGCCCTGATCCGCCGTCCCGACCTGAAGAGCCGGCTCCGCTACGGCCTGACCCTGTTCCTGATAATGACCCTGGCTTCCCTGGCCTTCGGCTGGTTCATGTACCTTTTTGTCAAATAGACCAGTCGACTAAACACATACCTGATTTCACCACCTTCTGCCTGACCATAAATCTTTTGGCCACAAAATGAATTGTGTTATAATCAATTTCCTTTAATCGACCATGAAATACGAAACCGTCATCGGCCTGGAAATCCACGCCCAGCTTCTGACCAGGACCAAGCTCTTCTGCCGGTGCAGCACCGAATTCGGTCAGACCCCCAACACCCTGACCTGCCCGGTCTGCCTGGGCCTGCCGGGCAGCCTGCCGGTCATCAACCGGGAAGCGGTCCGGATGGCCATCAAGCTGGCCCTGGCCCTGGAGGCAAAAATCAATCTGAAATCGATCTTCAGCCGCAAGAATTATTTTTACCCGGACCTGCCCAAGGGCTACCAGATTACCCAGTATCACCTGCCGGTGGCCGAAGACGGCCGGTTGCTGATCGAAGTCAACGGGAGCAGGAAGGCCATAGGAATCGAGAGGATAAACCTGGAAGAAGACGCCGGGAAATCGCTTCACGAGGGCTTCCCCGATTCGGCCGAAAAGACCTACCTTGATTTCAACCGCTGCGGCGTTCCGCTGCTGGAAATTGTCGGCCGGCCCGACCTGCGCTCGCCGGAAGAAGCGGTCGAGTTTGTCCAGAACTTAAGGACCATTCTCCAGTACCTGGAAATCTGTGACGGCAACATGGAAGAGGGCAGCCTGCGCTGTGACGCCAATCTGTCGGTCAGGCCGGCAGGTTCAACTGAATTCGGAACCAAGACCGAGGTCAAGAACCTGAATTCTTTCCGCTTCCTGGCCCGGGCCCTGGAATACGAGGCCAGCCGCCAGATTGAGGCCCTGGAGAGAGGCGAAAAGATAATCCAGGAGACCAGGGGCTGGGATGCTTCGGCCAACCGGACGGTTCCGCAGCGCAGCAAGGAAGAAGCCCATGACTACCGCTACTTTCCCGAGCCCGACCTGCCGCCGCTCATCATCTCCGAAGACTGGATAAAGGAAATTTCAGCCGGGCTGCCGGAGCTTCCCCAGGCCAAAATCGACCGGTTTATCAGGGATTACCAGCTTCCTGCCTATGATGCCCGGATTCTGACCGGAAGCCGGGCCCTGGCCGATTATTTTGAGAAGGTGGCCAGTCTCTCCGGCTCCCCCAAGCAGGCCTCAAACTGGATAATGCGCGAGGTCTTGCAATATCTCAAGGAAAAAAACCTGACCCCGGAAAACTTCCCGCTTCCGGCCGAATCCCTGGCCGAGTTGATTAAAATGGTTGAGAACCAGGAAATAACCATAACCATGGCCAAGGAAAAAGTCTTCCCGGAGATGCTCAGGAGATCTCTGGAAGTGCCGAAATCAGTGGAGGTGCCCGTCCCGACTATTGAAGAAAAACTAGCCGCTTGCGATCCCCGGGTTATCACCGAGCAACTCGGTTTGAAAAAGATCGGCGACGAACAGGCCCTGCAGAATATAATAGAAGAGGTCCTGGAGAAGAATCCCGGCCCGGTAAAACAATACCTGGAAGGCAAGGTCCAGGTCCTGGGATTCCTGCTGGGCCAGGTGATGAAGGCCAGTAAGGGCCAGGCCGACCCGCAGAGGGTGCAACCCCTGCTGCGCCAGGCCCTGGATAAGCTGGCCAAAAAATAGAAGCTGATGCCAGCAGATGATTGAATTATTTCACGTCTGGAAGCAGTACCAGAAACCGCACTGGGCCCTGTCCGACATTTCCCTGGAAATCAGAACCGGGGAGTTCTGTTTCATCACCGGGCCGAGCGGCTCCGGTAAGACCACCCTGTTGAAAATCATCTTCCGCGAGCTCATCCCGACCGAGGGACAGATTTTAGTCGATGGAGTTAACATCCTTAAAATACCGGACCATAAGATTTACCGGCTCCGCCGCACCATGGGCATCGTCTTTCAGGATTTCCGGCTGCTTTTCCACCAGTCCGTGTTTCACAACGTGGCCGTGCCCCTGCAGGTTATCGGGCTGTCATCCAAGGAAATCAGGCGACGGGTGTTCAATGCCCTGCGCCAGGTCAACCTGCATCACAAGATGTGGGACTTTCCCCAGCGCCTGTCCTACGGCGAGCAGCAGCGGGTGGCCATTGCCCGGGCCATCGTTAACAACCCTTCCATCCTGCTGGCCGACGAACCGACCGGCAACCTAGATCCCGAGCTGGCCTTCGAGATCATGAGCATCTTCAAGGAAATCAACCAGCAGGGAGCCACGGTCATCATCGGCAGCCACGACCGGGAGCTCATCCGTCATTTCGGTGATAAGATCTTTTTCTTACAGAAGGGCAAAATCATCGGCAAGGAAGAAAAACAGTGATCTTCAGGCAACTCTGGTACCTGGTCAAGGCCGCGGGCAACAACCTGTGGACCTTCCGCGGCCGCAACCTGGTCTCAGTCCTGATCATCGGCTTTTCTTTCCTGGTAATAGGCATCTTCCTGGCCCTGTCCAATAACCTGACCTACCTTGGCCAGCAGCTATCAAACAACCTGGCCATTTCCTTCTTCCTGGACAAGAACCTGAAAGCTCCGGAGCTGGAGTACATCAAATCACAGATCCTGGCCTCGGAACTGGTGGACCGGGTGACCTTCGTTTCTTCCGAAGATGCCCTGAGCCGTTTCCGGGCCAACTTCCCCGAGCTGCGGGAGATCCTGGATAACCTCAAGTCCAATCCCTTTCCTCCATCTTACGAGGTCAAGCTCAAAGATAAAATTCTGAGCCTGTCGGCCATCGTCTACTTCATGGAAAAAATAAAAGGACTGAAAGGTGTAATCGACGTCCAGTTCAACCAGGACTGGGTGGAAAAGATGGACTCCCTCAGCCGGATTGTTCAGGCCGTGGGCTTTTTCCTGGGTGGCATCCTGATCCTGGCCTCTTTTTTCATAATCTCCAACGTGGTCAGGCTGAACGTTTTCGCCAGGAAAAACGAGATAGAAATTCTCCGGCTGGTCGGGGCCACCAACACCTTCATAAGAATTCCGTTCTTGCTGGAAGGATTCGTTCTGGGACTGCTGGGCAGCCTGGTGTCGCTGTTCATACTGTTCATCCTGATAAAGGTCTTTCCCATCTACATCGGCAGTTCCCTCGGGGCAGCCCGGGAGCTGTTCACCCTGCGGCCGCTGACGACCGAACAGGGCCTCTGGCTGGTGGCCGGCGGAGTGATTACCGGAACCCTGGGCAGTGTCACCTCGGTCTCGCGGTTTCTCAAGATTTAGGCCGGTTCTCCATGCACCGGCTAATCATCTGGCTGCCGTCTAACGACTACATCACTCATCCACTTTAATTTGACCGTGGTGTGCCCTCTCAGAAAGGGGAAGGTTGAGTCCAGGCCACGGCCATCACCCTGCCCCGGTTCAGCCCGCTGACCCCGGGACAACCAACACGGCCTCCCTTCCGACTGCGCTTCCAGATGCCCCCCTTCCCCATGACCTGGCAAGTTGAACCGGAAAGAAGAAAAGGTTTGACTGATCTTCTGGCATTAATTAAAATTGAAGCGGTCTGATGGAAAGCATAGGCAAGGAACTTCAGAAAGAAAGAGAAGCCCGGGGTATCTCCTTAAAAGACATATCTCTCCAGACGAAAATCGGCCTCAGACACCTGGAGGCCATAGAAAACGACCGGCTGGATCTCCTGCCCGGGGGGTTTTTTACCAGGCACATCTTAAAGGCCTACATTTCATCCCTGGGACTCAACCCGGAAGAATGGTTGCCGAAATACGAGCGGCCGGAACTCAGGCCACCCGCCAGAGAACCCGGGTCCGGAAAAAAGGTCGTCCCCCCGCCCAAGCCCCAGCAGGTGGACAAGGTCAAATATTACCTGCCGTCCCAGGAAAACAAGGCCGGAGCCGAGCCCGAAGAAAGGAAAAGAGAGCCGAGGCTGGACCGGGTAGTCTGGATAGCCCTGACGGTTATAGTCCTGGCACTTTTTGTATTGCTGATCTATCTTTCCATTCAGACCACCAGGAAAAATATCGAAGCCAGAAAGGCCAGCCAGAAAATCCAGGCCGAGGTGACCATCCCGGCCGAAGAACAGCTGCCACCGGCCGGGACGCAGGTGGCCGCACCAGAACCGCAGCCCCAGGCCATTCTGGGCTTACAGCTGGAACTGGAGTTCAACGAAGACTGCTGGATACAGGTCTACGCCGACGGCAATCTGGTGGTGGACGGATTGAAACTGGAGGGGTTCCGGATACAGGTCCGGGCCGAATCGGAGCTGGTCATCAACCTGGGCAACGCCGGCGGGGTCAGCTTCAGGCTGAACGGTCAGCCCGGCAAACCCTTCGGCAAACGCGGGGCGGTGGTCAAGAATATCAAAATCACGCGGGACAACCTGGACCAGTTCCTGGACCGGGAAAAGAGCCCGCAATAAAAAACCGGAAAGCCCAGTGGATACTTTCCCGACTCTACCGGGCGAGAGATAAGCATGCCAATAGACCAATCCGAGGCCGTGATCTTACGCACCCAGAGTTTTGCCGAACAGGATAAACTGGTGGTCTTTTTCAGCCGGGAGAAGGGGCTGGTGCGGGGCATCGCCAAGGGAGCCAGGAAATTCAACAACCGCTTCGGCAGCAGTCTGGAGCCGTTCTCCATAGTCAGGATCTTTTATTATGAAAAGGAGAGGCAGGACCTGGTCACCGTCAGCAACTGCGACCTGCTGGAGTCGGCCTTCGAACTGTTCAGTGATCGCCGGATGGCCTGCTTTTTTTCTTACCTGGCCGAGCTGACCGAAAAGTTCTCCCCGTACCGGGCCGGGGAGGAGAAGCTCTACCGGCTGCTGGTGAGCCTGACCAGGGCCGCCCGGGCCGGGCAAAAGGTGGAATACCTGGTTCGCTATTTCGAGTACTGGTTTCTGAAAATTAACGGTATCCTGCCTGATTTCCGGACCTGCCAGAAGTGCCATCACAGGATAATTAACACCGCCTGGCTGGAGCCGCAGAAAGACGGCGTCCTGTGTGACCGGTGTGCCCGGGACAAAAAGTTTGAACTGAGCCCCCGGCTGGTTCAGGCCATAGACTGGATAAAAAAGAATCCGCCGGAAGTTCCTCCAGACCTGGAACTCGAAGCGGACGACTGGAAGAAGCTGGGCCGGGTTTTCCAGGCCATTATCGTCTTCCACCTGGAGGAAAGGCCCCGGACCCTGGACCTGCTCGATTTCTGACTTAAAAGATTTCTTTCCTCAACTTCTTCGCTGAGGGGCGCCAGCCCTCCCATCTCTTTTTTAAACTGAGTAGCTCAGGACCCTGCCCTCGGCATCGCAGTTTCTGAACCAGACCAGGACCGGCTTGTTCTGGGCGTCATAGAACTTTCCCAGCAGAATCATGATCAGGTCAACCAGCACCCCGATTCCCAGGCAACCGAGAGTGAACAGCCAGATCAGGCCGGTGCCGGTCTTGCCCACATAAAAGCGGTGACCGCCGAACAGGCCAAACAACCAGCACAGAAGAAAAGTTACCAGCCTAGACTTTTCGGACATGAGCCCTCCTTTAAAATAAAATTTAATCCTGGGCCAACATCAGGCTTAATCACCACGCAAGTCAAAAGTCTATCTGGCGTTTTGAGATTCTCCGGGCCGGTAAAAATGGGGGCCAAGAACATCCCTCAGGATATCAGCTTCCTGTTCAGAGATTATCCGGTCCTCCATGACCACATTCACCTTAAATCCATTCTCGGTGACTTCCACCAGCAGAAAAAAATTGCGACCCCCGGCCCTGACATATTCTTTATGAAGTCTGGGACTGCCTCCCCCGGCAATGTAGTAAATCAGACCGTCGTAGATTCTGGTCGGTCCGAAACGGTGACTGTGGCCGGCAAAGACCGCCTTCACCCGGCCGGCCAGCAGCAACGGATGGATTTTTTCAAACCAGAATTCTCTCCATTCCAGCCTGACGTTTCGGGCCTTCATATCCCAGACCGGGACATGGATGAACACAAATGCCTGTTCCCAGCGTGGCCGCTTGAGGTCCTCTTCCAGCCAGGCCAGTTGCTCCGGACCGATTTTTCCCCAGACCCCATCTTCCAGGTTGTCCAGGAGAACAAAGTGGCATTTGCCCGCGTCAAAAGACATATAGGTTTTTCTGAATAATTCCAGGTAGATCTGCCTGGCCCGGTTATTAAAGACATCATGATTGCCGGGGATCTGGTAATAGGGGGGCTCGATCCGGCCGATAACCTCAAGGTATCTCTCCCACTGGGGCCTGGTGCTCCGCAGGCCGTAGCCGTAAATCAGGTCCCCGAGATTGATCACCAGGTCTGGTTTCAGGGCATTAATCCGGTCGATAAACTTTTCAAAGTGGGAGAAATCCTTCTGGTTGAGGAATTCGGGATTGGTGTCGGAGACCACCACAAACTTCAGGTCTGAGGCGGACAGCGCCCCGGCCAGCCAGGCCAGCAGAACGGAAACCGCTATTATTTTTTTCATTTCATCCATTATAAACCCTGGAACAGGATAATAACAGCTGGCAGCAGCCAGCCAGTAATTTTTTTAAATTTTCCCGCGATCATCTCCACCCCGATAATTTTATCTTTCATAATTTTTCCGACAGTAATTACTCTGTTTGACCATGGACAAATTTGCCGGGATCCGGACCGGACAGCAGAACCGGGAGTCAACCAGTCTTCGGGTCTTGCCTTTACCCACCCCCACCCCGAAGAAAAGGATTTAACAGAATAAACTACAGCCAGGACCCGGGCTCCGCCCCGGCTTTAGCCGGTGAACAGAAAAATTCTCAAAAATCTGAGAATGTAAAAAGAGGGGCAACCCAGCGGTTGCCCCCACTTTTAATATCTCACCTATCCGGGCCCTAATGATTCAGCCCGGACCGCTTAATAAGCCAACCTCAGGTCAATCTATCCTGACCGGTGGATAATTCAGGAGCAGGGTAAAACCGGCATCCTGAAGGGCCTTATTGAGCTCGGCCACATCCTTCTCATAAAACTCATTCACCTGTTTTAAGAACTCGCCGAGCCTGGCCCTGGCCTTTTCATACCTGACCCCGGCCGCCTGGCTGATGGGTTCGTAACCGGCAGAAGTTATTCCGCTGACGGCACCGTTCACCTGAGACAGCAACCCGGACGACCTGTCGGCCATGCCCTGCCTGGGAGGAGTCGGGTTCAGGGTTTCAGATAAATCTTTGAGTTTATTCTCAACGGCATCCAGCTTCTTCAGCACCTCCGCCATCTTCTGGTTTCTCTGCCCCCGGGCAAATTCTCTTATGGTCTGCAGGGCCCTCTGGGTCTGCTGCAGCCTCTGGCTGACGGCCTGGACCGCTCTCGACAGCTTCTGGGCTTCCTTCCCTTTTTCGTAATTTGACTTGAGTATGGCCAGGTCAACCTGCACCCTCGTATCTGGCTTGACTTCAAAGGTCTGGCTGGCTTCCTGGTCTTCGTATTTGACCTTAACCGTATAGGTTCCGGGCAGCACGGTCAGCCCGCCGCGGCCGCCAAAAAACCCGGCCGCAGCCCGACCTGCGGCCTGGGCTGACATCATCTCGCCAGGGGAAACGGGTTCCATCTCGCGAAAATCCCAGTAGACCCGGTTTATTCCCTTCTCCTCAGACCCATTTAGCTGCCGCACCACACGTCCCTGGGCATCGCTTATGGTGACCTGGACCCGGCCCCGGCCCATCATCTGTCTCATGGTGGCCATGTCCATACCGCCGCGCTGCGCAAACTGGGCCATTCGCTCCTGCATCTGGGCCATTTCCGGTGAGGGGGTTTCCATATCCGCAGCCTTCTTTTCGGAAGGAATCAGAAAATAAGTGATGACCGCCCCGGTCTGCTTATTCTGGGCCAGGTACTCGCCATCTCCCGGGCTCATGTAGGAAGACATCCGGCCGGTCTGAAATTGCAGGGCATCGTTAACCCTGAACAGGTGGAGTTTCTTTTTCATCACCTCGGCCGAAAGTTCCCTGAGCGGTGAAATATCATCAAATACATAGACCGCCCGGCCGTGGGTGGCCACGATCAGGTCGTGTTCCCGGGGATGAACGGCAATATCATAGACCGGGCAGGTGGGAAAACTGCCGGTCCACTTGGTCCAGTTCTGGCCGCCGTTCAGGCTGACAAACAGGCCGAATTCCGTGCCCAGGAAGAGAAGGTTCCGATTGACCGGATCTTCCTCGATGGCCATGCAGAACCCGTCTATTTCAGAAGTGGCCAGGCTTTTCCAGGTCTTGCCGAAATCCCGGGTTACAAAAACGTAGGGAGTAAAATTGGAACGCCGGTGGTCATCAAAAACCACGTAGGCCGTGCCTTCTTCAAATCGACTTGGCTTGATGTGGGGCACCGCCGCCCCGGCCGGGACCAGGGGCTTCTTGCCGGTGGTCAGGGTCCTGGAAACCAGCTCCCAGTTTTTCCCGCCATCTCTGGTCAGCTGAACGTTACCGTCATCGGTCCCCACCCAGATCAATCCTTCTCTTAGCGGGCTGGGAGCGAGGCTCAGGATGGTGCAGTAATTCTCGGCGTTGGACACGTCCAGGGTCAGCCCGCCGCTATCGCTCTGTTTCTGTTTCTCAGGATCGTTGGTGGTCAGGTCCGGGGAAATGATTTCCCAGGTCCGGCCCTTGTCCCGGCTGCGGTGGACAAACTGGCTGCCCAGGTAAATGGTAGACGGATTGAAGGGATCGACGGCGAACCCGGCATTCCAGTTATAGCGGTGCTTGACCTCAGATTCCGTGGGCACGATGTTCCTGGTGGTGCCAGAGTTAATGTCGAAATAATAGAGGTTGCCGCCCTGCGACATGCCGTAGCCGCAGCCCGGTTTTTCCGGGTCGGGGGCGGCATCAAAGCCATCACCGCCGCCGACTGTCTTCCAGTGGTAGAAGGCAACGTTTCTTTCATTCAGGACGTAGGCCGGACCGACCCAGGTCCCGTTATCCTGAAGGCCCCCGTAGACGTTGTAGGGCACCTGCATATCGTAATTGATATGGTAAAACTGGCCAAGGGGTAGGTTCTCCACGAAGCGCCAGCTCTGACCCCGGTTATGGCTGATGACCACTCCGCCATCGTTGCCAACGTAAAGCGTCTCGCCATCAGGGCTGAGCCACATGGCATGAAAGTCAGAATGGGCCTGGTTGAAGGCGGTCAGGGCCCTGAAAGTTTTCCCACCGTCTTCACTCACCCGGAGCTGCGTCTGCAGCAGGTAGACAAGGTTTTCGTTGGCCGGATTGACCAGGACCCGGCTGTAATAGAAAGGCCGGTTGTGGACGTCGGCCTCGTTGTTGACCAGCGTCCAGTTCTGCCCGCCGTCGGTTGAACGGTAAAAACCGTTCTTGCTGGCCTCAACCAGGGCGTAGACTATGTTCGGGCGGCTGGGGGCAAAGGCCAACCCGCAGCGGCCGAGCTCTCCGGCCGGCAGCCCGTTCTTTTCAGTCAACCTGGTCCAGGTTTCCCCGCCATCACGGCTGACATAAATTCCACTGCCCGGGCCACCGGAAACAAAAAACCAGGGATAGCGACGGTGTTCCCACATGGCCACGATGATATGGTTGGGGTCAGCCGGGTCAACTGCCATATCGGAAACCCCGGTCTTCTCGTTGACATACAGCACTTTCTTCCAGGTCCGGCCGCCGTCGGTGGTCCTGTAAACTCCCCGGTCCTGGCTGTCACCCCAGGTGGCACCCAGGGCCCCAACCAGTACCAGGTCCGGGTTCTCGGGATGGATGATGATGTCGGCAATCTTTTCCGTCTTTTCCAGGCCCATAAGCTGCCAGGTCTGGCCGCCGTCCAGTGACCGGTAAACACCGCGACCAACGCTGACCGAATTTCTGGGGGCCGCCTCGCCCGTGCCCACCCAGACAATATTCGGATTTTTCTGGTAGACGGCAATGGCCCCGATTGAAGCCACCGGCTGGTCGTCAAAGATGGGTTTCCAGGTCAGCCCACCATCAATGGATTTCCAGACCCCGCCGGCGGCCGCGCCCACATAGATGATTCTCGGGTCAGCCGCCACCGCTTCTATTGCCCCGATCCTGCCGCTCATGTTGGCCGGGCCTATGTTCCGTGGCCTCAGGCCGGCCAGCAGCTCGGAAACATTCTGGGCCTGAAGCGGGAGCAGGCCGACCAGAAGCAGAATTACCATTAACCAGCTAACAGGTTTTAATCTCATCTGACCTCCTTTTTGAAAACAAAAAAATCCTTTATTTTTGACGATTACGACCGGCCAATCTTCCGGCCCCACCAGTTTTATCCTGATCATTCCAGAACCTGGCCGGATTTTCATCCCGGCCAGACCTGAATACCACAAAACCCGGTCCCTTTCCAGAGTTAAGATAGGCAGACCTGGGCGGGAGCTCTCTCTCGGGCGATTCGGTCAGCCGCAATACTTTAACAACCGGTCAGACCTCAATTCTACCGGCCGGTTCCCGGCTGCATCTTTTGATTTGGACAGAGAGAGCCGGTGGTTTTAAGAAAGAACATAAGCGGTTAATCAACCGGTCTGATTACGCCAACTGAAGCGGTCTTTTTGCCAGCCAGGCCGATCATGAAGTATAATCACCACGATTGGCACTGAAAGAGAGGGAAAATGCCTAGATACCTTATTGCCTACGCCACCAGGTACGGAACCACGGCCAGGGCCGCGGCCATCATCAAGGACAACCTGGGTGAAGCCGTCATCTGTAACTTAAAAAAAGAACGCTGTCCCGACCTGGAGAATTTTGACTGGATTGTCATCGGCGGCTCCATCTATGCCGGCCGGGTGCAGAAAGAGGTCAAGAAGTTCTGCCAGAAGAACCTGGACCTGTTGCGCAGGAAAAAAGTCGGTCTTTTCATCTGCTGCATGTACGATGGCCAGAAAGCCGAAGAACAGTTCCAGGAAGCCTTCCCGGAAGAGCTGCGGCAGTCGGCCAGGGCTAGGGCCATCTTCGGCGGCGAATTATCATTTGAGAAGATGAATTTCCTGGAGAAACTGGTCATCAAGAAGTTCATCGGGGTCAAGGAGTCTGTTTCCCGTTTCAGACCAGAAGAGATGGTGGAATTCGCCAGGAATTTAAAAGACTGAACAAGCCTGTCTTCAACCAGACTGCCTTCCCCAGCTTAGACTGTTTTGGCAATTTGGCCGTAGCCGCCTTGACTCAGGACCCGGAGCCCGTCGCCTCTGGCCCCGGGGTATTTTAATATTTGTCAGCTTCTGGAATAATAATCGGGCGGGTCGCTGGCCGTGTTAAGACCATAGGCCACAGGCACCAGACCCGAAAAATGAATTGAAAAGAAAGAGCGATCAACATGAAAAAGTCGCGGGCAATTGAAAGTGTTCTGGCATTAACCCGGGCGGGGAACAGGAAGTCAGGAAATTCTTTACCGGCCGGGCTAAGATACTTTGGCGCTTTTCTCTGCCTCTGGCTGGCCCTAATCCGGCTCTCAGCCCGGCCGGCTGTCCCGGCAGTTGAAGAAATGATCGGGCAGGTAAGCGGTGTCCCCTACCGGGTGGCCTCCTGGGACCCGGACTCCGGGCTGGGCAACCACCGGGCGGTGGTCAGGGTTCGGCAGCGGGCTGATGCTATCTATGTCCGCCTGCCCTGGCGCCGGCCAGATCCCGAGCCCGATAAAAAAAGGGTACTGGTGATGACCGCCAGCGGTCAGAAGGAAATAAAGAACGTTTACCCGGTGGCCGTTAATAATGACTACGGGGACTTTATCTTTCAGGCCCCCGAGGCCCCGGCCGATTATTATTTCTATTATCTTCCCTACCGGATTGAAGGCCGGAATTATCCAAAGGTAACCTACCTTCCGGCCGAATACGAGGCCGAAAGCGGCTGGCTGCTCCGCAACGGGCTCAGGCAGGATTGGCTCTCAAAGTTAAACCCGTCGGACTTTCCCCGGGCCGAGCTCCTGGCTTTTGAATGCGTGGACGAGTTTAGCAGCTTTTACCCGATGGAAATCGTTGCCACGGCTGATGAAGTAAAGCGGCTGGCCGAAAGGCTCCCCAACCGCCCGTTCCTGGTCTTTCCAGAAGACCGTCGCTTTCCGGTCAGAATGAGCGATTTCCTGCCGGCCCGGTGGGCAGAAGCGGGGCCGCAGGAACAGTACCAGGGCCAGGCCGACCGCGGTGAATATTTTGTTTTCCAGCTGGGATTGTACGCCCATAAAGAAAAGCTGGAAGATATTAAAGTCAAATTTTCCGACCTGAAGAAAATTGACTCTCCCGGAACCATCGCCTCCAACCTGGCCACCTGCTTCAATACCGGCGGCCTCGGCTGGGATGGTTTGGCCTTTGAAAAGAACCTGGTCGTGGAAAAAGGCAAAGTCCAGTCCCTGTGGTGCGGCTGGCAGATACCGGAGGAAACGGCGCCAGGCGAATACTCTGGACAGGTCGAAATCCAGGCCGCCAGCCTGCCTCCGCAGATCATAAGGCTTAAAATCAAGGTCTCTGACCGGGTCCTGCCCGAGGCCGGAGACTCGGAGCTCTGGCGGCTGTCGCGCCTGCGCTGGCTGAATTCCAGCCTGGCCCAGGACAATGAGATCGTTGCTCCCTTTACCCCCCTTGAAGTCAGGGGCCGGACCATCAGCTGTCTCGGCCGAAAGGTCAGGCTGTCCAGGTACGGCCTGCCCGACGACCTGCAGAGCTTCTTCAGCCCAGAGGTGACGGCCCTGGGCTCCAGCCCTTTCGGTCTGCTGGACGGCCCGTTTGAACTCTCGGTTCGGAACTACGCCGGTCTCTACCAGGAAATAAAAAACAAGTCTTTCGCTTTTACAAAAGTAACTCCCGGAACCGTCTGCTGGCAATCTGAAAACGAAATCCCGGCCCTGAAGATGCTGATGGAAGTCAGGGGCCGGATGGAATTCGACGGTTTCGTCGAATTCAGAATTAAGCTCACCGCCGGAGAAGAAACAGAAGTAGACGACATCCGGCTGACCTTTGCCCTCCGGGAAGAAGCCGCCCGCTATATGATGGGACTGGGGTTCAAAGGTGGCCTGAGGCCAAAGACCTTTTCCTGGAGCTGGGAGCGGGAGAAAAACCAGGATGCCCTGTGGCTGGGCACGGTCAACGCCGGGCTGCAGATTCAGCTCCGGGCTGAAAATTACTCCCGGCCGCTCAACACCAACTTTTACACCCTGAAGCCGCTCAACCTGCCGCCCTCCTGGTGGAACGAAGGGAAGGGCTGGGTCTCGGTCAAAGAAGAACTCAAAAAAAATAAGAAGCAGAAACGGGTGATCTTTACCGCAGCCGGCGGCCCGAGGAAAATTCCAAAGGGCCAGGAACTGCATTTCGACTTCAACCTGCTGCTCACCCCTTTCAAAACCATCAACCCCGGCAAACATTTTTCGGAGAGGTATTTCCACGCCTTCAAGCCGGTTGAAGAAATCGCGGCTTCCGGGGCCAACGTGATTAACGTTCACCACGCCAATGAAATAAACCCGTACATCAACTATCCCTTCCTGAGACCTGACAGGATGAAGGCCTACATCGATGAGGCTCACCGACGCGGGCTCAAGGTCAAGATCTATTACACCATCCGCGAACTGAGCAACCGGGCTGCCGAGCTGTTCGTCCTGAAAAGCCTGGGCCATGAGGTTTTCACCGACGGACCGGGCGGGGGCTATTCCTGGCTGCAGGAGCACCTGCGCCGAAATTACATTGCCGGCTGGTTCGTCCCCGAGCTGAAAGACGCGGCCGTCATCAACAGCGGCATGTCCCGCTGGCACAATTATTACATAGAAGGGCTGGCCTGGCTCTGCCGACACGTGGGAATAGACGGGCTGTACATAGATGACGTGGCCTTCGACCGGGTGACCATGAAAAGGGTCAGGAAAGTGCTGGAAAAATACCGGCCCGGTTCGCTCATCGACCTGCACTCGGCCAACCAGTACAACCCCAGGGACGGCTTTGCTTCCAGTGCCAATCTCTACCTGGAGCACTTTCCCTACCTCGACCGCCTCTGGTTCGGAGAGTACTTTGATTACAATAGCCGGCCCGATTACTGGCTGGTGGAAATGTCAGGAATCCCCTTCGGCCTGATGGGCGAGATGCTGGAAAAGGGAGGCAATCCCTGGCGGGGAATGGTCTACGGGATGACGGCCAGGCTGCCCTGGGCCGGAGACCCGAGGCCGCTGTGGCAGGTCTGGGATAAATTTGGCCTGGCCGAAGCCGAGATGTTGGGTTACTGGTCGCCGGCCTGCCCGGTTAAGACGGGGAGAGATGATATTCTGGCCACCGCCTATATGAAAAAGGATAAGACCCTGGTGGCCCTGGCCAGCTGGTCGGGCAGGCCAGAAGACTGCCAGCTCATCATCAACTGGAAGAAACTTGGAATTAACCCCGGGAAGGCGGTGGTAGAAGCCCCGGCCATTGAAAACTTTCAGCCGGCCAGAATTTTCAAGCCGGGCGAACCGATTCCGCTGGAGCCGGGCAAAGGCTGGTTGCTGATCATAAAGAGCCAATAAGAATCAATAATCAAAGAGCTTGACAGCCCACCCCGAAAAAAATTAGTTTAATCCAGATGTTTGCGATGAAAATATTCCACCCAAGGAGGGGACATGCTTCATAAAAACTTCAGGTATGCACTGGCTTTGATTCTGGTCATTCTCCTGGCCGGTTTTCTGGGAGCCCAGAAACCCGCCACCCAGACCAAAGCCCTTAAGAAGGTTGAGAACACCGACCCGGCCCTGCGGCTCAAGTGGCACCAGCAGCACCAGGCCATGAAGGCGGCCACGCCCTACAAGAACCTGCAGTGGCGCTATATCGGAGGCGAAATTGAGAGCGAGGGAGGCCGGTGCACGGATGTCGAGGTCCCGAAGGGAAGTAAAAAAGTTATCTACGTGGCCACGGCCACCGGCGGCGTCTGGAAGACAGAAAACGCCGGCGTCACCTGGCAGCCGATTACCGATGACTTCCCCACCCTGTCAGTGGGTGATATCGCCATTTCCGAGTCCAACCCGAACATAATCTACGTGGGAACGGGCGAAGCCAATATCTTCCGGGCTTCTATCGCCGGGACCGGAGTTTACAAGTCGACCGACGGCGGTAAGACCTGGCAGCATTGCGGCCTCACCGACACCAATACCATTGCCAGGATCAGGATACATCCCACCAATCCCGACATCGTCTACGTGGCCGCTTCCGGTCATGAATGGAGCTACAACCCGGAACGCGGGGTGTTCAAGACCACCGACGGCGGTCAGACCTGGCAAAAAGTACTTTACGTTGATGAAAAAACCGGTTGCATCGACCTGGTGATGGATCCCGGGAACCCGGATATTCTGATCGCCTCCATGTGGAACCGCATCCGGCAGCGCTGGAGCGACCCGGTGCCCGAGGACGGCGACTATCTTTACAAGACCACTGACGGCGGGAAAACCTGGAAAAAGCTGACCAATGGACTGCCCGATACCAAGTACACCGGCCGGATAGGCCTGGACCTGTGCGCCAGCAAACCCAACGTGGTCTACGCCTATGTTGATAACCACACCCCGACCCGGCAGCCCTCGCCGGGAGAACGCGATTCCTACGGGCGGCAGCGCACCTACCCGGACATCGTCGGGGCCGAGGTTTATCGCTCGGACGACCAGGGCGAAACCTGGGTCAAGGTCAATCCCTCCGACCGGCTCTTTGAAAGGTTCGGGGGCACCTACGGCTGGGTGTTTGGCCAGATAAGGGTGGACCCCAACGATGAAAACACGGTCTACATAATGGGACTGGGCCTTTACAAGTCGACCGACGGCGGAAAGACCTGGAACCAGCTTTACTGGGAAAACCTGCACGGCGACCACCACGGCCTGTGGATTGACCCCGAAGACTCAGACCACCTGCTCAACGTTAACGACGGCGGTCTGAACGTTTCCTTTGACGGCGGGAAAACCTGGCAGGATTTCTACCGCAAGATAACGGCCATTCAATTTTATACGGTGGCCTTTGACATGAAAAAGCCCTTTACCGTCTACGGCGCCGTCCAGGATTCCGGCACCCACCGCGGCCTGGGGGTGGCTCCTCTGAGCACCGCTCCCCAGTCCGGGCAGAGGCGCTTCCGCCAGCCCCGCGTCCGCTGGGAACCGGCGCCTGGAGGCGAAGGCACAACCATAGCCGTCGACCCGACCGACCCCAACATTGTCTATTCGTCATCGTTCTACGGACGCCTGATGCGCTCTGAATACAAAGACGGAAACTGGAGCAGCAAGGAAATCTATCCCCGGCCGGCCGAGGGTGAACCGGAACATCGCGGACAGTGGCTGGCTCCGACCATCATCTCGCCCCACAACCCCCATATCATTTACCATGGTTTCCAGTATGTTTTCCGCTCCTTAAACCGCGGCGAAACCTGGGAGAAAATCAGCCCGGACCTGACTGCCCTGGACCCGAAGAAACAGGGCAAGCTGCCCTATGCCATTCCTTTTGCCACCCTGACTGCCATATCCGAATCCCCGCTGAAGTTCGGACTGATTTACGCCGGGACCGATGACGGCCGGGTTCATGTTACCAGGGACGGCGGTGCCACCTGGACTGAAATCACCGCCGGTCTCCCCTACAACAAGCATGTCTGGTGCCTCGAGACTTCGCAGTTTGACCCGGCTACCGTTTATATCGCTCTCATCGGACGCCACGATGATGATTTTGCTCCCTACATCTTCAAATCGACCAATTACGGGAAAACCTGGGTCAATATCAGCGCCAACCTGCCCGGCGGTCCGACCAATGTCATCCGCGAGGACCCGAAGAAAAAGGGAGTCCTGTACGTGGGCACCGATTACGGGGTCTATGTCAGCACCGATGATGGCCAGAGCTGGAACTGCCTGGGCAGCGGCCTGCCCAACGCTCCGGTCTGGGACCTGAAGATACACCCGCGGGATAATATGCTGGTGATCGCCACCAACGGCCGCGGCATGTGGGTGATCGACGACCTTTCCCAGTTTCAGAAATAACCGAAGACAAATTTCAGTCAGTCAGGCTGCCCTTCTCTTCCGGGGAAGGGCAGCCTTTTCTTTGGCCGGACGGCCGCCCCGTCCATATAGTTATCAAAGAGCACAAGGAGCGCTTCTCTATGACTGGATACTGGACAAGCCGGGCTAAATAAAAAAATTTTTCTGGCTAAGGGAAGCCAGCAGGATTATCATTATAAAAAAATCGACGGAGGTAGAAGATGACCCGGAACGACCTCAAGCCCCTTAAGCTCAACAGGGCTATCCCCCTGACCATTCTTTTTCTTATTCTTATGATTTTTTCTTCATCTTCACTGAGCAGCCAGGAGCCTATACGTTTCGAAGACCACTTCCTGGATAAAGCCATGCGGATTAATTTTTATCTGGTGGGCGAGGCCAAGGAAGAGCAGATCATCATCCACAGCATCTACCAGGAAGAGCTCTGGCCGGAAAGCCGGACCAACCTGACCAACCCCTTCAACTACGGCCATTACTTCGTTAAAGTCTACGAGGTGGCCAGCAATAAGCTGATCTATGCCAGGGGTTTTGACTGCCAGTTCGGTGAATACAAGACCACCACCCCGGCCTTGAACGGGGTTAAGAAGGTCTTCCAGCAGGCCGTACGCATACCCTGGCCCAGGCGACGGGTAAACGTTGTTTTTGAAGCGCGCGACCGGAAAAATCTGCTTCACCCCCTGAAGGTGGAGACCATCGACCCGGAAGATTACCACCATATCAAAGAGAACAACCGGGCCGGAGATGAGGTTTTTGAGATAAAAAAGAGCGGCCCGCCGGCCGAACGGGTGGACCTGGTTTTCCTGGCCGAGGGCTACCGGGCCGAAGAAAAAGAAAAATTCGTAGCCGACGCCAGGAAGTTTTCCGGATACCTGTTCGAGGTTGAGCCTTACCGGAGCAACCAGGAAAAATTCAATATCTACGGAATCTTCCGCCCCTCGGCTGAGAGCGGGACCGACGAGCCCAGGCAAAAAGCCTACAAGAACACCGTTCTCAAGTCATCGTTCAACGCCCTTGACCTCGACCGCTACCTGCTGACAGAGGAGGGATTCATGATAAGGGAGATGGCAGCCGCGGCTCCCTATGACACCATCGTCATCCTGGTCAACAGCAAGAGATACGGCGGAGGCGGGATTTACAACGATTACTGCATCACCACCGTGGACAACCAGGCCAGCAAGAGCGTCTTCCTGCACGAGTTCGGTCATTCCTTCGCCGGGCTGGCCGATGAATATTACACCTCCGAGGTATCCTACAACGAGTTTTACCCCCAGGGCACAGAGCCGCTGGAACCGAACATCACCGCTCTGCTCGACCCGGAAAACCTGAAGTGGAAAGAGCTGCTTTCGCCCGGAATCAGCCTGCCCACAGAGTACGGCAAGGAAGAAATGGAGAGGTTCCAGGCCGAGAGGCGGGCCAATTTCCAGGAGTTGAATAAGGCCCTGGAAGAAGCCAGGAAGAAAAACCTGAAGGAAGCCGAGCTTAAAAAAATCCAGGCCGGGTTCCAGGAGAAAGACCAGGCCATCCAGGCCAGACTCCGGACGGTGCGGGAAAAGTACAGAGACCTGGAGGATAAGGTCGGAGCCTTTGAGGGTGCCGGCTACTCATCAAAAGGATTATACCGGCCCATGATTTACTGTCTGATGATTTCCAGCCCGAAGATGGAATTCTGCCGGGTCTGTCAGCGGGCCATCCAGCAGATGATTGAATATTACTCCCGGTAATTCGAAAGGAGGCTCAAGATACTGAAATGAAACCAAAAGTCTGGATTACCTTTGTCCTCGGGGCTTTGCTGTTCATCCTGGGAATCTGGACCCTGGCCGCCTATCGGTCGCCGGGGTCGGTGGTGCCGCTGCTCATCGGTGGAAGCCTGGTCTACCTGAGCTGGACGAGAAGCCGGACGGCCACCCTGGTCTTCGGGCATGCGACCATTGTGGTCGGCTGCTTCCTGGTAACCTGGGGGATATATCTTCTGCCCCAGTCCCAGCCGACCTTCGCCCATATCCTGGGCCGTCCCCTGTTCTGGGGTTTAATCTCCATCTTCGGCGGCATCTGCGCCAATTACCACGGCTTCTGCGCCTGCGTCAGGCGTAAATCGCCAGGAGCCTGACCTTTTCGTCCACCTTAAAGAGTTATTCAACCGACCGCGGTCGGGCAACTTACATTTCCTTTAGCCATTGAATTATTACCACGGTCCAATCTTCTCTTAAGCCCGCGGTCAGGATGGCCTGGTCGGGCCTCAGCCTACAAAGCTTTGGACCGCAACCATCTTGATTTTAAACAGGATAACTATTTGACCGGCTTTTTTATAAGCTTCAGTTGCCGATACCCCCGGCCGGCTGAAAATTATTAACTATCTATTGACAAATAATAAAATTAATACTATATTATAATCGTTATAAAATAATAATTATTATAAAAAGGTTGTCTTAATAATGGAAAATCTGGAAAAGAGAAATAAACGCTGGAGCCTGGAGGACGTGCGCCAGTACCTGGCCGAACACGGCCTCAGGGCCTCAATCTACCGCCTGAAGATATTTGAGTACCTTATAAACGAGCGGACCCACCCCACGGCCGAAGAAATCTATAACCGCCTGAAAAAGGAAATGCCGGCTCTTTCGCCGGCCACGGTCTACAATACCCTGAGGTTATTCCTTGAGAAAAAGATCATCCAGCTGGTCGACGTGGAAAAGAACCAGGGGCGTTACGATGCCACCCTGTCCTGGCACGGTCACCTCAAATGCCTGGCCTGCGGCCGGGTTTTTGACCTACACATCGAGGCCCTGAAGCTGAGTGGTCTGGAAGGTTTTGAGATTTTTGAAAAGCACCTGAGCCTCAGGGGTTTGTGCCCCGAGTGTTTGAAAGCCAAAAAATATAAACAGGAGGGTAAGCATGGCTAAAAAATATGGAATTTACAAATGCCTGAAGTGCGGGAATATAGTTGAAGTCCTGCATGAAGGGCCGGGAACCCTGGTCTGTTGCGGCCAGGACATGGTCTTCCTGGAAGCCAGAACCGCCGACACCAGCCAGGAGAAACATGTTCCTTATGTGGAAAAAGTTCCCGGCGGATACCTGGTAAAAGTCGGTCAGACCGTGGCCCACCCCATGGAAGAAAAGCATTACATAGAATGGATTGAACTCATAGTTGACGGCAAGGTCTATCGCCAGGAGCTGAAGCCGGGCGATAAGCCGGAGGCCATGTTCCAGGTGGAAGGGACCAAAGTCTGGGCCCGCGAGTACTGCAACATCCACCTGCTCTGGGAAAACAGAAATTAAAATTATTTAAATAAAAAATTTATAGGAGGAACAAATGGAACACAACGAAACGAAGGGCATGCTTCTAATCGGTGAAAAACTTCCCGAGATGGCCGTTCAGACCACTCACGGTAAGAAAGTCCTGCCCAAGGACTATGCCGGCAAGTGGCTGGTCCTGTTCAGCCATCCGGCCGATTTCACCCCGGTCTGCACCACCGAGTTTGTCTCCTTTGCCAAGAATTATGACAAATTCCAGAAGCTGAACGCCGAACTGCTTGGCCTGTCGGTGGACCAGGTTTTCAGCCACATCAAGTGGGTGGAATGGATTGAGAACGAGCTTAAAGTGGAAATCCCCTTTCCCATCATAGCTGATGATATGGGAAAGGTGGCCCTGAAAATGGGCATGATGCATCCCGGGGGCGGGGCCAAGACCGTCAGAGCGGTCTTCATCATCGACCCCGAGGGTATCATCCGCCTCATCCTTTACTACCCGGCCGAAGTTGGCCGCAACATCTCGGAAATCCTGAGGGTTCTGGAAGCCTTCCAGGTTTCAGACAAACACGACGTGGCCATGCCGGCCAACTGGCCCAACAACGAGCTGATCAAGGACCGGGTCATCGTGCCACCGCCAGGCGACATCAAGACGGCCAAAGAACGCAAGAAACAGTATGAATGCTTTGACTGGTGGTTCTGCCATAAAAAGGTGTAATTAAGGGCAAAAGGACCTAAACGCCAGGGGGCTGGCTCAAGCCGGCCCCCTTTTTTCTTTCCTGGCCTTTTTCATTCTCCCAACTGGCCAGCCCACCCAGGATTCTGTTTTTTTAAGCCAGAACAACAGGGCTTGTTCAACCTTATTTTCTTTGATAAATCCAACCCCGTGGATACATTTTATTCAAATTTAAAAAGACCTTTATCTCTGGCGATTTTATAACTCCTTTAAAAATTGCCTCAAAACAGACAAATCCCAAAATGGGTCTAAAAAATTTTCTGTTGAAATTTTTCTGATATCTAATATATCTTGTATCTTCAAAGCAAGTTATTCTTACACACGGAGGGAAAAATGGCTCTTTGGTCAGCACGAGCAAAAAATAAAGAAAGTCTTATCCGTTTTACCAGCAAACTGAAAGCAATAATTATTGCCCCCCTTTTCCTGGCCCTGGCTTTCCTGGCCGTGGCCAGCTTGATTTTTCCAGAAACATCAAAATCTTCCTTTCCCCCGCCGATAGACCCTCAAAGAGTTCAAGACCAGGATAAGATGACCTGGGCTGATTACCGGCCGATTCCCGGCGCCAACTGGTCTGACCCGGCTCTTAAACCAGAGCGCGGCTTCAAGCTGGCCGTGGTGGCGGTTGACTTTCCAGACCAGCCCTTTGTCATCACCCGGCCTAAGGGTTCCGATCCATTCGGTAATCCCCAGGTCGAGCCCGTTCCCCGTGACCAGGTCCCGCAGTTCTATGCCGATTTCTTCACCAAACCGTTGCCTGTGAACCACGGCCTGAACATCCATAACTACTGGATGGAAATCTCCCGCGGGAAGTTTGGTCTGACCCGGGTTGATGCTTATGGCCCTTACCGCATGCCCAAGCCATACTGGTGGTACGGTCTCAACGAATACGGCCAGAACAAATACACCCCCGATGGAAGCGAGGCCGCCGGGCGACTGGAACGGGACTGCGATGAACTGTGGATAAAGGATGTCGGCCGCGACCTGCGCAAGGAATACGACGCCATCCTCCGCATCTATGCCGGCTACGATGAGACCGGGGTCTGGATGGAATTCGGTCTCATGAAATTCAAGAGCAAGGACGACATTCCGCCCGAGTGGGGAAACCCGAATCCCCGGATGCCCCGCTGGGTGCCCACGCGCTACGTGGAATGGACCTGCTGGCTGGCCGGTTCCCAGCAGTGGGGTTTATCCTCCATGCGCCAGGGTGAAAACTCCGGAACCATTGCCCACGAGCTTGGTCATTTTGCCTTTCGCCTGCCCGACCTCAACAACAATCCTTACGTCCAGCCTTATCGCCGGGCAGCCGCCGGGACCTGGGACCTGATGGACCGGGGCTGCTTCAACGGGCCCGGTGGTCCTCACCAGCGCTGGGTGGTTCCGCCGGTGGCCGGGGCGGCCGGGCCACCCGGACTGATGATCAGAAACCGGATGGCCTGCGGTTTTATAAGTGATGGCCAGCTTCTCACCCTCAGCCGGGAAGGGCTGGCTAAATCAGGACTGGTGGTGGCCGAAGTTACGGCCCGGGCCGTCAACCCTTTGCCCGGAACCTACACCGGGATCAATGTGCGCCTGGACGGTACCGAACCCGGTGACCGGACCCCGCCCGACGACCCGGCCACCAACCCCCTCTCCCCCGGCATCCCGAATTACAATTTTTACTCCCTGGAAGTGGTCCAGCGCATCGGGTTTGATTCTTTCTGCCCGGATAATGGAGTCTTGATCGCCAAGAATAAGGACAATCTCCGAGGTAACAACGGCGGGCCCAATGCCTTCAATTCTTATATCTGGGTTATCGATGCCCATCCCGAGGATATAAACGAGGTTGATTACATCAGCCCGAATGGCGAAAAAGTCATGCGCACCATCGCTGACTACCGCCAGCTCAACGACGCCCTGTTCCATGCCGGTCCCGACTCGGGCAGCCGGTTTGAATTTGTGGACGAGCCCAACCGCCTGCACTTCTACGTGGTTGACCTGCGCCGGAACCAGGACGGAATCATCTCCTACACCCTGGCCGTCCGTTCGCTCGATGGTTCCGGGCCCCAGGCGCGGGGACTTCAGCTCAGAGCGGCCAGGAACAGGCTAAAAGTAAAAAGGGGATTAATTCCGCTCACCTTTAATATAAACAACACGGGTTCCCCGGCCGAGGTTGACCCGGCCCTTCATCCTTCAGACGTTTCCCGGCACCTCAACCAGGACCTTTACCGGCTGAGCCTGACCATCGAAGGAAAGGGCTGGGAAGCTAAGCTGCCCAATGCCCTGGTGGCCCTGCCTTTCGGCCAGCAAAAAGAGATTACTGTTTACGTCTTGCCTAATGAAGGCTGTTCCAAGCAGGCCGTCCTGGTCTTGAAGGCTTCTTCCGAAAGCCAGCCCGAAAAGAAGGCCGAAAGCCGGGTTAATCTTAATCTTTAGGAAGAAACAAAGGATAGGTCAGCCGGAATCAAATTATAAGGAAGCCCGAATCACCGGCTCTCCTGGTATTTTAACCGGCAGCTTTTCCGGATCTTGGCTTGGCTCCAAGACTTCCCCGGCCCTGGCCCCCGGATGATTTTGACAGCTATCTGCCCTTATCTTATACTTATTGAAATTATCTTTAACCCGGGATGCAGGTTCCATGCCCTGACTAAAGCCCGAGGCCGAAGGAGCCCAGGCATAAAGAAAAAAAGATTGGTCCAGGCCCTGCCGGCGGGGAAGCCGGGAGAAGCTGGATGATTTTCTGGGTGAGCCCAAATGAATAATAAAAATAAGAAAAAGCTGACCAGAATTATCCTGACGGCCCTGGGCTTCGCGCTGCTGGCCATTCTTATCTACCGGGTCGGTCCGGGGGAAGTCTGGAGCCACATCCGCCAGGTTGGTTATTATTTTATCCTGACCTGCTTGATAGCACTGGCCTGGCTGTTCCTGCAGTCCGTGGCCTGGGCCCTGGTTCAGGGGGCTTTTCAACCGGTTCCGTTCTGGCTCTTATTTAAGGCCAGGATAATGGCCGAAGGGGTAACCACCCTGGTGCCGATGTCAGCCAACGTCGGGGGCGAGGCGGCCCGGGCCGTCATTATCAGGGCCCACTGTCCCCTGCGCGAAGGAATCCCCGGGATCCTTTTTGACAAGACCCTGGAATCCTTTGCCTCCCTGGTCTTTCTGGCCTCCGGCCTCTTTATCTCGGTTGCCTACCTGAAAATCCCGGAAAAGTACAAGACCGAGGCCCTGATTGTCCTGGCCTTCATCACCGTGGTGATAACGGTCATGATCATTCTTCAGCTTAAGGGGCTTTATGGAATCCTGCGCTGGCTGGCCAGGGTTTTCCCGCGCGGCCGGCAGTGGTTGCTGGAAAAGGAAGAGATACTCAGGCAGTTCGACCGCAACATGCGCACCCTTTTCCGGCACTCCAAATTTAAGCTAACAGCCGCTTTTCTCCTGCACCTGGCTGCGCGTTGGCTGGGAGTCCTGGAGGTTTACGTGATTTTCCGGGCCCTGGGCTGGCCGGCTCCCCTGGTCAAGGTACTGTTCATTTCTGTTTTCGTGGTCATAATCAACACGGCCTTTTTTCTGATTCCCGGCCAGTGGGGTGCGGCCGAGGGAGCCAGTCTCCTGGCTGCGACCACGGTCGGTTACCCGGCGGCAGTCGGCCTGAGCCTGGGCCTGGTCCGGCGAGCCCGCAAGGTGGTCTATGCCCTGGTAACCGTAATTCTGATGACAACCGGAAAACAGAAGCTCAGGCTGTCAGCTGCCAGGATGGACAACGGGGAAAAAGCGGCCTGCGCCGGGAAAGATCAGCCGACCCCTGGCTCCTGATATCCTCATTTATTTGGTTACTCAGGACTGACTTCCAGGCCAGACAAACTTAAGGCAGCACCGCAGACCTACTCTTAGGGGGCAACTGGCTCCGGGAAGATTTATGGAGGGCATAAAAAAAATGGTGGAGCTGACCGGGCTCGAACCGGCGACCCCGTGACTGCCAGTCACGTACTCTCCCAACTGAGCTACAGCCCCACGAGCCATATCATAATACAAAAAACCCGTCCTTACGTCAAGATGAGCCCCGGCGGGCCGGACCCATTTGCGAGCAGGTAAACTCTTGCCAGACGTAAAGGTATCTCTTTACCCACATATAGCCCTAAAACTACCCGCCCCGGTGCCTTCAAAAACCCGAATAAGGTCGAAATCGGTTTATTTATGATCCCTGATTTTATTAAAATAGGTTAAGCCACTAGGAGAAAGGAGTTTCAGCCATGGTTCAGATCACAAAAACCTTAACCGAAATACCAACCAGGGCTTCAGGGAAAAAGATAGGCCGGGAAGGCCGAATAACATCCTTAGCTGCAGGCCTCATGTTCCTGCTTCTGGTCCTGTTGTTGCCATCTGGGCTAACGGCCGGAAGTCAGGGCCGTTCCGAAGAGGCGGTTTCTCCCCTGCCTCCTTCAGACCTGCGGGTTGAGTACCTGGTCAATCCCCTGGGTGTCGATATCCGGCAACCCAGGTTTTTCTGGAAGAATTCCCACCCGGAGCGCGGCCAGAAACAGGTGGCCTTCCAGCTCATAGTTTCCTCTTCGAAAGAAGCCGATAAGGGCGACCTCTGGGATTCGGGCCGGGTCAATACCGATTCTTCCATCCAGATTGTCTACGGCGGAAAACCCCTGCAGAGCAACCGTACCTATTACTGGAAAGTCCGCATCTGGGATGACCGGGGCCAGGAAAGCCCCTGGAGCCAGGTGGCCAGTTTCGATACCGGCCTTTTTGTCGCTTCTGACTGGAAGGGAGAATGGATAGGGGGAGAGAACCTGCTGCGCCGGGAATTCAACCTGCCCGAGAACCCGCGCCGGGCCAGGGCCTTTGTCGCCGGGTTGGGTTACTACGAGTTGAGGGTTAACGGCCAGAAAGCCGGAGATCATGTCCTGGACCCCGGCTGGACAACCTATTCCAGGAGAGTCCTCTATGTAACTTACGATATAACTTCTCTGCTCAGGAAAGGGAAAAATGCCCTGGGAGTGATGCTCGGGGAGGGCTGGTATAAGTCCAGGGCCTTGCTGTTCCAGCTGTACGTCGAATGTGAAGATGGGGTCCTGGTAGAAATCCATTCCGATACCACCTGGAAAACTGCCCGCGGGCCTATTGTCGAAGACAGCATCTACAACGGGGAGACCTATGACGCCCGCCTGGAACAACCGGGCTGGGATGAACCCGATTTTGAGGACAGGGGCTGGAAGCCGGCCCAGAAGGCCAAGGCTCCGGGCGGGGTCCTGTCCGCCCAGTTGATGCCGGCTATCAAGGTGGTGGACACCATAGTCCCCCTGACCATGACCAGCCCAGCCCCTGGGGTTTACATTTTTGACCTCGGCCAGAATATCAGCGGCTGGGCTCAACTTAAGGTCCGGGGACCCCGGGGAACAGACGTCCGGCTGCGCTTTTCCGAGCTTCTGTATGAAAACGGAATGCTCAACCAGGAAAACCTGCGCTCGGCCCGGGCCGAAGACCATTACCTGCTCAAGGGCGAGGGCGAGGAAGTCTGGGAACCGCGCTTTACCTACCATGGATTCAGGTACATTGAAGTTACCGGCTATCCCGGAACGCCAAAGATAGACTCGGTCCGCGGACGGGTGGTCCACACCGCGGTCACCCCGGCCGGCAACCTTGCCTTTTCCAAGCAGATTCTTAATGACATCCAGCGCATCATTCTCTGGGGGCAGAAAACCAACCTGCACAGCATCCCCACCGACTGCGACCAGCGCGACGAGCGCATGGGCTGGATGGGCGATGCCCAGGTGACGGCCGAAGAGGCCATCATGAATTTTGACATGGCGGCTTTTTATACCAACTTCCTTCGCAACATCAGGGATGCCCAGGGAGAGGACGGCTCAATTACCGACACCGTTCCCCACATCTGGGGCTCGCGCCCGGCTGACCCGGCCTGGGGCACCGCCTATCCCCTCATTGCCTGGTACATGTACCAGTATTACGGGGACCGGAGAATCCTGGAAGAACATTACGATGGCTTGAAGAAATACGTGGAATTCCTGAAAAGCAAGGCCGAAAATGGCCTGGTCAGGTTCAGTCATTACGGCGACTGGGTGGCCATAGACAAGTGTCCGGGCAGCCTGGTCTCTTCCTTCTATTATTATTATGATGTGAAGATCCTGGCCGAGGCGGCCAGGGTCCTCGGCAAGCACCCGGAAGCTGACCTCTACCAGAAGCTGCTGGCGGAAATCAAGGAAGCCTTCAACCGGGCCTACCTGGACCCGGCCACCAGAAACTATGCCGGGGGCAGCCAGACGGCCAACGCCCTGCCGCTGTTTCTCGGCCTGGTCCCGGACAATGCCCGGGGCGCGGTCTGGAGCAACCTTTTTAATGACCTCGTCTACAAGCACGACTCTCACCTGACCACGGGGATCATCGGCACCAAGTACATCCTGGAAGTGCTGACCATGTTCGGCAACTCCGACCTGGCTTACGATATAATGACCAAGACCGACTTTCCGAGCTACGGCTACATGATCAGGAACGGGGCCACCACCCTCTGGGAGCTGTGGCAGAAACGCGAGGGACCATCCATGAACTCCCATAACCACCCCATGTTCGGCTCGGTGGGGGCCTGGTTCTACAAGGCCCTGGCCGGAATAAATATGGCCCCTGATTCCGTCGCTTTCAGGAAACTGGTCATCAGGCCCCAGATGGTCCGGGACCTCCGCCATGCCAGCGGTTCAATTTATACCATAAATGGCCAGGTAAGCTGCTCCTGGGAAAAAAACGACCGGCAAATCAAGCTGAATGTGGACATTCCGATGGGCAGCCAGGCTGAAATCTACCTTCCGGTTTTCAAAATGCGAAACCTGAAGCTTCAGGAAGGCCCGGCTCTCATCTGGACTGATAATGAGCTCAAGAATAAGGTTCCCGGGGTTGAGAGCGTGGAGCTCAAAGGCGGAAATTTCATAATCAGGGTTGGCTCCGGGAGCTACCATTTTGTTCTGGAAGGTGAATAAACCTCCGGTAAAATAAAAGTGCCCGTTGCTTTAGCACAGAAGGTCGGGGGCAATTTCATTGTCTTGATGACCGGACGGATAGCTGTGAACGCTCAAAGAACTTAGCGGTGACAGAATTAAAAATTAGCCATTGGAGAAAACTGGTTGGAACCGGCATTCGAGATTTTTAATTCGCCTTCTGGGGAAGCTTAATTTGATTAAAAACTCATGCCCAAAATTCGCCGGGGAAACAATCCGATGAAACTAAACCTTGAAAGTAGCAAACAAAATTCATGCGGGGCACGGGCCAGAAGCGGTCTGCTTTTAGCCGCTCTCTCTATATTAATATTCCTGTCTTCAAAAGCCGAACCCACGGTGAACCTGGTTCAAAAAAACCGGAGTTCTTACCGTCTGGTTCTGCCCGGCCAGCCATCGCCGGAAGAAAAGCGAGCCGCGGAATTCTTAAACAGGCACCTGGAAAAAATATCCGGCTGTACCCTTCCCATCATTCTCACGGATCATCCTGAGGGGAAAAAGCTGGTCATCATAAACAAATCGCCGGATCTCCGGCAGCCCGATGATTTCCGGGTTTTTACCCGCGGTCAGCGCCTTTACATTCTGGGCGGGCCGGGCCGTGGCTGTATCTATGGCGTGGCCGAAATTCTGGAAAAATACTTCAAGTTCAGGTACTACAGCCCAGATTACGCGCTCATCCCCCGCTCGAGCAACCTCAAGCTGCCGGCCCTTGAACTTCACGGCCATTCTCCAAACACCTATCGCAACGTTAACGGGCAGTTTTCCCAGGACCGGGACTACCGCGATTTCCACCGGTTGAATGTGATAGATGATATGTTTGCCAGGGGTTATTATGTCCATACCTTCCAGAAGCTGGTCCCCTGGCAGGAATATTTTAAGGAACATCCGGAATATTTTGCCTGGATGAACGGTAAAAGAATTATAGACCAGATCTGTCCGTCGAACCCGGAGGTGCAGCAATTGATCATCCGGAAGCTGGAACTGGAAATGAAAGCCCAGCCCGAAAAGAAAGTCTGGTCGGTAAGCCAGAATGACAATTTTTCCTTCTGCCAGTGCGAACAATGCCTGAAAATAATTGAAGAGGAAGGAAGTCCGGCGGGCCCGATCCTCAGGCTGGTTAACGCTGTGGCCGCACACTTTCCCGATAAAATCATTTCCACCCTGGCCTATCAATTCAGCCGCCGGGCCCCGAAAATCACCCGTCCAGCCGATAACGTGCAGGTCATGCTCTGCACCATAGAACTCAACCGGAGCCGGCCGATAGCTGAAGACCCAACCAGCCTTTCCTTCATCAGGGATTTGGAGGACTGGTCGCGGCTGACCAGAAATATCTACCTGTGGGATTATACGGTAAATTTCTCTCACTTCCTCACTCCGTTTCCAAATCTGCACACTCTTAAACCGAATATCCAGCTCTTCGTTAAATATGGCGTGAGCCAGCATTTCCAGCAAACCAATACCGGAACAGGCCATGAATTTTCTGAGCTGAAGAATTACCTGCTGGCCAAACTGCTCTGGAACCCGGAGGCAGAGGTGGAGGCCATTATAAAAGAATTTACGGATGGCTATTACGGACCGGCCGCCCCCTGGATAAGACGTTACCTCTACCATCTGCAATCTGAAATCCTGAAAACCGGCGAGTGGCTCGATATCTATGGACCACCCAACAACCATCAGAACACCTTTCTTTCCGAAGAAAACATCCGGGCTTACAATGAATATTTCGACCGGGCCGAAGAAGCCGTGGCCGACCGGCCCGACTTCCTGCTCCATGTCCGCACCGCCAGGATGTCACTGCAGTATGCGGAAATGGAAATAGCCAAGGCCGATATGTTCGGCAGGCGTGGCTGGTATGAGGAAATAGATGGTGAATTCATCCCCCGGCAACCCCTGCTGGATTCTCTTGAAAAGTTCTACGGGACAGCCATAAAAGTCAAGGCCGCGCCGGTTAACGAATCAGGGCTGACCTGCGAAGAATATTACCGGCTGACCAAACGTTTCCTGGAAAACCAGGTCCGGGGCAACCTGGCCTTCCGGAAAAAAGTGACGGCCCGCCCCCTGCCCTCAACCAGGTACAGTGGCGGCAACCTGGACCTTCTCACCAACGGGGTTCGCGGGGCCAATGATTATAAGGTTCACTGGCTGGGCTGGGAAGGACAGAATTTTGAATTGCTGCTCGACCTGGAAAGACCGGTTGAGGCCTCGCTGATCGAAATAAGCACCCTGTGGTGGCCTTCAAGCTGGATTCTTCATCCGGCGGCAGTAAAATGTTATGTCTCTACAGACGGGGTAGACTTTACACTGATTGACTCTCAGAAAATAGAAGATGACCAGCGGCAGGCCGAAATAAGCAAAATCTGGAGTTTTCCGGTGAGTGGCCGGCCAGTCAGGCTGGTCAGGTTTGAGGTGCAGGGAACACTCAAGCTTTATGACTGGCACCCTTCGGCCGGCGGAAAATCCTGGGTCTTTGTTGATGAAATCGTGGTGCGCTGAAAACTCGAATCATTTATAGCTGGGTCCCTTCTTCAATGAAGATTTTCCGCTGTTTTGGCCAGAATTGATTTTCAGTTCGTTTCAGGACGCCGGTTTCTGGCTCACCGAAAGAGCGGCGGCAATAAAATAGACAATTGACATCACCAGAAACCAGGCCTTGAAAGAACCCGCTGGCAGCCGGCCGGTGAATTCCATCCAGGCCAGTGCCAGACAGATGAGCAGAACCATGATGGAAAGTATTTTAGGCCACTTATTTTTCATTGATATTTCCTTATCTTTTATCTCCAGCCTGAGATTAACCCTCGACTAAATCGGTTCCTTTTCTTACTAGATATTTTCTCATTTTCCCAGAATAATTTCCTGGCCTCCGTTTTATTCTTGCAAAATCCTGAACCATGGCCCATCTTTTTTACGGAATTTAATCTGTCACCAGTTCCTGGCAGTTCCATTAACCTTCTCTGAGATTTAAGGGCGAGTCCTCTCCTCAGATTTTCTCGAGCCCAGGTTTAAGACAAGATAAAAGGCCAGGGCAAACAGATAGCCCGGCAACCAGCGGAAATAAAGGTGCACCGGAAGAATCAGGGCAAAAACCAGGCTACCCACCCAGACCAGCAACACCTTCCAGTTAAAAACCTGTTTCTTTGACTCGGCCTGGTAGCGAGGAATTCCCAGCTGCGGGAAAATCCAGTGTTCGGTAAAAACCACCGCTCCTATGGGCATCAGGACCAGGCCATAAATGGCCACGTAATCCAGGAGCTTCATGAAAAACAGCGGAAAACACGACAGGACAGAGGTGACCAGGCCGGCCACCAGGGTTATTTTCCAGCGCGGCCAGCCGGTGACCGTCTGCAGGGCCAGGCCGGCCCGGTAAAGAGTGGGGTTGGCTGTGGTCCAGCCGGCCAGCATGACCGCAGCCGCTCCGGCCAGGCCCAGGGCTTCAAAGGCCATCTTCCCGGGATGCATTTCCCGGCCGATGGCGGCCACCATCACTCCGGAGCAGATCCAGGCCAGGAAATGCCCGGTGTACATGCCAAAAGCCGAATAAAGACCGTAAGTCCATTTCTTTGCGTACCGGAAAAGGGCCATGTCCGACAGACCGACGTGCATGGCCAGGTTGCAGAACCAGGCGAAGAAGACCACGTGCCAGAAGTTGAACTGCTGCTGGCCGGCCGTGGCTATCCCGTTCCAGATCTGGCTGGTGGCCACCTCCCAGAAGTTGCTGAAATCTGGCCTGACCCCAAGCTTGGGCAAAGTCACCAGGGCACCGGCAATGAAGCATAAAAATATCCAGGGCGAAGCCACCTCGGCAAACCGGCCGAGCTTTTCAAACCCGAGAATGGCCAGCAGGGTAAACAGGAAACCCAAGGCCAGGCAGACCAGAACCCAGAGGGCGTTGGTGGGCAGGATATCATTTAACCCGGGAACCTTTAACCCGAAAGCCAGTCCCACGGCCGTGGCCGAAACCGAGATCATGGCCCCGGCTAAAATGCAATACAGAAAGGCATTGGCTATGTTGTAAATAAAAGTCACGCCGGGACCGGCTATTTTCCTGAGGTACCAGTACAGCGTCAGGCGGGTGCTGACGGCAATCGGCGCGCACAGGAAAGTCCAGCTCAAGACGGCCAGCAAATTTCCGAGGAGCAAACCGAAAATCAAATCGGTGGCCTTCAGGCCATGCAGGACAAAAAAGGCGCCGATGACAAATTCGGTGGCGGCCACGTGTTCACCGGCAAAGATGCTGGCAAACAGGACCCCCTTCTTGAACTTGTCCGGGGTGACCGGTTCCCGGTCAAACTCGTATAGCCGGTCCATGCGGGAGGCAATCCCGGAAAGGTCAAAGGCCATGCTGCTCTGCTCCTTTCTTCTGAAGTTATGCTTCGCAGACGACGGCTTCTTACCTCGTCCTGTTTATCAGTTCGTCCAGTTCGCGCTGTTCAGCCGGGGACAGGAAGCGGTAGACTCTTTCCTTGTATTTCAGCAGGTATTCCCGGGCCCGGTCTTTCTGACCCGTCTCCAGATAGGCAAAGCCGAGGTTATAGAGAACCTGGTCCAGGCCGGGGTCAAGCTGCAGGGCTTGCTGCCAGGAACTTATGGCCGCCTCGGTATTGCCGGCTGTCTTGTAGGCCGCACCCAGGCCGTTATAGGCAGGGGCATAGCTCCTGTTCTTGGCAATCGCTTCCCTGAAGCTGTCCATGGCTTGGTCCAGGGTCGACCGGTTTTTTTCATACCGGGCCTTGAGCAGCAGGGCGAAACCCCGGTTGCTCAGGGCCGCCGGAAAATCAGGGTCAACGGCCAGCGCTTTTTCCAGTTGCCCCAGGGCTTCATCAAACCGGCCCAGAGCCAGGAAAGCCGCCCCCAGTGAATTCCAGATTTCAGGGTCGTTCTGGGCCTGGGGGAAAGACTGCACCCGGTCAGTGGACCTGATTACCTCCTCGTACTGCCCGAGCTGCAACAGGGTGCTGATATAGGCCAGAAAGATGGTATAGTTGCCAGGCAATTTTTCCAGCCCCCGTTTCAGGACTTCCAGGGCTTCTCCTGGCCGGCCCGATTCCAGGTAGAGCGAAGAAAGATAGCTGTAAGAAAGGTCGTGGTCTTCTTTCTCCCGGAGATTGGCCTGGAGCAGCTCAATGGCTTCCCCGACTTTTCCTCTCTGGTGAAAAAGGCTCATGGCCTCCTCGGCCCGGTTTTCATACGGCATAAAACTCTTAACATCATCAGAAGGCTTGAAATCCGCTTTCGGGGTGGCCCCTCCCCCGAGATAACCCAGGCTTCTCAGCCTGTCCAGGCTTTCCCGCGACGGGGAGACCCTGGCCGCAGCGGCCTCGGGTCCGGTCGCCGCTTCTCTCAGGGCCAGGAGACGCTGACGCTCTGGTTTCAAGTCACGCCCCTGGGCCAGGTTATTAAGTTCCCTGAAATCCCTTTCCAGGTCATACAATTCGGGGACGGGAGAATCTATAAACTTAAGCGGAAAATCTATGTAACCGTAAATCGGGGCCCAGCCCCGGCTGTAATAAGGATAAAGAGACTCAAAATAAACGGGCCGGGCAGCCAGCTTTTTCCCGCGCAGGACTGGCAGCAGCGACCTTCCCTGTAGCCCGGCCGGTTTTTTGAGACCCAGCAAATCGCAAACCGTCGGGAAAATGTCAACGTGGGAAACCACTGCCTCTTCGCTCCGGCCGCCCTTAAAGCCAGGAGCCCGGATAATCAAAGGAACATGAAGAGTGGAATTATAGGCCAGGTAGCCATGGGTCTTTTCCCCGTGTTCTCCCAGCGATTCACCATGGTCGCTGGTCAGGATAATCACGGTCTGATCGATTAGATTATTCTGCTTGAGAAAAGCAAGCAGCCGCCCCAGCTCCCGGTCAACATAGGCCACCTCCCCGTCATAGGGGTTATCCCTGAAGTGAGAATGAAAAGGTTCCGGAGGCGAATAGGGATAATGCGGGTCAAAGACATGAACCCAGAGAAACCAGGGATTGGAAACATTCTTCAGCCAGCCGAGGGCCCGGTCGACCACCACCGAAGCCGGTCTCTCCACGAACACCGGCCGGCTGAAATCCTGCGTTCCGTAATCGTCATCATAGAGAGAAAAACCGCGGTCCAGGCCGAACCTCCGGTCGAGGGGATAGGCCCCGACAATGGCGGCCGTTTGGTAACCCGACTGGCGGAAAACCTCGGCCATGGTGGGGAGCTCCGGTGGTACCACAAAATTGGCATTGTCATGAACTCCGTGGAAGGGAGGCAGAACGCCCAGAAAGATGTTGGCGTGCGAGGGCAGAGTGGTCACGGTATGGGCAAAACACCGGGTGAACCTGAAGCCTTCGGCTGCTACCCGGTCGATGTCCGGTGTGCTGACCGTGGTTGAGCCAAATGACGACAGGCGGTCGGCCCTCAGGGTGTCGATGGTAATTACCAGGCAGTTGAGCTTCTGCCCAGGGCTGCCGGGCGAGGGGCTGCAGGCCAGGAAGGTCCAGAGGCTGGCCAGCGCGGCCGGCAAAAGAAGAGTCCTTAAAATTTTTTTGAAGTCAGACCAGGTTTTCATTCTTTCTCCGGTTATCATATAAAAAAATAAGATTTTTTCAAAATAACTGAGGGCCTGAGGCCACCAGGCCGGGCTCGAAACTGCCAGCCGGGCCAGCCACCACCAACAGAAATTTTCTCCCTACCGGCTTCATCTACGCCCGGCCTGGGTTATAATCGGTGAGTCCATTTTATTCAACCGGCCCGGAAGCCACCGCCGGGCCGAAGGAGGAAAAATTGGGCAGGTACGAAGAATTCGTGCGTTTCCGCCAGGAAATGAACAAAAAAATCCTGGAAGAAGGAACCCTGGAAATTAAAAGGTTTTTCGGCCTTGACGAGCAGACCTACCGGGCCGGCGCCCTGGATGAAAAGACCAAGGAGCTGATGGGCCTGGTGGCCTCCATGGTCCTGCGCTGCGATGATTGTATCAGCTACCATATCATCCAGGCCCTGGACCGGGGAGCCAGCCGGGAGGAGCTGTTCGAGACCTTTACCATCGCCCTGGTTGTGGGAGGCTCCATCGTTATCCCCCACCTGAGGCGGGCGGTGTCCTTCCTGGAAGAACTGAAGAAACAAACAGGTTGCTAACTTTTATAAACGGTACCTGGCCTGTTAATTCCGGTCTCAGCCAGGTTGACAGGCCGGAGCCGGCAGGGTATTCTTATTGACTGAAATTGCTGACCGGCCGGCTATTTTTCGGGATAAAGCTCGGGCCAGAGAGTAAATCGATGTTTCAGGGATGTCTCAAGAGAATCTCCTGCCTGCTGGCGGTATGGCTGTGTTTATCAATTCAGGCCCTGCCCGCAAGTCACAAAAAAAACAATCAGAAAACGGTGGAAAAATTCGTGGCCGGATTCTCGCTCTCGGCCGCGGCCAGGAGCACACCGAATCCGGATAACATCGAGCTGGAATCTAGACCTGTTTTATTCTCATTGTCCGGGGATAACAACCAACAGCAGGGCGATGTTCTTCTGCCCGTATCAGAATTTGACCGGCTGAGGAACCATCAGCCACGCTGGGGCCGGGCCGGCCTGGAACTGGCCATGTTGATGTCCTATTCCCAGGCCCGTTATTGGATCCGGTATTCCCGCTTCATAGAAGACTGGCAGTACCGGCTGACCTGGGCCGACCAGAAACGCCGCTTCTTCACCACCGAAGCCCTGCGCTTTGACTCCAACGCCTTCTACCTGAACTGGACCCATGCTATGGCCGGGATGCTCTATTACGAGTTTGCCAGGAGCAACAACCTGAGCTGGTTGCAGTCCCTGGTTTTTTCATTCGGCGGCTCCCTCTACTGGGAGTACATCGTAGAGTGGCGCGAGGTCATCTCCATCAACGACAATATCATGACCGCGGTTGGCGGTTTTTCCCTGGGGGAAACCTGGTTCCAGATGGGTCGGTACTTTCACAATTCGAACAACCCGGTGGGCCGCCTGCTGTCCTGGCTCAATCCCTTCCTGAAAGCCAACGGCTGGCTTGACCGGAAAAAACCGCTGTCGGCCTACCATCATAACTACAACCGGGCGGCCCAGGATGTCTACCTTTTCCTGGGCTACCGGAACTCTCCGGTCTCGGCCAGCCCGGCCGAGAGCACCGGCAACCTGGCGGTCAGCCTGCATTCCAGGATAATCACCGACAGCAGCTACGGCCTCCCCGGCCGGGTGGATGAAAAATTCTCCAGTCCCTTTTACAGCCAGATGGACTTTGACTTCATGTTTCACGGAACCACCAGGGAAGAGCTGGGAGTTACGGCCAGGGTCGTCCCGGTGGGCAGATTCGTACAGAATATTTCCTGGGACCGAAAAGGGTTCAGCCTGTATTACGGCCTGGGCTCAGCCTTTTTCCTGTACCTGAAAAGGCCGGTTACCGACTATGATGCCGGGAAGATCCCGGTCGACCGCCCCGAGGATTTTCATTTCGAGCTGCCCCGGGATTTCCGGGATAAACTGGCCGCCGTTCATTTTCTGGGACCGGTGGCAGATGTGACCTGGTATTCTGGCCCGTGGAAACTGCGGCTCAGGGCAGAAGCCTACCCCAGCTTCGGAATGATCAATTCCCTGCCCCTGAACAGCTATTCCGCAAGTAATGACATCCAGGGCATGAAGACCACCGTTAAGTTTTATGGCTACCATTACGGCTTCGGCCCGGACCTGGAATCGCTGGCCGAAATCACCTACGGCAACCTGCGGGTGTCCGGCTTTTACAATTACGTTTATTACCGTTCAATCCAGGGTCGGGATCGTTTCCAGAGCTGGCTCACCGACGATTCTCCCCTGCGCGATTCAAGAAAACACTACGGGCTGCGCCTGGAAATTCGTATTCCCCGAACCCTTTTTTCCATTACCGGTTCCATGGAGGGAGTCAGAAGGTGGGGCCGGGTGCATGAACTGGAAGAAACAAGCCTCGAGAAGCGCTACTACCTGGGGCTTAAATATCGCCTCTGACTTGTCCCTGGTTGCCGCTCGGGCCTTCCGACTTTACCACAGAAATAAGCGCTTAAAGGCCTTTCCTGCCGGTCTGCTTTTTTGATAGGTCCAGCCCTAACCAGGCTGCTGCCGTAAGACCGGCTAAAATGCCTATGGCAAATGCCGTTTTAATGTTAACAAGACCGGCAAAACGTGTTAAAATGAAGCGTGATTTAAGGAAAAAAATAAATGGCCAAAAAGAATAAATCTCCTAAAAATTTAATCTTCTGGGTGGCTTCGCTGGTTCTGCTGATCCTGCTCTGGAGCTTTTTCCCGACCGGTCCCAAGGCCAAGGAGTTTACCTTTTCCGAGTTCATGAACCAAGTCGAGCAGAAAAACGTCCAGGAAGTGACCATCCAGGACAACCAGGCCCAGGGCAAGCTCAAGGACCAGACCAGCTTCAAGACCACCCTGCCCCCCCAGTACGCCGACCTGATCAAGGTCCTGCGGGAAAACCAGGTCAACATCGTGGTCAAGGACACTTCCCGCAGCAACTGGCTGGCCATCCTGCTCAACTGGTTTCCCATCCTGTTGCTGATCTTCTTCTGGTTCATGTTCATGCGCCAGATGCAGGCCGGCGGCAACAAGGCCATGTCCTTCGGCAAGAGCCGGGCCAAGCTCTTCTCCCCCCTGCAGAAAAAAATCACCTTCAAGGACGTGGCCGGGGTGGACGAGGCCAAGGTTGAGCTCCAGGAAATCATCGAATTCCTGAAAGACCCGCGCAAGTTCCAGCGACTGGGCGGTCGCATTCCCAAGGGAGTGCTGCTGGTGGGCGCCCCGGGCACCGGCAAGACCCTGCTGGCCAGGGCCGTGGCCGGGGAAGCCAATGTTCCCTTCTTTTCCATCAGCGGTTCCGACTTCGTGGAAATGTTTGTCGGGGTGGGCGCTTCCCGGGTCCGGGACCTGTTCGACCAGGCCAAGAAACATGCTCCCTGCCTTATCTTCATAGATGAAATTGACGCCGTCGGGCGCCAGCGCGGAGCCGGCCTGGGCGGCGGACATGACGAGCGGGAACAAACCCTCAACCAGCTGCTGGTGGAAATGGACGGGTTCGACTCCAACGAGGGCATCATTGTCATTGCCGCCACCAACCGGCCCGACATCCTGGACATGGCCCTGCTGCGACCCGGACGGTTCGACCGCCGGATAGTGGTGCCCATGCCCGATGTCAGGGGCCGCGAGGAAATATTAAACGTCCACGTGCGCAAGGTGCCGCTGGCCGAAGATGTCGACCTGAAGGTTATCGCCCGTTCCACCCCTGGCTTTTCCGGGGCTGACCTGGCCAATTTAATTAACGAGGCTGCCCTGCTGGCCGCCCGAAAGGGTCAGAATAGCGTTACCATGAAGGACCTGGAAGAAGCCAAGGATAAAGTGCTGATGGGTGTAGAGCGGCGCAGCATGATCATCAGCGACGAGGACAAGCGGAACACCGCCTTTCACGAAGCCGGGCACGCCCTGGTGGCCGCCCTTATCCCGGAAGCCGACCCCATTCATAAAGTGACCATCATTCCCCGCGGACTGGCCCTGGGGGTAACCCAGCAGTTGCCGCTGTCCGACCGCTATACCTACACCAAGGACTACCTGGAAGCCCAGCTGGCGGTGTTGATGGCCGGCCGGGTCACCGAGGAAATGATCCTGGGGAAGATTACCACCGGCGCGGCCAATGACCTGGAAAAGGCCACCGAAATTGCCAGGAAAATGGTCTGCCAGTGGGGCATGTCGGAGCTCGGCCCCCTGTCCTTCGGCGAACGGGACGACCTGATTTTCCTCGGACGGGAACTGGCCACTCACAAGAATTTCAGCGAGCACACGGCCGAGCTGATCGACGCCGAGGTCAAAAAAATAGTCAGCCGCTGCTACGAGCGAGCCCGGGAGCTGATCGAAAAGAACCGTGATAAGCTCCTGAAGATTGCCGAGGCCCTGCTGGAAAAGGAAATCCTGTCCTCTGATGAAATAAATGAGCTGATCAACGGCCAGCCCAAGACCAGAAAAGAAACCGGAACAGAAATTACTCCGGAGGAACTGGCCCTGAACAAGTCATCCGAATAACAGCCATAAAAAAGCGGGAGTGAGGCCCCTGGCGGAATATAATAAAGACAACCACCGAATAAGAGAGCGCCTTTATACCCTTGACCTCCGCGGGCAGAAACTGACCATCGGCCCCAATCCCTGGATTGCCGGCATCCTGAACGTCACACCTGATTCCTTCTCCGACGGGGGGAAGTTTTTCGAGCCCGAACGGGCGGTGGACCGGGCCCTGCAGATGGTGGAACAGGGAGCCAGAATTGTGGACATCGGCGGAGAGAGCAGCCGTCCCGGTTCCAAAGAAGTCCCGGAGGGCGAAGAGCTGGCCAGAGTCATTCCCGTCATAAAAAAGCTGCGTCCGCTGACTGCGGCCCTGATATCCATAGACACCAGGAAGAGCGGGGTGGCCAGGGCAGCCCTGGAAGAGGGCGCCGACCTGGTCAACGACATCAGCGCCCTGCGCCATGACCCTGAAATGGCCGGGGTGGTGGCCAGGGCCGGCGTGCCGGTCATCCTTATGCACATGCTGGGCACCCCGGAAACCATGCAGCTCAACCCGCAGTACCATGACCTACTGTCCGAGATAAGAGATTTTTTCCTGGAGAGGATAAAAAAGGCAGAGGAAGAAGGCATCGCCGCTGACCGGATCATAATCGACCCCGGTATTGGCTTCGGAAAGAACCTGCAGCACAACCTGACCCTGCTCAACCGGCTGGATTATTTCCTGGACCTGGGAAAGCCGATCCTGGTCGGACCTTCCAGGAAATCATTCATCGGCCTGATCCTGGAAGAACCGGTGGAACGGAGGCTGGAAGGAACCCTGGCCGCGGCCGTCCTTACCTGGCTCCGCGGAGCGGCCATCATCAGGGTTCACGATGTTTTGGAAGCAAAAAGGGCTTTACTCGTGGCTCAATCTATAGTAAAGGAAGAAAGGGTGGTTGATTAAGATGCTGGAAAACCTGGTCATCATTCTGAAGCACATGCAATTTACCGACATCCTGGACATCCTGTTGCTGGCCTTTATCCTCTATTCCATCTTCGTTCTTATCAAGGATACCAGGGCCTACCAGGTAACCTGGGGCATCCTGCTGGTCCTGTTCTTCTTCCTGTTAACCCAGTGGGCCAGGCTGTACGTCTCCAACCGCATCATCAAGTCCTTCATAAATTACCTGATCATCGCCATCATCGTTCTTTTCCAGTCAGAGCTGAGACGCTTCTTTGCGGCCATCGGTTCCCGGACTTTCCGGAAACCGCTTAAAATATATTCACTGAAAGAAAAGCTGGACGATATCCTTCAGGCCGTGGACTACCTGGCCCGCAAGAAAATCGGGGCCCTGATTGCCATAGAAAAAGAAATCGACCTGTCGCCCCATGCCGAGCGGGGCACGGCCATCGAGGCCCTGATCTCCAAGAACCTGCTGGTCAGCATCTTTTTCCCGAAATCTCCCCTGCACGACGGGGCGGTCATCATCCGCGGCAACAAGATCATAGCCGCGGCCTGCCTGCTGCCCCTGCCCCAGACCCACACCCTGGGTGAAAATTTTGCCACCCGGACCAGGCACCTGGCCGCCCTGGGACTGGCCCAGCAGACCGACGCCGCGGTGATCGTGGTCAGCGAGCAGACCGGCGAGATTTCCCTGGCCGTCAGCGGCCAGATCGAAAAGATGGCCGGCAAAGAAGCTCTGAAGGCCCGGCTGAACGAATACCTGAAAATAAGATGAAAATCATGATAAAAGAAATTGTCCTCAGAAACTGGCAGTTAAAAGTTCTGGCCCTCTTTCTGGCCCTGGTGCTATGGATAATCCTGATACCTGAAGAGAAGACCTTTGCCGAAAAGAGCCTGACCATCAGCCTGGAGCTGGTCAACATTCCACCCGAGGTGGAAGTGCTTGAACCCCCCGACACCAGCTTGAACCTTAAAATCAGGGCCAGGAAAAGACTGATCAATGACCTGAGACCGGAGAACTTTTCCGCCCAGCTGGATATGAGCCGGGCCAGCATCTACCAGCAGGAGTATCTGATAGATGCCGGAATGATCAAGGCCCCGGCCGGGGTGGAAATCGTCAGCTTCAGCCCGGCCTATGTTCATGTCAAGCTGGAAAGGACCAAGAAACTGGAGATGGATGTGGTCCCGACCATAATCGGGCGACCTCCGGATGGTTACCAGCTGGTCAAAGTGGAAGTCAACCCCAACCGGGTCATGGTGGCCGGACCGGAAAGCAAAGTCAGGGCCCGGGACAAGGTCATTACCAGTCCCATCGACGCTTCAACCCTGACCACCAGCACCGTCCTGGATGTGGACCTGATCCTGCCCCGGCCTGAACTCCGGTTGCTCACTCCCTACCCCAGGGCCAGGGTGACCATAATCATAGAGAAAGCAGACTCCCGGGCATCCGGGGCCAACGGGGCCAAACCGGCTGACCGGCGTTCGAATTTTGCCCAGCTTGATTTATAATATGGTCTGCAATTCCTAGCAACCTCGAAGCCTCAAATTTAGAAAAGGAAGAAGGGACGACATGCCGCAGCTGTTCGGAACCGATGGATTGAGAGCCAGAGCCGGAGAATTTCCGCTGGATGAAAAATCGGTCTTAATTCTCGGCCGGGCCCTGGCCCGGCTACTGCAACGCCGGAAGCTCCGGCCCAGGATAGTCACCGGCCGGGATACCCGGGAATCGGGACTCTGGCTGGAGGAAAGCCTGATTTCCGGCTTCCTGGCCGGAGGCGGAGAGGCGGTCTCGGCCGGTATCATCACCACCCCGGGTATTTCCTACCTGGTCAGGAGCCACGATTTCAGCGCCGGCGTGGTCATTTCAGCCTCGCACAATCCATATCTGGACAATGGCATAAAGATTTTCTCCCACCTCGGTACCAAGATTCCCGAAGACTGGGAGGATGAGCTGGAAAACGAGATAAAATCGGCCCAGCTCCCGCCGGGCCTGGTCAGGGAACGTTCCCTTGAGGTGGACGAGCAACTGAAGCTGCATTACCTGGACTTCCTGCGGCAGGCCGGTCCCGCTCGCCCCGGCCAGAAGCTGAAACTGGTGGTGGACTGCGCCAACGGGGCCAGCTCGGAGCTGGCACCGGTTCTTTTTAGCGGCCTGGGCTTTGAAACCATAACCATCAACAGCCGGCCGGACGGGAAAAATATAAACAACGGTTGCGGTTCTCTCCACCCCGAACAGCTGGCCAAAATGGTTGTGGCTGAAAAGGCTGACCTGGGAGTGGCCTTCGACGGCGACGCCGACCGGGCGGTCTGGGCTGACGAACTTGGCCGGATCTTAAACGGCGACCACACCCTGTATGTCCAGGCCCTGCACCTCAAGGAAAAAGGGGGCCTCAAAAAAAATGCGGTGGTGGCCACCATTATGAGCAACATGGGCCTGGAAAAAATCCTGGAAGAAAACGGGATCAGGCTCCTCCGCACCAGGGTCGGCGATAAATACGTCCTGGACGAAATGTTGAAAGGTGGCTATAACCTGGGTGGCGAGCAATCCGGGCACACAATTTTTCTGGACAAGTCCATAGCCGGCGACGGCCTGTTGACCTCGCTCAAGATGCTGGAGGTCATGGTGGAAAAAGGGCAGAGCCTTTCTGAGTTGGTCAGTGACTTTCGGGAATACCCTCAGGTGCTGCTCAACGTCAGGGTCCGGGAAAAGGTGCCCCTGGGAGAAATACCGGGCTACGAGGAAGCGGCGGCCGAGGTCAGGGACCGGCTGGGAAAGAACGGCCGCCTGGAAGTCCGCTATTCCGGAACCGAAATGCTGGCCCGGGTGATGATTGAAGGCCCGGAGCGGAGCCTGATCGAAGAACTGGCCGCCCGGCTGGCCAGGGTCATCGACAATCATTGCGGGAGCCGGTAAGCCGGGGTTGCCTGAGGCCATGAAGATCCGGCCGGTTCATGGTTACAGGCCGGATTGAATTATAAATTAATAAAGCGGAGGCCATCATGCATCTATCAGTAAATATCGACCATATTGCCACCATCAGGCAGGCCAGAAAGGCCAGCGAGCCCGAGCCGGTCCTGGCTGCCCTGCTGGCCGAGCAGGCCGGAGCCCACGGCATTGTCTGCCACCTTCGTGGCGACCGGCGCCACATCCAGGAGAGAGACCTGAAGCTGCTCCGGGAAACCATCAAGACCAAATTAAACCTGGAGATGGCGGCCACTCCGGAAATGCTGGACATCGCCCGGAAAGTCAAGCCCGACGTGGTCTCCCTGGTGCCGGAAAGCCCCAACGAGGTCACCACCCAGGGCGGGCTCGATGTAATCGGACACAGAAAACATCTGCTCACCTACATCCCGCATCTCAAGAAGGCCGGGATCAGGGTCAGCATATTCGTTGACCCCGACCGGTCCCAGCTCGAAGCCTGCCGGCAGGTCGGGGTTGACCTTATCGAAATCAACACCGGGAAATACGCCGAGGCCCGGAAAGACAGGGACAGGCAAAAACACCTGGAAGAAGTCAAACGGGCGGCAGCCCTGGCCCGCAGCCTGGGCCTGGAGGTTCATGCTGGGCATGGCCTGGATTATCATAACGTCCGGCCTATCGTGGAGATTGAGGAAATAACAGAGCTCAGCATCGGCTTTGCCATCGTGGCCAGGGCGGCCATGGTGGGAATAAGCCAGGCCGTTAAAGACATGCTGGCCCTTTTGAAAAGATAAACTGGCAGGTCTTGATGAAAAATTTAAGGGTCAACTTTGAGCGCCTGGTCCGGGACCTGGAAGAGCTGGGGGCCATCGGCCAGGACCCGAAGGGCGGAATTTCACGGCCTTCATTCAGCCTGCCCGACCTGGAAGCCAGAAGATGGCTAAGACAAAAAATTGAAGAGGCCGGTCTCCTGTACAGACAGGATGGAGCCGGCAACATCTTTGGCCGTCTGCCAGGAACCAGACCCCTGGTGGTGATGGCCGGCTCGCACCTGGATACAGTCCTTAACGGCGGCCGCTACGACGGCTCGGTGGGCGTGCTGGCCGCCCTGGAGTGCCTCAGGAGAATAAAGGAAGAAAAGGTCCCTCTGGAAAAAACGCTGGAGCTGGTCTCGTTCACCGATGAAGAGGGCAACCTGGTTGGAGATTTCCTGGGTAGCCGGGCTTTTACCGGGCAGCTCCTGACCCGGGAACTTAAAACCGCCCGCACCCAGTTCGGCCAGCCGCTGGAAGAAATCCTGCAGAAGGCCGGCCTGTCGGTGGACTCGGTGCTCAGGGCAGCCGGGGAAAGGCCCGACCTCGCGGCCTTCCTGGAAATCCATATCGAGCAGGGCCCGGTGCTGGAAGAGGAAGGAGTTTCGATCGGCCTGGTGTCTTCCATAGCCGGTAAGCGCTATTACCAGGCCACCTTCGTCGGGCGGTCCGGCCATGCCGGGACCACGCCGCTTGAGCTCAGGCAGGATGCTTTTATTACCCTGTCCGATTTCGCCCTGAGGGCCACCCAGCTGGTGGCCAGAAAGTACTACGGCAACACCATTACCATTGGCCGGGTGCTGCTCAGGCCGGGTTCGTTCTCCATCATTCCGGGCGAAGCCGATTTCACCCTGGACCTGAGAAGCCAGGAGCCGGAGTCCTTAAGAGCGATGGAAGAAGAAGTGCTGGGACTGGCCTCGGAAGTGGCCTCAACCAGGGGGCTGTCATTCTATCATCGACTGGTGGACAGCACCGAGCCGGTAAGGACAAGCGAACCACTTCTTAACGGGTTGAAAGCCCTGTGCCAGGAGCTGGGCTACGACTACCGCTTGCTGCCCAGCGGGGCCGGTCACGATGCCCAGATACTCTCGGCCGTCTGCCCGGTAGCCATGATTTTCATACCTTCAGTTGACGGCCTGAGCCATACCCCCGAGGAAGCCATCAACCCGGAAGACCTGGAAAAGGCGGCCAATTTGCTCCTTCAGGCTTTAATCAGCCTGGCTTCCGAATAACATTCAATCGCTATCCTCGGGACCGAGAAAAACTTTTCTCATTTCCTTCAGGAGGGATCTTCTCTTTTTATCGGCCAGCATTTTTTCCCGGGCCTTCTTTGACCTCTTTCGTTTCTGCCGGCGGATTTTTTCAATCCTCTGCTGCTCTTCTGTTTCCTTTCCCAGAATCCTGGCCTCCAGCTTTTCCACCAGAATCCGCCTGGCCAGGAACCGGTTCAGGGCCTGGGAACGTTCCCGCTGACATTTAACTTCGAGACCCGTGGGCAGGTGCTTGAGATAAACACAGGTGGCTGCCTTGTTGACTTTCTGCCCTCCCTTTCCCTGGGAACGGATAAACTTTTCCTCCAGGTCCGAGTCCTTGACCCCCAGTTTGGCCAGGCGTTCCAGCAGATCTTTTTCTTTTTCTGGTCTCACCGGAAACATTCCCATGTCCTTAATTCTCCCGCTTTATTTTACAACTCGGGACAATAATGTAAACCACCAGAATTCTTTTCTCGAGGCAGGGACATTGGGCCAGCCGTTTGATAACTTCCTGGAGACCAGAAGGCCCGGCCTTGCCGGGATACCGAATCCTGGTCCATAAGACCCGGCGAGTCCCTCCCGCCGGCTTTCGATCCGAAAAAGGCACCTTACCTCCTCTCCTCCTGCCTTATATCTATTTGTTCGGCTCAAAAAAAATTCTGTTGACCACGAACGGGGGCCGGGATAAACTCTGATTCTTAAAACTGCCGCGGCCAGCCCCCGGGCCCAGTAGGCCGCCAGAAGATTCTTAGCTTCAGTTGAACATAATTTCTGATGAAACTCCGATAAAGGAATTAAACATGATTCAAAAAAGGCTCACCAACCGCAAAATATTAGTTCTGGTCCTGGTCCTGATCCTGGCCTGGGCCACAGCCGCCCTGGCCAACACTTCTGGCCAGAAACAAACCCGGCCGGCCGACAGCCAGAAAAAACAGGTTCAGCCGCCTCCGGTTCAGCCGGTCGTTATTCCAGAGAACCTGCTGACGGTGGCCGAGAAGAGCAATTTCACCGCCACTTCCCGTTACCAGGAAGTGCTGGACCTCGTCGCTGAGCTCCAGAAAGTCAGCCCCAACCTGGTGGTCCAGGATATCGGGCAGACGGCCGAAGGCCGGCGAATTCCCCTGCTGATACTGAGCAATCCCCCCGTCCATACACCCCAGGCCGCCCGCAACCTTAAGAAGACCATTGTTTACATCCAGGCCAACATTCACGCCGGAGAGGTGGAAGGCAAGGAAGCTTCCCTGATGCTGGCCCGGGAAATCCTGATGAGCCAGGCCCATCCATATCTGAATAACCTGGTGGTATTGATCGTCCCCAACCTCAACGCCGACGGCAACGAAAGAATCAGCCCGGAAAACCGGCGCCAGCAGCCGGGCCCGGAACAGGGAGTGGGCGTCCGCCAGAATGCCCTGAACCTGGACCTCAACCGGGACGCGGTCAAGCTGGAAAGTCCCGAGATGAAGGCGGTGGTGGCCAACATCCTTAACCTCTGGGACCCGGCCCTGGTGGTCGATTGCCACACCACCGACGGCGCTTACCATGAAGAAACGGTGACCTACTCCTGGCCGCTCAACCCCAACTCCGACCCGGAACTCCTGGCCTACCAGAGGGACACCATGCTGTCGGCCATCGTCAAGACCTTGAAGGAGAAATACAGCACCCTGGCTGTCCCCTACGGCATGTTTCGCGATTGGCGCGACCCGTCCCAGGGCTGGGTAACTTTCGAACCGCAACCGCGCTATTTTACCAACTATGTTGGGCTGCGTAATCGGCTATCCATTCTCGACGAAAATTACGTCCACGCCGATTACAGGACCAGGGTGATGAGCTGTTTCTACTTCCTCAAGGCCATCCTGGATTATGCCTCTCTCAAGGCCATCGAGATCCAGAAGCTGGTGGAGGAAGCCGACCGCCGCACCATCCAGCTCGGACTTAATCCCGCAGGCCGGAGCTTTGCGGTTGAATACGACCTGCAACCTCTCCCCAAGCCGATTACCATTAATGCCTATGAACTGGAAGTAACAGAAAGACCGGGTGGAGGCTTCCCGCAGTTAAAACCGACCGACCGGAAAAAGCCGGTTACCGTTCCTTATTTTGCCGATTACCGGCCCAAAAGAACGGTGCCCTTCCCCTTTGCCTACTTAATATCGGTGCCCGACCCCGAAATAAAAGAGAAACTGCTGGCCCACGGTTTGCTGGTCGAGTCCCTGAAGGAGGAAGTCAACCTGGAGGTTGAAATTTTTGTGCCCAAAGAATTGAAGGGAGCGGAAAGGCCCTTCCAGGGGCATCGTCTGAACCAGATAAAGGGCGAGTACAAGAAAGAAACCAGGAAATTCCCGGCCGGAACTTTGCTGGTCAGAACCGCCCAGCCCTCGGGTTTCCTGGCCGCCTACCTGCTGGAACCGGAAAGCGACGACGGGCTGGTGGTCTGGAATTTCTTCGACCGTTACCTGGCCGGCCAGTGGCAGCGTGGTCTTTCCGAACTCCCGGTGTACCGGCTTCTCCAGCCGGTCAATTTATCGGCCGCAGCCCTGGGTAATTGAATTAATAGAACGCAAGAGAATAGCCGGAACAATTAAATCCTAAGTGTGGGGACTTAAGGAAGGAAGAGGCTGGCTATTTCCGGACCGGCTTTTTCCTGGCAGTTTCTTTAGGTTTGCCGGCCTTTTCAGCCCGGGCGGCCGGTTTCTCTTTCCGGGCCTTTTCCACTTTTTCCCTGGCTACTTTTTCTTTCCTGGCCGCCACCAGGTATTTCCCGCAATTCTCGCAGACGTAAATATCGTTGCTCTCTTCAATGGCCGAGGCCATCTGGGTGGAAACGCTCATGTTGCAGCTGCGGCAGACGCCATCGACCACCTCGGCCACGGCATAGCCGTAACGGTCCATCAGTAAATCAAATCGGGCCAGCAGCGACTGGTCCAGCTCCTCCCGGATGAGGTTGCGGTGTTTCTGCAGCTCTTCCAGTTTATCCTTGGGGGCCCGCCTGATCCTGATTTCGATGTCCTGCAATTTCTTGAGCAGGCTGGCCCGGTTGATGATCTTGTCCTCCCTGGGGAAAGAGAACCTTATCTCGGATAGGACAGCATGGAGCTCTTCTTTATCCCGGGTATTGAACAGCCTGAACCGGTTTTCCGGCTTGATCAGGAAACTGGCCAGCCCGGCAAACAGGTGATTGAACAGGCCCGGGAGGCTCGGGTTCCAGACCACCAGGATGATCAACCTGACCGGCTGACCATCGGGAGCGTCAAAATCAATCCCCTCGGCCGACCGGCCGACGGCCACGGCAATCTGGCCCTCGGTATCGACCCGGGCATGGGGAACGGCCAGTCCGTGCCCCAGGGCCGTGGATTCCAGGTTTTCCCGGTCGACGATACGGGTCAGGGTCAGGTTCTTGTTGCTGATGAGTTTCAGCCTGACCAGGCTGTCCAGGAGCTCTTCAATGGCTTCCAGTTTATCTCGGCTCTTGAGGTCGAAGATTATCTGGGAAGGCTTTAAGAATTCACCAAAAGAGGTCTCTCTGAGGTTCATGTTCGAGCCAGATTCTGATTTTATCACAAAGCCGTAGTTTTGCAACAACCGGCATCAATTTTGGCTTTATTCAGAAACGGGTCGCTGGAAGGCGCTGTCGGCCCTGAACTGCGGCAGCTTTTCCTGCCGGCCCAGCAGCTCGATAATCTCCCTGGCCCAGCGCAGCAGCTGCAGGGCGCCGCCCATGTCCCAGTCTTCCTGGAATTCATCCGTCACCTGGTGGTAATGAGATTTCTGGTATTCCTCGGCCTTTCTCAGCACCAGGTCCGGGTCGGGCCCCCTGGCCACCACACCTTCATGCAGCCAGACTGCCGGGATTCCATGGCGGGCGAAACTCAGCTGGTCCGAACGGAAGAAAAAGCCGTAATTGCCGCCGCGCTCCGGGATATAGCGATAACCAAGTTTTTCGGCTGCCTGGCGGCAGATGTCTTCAAGATCTGAGAACCTGGCCCCGATGGCATAAACGTCTTCAGTCTCTCCCCAGACGTTACTCATTTCAAAATTCAGGTTGGCCAGGACCGAGGAGTTGGGCACGGGCAGATGAGAGGCCAGGTAATCAGAGCCGAGCAGGTTCTGCTCCTCGGCCGTGACAGCCGCAAAGACCAGGTTTAACGGCAGGTCTCCCTTGAACTGGGAATAATAGCCGGCCAGGGCCAGCAGGCAGGCCGTGGCCGAACAGTTATCCACGGCCCCGTTATAGACCTGGTCTCCCTGGAGATTGGGGTCCTTGCCCAGGTGGTCGTAGTGGGCCGAAATAATGGCGTACTTGTTCCTGGCCTCGGGCCGGTTGCTCCTGAGCCAGCCCACGATGTTTTCAGCTCTCACCTCTCTGAAGGTCGGGCTCTGCCGGACCCGGACTGAAAGCCCCAGCGGCCGGAGAGAAAAATCCGGTTTCTCGGCCTCGGCCTGGAGCTTCTGCCGGTCCAGGCCGGCCGCAGCAAATATTCTCTCGGCTGTTGGACCCGTTACCCAGCCCTGGAAGAACAGGGTTCTTTTCTTCTCTGGCAAGAAGAAGGATTCCTTGGCCCAGGAGTTGCGGACCACACTCCAGCCGTAGGTGGCTCCCCTGTCGTTATGGATGATCAGCACCCCGGCCGCCCCCAGCTCCGTGGCCTTCTCGAACTTGTAAATCCAGCGGCCGTAATAATTCATGTCCTCGCCGTCGAATATCCCGCCGGGATAATTCCCGGGCTCGTTGATTTCAACCAGGAGCACCTTGCCCTTAACATCGTAACCCTTGAGGTCGTCCCACTGGCGCTCCGGGGCCTGGACCAGGTAGCCGCAATAAACCAGCTCGGCCGTAACCTCGGGCGGGCAGTCCTGACGTTCCGACTTGATGACAAAATCCTCGAGCAACACCGGTTTTATGACTTCAGCCGTTTGACGGAGGCGGCCCGGAATTACCTCCAGGCTGGCCTTGAGGTCCGGCTGGACTCCAACCAGGGTGAAAACCTGGCGGTAGCTATCTCCCAGGAAAGGTTGCAGCCCGAATTGTTTAAAAAAATCTTCTAGGTAGGCAGCGGCCAGTTCGATGCCCCGGCTGCCCAGGCCCCGGCCCTCGTAGATATCGTCGGATAGGATCCGGATATGGGCCCGCAGCTCCTCGGCCGTGATTTCAACCACGGGCTTTTTGTGGCGGCAGCCACTAAAAGAGAATAAAAAACTGATGGCCAGCAAGGCAATTAATAGGGCTTTTGGGGTTGGATGATTCTTGCCTGATAGACTCATGACTTCCTCCCGGTCCGGTGCCAGAAAATAAAAAGGCCCCGGCTCGGCCGGTTAGCCCGGCAGGGCCAGAGCCTAATTTACTAATTTTCCGGCTGGAAATCTACCGGATTTTATCCGGAAGTCCAACCAACATATGAATGGTCATTCATATATTCACTTGATCAGGGAGAAGGCCACGGTCAGCCCGGCCATGACGATGGACACCATGCTCATCAGCTTGATCAGGATGTTCAGGCTGGGACCGGAGGTGTCCTTGAAGGGGTCGCCCACGGTGTCCCCGACCACGGCCGCCTTGTGGGCGGTTGAACCCTTGCCGCCCAGGTTGCCTTCCTCGATGAACTTCTTGGCATTGTCCCAGGCGCCGCCGGCGTTGGCCATGAAAACGGCCAGGACGAAGCCGGTGGTGGTGGCCCCGATCAGCAGGCCCATCACCCCGCCCACTCCCAGCAGCAGTCCGGTGGCCACCGGAACCACGATGGCCGCCAGGGAAGGCACCATCATGGCTTTCTGGGCACCCTTGGTCGAGATGGCCACGCAGCGGGCGTAATCGGGTTCGGCCGTTCCTTCCCAGACTCCGGGAATTTCCTTGAACTGACGCCGGACTTCATCAACCATCTTGCCGGCAGCCTTGCCCACGGCCTGCATGGTCAGGCCGCAGAAGACAAAGGCCATCATGGCCCCGATGAACATGCCCACCAGGACGATGGGATTCATCAGGTTGACCCGGAAATAGTTCATGAAGTCCAGAAAGCCGGCCCTGGCCGTTTCTATCACTGTTCCATCCAGCATCTGGAGGGTATTCTGGCCGACGCGCAGTAACCCCACCTTCAGTTCTTCCACGTAAGAAGCCAGCAGGGCCAGGGCGGTCAGGGCCGCCGAGCCGATGGCAAAGCCCTTACCGGTAGCGGCCGTGGTATTACCCAGGGCATCCAGGGCGTCGGTCCGCTTTCTGACTTCCGGGTCCAGGTTGGACATCTGGGCGTTGCCCCCGGCGTTGTCGGCAATCGGACCGTAGGCGTCGGTGGCCAGGGTGATTCCCAGCGTGGACAGCATGCCGACGGCTGCTATTCCTATTCCGTACAGTCCCTGACCGATGTTGGCCAGGTTAAAGCCGGAAGCAAAGAGATAGGCCAGGACCGTTCCGGCCGCCACCGCCAGGACCGGGATGGAGGTGGACAGCATGCCGGTGCCGATGCCGGAAATAATAACCGTGGCCGCGCCGGTGGTGGCGCTATTAGCAATCCTCTTGGTCGGTCTGAATGAATGAGAGGTGAAATACTCGGTCGACTTGCCGATAACGATTCCGGCCAGCAACCCGGCCACCAGGGCCAGCCAGGTTCCCAGCGGGAGTTTAAGGAACCGGATCACAAAATAGGAGAAGATTATTATGAACACCGAGCTGGCATTGATTCCCCGACCCAGGGCATTGATCAAATCCTTCTGGGTCGCCCCTTCCCTGGTCCTGACAAAGAAAATGCCCAGGATGGATAGGAGCGTTCCCACCGCGGCGATGGCCATGGGGGCCACCACGGCGTTGAGCTGCATGGCTCCCTGGCCGGCAAAGGCCGAAGCTCCCAGGGCGGCCGTGGCCAGGATCGAGCCGGCATAAGACTCATACAGGTCTGCGCCCATTCCGGCTACGTCTCCAACGTTATCGCCGACGTTGTCGGCAATGACCGCCGGGTTCCTGGGATCATCCTCGGGAATGTTGGATTCAATTTTGCCCACCAGGTCGGCCCCGACATCGGCCGCCTTGGTGAAGATTCCGCCGCCAACCCTGGCAAACAGGGCCTGGGTGGAAGCTCCCATGCCGAAGGTCAGCATGGTGGTGGTGATGATGATCAGGTTATGTTCATCGGAAACAGGATAAAAATGCTTCAGGATTAAAAACCAGAGCGAGATATCCAGAAGGGCCAGTCCGACCACCGTCAGGCCCATGACCGCTCCGCTCCGGAAAGCCACCTTCAGGGCGCTGTCCAGGGAGTTGCGGGCAGCATTGGCCGTCCGGGCCGAGGCGTAAGTGGCGGTCTTCATTCCGAAAAACCCGGCCAGACCGGAGAAGAAGCCGCCGGTCAGGAAGGCCACCGGAACCCACCTGTTCTGGACCTTGAGGACGAAGGCCATGAAGGCCAGAAGCAGAATCAGGCAGATAAAAACGATTATGACCACCTTGTACTGCTGCTTCAGGTAGGCCATCGCTCCTTTTCTAACGTAAGAAGCAATCTGGGCCATCCTGTCCGTGCCCTCGCTCTTTTTTTTCATCTGGTTATAAAAAAACCAGGCAAAAAACAGGGCCAGGACTGAAGCAGCCGGGGCCAGCCAGAAAACGGAATTTAACATTTCTTGCCTCCTGCTCAGACTGATGGGGATTCTATCCGTTGAATCCGGTTGTTTACCCTTTCGAAATTTAAGCCGTAAATTTACCATAAACAGGCGCAGGTGTCAAAATAAGGGGCCTGACCTGGCAATCAGGGCAGGCCTCATCTGCAGAACCAAACAACAATCGAAAATTACCCGTAAAAACGGCCATCTATCCTGGCAGTCAAAAGAATTGATTTCAACCCGGAAGCTGGATACATTAGAGGTGAGGGACAAGGGATGAAAATCCATATCGGAACCTCGGGCTGGAGCTACCCGGGCTGGCGCGGCCGGTTCTACCCGCCCGAAATGAAGCCCACCGACTGGCTTGAATATTACGCCGGTCATTTTGACACGGTGGAAATCAATATGACTTTTTACCGGTCGCCCAAACCGGAAATCCTGCATGGCTGGGCCACCAGAACCCCGGCGGACTTTTTGTTCACCCTGAAGGCCAACCGGCAGATTACCCATATTAAAAAATTAAAAAAGGTGGAACATGACCTGGAACACCTGGCCTTTTTGGCCCGGCAGCTCCGGGGCAAGGTGGGCTGCCTGCTCTATCAGCTCCCGCCTTCCCTGAGCAAGGACCTGGAACTGCTGGAATCCTTCCTTAAAACTCTCCCGGTCGGCTTCAGGCAGGTGATTGAATTCCGGCATCCCGGCTGGTACGACCCGGCGGTCTATGAACTGATGTCCGCATCCGGGGCCATTTTCTGCGTGGTTTCCTCGTCCCGGGTTCCGCCTGAAGTGGTGGTGACCGCTCCCGTGGCCTACTTCCGGTTCCACGGGCTGACCGGAGGCTACCGCTATCGCTACACGGATGAAGAATTAAAAAAGTGGGCCGAGGCCATCCGCCAGTGTGGAGCGACTGAGGCTTTCGTCTACTTCAACAACGATTACCAGGCCCATGCCGTGTCTAACGCCCTGAAGCTGCGAGAGCTACTATCCGGCACCTGAACTGAGCAGGTGGTCCCGACGGGTTCATTAAAAAAAGACCTGCCCGTTTTCTGGACATCCCGGCAGGTCAGGTTGTATTTTCCTTCTTTCAAACCAACGGCCGCCTGGTTCAGAAGTAACAATTGAGCTTTCGGCCCCCTCATCCATGAAACCCTGGGCCGGCCTGACCCCCGGGCCTGACAGGACGCAGGTCGGGAGTTGATTTCAGCCGGCAGAAAACATAAACTTAGTCTGGTGTTCAGCCCGATCCAGGAAAATGACGAGAGGAGTTCAAGAATGAAGAGACTGGTTGCTCTGATAATTCTGGGACTGGTACTTTTGGGGCCGGCGGTTGGAACCCTGCCCGGGCAGGCAGTCACCGCCAGTCCACCGATTCTCCTCACCTCCTGCGGGCAGAGCCCGGGTCCGGCCATCATCAAGGTGGTTCTGCAGAAACTTGGCCTGCCCTTCGAGCTTGACCCCCTGGCCACCGCTTCAGCCCTTCAGAAAAAGAAGGAAAGCGGCCAGCCCTACGGTTCCATAATCATAGTCATGGGAGCCAGCCTCAAGGGCATGGGGGCGGCCGGGATTTCCATCGACGATGAAATCAAGAGAATCAACCAGCTCATCCAGGAAGCCAGGAAACAGGGCCTGAAGGTCATCGGGGCCCACGTTGAAGGAATGAAGAGAAGGGCCCAGGGGGCGGCGGCCGGCGACACCACCGATGAGCAGAGCATCGAGGCCGTGGCTCCCCAGTCGGACCTTCTCCTGGTCAACAAGGAGGGCAACTCCGACGGTCGTTTCACCGCTATCGCCCGGAGCAAGAACATTCCCCTGGTCGAAGTCGAAAAAAATATGGACCTGGTCGAGGAACTCCGCAAGATTTACGGCAAATAAGTTCTACCGCCGGATTCTCCGGCCAGGCTGGCTGACTGAATCCGGGCCGAAACGCTTCCTGTTATTTACGGCTACTTCTTTTTAAGTTCCACCATTCCGGCCTTTTCCAGGGCCTGGAAATATTTTTCCACCTCCAGCAGAGGAAGCGGGTCGTACTCGGCAGAAGCCGCGTTACGGATATCGAGTATGGATTTTTTCCCGTCAATAAAATTGCGCAGTTCAAACTCCGCCCGGTAAATCAGCGGCGAAAGCTGAAGGTTCATTTCCCTCAGTCTCATGAGCACCATCCAGGGATCGCCTTCGCCGGCCGCCGGTTTTCTGACCGGGACCACCCGGCTCAACCTCACTTCATCGGGGGTCAGGGTCAGCTTTTCGGTTTTCAGACCGTGCCGCTGGCAGCCCTGCCGGTACAGCTCCTCCAGTTCATTGAGCCCGGCCACCTGGAACTGGTCCAGGGTATTCAGCTTGGCCGCCAGCAGGGAGGCGAACTGGCGATCGTTTCCGGCGAAAAACCTGGCCGACTCCAGGGCTTCTTTTTCCCGGGCAACCGCCTGCCGCAAAATATTGACCGCTTCTTTCCTGGCCGCAGCCAGGCCTTTACTGTCGGCCTTCATGATCATCTCGACGGCCCGGCCTTTTTCCCGGCCCAGGCGCCCCAGGCCCCTGGCACTGACTTCATTCAGGATGGCCCGGGCTTCTTCCGGGCCGGCGTTGGCCAGGAAAATAGCCGAAGCCACGGTCAGTGTGACCACTCTCTTCAGCTGGGTCGAGTCGGATTTGTCGGGCAGGTCACCGCTGGTGTGGTACCACATGTCCGGCCAGCAGATGAACATCACGGCCGGAACTTTTACCGCTCCGTCTATGAAAACGATATGGTCGCTGCCGCCGGAATAGGGGTCGATGGAATAATAGAAGGGGTCGCGACTTCCGGCCGGGGAGAGAACGGCCAGTTCCTTCCAGCCGCCGTCCTGGGAAATGCGCTGGCTGGCCCCCATCCACTCAACGAAAGAGGCCACCACGTCGTTGAGGTAAGTTGGCAGAGAATATGGAGTGACTTCAAGGCGGAAGGCGCTCAGGTTCTTGACCAGGGCCTCACCCACCATGTCTTCGTTGATGTTGGCAAAAAACCGGCGGGCTATTTCAGGATATTTCTGGATATAGGCCCTGGTGCCCGAAATCTCCGGAACGAAGAGAAAGCGAACTGACCTTTTAAGCGGCGGGATGGTCCCGTCGGCCACCATCTTCTTAAGAACCCGACCGGCCTCCAGGATGGCCACGCAGCCTGAAGCATCATCGTTGGCCCCCTGCTTGGCATAGCCTTCAAAAAGATGTGCGGTCAGGACCAGTTCTTCTTCCGGTTTTTCCGCTCCTTTTATCAGCCCGACGGCCATCTCTTCCCTGGCCGGAAGGCGCTGGGTCTTGACCAGGGCCCTGAGCACAATCCTGGTTTTCCTTTCCAGGGCCAGCTTCAGGTCAAAATATGTTCTCTCTGATACCATGAAGGCGAAGGTTGGTTTATCCTTTGGTCCTACCCTGATGGAACTCCAGCCGATCTGGTCCCGGTCGAATTCCGGGTGGCTGGAGGAGCAGCCGATAAGACCGACCGCTCCAAATTTTTCCACCGCCAGGCGCCTGGCCGCCTCCGGAGAGCCGTAGACGAGAACAATCTTTCCTTTAACATCCTTGTTCTTATAGTGGTCCTCGCTGAAGCCGGGCCCCACTTCCACCAGCTCGGCCGTTACGTCAGTCGAGGCACTGCCCGAGCAGAGGACCGCGGGAATTTCTTTGAGGTCAGCAATTTTCTTTTTTACCGGCTCCACCATCCACAGCTCGGCCTCCTCGGCATCCCAGACGGTCTGGTCGCGGGACGGCAGCTCCACGACCTGGGCTTCATCGTAGCCGTACTCCCTGAGTTTTTCCAGGATGAACCTGGTCTCAAAATAGCCAGTGGCATATTCTTCGGCTTTCCGGTTTCGGTTGACCCCGGTGAGAAAGATTTCATTTTGCAGGGCCAGTTCTCCGTTAGCCTCGTTGATAATATCCTGAAGCAACCTGAGTGACAGCAGAGTTCTTGGTAACTTTTCCTGGGGCTGGGCCATGGCCGCAGAAACCAGGAACAACAGAACCAAAAGGGCCGCCAGATGTTTTTTCATATCCGACTCCTTTGAGCAATAGGATATAAACCAAGTAGAGAATTCTATATACTGTGAAACGAATTTGCAAAAGAAAAGTTTCTGCCCTGACCCCGCTATGTTAATTTGACACTGATTTTGCTAAAATTCAATAAAGAGAGGCAGGTGAAAATATGATTTCCACTTCACTGGCCATCAACATCGTAACCGCCCTTCTGGCCATCAACGTCATCTGGCTGATTTATATCCTGTTCCGGGGCCATACCGAAAGCCTGGTCCGGACCATCATCTTCATTGTCCTGCTGGGAATAATCCTGGGCTATCTCCAGACCACCAAATTGACCGTCCTGAACTTCAAGGCCATCAAGAACGACCTCTTCCCACCCAACATTCCAGAATATTACTATACCGTTTCCGAGTCGGATACACTCTATTCGCACCGGACAATCTACACCTTTATCACCGGCGACCAGCTGGATCGCAGCGCCACCGTGCCCGCTCCGCCCGAGCTCAAGCTGGTCATGGACCCCAACGGCCGGACCTTCACCATGGAAGACCCGGAATCATTGAACCTGGTCCTCGACCAGCTCAAGCTACCAAGGGTCAGTCACGGAGTAAAAGAGCTGGTGACCATAACCGGGAATCAAACTGACGTGGGGATCTACCGCTGGGATGACTATCCCCTCGGAACTTTGATCGTAGAAAGGACCCTTTTCCAGCAGAAAAATACCCTGCAGAGCTACAACGCCATTTCCAGGATCATTGTCGACAGCCGGAGATATTGAACCGGCCGGAAGGAGATGACAAATAGTGTCCCCAACCCAGAGTGCTCTTCTCATCCTGTCGGTGATGGTGGCCGCCTACGCGGTTGCCAAAATACTTAGGGTATCCACCGAACTGTCACTGTTCCTGGCCGCGGTGGCTGGAGCCCTGGCCGGGGGCTATGGAATACCGGTCCGGCACCTGGCCGAGGGGGCCATCACCTACCTTGACATCTGCCTGATCTTCCTGACGGCCACACTTTTCATGAACCTGCTGAAAGAGGCCGGGGGCGTGGCCTTTGCCGTCCGGGCCATCCTGAAAAAATTTCATCGCCGCCGGTTCATGCTCTTCTTGCTGCTGGTTTTCTTGCTCTTGATTCCAGGTGCCCTGACCGGGGCCGGCAGCGTCACCGTCCTGATAACCGGCTCCCTGGTGGCCGTGGTCCTGAAATACACCGGCCTGAGTGAAGTCAGGGTGGCTGCCATCATTTTTTTGATAGCCGGACTCAGTGCCGCCGCCCCGCCAGTCAGCCTGTGGGCCATGCTGACCGCGGCCGGCATCAACATGCCCTATGTTGGCTTTTTTCTGCCCCTTCTTGTTCCCTGTGTCCTCGGAGCCCTGCTGACCATATTTATCCTGGGCCGTAAGGCCAGGCCGGTCGACCTCGAAAAGGCCCTGGCCGAACTTCCGGTTCCGCCGGAAAGGATGAACTGGTGGCGGCTGGGACTTCCCTTTGTCGCCTTCCTGGTCCTGGTCCTGGCCGGAAGGATTTTTCCGTTCAGCTTCCCCATCCTCGGCCTGCCGCTGATTTTTGCCCTGACCGCAGCGGTGGCTGTCCTGGTTTCTCCGGTCAGGCTTAACCTCTGGAAGACCTCACTGGCCACAGCCGAACAGTTGCTGCCGCTGGTGGGCACCCTGACCTGCGTGGGAGTCCTGGTCCAGGTTATGACCTTAACCGGGGTCAGGGGGTTGATTTCAGTCTCAGTCGTAACCCTGCCGGCGGCCGTGGTTATTGCTTCTCTTTTCCTGACTCTTCCCCTGTCCGAGGCCGTGCTGATGTGGGGAGCGGCCCCGGTCCTGGGAGTACCCCTGGTCCTTCTCTTTAACACCCGGGGGCTGGACCCGGTGGTGGCCCTGGCCGGGATGAGTATCATCTGGCCGCTGGGCGATGCCCTGCCCCCAACGGCCATCATCGGGCGCCTGACCATGGACACGGTCGGAGTCAAAGAACGTTACTCGAATTTCCTGAAGATGTGCCTGGTCCCGGCCATAATCATCGCCCTGCTGGGAACGCTCATGGTTATTTTCAGCAAGAAACTTTCTTTCCTGACGCTTTTTTAGGAGACAGGAATGACCGCTTTCATCACATTTCTATACTACCTGATGGTGGCTTTCTTTGCCGTCTGCTTCATCTGGAACTTCAGGCGGTCCAAGAACTGGCAGAGCGAGGTTCTTTACCTGATAGTCCTGCTGCCGTTTCTCCTGCGCCTTTTCCGGTTGAAATGAGGTCTGCATGAAAAACCAACTCATCATGCGAAAAGCGATCTTCACGGCAGCCTTCTTACTGGTTTTCATATTCTCCGGCCTGAGCTTTTACCGGAGCCGGCACCTGAAAGAACCGGTGGTGGCCGGCGATGGCCTTCTGGAAGTCAGAAAGCTCAGCCATTATTTTCCCGGCCTTAAGGGCAGCCTCAACGATGCCAGCGTTTACATTCTGGGAAAGGGAGATGCCGGTTCAGAGGGCGGAGCCGCCCTGGTCCTGGGTGGTTCCCATGCCGAAGAACCGGCCGGACGCCTGGCCGCCTGGCTGCTGGTGGAAAACGCCAGGTTAGAAAAGGGTCGCCTCTTTGTCATCCTGACGGCCAATCCCAGCGCTTCCACCTCCACCAGGCCGGGCGGAGCCTATCCCCCCGATTATGAAATACCAACACCCTGGGGCCGGCAGAAATTCAGGCAGGGCGACCGCTGGTCCAACCCGCTCGACCAGTGGCCGGATCCCGAAGTCTACATTCATTATCCTTCCAGGCAGCAGCTGGCCTACATGGATATCCGGAACCAGAACCGCACCTGGCCCGGGCGTCCCGACGGCACCATGACCGAGAAGACCTGTTATGCCATGACCCAGCTGATAATTAAAGAACAGATCGACCTGGTCATCGACCTGCACGAGGCCGAGCTGCAGTACCCGGTGATCAGCACCATTGTCGCCCACCAGAAGGGTGAAGACCTGGCCGCCCTGGCCTCGATGATGATCAGCGGCGAGGAGGGTTTCAACATCGGGGTTGAATACTCTCCGGTCGCGCTGCGTGGCCTGTCTCACCGGGAAATAGGCGACCATACCCAGGCCATTCCCCTGCTGCTGGAAACGCCCGAACCCTTCCTGGATGCCACCCGCGGCCGGACCGACCGGGCCCTTCTTCTGACCGGAAAGGATGAATTCGTGATGAAGGCCGGCCGCCACGGCCTGCTGTTTGAAAAGCTGGATGAAAACGGCTGGCCGATAGACGTCCGGGTGGGCCGCCACCTGTCGTCGATTATCCAGATTTTCAAGGTCTGGACCGAACTTCACCCCGAGCGGCCGATCCAGATGGAAAACGTGCCCCGCTACGCTGAAGTAATTTCCGCAGGAACCGGCTATTACCTTAAGAATCCTGACCAGGCGCCGGCCGGAAGGCTTTTTTACGAATAATTCCTGCTGCCATCAACCAGAGCACACAGCTTAGTAAATAACCGCCAAAAATTAACCAGGCCATGGTTTTATCCGGTCTTCTTTCCGGCGGGAAAACCAGGCCGCCGGGCGCGGGCAAGGGTTTTGGGTCCCAGGGAAGTCCATAAATTTCCGCCAGCTTTCTGATGTTGAGAAGATGAATAACTGGAATGCCCCGTCGGGCCATTTCCTGGATAAGACCCCGTCGGGATGCCGGCGGAATCTTGCCAACCCGGGTCAATCCCGGTTTAAGCTCCAGGACAGAAGAGTCAGCCCCGAGGTTGACCGAGCTGCCGCCGATGTTGATGAAGGCCTTTATTTTTCTCTCGCCGGCTGCGGCCAGAAAAAGATCCAGGTGCTGCCTGACCCTGTCCTCCAGGCTGCCCGTCGGGAGAAATTGAAGGCCGAGCCTTTGAGCCACAGCCAGAAGTCGTTTTCTTACTTCTTCAGGATACTCTTTCCCGGAATCGTCTTCACCACCCCAGGCCACGGCCAGCAGCCGGTGCCGGGTGAACCCGTGCTGACGGAGGCAGTCTTCCATATCCAGCCAGGAAAATTCCGGGTGGTTGGCTCCCCACTGGGAGGCTCCAACCGAAACAATCGCCAGGAGTTCCAGGTCCAGGGCCCGGGCGGCGCAATAACTGGCGACAATCAGTGAAGGAAAAGAAGCGGAGGCGCCCAGGGACACCACCTCTCCCTGCCTCACCCCGGCCTTCCTGAGCAGGTGAACCAGGAGAGCGGCCAGCTCCGGGTTGGTGGCAGTTCTTTTGGCCTGAAGATTTCCGAGAGTGGTGGTCAGGGGACTGTTTTCCAGGCCGACTAAGCCTGTTTGATTGGGGTCAAACTCGTTATTTTCGGGCTGAATTCCCCTGCTTTTCCGGCAGTTAAAGATGATTTTTTCGGCTTCTGACATCAACCGGCTGGCTTCAATTCCATCCGGGTCAGGCCCCGAACAGCGATTGATATCCTGGCCAAGACTTAGGTAAAGGCCAAGAAAAACCAGGCTGAGGACGGCCAGGCCGACCAGGGTAATAAATTTTTTATCGTTGCCCATCAGAAAAAGAGCCTGACCAGAAAAAAAGTTAAGACAGAAACGAAAATCAAGGAGGCCAGGGTCGGCAGCATCTTCTGCCTTTCCAGGTTGGAAGCCAGCAGTCCGGGCACCACCCAGCCAATGACCCTGAGCGAAATCGGTTCGGCCAGAGACCCGGGAAGCAGCAGGTTCCAGAGCTGGGCCAGGACCACTCCTACCAGAATCATGAAGACAAAGCGACGCCGGCCGAAAAGTATTAGGTAATTGCCGGCCAGGCGGTACAGGCCGAGGGCCAGGAAGGCCACAGCCAGGGTGGCCAGCGGTCGCCAGGGCTGGTCCAGGAAGATGGCAAAATAGCCGGGAACTATCAATCCGCCCGGGGAAATCCCGGTGAGTTCACTGAAGATGAGAGCCAGCACCAGGCCGAGGAACAGGGAACTATATTCTGACGGCATCGGCGGTCCTTTCCAGGTATTCTATAAGTTTGCGGCCGAAGCCGCCAATGTTGCCCAGCCCGAAGACCAGGCATCTCTCTTCCGCGCCGGGCAGTCTTTTCTGGCAGTCAGCAACCAGTTTTTTTATCTCTTCAAGACTTTTCTCCGGCTCTTTCTCAGGTAGGATTAAGACCGGGCGGCCGGTTTCCCGGGACCAGTTTCTGAGTTTTCGTCCCACTGCCCTGGCTCCCGGTCCGATTAGAATCAGCGATTCCAGGAAGTCCGCAGCCCCTGACCGAAGGAACTCTACCCATTGCCTGCTCCGGTCTCCGCGGTCAGCCCGCAGGCTCAGCAGACCGATCTTCCGGCTTTCCTGCCAGCCCAGCCTGCGGGTTATGAGTTCCATGGCCAGCAGGCTTGACTCCGGGTCATTGGCTGCAAACAGGCTGACCAGATGAAAGTGATGTTTCCCCGATAGCCTGACTCGCCAGACCCTGGGCCGGCCAAGGTCGGGGTTCAAACCCGACCAGCCGTCGCGGACCCGCTCGGCCGACAGGCCAAAATGCAGCAGGACGGCCAGGGCCAGCCTGGCATTTGGCTCAAATTCCGGGTACGGGAGAATTTCGGTCAAACGGGCAGATTCGATACTGCTCCGGACCGCTCTCAGCTCAAATCCTTTTTCCCGGGCCAGTTTTCCCATCCATGGCTGTAACTCTTCTTCGGGAATAAAAACAATGGCGGCCGGGGGAACAGCTTCCAGCAGGGCCCGGGCCACCTCCTCCCTGCGCCTCCCGAGAAATTCAGTGTGGTCAGGCCGGAAATTGCTCAGCACCAGGACCTGTGGTTGCAAAAGATGCCGCCCCTCGGCTCCAAGACATTCGGGCTGAATGCTCATCATCTCGCTGACTAAAAAATCCGACTCTGCGGCCACGGCCACCTCTACCAGCTTCTTCTGTTCCAGGATGGTCGGCCGGCCACGCCGGCTGATTTCCTGCTCGTGCCCGTCGGGATAAATCAGAACCGGCCTGGAACCGGTGGTCTTGGCCATCACCTTCAACCCGGCCTGCCGCAGGCCCCCGGCAATCAGCCTGGTGATGCTGGACTTGCCCCTGATGCCGCCAACAGCCACTCTCACGGGAATTTTCTTCAACCGGCGGCGAAAACGAACGGCCTCAACAGACAGGTAAATTATTAAGATGAGGAGAGAGAATGGAGCAATCAGACCGGCCTGGTGCAACATCGACCCTTCTTCTCAATGAGCTTATAAACAAACTTACAGGGTTTCATTCCAGGTGAGCCCGTCAGAACTTCCTCCTGGCCAGCAGGGCTTCAATTTCATCAATTTCCTTGGGAACTCCGGCCGTCAGGACCTCGCAGCCGTCCCTGGTTATCAGGACGGTGTCTTCAATCCTGATGCCCAGGTTTTTCTCGGGATAATAGAGCCCGGGCTCGATGGCCATGACCATGCCTTCCTTAAGAACCAGCTCCGGGGCCTGAACGTCATGCACGGACATACCCACCAGGTGCCCCAGGCCACCGCGCAGGCCCAGCGGGTCAATTCCTTTTTCTTTCATCCGCCTGGCCACGTACTCCTGAACATCCCGACCGCTGACTCCCGGCCTGAAGGCTTCAAGGCAGGCCTTCTGCACCTCCAGCACCGCCCGGTAAATCCTTTTTTGCTCCTCGCTGAACTTGCCGGAAACCGGCCAGGTCCTGGTAATATCCATGGTCAGGTAATTGAGGTCGCCGCCGAAATCCATCAGCACCAGTTCCCCGGCCTGCATGGCCCGGTTGTTTTTTTCATAATGGAGAATGCAGGTATTCGGTCCCGAGCCGATGATGGGCGGATAGGCCGGCCCCCGGCAGCCATTCCTGAGCAGGACTTCCACCGCGGCCGCTTCCAGCTCGTACTCGAAGGCACCCGGCCTCGAAGCCAGCATGGCCTTTTTCACGGCTTCGGCAGAAATCCGACCGTTCTGCCTTAAGATGGCAATTTCTTCCGGGGTCTTAATCATCCTCAGAGCATCGATCCGGGGAGTGATATCTTTCAACTCGGCCGCGGGATAAAGCTGGCGAAACCTTTCGGCCCGGAACTGGTTCAGGCTGAGCTGGGCGTTATAGGGATTCCGCGCGCGCCGGGCCTGGAACAGGGCAGTTTCCGAACGGGCTTCGCCCACCGAGTCCTCGGGTGATAGCCTCAGATAGATAACCTGGTCCTGGCGACCGGATAGCCTGGAAAGAAACTCGTCAAAATAACTGACCGGGTAAATTGCCTTCAGCCGGAGCTTTTCCCTGGCCTCCGGGTCATCCAGGCTGTTCCCCCCTTCCATCATCTTTTCCCGGTCGGTTTTCTGGGGGACAAAGAGATAACTGTCTTTTGTGGCCGGAATCATGACCAGGATGGCATTGGCATCCTCGCAACCGGTGAAATAATAGAAATCGTTGTCCTGGCGGAAATGCCCGGCTCCCGAGTTTCCCGGGCTGGCCAGCAGAATGATCAGGCCGTTTCCGGTAGCCTCCATCAGGGCCAGCCGGCGTCTCTCAAACTCGGCCGCCGAATAACCGGCCGGAGCCTGCACCTGAGCCATAAGAGCCGACAGCAGACCAACCAGAACCGCTATGAATAGAGCCTTTTTCTTCATGATAGCTTGCCTCTGTTAAATATTCATCGCAGACTGAGTTTAATAAAATTGCCGCTTCCATGCAATCAAAACCATGCCCCTAACCCAACCGGTCCGAAACGATAGCTCCCTGTCCTTTGACTTATGAAAGGTCCTGTCTTTTAATAATTGCAGGTTAAGAGTCGGGAGAAGGCAGAATGAAATGAATGCCAAAGGACTTAAAATCCTGGTGACGGGGCTACCCGGGTCCGGAAAAACCACCCTGGTGGCCGGCCTCCTTGAACGGCTGCCGGATAAGAGCGGGATTGCCGGTTTTATCACCAGGGAGATAAGGGAAAAGGGAACCAGGCTGGGCTTCGAATTGATGAGCCCCGATGGCCGGGGGGCCGTCCTCAGCCATGTTGAATTCAAGACACCCTACCGGGTGGGTAAATACCGGGTGGACCTGGCCCGCTTCGAAAATTTCCTGGAATCGGTCAGGTTCTTCACCCCTGAAACCAGGCTGGTGGTCATAGACGAGATAGGCAAAATGGAATGTCTTTCAGAAAAATTCCGGGAAATCGTGCTGCGACTGGTTTCGGCTCCGGGTCACCTCCTGGCCACCATCGCCTGGCGGGGAACGCCCTTTATAGAACGGATAAAGTCCAGTCCGGGGACCCAGCTCTTTGAGCTTACCCCGGCCAACCGGAATGGACTCCAGTCCGAGCTGCTGGAAAAAATCACGAATCTCCTGGGCCCGATCTGAACAGGGCCATAGACAGGCCCATCGGGCACAAAGAGATTACCTGGCTTTAATTTACCTCGGGAAAAAAGAAAGAGAGGGGTGCCGCCGTGCACCCCTCTGTTTAATTGAAGGAAGGGGGAATGGAAAGAAGGGCAAAGAAGGGCAAAAAGGAGGCATTTATAAATTTATGGGTGCGCTCATCGCCAAGTGGATAAATGAAGGGGGAGGGAGAGATTGGCTTTCTGTTCAGCCCGTCAAACCTCAATATCTCCCTCCCCATAACATCTAAGGTATCTATGTATAAGAACTGTCTATCGCTTGTTCTCGTTGCTCTTCTTCTTTCAGCCATTTTCTATACCCGCCAATTTATAAGCAAGATTTGTGCCAGAATTCCAGACCTGACCTCCCCTTAAAAAACTGGAAAATTACCTGAAAAATCATAAAAAAAGTTTAAAAGCCGTAAAAATACTTTACGGAAACATGGCCTGAAGAAAAAATAAACCTGCCCTTAAGAAAAGTGATAAAAGATGGCCGGTCAGACCAGCAGACGGGGGCTATAATTCCGGGACCTCATGATGATCAGGCTACCCTGCGGAACCCCCAGGTACCCGGAAACTACCCGGCACTTGGCCTTCAATAGAAAATAAAAAGGACCCCTGACCTGTTCCAGGCATTCAAAATTTCCCTGGCCCTTGCTGATAATCAGATCAGCCCGTTCCAGGATTTCTTTGAAGTCGGGCGAGCACTGCTCGTAAACAGTTCCCGGAGCCCGGCAGCCGCTCGATACCAGATCAGCCACCTCGGCCAGGCCTGAAGCCCGCGCTTCTTCCAGCGTGGCGTCATTGATTATGGGCGCTTCCCTCACCGCATAGACCGGCCTTCGCCCGGATACTTCTATAAACAACCGGTCAAAGACTGTTTCCCCGGCATTGTCTCCCAAAAAGACGATCCGCCCGGCCTTTTCCAGGTCTTCCTTTAAGAGCCGGTAATCATCGATCCCGAAAGGCCCCGGGGCCAAGAATCTACCATCTTTCAACCAGTCGTCGTCGGAATTGGCCCCGAAATCTATCACGTTCCCGGCCAGCGAAATTTCCAGGGCAGCCCGCAGCGGGTCGGCCGCGGTTCTGACCAGGTTTTCCAATTGAGGATAAAGCTTCAGGGCATGGTCGATATGGTCCTTTTTCAGGATCTGGTAGGGGTCGGGATTGCCAGTCAGACGGGCCAGGAGAGAATAAAGGTCTTCTGAAATCTCGGGTGGCGTCCGGTTAAAATCAGTCCCGGCCAGGAAGGCGCAGGCTTCCCGGGCCAGTTCCCTGGTCGCCGGTTCCTTGAGCCCCAGGACCCCGGCCGTCCGCAACACCTGCCCCAGTAGACACAGATAGCATTCGGACTCAGCTTTCATGGAGGCAGTTTAGCATGTTCGGCCAGACAATTTAAGGGGTGAGCGGACCGGGTGAGAGGCTAAGGCTTTTTTCTATCTATGTTTCAGATAGCCTGCCCGGGCAAGTCTTGGAACCAATCCCGCCAGCCTATGACTATGGCTCAGGAATACCGGGTTAATAAGACCGGAAACAGGACCTGCCTGAAAAACCGGGACCGGTGCTGGGCTCAGGCCAGCAGGCTGTCGATGGTTTCGGTCAGTAACTTGAGGTCCAGGGGTTTTATAAACAGCCGGTCAACCCCCAGTTTTTCCAGGTCCTCAGGCTTGACCTGGTCGGCACAGGCAGATATGAGTATGATACGACCCTGGTAACCCGACTGCCTGAAATCGACAATCATCTGAAGACCATTTTTCTGGGGAAGCCGCAAATCGGCTATGATCAAATCAACCCGGGCTTTTTCAAATCTAGCCAGGGCTTCCCCGGCATCCCCGGCCAGGTAAACATTGTATTTATCTGAAAGCAGCAGAAAAAAGGTCTTTCTTATGGATTCATCATCATCGACGATAACTATTCTCTTATCAAGCATGATACTACCTGTTCCCGGTAGAGAGCAGGTTTCGTGCCAGAAATCGAAAAAATTTCAGGGTAAATCAGGATACCGGCCCCGAGAACTATCGCCCCTCCCCACAATAAACTTTGCAGCCTGTTAATTTTTTTTACAGAAGGACAGGAACCAGTCTGCAACCGATCATTCCGAGGTTTCCACCTTGAGGTCGTAATCCTTGATTTTTTTATCGAGGGTTGGCCGGCTGATTTCCAGTATCTGGCAGGCCCTGGTCTTGCTGCCCCGCGTGGCTTCCAGCACATACTGGATGTACCTCTTCTCTATTTCCCAGAGCGGCACCATTTCCTTGGGCAGTTGAAACCTGTCCTGGGCCTGGGCCTGAGGGGCCGGTTCAAACGGCAGGTGTTCTTTCAGAATGACATCTCCCTTGGCCAGGATGACGGCCCTGGTCAGGGCATTCTCCAGCTCCCGGACATTACCCTTCCAGGGCTGGTTGACCAGGTAGTCCATGACTTCGGGCGGAACTTTCCTGACGTTTTTCTTCAGCTCCCGGTTTATCTTTTCCAGCAGGTAGGCCACCAGCTCGGGAATATCCTCGCGCCTGTCCCGGAGCGGCGGCAGGGTTATCTCCACCACCTTGAGACGGTAGTACAGGTCTTCCCGGAACCTGCCCTGGCTGACCAGCTCCTTAAGGTTCTGGTTGGTGGCGGCGATTATCCTGGCTTCGGTCTTCAATATCTTCTCACCCCCGACCTTCATGAAATCCCTGGTTTCAATGACCCGGAGAAGCTTGGACTGGAGGTTGGGAGAAATATCGCCGATTTCATCCAGGAACAGCGTTCCCTTGCCGGCAATCTCAAACTTGCCCCGGGTCTCGCTGACGGCGTCGGTGAAAGCTCCCTTGACATGGCCGAAGAGCTCTGATTCCAGCAGGGTATCGGAAATGGCCGAACAGTTGATGACGATGAAGGGCTCATCCCGGAAGGGGCTGTTGTAATGGATGGCCTTGGCCACCAGCTCCTTGCCCGTCCCGCTCTCTCCCTGGATCAGGACGTTGGTCCTGGTATTGGCCACCGAGCCTATCATCTTGAAGACCTCCCGCATCTGGGGCGAACGGCCGATGATATTGTCTATCTGGTATTCCTTCTGCTTTTCTTCGATCAGGTAACTGACCTTTTCTTCCAGCGCCTTGAGCTGGAAGGCCTTGTCGATGGTCAGGTCCAGCTCCAGGTAGTCGAGCGGTTTTACCAGGTATTCAAAGGCCCCGGCTTTGATGGCTTCCACCGTGGTTTTCATATCATCAAAAGCGGTCATCACCACCACGGCCGCGTTCTTGCTGGTCTGTCTGATCTGCCTGAGCACCTCCAGGCCGTTGATGTCGGGCAGCTTGACGTCCAGCAGGGTTAAGTCGGGTTGAAAATCTTTGTAGAGCTTCAGCCCCTCCTCGCCGGTCTCGGCCAGTTTCAGCTCGAAGCCTTTTTTCCGGAGATGCGTGGCGATGGTCCGGCTGACCAAGGAATCATCCTCTATTACCAGAACTCTGGTCATGTCTGAGCCTCCTGTCTGCTTTCCGGACAGGGCAGAGTGATCAGAAAACAGCTACCCCGTCCCTCTTTATCAACCACCCGGATGGTGCCCCCGTGCTGGTCCAGAATCCGGCGGGCATTGGCCAGCCCCAGGCCGGCCCCGGAACTCTTGGTGGTGAAGAATGGTTCAAAGATATTTTCCCGGTCCTTGGCCGGTATGCCGCAGCCGTCGTCGCTGATCCGGACCTCAAAACAGGGACAGTCTTCTTCCCGGTTCATCCGGAGAGAAATTTCTATCCTGCCTCCCTGGTCCACCGCCTCGTAGGCGTTGCGAAGTACATTTAAGAAGACCTGGCGCAGCCGGTCGGCATCAACGTAAGCCGGGGGCAGGCCCGGCTGATAGTCCCTGTCCACCACAACCCCTTTTTCCTTGAGGGATGGCTGCAACAATTTCAGAGACTCGTCCAGGACCTCGGCCAGGGAAAAATAATCCTTCTGCAGGCTGGAAGCCCGGGTGTAGCTCAGCAGGTCCTTGATGAACTTCTCGATCTGCTCGATGCCGGCCTGGGCGATGGCCAGGTGTTCTCTCTCCAGCTCATCCAGGGTCGATATCTCGGCCAGCTTCTGGATGTTTAACTTAACCGAGGTCAGGGGGTTGCGGATTTCGTGGGCGATGGTGGCCGAAAGCCGGCCGATGGAGGCCAGCTTCTCGGCCTGAAGCAGGCGCCGGTTAGCCTCTTCCATCTGCTCCCGGGCCCGCAGCAATTCCTCGGCCATCTGGTTGAAGCTCCGGGTCAGGTCTCCGATTTCATCCCTGGAGATAACCGGAATCCGGTAGCTGAAATCGCCGCGGGAAATTCGCCGCGTTCCCTCGACCAGGTTCCTGATGGGCCTGGTAATCCTCCTGGCCAGCAGGTTGGCCCCGAGCACCGTCAGCAGAAAGGCGGCCAGCCCGAAGCCCAGCAGCACCAGCCGGGTCCTCTGGACCCGGCGAAACACGTCTTCCAGTTTCAAGCCGATTTTAACCGAACCCCATTTTTTCTCAGAACCGGGAATGAAAACCGGAACCTCGACCTCCATCACTTCCTGAAAGCTCCGGCCCCGCTCCAGCCTGATGGTATTGTAAAAGACATCGCCCGGAGAAACCTCGCCGGCACAGCTGGTCTGGTTGATTACCTCGGCATTGTCGGCGATGCTCTGGCTGACCACCACCGGTTTGCTGTCGGCATCGTAAAAAATTATGTAGGCCAGGTCTTCCCTGATCAATCCCGAAATGTTTTCATCTATGGACTCCAGGTCTCCGAGCACCAGGCTCCTGAAGTTCATCTCAGAAATGTACCTGACCATAACCAGGCCGCGCTCCCTCTTCTCCTGGTAGATGGCCTTAACTTCCCTGGTCTGGATGACATACAGGACCCCGAACATCAGGAGCAGGATGATAACCGAAGTCCAGAAGACCAGCTGGACGTAGATGGAAATTCGGGGCCTGGGAATTCTGTTCATCGGTCCATCCAGACATCAAGGAGATTCAGGCAGAGAAGTCCCTGGGGCTGGGCTTTCAGGTTCTTAAGGTAGGGCTGATAGGCCAGCCTCTGCTTATGGAAAAAAAGAGGCAGGGCCGGGGTATCGGCCTGCAGAATTTTCTCTATCTCCCGGAAGAGGTTAACCCGGCGCTCAAAGCTGAGGCCATTCTTCTGAAGTTCCAGCAGTTCATCAACTTTCGGGTTCCGGTAATGAAATAGCTCCCGATTTGGAGAACCGCCGGAATGAAACAGCGGCCGGAGAATAAATTCCGGGTCGGGCAGTTCGGGACTCCACTCCAGGAAAAAGATGAAGGGGGTGGTGTCCCTGGCCAGCTCCTCGGCCGAATAATCTGACCTCAGCTCCAGTTTTATACCGGCCGGCTTTAGCTCCTCTCTCAAAAACTCATAGATGTTCGGGATGAGGTCTTTATTGGTTACCTGGAAATAGGCCCTGACCACCAGGGGTTTGTCTACCCGGCCAAGTCCCGAATCTTCCAGGACTTTCAGCACCTGGCTCAGACTCTGATCCGGCCAGGCCCCTTCAGGCATAAAACCGGGAAGGAAAGGAGGAATATAGCTGTCCATTGGCTGGCAAAAATTGGCCGTGGTCGAAGCCAGGCCGGCCAGCTGCCTTTTTTCAATAAAGGCCTGCAGGGCCCGGCGGACTGCCGGCCGGTCAAAGGGCGGCAGATGACAGCTGAAGAAGAGATAATTCAGCTGGAGCAGGTTGCTTTCCAGGATCTGGTACTTATCCCTGGATATCCTGAAGGTAAGGTAGGGAATAATCTGGATTTCGTTTTGAAAGAAATCATCCAGCTGGAAAAAGGGACTGACCTCGACCGCTTCCAGGAAAGGTTTCCTGGTAAAATAATTATCGTTCCTGGCCAGCCTGACACCGATAATATTAAGCCGCCTGTCCCGCAGCCAGTAATCGAACTTGAAGGGCCCGGCCCCAACCGGCCTGTCAAAAAATCTTTTTTTCTGAGACTGAACCGGTCCGGCCGGAAGAATCCCGGCGAAGCCGGCCGCCAGGAAATAGAAATTGGTGATACCCGGTTGCTTCCAGTAAATCTCCAGGACTTTATCGTCCACCACCCTTAGCCCGCTGACCTCGGAAGCAGCCCCCCGCCAGAATTCCTCTCCCCCCTCGATCCTGCTGGCAAACTCGTAGAAGACAGGCCGGCTCTTCAGCTGGAATAGCCTTTGGTACGAAAACTTGACGTCGGAGGCGGTAACCGGCTGACCGTTATGAAAGACAGCCTGCTTCCTGAGGTAGAAGGTAACCTTTCGGCCGCTTTCAGAGACCGACCAGTAGTCAGCCAGGCCAGGAACGACGTTCAGGTTCTGGTCCAGCCGGACCAGGCCTTCGTAAAGATTGGCCACCACCAGGGAATAGCCATTTCCGGCCGGGTCCAGGTCGGTATTCAAAGCTGAACCATAAGGCCTGACCCTGAGTTCTCCCCCGGGCTTGGGCCTGGGGGTCTCCTCCTGGACGGAAGCAGCCAGGAACAGGGTTAGGACCAGCATGGCGGCCGGGGCCAGCGAAACGGCCAGGCCCGTTCGCCGCCCGGAAGTCCTCAAAGAAAATCTCATTGCTTATTAATAATAGCTTAAACTTTCCCTAAAATCACCCGCCAACAGCAGGTGGAGCGGTTACCGCCAGCCGTTCCAGCCGGGCTATAACCTCAATCCGCCGGACCGGTTTCAGGATTGCCTCAATTTCCTGGACACTTCACGGACCTGGTTAAAAACCCGGAAGAAATTCTTACCCCAGATTTTTTCTATGTCTTTCTGGCTGTAGCCCCGGCGCAGCAGCTCCACGGTGACGTTGATCATCTGGCTGACGTCGTTGCAACCGACAACCCCACCGCCACCGTCAAAATCGGTCCCGATGCCCACGTAATCCACCCCGACCAGCCTGACCACGTGGTCGATGTGGTCAACCAGGTCCCGGACGGTGGCCAGGTCAGCCGGGTAGCGGCGGTTTAGCTCCTGCATCTCTTCCATAATCTTCCGCCGCTCGTCCTCGTCCTGGATGTTCCGCCAGTTTCCATACTTGGCCCGGAACTCGGCCAGGGCCTTATCCCTCTCCGGGTTGGGCTGCGGTTTCTTGACATAGGCAGACAGGAAACAGATCTGTACCACCCCGCCCCTGGCCGCCAGGGCCCTGATCATATCGTCGGTCAGGTTCCTGGGATTGTCACAGACAGCCCGGGCGCAGGAATGAGAGGCAATGATGGGGGCCTGGCTGGCCTTAAGAACATCATAGAAGCTACGGTCGGAGGCATGGGAAATATCAATTATCATCCCCACCCGGTTGCACTCTCGAACCACCTGGCGACCGAAATCGCTCAATCCCTTGTCTTCAGGTTCGGACCTGTCGGTCGAAGAATCGCAGATATCGTTATCAGAAGAGTGACATAGCGTTATATAACGAACCCCGAGGTCATAGAAATGCTTAATCAGGCTGAGGTCCCGCCCGATGGCATAGCCGTTTTCTATCCCCAGGAAAGCCGTCAATTTCCCCTGTTTCTTCAGGCTATAAGCTTCTTCCGGGCTGAGGGCCAGTCCGATGATGGAACGGTTGACCTCGACCATTTTCCTGACCGCCTGGATGAGTTCTTCGGTCCTCTTCCTGGCCTGGGCATAGCCTTCAGCGGTCCGGGGCCCCTGCCCGACGAAGGCGGCAAAAAACTCGGCGTCCAGCCCGCCCTCTTTCATCCGGGGCAGGTCAATCTTGCTGCTGCCGGGAGCAGCCGGGTCGTGTCTTTCGGCCGGATTCCAGTTGCCCCGCAGCAGCCACATGGCCGTGTCGCAGTGGGTATCAACCGTAACGATTTTCTTGTGTATTTCCCGGGCCCTGAGCTCCAGGTCCTGAGGAGAACCCTTAACTGTGGCCTGGCGGCAGGCCGGGAAAAGCAGGAGTAATAACAGCACCACTACCGGTGCCAGAAGCTTGGGGCTTTGAACATTGGTGAAGCGCATGTTCATCCTTTCATCGGCCAGATGCCGGCCGGGGCAGATTGTATTTCTCATACTCCCGGCCTCGGTCGTTCTGCCTGGTCTTACTAAAAGAGAAAGATTATAGCAAAGCTCGGGCCCGGACCGCACTGTTTTTTATCTTCAGGTCAGAGGTTGCGTTTTAAGAGATAACAGCACCTTTTCCGGTCAGCCTCCGCCTTTAGAAAATCCACTACCCGGTAGCCCCGCTCAAAATAATGCAGGAATATTTCCCTGGTCAGGAAGCGCCAGTTGACCGGTATCCGGCGAATTTCAGGCTCCTCAACGTCGGTCAGGTTCAACATCAGGTAGAAATCGACCGGAACCGGCACCAGAAGGTATTCTGCCTCCAGGTCCAGCATCGGACCCGAGGCCACTTCCAGGTCAGCCCGCCCTTTTTCGGTCTCTAGCCACCGATAGTCCACCCGGAGGGTCCAGGGCCACCGCTCGATATAACTGACTACCTCGGGCTCTGGCACCGGCGGGCAGAAGCTTTCCTTGAGATTCCAGCTCATGAAGAACCGGTCGGAAGGGACATCCTGGCGGTTTAGCCGTCCCCCGTATTCACCGTAAGGTGCCACCCGGTATTCCAGGACCTTCATCCCGAAGTGGCGGACATTGCGATAAGCGTTGACCGCGGTCAGCGGGTCGTAGGTGCAGACCACCGTCTCGATATGCAGGACCTCCAGCAATATCTCTCGCTGAAACTCTTTGATCAGAATCCCCAGTCCATAGTTCAATCGGTCCGGCCTGACTCCCAGAAACTGGGAATAGAACCAGAGGTTGGAGGGCCGGTCAAATCCCAGGGATTTATCCTTCAGACCGACAAAGCCGTAACTGAATCCGACCAGGTGTTGACCATCCAGGATAAAGCCTCCGTCTTCAGCTTCTTCAAACACGCCCAGAAAGAGACTGCTCCCTTCGTGCAGAAAATTCTCACATAGCAGGTTCCTGGTCCCGGCCATGTGGTCTTCGGCAAACTGCCAGACGGCCTGGCGGAGGTCTTCATATTTTTTATAATCGGCTGCCCGATGGCTATCTTCCACCCTGAACAAGAACTTCTTGTCCCTGATCTTTAGGACCTTTTCCGGCAGCTTCAACATGATGGTCTAATTTTATCATTTCCACGGGAAAAATGAATTTATGACCGGGCTGATTTTTGATAAGATGTAAAATATTTTATTGGAGGTAATTATGAATAAGCCTAATAAAATAGCAGCCCTGATTTTGACCATTCTCGTCATGCTGGCCCTGGCCTCAGGACTGGAAGCCGCCATCGAGCTCAAAAAGGTCAGCCGACCTGAAGAGCTGCCCGGCGAACTGGCTTCCCTGGCCCGAGCCGGAGATTACCTGGTCAACGACGGAAAATACCTCTACCTGATCGCGATTGAACCCCGGGACTTTCCCGAAATAAATTACTACCCGCAGCCTGACGGCCAGGGGGCGCTGCTGGCTTTGGTCCCGGCTGATTCGCCGGCCGGAAATAAAATCCTGGCCGGCCAGGTCCAGGTCAGAACCGGGCTAAATTATTATTACCCGGGCTATACGGTGGTCAAAACCACCTCACCCAGAACCAAAACTGCCCCCCTGACCATAGACCTTAAAGCCGATTTCGAGAGCCGGGACGGGGCGAAAGCTACCGTCAGCACCAGCTACACCATCCCACCTGAAAAAGGACAGGTAATCATCAAGAGCACCTTCCGGAACCAGGGCCAGAAGCCCATCGACAGGCTGTCTCTCTCCCTGTATTTTAACGCCCTGCATTTCTACAATTTCAACCCATACCACCGTGAATATTTCCCCGGGCTCAATTTCCGGGTCTATCAGAAAAAGACCCTGTACCTGGGCTGGGTGAACCTGGGCAGCCGGCCGGCCGAACTGCCAGAGCAACTCCTTCCCGGTCAGGCCATGGAACTTAACTACGCTCTTCTGGTCAGGAAAGATGTCTCCGAACTTCTGTCTTCAATCTACGGTCTCCTGAAAAAAGAAGTGGTGCCGGTGGAAATCAGCCTGAAAAACGGCCAGGCGGCTCCGGCCGAAGTGGTGGTGGAAGAGGTCCTGTCATCCTCGGTTTTTTTCAGGCACTATGGTCGTGGCGAGGAGCAGCTCAAAATCTTACTGCCCGAGGGCACTTACCGCGTCCGGGCCCACTTTTTCCCGGCCATCATCGAAAAGACGGTTAGGGTGAGCAAGACCGGCGACCGCCAGATTGAGCTGACCCGCCCGGCCACAGGACAGCTCAAGCTGAAGCTGGTTGACAAAAAAGGTAAGCCCCTGCCCGGGAAGATTTCGGTCTTCGGCCTGGAGGGAACCAGGACCCCCTACTTTGCTCCTGAGAACCCGGTCGAGAGCGGCCGGAGCTGGGAAAGGTTTAAGAATTCGGTTTATCTCCATCCCCAGCCCCTGCAGTTAGAACTGGCCGCTGGCCGCTACCTGCTGGTCGCCTCCTACGGGCCTCTTTACACCAGCGAACGCCAGGTGGTAGAGGTTCTCTCCGAACAGAGCCGGGAAATTACCTTCACCCTGGATAAGGCGGTCAGCCTCAAGGGGTATATTTCAATTGACCCGCATCTTCACACCATCAACTCTGACGGGACACTGAGTGTCGCGGACAGGCTCAGGTCGATAGTGGCCGAGAACCTGGACGTGGCCATAGCCACCGACCACAACTACGTCACCGATTACCAGCCGGAGCTAAACCGGCTGGGGCTCAACGATTACCTCCGGGTCTTCCCGGGGGTTGAGGTCACCCCGCTTAATAATTACCTCCATTTCAACAACTACCCCGTGGTCATCAAGCCAGAAGAGAAAACTAAAGGGGCCATCATCCCTCTCTTTGAAAAAGTCGCCGACCTGTTTAAGGCCTGCCGCCAGAAAAACCCGACCTCCCTTCTGCAGCTCAATCACCCCCGGGCCGGGAACCTGGGCTATTTTGAAAATGCCGGTCTCGACAAAAAAACGGCCGGCTCGGCCCAGGGCGACCTGTCACTCGGCTTCGACCTGATTGAAATCATGAACGGGGCCAGTTTTCACCGGGGAAATGACCAGGCGGTGACCGACTGGCTTAACCTGTTGAGCCAGGGTTACCGCTTCCCGGCGGTCGGTTCTTCCGATTCTCACGGGGCCGCCGGCGGAGAGCCCGGGTATTCGCGGGTGGTGGTGCGCTGTCCCAAAAAACTCAAGGACCTCAGCTGGGAAGACCTGGCCTCGGCCCTGAAAAAGGGTCAGTCTTTTGTCACCAACGGGCCCATGGTCGAATTTACGGTCAACCGCAAGTTTCAGCCAGGAGACCAGCTTACCGACCGTGACGGCAAGGTTAAAGCCTGGATCCGGGTTCAATCGGCTCCCTGGATAGAAGTCAGTGAGGTCAGGGTCATCGTCAACGGAGAAAGAAAAATTACCTTCCCGGTGGTGACCCCGGCCGTCGAGACCGAGAAATTTGACAGGAAATTTGATATAGAGCTGGCTTCTGACGCCTACCTGCTGGTTGAAGTTATCGGTACGCAGTCCCTTTATCCCGTGGTGCAGCAGCCGGCCAGAAACGGGGAGCCCGAAGAGGCAGCCCTGCCCTACGCCATTACCAACCCGGTTTTTGTGGACGTCGACGGTAACGGCCTGTTCGACGCTCCCCGGACCAGGTCTACCTTTGACAGCTCCAGGTGCCCGTGATATAAATAAGAGCGTTTTATCTAATATTTCCTGGTCATTGTTAAGGTGATGGACAACAGCAGCGACAGAAAAATTGTTTGTCTTATCAATCCTCTGGCCGCCAACAAGCGCTGGAAGAGGCGGCGAAAACTCCGGGCTGAACTGGTCAAGAGGCTGCCCGGCAGTTGCCTTGATACCCCGAGGACCAAAGAAGAAACAGTTGAAATGACCAGGTCGATCTGTCCCTCGGCCGACCTGGTGGTGGCCGTCGGCGGGGACGGGACCATAGCCGACGTGCTCCAGGGCATTTTTGAGTCCGGGCGGCAGGACCGGGTGGTCTTCGGGGTCATTCCCTTCGGCAGCGGCAATGCTTTCCGAAAATCCCTGGGGATTCCCCGCAATCCCTTCAAGGCCATCAAATACATCCTCGAGGGCGATATTTTTGACATCGACCTGATCCAGATTGAAGACAGGGTGGCCGCCTTCGCCAGTGTCGGCTCAACGGCTGCGGTCACCGGCGAAAAACTGAGGCATTCGATCCCGGGCCTGTTCGGTCACCTGCTGGCCGCCCGCAAGCTGCTGTTTTACAGGAGAAAACAAAACGTATTAGAGCTGCGGGGGGCGGTTGACCAGGAAGGCCGCCAGTATGAAAACCTGACCGTAACCAGCCGTTTTCTCGACTGCGTGATCGGAAACAGTAACTACTTCGGTTACAGCTGGCTGGTGGCTCCCCAGGCCAGGCTTGACGATGGCTACCTGGATATCATCCTGTTTGAAATGCCCCCTTTAATCTACATCTTTCTCTTTCCCCTTATCTATTTCGGCTGGGTACAGAGAAAGTTGAGGCACTTCAAGGCCAGGGAAGTGATCATCAAGGGTGAGGGCCTCGAAGTCCAGTATAACGGTGAGTACCTGGGTTCCCTGGACTCGGTGCGGGTGAAGGTGCTGCCGGCTGCAATCAAGGTAACCGGCAATCTGAAGAAAGCAGCTCGCTTCCTGGTTAACCAGGGAAATGGGCCGGAAAACCAGCCCGGGGTCTAAAAGAAGACCCGGAACCTGACCGCTGCCCCGGCTTTACTTTATTTCTTTTCTTCCTTTCGTTCGTTCCCCCAGAGCTTGCCGCCGCCCTGAGACTGGCGCCAGGCTTCCCGCCAGCGATGAATTTCCACCACTCCCACCGGCGGCCTGTTCTGCCTTTCCTCTTTGGGCCTCAGAACCGGGAAGGGCTTGTGCGGCTCCTTCTGGTACCAGTAGGCCACGGTCACCAGGTCCAGGATCAGGCAGTTATTGTGTCCGTGTTCAATGGTGGCCCGGAGGGATTTTTCAAAGGTGATGGGCGATTCCAGGAAGAACCGGTAGCAGTGAGTCCGGCCCAGCCAGCCGGTTTCGTGGTTGACCCGGGCATAGCCGAAGAAAGGATGCTGGTAGATTTCTTTTGGACTCCAGGAGGAATTGAAGAAGTCTTCGGTGCCGGTTCCATGAAGCGAGGGCGGCCACTTTTCCCCGTCAATGAAAAACATGTCGTCGCCCTCGCCGTACCACATCGGGGAAGGATTGTCCACATAATAATTGATGCCGACAAACTGTCCCTTCCCCTCGATGTCAGCAATGACATAGTTGGCAGCCCCGTCCAGGTTGGGAGACTGGGGACCGAGCACCGACCACTCGTTCTCTCCGTCAGGGCCCGGGTCGGTCAGTTCCCGGTTCCAGAAAGCGTGAAAGCGCCCCAGGTCGGCCGGAAGAGTCCTGTGTTTCTCGTAATCAATGTAGTAGTAAAAAGCGTTGATGGGCTGGTCGGACTGGTTCTCCAGGGTGACCAGGGCCCCGTTGCTGAAGGGCATGGGAAAATAACTGTTAAGACCGTTACCGTTTCCCGGGGAGACGGCCAGGGGCAGGCTGACGAAGTTATATTTCTCGCCCCAGCCCTGGCCGAAGAAATCGCCCAGCGGGCATTCCACGCTGGGGTTCTTCTCCCCGTCCCAGTACATGCGCAGCACCGCGTTGCGCCTGATCATCGGGTCGGGGCAGGAAACGGTAATCCAGATGTGGGTGATGATGCCCGCTCCCTCGATCCGGGCCAGCTCGGCTGTCTCTCCCGGCTGGATCTTCAGGGAGTCGTTATTCTTGCCGCTCCGGTCGTAGCTGGATATCCTCAGCCGCTGGTAATTCTTCAGCCGGGCCAGGTCATCCAGGAGAGAGCTCCCGGAGAACTTCTCCTGGCTCAGGCCGGCCAGAGGACAAAGCAACAGACCGAGAACCAGGACGCTGATAATTTTTTTGGCATTCATGCTGGACCTCCAGTTGGTGATGGGTTCACTCTGATTATCCACAAACCGCCGCCCAACGTCCACCAGAAGTTGCCGCCGGCCTGGAGAAAATCTATAATCCGGAAAGATCGTGTCCGAGGGCTGGAAAAAATGATTATCGCGGTAACCGGCGGCACCGGGTTTATAGGAAGGCACCTGGTCAGAAGCCTTCTCAGCGACGGAGAAACACTCCGCCTGCTGGTCCGGAGCCAGCCCGGGCCAGACTGGCTGAAGAAACTTCCCGCAGAAAAAGTGAGGGTCGATCTGCTGGACCCGGACTCCCTTAAAAGAGCCCTGGCCGGATGCCACCGGCTTTACCACCTGGCCGCCTGCGCCAGAAACTGGGCCCCGGACGACAGAGTATTTTATAGAATTAACGTGGAAGGTTTTCGAAATATCCTGGAAGCCGCCCTGGCCGCCGGCCTGGAAAGGGTGGTCTACGTCAGCTCTTCCGTGGTCAGCGGCCCCTCCGGCTCCGCCCCGGTAACAGAAGACAGCAGTCGTGACCACATTCCTTACTTCACAACCTACGAAGCCAGCAAGGCCCTCTCGGAAAAAATTATCCCTGGATATCTGAACCGGGGCCTGGAAATAGTTATCGGCCGCCCGACCCGGGTTTACGGTCCGGGCCTGATGTCAGAAGCCAACTCCGTTACCAGACTCATCAAGTACTACCTGAAGTACAGGTTCTGTCCGGTCTTGAACCGGGGCCAGGAGAGAGGAAATTACGTCTACGTGGAAGACGTGGTCGCAGGCTTGAAGCTTCTGATGAGCAGCGGTCGGGCCGGCCAGGCTTATTTCCTGGGCGACGAAAACATCTCTCTGGCCGGTTTTTACGACCTGCTGGAAGAGGTCTCCGGCCGCCGGGCCCTGCGCCTGAGAATACCGCCTTCGCCGGCCCTATCCCTGGCCAGACTGGAAGGCTGGAAAGCCAGGAAGCTGGGGATCTATCCATTGATAACAGAAAGCTGGGTCCGGACTTTCCTCCACAACTGGGAAGTGTCTATTAATAAAGCCCAGCGGGAGCTCGGTTACCAGCCCCGGGGTCTGCGGGCAGGCCTTAAAGCCACCTGTCAATGGCTCGGTTACAGAACAAAAAGCTGAAGAAAAGATCGACCGTTGACCGGCAGACAAGTCGAGCTAGCCGCCGCTCCAATTTTATTAAATAAACCACTTTTCGGGTTGCGACCAGAAGCCAACGGTCATTTTAAACCTGGCAACCTGTCGCGGAGAACCATTTTAGAAACCGGAATTGCGGCCAACCCGACCATGATCCCGGCCAGCACATCGACCGCATAATGATACTGGCCATAAACTGTGCTGACAAAAAACAGGATAATCAGAGGGATAACCACCAGAGCTACTTTTTTACCAGCCTTCAACGAGAAATACAGCATAACCGTCCCGGCAGCACAGTGAGCCGAGGGAAAAGAGCCGCCTCGGTACTGAGCCGAGGTCTCCACCAGGTTCATCAAGCGGCGAAAAATAAGCCCGCCTTCCGGGGCCAGGCCCTGGAAGTAGAACCTGGGGCTGGAAGCCGGGACCAGGATAAAAAACAGGAAGCAGGTCAGGTAGGCCAGGCCAAGGGTAAAGGCATAAGACTGAAGGCCGGCCTGACCCCTGCTGCGAAAAAGCACGTAAGCCAGCCCGGCTACCAGGGGCAGGTAAGCCAGGTAGGAGAACATCATCAGCTCGGTCAACCAGGCTGGCTGAAAACCGCTCAGGGCCAGGTTGGGATTAAAGCCGAAGATGGCCAGGTCCAGGCGGGCCAGGAGCTCATCCTGCCACGGGCGCCGGAGAAACTGAACCAGAGCCCCGGCCAGCTTGTAAAGATAAGCATAGCCGGGCAGAGTAAGGGCGGACAAAAGGAAAAGGCGCGCTTGGTTTTCGGCGTATCTCTGCCGGATTTGAGGCACGTATAAAAAGACCAAAATTATGGCCAGGCTGACCGGGACCAGGAAAACTTCACGGTTCCTTCTCAGAAAGTAATCAACCAGGAGGATAGAAGAAAAAAAGGAAATTGAAAGGATGATCAGCTTTTCCGCCGGAAACAACTTTGCCCGGCCTGACTCTTGGTTCATGATTATGGCGGCTCCCTGCCTTCGGGTCAGCCCTGAACGGTCAGCACCTCAAAAGCCGGGGCCTTGAGGATGTGAGCTTTCACCGCGCACTGGTCGGCAGCCCTGACCACCGCCTCTTTATACTTATCCGGAAAATCCGATGGCAGGTGTATTTCTATTCTTATTTTTTCAATCATCTTGGAGGCCGGCCCCTTTTCCATGGACATGGTCAGGTAGATGCCTTCCGTGGCCAGGCCTCTCTGTTTGCAGAAAGCCAGCACATAGTAGCCGGCACAGGTGGCAATCGAAGCCAGAAACAGGTCAAACGGAGCGGGCGCGGACCCGTCTCCGCCGGCATAGGCCGGCTGGTCGGTCAGGATACTCATGCCCCTGTATTCAGCTTTCACTTTAAGGTTGCCCTCAAAGGTCACCCGGATTTCCCTGTCGTTCATAGAAGCCTCCGTCTCTTCTCAATAAATTCTGCTCCTGTATTTTACCCCAATGCTCAACCCGAGCCAAGAAATTAAAAACCGGGTCAACTCCAGGACTCAAACCTGTTCGGCACCAAAAAATAGCCCGCCAGTTCACCCCTAGGGGGTATGGCAGAAGTGCATCCCCGGATTTATTATCTGGGCGACCTATGAATAGGAGGTTATTATGAAAAAACTTTTCACCTCGGTTCTGATTGCCCTGTTTCTCTGCCTGGTAGCCGGTCAGACCGCGGCCCAGGCCGGAATCCAGTTCGGGATTCGCGGCGGGGGTAACGCGGCCAAGTTGACCGGAGCCGATATCCAGGACCTGGAAGGAACCATCAAGAATAAAGTCGGACTGGTGGCCGGAATATTCCTGGCCATCAACATCGGGAAAATTGTCACCATTCAGCCAGAAGTGCTGTACACCATGAAGGGCTCCCAGATTAACGACCCGCTCGGGGAATATACCGGGAAGCTCTACGGCGACTACGTGGAAATTCCCCTGCTGTTAAAAATAAGGATTCCGACCCCCGGCATCCAGCCGGCCATCTTTGCCGGACCGTCCATCGGTTTTAAGCTCAGAGAAAAATTCCAGCTGAATGGCGAGGATGTTCCCCTGGAAGAAAACGTGCTGGAAAACAACGACTACGGGGCCATCTTTGGCGCCGGGCTGGATTTCGGCCGTCATTTCATGATCGACGTCAGGTACAGCCTGGGCCTGAAAAAGGTGCTGACTGCCATCGATGAAGGCATCCAGCCGGATGTCAAGAACGGAGTCTGGTCGGCCACCATCGGAATTGCTTTTTAACACTGGACCCAGGTCCTGTGCCTGGACCCACTGAGCCATAAGAAGAGCCCTCCGCCAGTCTGGAGGAGGGCTCTTTTTTTCCCGGCTCATTTTATGGTCGGGCCATAAAAAAATAAAATAACTTAGCGCGATTTTACATTCTTATCTCTTTCCGGTCGCCGGCTGTCACCGGCTTCGGAAAGATCTGTTTTTTAAGAAACCAGGGCCAGTTTGGCCGGTCTCCACTGCCAGCGCTCAGCCCGGCCGCTCTACTCCCTCCCCAGATAGGCAAAAGCCTCGTCCATGGCCCGGTGATCCCCCACCAGGACCAGGATGTCATGCTCGTCCAGGCGGAATTCAGCCCCGGGACCGCTATGGGTCTTCTCGTTCCTGACGACAGCAATGACCGTAACCCCGGTTTTTCCGCGCAGGTCGATGTCGCCCAGGGTTTTTCCGGCCACCCAGGACTCGGCCGGGACCAGAAAGGTTTCCACCACCCCGGCTTCCAGGTAATCGTAGATTTTTTCCGAGAGACGGCGGGACGAGGAACGGGCTCCCCGGAGGATTCCATACCGTTCGCTCCGGATAATCTGCACCTGGGTGTTGATGATGTTTCGCGGCAGGTGATATTTTTCCAGGACCCGGACAAAGATTTCAATCGAGGTTTCAAACTCCTCGGGAATGACATCATTGGCGCCGAGAGAATACAGCTCCTCAATTTCCGAAGCGAAACGGGTCCGGACGATTATAAAGATTTCCGGGTTCAGACTCCTGGCGGTATGGACCGCTCTCCTGGCCCCGTCCGGGTCGGAGATGGCCACCACCAGGGCCCGGGCCCGGTCCAGCCCGGCTTCATTCAGGATGACCTGGCTGGAAGCGTCGCCGAAAATCACAGGCTCTCCGCCCCGGCAGGCGTCCCGAAAAGTATCGGGATTGATCTCGACAATGACATAGGAAATTCCGGTCTCCTTCAGCACCCGGGCCAGGTTTCGGCCGTTAAGACCGAATCCGGCAATGATCACATGGTCCTGGAGTGACTGGGCTTTAATGCTGGCCAGCTCCGGGCTGACCGGCCGGCCCGACCTGTCGCGAATTCTTTCAGCCAGCCTGGGACCGATTTCCATGAGCAGCGGGGTAAGCAGAATGGTCAGGACCGAAGAGGCCACGAAAACCTGGAAGGCCTGTCCGGTCAGCAATCCATTTTCCCTGGCCACGCCGGCCAGGACAAAGGAAAACTCTCCGATCTGGGCCAGACCCAGGGCAGTCAGCAGGGAAATCCGGGCGTTGAATCTTAGCAACCTGACCGTTAAGAACACGATTCCTAACTTAAGCAAAACAATGCCGGCCACCACCGCCAGCACCCGCCAGCCCAGGTTCCAGGCCAGCCGGGTATCAAGCAGCAGGCCGATGGACACAAAGAACAGGCTATTAAAGACATCCTTGAACGGCAGTATGTCAGAGACCACCTGGTGGCTGTAGTAGGATTCGGAGATGATTATGCCGGCCAGAAAAGCCCCTAGGGCCAGGGACAGGCCGAGAGAGGAAGTTAGGTAGGCCATGCCCAGACAGGCCAGCAGGGCCGACATCAAGAAAATCTCCTTGATCCTGGTCCTGACGATGACCGAGATGATGGCTGGCATGACTTTCCTGGCCACGAAGAAGACGGCCGCCACCGCTGCCAGGCTCAGAAAAAAACGCCCGCCCAGGGCCGTCAGGGACACGGCCTGAAGATTGGCCAGAAGCGGAATTAGAGCCAGCATGGGCACCAGGGCCATGTCCTGAAAAATCAGGATGCCCATGGAAACCTGGCCGTGAGGGGCATCCACCTGCTCCCGGTCCGACAACAATCTCAGCACCACCGCCGTGGAACTCAGGGCCACCAGGAAGCCATAGGTAATGGCCACCTCCACCGTGGCCCCCAGGATCCTTGATAGCAGGCTGACCACGGCCACAGTTATCAGCACCTGCAGGCTGCCGCCGAACCAGAAATAGTGCTGGATTCTCTGCAACCGCTCCAGGGAGAATTCAATGCCGATGATAAAAAGAAGCATCATCACCCCGATCTCGGCCAGGGCATTGATCACCCCCGGGTTCTTGACCAGGGCCAGTCCGCCGGGGCCGATGATGATGCCGGTGATCAGGAAGCCGACCACCGCCGGAACCCGCAGCCGGTTGAAGAGGACAATTACCAGAATTGAAGCCAGCAGGACCGTCAGCAGCTCGGCCAGAAGGAAAAGTGTCATATTACTTTCTTGCCCAGAAAATCAGAGTCCTGAACTTTCTTTAATTACAACAAATCCGGGGTTATGGCAACCTGAATTAGCCTGGTCCCTGCCAACCCCTGATGAAAGTTGGGCGACCATTACGAAAATTGCTATCAGCATCCGCAGGCAGAGGCTACCTGATTCCTGCGCTGCAGGACCAAAGAAGACTCTTCGGCCGGGGTGCGTTCAGCTGGACTCCTGTCCGGTTGAATCTTCTATCAGGTCCGGTTGTTGATGGCAAAAAGGGCGGTTATAAAGCGGTTGGCTTCCAGCATATCCTTGAATTCCACCCGAACCGCCTTTCCTTCCGTTCTCTTAACCCAGGGCAGGTAAGCCGTGGTCTCGGCATCGAAAATATTCTTAAAAGCCAGGTCGAGGACGACCGGTTTCTTAACGGAGTAAGGCTTGAATTCCCGGATTCTTTTGACGGCCTGTTCCGCTTTCTGCCTGATTTCGGCCTGGATGACCCTGGGATGGGCCGACCTGGCCGAGAGGAATCCCAGCGATTCCTTGGTCATAACGGTTTCCACCGGGCCAAGATTTTCCCGGGCTTCTCTGACCACGTTCTGGTCCCCGCAGACCATGATCACCGGGACGCCGAAATGACCGGCCACGGCCGCGTTGAACAGGGCCTCGGAAACCACCTGGCCGTTCACCCTGATTTCGGCAAACTTGGTTCCCCAGATGGTGTGGGAAAGGTTGGCCTCGGGCGTTCCCTCCTTCGGGTGATAACCTATGAAAATGACCCCGTCAAAGCTACCGTCAATCCCTTCCATCTGAAGCAGCGGACGAGGAAAGGACCTGATCAGATAGGCTTTTTCATTAAGCTCTTCGGGGATAATGTTCTGGGCATTGCCGTGCGAGTCGGAAACGACAATCTCCCCCGCCCCGGCTGCCAGGCAGCCTTCGATGGCCGCATTTACTTCTCCCGTCATCAGCCTCCTCCCGCGCTCGTAGTCAAACTGCCCGGCCGCAGTCTGGGCATTGACCACGTGGGCAATGCCTTCAATGTCAACCGAGATATAAATCTTGGGCTTTCGTTCCTGACCTGACAGTGGCCAGGCCAGGAAGGAAAACAGGACCACCAACAGCAAAGCCAGGCCTGTTCTGCGTTTCATTTCTTCCTCCCGGTTATAATTAAATGAACCATATCCAATCTATCTAATCTGGTCAGGCCAGTTCTAGTTCCAGAACGCCCGCCAGCCGGCTTTTCTTTCACCTTTCTGACATTTTCTTTTTCCCGGACCCAACAAAATCCGCCTCGCGCAGCTTAAGAGCCAGCGGGTCCGGGTCCTGCCAGGATTTCCGGAAGGCAAAGCCGGCGATTACCCAGAGGACGCCGGGCTCGGGCTCGAAGACATAGGGATAGCTGAGCTGGCCGCCAGGCTGGCGGGCGATGACCACCGGCCGGGACCAGTTAAATCCATCATCCGAAAAGGCCAGGCTCAGCTCCTCCCGGTGCCAGGAAGCCGGAAGTTCCGAATGGAAAGGTGTCGGCCTGGTTTTTTCCAAGACCCGGCCTTCTGGATTCAGCCTGTTCCAGACCAGGGCATAGCGACCGCTGCTGAGGCGCAGGAGATATCCGGGAGAACTGCTGGCCTCGATCCTGGATGGTTGTATTGTGCGCCAGTACTTTCCGTCCTCGGAAATGGCCTGCCAGAAACGGTCCAGCCCGGTTCTGATCAGCATCAAGACCCGCCCGTCAGGCAGCTCGGCAATCGTCGGTTCGAAGGCCCCATCATGATGACCGTGCCCGCCCAGGTCAATCCAGTTGCTGCGTCTCCAGGTCAGGCCGTCATCGTCAGAATAAAAAGAACAGGTCACCAGGCGCCCGGGGTCGGCCACCAGGTGCTGCAACGGTACCACCACCCGGCCGCTGGACAGCTGGATCAGCCCGAAGAAATTTGGGTTATAACCCTCGAGTATCCGCTGGTTATCAACCCAGGTCCGACCGCCATCCAGGCTCCGTACGGCCCAGATTTCCAGGCGGCAATCGCCCGGCTCGTTTCTCTCGTTATCCCAGCTGAACTTCCGGCCTTCGAAATTCAAATAAACCAGGATAAGAACGTTATTCCTCGTGCGCAAAAGGTAATAGGAAGCCGGCTCGGCCGGGTTGAGCCCCTGGCAGACAAAGACCGGTGGCGACCAGGTTTGTCCACCGTCCCGGCTGACCGAAAAGCCCCGGTCATCGACCGTGGCCAGGGCGCCGTCAGGCATCAGGACAAATGGTCCCTTCTTGCTCACTTCCAGGGGTTTGCAGGCCGGATGCACCCAGCGCTCTCCAGTCTGGCCGGCAGGAGAGAAGGTAAAAAGAACAAGAAGAGTCACAAAAAAAATAGCCGCACTTAACAGTTTTCCAATCTTCATACCCTATCCTCAATTGTTCTCAACGATCATGAAAAGTATAACAAAAACCTGAACCAAGACTGAAGTGCTTATTGCTAAAAGACAGGACTCTGGTTAAGGCGGTAACGTCATATTGATAATTCTGGAATTATTAACGAAGATTTTTCTTCGAGCTTCCTGCCCAGGTTCAAGGGCCTGTCCAACAACGGTATCAGCAAAAATAACACTTCAAGATCCGCCTTAACATTCTGAGAAAATTAGTGGTATAGATAGGTAGATGGATGAAAGAGAAAAAGAGCTGTGGCGGAAAACCCTGTCCGGTGAGAGCGCAGCTTTTGAGCAGCTGGTGCTTCCCTACCGCCGGTCTCTCCTCCATCTGGCTTACAGGATGACTGGAAACATGGAAGAAGCCATGGACATTGCCCAGGAAACATTGCTGAGGTGCTTCCGGTACCTTCACCGCTTCAACCCGGAGAGAAATTTCCGCAACTGGTTGTTCCAAATAGCAGCCAATCTGGCCCGCGACTGTTACCGGAAAAGAAGGCTGGAAACCAACGCCGGAAGGGATTGGCTCGAAAACAGGCGGGTCGACGGCAATCCTGACCCGCAAGAAATCGAAGGGGCGGTTTCCAGTCAGACCCGGGCCGAAACGATTTCCGACCTCCAGCTTGATATCAACGCCTGCCTGGGAAGACTCAGCCATAAAGAAAGGCAGGTCTTTGTGCTTAGAGACCTCGAAGGTTTGAGCATTAAAGAGGCGGCCGCGCTGCTCAGAACCTCCAGTATTTCTGTCCGGGTCAACCTGAGTTCAGCCAGGAGAAAAATCAGGCAGTTGATTTCCGGGCAGAAAGCCGCTGGCCGGCCAGGAGGCAAAAATGAAATGTAAATCTGTTCGCCGGCGATTGCTGCTTTACGTCTCCGGTGACCTCAACCGGCATTCTTCGTCCGCCGTGGAAAAACACCTGAGAGAATGTCCTGGCTGCCAGCAAGAATTAATTACCGTTGAAAACTCATTGGCCGCTATCAGGCAGGCCGACTTGAAAGAACGCCAGAAGTTACCAGGATGGGACGAAAATCGCTGGCAGGAACTGATGGCTAAAATATCTGGAGCCCGCCGGGAGGAAAAAATGTCCTCCTGGCTGCCAGCCAGGAGCTGGAAAAAACCGGCCATAGTCGCCGCCTCGATGGCCGTACTTGTCGCAGCCGTTTTCCTCATCCAGACCCGTATAAGCCAATTCAAGCCTCGACCTGTCGAGGTGGCCGCCTCGGAAGAAAAAGCGACCATGACCGAGACCCGAGTTGAGTCGGCACTGAGAAAAGAAGCCGTTAAAATTGATAGCCAGGAAAAAGAACCCGGGCCAGAATCCAGACCGGTTAAACCGGCAGATAGAAAGTCAGCCGGGAAAAAACTATTAGCAAAAAAAGAAATTCGGGGGACCGGGATCAGAGAAACCGATATTTTCCCCGCCGAAAAAGGCCGGGAGAAAATTACTGAAATACCGTCTGACCTGAAAGCAGGTCGGGTGGAAATGGTTTTCAAGCTGCCAGAATCCGGGATCCAGGTGGTCTGGATTCTGGACAGCGAGTTCAATTTAAGAGGAGTAATCAAATGAAAAAACTTAAACTCACGAAACGACTTTTCTACCTGGTTTTTTCTCTAATTTTCTTGGCCAGCCTGAATTGGTCGCTGTTCGCTGCTCTTCCCCAGGAAGCCCAGCCCAGAGAAAAAGAAAAAAAAGAACTCAAGCAGGAAGTGGTCAAGTTGCAATATGTGGAGGCTGAGGCCATGGGTAGACTGCTGGTACCTTACTGGGGTCCAGATACTCGAGCCAGCACCGACCGTAAAAGCAACGTCCTGATAATTTCTGATACACCGGAAAACCTGTCGAAAATGTTAGAAGCCATCAGGAAAATTGACGTCAAACCCAAAGATGTTGTTTTTACCGTCCAGCTAATCATCGCTGATGAAGGTGAGAAACCAACCGACCCCGAACTCAAAAACGACCCGCTGATCAAGGAATTACAAAAGTTACTCAGGTTCGGGAGCTATCAACTGCTGGATGCCGCCATGGTCAGGGCCATAGATCGACAACAGGCAATGACCAGTTTCGGGCCAAACAACCAGTTTGACATAGTACTGAAACCAGAAGTCACGGATAATCAATCCCAGGAAAACATCAAACTTAATGTCACCCTGCGGCAGGTAAAGTCTGAAAAGATGGTGGCCTCATCTAACGAGAAATTCTGGGAACCCACAAGCCCGATTTATCTTATTGATAGCACCCTGAACTTAAAATCAGGAGACCGGGCCGTGGTGGGAGTTTCCCGGATGAATCAACACAGCGCGTCAGAAACGAACAAGGGCCTTATCCTGATAATATCCGGGAAGATTGTTTCATGAATTGCGGTTAAATTATAAAATAGGGAACATTTAAATTCTCTTTTTCAGCAGATACATTATGGCCTTATAAATGAAACAGGCCCCGAGCAGAAGCCAGACAAGCCGGTACCATTGAAACAGGATGAAATCGGTACCGGCTCAATTTTCAAGAATTTCTCCGCCAATCGACTAATATAACAGGCAGAAAAGATTGGCCTGACGACAAAATATTTCTTGCTTTGGTCAGGTTAAATTTATTAGATTAGTTCGAAGGAGGTGGCGATGAAGAAAACGCTTGTTATTTCCCTGATTCTGTTGCTCCTGGCACTGGCCGCTTCACCGGCCCGAGCCCTGGTCACCTTTGGAGTCAAGGGAGGACTTAATAACTCCAAGATCGTCTTCAGTCCGGCCATCGATATGCCCGGTCAGAAGTACCTCCAGGGCTACTGTTTCGGTGCTTTCCTCAGCCTCAATTTCGGGCCGATTGGACTTCAGCCCGAAGTTCTCTATTCCCGCCGTGGAATGGAAGCCCAGGTTCTGCTGGACCCGGCCGACCCGGCCTCCCTGGCCCAGGCCCGGCTCATGCTGGATTATATTGAAATACCGCTCCTGGTCAGGCTGAACATCATTCCGGCCGGGCCGGTAAAATTCTACATTTTCGGCGGCCCCTCCTACGGCTTCCTGCAAAAGGCCAAGGTCAAGATGACCTACATGGGAACGAGCGAAGAAGAAGACATCAAGAGCGATTTCAGGAACAACGCCCTGGCCGCGGTCGGCGGACTCGGCCTGGACATTAAGATACCGCTTCTGTTTAAGGTCTCGGTCGATGCCCGCTACCACTACGGGCTGGGCAACATCCTTTCTGAAAGTTCGTCCGTTCCGACCGACAAGGCCCGGAATACCGGCTTCTCGGTTCTACTGGGAATAGGTTTTTAAGACCGGCAGTCAGAATTCTTCTATAATCCAGGCTTGAGGCCTGGCTGTTCTGGGAAAAGCAGTCTGTAATTCAAGCTTCCTCTCCAGGATAGTGAGGAATTACAACCGGCCTACAATTGAAATTTTCTTAAGAGACCAGCACGGGTAAAGATCTGCCATAAAGCCGGTCCTCTGGCTCATTCCAGAAGCTGCAGCCGGCCCGAAGCCAACCCGAAGATAAGAGTTGCCTTCTGGCTGGGGCAGCACATCGGGTCGTCCGGTCCATGGGTCAACAAATCAAGCCTGATCTTGCCTCCGGCTATGGCCAGCTTTTTTATCTCCACCCGGTCTCCCAGCTCCAGGTTATTGGTCTGTTCCAGGTCCTGGCCCCGGTTGATTAGAACCGTTATCTCGTAAAAGGAGCCGCTTCCCCCGAAATTGGAAACCAGAACAACCGCGGCCTCGGGCTGCCCGTCGCCGTTGAGGTCGCCCAGAGCCAGGGCCGCCAGCTTCAGGCTGACATAATCATCCAGCCCCTTCCCCGATTCATACATTCCATTCTTCAACCGATACCTGGAACCGTCCACCAGGCTATACTCAAAGTTCCTGGCCAGGTTCCTGATTTCTGCCGCGGATAGAGACCCCTGGGGTCGCAGGCCCGTATTTCTGTTTGAACCGGCAACGGTCAGCGAGAACTGAAAGAAGATAAAAGCCACCAGGATGGCCCGCTTCCAGGGCCGGGATATGGTCGCTTTTCCATGGCCAAACATCTGACCTCCAATCCTCTGGTCATCGAGCTAAAGCTGTTCCCTTTATAAACTACGCCCGGGATTTTTTCAAGACATCGCGGCCATGATAAATTTCCTGGCCGTCCTGTCAAATACCCCGCAGGGCCGGTCAAATCCATCAAACCCTGGCCGTGACCATTTTAAGGGACGCTATCGTACTAAGTACCTATGATAAAATTTCGGACCCGTTAGACATTTGATTAACCTCCACCCAGTTGCCCGTGGCGGCTGGATTCCACGATTGAAATCAATACTGCGGAGAAAAATAAATTATTACCCTGGCTGGAAATTCAGCCCAATTGTCTATAAAATCAATAATCATGGACAAGCCAACTGTGGTCATCAGCGCCTGCCTCAACGGCTATTTCAACCGCTATAACGGCGGCACGGTCAGCGACGATAACGTTAATGCCCTCAAGCCAAGGTTCGAGCTGATAACCGTCTGCCCCGAAGTGGAAATCGGCCTGGGCATTCCCCGCAAGACGGTCAGCATGTTCAAGTTTGGCGACCGGGTTGAGGTCATTCAGCGGGAAACCGGGCTCAACGTAACCCAGAAACTCCTGGACTATTCGGAGAAAACCATAAATAACCTGCCGGAGGTGGACGGCTTCATCCTCAAGGCCAAGTCTCCCAGTTGTGGTGTTAAGAGCGCCAAGGTCTTCGGCAACCGGGAGGGCACCAACATCCTGGGCAAGGATGACGGCCTCTTTCCGGCCACGGTCAGGAGGCTGCGCCCTCACCTGCCGCTAATAGACGAAGGAAGGCTCAATAACCGCGAGCTGCGCTGGGAATTCCTGGCCAGGGTTTACCTGCACTTTCTCTTCCGTAAATCAAGCCGGGATATCAAATCCCTCATAGACTTCCATTCCCGGGCCAAGTACCTGCTGATGTCCATCTGCCAGAAAGACCTGCAGGACCTGGGCCGGATTCTGGCCGCTCACCGGAAGGGCAATTTTGAACAAACCCTGGAAAACTACCGGCAGACTCTTTACCGGATCTTGAGCCGGCCAATCAGGAAATCAAACCTGCTCAACTCCCTGAACCACATGTTCGGGTATGCCTCACCCAAACTTACCCCGGGCGAGAGAAAGCACTTCCTGAAGCTCCTCCAACAATACCGCACCGGCCAGACTGATTTTGTGACCATCATTGAGTTCCTGCGAGCCTATGGTTACCGTTTTAACCTGCAGTATCTACTGGACCAGTACCTGCTGAGCCTGGAGTGAGCGCCAGCCCATATCTGAAAATACCTGGATTTAAGGTAACAATTTATCTGTTAAAATCCAGTCAAAAACGGAAGAAAATTAACGGGCTGACGTCTTAATAGGAAATTTTGTTGAGGATTAATTCGGAAAACAAGATGAACAGAAGCAAACGATTTCTTATCCTGATGGTTATCCTGGTTGTGCAGGCCCTGGCTCTGCCGGCCCAGGACAGGTCCAAAGTTCTGGAAATAAAGAGAACAGATCGGCCTCCCCGGATAGACGGGCTGCTGGATGACGACTGCTGGCAGAATATCCAGCCTGTTTCCGGCTTTATCCAGTACAATCCCGTCAACGGGGCCCCGGCTTCTGAGGAAACCTATGTCTGGGCCGCTTACGATGACAGGTACATCTATTTTGCCTTCCTGATGAAGGATTCCCACCCCGACCGGATCTGGGCCGAACTCACACCCCGGAATGAATTCGAGAACAACGATTCCATCCAGGTCATCCTGGATACCTACAACGATAAGAGAACCAGCATTTCCTTCACCCTCAACCCCAAGGGAATCCAGAAAAACTCGGTCGAAACCATCTGGAAATCAGGCGCCAAAATAAGGGAGGACGGCTGGTCGGCCGAAATGGCCATCCCCTTCAAGTCCCTTCGTTTCTCCACCGCCTCCGAGCAGGTCTGGGGAATAAACTTTTCCCGGTACATTCACCGGCTCAACGAAACCGACTACTGGACCGAGGTCAAGAGGGACCTGCCCCGCCTCCACCAGATGGCCGAGTTGAGGGGACTAAGTGGAATCAAGGCCGGTCACAACCTGGAAATCTTTCCCTATGCCGGGGTGCGTTCTTCCCGCTGGGAGGATGAGAAGGACGACAAGCTGGCAGTGGGAGTGGACGTGAAATACGGCATCCAGCCCAACCTTTACCTTGATGTCACGGCCAGTCCCGATTTCAGCCAGGTCGAGTCCGACCCGTTTCTCTACCAGCTCTCGCCCTACGAAAACTACCTTCAGGAAAACCGCCCGTTCTTCACCGAGGGCAGCCAGTACTTCAGCCTGGCCACCGGTACCAGGATCTTCTATTCCCGGCGGATCAGGGACCCGAGGCTGGCCGCCAAGATTTCGGGCAAGACGGGCAGGTATTCCTTCGGCATACTGGGCGCCCTCAACAAGACGGACTACGGCTCATCCAAGTTCAGGGTGTTCCGTCTCAAGCGCGACATCTTCAAGAACTCACAGATCGGGATTTATTACACCGGAGTCGACGAGCAGGACTCCACCAGCCAGAACCTGGCCCTTGATTACAGCTTCAACTTCAAGGATATCTATTATATTCGGGGGGCCAGCATTTTCTGTTTCAACTCGGCCGGCAACAATTCCAGAAACGGAATACACCAGATCGAGTTCCAGCGGGAGCCGGATGCCGGTTTGCAGCTGGCTGCCAGCTTTGAAAGGATAGAAGATAACGCCAGGCTCAGGGCCGGCTACCTCAACCGGGTCGATTTTCAGGCGCTGGAGGCCATGCTGGGCTATGCCTGGCGTTTCAACCAGGGCACGGTCCAGAGGCTGAGCTGGGACATCCAGGGCAACATTAACCAGGACTCATACGGTCGAAAAGTGAGCGAGCAGCTGGAGTTCATGATGTTCTGGGACCTGTTCAACCGGATAGAATTCCATTACGGCGTTTTCACCGGAAAGAGCCAGTACCAGGTGCTGACACCGGAGGATGACCTGGTCTGGAACGGCGAATTTCTGAAAAATTATGGAGCCAACTTCGACTTCGACTGGGAAAGAGGCGGCTTCCTGAAAGAAATAAGCCTGGAGAGCAACTGGCAGAGAAGGGGCATCTACAATGAAGACTTTACGGCCGTAAGTCCCGGTAGCCAGCTCAGCCTGGAAGGCAGTATCTCCTTGAAACCCAGGAGCAACATCGAACTGTCCTTCGGCGCGGATTACATCAGGCAGCTGCTGTCAGCTACCGGGGAAGAGGTATTCGAGGGGCTGACCTACGAAGCCTCCCTGCATTACCAGATAACTCAAAAACTCTTTCTCAGCACCATGCTGCTGGGCGAAACAAGGGAAAACCAGTACAGCTTTGATTTCCTGGCCGGCTACTACCTCGGGGCCGGAAGCATCATCCAGCTCAGCTTCAAGAAAAGCCAGCGGCGAGAGTTCCTGGAAACAGAAAGAGGGCATTCTACCACCCTTAAAGTATCCTATCTCTTCAGGATCTAATAGTGCGTGGTCAGTTTTTAACCGGTGGTAACCGGGCCTAGCTATGGTCGCACCTTTAGGTCAATGGGCAGTTTTGATTTCTTTGAAGCCCTGGCTTGTCTGATTCCGTTGAGATTCAGCTTTTTGCCCGGACAGTCTTATTACCAGATCTACCCGACCTGCGCTCCCCTCCTGCCGGCATGACTATTATCTTTTTTCCCCTGCCATAAAGCTCGGCCCGCCCCTGACAGTACAAAAGGCCGACCAGGGCCGCGGTGACCGCGTCGAGTTCATCGGCCGACATCTGCGGCCAGGGCTTTGCTTTTCGGCTCAGGCCGAGGTTGAACTCCTTCCGGGACAGTTTTTCCAGGCCACGGGCCAGCTTTTTCCTGTCATGGCCGGCCCTGGGCAATCCCCAGATATCCTGGGCACCGCCCGGATAAATTTCTATTACTTCATACCCCGACCGGAGAAACTCTGATTTCAACTCCAGGCCCCTCCGGGTCAGAGCGCGCATCGGGCCCAGGGTTATGGGGAAGAAGCGGATACCACGCTTTCTCAGCTCCAGGTCACAGCTCCGGAAATGACCACCCCTCCGGTCCTCGATGTCTCGCCGGCCGGGAGGCAGGCTCAATGGCGCATCGATGGCCACGAGCAGCGGGTCGGTTTTTCGCACTGCCTCGAAGATTTCCTGGTCGGTGAAAAGAACCGAGGTGAAAATTGCCCTGCCCTTGATAAGAGAGAAGCCCGTTGGCCTGTGCGGAGAACCGGCCAGGTCGAGGCCCACAATTCTGGTCAGCCGGGTTGTCATCGGGATGGCACCCGGGGTTTATCTCCGGCCGCTTCAGTAGATAACAAGCCTTAAGGCCTCCACCGCCCTGTCCGGGAAATAGCGACCCTTGAGTTTCTGCAGATCTTCCAGCGAAGAAATTTCTTCCGGACCGACCTTGACCTTTCCCTGCCGGGCCATCCTGACGTACAGCTCGGCCAGGGCGATGATGGCCGCCCCCACCGGGATGGAGTTCAGGCTCTTGTCCATCTCCCCGGCTTTCTGCCGGTAATGCACGTAATAGCTCTGCAGGAGCGGTTGAATTTCGGTCAGGATCAGGGCCGCGGTTTTCAGCATTATTTTCTCCCGGTCATTCAGCTGGAGCTGGGCCAGGCTTTCCTGCTCCATGTACCGGGTGGTCTGACTGAACAGCGGCAGACAGTTCTGGAGTTCCGGGATATCGCTCAGCAAAGCTGCCGATTTTATGTTCTCCACTTCAACCTTGTTGATCTCCATGACGGAAGCAATTTTCCCGGCCAGTTCCGAGACCTGCTCGGCCTGGGATTTACCCTCCTCGCCCACCTCCAGGTATTTCAGGACGATGGACAGGATACCGGCATAGGCTCTCTTCAGGTTGAATACTTCTTTTTCCCGTTTTTCACTCAGCACCCCGACAATCCAGGCCGTGAGCAGTAGGAAGACGGCCCAGGAAATTAGGAAGATCAGGTCATCCCGGTTAAGGCCAAGCTGAATTCCAAAAACCTGCCGGGAAAAAACCAGGTACAGAGCTTCCAGCAGGATACAGCTGATGGCTATGGTCACCGCCCGGCGGCGGCCCAGGTAATAGCCGGCAAAAATTACCGGCAGAAAGAAAAAATTCAGCAGGTAAGGCTTGTAATGAACCAGGATGTTGGTGGCCACTATGGCCAGGACGATGATGATGGCGATGGTGGTTTCAAACCGCTGACCCGAAAAAACCTTCTTGCCTGCTCCTGGCATCTTCCCTCCTGTTACCCTGCCCGATTGCCAGCCAATCCTTCTGGCCCCGCTTCCCGGTTCTTATATAGCATTAAATAAATCATAAAATCAACAGGAATCTTTACTGAAAGTAATCCGCAGGCATGGGCTGAAATCCGAACAGCAGCCGGTCAGTTACTTAGGTTAACCTGGCTGGCAGCCCGGTTCCGACAAGGGTGAGCGGTGGCCCAGATGGTCGCGCTCCCATGGTTAGAAGAAGATCGGATATCGTGGGCACCGGGCTTTGTAGCCAAAGGCAACCCGATTTCATTAAAACAAAAGGGAAAATGGTCCCGGCTGATGGACTGTTAGGCTTAAAACTTATATTTAAGGCTGACAGAAATAACCGGCCCGATGAGCTCCCATCTGAAATCAGTTTCCAGTCCCTCGCTATTAACGAAGGTCAGGTTCTGTCCCACCGTGGCGGAATCCAGTGAATCGCTTTTTATCTTGAAGGCCTTGACCGTGCCAAAGGGCACCCTGATATCGCCGCTTAGATAAAACCTCGAGGAGATGGACAGGTCGGCCCCGAGGTTGGCATGGGGAAAGATATTCTGGGAAGTGGCCACGATCTTCCGGTCGCTCTCCGATATCTTCATCAGGTTCTCCAGCCAGCGCCATCTTTCGGTAATTACCGCCCGGTTGAAATAATAGCCGGCGCCACCACCCAGGTAAACCCGCAGCGTGGTGATGGGGAGATTGATCCTGATGGTCAGCAGCAACGGCAGGCTGGACAGCCCGACCTTGCCCTGCTGAGCCACTTCAATGGCCACCTGGTCCACCGTCCCGCTGACGTTGAGCTCGCTCTGAACATTCTTGAAAATGTACTCGGCTCCCAGGGCCACAAAAAATTGCGGCCCGGCCTTGAATTCCAGTTCGCCGCCGAAGGAAAAGGTCCCACTTATTTCGGCCAGGTTCCGGCTGGTCCCGGCTAAACCCACTTCAGCCAGGAAATCCGAGAGCTGTTTCAGGCTGGCATTGACCGCCGGGACGTATTCCTTGTTAAAGGTGGTGGAAGAGGGAACGTAATAGCTGCCGCGGAGCGAAAAGGCCAGCCGGGGCTCAGCCCCGATGGCCGTCGCGGCAAGTATCAGACAAGCAACCAGCAGTGCTCCTGTTTTCTTCATCCTGGCCTCCACGATAATTCCTTATTTCCCCAGCTTATTCTTGACGGCCTCAGACAGTTTTTTCAATTCCAGCCGCTGTTCCTGTTCTCCCGTCCCGCTCCCGGTAGACATGGTAATTGGCCCGTAGACCACGCGGTTATTGTCTTCGTTCTTTTCCTCTATCTCGTTGTCCACATCCATCACCGCTATCAGGTACTTGCCCACCGGGTTCAGGTTCTGGCTGAGATATTTGACAAAGGTGAGCAGCCGGGTGGAATCAGCCGTCAGATTGTAACTGAGACTCCTCGTTTCCAGCAGTGTTCCCAGGCTCTGGCCGTCCGGTGACAGATAATAAGCTATCTTATAATTACCTTTAAGTTCCCCGTCGCCGTCATTGATCATCTTCAGGAAACCGCTCAGGATTATGGTCTGGCCCAGGAACCGGGATACTTTCAGGCTGCTCCATTCCCCGGTCAGGTCGGCCAGCGGATATGGCCCGAAGACGGCCACGGCCGTTTTATCGCCGTCCATTATGAAGCTGATGGTCTTGGTTGTGCCGGAAATATCTCCCTGCCAGCTGTCAAAACCGGAGAACTCATCCGGGGTGGCAGTCAATTTCACCAGGGTTCCGGCCGGGTAGGTGGCCGAGCAGACTTCACCGCAGTTTATTTCTTCATCCTCGCTGGTCACGGTGCCATTGCCCGGGCCCGACTTGAGCACGGTCAGGGTATAGGTATCTTCGGCCGGGACGAACTTGGCCGTAATCGATTTGTCAGAATCCATGACAATCTTGATGGGATTATCAGGGCCAGTCACATCCCCGCTCCAGCCGCCAAAGACCGAGCCCTCGCCCGGGGTGGCGGTCAGGGTAACAGTATATCCTTCATCGTACGATTCCGAGCAATCGGACCCGCAATCTATTCCGCCGTCCTGGCTGCTGACCAGTCCGCTGCCTGTCCCGGCCCTGCTGACTGTGAGCTCGTAGCTGCCGACTGCGGCAAACCTGGCCACAAACACGTCGGTTCCGCTGATTTCCTTGTCATAGGTTTCATCGGTCACCGGGAAAGCCGAAGATTGAGTATAGCCGGTTACATAGACATTCCCCTGACCATCAAGGGCCAGGCCGTAAGCCAGGTCATCGGCCGCCCCGCCGAGAAAGGTGGAGGCCAGAACCGCGCCCAGCTTGACCGATAGCTTGGTGACCACGGCATCCCAGCCGCCGTTGTGGCTTGGGTCGTAGGTGTTGATGGTTATTGGATAACCGGCCGACCTGGTCCAGCCGGCCAGGTAAGGATTTCCGCGGTTGTCCACCACCAGGGCCCGGCAGCGGTCATCAGACACCCCGCCCACGAAAGTGGAGCCAATGAGAGAACCCAGGGAGCTGTCAAACTTGCTGACAAAGATATCGGTCAAACCGGCAAAGGTGGTGTCATAAGCACCCTCGGTGACCGGGAAGTCGCTGCTGCTGGTGTATCCGGCGACATAAACAGCCGGGTTGACCGCCCCGTCAAGAGCCAGAGCATAAAGGTAATCGGCCCCGCTGCCCCCGATATAGGTTGAAGAATATATAAAGTCAAGCATCGGGCTGAGATGCAGCACGAATCCGTCATAGTCTCCGTTATAAGTTCCGTCAAAAGCGCCGGCAGTCACTGGAAAATTCGCCGACCGGGTGCGCCCGGCCACCCAGAAATGACCGAGGCCATCGACCGAAACGGCCGAGGCTATGTCATAATCCCCGCCACCGATGAAGGTAGCCGCGACCAGGCTATCCAGTCCGCCGCCGAGGATGGCCACAAAAGCATCCTGGCCACCACTAAGGCTGGTGCTGTAAGTTCCTTCGGTGACCGGAAAATTGGCTGAATCTGTCATGCCACCAATCACCACGGCATTTTGGGCAGGCAGCAGGGCCAGGGCTGCCGAGTAATCTGTCCCGCTTCCGCCGAGGTAAGTTCCGCCCAGCAGCAGGTCCAGGTTGGGGGCAATCTTGACCACAAAAGCATCATACTCTCCGCCCCGGTACTGGGTCTGGAAAGCCCCGGTAGTTACCGGGAAATCCCGGGAGGAAGTAATACCGGTAAGATATACATTGCCTTCTCCATCGATGCTCATTCCGTTGACATAATCGGCTCCCTGGCCGCCCAGATAGGTGGAAGCCTCAAGCTGGGTCAGGGAATTGTTGAGCCTGGAAACGAAAATATCGAAGCTTCCGTTGGCTGAAGTATCTATGACGCCGGTGGTGGTTGGAAAATCGGATTGAAGAACGGATACGGTATAGCCGGCCACATAGACCTGGCCTTCAGCGTTAACGCCAACGCAGTAGCCACGGTCATTACCCGTACCTCCGATATAAGTGGAGGCGCTGAGAGTGCTCAGGGCCGGGTCGATGACCAGGGTATAATCCGGGTTGTAAGCACCGCAGATTTTGAACCCGTACTCCTCCCGGGTCCGGACCTCGTAGGCCACCTCCACGTATTCCCGCCGGCCATCAATTTCCTGGTAACCCACCGGTTTAACCATCTCCAGCGGTCCGGCCGCCGTGTGAAGAACCAGGTGGCCATCGTCTGAAAGGCTGAGAGCTTCCACTCCTTCAACCTTAACATTTATGTCCTGAACCCTGGAGCCCGGGCGCAGGTAGAAGAACTTCTCGACGTTCCCGCCCGAGGCCCGGAGCTCAACTTCTATTCCCGGATAAATTTCGCCCAATCCGAGGTAATTATAGCCGGCAAGCCTGCTCTTCCAGGAACCTGAATTCTGCCCGCGGAAATAGGCTACCCTGGTACCAGCCGGCTGCTTGCCTGACAGGGCAAAAACTGCCGGTTGTCCATTAGCGCTCAGGAATCTCTCCTTGAAGACCAGGAGCCGGGCCCTGTTCTGAGCATCTTCCGGAAGATCGGTATCCCCGGCCTTGACTTCAGCTTGACCTTGGTCGAAAGACAGCAGGCTGAATATCAATTCCCGGTCGGTCACGGCCAGGGCCCCGGTGAACAGGTCTGCCCGAAACTTCAGCTGGTTATCCCATTGTCCTTCATTTGGCACAAAGGGAAGAGAAATCCCGGCCAGGGCCACCCGGGGAGTCGGGACGGGTTTTTCATTTGCCGGTACGTTCGAAACAGTCCTGAACCCCATCAGAATAAGAGCGGCCAGGACCGCAGCCGAAGCCACCAGGCCAACCAACCCGAAAACCCGTCCTCCGGTTACCGGTTTTCCCTTTCCAGATTTCATGCTTAACCTTCCTGACATTATTTCCAGGCAGGCCCCGGTCTGGTGCGACCGGCCCGCTTTATCAATTATTATAAACTACAACCGGGCAAAACAGATGCACAGCCTCCGGCAGCAACCTGGCATCCAGATAAGCACTGCCGAAACACCAGGAGCGGATATTATATCCATTTTCGGCAAAAAAATCTCATTTGCCGGATAAATTCCGGCGGCCGTCCCGGCCGAAACCCGTGAGATAACTTTTTGACTTTTTACGTCGTTTTAAAGTAATGTAAATTTAAATTGGCTACAGGCGGAAAAAATGAGCAAAAGTTCAAAGCCCCTGGTCATCACGCTTATCATTATAATCATTCTTGCCCTGGCCCTGGGTGCCTGGCTGCTTTTAAGGAAAAAGTCCGGGGGAAGTTCTGGCGGCAGTGAATCCGCTTCGGCTACCGCAGCCACAGAGTCCCAGTCCACCGCTCCCCTGCCGGTTAAGGTAGCCACGGCCCGGGTGTCCGACCTGGAAAAAAGGATAAAGTCTCCGGGCGAAGTCTTCACCGAGAGAAAAGTTGTCTTGAAGGCCGAGGTCAAGGGAGTGCTTAAAAAGCTCAACATCCAGGAAGGCCAGGCGGTGCGGGCGGGACAAGTCCTGGCCGAGCTGGATGACACTCCCTACCGGTTGCAACTGGAGCAGGACGAAGCCACCCGGCTTAAAGCCCTGTCAGAGCTGTTACTGGACCGTTTTTTCCAGCAGCCCGACCTCAGCGGGAACCCGGAAGACCTGGAAAAGCTTAAAAAAGCGGAGGAAACCTTCCTCCAGGCCGAGGCTGCCCACAGTGAGGGCCGAATAAGCCAGGCCGAGCTGGACAGGGCCCGCCGCGAATATGAGCTGGCCCTGATCGGCAGCGGCCTTAAGAGGGATGAAATAATCGCCGCTTCCAAGGGACTGACCCAGGCCGAGGTCAGCGTCAAGAGAGCCAGGATGGAACTGGAAAAGACCAGGATCACCGCCCCATTTTCCGGGGTGGTCACCCTGATAAAAGTAGCTCCGGGAGAGAACATCGAAATTGGGCGGGAAATATGTACCGTAGTCGACCTCAGCCAGCTTAAAATTGAAGCCAAGGTCCTGGAGACCCTGATCGGCAAGATAAAAATCGGCCGGGAAGCCGATGTCCGTTTCTCGGCTTACCCGGGAAAGGTCTTTCGAGGCCGGGTAGCGGCCATCAGTCCCCTGGTCAGCCCGACGGAAAAGACCTGCAGTGTTTTCATCCACCTGGATAATCCATCTGGAGAAATAAAGCCTGGCATGCATGCCGAGGTAGAAATAGTTTCCGAGGTTTTCCCCGGCCGGCTGCTCGTGCCACAGGCAGCAGTCCTGGTCCGGGGTGGCCGGCCGCTGGTCTTCGTAATAGAAAATGGCCTGGCCAAGTGGCGTTACATCCAGACCGGGGAAGAAAACGAGCAGTTCGTGGAAGTACTGGACGGGGTTAAGGAAGGGGAACAGGTCATCGTCGAGGGACACCTGACGCTGGCCCATGACTCGCCCGTCCGGGTGGTGGAATGACGAACCCGAAGCGGGAGAAGTGACCATGAACCCCGCCAGATTTTCCATAGAGCGACCGGTCACCACCCTGATGTTTTTTACCGCCATCATTCTGCTGGGGGTGGTCTCTCTCGGTCATCTCAGCATCGACCTTCTTCCTTCCATCAGTTATCCGCGCCTGTCGGTCATCACCCAGTATCCGGGAGTGGCCCCGGAAGAAGTGGAAATTCTGGTCACCGTGCCCCTGGAAACCTCGGTCAGCCGGATTCCCGGGTTGCGCCGGGTGGAATCCGTGTCCAAGGAGGGTTTTTCCTTTATCAGCCTGGAGTTTACCTGGGGCACCGACATGGACTTTGCCCTGCTCCACACCCGGGAGCGGCTGGACTCGGCCCGGGACAGCCTGCCCGAGGGCTGCGAAAAGCCGGTCATCATCTCGCTCGACCCCCAGAGCAGTCCCATCATGACCCTGGCCCTGACCGGGGAGCGTAGCCTGCTGGAACTCAAGGAACTGGCCGAGGAGATGATCAAGCCCAGGCTGGAGCAGATTGAAGGAATTGCCGCGGTGGAAATCACCGGCGGGGTGGAAAGAGAAATCCAGGTGGAGGTGGACCCGGAAAAGCTGGCCGCTTACGGCCTGAACATTGAGACTATCTCACAGAAAATAGCCAGTTTTAACCGCAGCCTGCAGGGCGGGACCATTCTCAAGGGAAAATTCATCTATTCTCTCAGGATCGCCGGAGAGTTCAGCCGGGTCGGCCAAATTGAAGACATCCCGGTCAAGTTTACCGGGGACGGGGGCGTGGTCCTGTTAAAGCATATCGGCCGGGTGGTTGACACCATCAAGGAACGGGAGGGAACCACCCGGTTGAACGGGCTGGACAGCATCGGGCTGCTGGTCAGAAAAGAATACGGGGCCAACACGGTCAAGGTCACCCGGGCCGCCAGGGAAGTCATAGAGCAAATCAGGAAAGAAAACCCGGAGATAAATCTCGAGGTCATTTCCGAGCAGGCCGGCTATATTCAGAGCGCCATAGACTCCACCAGGGAAGAGATTATCCAGGGGGCCATCCTGGCCTTCCTGACCCTGCTGATTTTTCTGCAGGAATGGAAGTCGCCGCTGATCATAGGGACGGTCATCCCCATCTCCATCATCGGAGTTTTTAACATTCTTTTTCTCCGCGACATCACGCTGAACCTGATGTCGCTGGGAGGCCTGGCCCTGGGAGTGGGCATGCTGGACGATACGGCCGTGGTGGTCTCGGAAAACATCTTCCGGCACCGCCAGCTGGGAAAGCCGGTCAGGGAGGCGGCCAGCCTGGGCACCCGCGAGGTTATCAGCCCGGTGGTGGCTTCGGTCCTGACCACCATCGTGGTTTTTCTGCCGGTGATCTATGTCAAAGGCCTGGCCGGGCAGCTGTTCAGGGACACGGCCCTGACCGTGACCTATACCCTGCTTTCGGCCCTTTTGGTCTCGGTCACCCTGCTGCCGATGCTGGCCTCGCGCCAAAGATTGATGTCCTGGCCGGACAGAATCCTGCCCCGCTTCAATTTCCTTGGCTTCAGGAAAATTCAGACCGAAGCTGGAGTAAAGGGCTGGTGGTTCTATCCCTGGCTTGGTCTCAAGTTCGTACTATACAACCTGGTCTTGCTTCTATCCTGGTTGCTGGTCACGGCGGCCAGAGGAGTTGGCTGGGTTCTCGGCCGCATCTTAGGCTTAATCTCAGGCCTGCTGAAACCCGTTTTTGAGGCCATCTTCCGGTCCTTTAACCGGAACTACCAGAAATTCGTGGACCGGCATTCCCTCTTTTTGAACTGGTCACTCGACCACAAGAAAACCACCTTCTACCTGACCGCAGTTCTTTTCTCGCTGATCCTGGTACTGGGCCTGGTTCTGCCGCGGGAACTGATGCCGCCCATCAGGACCTCGAGTTTTAACCTCAGCCTGAAGACCCCGGCCGAATATTCACTGCCCCAGACCGAAGAAATCGTTTCGCTGGTTGAAAACTGGCTGCGCCAGCAACCTGATTGCCGGAGAGTTTTTTCCCAGGTAGGAATAATTTCCAGCAGCGAATCCTTCCGCCCGGATGTCTCGGTCAATTCGGCGGTGGTGACGGTTGAAGCCAGGAATTCCAGGGCACTTGAGGGTCTGATGGCCGGTACCAGGAAATACCTGTCCGGTTTCCCGGAACTGTCCTATTCCGTCAGCCGGGAGCAGACCACCCTGGGCGAATTCCTGGCCCTGACCTCAGGCCAGATCGTGCTCAAGGTCAAGGGTCAGAACATGGACATCCTGCGGCGGATGGCCCAGGAGTTTGCCGGGAAATTGCGGGCCGTTCCTGGACTGACCGACGTCAACCTCAACCTGCAAAAGGGAAAACCTCAACTCCTTCTAAAAATAAACCGTGAGGCCCTGGCCCGCTATCCCAACCTTTCGCCCGGAGAGCTGGCCAGCTTCCTGGTCCAGGCCATCAGGGGAACGCTGGCCACCAAGTACCGGGAAATGGAAAAGAAATACGACGTCAGGGTCTGGCTGGAGCCGGAATCCAGGAAGACGGTCGACCGGGTGCTCGACTCTTTCTATCCTTTCGGCCAGTCGCTCATCCCGCTGCGGGAGCTGGTCAGCTACGAGCTGGTGGAGGGGCTGAATGAAATCAGGCGGGAAAACCAGGAACGGGAAATCCTGATCACGGCCAACCTCCGGGGCCGGAAGTTCAGCCGGGTGGTGCCGGAGATCCAGGGCCTGATCCAGCAGATGAACCTGCCGGCCGAATACCGCATCCTGTTCGGCGGCGAGAGAGAGGAAATGGCCACCAGCTTCCGCTCGCTGCTCCTGGCTTTCCTGATGGCCGTGGTTTTGATTTACATGATCATGGCCGCCCAGTTCGAGTCCCTGCTCCACCCGTTCCTGATAATGTTTACTATTCCGATGGGATTAGTAGGAACTGTTGTCCTGCTGCTGGCGACCGGGCAGAGCCTGAACGTCATCTCCCTGATCGGGGTGGTGGTCCTGGTGGGGATCGTGGTCAACAACGCCATAGTGGAGATAGATTACATCAACCAGCTCCGGCGCGAGGGACACCCCCTGCGCCGGGCGGTGGTGGAAGGAACGGCCACCCGTCTGCGGCCGATCATGATGTCGACCCTGAGCACGGTGGCCGGGCTGATTCCCATGGCCCTGGGCCTGGGCCGCGGAGCCGAACTGCTGCGGCCGCTGGCCATAGCCGTCATCGGCGGACTGACCTCTTCGCTCTTTCTGACCCTGGTCCTCATTCCGGTTCTTTACGAATTTGTGGAGACCAGGCTCAGAAGGCGGGAAGCCTGAATCGTTACTGGTTGAGCCAAGATGAGATTCTTCATAGAGCGACCGGTGGCCACCCTGATGGTCTACCTGGCCCTGCTGGCCCTCGGTCTTTATTCCCTGTTCCACATTCCGCTGGAACTGGCCCCACAGGAGGAATTTCCCCGGGTTGACCTGTCCGCCTCCTGGCCCGGGGCCTCGCCCGAGGTCATGCAGACCCAGGTCACGGCCATCCTGGAAGAGGCCGCCCTGACTGTCAGGGGAATTCGCAAGATCAGCTCCACCAGCAACATTGGCTCCTGCCGGCTGACCATTGAATTCGACCCCAGGGTCAACCTGGAATTCGCCAACCTGGCCCTGAGAGAGGCCATCGGCCGGGTCCTGCCGGAGCTCCCCTACGGGGTCAAGCCGGTGGTTGAACCTTACATTCCCGAAGATTTCAGGGTCAGGCCCTTCCTTACCTACACCATCTCCGGCAATTATCCTCTGCAGACCCTCCGGGAAATCGTCAAGGACCGGCTGGAAATAGGGCTGGGGTCGATTAACGGCGTTTCCAAAGTTGAGGTCAGCGGGGGTTCAGACCTCAACCTCCGCCTGACCCTCGACCAGAAAAAACTAAGGGACCTGGGTCTTCATCCCTACATGATTGTCCAGGCCCTGGTCCAGGCCCTCGAGGTTTACCCGTCGGCCAGGGTCCAGAAAGACCGGGAAGAATACCTGCTGCGGGTGGCCATGGCTCCCGTCGACACCCGGGACCTGGGTGAATTGATAATCCGCCACCAGGGCCCGGTCCCGGTCAGAGTGAAGGATGTGGCCACCATCAGCCTGGAATATGCCGAGATTTTTCACCTGAACCGGATAAACGGTCAGCCCACCATCATGCTCCGGGTCCTCAAGGAAAAGGGCAAAAACACTCTGAAGGTAGCCAGGGAGGTCAAGAACCGGCTGGAACAGGTTAAGAAGAACCTGCCCGCCGACCTGATTTTCCGGGTGGTTGATGACGAAAGCCAGGAAATTCTGGATAACCTCCGCCATCTCTACCTGCTGGCCGCGGTTATCACCCTGATCATCTTCCTGATGATTTTCATCATCATCAGGAGGCTATCGCCTTCGCTCCTGATCCTGTCCTCGGTTATCTTTTCGGCAGTTATATCCTTCAATTTCATCTACCTTTTCAAGATTTCCCTGAACATGCTGACCCTGGGAGCCCTGGCCCTGGGTTTTGGGATTTTTGTCGACAACTCCATCGTGGTTTTTGAAAACATCCTCAGGCTCAGGGAGTCCGGCCTGGAACCGAAGGAAGCCGCGGTGGAAGGAGCCCGCCAGGTCATTACTCCGGTGCTGGCCTCCACCCTGACCACGATCGGGGTGTTTTTCTGTTTCCCGTTTTTCCAGGGCAGGCTGCGGATCTATTACCTGCCGCTGGGGATAGTCATGTCCCTGGCTCTTACCACCTCGCTCCTGGTCTCCTTTTCCCTGATCCCTGCTCTCAGCCCGCGCCTGCTGTTCCTGAGAAAGAAAAAGCCGGGCAGCCGTTTCTTTTCTGTCTTTGAAAAAATTCTCCGCTTCAGCCTGAAGCACCCGGTGGAAATCCTGCTGATAATCGGGCTCATCACCTTCGGCAGCTACCGGACTTTCAGGAAAAACGTGACCATCGGAGAATTTTTCCGCTGGTATTCCCGGGACCGGCTTAACGTTTCAGTTACCATGCCGGCCGGGACCAGAATCGAGGCCACCGACGAGCTCATCCGGAAATTCGAAGACAGGGCCCTGGCCTACCCCTGCGAAAAACAGGTCAACAGCCAGGTCTTCAGCGAACGGGGCTTCCTGGACATAACCTTCCCGCCCGAGGTGGAACTCTCGGCCCATCCCTACATCCTGAAAGACGAGCTCATCAGGCTGGCCACCAACTTTGCCGGGGTTAGCATCGGTGTCTATGGCTTTGACCCCCAGGGCTACTATTCGGCCATGAGCGCCGGCCGCTACCTGGATTCCTACATTAGAATCTACGGCTACAACCTGAAAAAGCTCCAGGACATCGCTTCTGACCTGGAGACCAGGCTCAGGCGGAATCCCAGGGTGGGCGAAATCAAGTCCATCACCGGGCAGTACTACTGGGGCGACGTCACCTCGACCGAGTACGTGCTCAGGATCAAGGAAGAAGCCCTGGCCAGGTACAACCTTGACCCCAATTATGTTTTCTACCAGCTGCAGAGCATGGTTCGCGGAACCTTCGGCCTCAGGCTCCAGGCCGTCATCCAGGGGAAGGAAAGGCTTATCGAAATCAAGTTTCCCGAAGCCGAGAACCAGGAGCTCAACCGGCTGCTGGAGATGCTGCTGGTCTCCCCGTCCGGAGAGCAGCTCCAGGTCAGGGACCTGCTGGCCCTGGAAGAAAAGCAGATACCCGGCTCAATCTATAGGGAAAACCAGCAATTCCAGATGACGGTCATGTGGGAATTCAAGGGGCCCTACAAGGCTGCCGAAAATTACCGCAAGGCTATTTTTTCTTCTCTCAGCCTGCCGCCGGGTTTTACCGCTACCATGGAATACGGCTACTTTATGACCACCGAGGAAAAATCCCAGCTCCAGTTCGGGCTGCTGGCCGCCCTGGCCATCATCTTTGTCATCCTGGCCGCCCTCTACGAGTCATTCATCCAGCCTTTCATAGTCATGCTGGCGGTTCCCCTGTCTCTGGCCGGTGTCTTCCTGGCTTTCGTCATTGCCGGTTATCCCTTCGACTCTTCGGCTTACATCGGATTGATCCTCCTGGCCGGAATCGTGGTCAACAACGCCATCATCCTGGTCGACCACATCAATTACACCAGGAAGAGTTCCGGGTTGAACCTGGTGGAAGCGGTCATCAAGGGCACCAGGGAGAGAATCCGGCCGGTGTTCATGACCACGGCCACCACGGTCTTCGGACTGCTTCCCCTGCTGCTGATACAGCTGGAAAGCGGCCGGCGCCAGATCTGGTCCAGCCTGGCCCTGGCCACCCTGGGTGGGCTGACCGCCTCGGCCCTGTTCATCTTCCTGGTGATTCCAATTTTCTATTATCATTTCAGCCGCAGGAAGTCCTGACCGCAAGTTAAGGTGACCAGCCACCTGAATCGTTACATGACCCCGCCGATCTCAATTTGGAGGTGGTAACAACTTCCTTTTTTTAATTAGCAGACAAAAATCCGCTGGATCCGTGGCTCGGGCCATACCGCCCCCGGGCAAAAAGTTATATAATTAGGTTTCCCAACCGGAAAGAAGGAGAAAAATCATGTGGTGGGAAGATAAATTAGTCCGGACCCTGCGCTGCCGCCTGCTGCAGAAGCCAGGCATCTTTGGCGGCCTGCTGTCGGCCATCGGGGCCGAACAGGCTTACGTGGGTGAAATCAAGATCATTCACATGGGCACCAACTACATGGATAGGGACATCACCATCTTCGTCGACGACGAGGCCCACCTGGAGCGAGTGATCAAAGCGGTCAAGGCCTATCCCCGGGCCGAACTGCTGGAAGTCAGGGATGAGGTCCTGGAGATGCACCAGGGCGGCAAGATCGCCGTGCGCTCCCGCTACGAGATCAATAACATCAGCGTCCTCAGGAAAGTCTATACCCCGGGCGTGGCCGAGGTCAGCCTGCTCATCAAGAAGAACCCGGCCCTGGCCAGGCGCTACACGGCCATCCGCCACCTGGTGGCCATCGTCACCGACGGCAGCGCCGTCCTGGGACTGGGAGACGTCGGCCCGCTGGCGGCCATGCCGGTGATGGAGGGCAAAGCCAGCCTGATGGAAACGCTGACCGGACTGTCAGCCGTTCCGGTTCTTCTCAACACCAAGGACCCGGACCGGATTATCGAGACCGTGGTCAACATCGCCCCGACCTTCAGCGCCATCCAGCTCGAAGATATTTCTGCTCCCCGCTGCTTCTATATCGAAGAACAGGTGCAATCCCGGCTGGATATCCCGGTCATGCACGATGACCAGCACGGCACTGCCTGCGTGGTGACCGCCGCCCTGATTAATATCTCGAAGGTAACCGGCCGGGACCTCAAAAAGAGCTGCATCGGGGTTATCGGCCTGGGAGCGGCCGGGCTGGCCCTGTCCCGGATGTTGATGTTTTTCCTGGACAGGCCGGTCAAGGGGGCTGACATCAACCCGGAGGCCACGGCCCGGCTCCAGCAGGCCGGCGGCCTGGTTTCAGACCTCAAGGAAATAATGGCCTCCTGCCAGGTGGTCATCGCCACCACCGGAGTCCCCGGCCTTATCAAGAAAGACATGGTCAGAAAAGACCAGATCATACTGGCCCTGTCCAACCCCAACCCGGAAATCGAACCGGAAGAGGCCATGGCCGCCGGGGCAGCCTATGCCGCCGACGGCAAGGTCATCAACAACGTCCTCGGTTTCCCGGGTATCTTCCGCGGGGCGGTGGATGCCAACGTCCCCCGGATTACCCGGGAAATGCTGCTGGCCGCTTCCAGGGCCATTGCCGACTATGCCCCGACCGGAGAAATCGTGCCCAATGCCCTGGACCGGGGACTGCACCGCAACGTGGCCAGGGCCGTGGCCAGGGTAGCCCTGGAGCAGAAACTGAACCGGGATGACCTGACCGGTTACTTTGACTGACCCAATAAACCGATTTGACACCGGGTGCGGATTCTAATATATAAATAGCGCCGGGCTCCTGAAATCGGCAGCCGGGCTTCTGGTCAAGGAGGGAGAATGATCACGGTTAAGCAAATGCTCGAGGAAAAAGGGCACCAGGTCTGGACCGTTTCGCCGGACACCACCGTCTACGAGGCCCTGAAAATCATGGCCGAAAGGGAAATTGGCGCCCTGATCGTGGTCGAAGGTGGCCAGGTGGTAGGTGTTATCTCGGAGCGGGATTATGCCCGCAAGGTTGTCCTCAAGGGGAAATCCTCCCTGGAAACTCCGGTCCGGGAAATCATGACCACCCAGGTCTACTTCGTCAACCCGGAATGCACGGCCGAAGAATGCATGGCCCTGATGACCGAAAAGAGAATCCGCCACCTGCCGGTTATCCAGGAAAACAAGCTGGTCGGGGTCATCTCCATCGGGGACGTGGTCAAGTCGGTCATCACCAGCCAGAAAATTACCATAGAGCACCTCCAGAATTACATCATGGGGAAATACCAATAAATAATTGAGGATAACCTGCCGGCCTTTTAGTGATTCATCTTTTTATTAAGCCCCTCTGGGGAGAAGCCTCTAATTCAGCAACCGGGAATTAACTTCTCTGTATCTATTACCCATTAATTCTGAAATCAGAAAACTAGATTTTATTGGCAGGGCAGGCCCGGTCAGTACAGTCCGGTCGAGCCGAAACCGCCCTCGCCCCGGCTGGTCTGGTCAAGCGAATCGACCTCGACGATGTCAACCGTCTGCACCGGTTGAATGAGCATCTGGGCGATTTTCATCCCGCTATTTATAATGAAAGGCTGCTTGCCCAGGTTGGTCAGCACCACCCTGACCTCGCCCCGGTAGCCGGCATCCACCACCCCGGCCAGGCGATGAACACCGCCCAGGGCAATCCCGCTCTTGTCCCAGATCAGGCCGACATACCCGGAAGGTATGGCCATCTGCAGCCCGGTGGGCACGGCCGCCGTTTCTCCCGGGTTGAGGGTCATCTGGACACAGGAAAAGAGGTCAAAACCGGCATCTCCCTTGTGCCCGTAGACCGGGGTCCGGGCCTCGGGCGAGATTTTTTTTATCAGGACCTTCATGGCTTAAACTCCTTCCACCAGGACTTCATCGAAATAGGGTCTGAGTTCTTCGGCCCAGAGCCTGAGCTTCTCGGCCGGGTAAGGTTCAACTTTTAAGAAAGCCGGGTCCACGGTGTTCTGCGGCACAAACTGCTGGAGCTGGAAGCAGCTGGCACCTCTCAGCCAGGCCGCAATCTCCAGCAGGTCAGACTCGTCCAGCAAGCCGGGGGCAACGGTCGTTCTGAAAACATAAGGCAGCCCGCAGCTACGGATGAGCTCCACGCTCTGCTGGATTTTCCCGGTATCAACCTCGGCCCTGACCACCTCGGGATACCTGGCCAGCGGGGCCTTGATGTCCATGGCCAGCCAGTCCACCAGTCCCTGGCTTATCAGATATTCCAGCCGGTCGGGAAAGGAGCCGTTGGTATCAACCTTGACCAGGAAACCCCGGTCCTTGATCACCCTGGCCAGGACCTCAATATCCTCGTGGAGCAGCGGCTCTCCGCCGCTCAGGCACAGCCCGTCCAGCCAGCCCTTGCGGGAATCAAGGTAGCCGAGGAACAGGTTGAGGTCCAGGGAGGGCAACCGACCCGGGTTGAGCACCAGGTCGGCATTGTGGCAGAAGGGGCAGCGAAAATTGCAGCCCCCGACAAACACGGTGGACGAGATGTGTCCCGGGAAATCCCGGGAGGCAAACTTCTCTAAACCCTTGATTTCAACCAAAGGTCCAGCTCCTCAGCCGAGTTGAGCACGGCCGTGGCCTGGCCGTTGTCCTCGATGATCAGGGTGGGAATGATGACGCTGCCCGAACTGTCTCGGCGCAGCATTTTGATGTACTCCCGGATCTTGTTGCGCCCCTCCTTGGTGCTGACGTCGTACTCAACCGCCTGGAAGCCCCTGGCTTTCAGCAGGTCCTTGATCTTATCGCACTTGGCGCATCCGGGGAGGGTAAAAACCAGATAATCCATCCTTTGCCTCTCCTCGCAGAGTTATTCAGGAAAAATTTTTATCAGTCCAGCTTGGAATATGTTACCCGGTCGCTGAACTCCTGTTGCTTGCCGTCATTCCAGGTCCTGACCGGACGCAGGTAGCCAACGATCCTGGAAAACACCTCGGTTTCCGCGCCGCACTCGGGACAGGCGGGATGCTGCCCCTTGAGATAACCGTGGTTGTCGCAGACGCTGAAGGTCGGCGTAATGCTGTAATACGGGAGCCTGGTTTCAGCAATTTTCCGGACCAGCTGGCGACAGGTCTTCCAGTCAATGGCCTCCGGCAGGAAAGCATGAAAGATGGTCCCGCCGGTGTAGAGCGGCTGGATATCTTCCTGGTGCTTCAGGGCTTCAAAAATATCCCGGGTGGCGTCGACGTTGAGCTGGGTGGAGTTGGTGAGATAGGGATGCTTGTCCGTGCCGGAAGTGTAAATGTTCTTGTATTTCTGGCGGTCCAGCCGGGCCAGGCGGTAGGAAGTGGACTCGGCCGGGGAGGCCTCCAGGTTGTAGAGATGCCCGGTCTCTTCCTGGAAATCCTTGAGCACCTCGCGCATGAAGTTGAGGGTTTCGATGGTAAATTCCTTGCCCTCCGGCGTGCCGATGCCCTTGTGCAGGAAATTCATGCAGGCCTCGTGCATGCCGCAGATACCGATGGTCGAGAAATGGTTCTCGAAGTGGCCGAGGTAGACCTTGGTGTAGGGCATCAGACCCCTCTCCAGCATGTTATTGACCACTTCCCGCTTGGTCTCCAGTGATTCCTTGGCCAGGATCATCATCTCTTTCAGCTTGTCGAAGAACTCCTGCTTGCTCTGGGCTTCGTAACCGATGCGGTTGAGGTTGATGGTGACCACTCCAATCGACCCGGTCTGGTCCCCGGCTCCCCACATGTTCCCGGGACGGGTCTTCAGTTCCCTCATGTCCAGGTTCAGCCGGCAGCACATGGCCCGGATGTCGCCCGGGTTGAGGTTGGTCCCGAGGTAATTCTGGAAATAGGGAATGCCGTACTTGGCCGTGGCTTCAAACAGCAGCCTGGCGTTGGGATGGTCCCAGTCAAAGTCCTTGGTGATATTGTAGGTCGGGATGGGAAAGGTAAAAACCCGGCCCTTGAGGTCGCCCTCGATCATCAGCTCCAGGAAGGCCCGGTTGATCATGTCCATTTCTTCCTGGTAGTCGCCGTAGCAGGAATCAAGCTCTTCCCCGCCCACGATGACCTTTTTGTTCTTCAGGTCTTCTGGCACGGTCCAGTCGAAGGTCAGGTTAGAGAAGGGCGTCTGCCAGCCCCAGCGGCAGGGAACATTCAACCCGAAAATGAGTTTCTGGATGTCCTGCTTGACCCGGTCGTAGCTCAGGCCGTCGGCCCGGACAAACGGGGCCAGGAAGGTGTCAACGCTGGAAAAAGCCTGGGCCCCGGCAAACTCGGCCTGCATGGTGCCGATGTAGTTCACCATGTGCAGGGTGGCCGTTTCCAGGTGCTTGGCCGGGTGAGAATGGACCTGGTTGGGCACATGGCCGAAACCCTTGCGCAGCAGGTTCTCCATGGACCAGCCGGCGCAGTACCCGACTATGGGGTAGGAAAGGTCGTGAATGTGAAAATCACCCTCCAGGTGGGCTTTCTTGATTCTCTCGGAATACAGGTTGTTCAGGGCAAAGTTGGACAGGACCTCACCCGAAATCCTGGCGTTCAGGCCGGAAAAGCTGACCACGCCCTCGTTGCTATTCTCCCGGACCTTCCAGTCGTGGTCGTTGATGTAATCCTTGATCAGCCTTTCCAGGTTGATGCCGGTTTCCTTGGCCTCGCGGATGGCCTTGTGCTTCTCGCGGTAGAGGATGTAGGCCTTGGCCACCTCGTGGTAGCCCTGCTTCATCAGCACCATTTCCACGATGTCCTGGATCTGCTCCACCGAGGGAATCGTGTAGCCACCGAATTTTTCCTCCAGGACGAAAACCACGATGTCGGAGACATGCTGGGCTTCCATGTAATCGTCGATTCCCTGGGACTGCATCGCCTTGTAGATGGCGTTGGTTATTTTGTCCTGGGTGAAATCAACGATGGCGCCGTCTCTTTTTTTAATGCGGGTGATTTTACTGGTCTTGACCATCCCTTCCTCCCTATAAACCTAAAATTTTTCGGATTCCACGCTAACTCCAGGCGCCCCTTTTATGCTATTATTTCCCAGGCAGGAAAAAAGCCTGAAAAAACAATATTTAGTGCTGTACATGGCTCCTGGATACTAAATCTTGTGCTATCGGCAATATATATAAATACATAAAAAATGCTTTGTCAAGTGGGAAAATGAACTTTTTTTAATAAATTTTTTTCAGGGGGAAAAAGTGCACCAGCTGAGTCTTGAAACCTCCAGGAAAGAAGAATTTCTGAACATAACCGGAAAAATTCAGGCCCTGGTCCGGGCCTCGGGGATCAGGTCAGGACTGGCCGTAATTTTCTGCCCCCATACCACCTGCGGCCTGACCATCAACGAGCAGGCTGACCCCGATGTCCGGGCCGATATCCTGATGGCCCTGAGAAAAATTGTGCCCGACAATCTGCCTTACACCCACGCCGAGGGCAACTCCCCCGCCCACATCAAAACTTCGCTGGTCGGAAGCTCCCTGATGGTCATGATCGAAAACGGGGAGCTGCTGCTTGGAACCTGGCAGGGAATCTTTCTGTGCGAGTTCGACGGACCACGGAACAGGCAGGTCTGGGTCAGGTTGCTCGAGTCTGGAAAAGACTGACTCCCGGCCAGCCAAAGAGCTCGAACTGCCGCCAGGCCAACCGAGTACCGGGCCTAATAAACTGGTAGAAAGAAAAACGCCGGTCATCATTCAAATGGAAAAACCGCGCTCCATGATTCGGCCCGGCTCAAACCACAGTCCTGAATTCAGGACCTCCTGGTAGTCTTCTCCAGGATGTTGCTTTCCCGGCCATCGGCCCTTTTCAGCAAGAGGGCAAACACCAGGCCGACCATTCCCAGGCTGGCAAACATGATGGAGGAGGCAGTGTAGGAATGGGTCTTATCACGCAGGAAGCCGTTAATTAGCGGAAACAGGCCGAGCCCGATATTCTGAATGGCCGTCATCAGGCCAAAGGCGGTGCCTGTCCGTTCTTCCCTGACCACCATCGGCACCGAGGGCCACATGGCCGCCGGCACCAGGACAAAGGCAATTCCCAGGAAGACCATGGGGTAGGCCGGGTAAATCCTGGTCAGGCCCATCAGCAGGTGGCAGGGAATGAGAATCAGGGAACCAAAAATCATCAACGTCGCCCGCCGCCCTATCCGGTCCACTAGGCTGCCGGCAAACGGCGCAAAGACCATGGAAGCAAAAATGATTATCGAGCTGATGCCCCCGGCCGTGCTGAACATGTGCAGGAAATTATTGAAGACCTGGGCCAGGAATCCGCCCGAGGACTCGGCCGCCCTGGCAATCCCCCACTTGTCCACGAAGAAGTCGGTGGACAGGGCCGTAAAGGGAAAGATGGCCGAATAGAAGGTGAAGCACAGGGCGGTTATGTACCAGAAGGTCGGCTTGAATTCTTTTATATCTTTGAGGTTAATTTTTTCGGTTTCAGCCTCTTTCTTCAGGTCGAGCACCTTCTCGCCGCGCCGGTCCAGGATGATGTAGAACAGGTTTCCCAGCAGCGATACGGCACAGGCCAGGACCGCGGCCAGCAGGGCATAGCGGAAACTTCCGAAGTAGCGGGAAATCAGCTCCCCGGTGTTAAAGGCAAACAGAGAACCAAGCCGGCTGACGGTCAGGGTAGCCCCGAAGGAGAAAGCCAGCTCCTTGCTCCGGAACCAGCGGGCCAGCATGGCACTCTGGGCCACGATCAGCGGCTCGGACCCGGCCCCAAATATAAACCGGCCCAGGAAAAAGACCGGAATGCTCCTGGCCTTCCAGACCAGGGCCGCCCCTATAAACACCAGGCAGGAAAAAAGCAGGCTGGCTTTCCTGGTGCCCAGCTTATCGACCAGCAGGCCGCCGACCAGCACGGCCAGGATGGCCGCCAGGCTGTACATGGTAAAAAAGGTCCCGACGGTGGAGCGGGCCGCCTGGAGCTCTTCGATCAGCGATGGGGCGATGGCCGAAACGATGTCATAGGCAAAATAGCTGCCGAAGGACAGCGAGGCGATAAAGGCCAGCATCAGGAAACGGTAAAACTTGCTGGCCGGGTTCAACAATCCCTTTTCCTTTACTCTAAGTTCATCCAAGGCGCATCTCTTATAAAAAAATATTTGCCAGCAAAATATAACAAGGCGGAAAATAAGTCAAGAAAGCTCATAGCCAGCCCGTATTGACCGCCGGCCGCGGTTTAGAGTTTAATAGCTCATATTTAATAAAAGAAGGAGAGGGCCATGAAAAAGAACCTGCTTCCGGGAAAGGTCAACCTGGCCGCCCTGGGAATCATATGTTGCCTCGTGCTGGTCCTGGGCGGGGCTTTCGCCCTGTATCACTTTAAGGGCCGGTCCATAACTGTCCAGGATGTTTCGGCCGCTTCCAAGATTTCCGGTCTGAAATTCGACCAGAAAGAAAAAAAGATGATGCTCGAGGACCTCCGAACCAACCTTAAGAACTTCCAGGAAATGAGAGAAATCAGCCTGGAAAACTCAGTGGCACCTGCCCTGGTTTTCAATCCCCTGCCTTCTGGCTTCGATTTCTCCCGGCTCCGGGAGGAGACCGAGTCCGTGTTTGAAGAGCCAGATGAAGTCAGGCTGCCCGAAAACCTGGAAGACCTGGCTTTCTACCCGGTAACCGACCTGGCCTGGCTGATAAAGCACAGAAGAATTGGTTCCGAGTTCCTGACCCGGCTCTACCTCGAAAGGCTAAAAAAGTACGGGCCGAAGCTGCGCTGCCTGGTAACGCTCACCGAGGACCTGGCCCTGGAACAGGCCGCCCGGGCCGACCGGGAGCTGGCCGCCGGAATATACCGCGGGCCGCTTCACGGTATTCCCTACGGCTTGAAGGACCTGTTTGCCACCCGGGGCTATACCACCACCTGGGGCTCGCCGATCTTCAAGGAGCAGCAGCTCGATGTGAATTCCACCGTGTATGAAAAGCTGACCGAAGCCGGGGCGGTGCTGGTGGCCAAGCTGAGCATGGGGGAGCTGGCCTGGGGCGACGTCTGGTTCGGCGGCCAGACCAGGAATCCCTGGGACCCGGAACAGGGGTCGAGCGGTTCCTCGGCCGGGTCAGCTTCGGCCACGGCTGCCGGCCTGGTGGCCTTTGCCATCGGGACCGAAACCTGGGGCTCCATCGTTTCTCCTTCGACCCGCTGCGGGACCTCCGGCCTGCGCCCCACTTTCGGCCGGGTCAGCCGCTACGGGGCCATGGCCCTGAGCTGGAGCATGGATAAGATCGGCCCGATTGCCAGGAGTGCTGAAGATCTGGCTCTCATCTTTAAGTACCTCGTCGGGCCGGACGGAAAAGACCGGACGGTCTACGACCTGCCGTTTTCATACCATAGCCGCCAGGAGCTTAAAAAAATCAGAATTGGCTACCTGAAAGACGCCTTCGACCGGGCCCGGAACAACCAGGAAAAATACCTGGCGGTCCTGAACGTTCTGAAATCCCTGGGCCTGGAACCGGTGGAAATAAAGCTTCCCTCCATCGACCCCAACATCATAAGTTTCATCCTGAACGCCGAAGCCGCGGCCGCCTTTGACGAACTGACCAGGACTGGCCAGGATGACCTCATGGTCAGGCAGGGTCGGAATGCCTGGCCCAATGTCTTTCGCCAGGCCCGCTTCATCCCGGCAGTCGAGTACATCCAGGCCAACCGCATCCGGACCCTGCTTATCGAGGACATGGCCAGGATCCTAAAGGATATCGATGTTTATGTCACTCCCTCGGCCGGCCCCAACCTGCTCCTGACCAATCTCACCGGCCATCCGGCGGTGGTGGTCCCCTGCGGCTTTGATGACAGCGGCCACCCGCTGAGCATTTCTTTCATCGGCAACCTGTTTGAAGAGGGAAAGGCGCTGCGGCTGGCCCGGGCCTACCAGCAGGCCACCGGCTGGCACCTTAAGCATCCCGATTTGAGCCGGCTGGAAAAGCTGGAAGCCGGTAGCGAGGCTGTAAAATAAGAGCCGGGAATAAAAGATAAAAGGTCCCCAGGGGCCTTCTTATTCAGAAAGGTTCACCCCTGTTTTCTGGCCCGGGGCCGATTAGAAAACCTGGCGGTCGGGCTTCCAGCCTTAAATAATCACCAACTCTGCTAAACTGGCTTTTTTACCAAAACAGTCCCGGCAAAATTTAATAAATTAATTGAGGCTTAGCTCCTCGGCCCTCAAGCCAGGGAAAAAACCCACTCTCTCAACCAGCGCCGATCCCCGGGAAAAAGCCACAGCCAGGGCTGGAATTACTGCTGAATCTTTCTGCCCCTGACCGGCACCGAGACCTGGATGTCGTTATTGTAGACAATACCGCCAAGCTCTTCTCCGCCGACCTGGAGCTCAAAGGTCCAGGTCCGGGTCAGGCCATCCGGGGGTGAAGGCACGGTCAGGTTGAAGCTAAGGCTGTTGTTTTCAACTTTAAGGTCGGTCACCGGCACGTCAGAAAAAGTGCCGTAGGAGTCCGAGATTTTCCCGGACAGGACCCCGTTCTCCAGGGCCAGGGTCAACTTCAGGGTGATGACCATCTCCCCGGCCTCGACAGTCAGCTCCCAGCTTCCCACCAGGTTCTCGGGTTTGACCGTTGGCTTTTCCTGGGCTACCAGGGCCGTGGTGAAGGCCACGAGCAGCACGGACAGCACTATCAACAAGATTTTCCTGGACATGGTTTTTCCTGTTCTCCTTGAATTGAATATCCGGTTGATTAAATATAATTTTGGCCCGCAAAAATCAAGCACTTTTGCTGCCTTTCCCCGCGGGGTTGTGTAGTATAATTAACAGCATGAAGTTAACAACCTACAATCTCGACCGCTGGCAAAAAGAACTGCAGTCGGCTCAGGACGAGCTGCGGAGAATTGATTTTTCCGGACGACTTCTCAGAAAAGACCACACCCTCTGGAAAGAGCAGGACCTGGAAATATCCAGCCGGCTGGGCTGGCTGGACAGCCCGCTCAGGATGGCGCCCCTGCTCCGGGATTACCAGCGCCAGGCAGAAAAAATCCGGGAAGCTGGAACCAACCTGCTGGTACTGCTGGGCATGGGCGGCTCCAGCCTGGCTCCCGAGGCCATAAGCAAAATCATCGGCCCCGTCCCGGGCTGTCCACGGTTGCTGATGCTGGATACCACCTCTCCGGTTGCCGTCGAAGCTGCCGCCCGCCTGACAGCTGAGACAGGCACCAGGCCGTTGTTCCTGGTATCGTCCAAGAGCGGAACCACGACCGAGACCCTGAGCCTGCTGAATTTTTTCTACCACCGTGAGCAGGAAATTCGCGGGCCGGAAGCCGCCAGGAATTTTGTGGCCATAACCGACCCCGGAACTCCGCTGGAAAAACTGGCCGTTGAGCTGGGCTTCGGCCTGACCATTAACGGATTCCCCGACGTTGGCGGGCGTTTCTCGGCCCTGTCTCCTTTCGGCCTCTTTCCGGCCGCCCTGCTCGGCCTGGACCTGAAGAAATTCCTGGAACCGGCCGCTGAGAGCTTTCGCCTGCTAAATAGAAAAGACTCGCTTCATCCAGGGCTGCTTCTGGGGAGCATCCTCGGAGTCCTGGCCGGAGCCGGTCGGGATAAACTCACCCTGCTCCTTCCTTCACCATTAAGAAGCCTCGGACGCTGGCTGGAGCAGCTCATAGCGGAAAGCACCGGCAAGGATGGAAAGGGTATCCTGCCGGTCCTGGAAAACCTGCCGGTATCGGAAGAAAGCTACGGCCAGAACAGGCTGTTCGTTTTTTACGAGCTTGAGTCCCGGCCTGACCTTTTCTGGCAGGACAGGCTGGAAAAGCTGAAACAATCTGGCCGGCCCATCATCCACCTCTCTTTCGCCCCGGAAGAGCTGGCCGCCCATCTCTATCTCTGGGAGCTGGCCACCGTCGTTTCTGGCCATTTCCTGGAACTGAACCCCTTTGACCAGCCCGACGTGGAGCTTACCAAGAAAAAGACCAGGGAGCTGCTGTCTACCGGAACTTTGATTTCAGCCGAGGGTAACCTGCTGTCTGATGACGAAGCTGATTTGGCCAGGCAGCTCAAGTCATTTTTCGAAGACAACCAGAGCCGGCCCGGGTACCTGGCCCTGCTCTGCTTCCTGGCCCCGAACGACAACCTGGACGTGGCCCTGGACAACCTGGCCCGGCAGCTCTCAGAAAAATTCCACCTGCCCTGTGTCTGGAACTACGGACCGGCCTACCTTCACTCCACCGGCCAGCTCTTCAAGGGAGATGGCGGCCTGGGTAGATTTCTTGGCCTGGTCGACGATGACCCGACCGACCTGACCATTCCTTCGCTGCCAGGTTCCCCCGCACTGGCCACTTCTTTCCGGCAGCTTTTCCAGGCCCAGGCCCTGGCCGATTTAGCCGCCCTTAAAGAAAGGGGCCGCTCAGTCATGTCCTTAAGGTTCAGGGGCCAGCCGGTGGAAACCATCTTCAGGCTGGGTGAAATAACCAGGAAAATCTGAAGGAATCCCGCTTATTAAAAAATTTAAAATAAAAAAGGGGAGCCTGAGGCTCCCCTCTCCTCTATCTATCTCAGTTCTTACAATAGCTTAATAGAGCCCGCAGAAAACCACGTTACCGGAAAAGAGCTCCCTGGTCCTGGCCCTGACTCTCTTATCCACCTGGCCGGTGACATCCAGGTAGAACCAGAACCTGTCGAACAGCCTGAGCTTCTTCAGGTAGAAATTGGCGTATTCGGACATACCGTTGACGATGATGCGGCCAATCTCTTTTCCTTTCCTGTCGGTCAGGACAATGTGGGTAACTTCTTTTTCCTGGCCACCTTCTTTGACTTTGGAAGTCTGGAGCTTCCCGTAAACTTTTACCTTAGCCTTGCCTTCCCATTCTTCAGGCTTGTTGATATTGGTAACATTCAGGGCTACGTATCCCTCGCGGACACCCGGACTAATGTAGCCGGCATAATCGGGCTCGGCCGACCGGGTATAAACGCTGGTGTACATCGTGCCTTCCTTGATCTCGATCGACTCGGCCAGGATCAGGTTGGGTTTGTCAGCAATGGGGCTAGCCTTGACCCTGACTTCCTTGCCCACCAGGTTTTCCAGGCCGCCCTGGATGGTGCCAGCCACGAAAATGTCAAGTCCCTGGGCCTGGGGAATATAAAGATAATGTCCAACAGCCGCCTTAACCACGCCCTCGTAATCCTTGGTCTGGGGCTGGGCCGGCTGGCCGAACGCCACTGCCGAAGCGATCATTATCACGCTGACGGTAACCATGAATGACAGAAGTCCATTTTTCCGGAAAGCCATCTCCTATACCTCCATTTCTTTATCTCAGACTTAAAAGCCTATTGGTGTTCTTCTGCCCGTCCGCCGGAGCGGAAACAGGAAGGAATCTTTATACCACTGATTTTGATAAAAGTAAAGAAAAAATTTCCGGCCGGAGCTCAGCCGTTCTTTTTCCTGATGGACTGCCCGGAGCGGGAGCTGGAGCTGGAAGAGGATTGGCTTTCAGCAGGGCGGGACTGCGCCCTCTGAGGCGTGGATATCGCTGCCGGGCGCTCCTGGCCCCTGCTGTTATCCCGGACAGAAGACTGGCCGTAGGGTCTGGATAGCGAAGGCAGGTTATAGGATGATCTCCTCTCCTGGCCCTGATTGCTCTCCCTGATTCTGGGACTCCTGATGGTGGAAGAGAGCTGTCCGGGGTTTCGTTCCGGCTCGGCCGGCCTGTAGGAAAAGCTTGAGGAGCTGACCCGGCTGCTTCTTTCTCTAACACTGGATTGATTCTTATTCTCCTGCCGGACAGGCGCGGCCGGCCTCTCCTTTATAACCCCAACCCCGTTGTCCCGTTCGGCCGGACGGCGCAATTGCGACCCATTATCCCTGAGTCCTGAGGGCTCGCGCTCGGGCGCGGTCCTCAACCTGTAACCCTGGTCAGGCTGGCCCTGGCGGGAAGGCTCCTGTTCTCTTACCAGGCGCGAGCGGTTAGTATCAATCCTCAGCCTGGAAGAACCTTCATCCTCACCGGCTCTTGGGCGCAGACTTCCAGCGGAAACACCGGGCCGGGCCCGGTCCGGGCTCACCCGGGAACTGTTTGAATCTGAGCCGGACGACGGGGCAAACTGCCTGATGGACCTGGCCTTATCTGGCTGCTGTTCATCGGCCGAAGCCGTCCGCCGCAATTGGCCAGAAGACACTCCGCCCGACAACCTGCCGCTCGAACGGGGCTGTTCTCCCGACCTGAGCTGTGAACCGGACAACCGTTTCAGGCCGGAAGGATTGCGTTCCACGACCATGGAAGACCCGGTCTTCAGACCCGGCGAGCGCAGGGCATTGCTGACCACCGGCCTGATCTGCGGCTGCCGCGCTTCGAGCCTGATTCTTTCCACACCCCTGAGGGCTTCGGGCCTGATCAGGCCCCTGGAATGGTGGGGAGCCTGGAGCTCATGTTTTCTGACCATCACCAGGGCGCGGGAATTCACCGGGACATAGGAGTCATGATAGCGATCGTAGAAATGATTATTAATGATTACCACCGGCCGGTTCCAGTAACTCAGCGGACACCAGGCAACGATTGTAGAATCCCAGTACCAGTGAACCCAGGCCGGACCCCAGTGCACTGTCGGAATCCAGTACCAGCCGAGGCCGAGCCGCCAGTGCCAGCGGCCGTAGTGATAGACCGCCCAGCCCCAGGGTTCAGCCGAAATCCAGGTCCAGCCGATCCTCGGGTACCAGACCCAGCGCCCGTAAAAATAGGGCCGCCAGTCAACATAGGTGACCACCGGAACCCAGACGTAACCATAGGGACGTTCATAGACCCAGCGGCCGTAGGCGGCCAGCTCTGGTTCGTATTCTCTTATTTCTTCGGGAAGGTAGGAGCCGCTGTCATAACTGGCCCTGGCCAGGAGCTCTTCCCGCCGGTTGTTCCAGCGCTCAAAATCATCGTCGGGAAAACGGACACGACCGGAGTCCCGGAGGTAACCTTCTTCTGCCACCACCGACTCGCCCCGGTCAAGAACAAGCGAATCCTCCTGCCCGGCAACTTCCAGCTCCCCTTCGACGACCGCGGCTTCGGTCCGTCCTTCTTCATCCACCTCGAAGCGGTAAAGGCCTTCGGCCAAAACATAAAAGGAAGCGTCTGGAGTATGAAGTCCGAAGCCCTTTTCCCTGCTGAGGGCACTGACCCTCAGGTAGAACCTGCCACGGTACAGGTGAAGTGATATGTCCTCATAACCCGATTCGGGCAGCCTGACCATTTCCACCACTGAATATCTATCCGCCCGGAGATAGTTATTGCGCCCGAAATTGACTTCAACCAGGCCGTCTTCGGTCATCAATTTATCGCCGGCAGTCAGGACGAAATTGACCTCGCCGGACTCGATTCCCAGCTCCTGTCCCCTGTCGACCCGGACATCACCCTGAACGTAAGTCAGCCGGGCAAAGGAACCGGAATAATAAGACTCATCGGCCACAGCCAGGTCCGAGAAGAAGAAAAGACCCAGGACCACCATCCCGATTAAGGCTTCTTTTCTCATCTTCTTCTCCTTTCACCCCCTTAAAGTGCAATAATCGTGCCAGCCCTAATATGGGGGACGGAAAGGTAAAATGTCCCGATTTGCCCTGTGCTGTCCATAAAACAGGACAGAAAAATTCGTTGGGGAGAATGCGCCCTCAGCATCCCGTTTGGACTGTGGCCATACGGAACGAAAAAAAAATACTCAAGACTTAAAGGAAAGCCCAGCACGGTATAGATTGAAGAAAATATATTACCGGCCCATCCCTTAAATCTTAAATTCAGTTCAATTCATCTCCATAACCCGTGAACGATTTTCAGGACGGCCGGGCGAAAAGGTGAGATTATCCCTCATTATGAAACTGAGCCCGGGGCAAAGTTTCTTAAAAGACGCGATTGTCACTTAAGTCATGCACAAAATAAGAAGGGCTGCCGTTTCCGGCAGCCCCATTCTGGTTGCAAAAAATCGAACAGGCCGGCCTGTTACCACCACCAGCCCATGGGCATTCTGTGGCGCATCAGCCTCATGGCCCCACCACCCATCCTGCCCCTCGGCCCCATCAGCAGCTCCCGGCGCAGCCGGAAGTCCTTTCTGTATTCTTCCAGTTTCTTAAGCTGCTCCGGGGTCAGGATCTTTTCCCATTCTTTCCTGTTTCTGAACATGGCCTTCATCCGCTCGGCCCTGAGCTTGGACATTTCGTCAATCAAGCTGTTTACCTTTTTTTCGTCGGCCTTCGGGTCTTCCATGAGCTTCCTGAACTCGTCACGAAGCTTGGCCATCTTTTCCTGGTGGACCCTGGCCTCTTCCAGGCGGGCTTTCCGGAATTCTTCCAGCTTCTTCTCCTGCTCGGGGGTGAGCTGGAGGGCATCTTTTAAGAGCTGGTAACCGGCGCCCCTGCCGCCTCCCATCATCCTCTGGCCGAACATGGGCTGGGCATTGAGGCTGGCCGCCAGCAGCGAGCCGGCAAAGACAACCATCAAAAGAACCGGTAACAATTTGTTTCTCATTTTATTTCCTCCTGGCTGAAATTTCTTTCTCATGGTTCATCAATATTAGACAAACCGGAAAGAAAATCCTTGGAAAGATTATTCCTGGCGGTGGCGCAGCCGGTCAAGGGTCACCGCGGCAATGATGATGGCCCCGATGATTATTTCCTGGAAATAGTTGGGCCAGCCCATCATGGTGCAGCCATTCCGGAGAAAAGCCATGATAAAGACCCCGACCAGGGTGCCCAGGATGCTGCCCTCGCCGCCGCTGAGGCTCCCCCCGCCTATGACCACAGCGGCGATTATGTCCAGCTCCAGGCCCATGGCCACCGTCGGGTCGCCCACGGTCAGCCGGGAAAACTCCATCACCCCGGCCAGCCCGCAGAGGAGTCCGGAGATGGTATAGACGGAGACCTTAACCCGGTCGGTCCTGACCCCGCACAGCCTGGCGGTGAGCTCGTTGGAGCCAACGGCAAAAGCATGCCGGCCGAAGACCGTCTTTCTCAACAGCACGGCCATGACCAGGGAAAACAGGACCATCAACCAGATCCCGGGCGAAACCAGCAGCCAGGAAGGTTTCGGGGTCCTGACCATGAGCTCGTTGAGCCAGCTCAGCGGGGCATCTATTTTCTGGTTCCTGGCCACCCACTTGGCCAGGCCGCGGGCAATGCCCATCATGCCCAGGGTGACGATGAACGGCACCAGCCGCAGCCTGGTGATCAGGAAACCGTTCAGAAAGCCGATGGTGCCCCCGGCCGCCACCCCGACCAGGGCGGCCAGCAGCGGTGGCACTCCCAGGTTAATGGCATAAGCCACCAGGACACAGCTCAGGGCCAGGTTGGATGCCGCCGAAAGGTCAATCCCGCCGCTGACGATTATCAGGGTCATGCCCAGGGCGCACAGGGCCACGATAACCGACTGGGTGGCCACGCTCTTGATGTTGGCCAGGTTCAGGAACCGGTCCGAGACCTCGGGCATCAGGGAGAAGATGGTTATGACCAGTATCAGGCCGACAAACGGCCCGGCCAGTCCGGCAATTTTCTTCAAACCGCTGCCTGCAATTTTCAAGGTCGTTCTCCTGAAATTACCGGGTCGCCTTCCCGCCCGGTGATGGCCGCCCGCATCAGGCTGGCCTCGGTCCAGCTGGCCGCCGGGCGGACTTCCACCAGCTGCCCGCGGTGGAAGACAGCAATCCGGTCGGCCACGCCGAGAAGTTCCGGAAGGTAGGAACTTACGAAGATGACTGCCTTGTTATCAGCGGCCAGCCGTCCCATCAGCTCGTAAATCTGGGCCTTGCTCATGACATCAATTCCCCGGGTGGGTTCATCCAGCAGAAAGACCTCGGCTTCCTGGTGAAGCAACCTGGCCAGGGCCACCTTCTGCTGGTTCCCGCCCGAAAGTGTCCAGACCTTCTGTTCCGGTGAGCGAGCCTTGATATTAATTTTTTCTATCCAGCTGGAAGCGGCCAGCTTCTGTTTTCGACCGTTTAGGAATCCGGAGCTCACATAAGGCTTCAGCCGGCTCAGGGTCAGGTTGTCGGCCAGGTTCATCCTGACGGCCAGGCCCTCCACCTGCCGGTCTTCACTCAGCATTCCCAGGCCGCAGCCGATGCTGACCGAGGTGAAGTAAGGCCGGAACCTGCGGCCCGATACCACCACCAGCCCCGTCTCCAGCCTGTCCAGTCCGAACAGGGCTCTCAAGAATTCAGTCCGGCCGGCCCCCACCAGCCCGGCCACTCCCAGGATTTCCCCGCGCCGGAGCTCGAGGTCAACCGGTCGGTTCATGCGGGCGCTCTTTATTCCGGAGCAGCTCAGGATAACTTCTCCCGGTTGATGCGGCAGCCGCGGGAATAGCTCAGAAATCCTGCGGCCGATCATCAGCTGAATTAGTTCTTCCACCGAGGTTTCTTTGATCTGGCCCTGGCCGACCACCTTTCCGTCGCGGAGCACCGTAAAGCGGTCGGCGATCTCCAGGACTTCTTCCAGGAAATGGCTGATATAGATTATGCCCACGCCCTCGGCCCGGAGCTTCCGGATGATCTCAAACAGGCGCCGGGTATCCTCCTGGGACAGGGAACTGGTCGGCTCGTCCATCACCAGGATCCGGGCCTGGCTGGCCAGGGCCCGGGCTATTTCCACCACCTGCCGGGCTCCCACCGACAATTTCCTGACCGGAATGGTCGGGGAGATTTCCGGGTGGCACAGGAACTCCAGCACCTTTTTAATTTTTTCCAGGTTTTTCTTCCGGTCAACCAGTCCCAGCCGCGATTCTTCCTGGCCGAGCATGATGTTTTCTTCCACGGTCAGGTGCGGGGCCAGGTTGAGTTCCTGGTAGATAACGGCTATGCCCTGGCGGCGCCCGTCGAGTGGCCCGGACGGACGGTATTCCACTCCGGAGATAAACATCCGGCCGCGATCGGGCTTATAGGCTCCGCTCAGGATTTTGATCAGGGTACTTTTGCCGGCCCCGTTCTCTCCCAGGATGGCCTGGACTTCTCCGGCCTTGAGCTCAAAGTCCACCGCGTCCAGAACCAGGTTGGGCCCGAAACTCTTGCTTATTCCCGTTAAGCTCAGGAGCGGTTGTTCTGGCATGGTAGCAACTGGCCTCAAAACGTTTTTTTCAGCCGTCGTACCGTCACCGGCTTCAGCGGACATACCTGGCGAAATCAGGTTCCAGCAGGCTCCTGATTTCCGGCCGGTTCATGTTCTCCGGGGTGGCCATGGTGACCCCGGTGTCGATTCTCTTTTCCACCGGGCGGCCCTGGATGTGGTCCAGCAGCACCTTGACCGCCAGGTAACCCATCTTCATCGGGTCCTGAAGGGCCAGTCCCTGGATTTCATTATTCTCCAGGGCCTGAATTAACTTGACAGAGCTGTCAAAGCCCACCAGCTTGACCTTCCCGGCCAGGCCGAAATGCTGCAGGGCCCGCAGGGCTCCAAAGGTGCTGGATTCATTGGGCGCGAATATCCCTTCCACCTGCGGGTAGCGGCTGAGCAGGTTTTCGGTCAGCTGGTAAGCGGACTCGGTGGTGGTTCCGGCAAACTGGTCCTTGACCAGAAGTTCAATCCCCGGGTACTCCCTGGTTATGGTCTCCAGGAAGCCCTGCTCCCGGAAAGTGGTGCTGGCCGAGCCTTCCAGGTAGCGGATCAGAAAAATCTTGCCTTTTCCGCCGAGCACCTCGGCCAGGCGGCGGGCGGCCAGCACTCCGCCCTGGTAGTTATCGGTGGCCACGAAGCTTATGTAGTTATCACCCTGCAGGTTGGAATCCATGATGACCACCGGGATTCCCTCCCTCATGGCCTCATCCACCGGTCGCATCAGGGCCCGGTCGTCCAGCGGGGCCAGGACGATTCCGTCCACCCGCCGGCTGATAAAATCCTCAACCACGGTTATCTGCTGGGCCCGGTCGTCTTCCTTCTGCGGTCCCTTCCAGAAAATTTCCACTCCCAGCTCCTGGCCGGCCTTGACCGCCCCGGCATGAACCGCCTTCCAGAATTCGTGGGTGGTTCCCTTGGGAATGACCGCCACCTTGTAAGTCCGGGTCCCGGAACCGGTCGACTGCTTGTCCCCGCGACGGCAGGCCGCCGCTGTCCAGATCAAGACAATTATCAACAGGAAAATGATGGCAGAAAAAAATTTTATCCTCGGTTTCATGGCCTCAGTATAAATCAGCCCTCGGAATCAAGTCAAAACCGGAATTTAAAAAAAATAAGGAGAACAACTCGCAGAAGAGTTGCCCTCCTTACTGATTACAGTACCAATCAGAGATTCAAAAGCAGAAAACCGGTCAGATCTTCTTGAGAATTGGCATGCCGGTCTTGGCAGTTTCCACCACCGTGTATCCGGCGGGAACGTTATCCAGGGCGCCCGGTCTGACTTCTCTGGCAAAGTAGTAGATGGTCTGCATCTTGCCGCCCCGCAGTTTCACTTCGCGCGAATGCAGGTAGTAGGTCACTCCCTTTTTGTTGGTGAATGCGTATGCCATGAATTAAACCTCCAAAAAAATTTTTAACAAACTAAAACCGGTATCCCAGGGTAACACCCAGCAGCTGGGCGCTGGTCTGGTAAGTTCCGGCGCCGAGGCCCATGGGGTAGATGTCCCGGTTGGGCGAGGTCCGGTCCTGAAACAGTTCGTACATGTAAGCCACATCGACACTGAACTTGCCCTTAGTATAACCCAATCCCAGAGTAAATGCCACCCGGCTGGCATCGGGCAGGGCCGGGTCCATGGTCTCCACCGGCTGCGGGGTCTGGTCGTAGATGACTCCGCCCCTCAGGGCCAGATTGTCCTTTAGCAGGTACTGAATGGCCGCCCGCAGCAAAATTGAATTCTTGAAATTCTCTTCCACCACTTCCTGCTCGGTCATCCCGTTCTCAAAAACTATGTTGATCTCATAGCTGTCATAAACTTTCCAGGTCAGGTATTGCCCGGCCACGGCTACCAGGAACTTCGAGCTGATCTGGTAGGAAAAGCCCAGGTCAAAGATGTTGGGATGCTTGAAGGAGGTGGTCACTACGCCGGTTCCCGGAACATAGGGCTGAATCGGCGCGGGCACCCTGGTCTTGTTCAGGAAGAAGTCGCCGGTGTAGTCCACGGTAAAATTGCTCCTCCAGTTAAAGCCGGCCGAGAACCTGTCCTTCTTGAACAGCAGGCCAGCATTGAAGGCCACCGCCTCGCCGGTCGCTTTCTTCAGCGAGGCCGGGACATCGCCGGTCCAGACCTCTGGGATTTCGATGTGCCGCACCAGGTCCAGTTTCAAAGTGGAATGAACATAGGAAACGCCGAAGCCAATAGAAAGATTATCGTTGAGCATGATGGCCAGAGTCGGGTTGACAAAAAGAGTCTGCATTGAAGTTTCGGTGCAGATGTACTTCAGCGGATAGTTGACCGGCCAGGCCGTGCCCAGCCCGTAGGGAGCAAAGACTCCGACTCCAAAGGCCACCCTGGAGCCGAAACGGTGGGTCAGGTAGAAATGCGGCGGGAAAAAGGTCTGGTCCAGCTGGTAAACCTTCTGAAAGGCCGGGTCCGGCCAGCTCGGCAGCAGTAGCGACCCTGCCGGGAAAATCAAGGTTCCGCCGGCACTGACCCTGGTCCCGGGCAACCAGGCAATTCCGGCCGGGTTGTAGAAAATGGCGCTCGGGTCGTTGGCGATGCTGACAAAGGCCCCGGCCAGGGCCATGGCCGCCGTCCCGTGTTCATAGATGAGAAATCCGGAACCGGAAGCCAGAGAACTCAAGGCCAGGATAAAAACCACCAGCAAACTCAAGTTCTTTTTCATTTCCATCCCTCCTTGTCCTCAGTGAATAATGCCCATAAATTATTCTGGCTTTCTTTTATTAAATTTATCGGGGGTTGTCAAGCCAGCCAGAAAACTTTCCGGCTCTACTGGATGAAGCCAACGCCAGGCGGCACATCGGCCGGGACGATCGGCCCGAACATCTCTTCATACCTTTTTATGTTACCTTCCAGGGCCTCGGCAAAGCGCTTGGCGTGGGCCGGGCTAAGGATAACGCGTGAGACCAGTTTGCCCATAGGCCCATCCGGAAAGATGAAAGCAAAATCAAAGATGAATTCCTCCCGGCTGTGCCTGATGGCGGCCAGGTTGGAGTACTGGCCGACGGCGATGTGCTCATCGACCTTGATGTCGATCTTCTTGTCCTTTAGGTCATCCCTGTTCATTTTTCATTCTCCTCGTAAAATTTGCTTTTTATTTCTCAACGAGACCGGTCAGCCCAAACTTCAGGAGCGGCCACTGACCGGCCAGAACCACTTCATCGCAGCAAAAACTCCGGGTCCAGCGTTGGTCCTGGCTGACTGTTTCTTTTTAACTGCTCTTTTTTATATTTTTTTTATTTTTGCCTTCCGTCGATAATTAATTTTAAGGCTCGCAATTGAATTCTATACCCGGCCGCCGGAGCTGACAACCTGTTTTTTCAGGCCAGGGCCGGTCCCGACATATGAATAACCGTTCATATATTGTCGTTCCAAGGGACGGGCATTTCATCATAACCAGCTAATTTCCGGGCGCGCTGCGAGGAGAACCATCGGCCAGAAGAAGGCCAGAACGGCCGACCCGGTTACCCCCCAAAGAGGTCACCGTTTCCAGGCCGTCACGGTCAAAAAAATTGATAACGTTAACGCAAGATTAAAAAATTTTTTTGTAAGCTACTGATATTCATAAAAATAAAAATTAATAAAATGCTTGATTTTGCTTCCGGGTGGCATATAATAATAGTGGCTTTCCTGGGCGGGCTGGGGAAAGCCCCCACCTTTTTGGTTCCCATCATCAACCCCCCTTTTGCTGACAACAGCCCGCATCTCTTCACGTCACAACTTTTTGCAGATATTTTTTATCGCACATATTTCCAGCTTATTTGATGGACACGCTTTTAATACTTTTAATAAATGACTACGGCAAAAACCGAGACAATCAGGCCATCTGCCGGTTCTGGCTGATCGTCGAGCGGGCCACAGTTAATACCCCCCGGCTCCGCACCAGGAGTGCCTGGTTCGATCAAGCGGGACTATGGATGGTTGCGGCCTGCATTATCCAGAAGGCCTTGTTCCGTTTCTCGGGGAGTTCACCTTCTTTCTTGAACTCACCAGAACCTGAGATGCTTATCTTCATTTCTGGCAGAGGTCCGGCCAGGGCTTTCGATTCATAATGGCAAATGCTGGCCTTAAGATTGCTGCTGACAGCCGTTCAGGTTCTCGGTTGGGGAGACCGGCTTCAGAACCGGGGATAGAGTTCAAAAACCTGCCCCAGACCAAGAACTAGGTTAACGTGTAAATAAAATGAAATCTTAACTCCCCTCGCGGCCTGAGCCGGGCTTTTAATCCACGAATAATACCCGGAGATAATCAGGAAGCCCCCGTGATGAGTGAGGCGAAGGAAAGGGATATGAATTAAATATTTATAAATTAAATGTATCAGGCCTGAAAACTTCTCGCCCGCAATACCTCAGCGACAATAAAATTCAATCATCTGGCGCACGGCCTCCTGGCAGACCGGGCAGAAGGGTTTCTTGCCCTTGGTGAACATGATGCAGTCCACGGCCGGGCGGTAAAGCCCGGTGGAAGAATACCCGGCCCCCTCAAAGGCTCCAACCTTCCCGGCATACCTGCTCTTGGCCAGGAACTCGTCGACCTTCCTGGCCTGCTCGGCCGACAGCCGTTCGCTCTCTTCTTCCAGGCGGGCCACCTCTTCTTTCGGGGCACCTTCCCTCTTCATCCTGGCAATCTTCTCGTTAACTTCCATCCTGATCTTCTGGTAAGCCGTGTCCATCCGGTCGAATTCTTCCTTTTCCCAGGGCGTTGGAATCTCCACCCCGGGAGTGACCAGGTTCTTCCATTTAAGTTTGGCCGGGTCCAGCAGGGCGGTGATGTTGGGCTCCACCGGCTCCACCCCGCGCGGGTAGAACTCGTTGTAGGCGACCTGGGAAGTGTAATACTCGTCGGCCAGGCCGGTAAAAGAATGCCCGAACTCGTGGAGCATCAGGTACTCATACCACTGGTTGTCGGTGGTAAAGGTGCAGTAAAGGTTGTAGATTCCACCGCCGCCGTAGCGGTTGTGGTTGACCATGATCAGCAGGGCGTCGTAGGGCGCGGCCGCGGCCACGTCGCGCACCCGGCGGTTATCCTCGGTTAAAAGGTAGCGTTCGGAGCCAAAAGAATCGAAGCTGCAGCCCAGGGCCGTCTGCTTGAACTGGCCGTGGGAAGGCTCGTCGCAACCACTTTCGGCCGACGGTTTGAAGACGCCGTAGATATTGAACTTATCCTTCTGGCTTTTATATGGCTCCAGGCTGAAAAAGACCTGGACAAACCGCTCCAGGTCTTTCCGGAGCTTGGCTTCTTCATCGGCGGTATAGCCTTCGGCCAGGAAAACCACGTCCACCTTATCATGGGGCGAACCATTCTTCACCAGCTCGTAGACCCTGACCCCGGGCTCGGTTTTCTCCTTGACGATGTAAATCGAGGCTGGGTCGATTTCTTCCGAAAATATCTTGTGAAAGTTATTCTCGCGGTCCCGGGCTTCCAGGGTGAAGACAATTTTATTCTTTGGATACGGGATCAGAACCGATTCATGAAAGGTCCGCTTGACGCCCTTCAGGGCTTCTTCCGTGGTCTTGTACTCGCCGAACAGGCTGTCAAAGGCCCGGGCGTAGAGCAGCTGGCCGGAAGCGGCGTCGTATATTTTGGCGCAATACCGGCCGCGCATGAAAGGGTCAACCAGGTTTTTTACCGGCCCGGCCCAGGTTCCCTGTCGGTAGACCCGGTCCAGGGTGACGATTTCCTCCCGGTGGTCGCCGGCGTGGTAATAATCAATTCGCATGGTGGCGTCCAGGAAATAGCGGTCAAAGTTCGGCTTGTCCTGGGCCCCCACGGAATAAATGATTAAGGCAACAACAATCGCTCCCAGCAACAAAACCAGGTATTTTTTCATGGCTGCCCTCCTTTTTGATTTACGGTCTGACTATCTTCCCGGCAATTTCTTTAATCAACTTGAAAGCCAGGCTGGCGGTAATCTCCGAAACATCTCGCGACGGGTTAAGCTCCACCAGGTCAAAGGCCACGATCCTGGCCTTTAAGTTCTGGATCAAGTCCAGCACCTGCCTGGAAGTCAGGCCGCCTGGCTCGTGGTGGGAGACGCCCGGGGCATAGGCCGGGTCGAACACGTCCAGGTCGAGCGAGATGTAGAGCGGGTTCTTAAATTCCAGCCTGGGCTTTTCCGGGTACTCGCGGGCGGTTATGGTCCGCACCCGGTATTTCCTGGCCATGGCTTCCATTTCCGGGGTGGTGGCCCGGATGCCCACCTGGACCAGGTTCTTGACCAGCCCGTCCTCCAGGATCCTGGCCATGGGGCAGGCGTGGGACAGGCGGTCGCCGTAGAGGTCCTGGTACATGTCGGGGTGGGCATCAAAGTGGAGAAGGTCCAGGCTCTTAAATTTTCCGGCCACGGCCTTAACCGCCGGGTAGGTAATGGAGTGGTCGCCGCCCAGGATGATGGGCACCGCCCCGTCGGCCACAACCCGGCCTACCTTTTCTTCTATTCCGGCAAAGGTCTTGAGCATGTCGCCCGAGGTGTCGACATCTCCCAGGTCAACCAGGATAGTCTCCTCGGCCAGGTCGACGCCCAGCTCGGTATCTGGGTTATAGCACTTTCCGGTGGAAACCCGGCGTATGGCTTCCGGACCGGCAGCCGCTCCCCTTCTGAAACTCGACTTTTCGTCAAAGGGGACGCCGACGATGGCCAGCTTATACTTATTAACCTCAGACAGGTTCTTAAGGGCTCCGCCAAAATCGGTCATGTTCTCCTCCGGAATGTTTTTCAGGCAGAATTATACAGGATAGAGTTCAAAAACTGAAATCAGAAATAGAGCAGCGAAGCAAAGCTTACGGCCGAGCCGGTGGCCTGTTCTTCGGACAGCTCATAGCCGAGGAAAAATCCCTCACGCTTCTGGAATATTTCCAGGAGCGAGGCCAGCACCGGGAAACCGCAGACATTAAACCGGTCCCCGCTGTCCCTGACCTGGCCCCAGAAAGATTCCGGTTGCCAGTGGATAAGGGCTTCCACCAGGTCATGGTCATAGGCAACCACCGCTTCTTTTAGCTCGGAAGCTGTCTGCTGGTGTCCGAACCTGGGCCCGACATGGCAGAAATCCACGCCGGCCACCACCAGGGTGCCGGGCTCGGCGGCCACCCCGGCCAGGACGTCCAGGAATGGGCTGAATCCGGGAATGCCGGAGGCCCGACCGGCCGTTTCCAGCCAGGGCTGGAAGGAGCCAAAAAGCACCGGGACCAGCTGGAAATCATCGCCGAGGAGATGCTGCAGAAATAGAAGCTGAAATTCTATGGAGTGCTCCTTCTTATGGGCAAAATCGTCCGGTGCCACCAGGCTTCCCCCGGCTTTCTTTAGGTTTTTGACCAATTCCTTTTCTGTTTTCACCAGGCCGAGTGGAGTGGCAAAATCTTTTTCGGTCAGAGAAATGTTGCCGTTTTCCACCGCATGTCCGGTCCCCAGCACAATAACCCGCCGGAATTTTTTCCCGACCAGCGACCGATAGGCCAGGGAATAAAGCCGCCGTCCGCGCCGCAGGTCGATGTGGGGAGCGACCAGCACCGTCGGGTTGCGGTCGGAAACCAGCCTTGCCACTTCCGGGGGCAATTTCTCCAACTCCAGGATTTCCGAAAGGAGCTTTTTCAGTTCTTCCGGCTTTTCCGGGTAGGCTTCCCCAGCCAGGGCCGGTTCCCTGACCGGCAGCGCCGCAAATTCCTGGATCAACTCCTGCTTGCGCCGCTGGAATTCCGGGGTATCCAGCAGCCACAGCTGGCGAAAACTCTGCAGAATCTCCCCCACCAGCCCGGCCCCCTTCAGGCTGTACCCGCGCTTCCGCAGAAACTCCAGCCGGATATCCTGGTCATCATGCTGGCCGTCAATCAGGGTCAGCACCTCCAGGGCTTCACCCTGGAGCAGGACCGGGTTCTTGATGAGTCCCAGGCGGTCGCTGACCAGAATACCCTTCCGGCCCTGGTATTCCATGGGCTGGAATTCCAGGTCGGGCCTGAGCCGCAGTGGAGATTTCTTCTCGGGTGAACGGTTCATTTCTTCAACCTTCTTATACTCAAAAACACAGTGCTACCCTTCATTCCTTGAATACTTCAGTTCCCTCTGACCAGAGGTATTAATACCAGATAAGCGATAATATTTCCAGACCAGCTGAATTAATAAAACTAATAAAAAAATATAATGAGTATGATAGTCGCTGCTTCTTTAATTACAATCAAACATACTTGACAGGCTCTTGTTAAACCGAACATTTTCCGCTTGGCTCCGAACCCGGCCATCAGGCCAGGCCGTCCGGGGGATAGCTATTGTCCCGGAGATCATCCGGGCTCTTTCCCAACCGGGAAATGAAATTTCAACCTCTTTCTTCTATCCGGTTCTATCCGGACTCTTTAACCCGGTTTCTGGCCAGACCTTTTTCCTGGCTTTAAGACCACTCACCGGACATTAAAACTTAAAAACCGCCTGCCGTTAGATTCCAAGCAGTCTAAATTTAGAATGAGACAGGTCAGAATGGCTGACCGTGGGCAGATCACCAAACGAAGGAAAACCGGGAAAACTTAGGAAAAATGATGAAGTGAAGCCTAAATATTGTGGATAAAAAAGTGGATAAAAAAAAGAGGTCAAGGGGTTGAATGAGGAAGAAGGAGGAAAGAGGAGAAGGATCTTCCTCCCCCTCCCTTTCCTCAGCAACCTTGGCCTCGCCTCAAACTGAGGCGAGCCCACTATCTCATGGCCTTAAAAGCCTGACAATCACCCATCGGGATGTTTAATTGGGTGAATTTACCGTCACCCATCGCTTCATCGCGCCTCACCCCCCTTTTTTCCACCATGCTGTAAATAAAGGAATTAACTGCCAGGCCGGGTGGGACGGGGGTTAGGCCGGTAGCCGTGGGACATCGCAGTAAGAATCTGCGGCGCGAACCCGGTCTGCCTTCTACCCTGCACTTGACAGGCACCCAAAATAAGACGCAGCCAGGGCAGCCTGAATCCAGGACCGAAAGCCCCATGGTTTCTGGTCACTCGCCCTGACCCGATGTCCGATTTTTAGTTCTCATGGGCCTGCTGGCTGTTTTTCCCCCGGCCAACTGAACTTACCAGAACCCGCCGGAGGAAAGCAGAATGCCGGCGGTTAATTTTTTGCTGCCCTGTTTAAAATTTTTTTAATAGTATTCTTCCGCTCCGTTCAGCCAGCTCGTCCTGGTTTCCACAAAAAGTTAATGGGCCGTAAAAATCAACCGGCAGGGTTAGCGAGAAGAACTGTTATCGCAGAACGATTACCTGGCTCGGATAAAATCAGAATTGCCAACCATAGGTAAAAAAATTGTTCCCGGTCCAGCCTGAGAATAATTTTCTTTATCATCGCCGGGCGAATGGCATATATTATTGGGATGATTGCCAGCTGGCCAGACGGGATATTTGAATGGAATAAACAGAAATTATTCGGCAATAGGTAAAATCGTCACCGTCGGCGCTGGCGACAACTAAAGTTTAAATGGCGAGTGGATGCATTAAAAAACGAGCCTGATTACCGGGCCTGGTCAGAAAAAACATGGCTGGACCAGCAGAAAAATCTGGCCAGGACCGGGGAGTTATCAGGGCACACCCGGTCTGCCCCGGGATGAGCGGTGAAAAAAATGGAAGATTACGGATGGTTCATAAATCTAAAAAATAAATATCCGTGAGGAGGAAACGATGCGCCTCAAGTCACAAAAACATCTGAAGGTTGAAGGCCTGATAAAAACTTTGCCGGCCCTGCTGGCATTGCTGTTCATTTTAACGGGGCCCGGCCTGCCTGCATCCGCCACGCCCGGCAGCGGAGAGGAGCGGCCGCGGCTGGCCATCGAGAAAATCATGGCCGGCCAGGAGTTCATCGGCACCCCGCCCTCCAGCCCGGTCTGGGCCGTTGACGGCAAGACCCTGTACTTCCGCTGGAAAAAGCCCGACGAAAAGACAACCGAAATCTACGCGGTCAGCCTGGCCAACCCGGTGCCGGTTAAAATCACCCGGGAAAAAATCCTGGAAAACCCACCGGCCGGTGGCGCCGGTCGCTTCCGCGGCTTTTTTGGCTTCGGGCGCTTCGGAACCTCCTGGCAGTGGGACCGGGAGAAGAAGAGGTTGCTGGTCAACCAGAATGGCGACATCTTCCTCTACGACCTGGCCTCCAGAAAGGCCGAACAGCTCACCGCCACCGACCAGGCCGAATCCAGTCTGGGCTTTACCCACGACCAGAAGAAAGTTTATTTCCAGAGCGGCGACAACCTCTTCGTCCTGGGACTTACTGACCGCAGCCTGCGCCAGCTCACTTCCTTCACCAGGGAAAAGCAGCCGGAACCGCCAAAACCCACCGAAATCCAGAAATGGTACGAGGACCAGCAGCGGGCCCTGTTCAGGGATATTTTCAGGATGGGCTTTGAAGGCTTTGGCCGGGGTGGCGGCGGGGCTGACCTGCTGCCGGCCCTGAGCAAGGTCACCACCAGGCGTAAGCCTTTCCTTCTCGCCGAAAACCAGCGGCTGGTTGCGGCCGAGCCGACACCTGACGAGAAATATGTCCTGTTCATGATAACGGAAACAATCACCGGCGCCAGGAATACCATCGTTCCCAATTACGTCACCCGCAGTGGCTACACCGAGACCATCAACTCCCACACCAAGGCCGCCGAAAACCCGCAGCTAACTAAGCTGGGCATTGTCAACAGCGAAAACGGGGAGGTCCGCTGGGTGGATTACGGTCAGGGCGAACGCCAGGTCAACCCGCGGCAGTGGCTGTGGTCGCCAGACGGCAAGAAGTGCCTGCTCATCGCCCAGTCGGAAGACCGCAAGGATGCCTGGCTGTTCCTGCTTGACCCGACCAGCGGCAAAACCACGGTCCTGGAAAACGTCCACGACGAGGCCTGGGTCGGGTCGCTGGGGCTGACCAACATTTCCTGGTGGCCTGACAGCCGGCACGTTTCCTTCATCTCCGAGCAGAACGGCTACGCCCACCTCTTCCGGCTGGCCGTTGACAGCCGGGAAAAGAAGGCCCTGACCGAAGGCAAGTATGAAGTGACCCAGGCCGAGCTGTCCCGGGACGGCCAGAAAATCTATTTCGTTTCGAGCGAGGTCCATCCGGGGGAACGTCATTTTTATGTTCTGGACCTTAAGACCGGAAAAAAGACCCGGCTGACCAATCTCACGGGCATGGCTGAATTCTACCTCTCCCCGGACGAAAGCGCCGTGGCCATCATTCATTCCTACAGCACCCGGCCGCCGGAGCTTTTCCTCCAGGCCCTGGCCCCGGCCTCCAAGCCCAAGCAGATCACCCAATCAACCACCGCAGACTTCCGGGCCTATCCCTGGTACGACCCGGAGATTGTTACCTTTAAGGCCCGGGACGGGGTCGAGGTCTATGCCCGGCTGTTCCAGCCCGACAATCCCCACCCCAACCGTCCGGCGGTGATATTCATCCACGGGGCCGGCTACCTGCAGAACGCCGACCGGGGCTGGAGCACATATGAACGGGAATTCATGTTTCACAACCTGCTCCGCGATAGCGGCTACTTCGTCCTGGACGTCGACTACCGGGGAAGCAGCGGCTATGGCCGCGATTTCCGGACCGGCATCTACCGCCACATGGGCGGAAAGGACCTGGATGACGTGGTCGACGGGGCTAAATTCCTGGTGGAGAAGTACCAGGTCAACCCCCGGGCCATAGGCTGCTACGGTGGAAGTTACGGCGGCTTCCTGACGCTAATGGCCATGTTTACCACCGACACCTTCAAGGCCGGGGCGGCCCTGCGCCCGGTGACCGACTGGGCCCACTACCACCCCAACTACACCGTGGACATATTGAACCTGCCCCAGAAGGACCCTGAAGCCTACAAGCAGAGCTCGCCAATCTATTTCGCCGAGGGACTGAAGGGCGCCCTGCTCATCTGCCACGGCATGGTCGACACCAACGTCCATTTCCAGGACACGGTCCGGCTGGCCCAGCGGCTGATTGAACTGGGAAAAGAGAACTGGGAAGTGGCCATCTTCCCGGCCGAGGACCATTCCTTCCGGAACACCTCCTCCTGGGTTGACGAGTACCGGCGGATTTTCAAGCTGTTCGAGACCAACCTTAAAAAATAAGGCCAGCAGAGTTTTTCAGCCGAAAAACCGGTTCGGAGCCGGGCCGGCTAATCGTGGGCCCGGAGCACCGGGTCAAGGTTTTCTATGACCCGGTCGACATCACTCCTGGTGAATACAACCGGTGGCTTGATCTTTATGACGTTGCGGAACGGGCCATCGGTGCTGAGCAGCACACCCCGGTCTTTCATCTCTTCTATGACGGCCCGGGCCTCGTCCGTCGCTGGCTCAAGTGTTTTCCTGTCCCTGACCAGCTCCACGCCGATAAACAGCCCCAGGCCGCGGACATCGCCCACCAGGGGGTGTCGCCTCTGCAGCTCTCTCAGCCTTTTAAGGAAATAATCACCGACCACCCGGGCATTTTCCTGCAGGTTCTCTTCATCAATCGCCCGGAGCACGGCCAGGCCGGCGGCGCAGCTCACCGGGTTACCGCCGAAGGTGTTGAAGTACTCCATGCCGGTGGCGAAGCGGCCGGCTATCTCCGCGGTGGTTATCACGGCCCCGATGGGATGCCCGTTGCCGATTGGCTTACCCAGGGTGACAATGTCCGGCATGGCTTCCTGGGACTCAAACCCCCAGAAAAAATATCCCGGCCGACCAAACCCCACCTGGACTTCATCGGCGATGGCCAGCCCGCCGGCAGCCCGGACAATTTCAAAAGCTTTTTTAAGGAAACGGGGCGGGAAAATTACCTGACCGGCGCAGCCCATCATCGACTCGGCCATAAGCCCGACCAGCTTTTTCTTTTCAGAGAGAAGGCCGGCTACCAGTCCGTCCACCTCGGCCGCATACTTTTCTGCGGTTTCTTCGGTATGTCCCCGGTACAGGCCCCGGTAGGGATCCGGAGTCGGGACCTTGTGGACGAAAGGCGGTGCTCCCTTGCCCCCGGGCCCGTCGAACTTGTAGGGACTGACCTCAACCAGGGAGGTCAGGTTTCCATGGTAGGCCCCGTCTATGACCAGGAGCTCGGTGCCGCCGGTGAAGTTCCTGGCCAGCCGCAGGGCCAGGTCGTTGGCTTCGCTTCCGGAATTGACCAGGAAACAATGGGTGAATTTCCGCGGAAAACGGGCCAGCAGGCTTTCAACGTAGGCTTCCATCTGGTCGTAGAGATACCTGGTATTGGTGTTGAGGACAGTCATCTGCCGGGCCACGGCCCGGGCCACCGCCGGGTGGGCATGGCCGAGATGGCAGACGTTGTTGACGCAGTCCAGGTAGCTGCGGCCCTCGGAGTCGAACAGGAACTGGCCGGCGCCCCTGATGATATGGAGGGGCTTTCTGTAGGAAAGGCTCAAGGCTTTAGAAACGTGGTCATGCCTGAAAGCGAGCAACCGCTTTTTCCGGTCGGCGGGGCTGTCCGTTTCGAAACCGCAGCTCCGGTAAAAAAGGCGCCGCCACTTTTCCGGGTTTTCTGAAAGCAGGTAATCAAGAAGTTTCCAGCCCGGTTCCTCGGAAATTCTCATGTAGGTATTTCCCGGCTCCACCGACCTTCTCCAGGCGGCCATGGTCAGGCTTACAACCAGGCGGGCCAGGATGAGGTAGAAGATAAGGTCGAGTTCCTCCTTTTTCAGTGGATTCAAGGAATGGTAGGCGCCGATTATTTGCGAGGCCACCTTTTCCCTGTCTTTACCGTCGCTGAGCATCAGGGCATAGGTCAGGGCCAGGGCCGGCTCGGCGGCCAGGAACGACTCGGTGGCGTCTCCGAAATCTATCAGCCCGATTACCCGGGCGGCGGATTTCCGGCCAGGTTCCAGCAGGATATTGTGCTCGTTGGCATCGCCGTAGATAACCTGCTTTCTTAACCTGTGGTCTTCGGGCAGAACCAGGTTTTCATATTGCAGCAGGCAATAGTCGAGCTTCCGGCGGGCGGCCGGGTCGGCGATGTACCTGAACCTCTCCCTGGAGAAAAGGACATTCCTTACGTCCCAGGGAAGAAGGCGCCTCTGGCCGGGATGGTAAAACCCCTTGAGGGCCAGGTCGACCCTGGCCAGGAACCTTCCGACCTGAGCCCAGGTCTTTCCGCTTATGTTCCTTACCGCAGCCAGCGGGGTGCCTTCCACGAACTCAAAAAGCCGGGCCAGGTAAGTCTTCCTGTCCCTGGCGGTGTAAGAGGTGATAAGTTGCCCGTTCGTGTCGGGGACGGGCCGGGGGAAGCGATGAGGGGCCAGCTTCCGGTTGAGAACGAGGAGCACCTGGTTTTCAAAGTCCAGGCTGTCTTCCCGGTCAAATTCGGAAGATACTTTGAGCACCAGTTTCTGGCCGCCTTTTTTCCGCACCAGGAAATTCTGGGAGCGGTCGCCGTTGAGGGGCTCAAGTCTTTCCGGGCGCAACCCGAAGTTTTCGGAGATTATCAGCTCGACATCTTTTTCCGGAAGGCAAGGCTTTCGGTATTCAAGTTTCGTCATTAAGCTCTCCCTGAGTGGCCGTACGGCTCAAATTATATGACCCGGTCCGGGAATCTTCAAGAACATCAGCCCCTGCTAACCGGCCGGGGCTTTTTGAACCGAGAGCACCGATAATACCCGGCACAAAAAGGCCCTCAACCCGGGCTGATACTCTGACTGATCATCATCCGCTTGCCTCGCAAATTCCCTTCACAGATAACCTAGGGCCAATTTCGCCCGGTTCCGGCCAGCTTCACCGTGGGTCGGATTAAGGTTAGCCTTTTCCGGCTTGAAGTTTCCCATTTTTGGAAAAAACCTGTCTGAATTTTTGGCGGGAGAAGACCACACCCTCCCCGGCACCGGGTCGACCTAAACAATTTTTCCCCGGCTCCGTGGCCTGCCTCCAGGATTGCCGGGCACCGTTTCCAGGCCTCCCCGGTTCCCGGGATAATTCGTCTTAAATTGAAAGAGCTGCCCCGTTGACAGGAAGCCTTTATTTTTATATAGGATTATACAAGATGGGCAGAGTACTTGAACTCGAAAACGTTCACAAGGCTTACAAGCTGGGTTTTATCCCGAAAAAGAAACCGGTCTTAAAGGGCGTTTCCTTCCACGTCAACGAGGGCGAGATCTTTGGCTACCTGGGCCCCAACGGCGCCGGCAAAACCACCACCATCAAGTGCATCCTGAACCTGATCTTCCCCGACGCCGGCCGCATAACCATTTTCGGCGAGGACTCGCTCCGGCCGCGGGCCAGGCAGAAGGTCGGTTTCCTGCCGGAGAATCCTTACTTCTACGACTACCTGACCGGGCGGGAGTTCCTGGCCTTCTACGCCGACCTGCTGGGAATTCACGGGCAGGCCCGGGAGGATAAGATCGGTTACTTCCTGAAGCTGGTGGGCATGGAGCGGGCGGCCGACCTGCAGCTCCGGAAATACTCGCGGGGTATGCTGCAGCGGATCGGGCTGGCCCAGGCCCTGCTCAACGACCCGGCCCTGGTCATCCTGGACGAGCCCATGGGCGGGCTGGACCCCATCGGCCGCAAGGAGTTCCGCGACATCATCGTCAACCTGAAGAAGGAAGGCAAGACCGTCTTTCTGAGCTCGCACATCCTGCAGGACATCGAGATGATCTGCGACCGGGTGGCCATCATCCTGGCCGGGGAAATCATCAACCAGGGCTACCTGGGCGACCTGATTTCTGAAAAGGTGCTGTTCACCGAGGTGATAATCGGCGGGGTGCCTGCAGCCGAGTTCGACCACCTGGGCGAGAGCGTCTCCACCAGCGGCGACCGGGTGTTGCTAAAGGTTTACGAGGAAGAGAAGATAGACCAGGTGCTCAGCCTGGTCCAGCAGAAAAAGGGAAAAATAATTTCGCTCATTCCGCGGACCGAAACTCTTGAGGATATTTTCGTCAACATGGTGAAGAGCCAATGAAGATAACGACCATTGCTCTCAATACCTTCAAGGAAGCCAAGAGGGACCGGGTCCTGTACCTGCTGTTTTTCTTCGTGGCCGTGTGCCTGCTGTTCTCACGCTTCCTGGCCCTGCTCACGGTCGGCGACCGGGTGAAAATCATCAAGGACGTGGGGCTGGCCTCCATTTCGCTCTTCGGCATGCTGATGGCCATCCTGATGGGCACGGGCCTGGTTTACAAGGAGATAGACAAGAAAACGATTTTCACCCTGCTGGCCAAGCCCATCCACCGGGCGGAGTTCCTGCTGGGAAAATTCCTGGGACTGGTCCTGACCATTTTCATCATGACGGTGTTGATGGCCGCGGTCTTCATGCTGATTTTATTCCTGCACACCTTCAGCGTTGATTGGAAAATCCTGCTGGCCATACTTTACATTTTCTTCGAGCTGTGCTTGATGACGGCGGTGGCTTTGCTCTTTTCGACCTTCACCACGCCGATTCTGGCCTCGCTCTATTCGCTGGCCTTTTACCTCATCGGGCATCTTTCCTGGAGCCTGGAGATGCTGATCAAGAAGGTAAAGAGCGGCGCGGGGCGGGCGGCCCTGCGGGTGCTGTACACGGTCCTTCCGGACCTGGAGAATTTTAACTTCAAGACCGAGGTGGTGCACAACCTGCCGTTACCTGGAAAGCTCCTGGGCACGAGCTTTGTCTACGGCGTGGTGTATACGGCTTTTCTGCTGCTGCTGGCCATGCTGGTTTTCAGGCGGCGCGATTTTGTCTGAGGCCGGCGGCGGGAAGAGCTGGAGACGGTCGGCATATTTGAGGGGCGAGAAAGGAAGTAAGAAAGGAAAAGGGGTAAAGGATAGAAAGACTAAATAGGAGGAAGAAGCACGATAAAGGCGTTTCAGGGAGATAGTAGATTGTTTTATTGAATCGATGCGGGCCGCTGATTAAGCTGGCAGAACACGACCGGGCAGAGCTGATGACTGGCAAACCAGAATTGAAGCAGGGATGATGGATAGAAAAGTAAGGTTAAGATACCGGGTGAGTAAAAAATATCAGGAGAAGACCCACTTTACAGAAACTGAGACAGAAAAAATTAATAGACAAGAAAATAGATAGAAGTTGCGAACATGATAATTAATGAAAAAAAATTAAAAAAATAAAGAAAGCCGGCGACGACAGCCGGGATTAAATAAGCAGGGTAAATGGCAGATAAAAAAGAAAATACGGCGAGCCTGGAGACCAGAGGCAGCGGCGAACGAATGCTGCGGCGACAGAGGAACCTGCTGGTCCTGGGACTGGTGGTTTCGCTGCTTCTCTTTTCCTGGCTGAAAATTCAGACCGACAAGGTCTCGCGGACCAGGGTGCCTGGCTCATCGATAATATATTTGCCATCGGGTAAATACCTGAAGCACATGACCTTCGGTTATTCCAGCCTGGTGGCCGACATCATCTACCTCTGGGCCATCCAGTATTACGGGACCTATGAAATTGCCGACCGCTTCAAGTACCTTCAGCACATCTTTTCCATTATCGCCGAGCTGGACCCGAAGTATGTGGACCCGTATGAAGTCGGAGCGCTGATCGCCATCTACGACGCCCACGACCCCGAGCTGGCCTTCAAAATCCTGGACATGGGACTGGAGAAAAATCCGGATATGTGGATTTTCCCCTTCCAGGCCGGGCACATCGCCCAGATGAACCTGAAGGATTTTGAAAGAGCCAGGGAGTATTACCGGAAGGCCATGGAAATCCCGGGAGCGCCGCCGATCGTCAAGAGGCTTTACGCCAACGCCGCCTACCGGACCATGAATTACCAGGAAGCCTGGGAGATGTGGAAAGAGGTGTATGAGACGTCGCAGGAAGACTGGGTCAAGGAAATCGCCTATAACCATCTTTACCGGGTCAAGTCGACGGTGGATGTGGAAGCGCTGGGCGAGGCGGTGAAGAAATACCGGGAAAGGTTCGGGCGGTGGCCGGCTGACCTGGGCCAGCTGGTGCGGGCCGGGTTGATAAGGGAAGTGCCGAAGGACCTGGACGGCAAGGATTACGTTTACGACGCCAGGACTGGTGAAGTGAAACCGGCGAGGGTGTGGTGGAAACGCTGAGAGTTGTCCTGGTGTTGGTGGTCGGGCTGGTCTGGGGCAGCTTCCTGAATGTCGTGATTTATCGCCTGCCGCGGGAGAAAAGCCTGGTCAGGCCGCCGTCGAGTTGCACCAGGTGCGGGCGGCGGATCAAGTGGTACGACAACATCCCGGTGCTTTCTTACCTGGTTCTGCGGGGAAAGTGCCGGTTCTGCGGGGAGAAGATTTCGCCGGTCTACCCGGCAGTTGAAGCGCTGACCGCGGTCTGCTTTGTTATCATTTATTTTCATAACCTGAGATTTTTTGACCTGCAGTTTTTTGCCGACTGTATTTTCGCGAGCAGCCTGATTGCCCTGGGCTTTATAGATTTTTTCCACCAGATAATTCCCGACCACATCTCCATTCCGGTGCTGGTACTGGCCCTGGTCTATGCGCCGTTCAGGTATGACCTGAATTTGAGGAAGGCGCTGTTGGGGGCGGTGGTCGGCGGCGGGTTTCTGCTGGTTGTTTACCTGGTCTACCTGCTGTGGAAAAAGAAGGAAGGCCTGGGGATGGGCGATGTGATGATGATGCTGATGGTCGGGGCTTACCTGGGGTTCAACCGGACGATCCTGACCTTGCTCCTGGCCTCGGTGGTGGGCGCGGTGTTCGGGCTGCTGCTGGTGGCGTTCCGGGGCAAGGATATGAAGTTTGCCATGCCGTTCGGGAGCTTCATCGCCCCGGCGGCCTTCGTGTCGCTAATCTGGGGCGACCCGCTCATCACCTGGTACCTCTCCCTCTTCCCCAAATAACGGGGGACACAATACTCATTCACCAATTTTAGTGACCTTTTTTGTCAATTTGAGTCACTTATAATATCTGAACAAATTTTTATCTCAAGAATGCCTCATATATCCATTTTCCTATTTCCTATTTTCCCAGCTCATTAGTTTCGCAAGAACGAGAAACCCAACAAATCTATACTATAAAAAAATTAAGTGAATGAGTATCGTATCCCCCTTTTTAGAGTGATAAAAAACGTCAAGTAACCACGTCTTAATATGTGCAATGGGTAGAATCGCCAGAATAGTCGTATTAGGCCTACCGCATCATATCATTCAACGCGGTAACCGTAACCAGAAGGTTTTCTTCATGGACAAGGACAAGAGTCTTTATATTGATATTTTGAGGTTCAACGCCGCCAAGTTTAATCTGAAAATTTGGTGCTATTGCTTGATGGATAATCATATACATCTTATCGCAGTGCCTGAAAGGCTTGACAGTTTAGCTCGGGCCATGGCCGAAACCCATAGAAAATATACTTACATGATTAATATACGAAATAATTGGAAGGGATTCCTATTCCAGGGGAGGTATAGCTCTTTCCCCATGGACGAAGCATATCTTTATTGTTGCGTAAGATATGTTGAGCGCAATCCCGTCAGAGCAGGTCTGGTGAAATTAGCCGAAGAATATAACTGGTCCAGCGCCAGAGCACATGTATTCGGTCTTAAGGACCCATTGCTAAGCCCGATGCCGCTGACCTCTCAAATCAAGGACTGGAGTTCTTTCCTTCGAGGCGAAGAAAAAGAAGAAGACTTAGAGCAATTACGAAAGAATCAATCTACAGGGCGTCCACTCGGAGATGATAATTTTATCGAGCACCTGGAAAAACTCACAGGCAGAATGATCAGAAAGCAGCGGCCCGGTCGCCCCAAAAAAACGGGGGACACAATACTCGTTACCTAATTTTATAATTCTAGATGAACCGACACCCCTGGCTAAATTAAATGAATGCAGATAAAAATTGGGTAAATGAGTATTGTGTCCCCCTTTATCCGGGAAGGTCTGATTTTTCTATTACAAAAATCTTCCGGGTGTAGGGGGTCACCTTGAATTCATCGGCCACAGGCAGCCCGGGCACCCAGGCAATCCGACCGCCCGAGAGAAAAACCGGCAGGATATCTCGTTCGGCCTGGGGGATTTTCTTTTCACGCAGCAGGTCCTTTAATTTCTTTTCGCCCTTCAGGCCCAGTGGCCTGTACTTATCTCCGGGCCGGCGGCTTCTTACTTCAAACGGCAACTCGAGCTTTTCGGCATCCAGGTAACACCGGCTGGCATCATCATATTTAAGCTTGCCTGCCTTCTTTGCCTCCAGGATTTCCGCCTTAAACTCCCACCTATCGGCGAACAGGAGACTTTCTTTTCCGCTCCACTTAATCGAAGATTTCAGGGCTATGCTTTTCTTTTCGAACTTTTTAATCCAGCCACCCTCATTAATGAGCACCTTATCTTTTCCCCAGCTGAATTTCTGGCCTTCCCCTAAGGCCAGAATGGCCTGCGTTTGCTCAAAGCTCGGTGACTCCAGCCCGAGAGCCAGATGGAGGAATTTCCGCACAAGACGGCGGGCTATGGCCACCGGCATTTCCCTTAGGTTACGAAGGTCCAGCTCTAAACCCGGGGAGGTTGGAGCGTGTCTGTCGCTTTCCTCTTTATGTTTGTGGCGACCGCAGCAACCGCGGGTCACCACAGCCCACATTCCTTCCGTCAGCTCATCCAGGGCTTCGTTTTCGTCCTGGGCGATGAGGGCCAGCTGGGCCAGGTGGCTCACCACCTCCGGGTCGAATTCTTTCTCCAGTTGTGGAATAAGCTCCAGCCGGATCCGGTTTCTAAGGATCGAGGTATCCAGGTTGGTTTCATCAACCCGGAATTTCAGCCCCTTTTCCCGCAGGTACTGCTCAAGTTCCTCGCGCTTGAGCCCGAGCAACGGCCTGGCCACCTGCCCGGCCCTCAGCCTGATGGCCTGAAGGCCTTCCACTCCCGTGCCCCGGAATATCCTCATCAGGACCGTTTCTGCCTGGTCGGTCATGGTATGAGCGGTCAGCACCAGCTCGGCCCCCCACTTCTCGGCCGCCTTTTCTAAAAACTCATAGCGCTTGAGCCGGCCGGCCTCTTCCAGGTTGAGCCTGTTCTGCCGGGCAAATTCCCGGACTCGGCCGCGCCCCACGAATAACTTAAGTAGCAGCTTTTTGGCCAGTTGCCGTACAAAGCGCTCGTCGGCCGCGGCGCTGGCCCTCAGCTGGTGATTGAAGTGGGCCAGAGCTACATCCAGGCCGGGCCAGTCCCTTTTCAGCTCAAGAAGAAGATGCACCAGGGCAACCGAGTCCTGGCCGCCCGAAACGGCCACCAGCAGGCGGGATTCGGGGGAAAAGAGGCGATGGGCCTCAACGAACCTTTTGAATTTCTGGTAAATCATAATGAAAATGGCGGCGGAGGGATTTGAACCCCCGACACTGCGGATATGAGCCGCATGCTCTGACCAACTGAGCTACGCCGCCGGGTATGTGAATTTTATATGAGCCACCCCACTTAGTCAATATGAACAGGGGACACCTTATGGTGTCCCCGTTTTCGGCCCTTTTTAATCAAATTATCAGGCAACCCCAAAGGGGACACCCTACAGTGTCCCCTGTTACCTCTTTTACCTGGCAGCCTGAAGAAGAAACTTATTTTAATTCCACCAGTCGTGAGTATTTGCCTGGGCCCCCTTATTAGTTAGATATCAGAAATATCAGATGGCCAACAAGCTCCTTCGCCGTTTCGACAAAACCTTTAATAATTGACCATTGGGGACACTGTAGGGTGTCCCCGATTTTGTCACCTAAATTCAAGGGGGAAAAAACTAAGAAAGTGAGAAAAAAGGGGACAGTGTACGGTGTCCCCTGTTTAGAGGAGTTCGGCGCTGTGCTTGACCTGAACCCGCTTCTTCCCGGTCAGAAGTCCGCCCTTTATCTGCAACAGGCAGCCCGGGCAATCCATCACCACCACCTCGGCCCCCGCCTTCTCTATCGCTTCCAGCTTCTGCCGCAGCAGCTCTTCCGACACCGCCGCGTGCTCCACCGAGAACACCCCGGCAAACCCGCAGCAGACGTCGGAGTTCTCCATCTCCACCAGCTCGCAGCCCGCCTCCCGCAGCAGCCGCCTTGAGAGCTGCGACTCCTTCAGCACGTACCTATGGTGACAGGAATCATGATATGTGATTCTTAGCTTATGTTTGTCCTTGCCGGCTCCACCGGACGCTTCAACTTCGCCGCTTCCAATTTTCATTCCTGATTCAGATTCAGGCTCCCCCTCATAAATTAAATAATCTGGCTTCGATCCTGCCTCCAGTCCCTCCTCCGCCACAAACGCCACCAGCGTTCTCACCCGCCCCCTGAAAACTTCCGCCTTCTTTTCGTCCAGCATTATATCCGCCCTCAACCCCGGCCCTATCTCTCTCAGCATGGCCGTGCAGGTCGGACACAGTGTCACAATCCGGTAATAATCGCCGCCAAGTAGCTTCCCGGCTACCCTCCCGAATTCCTTCCTGGCCTCCTCGGCAAACCCGGAATTGGCCGCCGGAAAACCGCAGCAGCCGTCAAACGGCACCTCGACCTCATAACCATGCCGCCGCAGCAACCTGTAAGCAGCCAGCCCCACCTCCGGGAAGAAATTTTCAATCAGGCACCCCGGAAATATGGCCACCTTTTTGCCCGCGCCCACACTCGGCTCCGGCTGGTCTGGCTTCTCGGTCCCAGCCACGTGGGTTTTCTCTTTGCCCAGGCCCCCAGGTTCTTTGCTGCCAGGCGCTACGCTTCCTGAATATTCAGCTTTTGACTCGTGCCCCTCCTCTTTCCCCTCAACATCATGACCAGAGCCTTCTCCGCTCCCACTAATTTTTTTAACCTCTTTTATACCCTTCCTTCTACTTTTATTTTTATCTCTAGTTTCATCATTTATATCTGTCCCTGGCTGCTCAGATCTTGACCCTGAATAATTACCGCCCGCGACTAAATCCTCTCTATTATTTTTCTTTTCATTTTCTTCGGCTCTTTGCTTCTCCCTCTCCTTCTCCCGCTCCTCCGCCACCAACGCCGTAAAGCTTCTCTCCGCCGGCGCCGGGAATTTCTCCAGCCTCCGCAGCACACCCACACCCGCGCCCACCGGCACTCTCACCCGGCCCTCCTTGCTAATCAAGGGCCTGGCCGCCCTTCCCAGAGCAAAAATCTTCCTCTCCACCTGCGGCCTCGCCAGCACCGCCCCGAAAGCCGCCTTCTTCCAAAGCTTCCCGCCCTTCTCCCGCACAATCTTTTCCCTCAATTTCCTGACCAGCTCGGCAATTGGAATCTTGGTCGAACAAACCTCATCGCACCGGTGGCAGCTCAGGCAATACGAGGCCAGCTCCTCCGACTCCCTCAGCCCGTGCACCCAGGCCGTCAGCAGGCTCCCAATCCCTCCCATGTAAACATAGCTGAACTCCTGCCCGCCAACCATCTGGTAGACCGGGCAGACGTTCAAACAGGCCGAGCACTTGATGCACTTCAGCACTTCCCTGAACTCGAAATCCCGCCGCATCCGGCTCCGCCCGTTATCCACAATGACGATATGCTGCTCTTCCCGCGGCGGCCCGGCAATCACCGACACGTAGCTCGATATCTCCTGGCCGGTGGCATTCCTGGTCAGCACCCGCAGCAGCTTCATCGCTTCCCGAAGCGACGGCAGCACCTTCTCCCGGCTGGCCAGCACAATATGAACCGGCGGGACGCTGGTCACCAGCCGCCCGTTCCCCTCGTTTGTGACCAGAAGCACCGCGCCTTCCTCGGCCAGCAGGGCATTGGCCCCGCTCAACCCGGCCCCCGCCTCCAGGATTTTCCGCCTGACGTGCCTTCTCGCCACCTTGACCAGCCGGCTTACATCCTCCGGCACTTCCTCGCCCAGCCGCTCCCGGAAAACCCCGGCCACCTGCCCCCTGTTCAAATGAATGGCCGGCATGACCATGTGCGTCGGCGCTTCGCCCGCCAGCTGAATGATCCATTCGCCCAGGTCCGTTTCCCGCGCCTCCACTCCCCTCTTCGCCAGGTATTCATTGAGCCCGGTCTCCTCGCTGACCATGCTCTTGCCCTTGACCAGCACCTTGACCCCGCGCTCCTTCAGAACCCGGTAAATTATTTCGTTGGCCTGCTGGCTATCGGCCGCAAAATGCACGTAGCTTCCCCTGGCCGCGGCCCTGGTCATAAACTTATCGAGGAGCTCTTCGCTCTGCTCAACCGCCGCTTCCTTTATCCGGGCCAGCTCCTCCCGCAGCGCCTCGAAATCCAGCCCGGCGAAGGCCTTCGCCCGCTTCCCGCTCCAGCTCTGGCTGAACTCCTGAAGCGTCTTCACCAGCTCCGGGCTTATTTTCTCGACTCTTTTTTTCTTCATGCTTTTCCCTGGGATTTTTCTTTAATAACAATACATTTTACCAGCCAAAGTTTCAACCGGGTGTACCGGGCCAATAAATCGTTGAAACTTTTACTCCGGAGTAAGAAAAAACAAAATCTTCTTTAGGAGCAGTCCCGACAGGTTCCGAAATAAAACATCCATAATGGATATATCGCAGGTCCTCTTACGATAAGAGACATGTCAAATTATGGCATTATTAATGGCTTTCGTAGAGATCACCCGTTTCACCAATGTATACTACCGATCACACCATCCCCCGTCTTCAGTCTATTTTACATTTGGTAAAATTTCTAATTTCCAAAACAACCGCCCGATTCTTCTTGATGAGCCACTTCATTCATCCCAACCCGAGGCCGCCAGGAAGAGCACTAATAACCCGCGCCTCTCTTCTAATTTCCCTCAACCCAGCCCGACGCCACCCGCATCCCCTTTGCCGCCACTCGCCCTCCAAATCTTTCTTGACATAACGGTCTTCTCTGCTATAATTCAGAATATTCTGAATTTTCTGATTTTTAGGAGATTTGCCATGACTCCGATTCCCAACGAACCCAGGAAAAAAGCCCCCACCGAGGAGCTCCCCTGCTGCGCCCTCGAGTCCGTGGTCAGTGTCGACGAGCGTGGCCAGATGGTCCTTCCCAAGGAAATCCGCGAGGCCGCCGGCCTCAAGCCCGGCGACAAGCTGGCCGTCATCATGTGGCGCGGGGCCAAGGGCTCCTGCTGCCTGACCCTGATCAAAACCGACGAGCTCAAGGACCTCATCCGAGAAAAGCTCGGCCCGATGATCAAGGACTTAATCCAGACAACCTGAACAGGAGGCAACCCATGAAGATAAAAGACGAAGAAATCAAAAAGACAGTCCGCAAGCGCTACGCCAGCGCCGCCCGTTCCGAAGAATCCTGCTGTCCGCAGTCCTTTTCCTGCTGCGGCTCCCAGCCCGAGCCCCACTCCAGCGCCGGCCTGGCCGCTGGCTATTCCGAGGAGGAGCTCCAGGCCATCCCCGCCGAGGCCAACCTCGGCCTGGGTTGCGGCAACCCCTCGGCCCTGGCCGGCCTCAAGCCCGGCGAAACCGTCCTCGACCTCGGCTCCGGTGCCGGAATTGACTGCTTCCTGGCCGCCCGCCGGGTCGGTCCCACCGGCCGGGTCATCGGCGTTGACATGACCCCGGAAATGATCGACCGGGCCCGGGCCAACGCCCGCCGCGGCGGCTACTCCAACGTGGAATTCCGCCTGGGCGAAATCGAAAACCTGCCCGTGGCCGATTCCAGCGTTGATGTCATCATCTCCAACTGCGTCATCAACCTGTCGACCGACAAGCCGCGGGTTTTCCGCGAGGCCTTCCGGGTTCTCCGCCCCGGCGGCAGGTTGCTGGTATCCGACCTGGTGCTGACCCGCCCGCTGCCCGAGGAAGTCAGCCAGTCGCTCGATGCCTACGTGGCCTGCGTGGCCGGAGCCCTGACCAGAGAAGATTATCTCTCGGCCATCACGGCCGCCGGATTCAAGAACATAGAGGTCGTAACCGAAAAGAATTTTCCGCCCGAGCTCCTGCTGGAAGAATGCCGGGTCCAGGAGATAAGCCAGAAACTCGGCCTCTCGCCAGAAAAACTCATGGAAAGCCTGTCGTCAGTGGTAAGCCTGAGCCTGCGAGCCGAAAAACCGTAGGCCTGAAAATCAAACCACGCCAGCCGCCGGGATGATCTTCCAGCTGCGGTAAGAAATAAATAAGAAGTAAATATAAAGTAAAAATTATTCTTTCTTTCGCTGGACCTTCTGCTGCACCTTATCGCTGGGCCTTACCGCTGGGCCTTACCGCTGAGCCTTATGGCCGAGCCTCACTGCTGCGCCTTACCACGGCAGCTTAATGCCGCGCCTTACTCGCCCAGAAAAAGCTTCAGGTCATCCTCGACCGTTCCCACCCCGGCAATCCCGAACTTCTCCACCAGCACCTTGCCCACGTTGGGCGAAAGAAACGCCGGAAGCGTCGGCCCCAGGTGAATGTCCTTAACGCCCAGCGACAGCAGCGCCAACAGCACAATTACCGCCTTCTGCTCGTACCAGGCGATGTTGTAAGAGATCGGCAGCTTATTGACGTCATCCAGCCCGAACACGTCTTTGAGCTTGAGGGCAATGACCGCCAGCGAGTAGGAGTCGTTGCACTGCCCGGCATCAAGCACCCGCGGAATGCCGCCTATGTCCCCCAACCCCAGCTTGTTGTAGCGGTACTTGGCACACCCGGCGGTTAAAATCACCGTGTCTTTCGGCAGCGCTTTAGCAAACTCGGTATAGTACTCGCGGTTCTTCATCCGGCCGTCGCAGCCGGCCATCACGAAAAACCGCCTGATGGCCCCGCTCTTGACCGCCCCGACCACCTTGTCTGCGAGCTGCATCACCTGGTGGTGGGCAAACCCGCCGACGATTTCGCCCTTTTCAAGCTCGACCGGCGGCTGGCACCTTTTAGCATGCGCTATTATTTCCGAAAAATCTTTCTTTCCGTCCGGGCCCTCCGGGATGTGTTTCAGCCCGCTGAAGCCGACCACGCCCGTCGTGTAAACCCGGTCCTTGTATGATTCGCGCGGCGGCACCAGGCAGTTGCTGGTCATCAGCACCGGCCCGTTGAAGGTTTCAAACTCCTTGTACTGCAGCCACCAGGAGCTACCGTAGTTTCCGGCAAAGTGCGGATACTTCTTGAAGGCCGGGTAGTACTGGGCGGGAAGCATCTCGCCGTGGGTGTAAACATCCACGCCGCTCCCGGCCGTCTGCTCCAGCAGCTCTTCCATGTCCTTCAAATCATGCCCGCTGATCAGTATTCCCGGGTTGTTTCGCACCCCGATGTCCACCTTCGTTATCTCCGGATGGCCGTAAGTTGAGGTGTTGGCCTTATCCAGAAGGGCCATGGTCTCAACGCCGTGCTTTCCCGTCTCCAGGACCAGGGCCACGTACTCGTCAACGCTCATGGCCTCGTCCAGGGTGGCGGCCAGCGCCTTCTCCACGAACCGGAAAATCGCCTCGTCCTTAAAACCGAGCTGGTAGGCATGGAAGGCATAGGCGGAAATTCCCTTTAGCCCATAGGTGACCAGCTCACGGAGCGATCTTTTATCCTCGTCAGCCGTGGCCAGGACACCAACCTTCGGAGCCAGGGCTTCGAGGTCGGAATCCGAGCCATAGGTCCAGGAAACGGCAGGCATCTTCTCCAGCCCGGCTACGTCCACCCCGGCCTTTCGGAGCTCGGCCTTGAGCCCATCCCTCACTGCCACCGCTTCCTTAATTTTCTCCAGGAAAAATTTCTTATCAAAATTGACGTTGGTGACCGTGGAGAATAGCCCTTCTATCAGGAATTTATCAGTCTCTTCCCGGTTAATCCCCTTCTCCCGGGCCTTAAGGTTCAGAACCGCGATTGCCTTGAGGCTGTAAATCAGCAAATCCTGCAGGTTGGCCACATCCGAAGTCTTCCCGCAGACGCCGATCCTGGTACAGCCCTTATTGCCCAAAGTTTCCTGGCACTGGAAACAGAACATGCTCATCTTAATCTCCTTCCTTCATAATTTCTGTCCTCTTGTTTATCAAACGATAGAACCGCACCGATAACAAAAGCTGGAATTATTATACCCTATATGGCCGGTTCTCTGAAACCCGGCCAGCGGAAGTCAGCCGTAAATGAAGATCAGCAGGCACAGCGGCCCGTGCACCCCGAGCTCCAGCTGGCCTTCGATGTCGGCGGTGCGGCTCGGCCCGGTGACGAAGGAAATCTGCTTGACCTCGTTGGCCAGGCTGCCCTCGCCTTCCTTCCCGCCCGAGGAAAGATAGGTATTGAAGGCCTCGAGCAGCTCTTCCATGTTGGCCGCGATTTTCCCCCTGTCCAGGAAAGCCAGGCAATTTTCAGGAAGCGTCCAGCGCCAGAGGTCGCGTGGCGTGGCGTCAAGATGGACGAGGGTTCCGGTCTCGGCCACGGCAAAATCGGCCTCGACCAGGGCCGCCTGGAGTTCGGCAAACTGCTCGGGTTTGTCGGGAAAAGTCAGGCTGAAGCCGGCGGTATCCCGGGCGGCCAGCAGCCCGGCCAGCTTGTCGTCGGCTGTTATCTTGAGCTTCTTTTCTTTCCGGAGCCACTCGACGGCCTTATCCAGCGCCTTAGCCTGGGTGGGAGAGGTGAAGACCTCGGCCGAAACTGCCGCGGCCTTTTCCTTGAATTGCTTGACAAGGTCCTTGCTCATCGGCATCGCCCTTTAAGTAAGATTATTGTTTTTGAAGGTTGCTCATTGCGCGTTGTGCGTCGGGCTGCGTCATTCTGCAGCACCTCTTATTTTTAGTCGGTCGAGCCGGCGCCGCTTCTGATTTTATTCCTAATTTTTTCTTAAGGCCAGCAGCAAACCTTACCAGCGGCGGGCCTTCTCGGGCTCCATGCTGCGGAGGTCGAGGCCGCGCTCGATGGCCGCGATGCGGTAGAGACAGATTTCTCGAAGCGATGACGGATGGTGGAGCACCTCGGACAGCGACTGGCTGCCCACGGCCCAGACTCCGCCGCCGCGGACGACCACCATTTTATAGTCGTGGAGCAGGCGGATGAGCTCGTCGTCGCTGACCTCGGGTCCGACCACCGGAATGGCCAGGTACATGAAGCTGCCCTCGGCATCAACCGGGATGATGCGGGAAAGCGGTTGATTCTCGCCCGGATAGACGTAGTGGGCGTGGGCTTCGGCCTCGGGCACGTAGCAGTGCATTATGGTCTGGAAATCGCTTCCGGCGTAAATTTTCTTGTGAAGCTCTAGCTCGCGGTCGTCGCCGGGTTGCGGCGCAAGCGGAAGCTTGAGGAGCGCCCCTCCAACCTCGTAGGGCATCGAAGCCTGCGGCGCATAGAGCAGGTAATCCACTCCGCGGACCGACATCGAGCCGGTATGGAAAGGCGAAAGCCGCGATTCAAAGATGCGGTTTCCGGCCTTTCGGAATTCCTTGAGGATTTCTTCCTCTTCCGGGAAATCGCAGCAGCCGTCTACGTCAACGTTGTATGGGGCGGGCCTGAAGTGAAAATGGCGTTCGGGCGCGGATTTTATTTCCCCGCGGAGCTTTTCTACAAACTCGTTCTGATGTTCAAAAATTCTCACCCTGACCTCGGGCTTTTCCAGCCGGCTTACTTCTTTGAGCGCGGTCTGCCGCTCCAGCAGCCTTACGATATAGCCGGCATTATTCGCCAGGCACAGGTTGTGAAAGGCTTCCTTGAGGGTGCGGCCGCGGGTCATGGCTCCGTGCCCGTAAATGATGGTCAGCGTGTGCTCGGTTAGGCGGGCCGGAATGGTCTTCGCCATCTCAGGCGAACCGCTTGGCACGGCAAACCAGTCCACGGGGATTTCAGGGCCCAGCTGATAGAAGGCCAGCGGGTCAACAGGGATAAAGGGCGGCGGCGTCTTGGGCGCGGGCCGGTCGTCGAGTGTGGCCATGACCACTTCCTTACAGTGGGCATGCATGGAAGCCTGGACTCCCGGGATGGAAAGGATCCGCACGTGAATGTCGGTCTCGGACGAAGCCTTGTAGTAGCCGAAATCGGTCTCTGCCGTTGACAGGTAGCAGAGGTGGTTGGGCTCGAGGTCGCCTTTCTGAGAACCGGTGGCGGTGATGACCACCATTTCCTCGCCGGCTTCGTTCCGCCAGCGCATGGCCATGTTGCCGCTGTGGCTGTCCTGGATGTCGTAGAGGAGCGAGGCCCGGCCGATGGAACGGAAGAGCCTGAAAACTTCCTCGCTGGTCTGCCATTTGCGCGGCGCCATCTTATACCTCCCTTATGCTTTCCGGCGGTCAATCTTCATATGCCGCAGGAATTCATCGCCGAGGCGGCCGTCGTCGTTCCAGCCGCGGGCCCGGTAGTAATCGCGGCGCATCTGGAGCTGGTTTTCGAGGGTGATGGCCCGGGGCTTGCCTTCGGCCATGATGGGCACCTCGGCAAAGCGGGCCGGAAGCAGGTCCTCCTCTTCCGGGTTGAGCCCGGCTTCCAGGTTGAACAGCCGCTCGAGGGCGGCGATGCGGTTGGCGATTTCTTCCAGGCGGGCCGTGGAAAAATCCTGGCCGGTCACCCCGCTTACAATCCTGGCCCAGGGGTCGATGGAGAAAGCAAACCCGGTGAAGCGGCAGATGCCCAGGCTGTCCTGGAGAATGCCGGTATTCTGCATGTTGCGGATGGCAATTGGCGACTGCAGGAGGCTGAAGCGCGGGATTTCGCGGGTGCCGCCGAAGAAGGCCAGAGACACGGCATAGCCACCGCGCAGGTGGCAGGCTCCGGTGGGCGAAGTCATGTAGCCGAGGGCCTGGGCATAGGAAGCGCGCGGGTCGTAGCCGGGCATCTCCAGCTTCTTAACGTGCATGGCGATTTCAGGATGGCCGCAGGATTGGGCGAGACGGTAGGCGCCTTCGGCGAGGAGCGCGCCGATTCCCTGGCGGTATGCCGTGAGCTCAACCAGCTTTTCGAGAAGATCGGAGCGGCCGAAGCGCAGTTCCAGGTCACCGGTCTGTTCAGGCGTCAGGTAGCCGCGTTCAAAAAGCTCCATGGCGCAGGCCACCGTTCCGCCGAAGGAAATGGTGTCGAGACCGAGCTCGTTGGCCAGGTAGTTGGCCCGGATGATGGCGTCCATGTCGTATATGTCGCAGACCGGGCCGGTCATGACCGCGGTTTCGTATTCGGGCCCCTCACCCTTGCGGACCGCGCCGCCATTCCCTTTGACCGCCGTGTGGCGCTGGCAGCCAATCGGGCAGAGGTAGCAGGAGCCGGCTTTTTCCAGGTAGTTATGGGCGATGTATTCGCCGCTCACGCGCTCGAGCTTCTCTTCGTCGTGCTCCACATCCTGGAAGTTTCGGTGCGGCAGCATGTTGATGAGGTTGATGAGCAGGATGAGGCCCGAGGTCCCGAGCTCGCGCAGGAGGCGCTTGGTGATGGGTGCCTGCTTCATCAGGTAGAGTGCCTGGTCCAGGCCGGCGCGGTAGCGGGCTTCGTCGGCGATGGTGATGCGTTCCTTGCCGCGAACGCGGATGGCTTTAAGGTTCTTGCTGCCGAAGACGGCGCCGGGCCCGCAGCGTCCGTAGACCCGGTTTTTCTCGTTGGCCACGGCCGCGTAGCGGACCAGGTTTTCCCCAGCCGGTCCAATGACGAGAGCACGGTAGGGGTTGCCGGGGATGCTGTCAGCGGTCAGGATGTCGGTCGTCTCATGGGTATTTTTGCCCCAGAGGTGGCGGGCGTCGCAGATTTCCACTTTCTCGGGGCTGATGTCGATGAAAACCGGGTGCGACGCCCGGCCGCGTATGACCAAAGCATCGTAGCCAGTCGCCTTAAAGCCATAAGCCCAGGCTCCGCCCGAGTTGGAGGTGCCAATGTAGCCGGTAAGCGGCGATTTATAGACCATATGCCCGCGGGCGGCGGTCGGTGCCTGCGAGCCGATAAGGGGCGAGGTAGCGATAACGATGACATTGTCCGGACCGAGAGGGTCGGCTTTTGGGTCCATCCGGTCGTAGAGGAGCTTTGTCCCGAGCCCCCGCCCTCCCAGATAGAGGAGCACATCCTCCGCCTGAAGCGGCACTACTCTGATTTCTCCGGTGCCGAGGTCCACCTCCAGCACCCTGCCATGATATCCCGCCACACTCATGTTATTGAACCACCTGAACTGGTTATAAGTTAGCTTCTAAAATAACAGAAACAGAGCTTGTTGACAATCAGACATTAAGCCTGGTGGAATAAAATTAAAAAAATATCGATTGTTCTAACTTATAAAATCAGGATATGGCTCTTATATACCATTGATCTGGCCTGCCTTTAGCCATGGTTTCTATCGCCTGCAAATATTTTTTCTGCTTTTCCTCGTCAAACAGAGAAAAATCAATCAAAACTCCTCTGCCTTGTCCATAATAATCTTTTTTTATCGGAAATAGTTCCGAGAAATTTTCATTAAAAAATTTATTAATTATTATTAATCGCCCACTACATATAATCAAAAAATCATTTTCTCTACCCGTTTGCCTATAATGAAGACGAAATATCGGGCCTTTGTAAGTAGTTATTCGGAACCTCCAGGTGTAAGGAGGCTTATCTGTAAATATCTTAAATAGTTCGCCAAGGAATTTTTTCAAATTTGCAGCCCCTTCCGGATTTTGTTTTGCCATTTCATCAAGCCAAAGATTTAACTGCTCCCTGTGATCCTTCGCATCACTCAATTCAATTGACTTTTCTCTCATTTGAATCCCTCTATTACTTAATAACATATTCAACTGATTTGAATCAATATGATTTATTTAAAGATATATCTCTTCAAAAGTCTCTACCAATAACCCAAATTAGATCCCGCAATCTTTATTCCTAAAATCCTCTTGACAACCTGCTGCAGGATGTTTATTTTTCTCTTAAAAGAATGCGAAAGGAGGCTTTTAGGAGATGATCAATCTGTACTGGAAAACTCACGGACAGACTCGGAGCCTGGTTGAAAAGCCTTTTGCCTCTGAAACTGAACTAGAAAAGTATATCCTTGATAACCAGGAAATCCTGGGCGGGGATATCTTCGTTATCCACCGGCAGATTCGGACTGGATCCAAACAAGGAATTCCAGATTTGTTGGGAGTAGATCAGGATTCCCGAGTGTGCATTATCGAAATCAAAAACGAGGAGGCTCGCGAGGATATATTGCCCCAGGCCCTTGGTTATGCCGTTTGGGCCGAGACAAATCCTGACTCTATAAAAGCTATCTGGCTGGAGAGTAAACACAAGCCTGAAGGCATTGAAATTGACTGGGATAATATCGATATAAGGATTATCCTGGTTGCACCATCCTTCAAGCCCGCCGTATCTCGCATGGCTGTTAAGATTGGCTATACTGTGGATCTTATACAAATAAGGCGTTATTGCTTCGAGCAAGATGAATTCTTGATGGTTGACATGATACAACCAGAAATATCACGAGTTACTACAACTAAAACCGCTGAAGAATATAGCTGGGACTTTTATGTTTCAGAACATGGTAAAGAGGCCACGGCTCAATTTCGCAATATGGTCGAAATTATCGACAAAATGTCAAAAGAACAAGGGTGGAATTTGCCCTATAACCTAAATAAATATTATGCTGGGTTCAAGCTTGGAAACAGGGTGGTTTTTTCTGTCCATTGGAGCGGAACATATGCCTGGCATTTAAAATTCAAGCTTCCCGAAGACATCGCCAGGAATTTCAAAGGACAAGAATGGGAGTTTCAGAGATATGACAGTAGTTTCGATGAGGCACTTATCCGGCCATTAAAACCAGAGTCTCCCAATATTTCTGAATTGATGCCACTATTTATTGAAGCTTACCATTATGTATCAGGTCGGAGGTAACTAATTAATAATTGGGTCTTTTTACAAAATAAAGTCGTATCTTTTCAAAAGATTGTTTCAACAGAATCATACAAGTCAACCCAATGATTGGGCCGGACTCTAAATTTTGTTCCATGATTATGACCTGTTCTTGCATCAAAATCAACTAAAATAAAGCCTTTTTCTACTGAACTAAGAAATTTATCAAATGAAAAGGCGGAAAGAATAAATAGATGTTCATATTTAAAATATTCATGATTGTTTTCTATTTTTGTGTCTGCAATAACAAAAAAACAGTTTTTGACTTTTTCTCCAATTTCATACTTAAGATCCTCGAAACCCCAATAAGGCTCTGGATTTAATGGCCCTAAACCGATGCGGCGACTTACAGCCTCTAACCATTCTGAAATTTCTGAATTATTTGTATCTGCTTTTGTGGGGTCAAATACAAAACGTAATTTGCCAATACTTCTATCGACTATGATTCTAAAACCCCTTCTTGTAAACCTATCACCGCTTGTCGTAGATCTAAAGCTCATCTCACTTTCTGGATAACGAGATCCTGCTAAAGGATGTTTCCATCCATAATAAGGTAGCAATAACTGAGAAACAATTTTAGCCGCTCTTGGTGATGGTTCTATGTGTTTTAATGTTATTAATGAGCTTGAATTTTTTCTTTGCCCTTTTAGTTCCCATTCCCTTGCGTTTGGTATAGGAAGATTATTTTCTCTTATTCCGAGCAATTGCTCTAATGTGTTGCCAACAGCCCCATCATTTCTAGTTATAATAGTTTTTTTCACACTCTTATGCCAACCCGCTTCTTTTAAAGCCTTGATCTTTAACACCAATTCTTCTTTAGTTGTAAGAAACATTTCTATTCTGGCCTCCAAAAATCCAACAAATATTCAAATGTTACTCCCATTGTAATATAGTTGCTGGGCCAGCCAAAAATGCCTATTTGATTAACTATATTAGTTCTATCCCATATTATTATGTTTCTTAACTCATATCCTCGTTTTCTAAGTTCTTCTACAACAGCAATATGAATAGTTACTCGACTGTTGTCCCACCACATATCGCTTACATTAATTACGCAATGATGTTTTGGCCTTAATAATGGCAAAAGAGATTCGAATATATCTCCTAACGATATTGTATAATCTTGAAGAGATAGGGTCCCTAAATCATTAGGATCCTGAGAATATTGTTCAATTCTTCCATATTGCTCGTTATTACGAAGTCTCCTTGATTTATTTTTCCTAGGTCTATTTAATAGATTGGCGTAAGGCGGAGAAGTCCAAATTAAGCTAACAGAATTTGGTTCAAGATATTTATTAATATTTCTTGCATCATCTCTTATGGCTACTTGCTGAGATTTATTAAAAAGAATCTTATTTTCTGATAGTCTTTTTTCACAGAGCTTTATATACCTTTCTTGCAAATCAAACCCGACGGCATTCCTATTTAAATCAGCAGCGGCAATAAGAGTAGTGCCACTTCCAACAAAAGGATCAAGAACAAGTTCTCCTTGATGAGTAAAAAGCTCAATTATTTTTTTTGAAAGAGATATTGGAAATGTAGCTGGGTGTAAGTTTTTATCTCTGATATCTCTGGATTCGTAAAAAAACTGCCAAACACCAAGTTGGCATTTGAGCCATTCCTTTGGAGTCATACAATTTATATGATTTTTCGGACATTTGCAGGTGCGGGAATTGCCAATTTGCAATAATTGCCTATATTCAGGATCTCCCTCTCTTATTGCGTAATTGAGAGTTAAGTTCTGCTTATAATTTATTTGGCTCTTTTTACTCATGTTTTTATTATCATTCAAAAATATATAAAATTCAATCTGCTTAAAACGCTAAGTACGAGAACTATACCATCTCTGTTTCTTAATTCCATCTTAAATAATACGTTGCTTCTGAGGATATATTCTCAATGTTGACACAAAACACGCTGGTTTTTCATTTCATCCAATTAAACGCTTGTTCATATATAATATTCTTGCCTTAAGAAACACAACATAAGGAAGGAACATATTTTTACTGCATTATCGAGAAAAACACCTTGGGTTTCGATACAATTCAGGATATAGTCGATTTTCTCTCTAGCCCCCCGGCTCATTCCAAGCGACCATGTATGGTAATATTAGACCCTTTTTTATTAAATTTTCAAGGGGGAGAGACATATCATTAGAGCAACGTTTTATCTTCAATATGCAAAACACCTAATAAACTTCTTTATACGATCAATATATCAAGATTTGATAATCTATCCATTGTTGGGTCTTGAGTAAATATTATTTCCAGAGCAGTCACTTTGATTTTAAGTATTCTACTCATTATAAAATAAAATATGATATCCACACCTTGGAACCAAGACTTTAGTTTGACTAAACTGTTGTCCCAAAGTACTTAATTAAAAGTCGGCCTTAGGATAAAGCTTACATAAATATGCTCATTTTTATTATATTATAGATATCGGCCTATTACCTCATGAGCTACCCTTAACACAGATCCAACAATTTACGTTATTTGAACACAACTTCATTTTAGGTTTTTTTTGAGCTACCTATGATAGCCTGAGATATTGTGTTAAAATCTTCCTCGGTAATTCTTATTATCGATACTTGCAAATATTGATTCCATGTTCTGCCTTTATCTGCAATAAAGGTAATAGCATCTATTAGATTGGGCTTTATCCAATGTGCTTTATTTTTTTTCTCTTCAGTTGAAAATGATATTAATGGTGGATTCTTACTTTCATAAAGAACTTTTATTTTCATTCTGTAAGGAAAAAGAAATTTATTTCTGCCTTTTTTCCAACCAATATATTTCTCACTATAGAAATAATCTCCAATAAATTCTATTATAGCTACGAATTTGCCTCCATGGGTATACACAACTGCCTTATCTCCCTGCCTTATGAAACTTTTTAGCGTAACAAAATATCTGGCATCCATTCCCCACACATGATTATTCCTACATATTTCCCAATTTTCTGGAGATGTTGATATGCACCAGTATCTTAAGACAAATGGCCTCTTAGATATTTTTATAGGATTTTTTTTCATCTTTTGGTTCCTTATTAAAATAATAATAAATTTTTAAGTGAATACTTGTCCGCTAAAAATCTTAATAGCAATTTCTCCACTAATACCTTATAATCTCTTCGAGTTATCATAAGTAAAAACCTCCTTTCTTAAGATTGAAGTCTTTAAAAAAAGATATTCCGATTGTTCTTCCTCCTAAATCAAATTGCGAGCTATTTTATATGCCTTCCGTTTTAACCAAACTTTAATCAATAAAAATGATAAGAGTCAATCTTTTCTACCTATTGATTTCTTAGACCATAAATATCTTGTCTCTTATTTAATCGAAAATATTAGGAAAATACTTTCTTCCAGCACTATAAATTTCCTTTATTCTATATTCAATAAAAGTATTATATTGATTAATCGACCACAATCTCTCATCTGATGACACAAAGTGCTTCTTTGCGGCATTTAAATACATTGGTATATATTCCTCAGGAGAGCTGTCTCCAATTTCAGAATTAATTTCTTTATCAATGAAGGTTATATTACCCAAATTATTTATTAGATATTCCTTCGATTCAGGTTCTTCAAGTTCTAATTTCTCTTCGAGGAACTCTTTTGGGAAAATATGATGTCTTGCAATATCCTCCAATTTTCGCTTTCCTAATAATATTCCACTCCAATCATCTGCTTTGTTCTTAACTAGAATTATATAAAGAAGAAAAAGGTGAGCTCTTCCCTGTAGCCGCAATACATTCAGAGTCTGGCCTCTTCTAATATCATCAAGAGTTATCTTGTTTCTTCCCGCTTTTCCCAATAAATTATAATGAAGGCTTTTAAAATTGGAATCTACCTGATCGATTATCTCTAAATCTTTTTCTAATTTAGTATCAGTCTGTGAACTATAATATCCTATAAAGCTTGCAAGTATAAACCAATCAATAATTTGTTCTCTATCATACTTATCTATATCATCTAATGAATTTATCTTTTTAGTATAGAAATATTTCGCAATCGTTACAAGCGGTGTTTGAGATGGTAATAAACTTGAACTATTTATTCCTAATTCATCTTTAATCAAATTAATTGTCACTTCTAATGCGGTTTGACACTGTTTAAATATTGCTTCTGCCTTCATTGAATCGAATTCTGAAATTTTTTTTACATTCCTCTTAAACTGTTCGACTTTTGATATCTGAGTCTGTTTCAAGCCAAAATTAGAAAACGTAAACCTTATAATAGGTTGCAAATCGATCTCGAATATTTCATAGAATTTTTCATATAATTCTCTAATTCTCTTTTTTAGCTCTCCTCCCACTGAACCGGCTAAAAAGGAAAGCATAAGTTCAAGATTGCCTATCCTAATGCCATATTTATTGACTCTAATAAAAGCTTCTGCCATATCTTGAAATGTTTTTTCATCTTCTTTTTCCGTCTCCATAACATAAATCGGTATAGGGTACTTGTTTAACATCCGCTTTATCATATCTTCCATTTCTATAAATGCCTCATTTTCTGTTTCCTTCTTTAATTCAGATATGGCAGTGGCATCATACTGGTAAAAAGCCCTTATTAATTTAGATAAGTCAATTCCTCTTGTTAACGACTTATAAAATTTTTTATTCGATGGATTATATGAAATCGGATCACGCTTAATTCTTTCTCCACCTCTGAGAATTTCCCAATTATTTAACAAGAGCAATAACGATGTTAATCGTTGTTGGCCATCTATTACGTAATATATTTCATTATGATTATCCACTTTCGAACCTATTAATGGCATCGAGAAAGGATCAATTTCTGATAAAATGGCACTCGAGGGCTTCCAAAGAATAATTGTACCGATAGGATAATTACTGTTAATTGAATCTATTAAATCTCTTATTTCATCTTCATACCATACATATTGACGTTGAAATGAGGGCAGTAAATATTTTCCTGTATTTAACTCATCTATTAAGATATTTAGGTATTCTCTATTTACATCGATCTTTATAGAAGGACTCATAAGCTTAGCTCTCCTTACCCTTTTTTAGTAAAATAATTTACATCTAATTTACATGTCAAGTTATTTATTAAACCTATTAGTTTCAAAAAATTACATGTAATAACAAAGCTATTCATAATAAGTTGCCTCTTTGGACAAACAAGAACAAACAAACAACTGAATATCGCTGACCAAGTAATTGAATGAAGCGATGGATATTTAGCATGTAAGCATTCTCTGAGAATTAATAATATCCAACTGCCGGATATGGAAAACTATAAAGATTGAAAAACTGATTTATCAATAAGAGGAATAAAAGAAAGATTGAAATTAATTAGGTTGTATTATATAGGATAACATAATGAAAAAGATAAAAATTAAAAAAACATACACATAGCCTAAAAAGGAGATAAGCAAATGAAGAAAATCCTAATATTGCTATTGCTAATGCTTGTTACGCCTTGGATAACTAATTGCAAAAAAGGAGAGGTCAAGGTGAAGGATACCAAGGCGGAGGCGAAGCAGGGGTTCAAGTGGCAGGTGGACCAGTTTGCGGACATCAGGATCCTGCGGTATCAGGTCCCCGGTTTTGAAGAGCTGACCCCGCGGCAGAAAGAGCTCATCTACTACCTGAGCGAAGCCGCCCTCTGGGGCCGGGACATCATCTTCGACCAGAATTACAGGCACAACCTCAAGATCCGAAAAACCCTGGACGCCATCGTCGAGGGCTACCAGGGCGACCGCACCACGCCGGACTGGGAAAAATTCATGGTCTATGCCAAGAGGGTGTGGTTTTCAAATGGCATCCACCATCACTACTCAACCGATAAATTCATGCCCGAGTTCAGCCCCGAATATTTCGAGTCGCTTGTCCGGGGAAGCCAAGGTGTAAAGTTCCCACTTGAGCCGGGCCAGTCGCTGGATGACCTCATCGCCTTCCTCAAGCCTATCATCATCGATCCCACTGTGGACGCCAAGAAGGTCAGCCAGGATCCATCCCGCGACCTGGTGACCAATTCGGCCGTTAATTTCTACGAGGGAGTGACCCAGAAAGAGGCTGAAGAATTTTACGCCCGCCTCATCAATAAAAATGACCCGACGCCCATCTCCTACGGCCTTAATTCCAGGCTGGTAAAGCGCGACGGAAAAATCTTTGAGGAAGTTTACCGGGTCGGCGGCAAGTACGGCCCGGCCATCGAAAAAATCGTCTACTGGCTGGAAAAGGCAGCCACGGTGGCTGAAAACGACCTTCAGCGCCAGGTTATCGAAAAGCTCATCGATTATTACAGGACGGGCGACCTTAAGAAATGGGACGAATACAGCATCCTCTGGGTCAAGGACACCGAGTCGGCCGTGGACTTCATCAACGGGTTCATCGAGGTCTACAACGACCCGCTGGGCATGAAAGCCACCTGGGAAGCCCTGGTCAACTTCAAGAACCCGGAAGCCACCAAGCGCGTGGACGTCATCTCGGCCAATGCCCAGTGGTTTGAGGATAACTCGCCCATCGACCCGCGGTTCAAGCGGGAGAAAGCCACCGGGGTTTCGGCCAAAGTTATAACCGCGGCCATTTTGGGGGGCGACTGCTATCCGTCGACGCCAATCGGCATCAATTTGCCCAACCCCAACTGGATACGGCGGATGTACGGTTCGAAATCGGTGACGCTCGAGAACATCACCTATGCCTACGACCAGTCGTCGCTGGATTCGCCGTTCGGACCGGAATTCACATATAACGAGGAGATCCTGGAAAGGATCAAGAAATACGGCTCGCTGGCCGGAAATGTGCATACCGACCTCCACGAATGCCTGGGCCACGGCTCGGGAAAGCTGCTGCCCGGGGTGAAGAGTGAGGACCTCAAAAATTACCACTCACCCATCGAGGAAGCGCGGGCTGACCTGTTTGCGCTTTATTTCATTATGGACCCGAAGCTGGTGGAGCTGGGCGTGCTGCCGAATGAAGAGGCGGCCAAGGCGGAGTACGACGTCCAGATTCGAAACGGCCTGATGACCCAGCTGGTGCGGATTGAGCCGGGCAAGACGATCGAGCAGGCTCACATGCGGGCCCGGGCCCTGGTCTCGCACTGGGTGTACGAAAAGGGCAAGCCGGAGAACGTGATTTCGCGGGTGACCAGGGACGGCAAGACATATTTCGTAATAAATGACTACAAGAAGCTGCGGCGGTTATATGGCGAGTTGCTAAAGGAAATTCAGCGGATTACCAGCGAGGGCGATTACAGGGCGGCCCGGGACCTGGTCGAAACCTACGGCGTGAAGGTTGACCCGGAGCTCCACAAAGAAGTGCTGGAGCGCTACCGCAAGCTGAACCTGGCACCCTATGCTGGATTCATGAACCCGGTGTATGAGCCGGTCGAGGAGAACGGGAAGATCGTGGACGTGAAGATTTCCTACCCGGAAGATTACGTCCAGCAGATGCTGTATTACGGAAAGAAATACTCCATATTGTAATCTATAAAAAGGGGGACACATGCTCGTGTCCCCCACAAGACCAGAGGGGACACCTGCTGGTGTCCCCGACTTTTTCACTTCTTCTGCCAGCGGTCCTGAGGCTCAAGAACTGAAGACGGACCGGAGCCGTCGAGCCATTTCAGAGCTTCCGGCATACCTTTCAGGAAGGCATCCCAGAAGGCCGTGGTCACAGCCAGGATGGCCCGGTGGTGGTTCGGATTCCTTTGCTCCTTATCGCCTGGAAGGGGTCGGTCAGTAAATGCTGAATGCTCGGCTTTGTAGAGGACAAGCTCGTATTTGCCACCTGGAGGAAGCGCCGGAAAGACAGCCAGCCGCGATTCAAGGTCAGCATCACCGATTACCGCCACGTCTTTTGTTCCGGTGATGAGCATCCAGGGAATTCTGACTCCGGAAAAGGCTACCTGAGCATTTTCTCTCCTCGGGCTGCTCGGGCTGAAGATTACTGCAGCCCGGATTCTTTCATCGGCGTAAGAAATTTCTCGACCTGCCACGTTGAATACCTGGCCGCTCACGGCCTGGGTGGTCAGGGCTCCAAAGGAATGCCCGGACATGCCAACGTGTTTTAAGTCAAGCCGACCGTTGAGCGGCGAATCATTGCGCCCATTCCACGCTTCCATCTGATTCAGAACAGCCCGGACATCCTGGATGCGAAGGAGATAATTTCTGGCGTTTGCTGCCTGCCGCAAGGCCGCCATCCGGCGAGCAGCAGGAACATCCTTCCAGACCGATTCATCGCTTCCCGGATGCTGGAGAAAAACACAGACATAAGCACGCGCCGACCAGTGCTTTCCGAGGTAGGATGAACCTTCCTTTGATCCGCCCAGCCCATGGCTGAAGAGCACCACTGGCGCGGGCTCCTGATTTCCGGGCAGGTAAACACGAACAGGAATATTCCGCTGTCTGACATTATCCCGGACGCTAAGGTCGAGAACCCTCACCTGAGTCTGTTCTGAAACGGTCAGAGGGTCATACCCGTCTTCAGCCAGCGCCGGGACCGGGTTGAGGAGAACGAAAGCCACAAAGACCAACTCTGCCACGCGAAAAATTGCCGGAATCAATTTCCCTTTTTTCATAGGCTAATTTTACAGGAACGGGGGACGTGATACCATGTCCCCGCTCAAATATTTATTCTTATTGGCAGAATGATAGTGGTGATTCCCTTCCAGTGCAGCTGCTCCTGGATGACATAGGCAGTTTCGTTGTGAAGCAGGCGCCTTACCAGGCTGGTCTGACGGAAAACCAGCTGTCCGAGGAATACTGTAGACCTGGGGAATTCTTTCACCGTCCTTTCAACCAAATCCGTAGCTGCGGGAACGATTTCGGGACTGAGTTCATATTTATAAGCAGCCGGAAATCCCAGCTTCCTGGCCAGATCAACGTATTGCTGGAGCCATTTTCTGGTTTCAGTTTCGATATGGACCACCGGGTTTGAATCCTTAAAAGCAGAAACATCCACCTCGGCCACGTTCAAAAAGATGAAATTCTTATAAAGCCCGGGGAAATTTCTGATTATCGAAAGAAATGAATGAAGGCCAAACCCGTTGTATCCGTTCACTAAAAGGATGGCGGTCATTTCGTCAGGGGCGGGAGGACTCAGGTTCGGAGCCCCTGAAAGAGGGATATTCAACAGCTCATCAAGAGACTTAACTCCCTTCCTCACGCCGAGATAGTGAGACTTTATCAGAAAGCAGAGAGCCACTACCACAGAAGTAATGACAAGAGTTACCCACCCGCCGAGAGCAAACTTTTCCAGAATGGTTATGGTCAGAATGGTCAGGCAGACCACCAATCCTACAAGGTGGACCGGAAGATGCTTTATCCATTGCTTGTCCGTCCTGCGGTGGGAGATGAAAAACTTTGACATACCCAATTCAGAGATGGAAAACGTCAGAAACACGTTTATTGAATACATCACCACCAGGGTTGAAATATGGCCGCGGGAATAAATTATCAGAGTAATCGCAGCCACTCCCATAATCAATACGCCGTTCTGAATGGTGAACCGGTTGGAAAGAGAGGCAAAACGCCTGGGCAACCAGTAATCGAGCGCCATGTTGGCCATCACCCGGGGGCCATCGGCAAACCCGGTTTGAGCGGCCACCAGCAACAAGGCCCCTTCAGAAAAGATGGTTAATACGGCCAGAAGTTTCCCAGGGCCTGAGCCGCCAAAAACCTTATCAGCGAGGATAGCGTTGAGAGTTCGGCCTTCAGCCGGAGAAACGTTGAGGAGCAGGTAACAGATGAAGATTCCGGCCGCAGTGACAGCCAGAGAGGAGGCCATGTACAACATGGTTTTCTTGCCGTTCTCAACCCTCGGTTCTCTGAGTATTTGCAATCCGTTAGAAACAGCCTCAATGCCCGTAAAAGTGCCCGCACCCATTGAGAAGGCCTTGAGAAATAAGAGGAATAAGCCGGTCCTGCCAAGGGTGGACAGCCCCGCCTGATAATTATTTTGAATGTTTGCATAGACGCTGTGCATTTCAGGAACGTGAGGGAAAATCCCCGACCCGATAAGCAAGACGTGGGTTAAGACGAAAAGCAAGAAAATGGGCGAAAGAATGGTTATCGATTCTTTAACTCCCCTTAAATTGAGGATGACCAGAAAAATTACCGCCAGAACCTCAAAAGGAATTTTGTAATCCTGGTAGGAAAGTGGCAAAAAGCTGAATATGGCATCTCCACAGGAAACGATGGACACAGATACCGTGAGCATATAATCAACTAAAAGGGCACTCCCTGACAAGACCCCCGCCTTTTCTCCAAGAGTTTGCGTGGCCACTATGTAGCCGCCACCGCCAGAAGGAAAATACTCGATGATCCTGGAATAAGCATATGAAATTATGAAAACAGTCAGAGCCGTGGCCAGAGCCAAGAAGATAGCCAGGTAGGTGTGCTTGCCCAGCACCCGGAAAGCTTCTTCGGGACCATACGAGGCGGATGAAAGGCCATCGGCGCCCAGGCCAATCCAGGCCAGAAGCGGGATAAGGGACAATTTATGAAAAAGGGATGGGTCCTTGATACTTCGAGGCTTGCCGATTAATACCTCGCTCAGCTTTTGCTTCAGTGGCTTGGTATCATCTTCCATATTATTATCATCTCCTGGCTGTCATCTTAGCCAGGAATACCTTCATGTCCAGAATCCGAGTAATTTTAGTCCCGAAGATTCACGATTTCAAGGAAGGAAACCTCATCTTCAGGATGAGTTGATAGGGTGATGGGTTGAACCCGGTCCTCACTTATGACAAAATAAGAAATCTGCTTTGTTAACCATAGTAGAAAAATCGCCTCTGATTTCTTCGGGGAGCAGTTCCCGTGACTGATTAAGAGGGGACACCTGCAGGTGTCCCCGACTTTTTCCCCATGTAGCGGAAATCGGCGCAATAATACAACAGATAAGAAGATGCGGGGACAGTTGCAGGTGTCCCCACTTTGGGTCCCCTCTTTGGTCCCCTTCTTTCCCTTAATGAGAGTAAGAGGCAACTTTTTGAGTCTTTAAATACGGGTAGTAGCATGCCTTATTCTGTTTCTTTTCGGTAGAGCGAGACAAGCGACACCCAACAGGCTTGACATTAAGTCTACTTTAGAGTAGTCTACTTGTGAGTAGACTATATGGAGGACAGATGAAATTCATCAATCGCGAACAGGAGCTTAAAAGCCTGGAAGAGTGGTGGACATCCCGAGATCCCCAGCTCATCATCATCTACGGTCGCCGTCGCGTGGGAAAAACCGAGTTGATAAAGCAGTTCATAAAGGATAAACCTCACGTTTACTTCCTGGCTCAGCAGATCAGCGAACAGGAAAACCTGAAGATGCTCGGCCAGCTGGTCGGTGAACATTTTGATGATTTAATCCTACAGGAAAAAGGCTTCGATAGCTGGCAGATATTTTTCGATTATCTTAAAAAGAACCTCAAGAAACAATTGATCCTGGCCATAGATGAATTTCCCTACCTGGCAGAAGCCAATAAGGGCATATCTTCAATTTTTCAGGCCGGGTGGGATGAGTGCCTGAAGAAGCTTCCCGTTTTCATGATTCTGTGCGGCTCGAGCATCGCCATGATGGAAAGAGAAACGCTGGCCGCAAAGGCTCCACTTTATGGCCGGCGAACAGGTCAGGTATTCTTAAAACCGCTGGGTTTTTTCGAGGCTTCCAGGTTCTTTCCGAATCTCAGGTTTGAAGAAAAACTTTGCTATTACTCGCTTCTTGGCGGAAACCCGGGCTACCTGATCCAGGTTGATCCGAAACTCCCGTTCGAAGACAACCTCAAGAAATTGGTTCTGAGGCCATTTTCTCCTCTGTACAGCGAGGTCGAATTTCTTCTGAGGGAAGAATTAAGGGAGCCGAGAATTTACCTGGCCATACTGAAAGCCATCGCACGCGACAGATCAAGAATAAGCGAAATCGTGAACGAAACCGGCCTGGATAAATCAAGCCTGCATAAATATCTTTTTGTGCTTGAAGATCTCCAGGTTATTCAAAAAGAATACCCGGCAACCGAGTCAAGGCCGTTGAAATCAAAAAAGGGACTTTACCGACTCCAGGATCAGTACTTCAAATTCTGGTTTCGGTATGTACTGCCAAACAGGAGCAAAATTGAAGAAGGAAAAGTAGAAGAGGTTTCCTCCCTTATTAGATCTGAACTGAATCAACTGCTGGCCGAAAACTACGAAATCGTGGCCAGGGAAACTCTGGGAAAATTTGAAAGCAACCTTTTCAAATTTGACCGCGTCGGAAAATGGTGGGACAGAAACGAAGAGATCGATGTGGCTGCGGTAAATGAGAAGGAAGGGAAAATATTGCTGGGTGAAGTAAAGTGGAGCAACAAGCCTGTCGGAACGAACATTCTTGACGATCTCAAAAGAAAAGCCGGCCTGATTGACTGGCAAAGAGGCCAGAGGCAAGAATATTATTCCCTGTTCTCAAAGAGCGGATTCACTGAGGCCCTGGTCAACCTGGCTGGGAAAGAAAATATTTTCCTTTTCCATGAGGACCGGCTTGTTCAGTTTCATAAATAAAGAGATGGTGCGCTCGCTCTTTCTTGTCGTTTTTCCTGTCGACTCCAGAGTATCATTGTGAACCGGTGGGTGGCAAAGAGGTAATGCAACAACTTGCTAAAGACAGGGACATGCTCTCAGGTCCATCACAACACAAGAGGGGACACCTGCTGGTGTCCCCGACTTTTTCCCCATATGGTGAAAATCGGCGAAATAAAATAACAGATAAAAAAATGTGGGGACAGTTGCAGGTGTCCCCTCTTAGAAGATGTGGCCGAAGTTGAAATAGAGGCCCACGCCCTCCCGGCTGAAGCCGACGTCCACCCGGGCACAGAAATCGTGCTGGTAGAAACGCAGTCCCACACCCGCATCATAGACAGCCCGGCCCAGCCTGACCTCGCCCAGCCCCGGCCAGACTGTCCCGGCATCGGCAAAAACGTTTCCGCCCAGCCGCCAGACTATCGGAAACCTGTACTCCACATTCACCAGGAACTTTCCTTTATCCAGGAAACGATTCATCGGGTAGCCGCGCATGGCGGCCATGGTCTCACCACCGCCGAGTGCTGCATGATCAAAAATGGGAATGTTTCTGCCGCTCACATACTGGACAAGGGCCCGCCCGGCCAGGACATCCCGCTCCCCGAAAAGCGTCCGGTAAAACCGGAAATCAGCCGTCAACCGGTTGAAAGAGTAATCCGCGCTCCCCAGAAACCTGGCCGCCAGGTCATCCTTCACGATAATTCTCACCCCGCTCGTCGGATGTATCTGGCTGTTGGAGGTGTCATAGCGCATGAGCAACGTCGCATACGGCACAAACATCCGCCCCCGCCCCGCCAGCTCTTCGATCAGTGGCAAATACGGCCCCTCCTGCGGGTTGGAATAGGTCAGCCAGCGGGCGGTGTAGGTGGCCTCGACCACAAACGACGGGCTGAACCCCCTGCCCACTGTCACGGCCAGGTTCATCGTCTCGTGGGTCAAGACCGTTCGGTCATCCTCCGAAGAATCCGGACCGAAGCCGTAGAAGTTGTATTTAAGGAACTTGTCGTACTCGAGCTTCAGGTCAAAAGACAGCGGGTAGGTGCGGCCCTGCCTGATCTCAAAATCAGGAATGGAAAAGGTGAAGACATACCAGCGCTCGCCCTTGCTGGAGTTAAACAGGATCAAGTCAAATGACTCCTTTTTCTTCAGGTAATCGACAAACTTGACCTTGCCACCATAGCCAAAACCTATGTCGTTGTCGTACATCAGGATGGGCAGCGGGCTAAACGACCGGTAGGATTTATCCGGGATGTTTTCGGCCGCGACCGCAGCCGCGCCGAACAGCAGAAATATAAAAATCAGCACCGGAAAGCCAGCCCGCAAGATTTTCATTTCTTTTTTTATTTTTTCCATAGCAAATATTCTCCTTTCCATGCCCTTAATCTTAACCGGCCTTATTTCCAGAGCCTGACTCCCCAATTCATCCAGCGTCCCGATATCTCCCCTTTCTGGCAGCACTCCAGGATTATAGCTTGGCTCAAGCCCCTGGATGAAAAATCTTCTTCCGGCCCTCTTTTTGTCCCGAAGACTTCTTTATCCGGTGACTTAAAAATTTTCATCCCGCTTCCGCCGTTTCCTCCTGCCGCCCTCAGTATTTAAATCCCACAATTAAACCAACCAGGTTGTCCCTGAAAAGATGCCGCTTATCAGTGATTATATAGAAGGCAAGGAAAGTATCCCCTTCAATAAAGCCTATGTTGAACTTGGGAGATAACCTTCCGAACCGGACACCGTCCATTTCAAAAAGTACCGGTAAAATGACCCCTGCCCCGGCAAAGAATTTTTTCGAGGTGAAATTGAGCACCAGGCCAGGATTGATGAATAAATAGTCATCCCTGAAGGGTTCGTAAAGTAGCTGCACTTCCGGGCTGAGCTGAAAATTAGAGTTCAGCTTCAAATCGGCCTGTATTCCCTCTGATAAAAGAAGAACAGAAAAAACACCTCCAGAACCGATATGGGTCATAATTCCCGAGTTCCAGCTTAAAACCACTTTTTTCTTCCGGGCAGCTTGCAGGTTTCCCCCCAGCAGAAGGCTCATAACCAGGACTCCAAGAAAGACCTTTTTCACCGGCTTCCTCCTTTCCTGGATTTTCCCCGCAACATCAATACTTAAACCCGCCCTCCCTCCGCCTCTGCCTGCCAGGATCAGAACTTATACCCAAGGGTAAAGCCCACCAGGTTCTCTTTGAATAGATTCTCGGCGTTTGTGATCAGATAGCCGGCCAGGACCAGGTGCCTGCCGCTATAACCTATGTTGAGCTTGGGACTGAGCTTCCCGGTCCAGGTTTCACCCTCTCCCACCAGTATCGGGAAAATGAGGCCCGCACCGGCGAAGAAGCTCTTCGAGGTGTAATTAAGAACCAGGCCGGGGTCGACGAGGACATAGTCGAAATGGAAGCGGTAGGTCAGGACCTGCACTTCAGGGCTGAGCATGAAAGATGAGCCCAGCCTCCAATCAACCTGGGCCCCCAGAGAAAAAAGGAAATCAGAAAAACTATCCCCCTCAGAACCAACATAGGTCATGGCACCCAGGTTCAAACTCATAGCCACCTTCTTCTCCTGAGCGCCCAGCGAGATCCCCCCCAGCAGAAGGCCCATAACCAGAGCTGCCAGAATGACCTTTTTCATGGGTCACCTCCTTTTTGAATTTGCTCTGTCCACCCGGATTCCCGGCCCGCGGCTCCCGGGTTTCCGGGCGGGGCTTTCGCCTCCAGAGCACCCCAATTATGGGCCCATTTAAACGCGGAGTTGTCATCTCGCCGTCAGGATCCTGTCAAAAGTCTGTCAAGAATCGGGCCTGGCCTGTAAAAAGCCACCAGGGCTCCGTTCCGGCAGCCTTCTTTAAAAGAAACCGCTCTATTCCGGCTCTAAAAATGACCGGAAAACCCCTTCTTTCCCCTTATCGCTTCCCGCCCATTTGCCCCTATTTCTGAAACTTATAGCCAGCCCAGGGCACCGTGACCAGGTGCGCCGGCCGACGCGGGTTCTTTTCAATTTTTTTCCTCAGGCCGTAGATGAAAGTATCCACGGTCCTGGTGGTGGGAAACTGGTCATAGCCCCAGACTTCATTTAAAATTGTTTCCCGCGAGACCACTTCCCCTTCGTGGCTGACCAGATATTTCAGCAGGGCAAATTCCTTGGGCGTTAAATCAAGCTTCTGTTTGCCCTTGTAGGCCACCATCTGCCGGAAATCCAGCCGGACATCATCAAAGGCGTACTCTTCAACTTCCCTGGCCGGCGGCCGGGCCCTCCGCAGCAGGGCGTGGACCCGGGCCACAAACTCTTTCATCCCGAACGGCTTGACCAGGTAGTCGTCGGCCCCGATCTCCAGCCCCAGCACCTTGTCGATTTCTTCCTTCTTCTTCCCTGAAAGCAACAGGATGGGTAGGTCCAGCCCTTTCTCCCTGATTTTGCGGCAGATATCATATCCACACAACGAAGGGAGAACCATGTCAATTACCGCCAGGTCGATTTTCTCCCTCAGGGCCAGGTCCAGGCCCATCGCCCCATCCATGGCCTGCAGGACCCTGTAACCTTCATCCTGGAGGGCCAGGACGAGCGCCTCCAGCAATGACCGGTCATCCTCTATGATTAATATTTTTTTCATGGTCTCGGGAATATCAAAGAAAATGTACTGCCCGCTCCGGGCTCGCTCTCCAGCTCAATTCGCCCCCGGTGAGCTTCCATGATGTGCTTCACTATTTTTAGCCCCAACCCGACGCCCTGCGGGTTGACACTTAAAGCTTCCTGCCCGCGGTAAAAGCTGTCGAAAATTTTTTCCCGGTCTTCAGGCGAAATGCCCATTCCCCGGTCCCTAACCTGGATCCAGACTTCAGAGCTATCGGCCCGAAGACTCAGCTCGATCTCCCTGTTTTCCGTCGAATATTTTATGGCATTATCGATCAGGTTTACCAGGGCCTGCTTCAGGGCATCCGGGTCAGCCTCTATGTAAACCGGTTCCCGCGGCAGCTCCAGCCTGGAAGCAAAACCTTCTTTCTCCAGGCGCGGAGCGAACAGCCGGAACACTTCTTCCAGGACAGGATTGACCTCCGTCCGCCTCAAAACGAAGGTCTTGGTTCCCAGCTCGATGCGCCCGAAATCGAGTATGTTATGAAGAAGATGCGAAAGCCGCCGGCATTCGTCCTCCATCAGGCCGAGTACCTCTTCTTTTTTACGGCCGTCCCTGACCTTGCCTGAATGCAGGACTTCGGCCAGGACCTGAAGGGAACTCAGCGGCGTCCTCAGCTCGTGCGAAACCGTGGAGATAAACTCGGTCTTGAGCCGGTTCAGTTCGGCCAGCTTTTCCGCTGTGGCCCTTTCGTATATTACCTCACCCTGGAGCCTTATTTTCTCCAGGCTGGCCATAAAGGCCTCCCCCAGCCTGGTGAGAAACTCCAGGTCCTGGTCGTTGAAGCGGGTCCCGGATTTTTTCGGACCCAGGGCCACCAGGCAGGACCAGTCACCGGACTTCAGGGGAAAAACCATGACCAGGGCCCAGCCCAGCCCGGCCAGAAGTTTCTCCTGCGAAAAATCGAGTCCTTCGCCGAGCTGAACGGAGGCTGGCTCGCCCAGGAGGCGGTGGGAGGCCAGGCTCCCGGAGAGCTCGAACCTGAGCTTATCAAGCGGTTCTCCCAGGCTGATTTCTTCCAGGTAAGTATTCTGGCCGGCCTGGCCTGTCCTGGTCAGGGCCAGGCCCAGCTTTTCCACAGGCAGGGAATCGGTGATGGTCCTGTGCAGCAGCCCGGCCAGCTCCCGGACCTCGAGGATCTCTCCGGCCCGCCGGGCAAAATCCAGGCTGATGTTTTTATAATCAAAGCTCGTCCGGTAAAAAGTCCTGTCCACCAGGGTCTGAACTTTTTCGCGCAGGGGCTGAAAGGCAGCGGCTGCAGCCAGGATGCCGATTATCGATAGAAAATTTTTCCCGACGGTGAAAAACCGGGAGAAAAGCCCTCCGACCACCTGCACTATGAGGAAATAGACTGAAACGATGAGCAGGCTGAGCAGTGAATAGGCCAGGCTGCGCTTGATGATCAGGTGAATATCAAACAGCCTGTACTTCAGAATGGCAATGGCCAGGGCCGCGGGCACAAAAATGAAAAACAGGCTTGAGATTTCCTCGGAAAGCCAGGGCCTGAATCCAAGAATCTCGGGCAGCTGGTAAAAAATAAGAAAGGGCATCACCCCCAGGAAAAGCCCGTAAAGAATCCAGTTAATCCTTATTTTTTCAGCCGAAGACGAGGATTTCCTGTGGCCGATGATAAGAAGTGCCACCGCCATCGAAATCATGAGGATGACATATAACCTGAAGATAAAAAAATGCGAGAAGTAAAAGCGATAGGGGCTAAGGTCCCGTTTTAAGACGGATTTCAAGAAAAGAAACTCAAAGGGGATGACAAACACCAGCGCCGAGAGATAGATGGGGACTTTTTCCCAGCTGATCTTTTTTCTGACAAAAGTCAGTGAAAAATGCAGGAGGAGGGGGAAAACGAGAGCATAGCAGGCCAGGTACAGAATGCCGGGAACGATCGACAGCCAGGACTTTTGAAGGCTGTAGAGTTCGCCATTGATTATGACCGCCGCCCCGAAGCACAGGCTCAACCAGTAGAAGATATGAGACCTGGTGTCGCCCGGTCCCAGGAAATATACAAATGCGCCGAGGATGAAACTTAACAGCCCGACTGCCAGGAAGACCAGGGGGATGGTGCCCGGCGCGTAATATGGAACCAGTGTAACCACAGCTTCTTCGATTCGGCCGTCAGGTGCCTTCCAGGCGACCCTGGCATTTTCGCCGGGAGACTTGCCGACCAGGGCGAAGGCAATTTCCCTGGGGTTTTTGATGTCCAGGTTTTCAACTCTTATTATGCGGGCCGGGTCGAGGCCAGGCGGGAGTCCGGGGCGCCCGGTGTTCAAAAAATAACCATAGAAACTGATAATCAAAATGACCAGCCCGCCGGCCAGAAAGATGAGGCGCCTGGCTCCGGACAAGGTGTTTTTTCCCTCCCCGAAAAAATATATAAAGTATTAATTTTCATGTCAATTTCGACTCATGATACGCTCAAGAAGATAGACTTGACGGGCAGGGGGGTATCGGGGGGTTATATGGGAGGGGCAGGTTCTAATCCAGGCCTTAATTCTTGCAGACTTTTTACAGAATTTTTACAACTTTCTGACAACTCTGCCGGCCACAAAATTTATCTTAAACCTGAAAAGCAAGCCAGAAGCCCCGGGATATCCTGGCGGGCTTCAAACAGGCAAAAAAGGTACAGGAGGCAAAACATGAGCGCCAACAAAAGGGGAACTAAGAGGCTGGGGGTTTTCCTGCTGGCGTGCGGGATGATCCTTTTCCTGACCACGGCCTGCTTTGCCCAGGGCAAGAGGCTGACCATCCTGCACACCAACGACACCCATTCGGTAATGGTTCCACTACATGACGGTCAGGTTTCATGGGCCACGGCCATGGAGAAAGAAGACTTGTGGCGAAAGTTAAATTGGTTTCACTCCCCGGGCCAGGGCCAGGGTGGAAGCCGGGCCGGACTGGCCAGGATGGCCTACCTGATTAAAAAGATTAAGAGCCAGAGGCCAGAGACCCTGGTCCTTCACGGCGGAGATGTCTTTGTCGGCACTTTTGAGTTCAACAAGTACCTGGGCTACCCGGAGCTAAAAATCATGGAGAACCTCTACGATGTCATGGAACTCGGAAACCACGAGTTTGACCTGGGAATCGAGACCCTGGCCGGAATCCTGAGCGGTCAGCTGGCCGGTGGAGCTCCCGTGCAGTTGCCGCTGCTATGCGCCAACATCGACCTTTCCGGGACGGCCCTGGCCGGCCTGGTTAAAACTGCGGTGGTCAAGAACGTGGGCGGGGTGAAGGTCGGCATTTTCGGGCTGGTTACCCAGGACCCGCAGAACTACAGCGACGAGGTTAACAGCCGTTTTCCCTATCCTTACGAGGCGGCCTTGCCCGAACAGACCCTGTGGTATTACGCCGGGCAGTTGGCCGGGCAGTTGAAGCTGGCCGAAGGCTGCGACCTGGTGGTCTGCCTGTCCCACCTGGGGAAGAACCTTGATTACGTGCTGGCCGACAACGTGCCCTATATTGACGTCATCGTGGGCGGGCACAGCCATGACCTTATCAAGATGCCTGTAACCAGGAACGGTAAGATCATCGTCCAAGCGGGTGCTTTCGGCGAATACCTGGGAGAGCTGAACCTGAAGATTAATAACGGAAAGGTCGAGCTGGCAGGCTACCGACTCCATGAGCTTGATTCCAGGGTGCCTGAAGACCCGGCGACCAGGAACCTGGTTAATCAAATCCGGGAGGGAGTGGTCAGCGACCCGCGCTTCGGCCCGGTTTATAGCCAGGCAGTTGGGCTGGCCCTGAGGGATATTACCAAGGACTGGCCTGAAGGCAGCCCGAACCGGGATGTACCGATGGGCAACCTGGTGGCTGATGCTTATATACACGGGTTGAATAAGGCCGGCCTGGCGCCGGACTGCGCGCTGACAGTCCTGGGATATATTGGGGCTGAAATCCGGGCCGGTAAAATCGTGGGCAATGATATTCTGCGCTCGGTGCCGTATGGCTACGACCCGGTTTCCGGGCTGGGGTTCAAGGTGGTGGTCGTCTATCTACCGGGGCAGCTGCTGCTTGGCGGGCTGGAATATGCAGCCGGGACCATGGATTTCACCACCGACATCGCCGTCCAGGCTTCGGGTCTTACTTATTGCTATGATTCAAGCCGGCCGGCCGCCCCGCTCGGTCAATTTCCAACCAGGCTGGATGTTATGTCGGTCATGGTTAACGGCGAGCCGGTGGCTGCCAACCCGGATAAGTTATACGCCGTGGCCATGAACGAGCAGGTCTTTAACTTTTTTAATGCCATGACGGGTGGACAGCTGAGCGAGGCAAAAGTGGACACAGGGCTTTTTGAATACACGCTGGTCCGCGACTACATCAGAGACCTGAAGAAAGTGTCCTATGCGTCCGAGGGCAGGATCAAAGACCTGAAGCAATAATAAGAGGGAATAAGAGGGGACACCTGCAGGTGTCCCCTAATTTTTCCCCATATGGTCAAAATCGGCTAAATAAAATAACAGATAAAAAGATGTGGGGACAGTTGCAGGTGTCCCCTCTATAATCTCCCCTCTATTATCTGGCTAAGCGGTTGTAGATGAGGGCCAGGATGATGGCGGCCATGAACAGGAGCGCGACCGCTGTCCTCACCACTCCGATCTTCTGGTGGGACACAACGAACCCGCCCTCTCGGTCCCACACCGTAATTCCGTCCCTTAGCAGCTTCTTATGGGCCACTGCCAGCGTTATAAGCGAGATGATCGGCAGGCCCATCCCCATCCCCCGCAGCCAGACCGAAGCACCCCTGGTAAAAGCTCTCGAGAAAGCCGGTTTGTTTCCTGCGCCGTCCCGGACCGTGGTCTTAAGGAGCCATTTTCCGGGCGTGGTACCCCAGGTCGAAAGCAGCCCGGCCTCAACAAACACCCATATGAAAATTATCAACATGCCCAGGAAAAACTCGGGAATGATCAACAGTCTGGGGGCCACTACAAGAAGCACCAGGGCAACGACTATCGCAAACAGGTTGTAATCGATAAACCGCGCCACAAAACGCACCCAGGGACGCCCTCTCTGATCAGAACCCTCTCTTTTCTGTTCTCCATTTCCCGCATAACCGAAACTTTCTTCAACCAAGATTTGCTCCTTTTAAAAGTCAACGAGGCCTGATTACCTGACTCATTAAAAACTTTTCAAAATCTGCTACCCGGCATTTCTTGCCCCGGCCTATTATCCTGTATCCTTCTTTTTCCAGCAATTCCTTATGTCTCGCCATTCCGCCGGGATACTTTTCATTCAGGAAGCCATCGGCCTTAAGAGCTCGCCAGTAAGGAATCCTGGAAAGAGGAGTTTTCTTATTACTTCTCAATATTCTTCCTGATCGCCTCCAGTTTTTCCTTTAGCACCGGGGCAAAGGCGAAGAACTGCTGCAGTATCTCGCAGCCGTAGTCCGGGCAATGAGCGCAGGTCACAACTCCCCGCTTTGAAGCGCAGACCCTCAGGGCACAGGTGGCAGCATGGGCCGTGCTCAACCTTTTTCCAGATGAGCAGCCGTCGCAGATGCACATGTCAGCACTGATGTCCTTCGCCCCGAACTGCTCCGCCCATTTCCGGGCGGTCTCTTCAAGCCCGGCCCGGTCGTTGTTTTGAGTGGCGAGATAGGCTTCGCAATCTCCGCAGTCCAGCCCGCAGTAAGCCAATATTTTTGCCATGGAACCTTCCTTTCTGAATCGGACCTCAGATATATTTTAAGAACCGCCCCGATACTATTCTCCTGTCGCTGAATTGTCAACCAAGTCATGGCGGTTGACCGCTTCGGTTCTGACCGGGCCGCTCTTCTCTCTGTCATCATCCGCCGGTTCCTGGACATCTTTTGGGCCATGATTTTTCATTCCCGCGCTGCTTCCTAATCTTGCCTCCCGAGCCCTGGCGGTCCGAAGGCCTTTAAGACCAAACTGCAGGAAAATCAATCCTTATATATCCCCGGTGGTCCCAAATCTGGGATAGCAAAAATAAAAAGCAAAAAAAAGCTTGACATGGAGCTTTTTAGTAAATATAATACAAACAGGTTTGTGACACAAACCGAATAAGTCCGCGAGGTTAAAAATGGTCACGGAGCTCGAAAGAATTGAGAAAAGAACCATCCAGTACTGGTTCGAGGATGGAATCTTCGAGATCTCTCTGGGTGTCTTTTTATTACTTCTGGCCCTGGTCTTCCTGGGCTTCACCCTGGCCCCCGGGGGTTCGACCCTGAACCTCGTGCTGGGGGCGGGGTTCCTGCCGGCCTTTCTTTTGGGAGCCTGGATAATGAAGAGGCTAACCCGTTACCTCAAGGAGAAACTGACCTATCCACGGACCGGCTACGTGTCCTACCGGAAGCAGCCGGCGGGCAAGCGCCGGGCGAGGGCCGTAATCGTCGGCGGGTCGGCCGCCATGTTGGCCTCCCTGTCAGCACTAGTGTTCTCCCACCGGTACGGCGGGTTCGCCATACTTCCCGTGGTTTCTGGGCTCGCTTTCGGGCTGGCCCTGGGTTTTATCGCCCTGCGTTCCGGCCTGGCCCGGGTCGCTGGCGTTGCGGTCTTAAGCGCTCTGGCCGGGGTGCTTCTGGGAATAGCGGGTTGGCCGGAAATGAAGGCCCTGACCGTTTTCTATGCGGTACTGGCCGTCGCCTTAATTGTTTCGGGACTGGCTGGCTGTTCCCTTTACCTTCGCCGGAACCCAATCCCCGAAGAGAGACCTCAATGACCCCGCAAAATTTCAATCTCGCCGATATCGACCGGATTATACACGAACCGGCCCGGTTGACCATCGTCACCATCCTGAATGCGGTTGAGGAAGCCGACTTCCTTTACCTGCAGCGCGAAACCGGACTGACCCGGGGAAACCTGTCCTCCCACCTCTCCCGGCTCGAAGCCAGCGGTTACATCGAGATAGAAAAGACTTACAAGGGCAAGATACCGCTCACCATCTGCCGCCTTACCCCGGCCGGGCGGGAAGCCTTCAAGCGGTACCGGGAACGTTTGCGGGAATTTATCAAGAAATCTACCTGACCGAAGGAGAAATGACCATGAAGTCCCTCATCCATTCGCTGCTTGTGGCCTTGGTCTGCTTGATCCTTTTTCTCTTTTTCGGCACCTGACACGCCATAAACGGGCGGTTCGCAGAGGCGCCAGGGCCATTCAGGAGGTCGCCTTCCTTTCTCGAATGGCCGGAAGAAGGATGTGTGGACAAGAGTCCAGCCATGGCCTGGACAAATATCGCACCCCTTTTCGATTGATCTCAGCGATTCCCTCTTTCAGGACCTGGGGCGCCGGACGAAATTCCCGCCCGGATAAGCAAAGATTCCCTTACCCTACCTATTGTCTTATCTATCTTGCCTATCATTTAAATTAAATATGTTGAATATGCTGGAGCGGGCTTCTTAATAAAAGGGAACTAATTATGTATCTGCTCTGGAGACCAAATCGGCACTGATTATCTGGTATGGGCATGAGCAGTCCGAAGCCCCCTCCCGGGAGAAATCCCGGGAGGGAGTTTCGGCCATGCTTGCGGGCTTATGGTGTAATTATCGGGAACGGGGAAGCATTCACCCAGGCCGAGGGGCCTGCCCCGTTGGTGGCCCTGATCCTGACATAGAAGGCGGTGTTGCGGGCGAGATTCCCTGTCTGGAAAGTGGTGACGTTAGCCCCAACCGTGGCCGTGACCAGGTTGGCCGTAAAAGTTGCGTTGGTAGCATATTCAATCGTGTACCCGGTTTCATTGGCGACGTCGGTCCAGGTCACCGTGATCCGGTCATTCGGGCCGTTGCCCACCCTCTGCGCCGTGGCAACGACATTGGTCGGTGCAGCCGGAGGCACGGGAATGTTGACGTTGGCCGTGTTGGAATAAGCCGACATTCCGGCCGCATTCACCGCAGCCACACGGTAAGCATATGAGGTGGCCGTAACCACCGAGGTGTCGGTGTAACTAACACTGCCGGTGCCGCTTCTGGGCCCGACCGTGATCAGGGCAGCGAAGGCTCCGCCTCCTACCTGGCGTTCGATTACGAATCCGGTTTCATTATTGGCATTATCGGTCCAGTTCAGCAGGACCTGAGGCCCGGCCTGGAGCGTGGCCGTCAGGTTGGTCGGAGCCGCCGGCGGTTGAACCTGCTGCTGCCCGACCGGGATCGGACCGGCATATCCGGACTCAACGGTCAGTGTTGGGAAACCCGGCGTGCCGGTGTCGCCGACGGTGTTGGTGGCAAAAACCCGGTAGAAGTAAGCAGCATTGGTATTGCCGATCGGGTCAGTGTAGGTAGTAACGTCGGCAGCCAGGCCGGCCAGCGTGGCCCAGGGGCCGTCGCTCGTGGCGCTTCTCTGGACGACAAAACCGGTCTCGTTAAGTGAATTGTCGGTCCAGGTCAAAATCACCCGCCGGTTGGCGCCGTTTCCGGTAACTGTCCCTTTGAGATTGATCGGGGCTTTCGGGGCCACGGCAAAGGCCATGGAGTGCATCATGTCCATCTCTTCGTGAGCCAGGATATGGCAGTGGTAGACGTATTCCCACCCGAAATTGATGAGACGATTGATGACGGTCACCGGATTAGCGTTCGGATCCTTGAATCCACCGGGACCTCCCGGCAGAACAGCGCCTATCGGCATGGTCGGGTCGATCGGCCGGATGCTGTTCGGAACATCGAAGGGCAGCGCTGCCTCCGGAAAAATCGGCCTCAGGGCGATGATGGTGTCCTGCAGGGGATTCACCCTGAAGGTCTCTTTCCAGCCGAGCTCGTTGGCCTCGGGCGGCCTGATGGCATTGTCCCAGGCCACCCGGTTGATGAGCTGGGCATTAAACAGGTGGACGTGAATGGTGTGCGTGTCCACTCCGTTATGGGTGATCTTCCAGATCTGGGTGCCATCACCCATTTCTCCGATCTGGGTCCCGAAGACGGTGTTCTTGATGATTTCAACGGGAGGCGAGGCGTAGGGCAGGAGGATGAAGTTCTGGGCACCTGGAGGGTTGAATGGAAGCTGGAGACCTAGATTGGCACTCATTCTTCCGTACTCGGGGTCAAAGGTCTCGCCCATTTCGTCCTGCATGGCCTTGGGCTGGAGGGGGAAGTCAGGCACGGTCAGGCCGGAAACTGTCTGGAAGGACTTGGTATACTCGAAAATCCGGACATAGGGGTCAGAAACGAAACTCAGGTTATAGGCTGAATTATAACGGGCTTCCGGAACGATGATCTCGTCCTGGGAAATTTCGAACACGCCGTTTTTGTCAGTCGTCTTGGCAAACACGTCTTTCAGGGCATTCAGGTCATAGGCCGGGCCTGACCCGGTGTTGGCCACCCGGATCTGCATTATGGTGCGGGTGTTGGGTCCATAGCCTGCCTGGGTGGTTGGTGTGCCCCCCACGTCCGTCTGGTCCGGATTGCCCGTGTAATAATCATAACGCGTGTCCAGGGCCGGAAACGGGGCGGGGGAATCGTTATACAGAATCAGTGTCTTTCCGGCATAGGCCGAGAAATCAATGATGACATCTGCCCTTTCGGCCGTCCCCAGAATGAGGGTTCCTTTATTGACCAGGCCCATGTCAAAGTTGGTCTGGTCCATGTTCCAGTCTACCGGCTGCATGGGAAGCACCACCGGTGCCGGCAGGAATCCTCCCTCGGTACCGATCTGGATAAAGGGCGGGCCGGCCATAGTCGGGTCGGGAACTCCCCCTTCCCTTCCATCTTTGGGCCAACCAGGGGGAAAGCCGGGGGTAAAGACCGCTGGAACCATCTTCACCTCGGTACCCGTCCTCCCGTCGGCCGTGGTTACTGCCGGATCGGCCACGTAAAGCTGGAGGTTAAGAAACCGGTCATCGGCGGCGTTAAGAATACGAAAACGGTAGGCCCTCGGTTCGACTTCGAGATAGGGATAAGCCATGCCGTTGACAACGGGCGTATCCATGAAGGCCTCCATGGCCATCGATGGGTGTGGCACGCCCGGGTTCATCCGGGGTTCCCAGGGAGCATTGATCGGGTCATAGTAGGGATTCGGCACAGGCCCGTGAGCGATGTTGGTGGTCGGAGGCCAGAACCAGGGGCCGTAATGCCAGCGTCCGAAGGCATTCATTCCGCTGGGGTCGTCCGGGTTCTGGTTGGGCATGTAAACGTGGGGATACCACAGGTCGCCGGTCATCGGCATGCCGGGCATCGAGCCCCAGCTCCAGGTCGGGTCCTGGTACGGGATGGTAGCCGCGTCCACAAATGTCTTGTCCTGGATGATCAAAGGAATTCCGAGGTCTGGCAGGACCTTGACATTCAGGGGATTCACCCCGGAGAGGTTGGTCCCGTTGATCATGTCCTCTTCAACCTGGTCGGTCACCAGGTAGCCGGCGGCCTCACCGGCATAAACGTTGAGCCGGGTTATGCCGTAGGAGTGGTCATGATAGAACATCAACCTGGCGCTGTGGGCGTTAGTGTAATAGATGGTCATCGACCCATCGCCGGGGTCCGGCATGTCGGGGACGTTGTAGACGCTGACACCCTTTGGGTAGGCGGTGGTCTCTCCCGCCGGCGTAATCCACTGGTGCGGTGTCCCGTCGCTGATCCAGACCGTATTATTGCCGTGAAGGTGAACCGCGGCGCGGTTCTGGGTGTACATCTCACCGGTGGGACCCATCCCGGCGCCCATCACTGTTGGGTCGACGGGGATGAAAAGGTTGCCACCGGAACCGGTCGGCAGGCTGTTGGTGAACTTGATTCTCACCGGCCTGTCGCGGCGGGCCACGATGGTCGGAGCCATGTAATTGAACTGGCTGGCCGGACCGACGGTGTTGGTTTGCCTATAGCCCCTAAGCAGGGTCGGCGGCAGGTCCGAATGCATCTTCTGGCTGAACTGGCCGAGCTCTATCTCATAATAATCTGAGCCCGGGTAAGTGGTCGTATCCGGAATGGCCACGGGAAGGCTGGGCAGCGGGTCGACGAATTTTCTGATCCCGCCCACAAACGGAGGGCCGATGGTGGCCGTGGCCCAGGCCCCGCTCCCGGTCGGATCTGTGATGGTGACAACGGGTGCGGTGTAGCCGGCTCCCGGAGTCAGCAACATTATCCCGGAGATGGCCCCGGTGGCATCAACCACGGCCGTGGCCGTGGCCGGCGTGATTCCGGTCATTCCAGTGTAAAGGTCTTCGATGGTAACTACCGGGCTGGAATAGCCCCCTCCTCCAGCCTCGACAACGATGCCGGCCACGCTGCCTTTGGGCATCGAGCTGTTGGCATAGTTCGGGTAAGGGCCGAAATAATGCGGTGAAGCGCCGGGCTCCATCATGGCCATGGCCGTGGCCATTGTCTTCAAGGTCCCGGTCTTCGCCCGCCCGGTGCTCCGGAGCTGCTTGAACCGGACGGCAGCCGCTTTCCTCTGGGCGTTGAGTTCGAACTTGGCTTTCAGGCGGCTCTGCTGAGCCGGGCCGGGCTTGCCTTTCGTTTGCTTGGCCCGGGCCATTTCGACTCCCCAGGGAAGCACGGCCAGTAAAAACAGCAGGCTAATCAAGATTGCCAGCTTCTTTCTCATCATCCTTCTCCTTTCCTTATACTTGGAAATTTTGGACTTGCCCTGCACGGGCTCTTCCAAGCAATTTTCAATCAGTAGGTTCAAGAATCATGCCAACTCCAGTTGCCTGGAATTAAGCTGTCTATCACCCATTGGCTGGCATCGGTCCGCAGCGGCTAATAGGTATCCCGGGAAGATTTTGTCTTGCCGGGCAGGACGCTGTCCTGTATGGCAGGAGAAAGATAGAACCAAAAAAGGATGGTGCCAAAGCGGAGATTGAAGGTCTTTGTCTACTGGAAGACAGAGCTAATGGTCCCGGAGGGTCCAGCTGACAACCCGGCCGTTAATTCACTCAGGCTTCCAGCACCTGGCGAATGGTGCTGGCCATTTCCTGAAGTGACAGGGGCTTCATCACAAATTCCCTGATGCCCAGGGCCCGGGCTGTCTCCTCGTTCACCAGCTCGCTGTATCCGGTGCAGAGGATGACTGGAATGCCCGAACGTATCTTCAGGATTTCGGTGGCCAGCTTTTCTCCGGTGAGACGGGGCATATTCTGGTCAGTCATCACCAGGTCGAAATCTTCAGGGTGGGTTCTGAATTCCTTCAAGGCTTCCTCCGGGTTGGTCATTCCGACCACGCGGTAGCCCAGGAATTCCAGCATGGACATGGCCGTTCTCACCTGGATGTCTTCGTCGTCGATGAATAATATTCTTTCTTTTCCCCCGGGCACGGCCTCGTTAGCTGTGCTGCAGAATTCGGTCCCGGCCTCAATCCTGGGGAGATAGACATGGAAAGTGGAACCTTTTCCCGGCTGGCTGGTCACGGTTATGGCTCCGCCGCTGCTCTTGACAATTCCCAGAGCCACCGACAGCCCGAGGCCGGTACCCTCTCCCGGCTTCTTGGTGGTGAAAAAGGGGTCAAAGACTCTCTCAATGATCTCCTGGCTCATCCCCTCCCCGGTGTCGCTTACGCTGAGCCTGACATAAGAACCGGGCTTCAGACCGAGACGCTCCGTGGCCGGGTCAGCGGGCAGCTCGAAGGGAATGAGGCTGACGTCCATGATCCCCCCGGTCTCCCGCATGGAATAGGCAGCATTATGGCAGAGATTCATCACCACCTGGTAGATCTGGGTCGGGTCAGCCTGGCAGGTTACCGGCCCGAAAACCAGGGATTCACGGATCTGGATATTTTCGGGTACGGAAGCCCTCAGGAATTTCAGCGCTTCGCGAACCAGCTTGGCGATCTCAACCGGCCGCCTCTCCTGCTCCTTCTGCCTGGCGTAGGTAACTATCTGGTTGACCAGCTCTTTTCCCCGCCTGGCAGCTTCTACAATCAATTGAAGCGAGTGAGCGGTGGAACTCCCGGCCTCTGTCTTGAGAAGCTCTATCTCGGCGTTGATGATGATTGGCATCAGGAGGTTATTGAAATCATGGGCTATGCCCCCGGCCAGGGTGCCCAGGGCTTCCATTTTCTGTTGCTGCCGGATCTGCCGCTGCAACCTGACCTCTTCCGTGATGTCCTGGTTGACGATAACCGCGCTGGTGACCTCGTTCCTGGCGTTCCTTATGGGTATGGCCGAGTTCCTGATAATCTTGCGCTTCCCGTCAAAGGTCTCTATTTCGATTTCTTCGTTAATCGAGGTCTCTCCCTTCTGGATGGCCCTGGCCCCGGCCCATTCCCCGGGAGCAATTGGCTTCCCGCTATCCAGCCACCAGCCCCTGTATTCTCCAAACTTCTCCAGGCCGACATAGCGAGCCCCGCCCCATATTTGCTGGCCGGCAGGATTGCCATGTATTATCCTGCCCTGTCCATCAATCGTCCAGATACCTATCGGCAGGACGTCAAGGACGTTTCTCAACAGTTGTTCATTCTGGCGCAATCTTTCCTGGGCCCTGGCTTCCTCGCTGACATCGTTCAGGGAAAGAACCAGAAACCGGACTTCCCCCTTCTCATTCAGGATGGGTGAAAGCGACCAGTCCCAGTAGGTCACGCCCCACTCGGGGTGGCCGGGATAGGTGAAGGGCTTGGCCTGGACCTGGTAAGCTTGTCTTGTCCTCACGACGTTCTCAAAAATGGACTGGTTTTCTTCGTTGGGGAACAGGTCAAAGTGGTTGCGACCCGGAAACTCGGAAACTGGAATCTGGCTGGCCCGGGCGTAGGCCTCGTTCACCCGGATGAAGTTGAACTCGCGGTCGAGCAGGGCCAGCGGGGTGATGATTGAAGAAAACAATCCCTCGAAAATTTTACCGCTTTCCACCGCCTCGGCCTGAAGTCGTTTGCGCCTGGCTATTTCCCTTTTTAGCTCCCGGTTGGCCCTGGCCAGGCCGGCAGTCCTCTCCTTCACCCGATCTTCCAGGTCGGCGTAAGCCTGGTTAAGCACCTTTTCGGCTTCCATCCGGGCCAGCCGGGCTTGCTCCCTCTCAGTAATATCCTGGACCTGGACCATGTAGCCCTCATGGCCAGATCTTGCCCTGGGGCCGAGCGGCGTGATCAATACATCCAGGTAGATGATCCCGGACTTTTTTGTCCTGTAAAGGCCGTGTTTCTTTACTTTCTCGAAGTCAAAGGGAGCCTCGTAGCGGACACTCTCCCCGTTTCTGAGACGCTTTCTGACCCCGGGAGAAAGGTTCGGGTCCTTGAAAAGTCGAAATCCCTTGACCTGGTCTACCGAACTGACCCCAAAGATCTCCAGGCAGGAGGGGTTGGCTTCCACCAGCTTCCCATCCGCATCATAAAGCTCGATACCAATTGGCGACTGCTCATAGACCTCCCTGAACCGGCGCTCGGTCTGGCGGAGCTCTTCCTGGGTCTTCTTATAAGATGAATTCTCCACCACGGTCCAGGCGCCACCCCGTCGGATCAGCGTGGACTGGTGGTTGTTGATGACGTCGATGACCTCGTCCACCCCGCACCTGTCTATGGCATAGGTACAAAGTGCGATCATTTTGAAACGTGTGACCACGCTGTTTATCTCTTCCTCGTAATCGGTAAATTGTTTCCAGTCCTTCCGCTCCAGCCAGAAAGTATTTCCGGACAACCTCAATCCTTCAAATCCCCGGTCCAGGGCCCGGTTGACTTTATCCACCCAGCTTCTGAGCACTCGACTGGAATTAAATCGCCCCCCTTTGAGATACCATTCGGTGTAAGGCAGGATTTCGACCTGTCCCCTCTTCACATAAGAGGCGAACCCGGGCACGGCCCTGGCCAGGGCCTTTCTGGCCTCCCCGGCATCGAGCGGCTCGGAACAGACCCACAGGCAAAACTCATTGTTCTTCAGCCCGGCCCGAAAATAGGGAACAAGAATGTCCAGCAGGTCCTTTTTATCCCGGTAAAACTGGCAGAAATGTGTTCCCCAGGGAACTTCGCCCAGAGAAGAGATGCCGGATGGCCTTGCTTGATTTTTCATGGAGAGTTCCCTTTCATTTTGATCGATACCGTGGTGCCTGTCCGCTGTTTCAATCATAGCACGGCGACGGCCGGAATGTCCCTGAATAATTGTTAATTCATTAGCTTGACTCATGGTCCACACCTTGCCTCCCGGGACCGGCCGATTCCTAACCTGTTATTTAAGCACCTCGTTACCGAAGACTTTTATTCAAGAATCATGCCAACCTCAGGCACCCGAACCAGTATTCTCTGGTAATCAAAGAAGGCCCCGGCCATGGTGCCATCCCCATCTCCGCCTGGCCAACTCTTGACCGGGAGTAATCTGGGCCTGGTCAAGTCCTGGTCTGAATTTTTTACTAAAGCCGGAAAAGCTTCTCCCTGATCTCTTGACACTCTGGATACTGCAACTAATACGGCCCCGCCGCCGGGTTCAATGGGCAAAAGAAATCTTGTATTTCTTCATCAGGGCGTACAGCCGCGACCTGGACAGGCCCGAGACCTGGCAGGCCCTGGCCACATCTCCGCTGCTGTCCCTGGCCAGCCTTATTAAGTAGTCTTTTTCCAAATCCCTTAAACCCGCTTCCCTGAAGGCGGCCAGCGTCGGCAAGGACTCGGTTGCCGGGAGCTGATTTCCTGAGCCATCAGCCCGGGATCCATTCCGACCGACCGAGTTTCTGACCAGGTGAATGCGGATGTGCTGCGGCAGGTGCCTGGGAAAAAGTGTCGGGGAGTCCTGGGCCATGACAATCGCTTTTTCCAGGGCCTGAAGAAGTTCCCGGACATTTCCGGGCCAGTCGTAGGAGAGAAGAGTGGGGATAAAGTCTGAAGAAAAACCCTTCATCGGCAGGTGATACTGGTCGCAAAACCTGGCGGTATAATGGATGACCAGGTCCTTCAGATCATCTTTAAGTTGGCGGAGCGGGGGCAATTCAAGACTCAGGGTGCGCAGCCGGAAAAGCAGGTCTTCACGGAACGTTCCCTTCTTGACCATCTGACCGAGGTCACGGTTGGTAGCTGAGATAAGCCGAAAATCGCTTCCGACCTCCTGGCTTCCCCCGACCGGTCGAAACCTTTTCTCCTGCAGGACCCGGAGGAACGTTTTCTGGGTGGAGAGCGAAAGTTCCCCGACTTCATCGAGAAACAATGTCCCCCTGTCCGCCTGCTTGATCAGACCATCACTGGCGCGGTCGGCCCCGGTAAAGGCTCCACGAACGTGGCCGAACAGGGTGCTTTCCACCAGCGTTTCCGGCAGCGCCGCGCAATCGACCACAACAAAATTGAAAGCTGCTCTGGGACTGTTGCGATGGATAGCCCTGGCAAAAAGTTCCTTTCCGGTTCCCGTCTCGCCGGAGATCAGAACGTTGGCCTCGCTGCCGCTGGCCTCGGCCAGAAAATCAAGGCACGGTTTAAGAAGGGCGCTGTTTCCGATGATCTCCTCCCGGTCGAGGGCCAGGTTCCTTACTGAAGTCTGCTTTTTTTCCCTGTATTGCAGGGCGCGTTCAATGGCCAGCCTGACCTCGTTTACGGAGAGAGGCTTCTGAACATAGTCCCAGGCCCCGCCCTTTATGGCCAGCTCGGCCTCGTCGGGGTCGCCAAACCCGGTAATGACGATGACCTCAGGAGGATTGGCGGTTTTCTGGATCTCTGGCAACAACTCCAGGCCCGAGCCATCGGGCAGCCGGACGTCACAGAAAACAAGGTCAAGGTCGGTGGTGGAGAGAACTTTCAGTGCCTGGTCCTTGGTACCCGCACTCAACCCCTGGTGGCCGAAGTTACGGAAAATGTTCAGAAATGATTCGCAAACAAAGGAATCATCTTCTACCACAAGAATATTTGCCACCCTGATACCTTTCTTTTTGGGTTAACTTTCCCCCTTCCATGTCCAGTATAGTCTGGCCTTTCCATCCTGTCAATTAGGCTCTCTTGCCCATGCGGCTATCGTCACCAGGCACAAAAAATACATAAGAATCATGTCCTCTGGCTACAATCAGGTCGAGGGCAGAGAAGCAATTCGGATTTGACAAGTTCGCCCAATAAGCCTACCATCGCCGGGTGCGATTTGCGTCCGGGCGTTTTTTGAGAGGTAAGCCTTCCGACTGATTTTTGCTAATCTTGCCGTTCGCCTTCGTGTTTTGTCATTGCGCATCTTTTTGGTCGGGGCCTGGCCCGATTTCACCGGCCGAGAGAGAATCGGCAAAACGAGGCGGGATCTACCCTGCCCGCGGCCCTGTCTGGTCCCGATGCTCGCCGAGAAGCAGCGAGCACAAAAGGAAGAAATCCGGTGAATGATCCTGGGACAAACCGGGGCCTGGTGGCCAAGAAACGGTCGGTCCCGGGCACGGCGCAATACAGCGAATGACCAAAAATTCCGGGCAAGGAGAATTTAATGAAAGCAATCACCTTTGCGGAATATGGACCGCCGGAAGTGCTAAAGCTCGAGGAAATTCCCCGGCCGGAGCCGAAACCCGACGAAATACTGGTCAGGGTGCGGGCCACAACTGTTAACTACGGCGACCTGACGGCACGAAACTTTGGCCACCTGACAGCCCGCCAGTTCAACATGCCGGCCCTGCTTTATTTTCCGGCCAGGCTTAGCTTTGGCTGGAAAAGACCCAAGATCAGAATCCTGGGCAGTGAACTGGCCGGATACGTCGAGTCCACAGGCAGCCGGGTCCGAAAATTCCAGCCGGGTGATGCGGTATTTGCTTATTTAGGAACCAAGATGGGAGCATACGCCGAGTATGTTTGCCTTCCAGAAAATGGGACGATAACCCGCAAGCCGGCTAACCTGAGTTACGCCGAGGCCGCGGCCATTCCCTATGGAGCGGTCATGGCCACCAGCCTGTTGAGCCGGGCCCGTCTCGGACCGGGTAAAAAAGCGTTGATCATCGGGGCCTCGGGCAGTATCGGTTCGATGGCGGTTCAGCTGGCCAAGTACTATGGCGCCGAGGTGACCGGGGTGTGCGGAGCGGACGGGCTTGACCATGTCAGGTCACTCGGCGCTGACCGGGTCCTGGACTATCGCCGGGAAGAATTCGCCGGGGACCGGATGATTTATGACCTTATTTTCGATGTGCTGGGAAAAGGCTCATTTTCCCGGCTTAAGCCAAGGCTGGCCCCGGATGGGCTTTACCTCCTGGCCAGTTTCAAGCTGAAAGCTATCTGGCAGATGGTGCGAACCGCAGCCACCGGCCGCCCAAAAAAAGTTGTCTGCGCTTTTGCCAGTGAAAGCGTGGAAAACCTGGCCCTGGTCAGGGAACTGGCAGAAACCGGCCGGGTCAGGGCCATCATAGACCGCACTTTTTCACTGGAACAGGCCGTCGAGGCCCACCGCTATGCCGAAGCGGGAAGCAGAAAGGGGGCCATCGTCATCACAGTTGATGGCGAAGGCAAATGATTTAAGACCTGGCCCGGGGGCCGGACCAGCTGGCGGCCGGAACCGAAGAGAACAGGTAAAACCCACTGGCCAGTCCTGCTACCGGGGAACCGAGCCCGCATCAATTATCGGCTTGAACTGCGTGACAGGCTTAAAGCCCACATTTTTCGGCCATTCCTTTATTAATTAATATCGCTCATGTAACCGGGTAGAGGCAGGGGCCTGCACCCGCTGGATAAATTCTCGCTGCGCGCCCGGGTTTACCTAACCGGAGGTCAGGTAAGCCTACAACAAACAATAATCGTCAGCTCGGGTCGACTGCGGCAGGTGAAATCCAAAAATAATAAAAAAAAGGCTTGACATGGTGTGTTTCTTATTATATAGTGCGCCATATGGTAATATGCGATAAACAATATATGGCCCCTGGCCAGAGGAGAGCAGCCCATGAACCCTGAAATCGCCAACTTCGAAACCGAGATGAACAGGGGATTCCTGCAGGTACTGGTGCTGGCCCTGCTCGAAAAGGAGATGTACGGCTATTCCATGGTCCGCACCATTCGGGAGCTCGGCTACGAAGTCGAGGAGAACACCCTCTATCCCCTGCTGCGGCGGCTGGAGAAAAACGGCTGGGTCAAGAGCAAGTGGGACCTCGGCGAGGACCGGCCCCGCAAGTTTTACGTCATTACCGCTTCGGGCCGGAAGCTCCGCGACGAGCTTCTGGACATCTGGAGAAAGCAGGACGAAATTTTGAAAAGAATCATGAAGGAGAAAGTCCATGTATAAGAAGCTTGACGACTACCTGGAGGAAATAAGCCATTTCCTGGCGGGACGCGAGGAGAGGGAAGAAATCCTGGCCGAAATCAGGAGCCACATCCTGGAGAAAGCCGAGCAAGAATTCGGCGAGGTGACCGAAGAGGCCCTGGATAAGGTTATCGCCGCCTACGGCCCGGCGCGCCGGGTAGCAGAAAAATACGTTGAGGGGAAGCCGATCATCGCCCCTGCCTACCGGCGGTTTCTGTTCCGCTACACAGGGCTTCTGTTTGCGATTCATTTCTTATTTATGGTGGTGGCGGTCATCTTCAAGCAGAGCTTCATCGTCTTCCCCTTGATTTTCATTCCCAGGCTGGGTGTGGGCGAGGCATTGCTTTACCTGCCGACAGTATTTCTGACCGACCTGGGTATAGTGGCCCTGGTGCTTTACCTGGTGACGCAGAGCGGAAAGGAGGTCAGGCTCCCCTGGCCGAAGATAGCAGTTGACCTGGAAGAAGTGGCCACTCCGGCCGGAATCCCGCTGCTCAAGCGGGTGGGCATGATGCTCGGGCTGACCGTGATGGCCACCCTGACCGGGTTTGCTATCTGGTTATACTTAAAGTTTCAGACCATATTCTTGCTCAACATCATAAACTTCAGGTTTGTCGAGATGCGACCCCTATTTACGCCCGAAGCCGGGCGCCGGATTTCGCTGATCGTGATAGCCATGCTGGCCTCGGCCACGCTGGGGCTGCTGGTCAAGCTGTTTACAAGGTCACGCTGGGTGGATGTTGCTTCCAATTGTATCTCGCTGGTTCTGATCGGCCTGCTGCTGCGCCAGCCGTTTGATAATTTATTCGCCATAAAGGTGCCGGAAAGGCTGTTGCCCAATATCAAGCTGGCCCTGATCATCATGCTGCTGTTCATCGCCGTCATGACCACAGTAGAGCTGATCAAGAACCTGGTGTACCTGGGCCGCAAGAAGCTGGCCGCATAAGTCCAACAGGGGACACTGTACGGTGTCCCCTTTTTGGCCCATTTCATATGGAGAAGAAGTGCGGGGACACCTTACAGTGTCCCCATTTTTCCCCCCTATGGTCAAAATCGGAAATATAAATTTAGGGACACCCTACGATGTCCCCTGTTCGTCCCTGGACAGATTTTTAGTGAGATAGAGATGAAAAAAAGCCGAGACCACCCCTTACCCACCCCTATCCTTAATATCCTTGACACCGCTCGGGATGGCGATATATAAAGCCTTGGAAAAAGGAGGAAAGGATGAATAAACGCGTCAAACATTCAGCCGGCACTTTTTTGGCCGCCTTCTGTCTGCTGATTAACAGCCAGGTCTCTGGCCAGGTTTTAGAGGAAAAAGCCAGCACCACGGAGGCCCTGCGCCGGGGTATGAATTTCATTCCGACACCGGTTTACTCAGAGGCCGAAGACCAGCGTCTTCTGGAGCTATTCAAGGGGCTGCGGGTGGCTGACGTCGCGGACGGGATGGACGCGGTCGGGCTGCAGAATATCGGGCTCATGGACCCGGACATCCACCCGCTGTGGCGCGACACGACGCGCTTCGCCCACCGCTTCGTGGGCATAGCGGTGACGGCCAGGTACGTTCCTACCCAGAAACCGCCGGCCGGGGCCAGGCCCACCGAGGATTACGACCGCTGGGCCGGCGACTGGTACGAACGGCTCTCGGGAGAGCTGTTTGCTCGGCTGATACGCAAAGGAACCGCCCTGGTAATCGAAGATGCGCCCGGGGCCGACGTTGGTTCCATTGGCTCCTACAACATCCTCGAATGGAAAAGGCTGGGTTGCGTGGGAGTGGTGACCGATGCCACCGCCAGGGACACCGACGAAATAATTGTCGAGCGTGTTCCCCTCTATTTCAGGAAGCCCGGGCGAGGCATAAGGCCCGGTCGGAACGAGCTGGAATCGGTGAATAGGCCCGTTGTCTGCGGCGGCGTGCTTGTCGTCCCCGGTGACGTGATCGTAGCCGACGGCGATGGGGTGGTCGTGGTGCCAAGGGCCAGGGCCGAAGAGGTGGCCAGGTACGCCAGGAAGATAATGGAAGCCGACAAGGCCGGCCGCCGCGACCTTTATAAAAAGGTCGGCCTCAAGGAAGACCCCACCATAAAATAAAATAAGAGGGGACATCTGCTGGTGTCCCCTCTTATCATTCTTATCTCTTCTGTTGCTCTTCCAGCAGGAATTCCCACTTGATAATTTTATCTTTTAATTCCCGGGAATCCGGGGCCTCCGGGTTGAGTTCCAGGTAGGCGGTCATACTCTTTATGGCCTGACGATAATCCTTCAGGGCTTCCGCGGCCAGAGCCATGGCCTTGTAAATATCCGGATGGTAGAAAGCAACCCTCAGCGCTTCCTTGTACTCCTGGATGGCCCGGTCGTAATTTTTATCCTCCAGCAGGGTTTCGGCCCTTATCATCCGTTTATGAGCCTCTTCCGGGAGCGCAAAGATTTCCGGCTGCGCCTTCCTTAATTGAGTCAGGCGTTTTCTCAGTGCGCTCTTTTCCTCTTCGGAAGAAAGATTGAAAAGGGCCGCATATTCAGCCAGAGCCTCTCGGTAACGGTTGCCGCTCTCAAGAGATTTTATTCTCTGTCTCTTTTCTTCAACATAGGGCTTCATGGCTTCCCGGGCCATAGCCAGGTACCCCTGATAAAAAACATTTTTTGAATTTAAGAACTGCTCTGAAACCTGGCCAAAGTTTTCCGCCGCTTTCTCCCAGTTTTTGGCCCTGGCCTGACAAATGGACAGTAATAACCGGTCGAGTTCCTGAGTCCTGTCAGACAGAATCCCCGTCACTCCCTCCCAGTTTCCGCCTCCACCCTTTTTCGATTCCTCAATCATACCGGCCAGGCAGAAAGCCCTCCTGGCCCAGATTTCATTCGGGTCCAGGTTGTAAGCCTCCCGGGCGTTTCTGACCGCTTCATCAATACTGCCATTCAGAAAAAGAATCAGGCTCTTCATTCCATAACACATGGAAGCCGAGGTATGAATTTTTGATTCGCTGGTCAGAGCAAAACTCAGCGGTTTTTTCTGGTCTCTGCGTTCTACCTCCAGGGTCACCACATTGCCGGCGGCCGGCTTTAAGGCCTGCCTGAGCGCTTCCACTTCAATTCCCCTGGTGGGTTTCCCGTTGATGCTAATTATCCTGTCACCCGGCTGAACCCCGCTTTTTTCAGCGGGAAAAGAAGGAATCACTTCGGTAACAACCGGATATTTATCTTCAATCTTAAATATAATACCCGTGCCGGTAAATATCGATTCCTGAATGTACTCGTCACAGGCCGAGATGGCCTGGTCAAATTTCCCGCTTCCCATCCGGCTCTCCGCCAGGAAAATGTAAACTGCAGAAGAAGATGGAGCCTGCTGGAGAATTTCCTCTGCCTCGGAGTACCTTTCCCCCGACATGTATATTCTGGCAATCTCCAGGTAATTATCCGGGTCGGATGGGTTGAGGTTTATGGCCCTCTTGAATGATTCAACTGCCCTGTCATAATCCTTCTGGCTCCTGTAGATAGTGGCCAGAAGCCAGTAATAGGAACTCCTGGGTTCAAAATCGATGGCTTTCATGACGGCGGCCACGGCCTCATTATATTTCCCGGCCCCGCGCAGGCAGGCCCCGAGCAGGGCATAATAATCCGGGTCTCTGGGGTTAAGCCCTATGGCTTTCTGGGCGGCGGCGATACCGGCTTCATAATCACCATTATTGAAATAGGCCCGGCCCAGCCAGAAATAACAAATCGACGTGGATGGGGCCAGGGGGATGTAGTATTCCTTCATAAATTTAACCTGGTAATAGGTTGGAGGCATATCGTTGTACTTCCTGGTGGGATCGGCCAGGGATGACCCGGCCGCTTCGTTCAAGTACCTTATGGCCTCCGCCGGCTGGTTGTTAGCCAGGTAAGCTCTGCCCAGCCAGTAAGACCAGGCGTCATCGAGCCGGTAGACCTTCATCCCCTCCTTGTGTACGTCTATTGCTCTCTTCAGATATTTCACCGCCTCCGCATACTGGCCATCCCTGAAATAGGATAAACCGAGTAGAAAGGAAGCGTGAGAAGCCAGGTCACCGGTTTCCTTCTCTCTTTCAACTTCCTTTTTGAAAAAAGCAATGGCCTCCTGGTACTTCCCGTTGTTAAGAGCGTCAAGACCCGGACGGTATTTTGTTTCCGCAGGACCTGGCAGACTCAAGAACGTTATTAACACCAGGAGCAAAAGTACCTGCTTGATCAAGCGGAAGTGCATGGTGCCCTCCTTCGGTTAAATTTTAGAGGTATTTTATATAATCAACAGATAAAAAGTAAATTGGATATTCCGTTCCCCCAACCACCCCCTGGGTGTGGCCACGGCAACTTTTCCCTTAATTTTACCCCTGAGGTCCACTTTTGATTTTTATGAAACACGGCAACCTTTTCCTTGACACCCGGGTCGAATAAATTCTATGCTTTTATTAAATTCCGCCGTGTTCCAAAAGAAGGAGGGAAAAATTTTCCCGCGGTCTTGAGATTTATTATTATGGGGAGGAAAAATGAAGAAATTTTTTACGTGCCTTTTTGTTGTGCTCCTGGTTTTGACCTTTTCCTGTAAGAAGGCCGAAGAAACGAAAAGTGCCAAACCCGAGAAAACCGTTAGCAAGACGGAACGACCGGCAGCAGAAACAAAATCAGAACCAGCGGAGAAAGCTGAAAAAACGGCTGAAAAGGTAACCGCCGTCGACTTTGAGGTGCTGAAACAATTGCTGCCCGAGAAGTCAGGCTGGACCAGGAGCAACGTCCGGGGGCAGCAGTTCACCTACGGTGAGGGCCAGACTTCCATGGCTGAAGCTGATTACAGCTCCGGTGAAGCCCGCGTCCACGTCCTGATACTGGATACGGCCCGCATCGCCTGGACGATGGGACAATTCCAGCAGATGGTACAGATGGGTTTTTCGGCCAAAGATGACAGGCACTACGTCAAGACAACCAGGATCGATAATCTTCCAGCCATTGAAGAATACGATTACCGGGACAAAGATGGCCAGCTGCAGGTCCTGATAAAGGATAGGTTCCTGATCACCATCCGCGGGACTAAAATTGAAAACACCAATATCCTTTATGATTTCTTTAATGCCATTGACCTGAAGAAGTTTGATTGAAAAGAGGGAGCGGCTCAAGGCATCCCTCCTCAATCAAGCGTACGTTTTATTGGCCATAGCCCAAACTTAATTGGCCTGTCTAACTGGGCTCTCGAAAACAATAGCTTCCCCAACCGCTGGTCCGGTCCAGGTTAGATATCAGGCAGAGACTGGAGCGGAACTGAAATCTCGACACCGACTATTTCCTTATTAAGAAAATCCCGAAGTCACGGTCATAATTTGATACCAAAGGATTAAGAGCGGTTCATTATCTGAACTGATTCCGGGTGTCACCAGACAAGGCCGGAGCGGAAAATTCAAAACCGGGCTGGTTACCCACGATTCAGTCTGCCTCCTGTATCAAAAAAGTGAATCCAGCACCGCCGTCGCTTTATGGTCCCGTCACCGGCCGAATACCCATAGCTTCCAGGCTGTCTTTTTTATTGATAGTCTGCTGGAAACAAAACTATAATAAGGGGAAAAATTAATATAGTGATATATGAAAATTCAATCAGGAGGACACGATGTCAGTAGAAAAATTCCCGGTAATTGAATCCGTAAGAATGAAACCCAGAAGGCACAGGGCCTCGGGCAAAGAACTCAAAGACTTGATGAAGCCAGTCTTAACAATACCTATTATCATCCTCATTCTTCTTATTGTTTCTTCCATGCTGCCTCTATCCGCCCTGGCCATCCCCGGCCCTGAAAGCATCCGCACCAATAAGGACAGGCTGGTGGTCATGGCCGTTAAGGGACAGGTGGCCCATCCCCAGCCGTCTCGCTACTATCTCACCACCTGGGACGGCCGGCCAAAGATGGCCATTGGAGTGGCCGGGATAAATTACACGCTCAGCCTGGGCGACCCGGTTTTTGGCTGGGCGGCCACCGACCAGGTCACCGTGGGCGTGGCCACCGAAGGTGTCGGCGAGGACAGGTTCCGCCAGGCCTGGCTGACCAACACCGCCATCGGCAATGAGGTCCGGGTGGTCGGCGGAGCAGCCCGTGGAGCGAAGGGTGTGGTCATCGGAAAATTCGGTGGCTATGTACTGGTCAATTTTGATGGCGAAACCAGGGAAAAACTGGCCTACGGTGACGAGCTCCAGGTCAAGGCCGAGGGCATCGGTCTGCAGGTGGATGGTTTCCCCGAAGTTTTCGTCCACAGCCTGTCACCGGGCGTTCTGGAAAAGATGGGTATCCAGGTTCAGGAGGGGAAACTCGTTGTCCCCGTGGTGAAGAAGATTCCGGCCGAAATCGTTGGTTCCGGTCCGGGGGCGGGAAGCCTTTTCGGGCATTTCAGTATCCAGACCTGTTATCCGCCAGATATCAAAAAATACGGACTCAACGAGCTGCGCTTCGGCGACCTGGTTTTCCTGGAAGACATCGAGTGCAATTATGGCAAGGGCTATTACAGGGGCGCGGGCACGGTGGGGGTCGTGGTCAGCGGGCCGAGCGATATTTCCGGGCTGGGAATTGGCGTGACCCCGGTCCTTTCCTGCCAGACCGGAAAGCTGACCTTCAGGCTTGACAGCGAAGCTAACCTGGCCAGGCTGCTTGGCCTGCCGGTATCCGCTAAAAAGACCGTGAAATCAGAAATATCAACCGCCGCCGCTGCTCAGCTGGTTGCGAAAAAAGCCCCTTACCAGGGCCCGATCAAAACCAACAGGGATGAGCTGTTGACCATTGCCGTGGAAGGCGTTATTCAACCGGCCGGAGCCCTCGATTACTCCCCCGGGTTTGACGGGAAATCAAAGCTCGGGATTGGCATGGCTTCCATAAATTACAACGTGAACTACGGCGATACAACCTACGGCTGGGCCGAGGGTGACCACGTTGAACCGGATGTCACCATCCAGGGACGTGACCGCCAGAGTCCAATGGAAACGGCCCTGGCCCTTCTGGCCTGCATCGGAAATGAAGCCACCGTGGTTTCTGGCGAGGCTCGTGGCAGTAAGGGGATTTACATCGGCCGGCACGCCGGCTCGGACGACAAGGTCTGGTTCCCGGCGGAAGTCAAGGAAAGACTGGCCATCAACGACCGGGTACAGGTTAAGGCGCGGGGTGTCGGGTTGAAGATTCTTGGATTTGAGGATGTCCGGGTAAACAAGATTTCGCCGGAAGCGCTGGAAAAAATTGGCATCGTGGTTGAGGGCAACCAGCTGGTGGTGCCGGTGGTGGCGGAAATTCCTGGCTATCTGATGGGTTCGGGAATTGGCGGCCAGGGCATCGAAGCCATCGACTACGACATCCAGACCACCTGCCCTGAAGCGGTGGAGAAATTCAACCTGAAGAAGCTGCGGCTCGGGGATATAGTGGCCATCAGGGACCATTATGATTATTACGGCCGTGGCCGCTATGAAGGGGCGGTCACTATTGGCACTATCATTCACGGCTTCAGCGATTATTCGGGTCATGGTCCCGGAGTCAACCCGATACTGAGCGCCATGCCCGGGCGCATCAAGGTCAAATTGGACCCCGCTGCCAACATGGCCCGCATCCTCGGGATCAGGCAGGCGCGATAAAGGGATGAAATTCATGGGTCAATTTATTTTATTGGAAATTAAATAGGAGGGTAAATCAATTGACGGCCGGAATGAAAAAGGTTTTTAGTAAGGTCGGTTTGATTATCCTGATCCTGGTAATCATAGTGCTGGGCGTCAGGGCCATTCTCAATTACGCCATCGGGCGGAACCTTGAACGCTGTTTATCTGAAGCCCGGGCCGAAGGGTTGCTCATCGAGGCCAGCTCCCTGTTGCCTCCGTGCCCCGGGCCAGAAAATGCCGCTCTGCTATGGAAAGAAGCCGAATCCCTTCTGGTATTCGAATCCGAAGACAAGCAATTACTCCCCAGGGTGAGTGACATTTCGGACTGGAAGGAATTCAGCCCGGAAGAAAAGACCAAGCTGACCGCAACCGCAGGAAAAAACCGGAAGGCTCTCGACCTGATGCTCGAGGCTGCCGGCCGGAGATGCTTTCAATATGCAATAACCAAAGACCCCGTTCCGATACAGGAAATGCCTAACGCCGTGCTCCTGATGCAGGCCACAAGACTTCTGGCTGCAGATTCAATCTTTAAGGCGGAAAGCGGGCAGCTTGACCAGGCTGTGGAGAAGATGGTGAAGGGGCTAAAGTTTTGCCGGCTCTATGCTGATTCGCCCTCGGTTATGATCTATCTCATAGCCATGGCCAACACCAGGCTGCTGGCCCATAACCTGAACCGAGTTGTCTCCGGACGAAACCTGCCCGAAGAAACAGCTCGCCACCTCATGGAATTGCTCGACCCGGAGGGGTGGCGAACAACCATGGCCATGGTTTTCAAGCGTGAATTCTCCGGTTTTCTGGTTGAATACTACAGACATGTTCTCGCGGGCAAATCCCTCGGGGGCATCAACGAAAAGCCGTTAGAAAGAATCTATTTCTGGCTGACCCGCCCGCTCCTGAAAGCCGAGTTGATCTGGGTCTGCCGTCGCCAGGCCGCCACGATGGAAGGCATAACCGAGCCATTTTTCAGGAACGAGAGAGCCCGGGCCGGGTTACTTCAAGACCCGAAAATACCTGCCGCCTACCGGATGGCGAGGCTCCTTCTGCCGCATCTGGATACAGTTATACTGAAAGAGGCTACCCTGGAAGCACAGCTGGAAGCGGCCCGCACCGGCCTTGCCTGCAAGCTCTTCAGACAGGCAAACGGAAGATATCCGGAAACACTTGCGGAACTGGTGCCGGGATTTCTCCCGAAAGAGCCGGTTGACCCTTTTACCGGGCAGCCGCTTGTCTATAAAGCTACAAACAATGGATTTATAGTATACAGCCTCGGTTCGAATCTTAAAGACGACGGCGGCCGGATGTCGATGATGACCCAGGCGGTAATGGACAAGGATGACGACTGGGCCTGGCAGGATAACTGGCATTAACGAGTTTAAACAAATCTGTGCCCCCCGTTTTCTGCGTTCCGTGTTTTGTAGAGTCGCCTATCTCTTGTTGCCAGCTCCCCGTCTGTTTTTCCAAAGATTGGATCGATTTATAGTTTATAGTTTGAATGCTGTTAAGGAATGTTTTATGATGTTTATCGAAAGGAAACCTATGATGGGGAAAAAAATCATCGCCATCGCAGCTGTTCTATTGGCTGCAGTATTTATGTTTCAGAGTTGCGCTTCCCTGACTGATTTTGCCAGTATCCTGGCCCAGCTTCAGCGCCTCAAGTTCAAACTGGGCTCGGTGGAGAGTTTTTCTCTGGCAGGTATTTCTCTGGGCAACAAGGCCAGCCTGAACGATTTCTCTGTTCAGGACGGATTGAAGCTGGCCCAGCTTTTCGGGCAAAAAAAATTGCCGGTAGAATTCATACTCAACGTCATAGCCATAAATCCAAATGATGGAACCGCCGGAAAGGTCAAGTCCGGCGCCACCCTGAGCGGGCTGTCGGCCCGGCTGCTGATTGACGGCCAGCCCACGGTCTATGGTGATATTGACAGTCCGATTGAAATCCCGGGCACCGGCCAGGAAACAATTTTCCCGCTTCGACTCAGCCTGGACTTATACGAATTTTTCGGCAACCAGGGATTGGACAAGCTGTTGCAGCTGGCGCTGGCTATCGGCGGCCGGAGCGGCAGCTCATCGCGCCTGGCCCTTGACATTCAGCCCAAGGTGGTGACTCCTTTTGGCGAAATCAAATACCCAGAGCGCATAATCATCGTGGACAAAGAATTCCGTTAAGAATAGCCAGGGCCTGCCTGAAACCAGGCTATCTTTATTCCGCAATTTCCATAATTTTATCTTGACAGCTTTCCGGGTCTTTTATATTCTTGCCCTGTCGAGGGGTGCCAATTAAAGCAATTATCAATGGACGCTGATTTTTTCTCTATGATATTTCCTGCTCCGATGTTCACACCTTATAAAATTCATTAAAACAGATAAGGAAGGAGGAAAGAATGAAAAAATATGGCGCAGAGTTTTTTGGCACTTTCTGGCTGGTGCTGGGCGGCTGCGGCAGCGCGGTGCTGGCAGCAGCTTTTCCAGGGCTGGGCATTGGCTTCGCCGGTGTCGCCCTGGCTTTTGGCCTGACCGTGCTGACCATGGCTTTTGCCATCGGCCACATCTCGGGTTGCCATCTAAACCCGGCGGTCTCATTCGGGCTGTGGGCTGGCGGGCGCTTTCCGGGTAAAGAACTTTTGCCTTATATTATTTCCCAGGTGCTGGGAGCCATCTCTGCTGGCGCTGTTCTCTATGTCATAGCCAGTGGCCAACCCGGCTTCAGCCTGTCTGGCGGCTTTGCCTCGAACGGCTACGGTGCTCATTCCCCCGGCGGTTATTCTTTGCTGGCGGCGCTGGTCTGCGAGGTGGTTATGACCGCCATGTTCCTGATCGTCATCTTGGGGGCAACTGATAAACGAGCACCACAGGGCCTGGCTCCGATTGCCATCGGGCTCTGCCTTACCTTAATTCACCTGATAAGCATTCCCGTGACCAATACCTCGGTTAATCCGGCCAGGAGCACTGGAGTGGCCGTGTTTGCGGGCGGATGGGCCCTGGCTCAGCTCTGGCTTTTCTGGGTAGCACCCATTGCTGGCGGAATCATTGGCGCCTTCATCTATCGCTGGATTGGCGCCACCAAGGATTAATTTGTATAAAGGGGGACACACTCTCGTGTCCCCCAACTCTCCGCTGGATGCCTTAAAATAAGACCCAACGACCACACCCGAAGGAATATTTTAATCTCGACGTTAATTGTAGCTATAATATAGTTCCGATTGCCCAAGAAGAATGGATGACATAAGCACTCTGGCCAGATTTCTCAACAAAAATATCTTAATGCTCCAGAGGGGGTTGGGAAGTTTTAACCGCGAAAAGGCCTTACATATTAGGACATCAAGATTGCTGCTTTCTGGGCTGTGGATCAGCCTGGCTTTCATTTTAAGCCCTGCCTTAATTTGCTGCGGAACTGGCCCCAAAAACTGTGCGCAGCTCATGCAGGTTGACCGCTCAACGCAGACGCCGGCCCATATCCTGTCCGGCTACGAGCTGGTCTGGCAGGATGAGTTTGAAGGTTTACAGATCGAACAGGACAAATGGAATTTTCGGGCCGAGGGCACAGTCAGGGCCCTGGCCACGGTCTCCCGCCGCACCATAAAGCTCGATGGCCGCGGTCATGTGGCCATCAGTGTCATCAAGGACGATGATGGCAAATATTACGTGGGCCAGCTTGGAACCCAGGGCTTATTTGAAACCACCTATGGATACTTCGAGTGCCGGGCCAGTATGAACAGCCAGCTCGGGCCGCACGTGGCCTTCTGGCTGCAATCGCCCGATATGGGCCAGGGCGGCGAGCCGGCAGTAAACGGTGCCGAAATAGATGTCTTCGAGTACCATCGCCGGACCCCAGGCCTCGTCTACCACACCGTTCACTGGGGAGGTTACGGCCAGAACCACCGGCAGGAAGGTGCAGAAATTCCAGTGGCCGGCATCGAAACAGGCTTTCATACCTTCGGCCTGGAGTGGACGCCGGATGAATACATCTTCTACGTTGATGGGAAGGAAACCTGGAGGACCAGGACGGCCGTTTCGCGCCGGGCGCAGTACCTCATCCTGTCAACCGAACTGACCGGCTGGGGTGGCGACCCGGTTCGGAGCCAGTTTCCGGATGAGGTGGTATTTGATTATGTCAGGGTCTATAAACCCAAGCCCGCGCCCATGGCCAAAATTCTGAGAAGCGAATTCATATTTGAGAAGGCTCCTTTCGCTTCCTGCCACGCTTCAACCATCGCCGAGACCAACGACGGGCTGCTGGCGGCCTGGTTTGGCGGTTCGGCCGAAGGAGCAAACGACGTCGGGATATGGATGGCCCGGTTCAACGGGAAAGAATGGTCCGCGCCGGTGGAGGTGGCCACCGGAATCATGGATGATAAAACTTCAGAAAAGCCGGGTCAGGCCGGAGAACCATGGCCAGATGGCCAAAAATTGATAGCAGGAAAAAATGAATCTGGAGTCGCGCGAGGAGCCTTACTTGGAACGCCAGAAGCGGCGAGGCCTCCGGCTGATTATGTCGGAAAGGTAATCTCAGAAAAAAAGGAATCCGGTTTAGCACAGACTACCCGGCGCTTCCCCTGCTGGAATCCTGTTCTCTTCAGAAGAAGAAACGGTGAGCTGTTCCTGTTCTACAAGGTTGGTCCCAGCCCGGCTACCTGGTGGGGAATGGTAAAGATTTCCAGGGATGACGGGCGGACCTGGAGCATAGCCCACCGGCTGCCCGAAGGGTTCCTGGGACCGATTAAAAACAAGCCCATCGAACTTGCCGATGGCACGCTGCTCTGCGGCTCGAGCACCGAGGACACGGGCTGGCAGGTGCATATGGAATGGACAGATAACCCCCTTGGAAGCTGGAACCGCTCCCCTTCTCTCAACGAGCCGCCGGCCATCCAGGCCATTCAACCGGCCATCCTGAGGCATACAAAGGACCAGTATCAAATACTCTGCCGGTCAAAACAGGGCGTGCTGATGGAAGCCTGGTCTGAGCCCGGAAACCCTGCCAGATGGTCCAGGCTTAAACCAACAGAAATTCCCAATCCCGACAGCGGAATCGACGCCCTTACCTTGTTGGATGGGAGGCATCTGCTGGTTTATAATCCGCTAAAACATGGCCGGCACAGACTGGCCGTGGCTTTAAGTCACGACGGCAGGACCTGGAAAACAGTTCTTGAACTGGAGAACGAACCTGGTTCTGAATTTTCTTACCCCGCTGTCATCCAGACCCGAGACAGCCTGGTTCACATCACCTATACCTGGAAGCGCCAGCGGATCAAGCACGTGGTGTTGGCCACTCAATAATCTCAGTCGGTCGGCAAAATAGAACACCTGCATCTTTCTCGGCCACTAACCCATAATAAAGATTAAGCGTGAAAGATAAGGATGATTAGAATTAACTCGGCCCGCCACGCCAGGAAAAAAGGCGATTATCAATTAAATTTTATTTCTAGTATTTCTTGAGGGCTTCTTTTCGAGCCATTTCAATACTCGGGAAGCGTGAGCAAAAGGCGAAATCGGGAAGAAAAATTGGGGAATGAGTATTGTGTCCCCCGTTTTAGAAGATGATTTCGAATTCGTTGCCGCCGTCCCGCCGGTAATGAAGGGTCCCGTCGAGCTGCCTGGTCAGGTCATTAACGATCTGAAAGCCCAGTGTTTCTGACTTATGGAGGTCAATGCCGGCCGGCATTGCTTTTCCGCTATCCTTGACGATAAGATGGACTTTGCCATCGCCCCCCCTGAACACCCTGACCAGCAGTTCCCCCCTCTGCTTTCCAGGGAAGGCATGTTTCAGGGCGTTTGAAACCAGCTCGCTAACGATCAAACCGCAGGGAATGGCCTGGTTAATATCCAGCCCGACCTGGCCGGTCTCGTTCTTGAAATGAACCCGCTCATGGTCCACTTCATAAACCACGTAAAGGTGGGTGACCAGCTTATCCACGTAATCGGCAAAATCGATTCTGGCCAGGTTACCGGACTGGTACAGCCTCTCGTGAATCATGGCCATGGATTGAATCCGGGCCTGGCTCTTCCTGAAGGCTTCCCGGGCCTGGCTGTCGGCAATCTGGCCCATCTGAAGTCTCAGCAGGCTGGACATGACCTGCATGTTGTTTTTGACCCGGTGATGGATCTCTCGCAGCATGACATCTTTTTCCCTGAGGGCAGCCCTGAGCTCGGCCTCAACTCTTTTTCTTTCGGTTATGTCCCTGGCTATGGCCAGGATGGTCGGTTCGCCGTTGAGGACAAAGAAATGGGAAGAGATTTCGACGGGTATTTTGCGGCCGTCCCTGGTCAGAAGCGTCCGTTCGATAATGCGCTGCCTTTTCTCCCCTAATTCCTGGTTGGAGACCAGGACCAGTTCTCTTTCCTCGGGAACCACCAGGTCCACCGGGGTCAGCTCCATCAGTTCGGCCTTGGTGTAACCGGTGAGCTCGGAAGCCAGCTCGTTGGCTTCGATAAACGGACCCGGCCGGCGATCCGCGGTCAACCTGTAAACAAAAATGGCATCGTTGCCTGCATTGAACAGGAACCGGTATTTTCTCTCCGAGGCTTCCAGTTCGGCCAGTAGCCTTTCTTCAACGGTTATGTCGCGGCAGATGTTGGTTATGGCCACGATTTCGCCGTTTCTGACCACCGGCGTTGAGGTCACCAGGAAAGTGCTGTACTGGCCGGACCGGCCCTTGAAGCGCAGTTTGCCGGTGTTGATCTTGCGCTCGCCCTGGATTATGGCCCTCAGGTTTTCCAAGGCTTTCTCCTTGTCATCGGGATGCAGGACACCCAGCTCCAGGACGTTCTGGCCGATTAACTCCTCCCGGCTCATCCCAACAAAGTCACAGGCCGCCCGGTTTATCTCCAGAAGTTTCAGGTCCAGGGTGTAGGTGAAGATGGCCTCGCCGGCGAATTCATGAAGGATGCGGTATTTCTCTTCGCTGGCCCGCAGGGCTTCCTCGGCCCGCTTCCGGTCGGTAATATCAAGAAGCTGGGCCACGGTAATCGTCTTCCCCCTGGAATCCTTGACTATGGCTGAGATAATCTCTACTCTTCTTTTCTCTCCATCTTTGCGGACGATGTTGAATTCGTAGTGACCGGGGACATCTTCGCCTCTCTGACGCCTCACATAGCGGTCGGCCACCAGGGCCAGAGATTCTTCGTCCAGGAATTCCCGGAAATCATGGCCGATTATCTCCTCCGGGGAGCGGCCCAGCATTTCGCACAGTTTCTGGTTGACATAGATGAATTTATAATCCTGGCCGACTATCAGGACGCCGGCGTGGGAATTTTCAATTATGATGCGGTATTTTTCCTCGCTTTCCTCCAGGGCCCGCTGGGCCGCCCTTTCCTGCGTCTGGTCGCGGAAGACCAGGATCACACCTGTGATTTCACCATGGAAATCGCGGATGGGAGCCCCGGCATCGGCGATGGGGATTTCCTGGCCGTGTCGTGAAACGAGGACGGTATGATTGGCCAGGCCAACCACAACACCTTCGTGAAGGACCCGTTCCACCGGGTTCTGGACCGTGGTCCTTGTATCCTCATTAATTATATGGAAAACATCGGTCAGGGGTCGGCCCACGGCCTCGGTTTCCGGCCAGCCGGTCAGGCGCTCGGCCACCGGGTTCATCATTTTTATGATCCCCCTGGTGTCGGTGGTGATAACCGCGTCGCCGATGCTGTAAAGGGTTGTCCGGAGTTCCTCCTGGGTCTGTCGTTGTTTTTTCTCAGCTTCAAATAGGGCCCGATAATACCGTATTTTTTGCCGGTGATACCCGAAGAAGGCCAGAACGGCCCCCAGCAGAAGGAGTAGCCCTATAATGATCATGACTGCGGCTCCGTGGCGGCGGGCCTCGGCCATGATCTCAGATTTATCTATCTTGGCCACCATGAACCAGCTGGAACCTGACACCGGCCGGAGGTCGGCCACAACTTTTTGACCGCGGTAGTCCCGACCTTCGAAGACGCCCTCTTTTCCCAGGACAGCCTGGACAGCCGGAATCGAGGTCTCGCTTAACGAAATTCGCAGGTTCAGGGCTGTGTTACTCTGGTGGCGAAGCTCATTGAGATAGACCACCTCGTCGCCATCGCGACTTACCAGCAGAGTTTCCGCGGTTTTGCTGGGTGTTGGCCAGGATTGAACGAGTGGAAACAGGAAATCGGCGGCCCGGCTTCTGAGCACAATTATGCCCAAGATAGAATGGTCCCGGGGTATGACCGGGGCCAGGCAGTCGATAACAATCTGGCCGGAGCTACTGCGGTACAGGTCGGTCAGGAAAGCCTCTTTAATCTGGAGAGCCTGGTCCAGGTATTTTTTCATCTGGGGCAGCACGAACTCAGTTTCTGGCTGCAGCGAAAGGAGAAGCCGCCCTTCAGAGTCCAGCACAAGAATATCAGCATAGCCGTAGGCCTGGCGGGACAGGGAAAGCCGGTCCAGGATGTCCTGTTTCAATTGTAGGTTGCCGGGACGGGCGACCCAGGCCTGAAGGGCCGAGGCCAGGAGGGGGCTTTTGGCCAGGTTAATGGCGTCGCTCAGCCTCTCCCGGCGCCACTGGTTTAGTCCTTGAATTTTCAGGTTGGCAATGGAAACCAGTTTTTCTATTTCCGCCTGGCGGATATGCCGGATTTCCAGGTTCAGGTACCAGAGTCCTATACTCAGAAAGAGGATGGCCAGAGCGGAGAAAAAGATGATCCAGGTCCGCTTCCTGGGGACTTTCAGTCCGGTTCCATTAAGAGGCATCTAATTCTCCAGAAAAATCATCCCCTCCAGGCCGGGCAGAATATCAGAGACCGGACCTGGCTTAGTTTTGGGCGCAGCTCCTGATGGTTCTATTATAAAATAAAAAGGAGAGTATGGGAAACGGGGACACTGTAAGGTGTCCCCTTTTTTTATCGGTAGAGGTGCTGGGCCGGGATTTCGGCCGGAATCTTAATTTTCAAGACTTTCGGCTTGTTGTTTCGCTCAACCACCACCTCGATCTGTTTGCCGAGGTTATTCATTATGATGAGCTTAAAATCTTCGAGCGTATCCTCCGGACCAAAAGTCCGGCCTGCGGCCGAGATAATTTTGTCGCCGCCCCACAGGTCAAGCTGGCGGGCCAGGGAGTCCTTCCTCGTGGCGATGACATAAAATTGATTGCGGGCAAAGGAAACTACTCCCAGCCTGAAACTGGAAGGCCTGTCCAGTATCCCGAAGTTATAGGCCACGGCCTTCGGCAATTTCTCCTTGAAGACGGGCGATTTTTCATAGAGCTCGCGGAGGATATTTTTCTTCGCTGCCTTCAGTGATTCTACCGTTTCCATGGAAGCCTGCGAACGGCGGTACATGTCCTGGGACTGGGCATTCCAGTCCTTGTACTGCTGCCCGATGACCACCGACTTGATGAACTCCTCCACCGCATTGTATTGCTTGCTGCCGATCTCCAGGATGGCCAGGATGGCGTCTTTTCGAAGCTGGTCGGTTACCTTTTGCCCGGCAACTTTCTTCAGGATCTGTTCAGTTTGCTGCTGGGCAGAATAAAGCTCTTTATTAACTCCGCTCAAAAACCCCTGTCCGCCCGTCCTGATATCTTCCCAATCATAGAAGACCCGGAGATCATCCAGCACCAGGCAGGCCGCGGCCAGAAGGGCATCCACGGTTTCCAGCGAGGCTGTTTCCGTGGCTGCTGCTTCTGTTCCCTCCCTGACGGCGCCCGTGGCCCAGGGCTGGGTGGGTAGTGACGAATCGAGGGCCAGAATGTGGCCGGCTGGCACCAGGACATAACGTCCCTGCCCATCCTGGCCCTGCCAGCTAAGAAGGCCAATGACCGAGCCTTTGTTATCAAAGACCGGGGCCCCGCTGTTTCCGGCCGGTAAGTCAGCAATTATCGAATAAAGGCTCGCCCCGGCAGCGGTTTCCTTTGTTCCAATCTTGCCTTCGACAAACCCGAAATCCCCTTCCCGGTTAACGCCGCAAAAAATCGACTCGCCAGAAGCCGGCTCGGAACTTCTGAGCGAGAGCAATGGCTTTCCGAAAAGCCGGAGTTTGACCAGGGCCACGCCAGTTTTATCGTCCTGGTCCACTATACCCGTAGCCGCGTATTCCTCTCCATTGGGGAATGTTGCCTGGACCTTGCTGGCATTTTTAACCACATCTGAACTCGTCACTCCGAGTCCATCTTTGACCGCCAGAAAAATCATCCCGACCAGCTTGCTGCCGTCTTTATTATCAACCTGAAGGAAGGCCAGGGAGGCCAGGGCCGAGGCCCTCCAGTTCTGGCTGGACTGGGCCTTCAGGAGCTGTGGAGAGGAACACGCTAAAAGGATAATAGCAACCAGCCCCACGGCAAAACAGGACTTAACTGCTTTTTTCTTCAAGTTCATATGAATATCCTTTCATATATCATTATATCAGCTTTTATAATCCTGGAATTAAACCTTTAAGGAATAAGAAAATTCAATATTTATGCTCATTTAGTATTGAAGCAGGATAGCAAAATACCGGGTGGCGGGCAAGCCTAAGAGGGGACACCTATAGGTGTCCCTAAATGAAGCCGGGACACCTTTAAGTGTCCCCGTGTATCGGGATAAACCTTCCCCATATATACATGCCAGGAAAAAATAAAAAAGGGGACACCTTTAAGTGTCCCTTTTTTTCCCGGGTAAATTCCCCAATATATCTGGGACCTTCAGTAGCATAATAAGGGACACCTACAAGTGTCCCCGCATGGCGCCGGGACATCTTTAAGTGTCCCCGGGTATTAAGTGTCCCCGGGTATTAAGTGTCCCCAGGTATTAAGTGTCCCCGGGTATTGCTCTTGATATAATCGACACAGTAAGAAATAATAATTCCAGCTCAGATATGGTTTGAAAAGAAATAGAAAATGATAAAAGCATTAGTTGCCTTTTTCCTGGGACTTTTTTACTTCGTGGTATTTATGTTCGTAGGCGGACTAGCGGGCGGGTACTTAGGTGATATGGCGAGCGCTATCATAACCGGTATTGTGGTGTTGGCCTATTTCTTTATATGCCAGTTCCTCCTATCGCGTGGCCATCCCCAAGCGCTTTTTCAAGATTGGCCTATTATGTTAACACTTAATGCTACAAATATCATCCTATTTGTTAGGGTTCTTGCGGAAACGAAGGGAGCGGTTTTTCCTTTAGCGGCTCTCGGACTTCTTTTCGTTAGTTCTGCGGGCACATTGGGAGGCGCGTTTGTGGCCTCACAAGCGGCGAAAAGAAGAGGTCGACAGCTAATTGAATAGCCAGGCCCACCTCACCTCTTCTTATCTTTAACCAGCCGATCCTCAGGCCAGGGGGAAATTAAAAAAACATTCGCCAAAAACATGGCCACCAGCCACGAAAGCAAGGGAAATTTCCCGCTCTTCTCTTAAAAATATATGAATGTTCTTTCATATATTAATGATACCAGCATAAATAATGCTGGAAAGACTGCTATCAAGCCACGAAGACTCAACACTTATCCATTAATAATACTGAGGCGTATAGCAAAATAAAGAAATACAAGCAAGAAAACCACGAAACTGGTATCCAAGAAATCCCTCAGCGTGAGCTCTGGCTTAATAAGCGATATAGGCAGAAGCAAACGGATGCGAAAACGCGATTCCTAAGCTGTCTCAGAATTATCAGCACATTATTTAGATTAGAGGCCTAAACACTGGTACAGCCTGACGTCGCCATTTGATACCTTCTGCCAAAATGATACCGTGAATATAACCGGGGACGCCTTTGAGTTTCCCTAGATTTTTCCCATAAATCTCCCCATATACCTGGAGCAAGAGGGCGAAAAAAGGGCCATTGTAAGGTGAACCCTTTACAAATGGTATATTTTGGTATATTATGGTTCAGTCAAATTTAAATTGGCATAAAGAGGTCCGATATGAAATTCAAAATCGTTATCGACAAAAACAGCCCAGTCCCAACTTATCGCCAGATAATCAAGCAGATAACCACAATGATCCATGAAAACCAGCTGAAGCCCGGCGATAAGCTGCCAACCGAAAGAGAACTGGCCACCCAGCTTGGTATCGCCCGGGGAACCGTGAAAAAGGCCTACGAGCTCATGGCCGCCGAGGGTATTATTGAAACCACCCAGGGCCGCGGTACCTTCATTTCTTCCAGGCAGGATGTCATCCCCACCGGCCGGAAAGAAAGGGCCCTGAAGATGATCGATAACCTCCTGGAAGAGCTGCGGAAGCTGAACTTTTCCTACCAGGAAATCAAGACCTTTATCGACCTGGCCATAATCCAGCGCGAGGAAAGGCTGGAGGACTTTAACGTGGCCATGATCGACTGCAACCCCGAAAGCCTGTCCATCTTCGAAAGGCAGTTGACCTTTCTTCGCCACGTCCGGGTGGCCCGCTTTCTTTTGGACGATATCGTAGCCGACCCCGACTCTGAAAAGAGGCTCAAGCCGTTCGACCTGATACTCACCACCTCCACCCATTACAGCGAACTCTTGGGCAAGTTGCCTTCCCTGAAGGATAAGCTCATCCAGGTGGCCGTTTCCCCCAGCCAGGAAACCATCATCGAGATGGCCAGTCTCAGTCCGGTCCAGAAGCTGGGCGTGGTCTGCGAAAGCCGGAATTTCCTGGAGAGAGTGGTGGCCCGGCTAAAAAGCCTGGGCCTGGCCAGCGGCCCCGTCCCCTGCCTCTTCCTTAAAGACGAACACAAACTGCCCGAGTTCCTGTCAGCCATAGACGTGGTCTTCATTCCCCCCGGCTACCAGCTCCAGCGCCAGAAGGAAAACATGGCCGCGGTCCAGGAATTCACCGAGCGTGGCGGCAAGGTCATCACCTTTGATTACCAGATTGAGCGTGGCTCGCTGCTCTACGTGGAAGAAAGAATCAGCCAGCTTCTCAATCCCTGAACCTCAGAAAGATTCTGTCTGGCCAGGAGAGGATAGAACCAATGCAGCCTAAGAACTTAAGCAACCGGGAACCGGAGTTCAAGAACATGGAAAAGGACACCATAATCCTCGGAGTAATCGGAGCCGATTGCCACTCGGTCGGTAACAAGATTCTGGAATTATTCTTCACGGCCGAAGGCTTCAAGGTGGTCAACCTGGGAGTCATGGTCTCCCAGCAGGAGTTCATCAACGCCGCCATAGAAACCAATGCCAAGGCCATCCTGGTCTCTTCGCTCTACGGTCACGGCGAAATCGACTGCCAGGGCTTCCGCGACCTGTGCCTGGAAAAGGGCCTGGACCGGATTCTTCTCTACGTCGGCGGCAACCTGGTTGTCGGGAAAACTCCCTTTGAGATAGTGGAAGAAAAGTTCAAGAAAATGGGTTTTGACCGGGTCTTTCCCCCGGACGTTGACCTGAAGAAGGCAGCCGAGCTCCTGCGGCAGGACATAAAGGAAAGGTTTGGTTCTAACTCGACCGGCCCACGTAATGACGGCCAGGCCGGCCAGCCTGAAAAATCAACCCCCGAGGCCGGAGCCAGAAGCACCGAAGACAGGGACCCCAAGGCCGAATGAAATTATTGCCATGAAAAAGATAATCAGCATCGACATCGGCTCCACCTGGACCAAGGGTGGACTGTTTGTCCTGGCCGATAAAAACCTGAAGCTGGAAAAAAGGCTGGCCGTCCCCACCACTCAGAATAACCTGGTCCAGGGCTTCAGCCAGGCCCTGACCGGCCTGCTCGGTAAAGATGAGAATACCCCCTTAAAAGAGCTGGTCGGAGCGGCCGAAATTTATTTTTCATCTTCGGCCAAGGGCGGCCTGCGCATTGCGGCCATTGGCCTGGTGCCGGACCTGACCCTGCAGCTGGCCAGGCTGGCGGCCATGTCAGCCGGGGGCAAGGTCATGGCCAGTTTTGCCTTCTCCCTGACCAGGAGCGACCTCGCCAACCTGGAAAAACTCCAGCCCGACATCCTTCTCTTCAGCGGCGGCACCGACGGCGGCAACAGCCAGTACATCCTGGAAAACGCCAGGAAGCTGGCCGGCTCGGCCCTGACCTGTCCCGTGGTTTATGCCGGCAACCGGGCCGTGGCCGAAGAAGTCGTGGAGCTCCTTCACAACAAGGAAGTCATCGTGACCGAAAACCTGATGCCCGAGGTGGGACAGGTCAACCTGGAACCTGCCCGGGAAAAAATCAGGGAAATTTTCCTGAAAAGAATTGTCAGCGGTCGAGGCCTCGCGGAAATAGTCGAGCTGTTCGGTACCCAGCCCCGACCCACTCCCCTGGCCGTGTTTGAACTCGTCTCGGCCATCCCCGCCCATCAACCTGAATGGTCCGACCTCGCCGCCATCGATATCGGCGGGGCCACCACCGATTTTTATTCCAATACCGAATCTTACCTGGAAACGGACACGGTTGTCCTTAAGGGTATCCGCGAGCCCAGGGTCAAGAGGACCGTGGAGGGCGACCTGGGGATGAGGGTATCGGCCCAGTCTCTTCTCGACAGCGGCTGGCCCTACCTGGAAGAACGCCTGCAGGAACTCGGTCTCTGGGCCGAAAGTCTTAAAGCCTACGTGGACCGTATCTCCCGCGACCTGGACTATCTCCCCGGGTCTGAAGAGGAAAGCCTTTTTGACCGGCTGCTGGCTGAAACCTGCGTTTACTATTCTGCCCTGCGCCATATCGGCGGCTGGAAAGAAACCTACACTCCCCAGGGTCGGGTTTACGTTCAAACCGGGAAGGACCTCCGCCGGGTCAAAGCGGTCATCGGCAGTGGCGGGTTCCTGTCGGCTGCCACGACGGCCCAGATAATGCGACACCCGCTCCTGAAACTTAAAACCTACGGCCAGGAAAGAAAGCTTCTGCCGGAAAAGCCCGAGTTCTACGCCGACCGGCAGTATCTTTTCTCCCTGCTGGGAAACCTGGTTGAAAAATATCCCGTTGAAGCCACGGCCCTGGCTGTGGCCTCTCTTGAAAAATTGAATGACGAGGAATGAAGCCATGATTAAGAACGAAAAACTGGACCTCAAGGAATTCTACGAGATAAGAAAGGAAGTCCTCCAGACCTGGCCCACCGGCCAGAACGTCTCCATCGAGGAGGGCATCAAGCTGCACCGCACCATCCCCGAAGAAAGAAGGTTTGCCTGGGTGATGAAGAAGGCCCGGGAAAAGCGCCAGACTCTCCTCCAGCCGCGGGCCGGCGTGGCTCTCATCGAAGACCATATCAAGCTGCTGCGCTACCTTGAAACCGAGGGACAGGCTGACCTGCTGCCGACCACCATCGATGCCTATACCCGGCAGAACCGTTACGAGGAAGCCGAAAAGGGGATTGAAAAATCCAAGCAGGCCGGCACCTCGCTGCTCAACGGCTTTCCGGCCGTCAACCACGGGGTTGAAGGCTGCCGCCGGGTGGTGGAAAGTGTCAGCCGGCCACTCCAGGTCCGCCACGGAACCCCGGACGCCCGGTTACTGGCCGAGATAACCCTGGCCGCCGGTTTCACCAGCTTCGAGGGGGGTGGCATCTCCTACAACATTCCCTATGCCAAGCGCGTTCCGGTGGAAAAATCCATCCGCGACTGGCAATACGTCGACCGCCTGGTCGGACTCTACGAAGAAAACGGCATCAGAATAAATCGCGAGCCATTCGGACCTCTGACCGGCACCCTGGTCCCGCCATGCATTGCTATTGCCATCGGAATCATAGAAGGATTATTAGCCATCAGGCAGGGTGTCAGGTCGATGACTTTAGGCTACGGGCAGGGCGGCAACATCATCCAGGATGTTGCCGCCATCACTGCCCTCAGGGAGCTGGCCGAGGAATACTTCCGGCAGGAAGGCTTTGACGATTTCGAGCTGACCACGGTCTTCCACCAGTGGATGGGCGGTTTCCCTGAGGATGAAGCCAAGGCCTTCTCGGTGATTGCCCTGGGGGCTATCGTGGCCAGGTTCTCCGGCGCGGAAAAAGTCATCGTCAAGTCGCCGCACGAGGCCATGGGTATCCCCACCAAGGAAGCCAATGCCCAGGGCCTGCGAGCCACTCGCCAGGCCATCAACATGGTGGAAGACCAGGTCATCTTCAAGCCCGAGGACCTGAAGTCCGAGGTCGAACTGATCAAGGCCGAGGTCCACAGCCTGATGAACAAGATCTACGAGATAGGCCAGGGCGACGTGGCCGCCGGCACCGTGGCCGCCTTCGAGGCCGGCCTGCTGGACGTGCCCTTTGCCCCGTCCATCTATAACCACGGGAAAATCATCCCGATGCGCGACAACGAGGGTTTCATCAGGATATTCAACAAGGGCAACCTGCCGCTGCCCGAGGATATCATGGCCTACCATCGCCAGAGGCTCCAGGAAAGGGCCCAGGCCGAAGGCCGGGCCATCTCCTTCGAAATGGTGACGGATGATATCTATGCCATCAGCAAAGGCAAATTAGTCGGGAGGCCGAAGTGAAAATAAAAAGAGTCCTGTTCGTTCCGGGAAAGTCGGCTTTCTTTTTTGACGACCAGAAGGCCATCAAGAAAGGAGCCAGAACCAACGGCTTTGTTTACGAAGGGAAGCCGGTGACTAAAGGTTTCCAGAGCATCAGGATGGCCGGGGAAAGCCTGTCCATCGTGCTCGAGCTCGAAGACGGCCAGCTGGCCGTCGGCGACTGCGCCGCCGTGCAGTATTCAGGAGTGGGCGGCCGGGACCCGCTTTTCCTGGCCGGTCATTACCTGCCGTTCATGGAAAAGAACCTGCGGCCGCTCCTGGAAGGAATGGAAATCGAGCCCTTCCGGAAGATGGCCGACCGCTTCGAGCAGCTCAGGTTCGAGGGAAAGAGGCTCCACACGGCCATCAGGTACGGCCTGAGCCAGGCCCTGCTGGACGCCCGGGCCAGGGCCGAGAAGAAACTCAAATGCGAAATCGTCTGCGAGGAATACAACCTGCCGGTTGTGGCGGAGAGGGTCAAAATCTTCGGGCAGTCCGGTGACGACCGTTACACCAACGCCGACAAGATGATACTGAAACAGGTCGACGCCCTGCCCCACGCCCTGATCAACAACGTCGAGGATAAGCTGGGGCGCGATGGCGAGAAGCTTCGTGAGTACATCCGCTGGCTGGCCGACAGGGTCGTCAAGCTCAGGCCGCGGGAAGATTACCGGCCCGACCTGCACATTGATGTCTACGGCACCATCGGCCTGATCTTCGAGGGCGACCTGGACCGGGTGGCCGACTATATCGCTTCCCTGGAAAAGGAAGCCGATGGGTTCAACCTCTACATTGAGGGGCCGGTTGACCTTGAAGAGAAATACCGGCAGCTGGAAGGCCTGGCCAGGATAACCCGGAAGCTGGAAGCCCTGGGTTCCAGGGTCAAAATCGTGGCCGACGAGCACTGCAACACCCTGGAGGACATCCGCGAGTTCACCGACGCCCGGGCCTGCCACATGATCCAGATCAAGACCCCGGACCTGGGTGGCATCCAGAACGTGGCCGAAAGCAACCTCTATTGCAAGACCCATGGCATCGAGGCCTACCAGGGCGGGACCTGCAACGAAACGGACATCTCTGCCATCGCCTGCGTCCACGTGGCCATGGCCACCCGACCCGACCGGATGCTGGCCAAGCCGGGCATGGGCTTTGACGAGGGCTTCATGATTGTGAATAATGAGATGGAAAGAATCATCCAGGTCCTGAAGATGAAACACGGGGAGAGAAGATAATGACCAGGAAAAACTCCGCCAGAAAACTCCCGCCCTTCAAGATCCTTTCAACCACCGCCATCCTGGGCTACGGCTTTCCCGAAAGTTCATTCCGGAAAGGAATGAGCCTGAAGCCAGACCTGATTGCGGCCGATGCCGGCTCGACCGACCCCGGTCCCTATTACCTTGGCGCCGGCAAGTCCTTCACCAACAGGTCGGCGGTCAAGCGTGACCTGCGGTTGATGATCAAGGCTGGCATCGAGAACAACATCCCGGTGGTCATCGGCACAGCCGGGGGCTCCGGTGCCCGCCCCCACGTCGAGTGGTGCCTGGAGATCGTCAGGGAAATAGCCCGGGAAGAAAACCTGCATTTCAAGCTGGGCATTGCCTACGGCGACGTGGACAAAGAAACAGTCAAAAAGGCCTTAAAAGAAAAAAGGATAAAGCCGCTGGCCTTTGTCCCCCGGCTCACACCGGAGGTCATCGAGCAGAGCGAAAACATCGTGGCCCAGATGGGGGTGGAACCGTTCATCAAGCTGCTCGGTGAGGGCTGCCAGGTGGTGGTGGCCGGTCGGTCTTACGACCCGGCCGTTTTTGCCGCCCTGCCCATTGCCCGGGGTTATGACCCCGGTCTGGCCCTCCACCTCGGCAAGATTCTGGAGTGCGCAGCCATTGCCGCCACCCCGGGCTCGGGTTCCGACTGCGCCCTGGGAATCCTGGAAGAAGATTCTTTCATCCTGGAGGCGCTTTCTCCCGAAAGAAAATTTACCCCGCAGTCGGCCGCGGCCCATACCCTCTACGAAAAATCTGACCCCTACGAACTGCCCGGTCCTGGCGGAGTGATCAACCTGCGCAACTGTTCCTTTGAAGATATTGGCCGGGGACGGGTCCGGGTCCGTGGCAGCCGGTTTGTTCCCACCGATAAGTACTGGGTCAAGCTGGAAGGCGTCAGGCTGACCGGTTACCGTTCGGTCAGCGTGGCCGGGGTGCGCGACCCCATCATGATTTCAAAAATAGATGCCATACTCAAAGCGGTTGAAGACCGGGCCCGGGACATCATGAAAATCAAGCCCGAAGACGGCCGGATTTTCTTCCACGTTTATGGCAAGAACGGGGTGATGGGCGAGCTGGAGCCGGTCAAGAAGACAGCCAGCCACGAGCTGGGCATCGTCATAGAAACCATCGGGCGAAGCCAGGAAGAGGCCGATGCCCTGCTGGCCGTAACCCGCTCGGCCCTCCTGCATTATGGATACGAAGGCCGGATTGCCACGGCCGGCAACCTGGCCTTTCCTTTCTCGCCATCGGACCTGGCCATGGGAAAAGTCTTCGAATTCTCAGTCTACCACCTGATGCAGGTTGATGACCCGGCCTTCTTCGAAACCAGAACAGAAGAACTATAAAGGGGGAAACATGACCGCTAAAGCCAAGACGGCAGGGAAAAAGAAGAGAAATATACTCCAGGTGGCCCGGGTCATTCGCTCCAAGAACTCTGGACCTTTCGAGCTGACTCTTGATATCATGTTCAAAGAGAGACGTTATTTTGACCTGTTCAGGGAGAAGAACATCATAACCGCCCGGAAAATCGCCAGGCTGTACCGGATTCCCGAATCCGATGTTCTCAAGATCGTCTACTTTGAACCCAGCCAGGCCATCAAGGTCACCATAAAGCGAAAAATCCCTTCCGGGGCCCCGGGCGATTCCGACATCTACGGAGCCCAGCAGCATGTCCCGCTGTTTGACCTGGAATTTTAAGTACTGAGGGTAAATCATGGACCCAAGGCAGCTATCACGCGTGGATACCCTGATCTACGCGGTCTACTACGCCCCGCGGGGCCGGTACCGCCTCTACATGGTGGCCAGCGAAATCGCCCGCCGTTACCTGATGCCGACCGACTACCTGATCGGCATCATCGGGGACGAGGGCTCGGGCAAGTCAACCCTCATCAAGGGCCTTTTTCCCGGCCTGGAGCTGACCAACGAGGACGAGGGAGTCAACCTGCGGCGGGCCCCGATCTATTCTTTTTCACCCGAGGACTATTTCTCCGGCCACACCTTTCACATCGACGTCCGGCACGAGCTGGCCTTCACCCAGAAGTACAAAATAAAGGAAGCCATCAGGCGAGCCATAGAACACAAGCGCCGGGTGGTGGTCGAACATTTTGACCTCATCTATGACATCCTGGGCTGCAATGCCCAGGTGCTCGTCGGCATCGGAGAAGAAATAATCGTGGCCAGGCCGACGGTCTTCGGGCCCTTCCCGCAGAATATCAAGACCATAGTCGACCGGACCATCAAGTATCGTTTGATGGCCCACTCGGCCGAGGACATCACCACGGCCATACTGGAGAGGGATTATAACTACAAGGCCCGGACCCCGCTGATACATTCCGACATAAGACACGGATTCGTCATCAACTTTCCGGAGCGCCCGAACATCGACCTGGAAGAGCTGGAAAACAAGGTGCTGGAAGTTATCAGGGCCGATGTTCCCATCAGCCCGGCCGGAGAAGACAACATCCAGGTGGGCGAAATGAGGATATACTGCACCGGGCCCAGAACTCATGTCGACCGCTCGGGACAGATTGAAAATTTCCGGTTGCTCAAGGAATTCCGCCTCAACCCTCTGACCAACGAGTTCATGCTGATCGGCATGGTCGGCCAGAAGACCATTGCCGGCTTCGAAGATATAATCGAGTACATGGACATAGAGGACTGATTCCCGCTTCAGGAAAGGAACGGCCATGAAGTTTGAGTACACGCCGGTTTTCCCGCAACAAAAAGAACACACCAAATACAGGAAGCTGACTTCAAACCACGTGCAGGAAGTCAGGTGCCGCGGAGAAAAATATTTGCGGGTCGAGCCGGAAGCCCTGCGCCTGCTGGCCCGGGAAGCTTTCTCCCTGGTCAATTTTTATTTCAGGACTTCCCACCTGGAAAACCTGGCCGCCATCCTGGACGACCCCGAAGCCTCGGACAACGACCGGTTCGTGGCCGCTTCGCTCCTTAAGAACGCAGTAATTTCGGCCGAAGGACTGCTGCCCCTCTGCCAGGATACGGGCACGGCCAATATAATCGGTTACAAGGGAGAAAAGGTCCTGACCGGAGCCGATGACGCCCGGTATCTCAGCCGGGGCGTTTTTGAGGCCTACACCCGCCTTAATCTCAGGGCCTCGCAGAATGCACCGCTGTCAATCCTGGAAGAAAAAAATACCGGAAATAACCTTCCGGCCCAGGTGGAAATTTTCAGCACCGGCGGCAGCGAATACCGCTTTTACTTCATGGCCAAGGGCGGGGGCTCGTCCAACAAGACCGCCCTTTACCAGGAAAACAAATCACTGCTGCGGGATGAGCCAACTCTGCTGGATTTCCTGCGCGAGAAAATCAAGGCCATCGGCGTGGCCGCCTGTCCGCCCTACCGGCTGGCCGTGGTCATCGGCGGTCTGTCGCCGGAAATGAACGTCAAGACGGTCAAACTGGCCAGTGCCGGCTTTCTGGATAACCTGGTCACCAGGCCGACCGGGCTCCCCCACGGCTACCGGGACCTGGAATGGGAAAAAAAGGTGCTGCGGATAGCCAGGGAAACCGGGCTCGGAGCCCAGTTTGGCGGAGTGGCCCTGGCCGTTGAAACCAGGGTGATCAGGTTGCCCAGGCACGGTGGCTCCCTGCCGGTGGGCATCGGGGTCAGCTGCAACGCCGACCGCAACCTTAAGGCGAAAATCAATCGCTCCGGAATTTTCGTAGAAGAGCTGGACAGGAACCCGGCTCGTTTCTTGAAGAAAATTGACGCCCTGAAACTGGAGGAAGCCCCGGCCATAAACCTGGACCAGCCGATTGATTCGCTGGTTGAGGAGCTCAGCCGCTATCCGGTAGGTACCCGGCTCAGGCTATCCGGAACGCTGATCGTGGCCAGGGATATGGCCCATCTCAGGCTGAAGAGGATGCTCGACGAAGGAAAGCCGCTGCCCGATTATTTTAAGAATCATCCTGTCTATTATGCCGGGCCGGCCAGAACGCCCAAGGGGTTGCCGACGGGGAGCTTCGGCCCGACCTCGGCCCAGCGAATGGATAATTACGTGGATGAGTTCATGAAAGCCGGAGCTTCCAGGGTCATGCTGGCCAAGGGCAACCGCTCCGATAAGGTGGCCGAGGCCTGCCGGAAATACCGGGGATTTTACCTGGGAACCATCGGCGGGGCCGCAGCCCTGGTGGCCAGGGAGCACATAGTTTCCTCGGAACTGGTGGATTTTGCCGACCTGGGGATGGAAGCCATCAGGAAAATCGTGGTCAGAGACCTGCCGGCCTTCATCATCTTCGACAGCCGCGGTAATAAGCTCTACTGAAAAGGGTGACACAATACTCGTTCCCCAATTTCCTGGAAGGCCTATCTCAAGGAACCTAATTTCTTAAAACCGGGAACCATGCACTCAGGCTTGAGCACGGTCCTCTCAAAATAAAAGTGAAGAGCCTCGAGTAAGAACGATCCAGTCGGCTCGCAAAATTATAAGCCTTTATTGGTGGAAAAAGAGTAGGGAAAATGTAAATTCAATGAAAAAAGAAATATGTGGTGGATCCCCCTTTTGGTTTTTCTCTTTTTTCAGATGGTCCGGACCAGGGCTCCCCAGCGCCGGTCAATCACGAAGCCTTCCTTCATGAAGAAAAAGGGAATCAGGTAGTGAGTCATTACCATCTTGACCCCGAGGCTGGCCATCCGCCCGATGAAATCCCGGAGCATGGCCCGGCCCAGCCCGCGGTTCTTGTAACCCTCGGCCACCACCACCCCTTCCAGGAAAACCACCTGGTGGGACAGGTTCCTGAAGCTGATCCCCCCGACCAGAAAACCGTCGTCATCAACCAGCACCAGGCTCTGGTTTTCCTGGGAAATGACCCGGGGATAGTTTTCCCTCAGGAACAACCGGTAGAGCTGGCCGATTTCCGAGGGGTCATAACTCTGCCTGAAGGTAAAGTTGTGCCCCTGGCGGTCGGTAATGGTTGATTTAATCACAATCTTTTCGCGGCCCAAATCACCGGTCTTGAGGAGGCTGATTTCTTTAAGCTGATGGCTCCTGGGGAAGACCAGGCGGCTGAAAACCTGCAGGTCAGTCCTGTCTTCCAGGCAGGACTGCAGCTCGGAAAGCTCAAGAAACTGAACGGGCAATTTATCCGGCCTTTCCTTCATTCTGGCCAGGAGCTTTTCAAAGGCCCGGGCCACATCGGCCGGGGAAGAAGAAAAGTAGGTGTGCCGGTAGAAATAGAAACGGATCCAGTCGGGACGGCCGTCCAGTGAAATTTCCTCGGCCAGTTCCAGGACCTTCTTTTCTTTCTCGGCCGGGCCGGCTTCATAACTGGTCATCTCCCATTCCTTGTATTTCCTGATGGCCAGGAGCACAGAAATCGGGAGGACAGGATTTTTCTTTATCTCGGCCAGGTAAGCTTCAAGCTGGAGTCTCAGGGAGCCGAAGCCCTCGATTTCCAGGTCCTCGGCCTGCAGCTCGTCGCGGAGGCGATTGAGAAAATCGGTGGCCCTCTTTTCCTCCCAGACTTCAAAACAGGCATCGAACACCCAGCTCGGGTCGATCATTTTTTCAGTCCAGGGGTAGGCCGCCGCCACCTTGAGATAAAAATTATCAATTATGGATTTAACCAGTGACCGGCTCCCCTCGTACCTCTTGAGATTACCCAAAGTGATGTAGGTGGGCCGGGCCGAATCAACCGTGATGTTTTCGGGCAGGGCCTCGCCGGGTATGAGCTTATAGCCCGAAGCGCTCACCGCCTGGTAGATAAGGGAGATGGCCTGAATGTAGAGCAACCGCCATTCCAGGGGAGTGACCGCCGGTTGCAGGTGGTAATAGCGGGTGGCAAAATCCCTGATCCGGTCCTCGACGCTCAGCCGGCTCAGGAAACGGAAGCTGGCGGCCCTGAGGTCCGGTCGGAAGCTGGCCAGCCGGGGCAGAAGTCCCGGGTACTCGTAATGTTCCGAAAGCAGCAGGTACCAGTAAATTCTTTCCTGGTCTCCAGGAGTCCACTTCCGGTCCGAGATTTCCACCCTCAGGTCAAAATGTTCACCGCCCCTGGTATTGACACAGGCCCGGAGGTGAAGTCCGGGATAGATGGAAGAAACCCGCGAGACCCTGACCTGGCCGGAAGCGATAGCCTCCGGACTTGTCCGGTAATCATCGTAGCCGAGCCTGATGCTTTCCAGGAGGAAAGTGGGGTCGGCCAGCACCCTGGTCAGCCTGGCCTTTTCTGTCTCCGAAAATTCGCCGCTCAGCTTCAGATTTTCCTGGAGCCTGGCCTGGAAATCTTCGGCTAATTTTACCTTTATCTTCAAGCGGTTAACGAGATACAGGTTCTTGAGAACCCTTTCGGCTTCAGCGGCCAGGGTCGGGTCTGCCCGGTGCAGGGCCCAGCTGGCCAGCTCGGCCGCCACCCTGGACGTGTACTCCGGGTGGAGCTGGGCGAAATCACCCAGCAATTTGAACATGTGCTTGAACTGGGCGATGGTAGCCGCGGAAGCCGGCCAGTGGAGAGAGGCCCGGTAACCGGCCAGCCGCCGCCGCAGAGCTTCAAACCGGCCGCTTTCCAGGACCGAGGAAGCAATCTGTTCAATCGATTCTTCGTTGAGAAAAGTTTTTCCCGATTCGACGAAGGCCCCGAGGGCCGGGCTGTAGTCGGGACGCAGGGGATCAAGGATCAGCAGCCGGTAAGCCCAGCAACGGAGCTTTTCCAGCGGATGGTCGGCCAGGGCTTCCAGCCTGAGCCGGAGCAGGGCCGACATTCTCGGATTTTCCGACTCGTAAAAGAGTCGTTCCACCTCGTTCATGGCTTTCAGGGCCGTTTCCTCCGGTCCATAATAGAGGTCGGTGACCAGCCGGTGAACCCGGAGCAGCGAGAGGTCGGTCACACCCTTAGGTGCCTCCGCCCGAAACGCTTTCGACACTTCCTCTTCCGACGGCAACTTTACTCTCAGTGAAACTCCGGGGTGAACCGTATCCCAGCCTTCCTTGACAGGCAGAAAATCAACCAGGCTGGGGTTGCCGCACCAGAGGTAGGGCTGGCGGGCAAACACGCCCAAATCAATCAGGCCATCGGGAATTTCATAAACCAGGTGGCCGAGGCGGTAGCTTCCTTTCTTTTCGGTAGCGGAGACTTCCAGCGAGAGCCCGCGACTCCGGTCTACCAGCCGGCCATTCTCAAACTTGAAGTCGCTCTCCAGAAGGCCCAGGTCCCGGATCAACCAGAAAGGAATCTTCAGCCGGAAGCTGTCGGTCTCTATTTCCAGGTAATTCTTCCGGTAAAGGCTTTCGATTAGCTCGGAATAATTGGCCACGATGTTTTTCCGGTTGAAGGAGCCCTTGGCCGTCAGCTCTCCCCTGTCCCGGCTGAAATCCCGGTCCAGCAGGGCAAAGTTTATTATTCTTTCATAGGGGGCCAAGTCCAGGTTGGCCGCTTCTATAATCCTCTTGTAATATTCGGTCTCCCCCTCCCGGCCCAGGGCTTCCCTGAGTTCCGGGCAGTTGCTGTCGGGAACAATCAGCAGGATATTGAACGGGCGTCCATCGCCGACCAGGAAAGCGTTTTTTATGCCCGGTACTCCCTTAAACTTGTCCTCAACCTTTCTGGGGGCGATGGTCTGGCCGCGGTTATTCTTGTAGATGTCCTTGATGCGGTCAACTATCTGGTAATAGCCGTTGGGAAGCACCCGGAAGACATCGCCGGTTCTCAGCCAGTAATCGGTTTCCAGGTTCTGGGGGTATGGAATCCGGTCGCCGGGACCCACGTCCTCAAGGTAGCGGGCTATGTAATGACCGCTGGCCAGGAGTTCTCCTTCCGGGCTCAGCCGCAGCTCGACTCCCGGCAGGGGCAGGCCCTGGGTGTTGTCGACATACTTGCCGGGAGGGGTCATGGTCAGTCCGCCGGTGGCCTCGGTCAGGCCGAAACCGCTGACCAGGTTAACTCCCTGGCCTTCAAAGAAATGAAAGACCCTCGGGTCCAGGTAGCCGGCGGCCGAGATTCCCCAGCGCAGCCTGGTGCCGATGACCGACCTGACCGCTTCCTGGCGTTCCCTGGCCTGGCTGCTCTGGCCCGCTTCTTCCAGGCATTTTTCATAAATCTGAAGCCAGCGGATGGGCACGCTGACCAGGCCGGTCGGGTTGATTTTCGGAAACAGGCTCAGCAGGGTGTCGGCCGATGGGTTGCCGGAAAAGACATAGGTCCCCCGCCAGAAAATTGAGCCCAGCAGTTCAAAGTAACGGCCAAAGGTATGGTAGAGCGGCAGGAAGGCCAGGAGAACCTCGTCCTCTCCGACTTCTGGCAGGGCGGCCGCCCTGGCGAATCGTTTGGAAACCAGGTTGTATCCTGAAAAAGAAACTCCCTTGGGCTGGCCGGTGCTGCCCGAGGTGAACATGACGGTCGAGACCTCGTCCAGGGGACGACGCCGCCTGTGGTTAAGAACGTTTTCGGCCTGGCCCGGGTTGATGCTTCTCACCTTTTCGCCCAGGAGCTCGGCCCGGATACCGGGAATTTCATAACGACTGGTCGACAGGATTTCAAAGTTAAGGCCGGTTTTCTGCCGGAGCAAGCCCAGCAGCCTCAGCCTTTCGGGGGAATCGGTGATGACCAGGTTGAAGCGGAGCCGGCTAAAAATCAGCTCAAGGTTGTCCAGGCTGAAATTGGAATTCAGCGGAGAGACCAGGATGTCGTAGAAAAGACAGGCCAGGTCGCAGCAGGCAGTATCGAGATGGTTTTCGCTGAAGATAGCCACCCGTGGCTCTTCTGTCCCGGACATCAGGTAGAAGGTTCCGGCCAGCAATTTCAGGTAGGAGGCAATTTCTGCGTAGGTCCAGCGGTCTGACCGACCCGCCGACAGGTCAACGAAAAGAGGGTGGTCCGGGTTTTCTTTCACCCTGTCTTCAAACAGGTCGAGCAACCCGTAGTTAAAGCGCTGTATCAATGAAAAACAGGTCTCGGCCCAGTCCCGGCAGCGCCCGGGATAGCCGAGCTTGCGGAGAAAGGAGGAGCGTGATGTCTCGGTCAGGTAGGTGCGGGCCAGGGTCGGGTCCAGGGTCTCCACCTTACCGGAACTGATCAGAGCTTCGGCTGCCCGGACAATTTCCTCGGCCCGTTGCGTTGAAACCTTATCGGGCGCGGAGGATAGAGCGGCCAATAATTCTGCCAGAAGGTCAGAAGATTCACGGCCGGGAGGCATTTCTCTGGGCATCAGGTTTCCGCGATTTTTATAATGATGGAAAAGTTCCTTATTGTCTTTAGATAATATTTTACAAGAAAACGAGGGTATAAACTACCTTTTTTTCGATTTTTTCGGGCCGGAATTCAAGCTTCTCTGTATATTCTCGTGGCGAGAATTGTGAAGAAGAGAATGTATTGCCCTTTGCAGGTGCAATTTTAGTGAGACAGGAATACAATAATAGATGGAGCAGAAACCTCTCGGTTGGAGATAGATTTGTTTTCCCAGATGAGCCAGCTGAAACTTAAGCTGTTGAGGTGGCCAGGTTTTTCCTTCGCTGCTTTCTGGCTGTTCCTCCTGACTGGACCGCTTCTTTCGCCTGCTGTCTTCGCCCAGGAGGAACCCGCGCAATTCAAGCCAAAACATGAGATTTCGGTCACCCTGAAACTGATCCAGGTGTACGTTACCGACAGCAAGGGCAATCCCCTGACCGACCTGGAGAAACAGGACTTTGAAGTCTACGATAACGGCCAGAAGAAAAACCTGACCGAATTTGAAAAACACCTCCAGTCATTCCTGCTCCCGGCTGAAGCGGATAAGGCCCCCGTGGCCACCGAACCTGAAACCGCCAGCCGCAGGTTTTTCCTGCTATTTGACTACGTTTACAACAACCAGAAAGGGCTGCGGGCCACTCGAAAGGCTGCCATCCACTTTCTTGATAATATTATCCAGCCCGACGACGAAATCGGCATAATAACCTACTCCCTTGAGGGCGGACTGGCCGTTCGTGAATACCTGACGCGCGACCATAATAAAATCCGCCGCTTTGTCGAAGCCATCGGCCTGCGGGATTACCAGGGCAGCGTGGAGAACCTGGAAGCCAGGTACTGGCAGCAGGCCACCGAAGAAAACCCGCTGGACGTCAGCCAGCGGGGCGGGGTGGGAGCCGGCCTCTGGTCCAAGCCGGAAAAGGATCCCATCATGGATTCGGCCAATGTCTCGGAAGAGATGAAAAGGGCCTTCATGACCTCGGAGAGCCGGGTGCAGGCCCTGACCTTTCTCCGGGAGATGACCAAGCTGTCGCGGGCCCTGGGCTATCTGCCCGGAATCAAGCATCTCATTCTTTTTTCATCCGGCATTCCCTACTCGCTGCTCTACGGCATCCAGACCGAGGACAAGTCGGGCGGAACCTGGAGGCACGACTGGGGACAGACCCAGCTGCAGTATTACCTGGATGACATGCAGAAGGCCATCAGCCACGCCAACCTGGTGGTCTATGCCTTCGATACCGAGGACAGCGTGGCCCGGATTAACCAGGACATCAGGTTGACCGGCATCCTGACCCTGGGGAAAATTGCCGATTATTCCGGCGGCAAGTATTTCGGCAATATCCATAACTATACAAAAGGGATGGAAGAAGTTCAGAAGATTACCGGTTGCTATTACGTTCTCGGTTACTACGTGGACGAACAGTGGGACGGACAGTACCACGAGGTGAAGGTCAGGGTCAACCGGCCCAAGGCTAAAGTTTATGCCCAGAAAGGTTATTTTAACCCGAAACCATTTAAGGACCTGACCGACCTGGAAAAGCAGCTCCACCTGGTGGACCTGTGCCTGAGCGAGAAACCGCTGCTGCAGGAGCCGCTGGCCTTGAAGAGCGGCGGCTTCAGCTTCTACGAGAAGGGAAAGGAACAGCTGATACTGTGGACCAAGATCGTCCGGGAGGAAATGGCCAGGCTGGCCGGAAACAGGCTGGAACTGATTTTTGTGGTCTTCGGCCCGGACGACCGCATTGCCGGGCTGGAGAGGAAAAAAGTCAAGCTAAGCTCCCTGCCAAAAACGGAGTCGGGGGCAGTATATTTTTCATCGGCTTTTGAACTGCCGGCCGGGGACTACAGGTGCCGGGCGGTGATGAGAAACCTGGAATCGGGGCAGTCAGCGCTTGGCACTTCGGATATTTCACTGGGCGGGGAACAGACCGAAGTGCTGGCCCTGGGAGTGCCAGCGGTGATGGTAGCCGGCGAGATTTCCGAGTATGAAAACAGTCCGCTTTTTTTCCCGCCGGGCCTCAGCCGCCACCTGCCGGTTGGTCAGACCTTGAAGTCAGGCAGCGAAGAGTTCTATGCCTTGCTGAGCTGCAGTCCGGGCCGGGTTGAAAATCCGGAGCTGGAATTTAAGAGCGTGCTGCTGTTTTCAAAAGAGGGCCAGGCCCAGGAGGTAGCCTCAGAGCTTGTGCCTCTGGCCGCCAGGAGTGAAGAGGGCCGCCAGACCTACCTGGTAAGAGTCAGGACCCAGCCACTCCAGCCGGGGACCTACCATCTTTATTTTCATGCGGGTGAAAAGAAGACCGGGGCCCGGGCCGTCCGCAGCCTGACCCTCCAGGTCTCCGATTAAAACAGGGGACACCTTACAGTGTCCCCTTTTGCCCTCTTCTTACCAATACTATAAGGGGAAAAATCCGGGGGAAATTTGGGGACACCTTACAGTGTCCCCTTTTCCTTGACTTAAAGGCGATATAAGAATATATTCGTATCGAGCAGGGGAAAGGCTGATTCCAGTTTGAAACCAGCAATTTCATGCCATCTGAAGAAAGGATCTGGCTGCCTGGCTGCGATGAAAAAAGCTCTTTTAAGTTGCAACAGATGTGCTCTTTCTTGGCAGTAGCCTAAAAGCGAAACCAGTCGGCGAATTCTGACTAAAGATAATTTCAAGCTCCGCGACCGCTTTTCTTCAACTCGACTTGTTTCTGAAAGGAAAGGTCTTTAACCTGAAAAAATCATGACCATCAAGACAATCGCTTTCATTGAAGCCGGTTCTCCCGGCTCGCATATTTTCAGCAAGTTTCCACTGCCCCGCCTGGGCTCGGTTCTGCTATCAACCATGCTGAGGGATAGAGGTTACAGGGTAAGGGTTTTTATCGAGGACGTGGCCGAGCCGGACTGGGCGTTCGTTGAAAACTCTGACCTGGTCTGTATCTCCACGATAACTTCAACTGCCGTCCGGGCTTATGCCATAGCGGACAGAATAAGGGCACTGGGTATTCCTGTCGTCATGGGCGGCCCTCACGTGACTTTTCTGGCCGAGGAAGCCCTGGAACACGCCGCCTTTGTCGTACGTGGAGAGGGTGAAGGCCCGCTCCTTGAGCTGGTTTCAAACCTCGAGACAGGCCGTCCTCCCCTGTCGGACATCAGGGGTCTGTCGTACCGGGACACTTACGGCCACCCCGTTCACAACCCCCCGGCCGGGTTCATTCAGGACCTTGACCGCCTGCCCGAACCAGATTTTTCTCTGGTCCACAACTGGAAGCCTTCCCGCAGCTACCCCGTTTCCACTTCGCGTGGCTGTCCCTACGGTTGCAAGTTTTGTTCGGTCATCCAGATGTTCGGCAGAAAATACCGCTTTAAGTCCGTGGAAGCAACCCTCAGGGAGCTGAAGCATATCAACGCGGTATCCAGGGCCACCAAGTTCATCGTCGACGATAATTTCGCAGCCGACCTCAACCGGGCTAAAGAAATCTGCCGGGGCCTCCTGGCCGAAAAGATCAAAATGACCTGGTCAACCCAGGTCCGGGTGGACGTGGCCCGGGACAGGCAACTCCTTCGCCTGATGGCTGACACCGGCTGCCACACGCTCTACATCGGTTTTGAATCTATTAACCCCCGGACCCTGGCTGCCTACCACAAGAAACAGGACCTTAAGGACATCATCTATTCTATTCAGAAGATCCGGGACCACGGCATCCATATCCATGGAATGTTCGTTTTGGGCGCGGATACCGACGATGTGGACACCATCAGGAAGACGGCCGATTTCGCCAGGCGTCACCACATAGACACGGTGCAGTTCCTGATTCTGACCCCGCTGCCCGGAACCCCGCTGTACGCAGAGATGGTTGAAAACAAGAAGCTGATCCATACCAACTGGAGCAAGTACGACGCCCACCACGTGGTTTACAGGCCGGCTACCATGTCGCCGGTCACCTTGCAGGTGGAAACGTTCAAGGCCATGGCCCGCTTCTATTCCTGGAAGTACATCCTGAAACATCTGGCCACTCTGCATTTTCACTATGCAGCCATCGGGGTCTTCGGTAAAACCACCATACGAAGGTTCCTGAAAAACCTGGAGTTCGAACTGCAGGAGCTTTTACCCCAAACCTAAAAGGGGCTAAAAGGGGACACCTTTAAGTGTCCCCGGATTTTTCCCCAAGGGCCGGAGGCAAAAATGGGGACACCGTAAGGTGTCCCCTGTTCATTATTCGTCGCCGGGGGTGCGGGGCATGAATGAAGGCCGGGGTTCCGGCAACTTCTTTTCCAGTCTGTTCCAGTCGGGTGGCTCAACTCCAAGCAGGTGCCTTACGAAGAAATCATTTCTTTTCCTGTCGCCATAAACTCCACCTGAACCGTGATTGGCTCCCGGCACCACCAGCAGCTCAAAATCTTTCCCGGCCTTGATCAGGGCATTGACCACCTGGTAACTCGTGGCCGGGTCAACGTTGGTATCAAGCTCGGGAATGACCAGCAGCAATTTTCCCTTCAGGCGATAGGCATTGACCGTGTTGGATGAAGCTTCATATTCGGGTCCCAGCGGCCAGCCCATCCACTGCTCGTTCCACCAGATCTTATCCATCCGGTTGTCGTGGCAACCGGCCGCGGCAAAACCAACCTTGTAGAATTCCGGGTGGAACAACAGCCCGGCCAGGGCATTCTGCCCGCCCGCTGACGTCCCGTATATCCCCACCCGGCTGAGGTCATAATAAGGATACCTGGCCGCCACCGCCCTGTGCCACAGGATCCGGTCCGGGAAGCCTGCGTCCTTCAGGTTTTTCCAGCAAACATCGTGAAAGGCCTTGGAGCGGTTGCTGGTACCCATGCCGTCAACCTGGACCACGATGAAACCCAGCTCGGCCAGCGACATCATCTGGTTCCAGGCGAAAAAGCTCTTGGGCACAAACGAGCTGTGAGGGCCGGCGTAGATATACTCAATAACCGGGTACTTTCTCCTGGCATTGAAGTTTGTTGGACGGATGATGATTCCCCAGATATCAGTCTGGCCGTCCCTTCCCTTGGCCACGAAAACTTCCGGGGTGCGCCAGCCAGCCTTCTTCAGCTCTGAAATGTCCGCCTTCTCCAGCTCCATGATGACCTTTTTATCTTCGCTCCTCCGGAGCTGCATCACCGGGGCCAGGTCCACCCGGGAATAGAGGTCAACGTAATATTTCAGGTCGGCTGACAGGCTGACCACATGGTTGGCATCAACCTCGGTCAGCGCCTCCAGCCCCGTCCCGTCGAGGTTTACCCGGTAAAGGTGCAGGAAATAAGGGTCCTTCCCGGGATACATTCCGCTTCCCAGAAACCAGACCTGGCGGCGCTCCTCGTCCACCTTCTCCACACTCCGCACCACCCACTCCCCCTTGGTAATCTGGTTCTTAACCTGTCCGGTCTCGCCATCATAAAGATAGAGATGATTCCAGCCGTCCCGCTCGGACATCCAGATTATTTCCCTTCCGTCAGCCAGGTCATAACGGTATTTTTTGCTGGAATAGCAAAAGAAGGTGGCACATTCCTCGCTGATGACGGCCCTGGCCGCTCCCGTTGTGCCGTCAACCTCAATCACCCGGTAGACCTGGTGGCCGCGCTGGTTGTATTCAAAGGTGAAGGCCCGGCTGTCCTGGCGCCAGGCAAAGTTGCCGAGGTCGTAAGGATTGGGGAAAAGGGCATTATCAACATTAACCTGCTTCCTGCCCTCAACCTGGAACAACACCGGCTGCGGCAGGTCCAGCGGGTCGCCCGGCTTGGTGTAGCCCAGGCTGAAATACTTCGGCTGGAGCTGGTCAGCCGGTGAAGAGTCCACGTACTGGATCCTGCGGTGCAGGCCCGGCCTGATCCTGACTGCCAGCAGCTTCTTTGAGTCCGGGGCCCAGAGCAGTGATTGATAGGTGTAATAATTGCCCTCGTTGCCGTCCCAGCTCAGCGGGAACTCTTCTTTGCTACTAACAGCCCGAATCCAGACGTTGTAATTGCGTATGAAGGCTTCCCACTTTTTATCGGGCGAAGGCTTGCTCTCGGCCGAGGCAGCCTGGGCCGGGGGTCCGCCCACATCCTGCCAGCCGTCCCTCTGGCGCTGGCGGGCCGGCCCGGTTTTCTTGAGGGCATAGGTGGCGAGTTCGCACCGCCAGACCGAGTCCCGGTACTCGAATTCCAGGAACTTTTCGTTTTCCACAAAATTTATGCTCCTGAAAGGAAGCGTAATTCCCGTGAATTTTTCGCCCGTCTCTTTATTCAGGGCCACGGCCAGCCTGTCGTGGTCAAAGGCCGGTCCCCTGGTGCCCTTCTCGGCATCGACCAGCACGAATTCCTGGCCGCCCCTGACCGTCTTCCGGTACCAGAAGCGTGGAGTCTTCTCTATCCAGGCTGCCCGTTCGGGCACATTTACGGCCAGGCTCTCAAACTTATCCCTCAGGCCGATAGCTCTCTCGTAATCTTCCAGTTTTCCCTGGGCGAGAACCGCCGCCAGCGAAAAAACCAGTAGGAAAACAAGCCCGAGGCCAGTTGATTTGATTATTTTTCTCACAGCCCCTCCTTGTGAAATTAATTTTCGGTTTGAATTTCTCTTTCTGGCAGCCAAAACAAGATAAGAATCTTTTAAGTGAGCATCAAGGTTTCCATTTTTTCCACTATAAAATTTTTGTCAAGCATAATGTTGGGTCGACGGCGTCGAAGAGAATTTGCTAACCTCACAAAGTCGCAACAGAATGATTAAGCACATAACGCGAGCTTGAAAAAATTCGAATGCATACAATCTATTTAATACTCACCATTTTTGCCCTGGCCAGCCTGGCCGCAGGCCTGGTTTCAGCCATCGTCCTTACTGACTATGTGTCCAAGCGCGGCATAAAAATTAATTCTCGCCTGCAGAGAATAAAAAGTTCTCAATATGTCCAGGATTACAAGAGGCTAAGCTTGCAGGAAAAGGGCAAAAATGGCGGCTGGTATTATACCCTGACCTCCGGAATGACCGTTATGCTTATTCTGGGCCTGACTCTCCTGTTACTAAAGGGCATCCTGCGCTTCGGATAGATTATTTCTTAACCGCCACCCATCATCGGAAAGATGGCCACCACCGAATGGTCCTCAAGTTGCCTGGAATGCAGGGCCTCGGCCGGGACCACCGAACCATTTATCATTATCACCACCTGCGGTTTTATCTGGCCCTCGCTAAAAATCTCTTTTTCCTGCTGCTGGGTTTCCACTATCCGGCCCAGGACCTCGGCCAGGGTGGCGCCCCTGTCCACCACCAGCTCTTTCTCCCTGGCCCCGAATACCTCCCTGTAATAGGCAAAGAACTTAACCCTGACCCGTATTTTTTCTCCCTCCATTTTCTTTTCTCTTTCCTCTATGTGGCCCAGATGGACTTGATTCACCCAGATTTTATCAGCAATGCCTCCGCCATTAAAGCCCCGGCACATAAGGTCTGGTCGCAAACCGGGATTGATTAAGACTTGGCTAGATCACTTTAATTTTAAAATGATTAAAGCACAATCCAGTGTTCAATCCACTTCCCGGCAAATCAGGCCGGTGTGCCATTGCCACCCCGCCATCCTTTATCTAGGCGAGGTCCGAAGTGCCCATCGATAATACTGGACATTAGTTTACGGAGAAACCCGAATAGAACTCGGGTTCAGGCCACGAGTAGATTTTCAGAAAGAGATATTGTGCCAGGCCAAGAGAATGTCAGGTGGTTATTGGTGTAGCTCATTCTGTCACTTTGGCTGGAACCTGGTAACTCCGGGGGACACGTGCGTATTGGTCTAGTTTCGCCAGGATTCTCGCGTTCTCTTCCGGGGTTCTTTGAACGCGAACTATATGCTTATCACCCCCAGACAAAGAACCCATTAATGCTCCGACAGCCAGTCCAATTCCACAATACATCGCCCCACCAATTGCCGTTAATTGATTAGGCCAATCGGGGACTGACTTATCTGTGAGCATCAACAATGTTATGCCCGCGCCCGCAGATAAACCTATTAACGCGCCCAATTTTGTTTTAGATTTTCTAACAACCCGGATATCCTGTATCTCATCAATATTAACAACAGTCTCGGAACCCGGGTACCCGGGCAGCACGATCAGATCATTGCCTTTAATGGTGAGAAGTTCAGCCCTGAATACCCTGTTATCCACGGTGGTAATTACGAGGTCATTCCCCCTTTTCTTTTGCCTGGCCGGCAATGAAACCACCAGGGTTAAAACCATGAAGCCCACCAGCACCAGCTTAAAGGCCCCAACCGAACCATTTTTCCCGGACACTCTTAATAATTTCATTTTGCCCTCCTTGGACCATTCTTCTAAGAAAAAGGTAACTCCCCTAAAAATAAGAGTTGTCAAAATTCTGTCAAAAACCTGTAAACTTCTTGTAAAATATGACAAGGGAATAATCACCGGGGATTAGTGGCAATTCAAACAGCAAGCAGACCTGACCCTGGACCTGTATGAATTTTTCGGCAACCAGGGCCTGGACCGGCTGCTTCAGCTGGCCCTGGCCATAGGCGGCAAGAACGGCAGCTCGGCCCGCCTGGCCCTCGACATCCAGCCCCGGGTGATGACTCCATTGGGCGAGATTAAATACCCGGAACGCCTTACCATCATCGACAAGGAATTCCGTTGAAAATGATGAAGTGATTAAATCCAATCTGGATTTACCAGAAACCAGCCTCAGGTAAAAATCTCCCGAGACACATCCTGTCAAATTAGTATTAAATCCGTTCACTTGTAAAAAATCCGAAAGCCATTACTAACTGACCTCATCTTAGGTTTTGCTTGCATCAACGAACAGGCCAGCTTATACTCAAAAGGAAGCATGGGAGAAGCGAAAAGGCAACTGGTTGAAGTCTTGAAGGCGGTCCTGCCCATAACCGTCCTGGTCCTGATACTTCAATTTACCATATTGACTCTGCCCCTGGTCTCCGTCCTGCGCTTTTTAATCGGAACATTGATGGTCATCCTGGGCCTGTTCCTGTTCCTTTATGGAGCCAGGATCAGCCTGCTGCCCATGGGTGAGGCCATCGGCGCCCAGCTCCCCCAGAAAATGCCTTTCGGCCTGATCCTGGTCGTTTCAGGCATAATCGGGCTGGTTATTACCATGGCTGAACCCGATGTCAGGGTGCTGGCCTACCAGGTGGACCTGGTCTCGGGTGGTGAAATAAACAAGGGTATCCTGATTCTGGCCGTTGGCCTCGGGGTGGGCCTTTCGGTCAGCCTGGCCATGCTGCGCATAGTCCTGGGAATCCGAATCGCCTACATCCTACTTGCCGGTTATCTCCTGGTGCTACTACTATCCTTTTTCGTGCCGCCACAATTCGTTCCGGTGGCCTTCGATTCCGGCGGCGTGACCACCGGTCCGATAACCGTTCCGTTCATCCTTTCGCTCGGCATAGGAATGGTCTCAGTCCTGGGCGGTAAATCAGCCTTGAAGGATGGCTTCGGCCTGATCGGCATAGCCTCCATTGGACCCATAATAAGTGTGATGATCCTGGGAATAATTTTCAGATGAAAGAACTGCTGGACTTTTTGAACTTCGGACCGGTGCTGCTCGAAGTCCTGATAGCCCTGGTTCCCCTGCTGGTGATCTTTATAATTTTTCAGGTATTTTTCCTGCGCCTGCCCCGGGAATCCATCTCGGTCATAGTCAGAGGAATTGTCCTGACCCTGCTGGGCTTGATCCTGTTTCTCCAGGGAGTTCAGGTGGGCTTCCTGCCCGTTGGTTCTGAAGTGGGCCGACTGCTCGGAGAGCTGACTTTCAGGTGGTTAATCGTCCCCCTCGGATTCTGTTTTGGCCTGGTGGCCACCCTGGCCGAACCTGCGGTCAGGATCATGAGCTACGAGGTGGAAAGGGCTTCCAGCGGGGCCATTCCATCGAGGATTATTATCCTGTTCCTATCGCTGGGCGTGGCCATATTCGTGGCCCTGGGAATGGTGAGGATTCTGACCGGTCTTTCGATTTATTACTTCATCATCCCTGGTTACCTGGCCGCCATGGTCATGCTCAAATTTTCCGACCCGACTTTTACGGCCATAGCTTTCGATTCCGGGGGGGTGGCCACGGGCCCAATGACGGTCACCTTCGTCATGGCCATGGCCGTGGGACTGGCCGGAGCCATGGACAACCGCGACCCGGTTCTGGACGGGTTCGGCCTGATTGCCCTGGTGGCCCTGGCCCCCATAATTTCTATCATGACCTTTGGCCTGATTTATTCGGCCAGAAAAAGGAGAAAACCATGAACATTGAATTCGACCTGATTGTTACCATAGTCCGGATGGGCTTTTCGGAAAAAATAATCGAGGCCTCGCGCCAGGCCGGGGCAGAGGGAGGCACCATCATCGTCGGCCGGGGCACGGGGGTCCACGAGAGAAAGAAGCTGCTGGGAATCCCGGTAGAACCAGAAAAAGAAATAATCTTTTCTGTGGTTCCCAGCAACAGAACCCAGCAGATCCTGGAGGCGATTGTCAGAGCCGGCGAACTGGACAAGCCCGGGGCGGGAATCGCCTTTGTCCTGGAATTGAAGCAGGTGGCCGGAATATGCCACCTGCTGTATGAAAAAGAAAAATAATAACCGGGTAGTGCCGGTTACCTTATTATGACCTGGAGCTCGCCGCCGGCCAGGCTGACCGGTCGTCCCTGAACCCCCAGGGCCTGGATGGAGGCAATCACCACCCGGGTCTCACCGGCTGCCAGGCTTTCAAAAACCAGGGTGGCCAGGTTGCCCGACCTGACCCCGGTGGCCGGGGATGGCGATGAAAAGCCAACCACTGCCACGCCGCCGCCCGGGCTGATGTTCTGCATGAAAGACCCCCTGGCCCCCAGCTGACCCACCAGATCGCCCCTCTGGATTTCTCTAAGCCGCAGTAGCTTCGGGTCAAAACTCAGGTTCAAAGATAGCGAAGTTATGTCAGCGGGAGAGTTCAACTCCAGGCTGATGTTGAAAGTATTTCTAATCTGGACTTCAGCCCTGGCGGGCATGAAACTTATGGTACTCATCCCGGGGGCAGCCTCGGCCAGGGCCTCGGGAGTCAGCTCTTCCTCGCGGACCGAGATGTCTTCCGGGATGCCGGCCTGGGCCGAGCTCATGGCTATTGATTCGTTATCAATCCACAGGGGTTTGCCGTCCTCATCGGTGATGGGCATGGTCCTGATGATATGCGGCGTGATGGTCAGGATGACATCGGTCTGCTCCACCATGCGGTCGGTGCTGGAAAACAGGCTGCCCAGGATGGGCAGGTTCTTCAGCCCGGCAATTCCCTTGAGAGACTTCCTCTCCTCATCCCGGAGCAACCCGGCCAGCAGGTTGGTTTCGCCGTCCCGGAGCCTGATGACGTTCTTGACCTCGCGGGTGGAGATAATCGGAATATCGGCGATGCCCTTGCCCCCGATCGAAGTGATCTTTATTTCCAGCTCCAGGCTGACTTCCTTTTCCTGGTGCAGGCGGGGCTTGATGTTGACTTCAATTCCAACGTCCTGGTAGGTATAGGAGACTATCGGCTGCTGGCTGACTCCGCCGGCCGCGATCGGCGAAAAAGTCGTCTGGGGAATTGGCACCTTCTGCCCGACCATGTAGTTGATCTGCTCGGAGTCGACTCCCCGCAACCTGGGCTGGGCGATTATTTTGGTGTCAGTATCGGTTTCGAGGAACTGGAGCAGCACCGAGGGCAGGGTGACCTGGTAATTTCCGGCCAGGGAGAAATTTATCCCTTCGAGCGGTATCCAGCCGGTCTCCGGCAGTTCAGCCCCGGTGTACCTGATGCCGGCATAGCTCTGCCCGAACTGGGTGCCCAGGGTCTGCAGCTTCTGCCTGGAAACCTCCATGATTTCCAGGTCGATTACCACCTCGCCCTTGGGCTTATCCCAGCTGCGGAGCATCTTCTCGGCCAGGGCCACGATGCGCGGGTTATCCCTTATGGTTATGGAGTTCCTGTTCTTATCCACTATTATGGTCGGGGCCTTATACTGGGTCCTTAAAATTGAAACCAGCTGGTTCTGGACATCCTGGGCATTGAGGTTGGACAGGTAGATGGTCTTGATGGCATTTAGTTCATACTGGTTGCGCTTGGTTGGATTGTCGGGAACGATGATCACTGTCTTGTCGTCAATAATCCGGTAAAAGGCCCGGCCGCTTAAACACAGCGAGTTCAACCCCTGCTCCAGGGTCATATCGGTGAGGTCAATGCTCACCGGCATGTCCCGGAACTGCTCGTCGAAAAGGAAATTCACACCGGTAAACCGGCCGAGGGCCTGGAAGATGGCCTTGAGGGAGGCGTCGGTAAACCTCAGCTTGAGCTTCTCGCCAGAGGCCTTAAGTTTAACCGGCTGCTCAATAACAACTTCCTTCGGCTTTTCTTCTACCGGCGGTTTCAACCCGGCTACCTTCCTGTACTCTTCCAGGATGAGCCGGTTGCTGGGGTCGTAAGCCAGGGCCTTCTTGTAGGCATTGAGGGCTTCTTCTTTTTTGCCTTCGGCTAAAAGCTGCCTGGCCTTCTCCACCGAGCTGATGGCCGCGGCCGCTTTCGCCCTGAACAGGGCCATCCGGTAAACGGTTTCTTTAGGATTCTGAATCAGGGCCTGTTCGTAATACTTGATGGCTTCATCGTAATCCTTGTTTATCTCGGCCAGGTTGCCCTGCTTGTAGGCCGGACTGAAAGAGACGCAGGCCAGAAAATTTAAAAGCAGCAGGGCCAGTCCCAGCCACCCTATCTTTGTCCCTGAAATTTTTTTCATCCTATTTCTCCTTTACCCTGACCTTCCTGGAATTGCCCTGGTCATCCTGGAATATGACCTCGTCGGCCGCGATCCTGGTCAGCCTAATCCCGGGAATCAGTTCTTCCCCCTCGGCCAGGGTGATGGCCTGGCCGTCAACCAGGATCAGGGCCATCTTCTTATTCCCGGAAGTAACCAGCCCGGAACAACTGAGGTTCAGGCTTTCCAGAATAGAAGCCTGACGAACCGGACGGTCTGAGGCCTCGGCAGGAACCGCCATTCTGACCGGCCCCCTGACCGCACCGGTTGAAACCGGTCGAAAGGGGTCACGCTTGACCGCGGCCATCTCTGGCTTCAACCTGTCCAATAATTCCTTTTTAATAAACGAAGCGCCAGTCCGGGTTTCGGGCTGCCCCGGTGAATTTTCCTGCCCGGTTGAAGTCCGCCCTTCTCCTGCGGCCAGCGCCAGGCAAAAAATCACGGCCAGGCTTAAGGCAGCCAGGCGTCTGCCAGTTACCGGCCCGAATCTTTTATTGAGTCTTTTCATGGTAATACCCGGAAAGCGTGATTCTCAGGTCCAGGGCCCCGGTGGCATTATCTATTTTCTGGAAATTTACCTGTTCAAGCACCAGGATTCGGGGCCAGGTCTCAACCCGGTACAGGAATTTTTTTAATACAGGATAACTGAGCCTTACGGCAAAAGAAGCGGCCATCCGGTTAAATTGTTTTTTGCCGCTGTCATCATACTGGTAGTTGACGGGCGGCATGGCCAGTCCGCTTTGCTGAAACAGATTCTTCAGGTCCTGGCGGAAAGCTTCCAGGCCATCTGTTCCCTGGTAGAAAGCCTTGGCCTCCAGCTCTTCCAGGTCTTTCCTGGTTTCCTGCCAGCTCTGAAACTCCTGCCTGGCCTTTTCATTCTGGCTGCTGATTTTTTCCAGTTCCGAGGTCAGGCGGACAGCTTCTGACCTGATACCATTAAGACGATGGCTCCAGAAAAATAAAGAAACAATCACCAGCAGCACCAGGAGGGCTGCAGCCAGGCCAAGCCCTCTCAGGCGTTTCCTTTCTGGCTGGCTCAGTAATTCAATCAACCCTGGCATCTCTGAAAGTCATCTCCACCTGAAATTTGTTATTCTGATAATTTTCATTCAGGACCCGGACCTCCTCAAATTTCTGAAGCTGCAGGTTCTTGATGAGCTGGGCCAGTTCTTCCCGGCTGCTCAGAGCCACCCTGGCCCTGAATTCCCGGCTGGCCAGAGAAGTGGGAGGATTCAGGGTTTGAAGAAAGCTACCGGGTGGCAGGGCTTCCTCGATTCGGTTAAAGAACAGCACCCAGGAGAAACTTTTCCTTTCGAGGAGGCTATTAATCTCATCCACCGGCTCCCGGTAGCGGCGACGCAGGTTGTCCAGCTCCCGGCCGAGCTGGCGGTTTTCGTCAGTCAGGGCGGTCTTTTTTTCTTCAAGGCCCTGGTTGGCCTGCCTTAGTTCACGGAATTGAGCCAGGCTTTTCAGGTTGAACAGCACCAGGACCACCGTCGCCGCTAAAATCAGCAAGCTCAGGCCAATAACCATAAAACGATAGGGGCGGCGGTTGCGCCGCGGTTCCCTGGCCAGGTTGATGACCAGGGTCCAGCCATTTCTGTGGTGACGATTGGCCATCATTGACCCCCGAGGAGCGGCGCCAGAAATTGCTGTTCGGTCATAACCTCTTCCACCCTGAGCCCGAGCAACTTTTCCATCTCGGTCGTCAACCAGACCGGTTTTTCCAGGTTGGACCGGACATAGACCAGCGACGGCTTTCTATGAATTTTATCTTCCAGGAAATTGACGGTATTTTCGGTCTCTTTCAGAACGGCGGTCCGGTTGGTTTCGTTATCCGGCCAGAGCTGTTTCTGCCGGTAAAGGTACGGGGCGCCATCCAGCACGGCCACCAGGCTCAGGTAATCGAGGTCGGCATCAACCAGCAGGAAGTCCCCGGCTTCAGCCCCGGCCCTGACCACCAGGTTTAGCACCGCCAGCGAGGGTATGGTCAGCTTGCCGGGATGAAGCTTGTTTTCTGAAAATATCGCCTCGTACTCGGCCGCCACCTCTTCTCTGATGCAGACCACCAGCACCCTTCTCTCCTTGCCCGAATTGAAGGTCTGGTAGGAATAACGAACCCGGTCAACCGGATGGGAAAGATGATGTTCCAGCTTCCATTCTATGAACCTGACCTGCTCGGCCGGGGCCAGGCTGGCACTCTCCAGCTGAAAGATAAAGGCCCGGGCGCTCATTTCAGGCAGAATGACCGTGACCGAGTGACCGCGCGGTCTCAATTTTCTCCAGGTCTTCCTGATGAGTTCCTGCAACAGGCCAGGCTGGACGATATTTTTCTGAAGAAGCTGGGCTTCGACCAGGCTGGAAGAAATGGGATGGTATACGTAATCATCCGCGGCTAACTCGTCCTCCGGTCCGGTCTTCAGGGCGGCAAAGTAAGAGGGAGCAATCTGAAAAACAGCCGACGGCTTCGGCTGCTCCAGAAAATACCGCCTGATTCTTTCTCCCAGACTCATCCGCTCACTCGACGAAGGTGACTTTGTTCAGGTCCTTCAGGCTGGTAACGCCGGAAAGAACCTTTTCCAGGCCGGACTGCCGCAGGGGAATCATCCCTTCTTCCTGGGCGACTTTCTTAACTTCCGACAGTGGCTTCCTGGCCAGGATCATCTCCCTGATATTATCCGAAAGCTCCAGCAACTCGGCAATGGCCGTCCGGCCCTTGTAACCGGTGCCGTGGCAATCGCTGCACCCGCGGGGCTCGTAGAAGGTCATATTCCGGAATCGGTCGGGGTTCAGCCCTGAAAGTTCCAGGGTGACGTCGTCATACTGGACCGTGGCCTTGCACCTGGGACAGAGTACCCGCACCAGCCGCTGGGCCAGGATGCAGTTCAGGGCCGAGATGAAGCTATAGGGATCTACCTGCATGTGCAGGAAACGGCCGATAACATCAAAGACGTTGTTGGCATGAACCGTGGTAAAAACCAGGTGCCCGGTCAGGGCCGACTGGATGGCAATCTGGGCGGTTTCCGGGTCGCGAATTTCGCCCACCATGATCTTGTCCGGGTCATGCCGCAGGATGGAGCGCAGACCGCGGGCAAAGGTCAACCCTTTTTTCTCGTTGACCTGGATCTGGGTGATGCCTTCTATCTGGTATTCAACCGGGTCCTCGATGGTGATGATCTTATCCTCGGGAGATTTAATTTCGGTCAGGGCAGCATACAGGGTGGTGGTTTTGCCGCTCCCGGTTGGCCCGGTCACCAGGACCATGCCGTAGGGCTGGTAGATGTAGCGCCGGAACTTGCGCAGAACGTAATCAGAAAATCCGAGCAGGTCCAGCCGCAGCTCGGCGAAAGCCTCGGTGATCATCTCCTTGTCCAGGATGCGGATGACCGCGTCCTCCCCGTAAATGCAGGGCATGATTGACACCCGGAAATCTATGGTCTTGTCCTTGATTTTCAGGCGGAAACGCCCGTCCTGGGGGACCCGGCGCTCGGAGATATCCAGGTCGGACATGATCTTGATGCGCGAGATGATGAGCGACTGGAACTGGCGACCGAGCGGCTCCATGGCCTCGGTCAGAACCCCGTCGATGCGGTACTTAACCCGGACAAAATTTTCCTTGGATTCGATGTGGATGTCGCTGGCCCGTTTCTGGACGGCGGTGAAGATGATGGTGTTGACCAGCTTGATGATCGAGCCGTCCTGTTCGGTCAGCTTCTCGATGGTAATGACGTCTTCTTCTTCGCCGGTTTCCTTCTCCACCACCTGGCGGACAAAGCCCTCGGTGGCTTCCTTCAGCACCTGGGCCGCAGCCTCGCTGCGCCGCAGGGCTTCCTGCACTCCCCTCTTGCTGGCCGCAAAGACTTCCACCTTTTTCCCGGCAAAGGTCTCGATGCTGTCAATGGCCGCCAGGTCGGAGGGGTCGGCGATGGCAATCTGCAGGACCCGGCCGGTATCGTGCAGCGGAACAAAGTTATACCGGTAAAGAAAATCCACCGGGAAAGACTGCACCAGGTCGCGGTCGAGTTCCTGGCTGCTCAGGTCAAGGTAGGGAACCCGGTATTTTTCAGCCAGTTTCTTGGCTTCCAGCTCCTCGGCCAGCAGGAGCCCGTTGGCATCACCCTTTGGCAAATTGTCCTCCTCTATCTCACCTGGTTATCCTGATGATGTTAAAAATCGGTAGATATATAGATAATATCATACCCGCGGCCACCAGGCCGATAAATATGATGATAACCGGCTCAATCAGGGAGACCAGGGTCTGTATCCGATCCCTCAGCCGCTCGTCATAAAAGTCGGCCACCTCGGCCAGCATGCCAGGCAGGTTGGCCGAACTCTCACCTATTCTGATCATGTCCATGGCCAGCTGGGGAAACACTCCGGTCTTCTGCAGCGAGTCGTAAAGGCTCAGGCCGTTCTTTAGGCTATCGGCCACCGACTGCAACCTGGACGAAATAAACCGGTTGGGCACGGAAAAAGCAGCCACGTTAACCGAGCTGAGAAGAGTTATCCCGGCCTCCAGGAGAAGCCCCAGGGTGCGGCTGTAAAGGGCCACGGCCGAGTCGGAAATCAAGAAGCGGGAAAAGGGCAGGCGTAGCTTGAGGCGGTCCTTGAAAACAATAAAAGAATCCCGACGCCTGATGACCAGGTAGGCAATTATTAGGGCCAGGAACAGTAGCCCGAACCAGAGCAGGTTGGCTCTGATAAAAATGGCCATCCCGAGCAGCAACCTGGTCAGGCCCGGGAGCTGGGCTCCGAAGTCGGCATAAAATGTGGCAAACCTCGGCAGAACCAATCCGACCAGCAATCCGATCAGGATGGCCGAAAATATGACCAGCAGCGTCGGGTAGAGCAGGGCCGAACGCACCCGGCTCCTGGTCTGGTCTATGATTTTTGCGTACTGGATGTACCTGGCCAGGGAGCCCGGCAGGTTGCCGCTTCTTTCACCAGCCAGCAGTGAAGCCGTGTAGACCTTGGAAAAAAGGTTCTCATAGGGAGCAAAGGCTTCTGACAGAGTCTTTCCTCCCCGGACTTCAGCCTCAACTTTCCTGATGATGTCCAGAAGAAATGGATTTTCCACCCGCTTTTCCACCAGCTCCAGGCTTTTCAGCACCGGATAACCAGCCTTGAGCAGGGCCACCAGCTCCTGGTTGAAAAGGATAAACTCGGCCGGCTTGATTCGCTTCCCGAACAGCCTGACCTGAGAAATCCTGAGCTCCCTGCGAATTGACAGGACGCACAGTCCCTCGGCTTCAAGGGTTTTCCGGCAGTCCTCGGCCGAGGCCGCCTCCAGTGTTTCCTTTAAAATGCGGCCGTCCGGAGTTACGATTCGGCAGGTAAAAGCAGGCATTTGATTATCGACTCTCGCTTTTGCTTTATCTTAAATTAGCTCCCCGATTATGTCAATCTGTCTTTCACCCGGCAGGGGGAACCCGGCCCTTCCACACTTAATAAAAAGCAATACTGGTAGATAAGTTGCAAGCAGGATGGGGATTCTAGCCAGAAAATTCGACACTGACAGCCAATAGGACTCCACCCGGCCGTCTTCAAGGCGGGAAGCCAGCTTTAGCCTGCGGAAGAATAGAAACGAAGGCTGTGTAACCGGGAGGCTGGCCGGTCTGAAAAAATGATCAAAGCAGCTTATCATTAGCCCTTTCCAACCGGATCTGGCTCTATATTTAGTCGCAACTGCGCCTCCTAAGTGTCCTGAAATCAATAATTTTCTGCCTTATCCAGAAAATTTTTAAAAAAATGCGAAAAAAATAAAAAAATAGTTGACAAATGTCTTTTTTAGGCTTATATTGTAAACCGAAAGAAGGAAGCAATGGGTGGCACCAGCGACAGACCCGGGTTGGACGCAACCTTTCCTTTAAGGTTGAGGGCAGCCCGATTGAAGGCCGGCCTCAGTCTCGAGGACTTGGCCCAGAAGCTCGGGGGAATTGTAACCAGGCAGGCCATCGCCAAGTACGAAAAAGGCCTGATCAGCCCATCCCCCGAGGTACTGGAACACCTCCTCCAGGTCCTCGAGATCCCTCCTTCCCCGGATATTCCGGAAGAAGTACCAGAGAAACCGGAAGAATTCACGGCAGAGATTCGGGCCTGCCCGCCAGAAGGAGCCAGGGTTAGCAGGCGAATATCAAGGGACATTAAGCCCTTAAAAACCGAAATATACGCCTGCTATAGTCCGGGTGAAGTCTTGCCCACGCCCGCCAGGAGAGCCCGGCAACTTCAGAAGACCTGGGCCGATCTGATTCCCGAAGAAGAAATAGAGCTGCGACCGGAGCCGCGTCTTCCTAGGAAACAGGCCATTGCCCTGAGAATCATTCTTTCGGAAAAGATGAAGAACTACCTCTGGCTGGAAAAGCTGCTGCGGCAGGAAAAAGTATTCGAGCCACCGTTCAGGCTGAAAATCATAAAACTGGAAGAAGCGGAAAAGGCGGCTGAAGACCTGCGTCGGCACTGGGACCTGGGAACCGGGGCGGTGACCAACCTGCTGACCTTCCTGGAAGAACATGGCATCAAGACCTTCAGGCTGGCCAGCCCGGAAAAATTTGAGAGCCAGTCCGGTTTCTACCGCGGTCAGCCCTTTATCGCAGTGGAGAATAGCCTGCCGGTGGACAGGGTCAGGTTCAGGGCCGCCTCGGAGCTGGCCCAGGTTCTGTTCGGACTGGCCAACGACCCGGAAACCATCAGGCTCTATAACAGGTTCGCGGCCGCTTTCCTGCTCCCGGCCAGGATCCTGGAAGAATACTTCCTCCCGGCCGGAAGGAAAATCGCCTTCAGCGAGCTGGCTGAAATCAAGGCCAGGTACGGGATTTCCCTGCAGGCCATCATGCGCCGGGCCTTAGACCTGGAGCTGGTCACCGAAAGGCGTTTCCGTTCCTTCAGGGAAATGATGAACGAAAAGGGCTGGCTGTGGAAGGAACCGGTCGAATACCGGGGCGAAGAGAATCCATCCAGGTTCAGGAGGCTGCTGCACTACGCCGTTTCCTCGGAAATCCTGGACCCGGAGAGAGCCGCCGCCCTGGCCGAGACCACTCCGGAAGAAATTAAAAAAGAAATGGGAGAGATATTTTAAGCCGGGGACGGGCTCCGGCTTAAATGATAAAGGTGCGCGGGAGCAAACTTTTAATGGGGGTTGATGATGGTAACCGTTAACCAGCCAATCAAGATTCCGCCTTAGGCCATAAGCCTCGGGCTATCCTGATGTCTTAAAACTCACACATTTTTAAGGAGAAAACACTATGGAAAGGACTGTCAATTTTTATCTTCAGGGAATGGAACTTGGAAAGCCTCAGCAACATGAGAACATGGTTCTTTTCCCCATAACGTCCGGGCTAAACCAGGGACCGGATTACATCACCCTGGCCGAAGCCCTGGAAAACAGCTTGTTCGAAGTTGGCGAGGTCGGGCCCGGCGGCTCGGTTCCGGAACTTAAAGCCACCAACAAGGGCGAAAAGCCGGTCCTGCTGCTCGATGGCGAAGAATTGAGGGGAGCCAAGCAGAACCGGGTGCTCAACACCACCATCATGGTCGGTCCCAAGAGCTCGGTGGTCATCCCGGTCAGCTGCGTTGAGGCCCACCGCTGGCACGGCTCTTCCCTTCGCATGGAAAGGTCCGACCACATTATGGTCAACCAGATCAGGCGCAAAAAGATGGACCAGGTGCACCGCAACCTGGAAGCGAACCGCAGTTTCAGGGCAAACCAGGGCCAAATCTGGGCTGATATCGATTACATGGCTTCCAGGCTACAGGTAGAATCACCGACCGGAGCCATGAGCGATATTTACGAGGCCCGGGAAAAAGACCTGGAAGCATATCTCAAGGCTTTTACTCTTGTCCCTGGACAGAAAGGTCTCCTGGTCTTCATTGAAGGACAGCCGGTGGGCCTGGAATTTGTCTCCAGGGACACGGCTTTCAGCCGGCTGTACCAGAAGCTTCTCAAGAGCTACGTGCTGGAAGCTGTCAGCCTCAAGTATGAAAAGAAAGCTGCGGAGAAGTCGGGCCAGAAGGACCAGGAGAATTCAGAAAACGGAAGCCGGGTCAGCCCGGAAGAGGCCTGGGCCTTTATCGAAAATGCCGGGCGATGCGAAGAAAAAAGATTCCAGTCCATCGGCCTGGGCATCTCCTGCCGCTACCGCAGCGAGTCCCTGGTCGGGGCAGCCCTGGAAGTTGAGGGCTCGGTTCCGCACCTGGCCTTCTTTGCCATAGACAACGGCCAAGAGTCAAAAAGGTCCTCGAATCAGGATGAAAAGTTCCCTCAGCTCCGCATCAGGAAACGCTATCTGTTTGACGAGAAATAGGGTCAGAAATCATGGCTCGCGGTGCTAATAAACGAAAAAGAGCGGGGCGACGGCCAGCCCGCCAGCCCTCAGGCCAGCCGGCCTGGGGGCTGCCCTGGCCCGATTGTACTATCGACCAGCAACTTCCGGCCGAGCTGCTGCCCTTCTTGCTCTGTGAAGAGCAGAAACCGGCCTTTCAGAAGTCCATGCTGTCCAGAATCATTAAGAGCCTGATTAATTAAGGAGGAAGACATGTGTCGTTTACTTGGATTGATAGCCAATAAAGCAGTTGACCTGGAGTTTTCGCTGGGCAGGTTCAAGAAATACGCCGCCAGCAATCAGGATGGCTGGGGAATCGGCTGGTATGAGAATGGCAAAACCAAGGTTTACAAGGAAGCGGGCCTTGCTTCTGACGATCCTGCCTATGACCAGAGGTCAAAAGAAGTCCGCTCGAAGATTATCATTGCCCACGTCAGGCAGGCCACAGAAGGAGAGTCGGCCAGGGTGAACTCCCATCCTTTCCAGTACGAAAGCTGGCTGTTCGCCCATAACGGTTCAGTTTCCAGGGAAAGTCTGCTCGGCCGGCTGGCCGAGACATATAAAAAGGGTATCAAGGGGCAGACCGATTCGGAAGTCTATTTCCGCTGGATTCTGCAGTGCATAAGTGAAAAGGGAAATGTGCCGGAAGGCATTAAGAAGGCGCTGGCTGAAATAGCGGGGAGAAATGGTTCAAAGGGCACTGGCGGCTTAAATTTCCTGATGTCTGACGGACTGAGTCTTTACGCTTTCCGCTTCTCCAGCCCGGGAAGCCTTAATTATTATTCACTGTATTACCTGTTTCGGAACCCGGGAGATAGGCAGCCTTCTGAATTCATCTCAAAAGAAACTTCGGCCCTGGTCAGGAGTAAATCCCTGGCCGGAGAAAGGGCCGTCCTGGTCTGCTCTGAGAAGCTGACCGATGAAAACTGGCAGGCTATAAAGCCTGGTCAGCTTCTGGTGGTCGGACCGGATCTCGAGCTCCAGACCAGTCAATTGCTCAATGTTTGAAGCGGCTTAAAATCTTTTTTTTGTCCCATCTAACAAAACGGGCTATTAAAAAAAGCCAGGCTGCCCGGTTCAGGCCGGCAGCCTGGCTGGCCCACCTGATGAAAAACCCGGCCGACGGATTACAGATTGAGGTTGACACGGCCTCAGCAAAGTCCTATTAATTTACTGTAAAAGATGAAAGTTTCTGCCGCGGTCGGAGTGATGCTGATCATATGCGGACTGGCCTGTTTTCTAGCAGGCCAGGTAGCCAACCGGCCAGAAACCAGGCAGCAGGAAACCGTCACCCAGACGCCGCCCGACCAGGTCCCTCCCCAGGAAGTTCAGAAACCAAAGCTCGATTATATGAGCACTTTCCTTTCCAGGACCACCAGTCCTCTGGGCTTAAAAGAAGACGAGGAACTGCGCCGCCTGCTCAAGCAACCCAAGACTAACTGGGCTCTCCGGGCTGGCATTCGCCATATCCTTAACTGATTATTTTTTTTGCCCGGTTGATTCAAATTTTTGGATTTAGTATATTTTATTGAAGAATGGCCATGAGAAGGAGCTTTTTCTATCTTTTCCTGCTGCTGGTGCTCGTTCTCATTGTCCTGGGTTTCATCAATATTTCCCGCAAGCTTTCCTGGAAAGAGCCCTACGACGGGGTGGCCTGGGTAGAAGGTCCCACCGGCCTGACCGCGGCCAGGGTGGATGAAGACAGCCCGGCCTACCTTTCGGGCATAAAGGCCGGAGACATCCTGTTCTCCATAAACGACACCCCGGTCAAGAACAGAATAGAATTCGCCAAGATGCTCTGGCTGATTGACCGCCTGGAGCAGAAAGCGCTCTACCAGGTGGGCCGGGGCGGTACCATCCTCTCGCCGTCATTTTACCTGAGCAAGAAAGGCGTCAGTTCCACGTACATATACCTCATGCTCCTCGGCCTGGCCACCCTGGCCATCAGCCTGATGGTTTTCTTCAACACCAAGAGGCAGTTCACCGGGCCTTATGCCTTTTTCTACCTGGTCTCGGTTTCCCTGTATTCCTTTTACGTGTTTTCAGCCACCGGCCAGATGGATTTCCTGGACAATCTTTTTTACTGGCTGGACAAGTTAGCCCTGCTGGTCTTTCCTCCCCTGCTGCTGAATTTCTTTTTCATCTTCCCCCAGAAGAAAAAGATTATCCACAAGAAGAAACAAGTGGCCCTGTTCTACATTCCAGGCCTGTTGCTCCTGCTGTCAAACGTCATTCTGAACACCATCCTGGATTCCAGCCTGACCGAATCCCAGGTCCTGTCTTTTCAGAAGATCCTGGAAAAGCTGGAACTGGCTCACTTTTCGCTTTATACAATTCTGGCCCTGGCCCTCATCATCCGTGACCTTATAAGCAACATCAACCCCTATATCAAGAACCAGCTCAAGTGGATTTCCGTTGGCCTGGGCCTGGGTTCTTTACCTTTTGCCCTTTTTTATGTTGTGCCATTTCTCCGGGACCGGTTGCCCACCACTCCCGGCCAGCTGAGCGTCCTGCTCCAGGGCCTGATACCCATCACCCTGGCCTACTCCATCTCCCGTTACCGGCTGATGGATTTTGAAGTGCTGTTCAAGAAGGGAACCACCCTGGTAATTTCCTTCGCAATGCTGGCCATGGTCTATTTTCTGGTCAGCTCCCAGACCGAGCTATTTTCAGAAAACCGGCTCAACGCCATTCTCCTGGGGCTGCTGGCTATCATCCTGGGAGCCACCCTGTTCACCCCGCTCTCCGAGCTGGTACAGACCCTGGTCGACCGGGTGATCTACCGGCGAAGCTACGCCTACCGGCGGACGCTGCTGATGATCTCAAACGTCCTCAACCGGGAACGTGACCTCAGCCGCCTGAGCAACTTCCTGGTGGAGACCATTTCCAAGGCCCTGTCCCTCAAGCAGATAGACCTGTTCCTGGCCAGGGAAAATAACCCGACCGAATTCTACCTGCTCCGTTCTTCCGAGCCCGGCCTGGAAATAAAGTCGCTGTTGCTTTCCCTGCCGGAAATAGACATGCTGCAAAAGGCCGAGTTCATCTCGCTCGTCCAGCCCGGTGAAACCCAGACCCGACCGGGGCTCTTTGGCCCCCTCCTGGAGAAAGGACGGGTTCACATCCTGCCGCTGCGCCTGGAAAACAAGGTCATGGGCTTCCTGGCCATGAGTCACAAGCTGGATGAATCCTACCTCTCGGGCGAGGACCGGGAGCTGCTTCGTACCATTTCCACCTCGGTGGCCCTGGCCCTGGAAAATGCCTACCTCTACAACCAGGAAATAATCCGCTCGCAGGAGCTGCAGCGACTTAAGGACTACAGCGATAACATCATCGAAAGCCTGACGGTGGGTGTGGCCGTCATCGACCAGAGCGGCCGGGTAATCGGCTGGAACCGGGTGCTGGAAAGGCAGTTCGGTCTGGCCAGGGACCAGGCTCTCAACCGACACCTATCGGAAGTTATCGGCAAGTATAATTTCCAGGCCATCTTTCCTCCCGAAACCCAGACCGAGTATCAGCTCCTGAGCGAAATCGGCCTGACCACGGCCCGGGGCGAGAAGAAAATATTCGACGTGGCCCGCACTCCCCTGTTTGACAACCAGATGAAAGCCTACGGCACCATCATCGTTTTCGAAGACATCACCGAAAAAATTCACCTGCAGCAGCAGTTGCTGACCTCAGAAAAGCTGGCTTCCATCGGCCTGCTGTCGGCCGGAGTGGCCCACGAAATCAACACCCCGCTGACCGGCATTTCCAGCTACGTCCAGATGCTGCAGAAGAAGCTGACCGATGCCCACTACCTCCAGATCCTGCAGAAGATAGAAGCCCAGACCGAAAGGGTCAACCGCATCATCAAGAACCTGCTGAATTTTGCCCGCAACCCGGCCGACGAGTATTACCACCGGGTCGACCTCAAGGACAGCCTGGAAGAAATCATCTCCCTCATAGATTACCGGCTGAAGAGCCTGAACATCCAGCTGGAGCTGGCCCTGCAGCCGGTGGTGATTTACGCCCAGCGGGAAAGGCTGCAGCAGGTTTTCATTAACATCATTCTCAACGCCATGGATGCCATGCCGCAGGGGGGCAAGCTGCTGATCGAATGCCAGCAGAAAGACAACCTGGCCCTGGTCAAGATAACCGACACCGGGACCGGCATCAAGCCGGAACACCTGCCGCGAATCTTCGACCCCTTCTTCACCACCAAGGGGCTGGGCAAGGGAACGGGATTGGGCCTGTCCATCAGTTTTGCCATCGTCAAGGAACACGAGGGGCAGATACTGGTGGACAGCGCTGTCGGCCGGGGCACCACTTTCACCATCATCCTGCCCACCAGCCTGTCCGAAAAAAACCGTCCAAAAACACAGCCACGGGGAAGTCAACATGAATGATAATGCCTTGATCCACCTGATCGACGACGAACCCATCATCCACGATGTCCTGGGACAACTCCTGGAGTCAGAAGGCTTCAAGGTCGAAATTTCCGCTTCCGGGGAAGAGGCCCTGAAAAAATTCGAGGAACAGAAATTTGACCTGATCCTGCTCGACCTGCTGATGCCGGGGATGGATGGCCTGGAGGTTCTGAAACAGGTTCGGAAAATTGACCCCGAGGCTCTGGTGATCATCATCACCGCCTACGCCTCGGTGGAATCGGCCCTGACCGCCATCAAGATGGGCGCCTACGATTACATCCAGAAGCCCTTCAAGAACGATGAGCTGCTGATGACCATCAGGCGGGCCCTGGAACATCGCCGCCTCCAGGAAGAAAACATCAGGCTGCGCCACGAACTCAAGAAGAAGTTCAGCTTCGAGAATATCATCGGCAAGAGCCAGGCCATGATGAACGTCTTCGAGCTGATCAAGGCGGCCGCCCCCACCCGCTCCACCATCCTGATCCAGGGCGAAAGCGGCACCGGCAAGGAGCTGGTGGCCCGGGCCATCCACCTTAATTCCGACCGGGCCCGCCATCCCTTCGTCGTGGTCAACAGCGGCTCGCTCCCCCCGGACCTGCTTGAGAGCCACCTCTTCGGTCATGTCAAGGGAGCCTTCACCGGCGCCGTGACCGACAAGAAGGGCCTGTTCGAGGCAGCCGACAAGGGAACTATCTTCTTCGACGAAATCTCCTCCATCAGCCTGGAAACCCAGGTCAAGCTGCTCCGGGTCATGCAGGACAAGGAATTCATGCGTCTGGGCGGGACCAGGACCATCAAGGTCGACGTCCGTATCATCGCCGCCACCAACACCGACCTGGAGGAGCTGATTGAGCAGAAGGCCTTCCGCAAGGACCTGTTCTACCGGCTGAACGTCATCAAGATCGAGCTACCGCCGCTCCGGGCCAGGAAGGAAGACATTCCGCTGCTGGTCAAGCATTTCATCGAACTCTACAACGCCGAGAACCAGAAGCAGGTGGAGGGCGTTAGCGAGGATGTCATGGAAATCCTGATGGATTACGACTGGCCGGGAAATGTCCGGGAACTGGAAAACGTCCTGGAAAGGGCCGTGGTGCTCTGCAAGTCCCGGATCATCACCCGCGAGGCCCTGCCGCCCTTCCTGCTGAGCGGGAAGAAGATCATGTTCGAGGAGCTGGACAATGCCAGCCTGGACCTCAAAGAAAAAACGGCCGAGTTCCAGAAAAAACTGATCCTGACCGCCCTGCAAAAATCCGGCGGGGTGCAGAAGAAAGCCGCGGAGCTGCTGGGCTTGAAGCCAACCACTCTCAACGAAATGATCAAGCGCCTGAAAATCAGCGACCGGATGGTCTAAGAGACCGGGGAAAGTCGGGCTTCATTCAAACCGGCCCGGCACCAGGTTGCCCGGGTTTACCCTGACCTTCTTCAGCCGCCCCGAAAATTCCAGGTTAAAAGACTGGGAAGCTGAATCGACCCTCAGTAGATGCTCACTCTTTCCTTCCTCTGTTTCCAGGATGACCCTGAGGGGGAAGACCATGGGCCGGTTGAGCTGGCGGATGGTCACCTGGAGCCTGGAAACCGGTTCTGATTGTTGAGTCTTCTGCTCCACCCGGACCTCGGGCAACCGCTCGGAATAGAACCAGTCGTTGAAAAACTGCTTGAGGTCCTGGCCGGAGACCCGCTCCATGGTCAGGCGGAAGTCGGCCGTTCGGACAGCCTGAAAACGGAATTGCCGGTAAAATTCCTGCAGCCCCCGGAAAAACACTTCCTCGCCCAGCCAGTCTTTCAGAAGGAAAAGGGCCAGGGCAGCTTTGTTGTAGACAATCGCCTGGTAGCCTTCAAAGTCGATATGGCTGAGGCGGATACCCAGGATGACCGGCCCAATTCTTGATTTTTTCCGGACCGAGGAGGAAATCTTCTGCAGTATTTTTTCGAAATCCTTCTGCCCGTATTTTTCTTTTAAGTAAAGGATGGTGGAAAACTGGGCCAGCCCTTCGGTCAGCCAATTATCCCGGTACGAGGTCCAGGTCAGCCCGTGGCCCCACCACTGGTGGGCTAACTCGTGGGCCAGGTAGTACTCGGGCCAGTAAGAGAGGTCGACCGGGCTGGAGGGGTTGATGATGATGAGTTCGGGGCTCCGGGAAAAGGGCAGCTGGTCCAGAATTACCAGGCCGGCCGGGGCATGCCCGCCGTGGGTATGCCAGTAGCGCTGGGCAATGGCCAGCCGCTCAAAGAGAAAAGGCCCGAAATTTCTCTGGTAGGTCTCCAGGATGTCGGCAGCGTCGTTCAGGATCTGCTTGGCCTGGTGGCGCCAGTCCTGGGTGGTGAAGTGCTCGATGGTCAGGCCGTTGGTGATTTTCTTGATGGGCACCAGCCGACCGACGAAAAAGCTGATGTACTTAACCGGAACCTGGCTCTCGTAGATGAAGATGGTATTGCCCAGGTTTTCCAGCTCGGTAACGGAAGTCGCCTCCTTGACCGAATACTTTTCCAGCAGGCGCCCGCCGACCAGGCAATAATAGCCGTCGGGAACAATCATCCGCAGCCTGAAGCTCACAAATCTTTCCCGCACCGGCGACGGGTACCAGTCGGAGGACTGGGTGAAAAGGTAGCTATTGCTGATGGAAAAAAGAATGGTCGGTTCCTCGGGGCGAATCTGCGGCCCGGCATCGGTCAGGGGCGGCGGGGGCACTATTTTCCCCCGGTAAAAAATTTTTAGCTCCGTCTCCTCCCCGCGGGATAGCCTTTCGGCCAGGTAAATATAAATATATTTACGGAAGCGGTCACGGCTGTAGAAAAGCTCCCTTCCTTTTTCGTCCTCTATCTTTAAGATCTGCAGGTCGGGGTTCAGGCGAAGCTGGCAGCTGTCCAGGTTATCCACGGACGAGGCCAGCTTGATAACGGCCGAGGCAGCCAGCTGGCTGTTATCCGGCCGGTAGCTGGCTTCGATGTCATAATTTTTGACTTCAAACTTTTCCCCGAACCTCAGGAACATCCTCTTCTGCCCTTCTTCCTGGGGGGAGTAGCTGTTGAGCAACCTGTTTTTCGTCCTGTCAAAAAAGGAAATTTCTTCCTCGCCAAAGGGCGTATAGACATAGGTGAACTCTCCTCCCTTGGCCGTCTTGAGTTCAATAACTGTTTCCCCCGCCGGCGGCAGAAAAGTCAGCAGTTCTCCGGTCAGGGAGTTCTCCAGGGTGAAAGACCTCGAATAATTCCGTGAAAATATGGAGTAGACCCGGTTGTTCAGAACTTCCGCCGGAACGGATGGCGGCGGACCGGCCAACGGTTCATAGAGCAGATTGTCACGAAAATAGCTGTCGCTCCCCCGGACGTAAACGTATTCCAGCGATTCTTCAAAGGCTGGCTTCCGGTAGACCCGGGTCAGCTGGTTCCTTTCGATTTCATCCGAAGGCTGAAAACGGACCTGGCCCCGCCCGACGATGATCATGGCAGTTTCGATGCCGGGCAGGTTATCGAAAAAGATCTGTCCTTCGGCAAAAGTGATGACAATATCTTTCTGAGCCAGCCGGATGTGGCGAGCCAGGGTATTTCCTTCCCCCGGGAAGCGCAGGCGGTAAAGGTCCTTAAGGCTGCTGCTGACCAGCCTCCTGTGAATTCTCAGGCCCTCAGGGCCAAGGGCGTAGGTTATCTGCCAGACTTCGATCACCGCCGAGTATTCTTTCTGAAAAAGCACCTGGAAAAAGGCCCGGTTTAATCCGGTCTGGTCCCGGCTTTCGCCCGAATAGAAAACAGACAGGCTCTCCAGCCCGGGCTGGTTAAAATAGGCAGCCAGGGCCTGGCTCTCTTCTTCGCGGATTTGCGGCAGGCAGAGATCCAGGTAATCTTTGGCGCTTCTGGTTTCCAGGGCCTTGACCAGGGGCCCGAGGTATTCGGGCATGGCCGGCTGGGCCGGGTACAGACGGAGGCACAAGACCAGGCTGGCTAACACCAGCCAGAAGCCTGTTACCGACCGTTTTCCTACCCCAAAAATCTCTCCCGGCACCGGGTGCCGCTTCTATTATATACGAACTTACGGCCCGCCACGTCTTCTGTTAACTTAATTCTGCAGGTTTTATGCCAGCCCGAAAAGGCAGAGACGGTATTCAATTAAAAGGGAGGCAATCTATAAACGGACGGTTAACAAAATGGCACCCCGGCCAACAGGCTTAAACTTTGATTACAACCGGGTAAAGATCTTTACAATCAGGACTGGGGCTTGGGCTCTTCTTTTTCCTTTTTCTCTTTCTTGAGATATTCTTCCCAGGTGACGAAGCTGTGGTAGAAAATGGCATCACCTTCATCTATCCCGCGGGTAATCTCGGTGATATGGGAGGTGGTGGCCCCAAAAGCTTCCACCGCGTAGATGACCGCTTTTTCCGGGTCGATGGTGTTGCCGCAGGTATAGATATCCAGGGCTCCATAATTCATTTCCGGCCAGGTATGGGTGGATATATGAGACTCGGAAATCACCACCACGCCACTGACACCGTTCGGCGGAAACCGGCTGAAGGAAATGGACCAGACCTGGGCCCCGGCTATTTCAGCAGCCTTGACCAGGATCTGCTGGACCTTTTCCACGCTGCCGATGATCTTGGGGTCGCAACCCGAAGCCTCAACGATGTAATGGTGGCCGATGGTGGAATGATGCTCTTTGGTCATTCAATTCCTCCGTCAAAGTTTTTCAAGTTGATTATGGCACAAACGCAAATCATGTCAATAAACTTCTGCGTTTCAAATCGGGACCCGGGGGTCGTTCTTGACCACGTTCAGCACCAGCTGGGTTACGGTGCGGTCAATGTACTTGATTGACAGGACCTTCTTGATGAACTGGTTCAGGTCCTGGCGGTCGAGGAAGCAACCTATGACCACTGAATCCCAGTCCCCGGTGACATCGAACACGGCCATGACCCGCCGGTCCTCGGCAATCTTTTGCTGGGTTTCCAGCAGTTTGCCCTGAGTAAATCGCACCAGGACTACCGCCATTAACCCGAAGCCGAAATATTCCGGATTTAGAACGGGAATATAACCTCTGATGGCTCCAGCCTCTTCCAGCTTTCGTATGGTCTGAATTACTGCCGGGACAGAAACACCAGTTTCCCGGGCTATCTCCCGGTAGCTTTTCCTGGCATCCCGGTTAAGACAGGCAACAATCTTTCTTTCGGTTTCAGCGGGCATCTGGCCTCCATTACGAATATAAAATTTTTAATTTAATATATTGACAAATGTAATTTTTTCTATAAAATACCGGCATAAATGAAATTATTAAAGTTAATAAAACTAACATATGTTCGGCACCCATTACTATTTTAATAAATGGAGGGAAAAATGCAAGAAAGAATTAAAGACTTCCACGGGCTGGGCACGGAAGCCGAGGTGCTGGAGGCAGCCAGGAATCCTGAAAACCGGATAGAGTTCGTGCGGATCATGTTCACCGACATCCTGGGACGCCCGATGGATTTCTCGATTCCGGTCTCAGAACTGGAAAGGGCCTTTGGCGAGGGCAAGGGCTTTGACGGTTCTTCGGTCGAGGGTTTCGTCCGGATTGAAGAGAGCGACCTGGTCATAGTCCCCGACCCCAGGACTTTCAGGGTTTTCCCCTGGACCTACCAGGGCTTCGACCCGGCCGTCACCTGGAGAGAAGCCATCATGTTCGGCGATATTTACCAGCCGGACGGTAATCACTATCCGGGCGACAGCCGCTACGTGCTGAAAAGAACCCTGGAGAGAATGAAGTCCGAATTCGGTTTTGCCGATTTCAAGTGCGGCCCGGAGATGGAGTTTTTCATCTTCCCCGACGACCAGACCCCGGTCCCGACCGACTCTGGCGGTTATTTCTTTGCCGGCAGGCATGGCGAGGTCCGGAAGGAAATCCAGCTCCTGCTTAAAAAAATGGGCATCGAACCCGAATACGACCACCACGAGGTGGCCCACGGCCAGCATGAAATCGACCTCCGGTACCAGAACGCCCTGGACATGGCCGATATAATCATGGTCTTCAGGTACATGGCCAAGAAAGTGGCTAGGATGCATGGGCTATACCTGACCTTCATGCCCAAGCCCATTAACGGTCAGAACGGCAGCGGCATGCACGTCCACCAGTCCCTGTGGAGAAATGGCCATAACGCCTTCTTTGAAAAAGAGGCCCCCTACCACCTGTCGTCCGAGGCCAGGCATTACACCGCCGGCATCATCCATCATGCCCGGGAGGTCTGCGCCATTTTCAGCCAGTGGATTAATTCCTACAAGAGATTGATCGAAGGGTACGAGGCTCCGGTCTACATCGCCTGGGGACAGAAAAACCGCTCGGCTTATATCCGGGTCCCGGAATACCAGCCGGGCAAGGAAAAGGCCACCCGGATCGAGCTGCGCTCTCCCGACCCGGGTTGCAATATTTACCTGGCCCTGGCCACCATGCTATCAGCCGGCCTGGACGGGATAAAAAACCGCCTGGAACTGCCCGAACCGGTCGAAGAGAACATCTACCACATGAGCAGCAGCAAGCAGAAGAAGGCTGGAATCCAGGTTTTACCCAGAAACCTGCAGGAGGCAGTCCGGCTGGTGGAAAAGAGCCAGCTGGTCCGGGAGACCCTGGGCGAACAACTGCATGAAAAATTCATAGCCAACAAGAGAAAGGAAATCGAGGACTATCTCCAGAACGTCCCGGACGAGTTTGATAAGCAGGTCAGTCCTTACGAAATCAAACGCTACCTGCCGATGCTCTGAGTTGCTGCCACGGGCCCGGGGCGGGGTGTGCTGATCATCTCTGGCTGAAATCTGGAGGCCGGAGAACTGACCGGTCAAAATTTTCAGACATCAAGGTTCTTCAGCCTCTAATCCCTACCCTCAGGTTATTTTTATTGCCCGCTCCAGATTGGCCACCCCGGCCAGAATCAGGGCCACATAAGCTGGCCCAATGCTTAACCTCGGAACAGTCTGGCTGAACCGCTGCCCCGTAGACAGTGATTCTACCCGAGGTCCCGGTAAGAGGTGTTTCTGACCGCCCCGACCATGGCCCAGAAATTTTCCAGCGGAACGTCGAGCTGCAGATGGTGAGTGGGCCCGATGATCAGTCCTCCCTGCCGGCCCACAGTCCCGAGCCTTTCCAGGACTTCGCTTCTGACCTCATCCGGTGTTCCGAAGGGCAGGGTGTACTGCAGGTCCACCGTTCCCCAGAAACAGAGGCGGTCACCGAATTCCCTCTTGAGCCGGGCCGGGTCCATGGACCGGGGCTGAACCGGGTTGAGAACGTCAAGCCCGATTTCCACCAGGTCCGGGATTATAGGATAGATATTGCCGTCCGAATGGTAGGCAACCTTAATAGCCGGGTTAATCTTTTTCAGGGTGGCGATAATTTCAGCCATTCGCGGCTTAAGAAATCTTCTCCAGTGGGCCGGAGAAATCAGCATCCGGTCCTGGGCCCCGACATCATCGCCCAGCCAGATCATGTCCACTCCCAGCCCGGCCAGGTTTCTGGCCACTTGAAGATGATATTTAAAAGGTATATCAAACAGCCTGTCCACCAGCTCCGGGGCTCTTACCATGTCCAGCAGGGTCCGCTCCAGCCCCCTCAGGGCCCAGGCTGTTTCAAAAATGGTGGTCACCACCACCCCGACGATCCAGTACTCCCCACCGAATTGTTCAACAGTCCTCCGGGCCTCGGCATAGAGCTCCGGTCGGTCGGGGTCGGGTGCCCGGTAAGAGTCAATGGCCCTGTCATCGGCCAGCGGGTGGCCGACGATTTCGGTATAGCACCCCCGCCCGAACCTGGTTTCATACTCCACGTTTCGCCAGCCCACGCCCCATTCATCCACATAGGACAGGCCATCCTGACTGTAAAGGCCGGTGGCATAATAAGAATTGGCCCAGCCAACGGAAGTCAGAAGCAGGTCGCAGCCGGTTAGCCGTTCCAGCAGGTAACTGTTACCCCGACCATGGGGATTGTGGGCTTCCGGTCTCAACCCCAGAGATGCCCTCAGCCGGTCGGCAAATTCTGGGGTAAAGCTCAACTGCAGCGGACACCTATCCGGTTCTTCGTGGTTCAGGGCCAGCCGGACCCTTTCTCTGGGTTTCATTAACTTCCCTCGCAGAAAATTATATTTATTTCCCGGACTACCGCCAGCAAGACATGTCTTCAGGCTGAAATTATAGGCCTTTACAGCTCTCCCTCTTCTGTTCTCAACCCTGCCGGCCCGCTTAAAATACTCACCGGCTTTTCTCACCATCGCCCTTATTCAAACTCTTACCTGCCATCTCGTATTGCAGAAAAATTTTTCTTGACAATCATTTTCCAGCTCATATATAAAAAAATGTAATTAATAGGGTATTATAGGTTAAGAAGGAGTTATAGATTATTACCAGTTTCGCGGGTTGGGGTATATCATTACACCGGGAATTCTCTTCCGTCCCCGCCTGCATCCCGGCTCGCAACCGCCGTGCCCTAACCGAGATTTTTTTAAGAAGGGTGCCGCTTATTCATTCCACCTGGAAGGGCTTTATTAAAAACAATTCCATAAAAAGGGAGGCCTGTTTTGAGTGTTCATCCAACCATCAACCTGGATAGCCTCCAGGAAATAGTGGAAAGGCATGGTTATAACAAGAACAAGCTGATTGCCATCCTCCAGGACATCCAGGCCGTTTATCATTATTTGCCAGCAGAGGCCCTGAAGACCCTCTCCAAGTTGCTGAAAATTCCGCTGATTGACATTATTTCCGTGGCCACCTTTTACCGGGCCTTCAGCCTGACCCCCAAGGGCCGGCACGTGGCCACCGTCTGCCTGGGTACAGCCTGTCATGTCCGCGGGGCTCCAAAAATCCTGGAAGAGTTTGAACGTCAGCTCAACATTCGCCGGGGAGAAACCACTGAAGACGGAGAATGGTCGCTGGAAACCGTGGCCTGCCTGGGCTGCTGCGCCATCGGCCCGGTGGTGGTGGTCGACGGCGACTACCATGCCCATACCAGCATCAGGAAAGTCCCCACCATCCTCGGCAAGTACGGAAAGTGAGGCCGGCCATGAAAAGGATAAAAAAGTTTAAGAATGTGGAAGAGCTCAAAAAGGCCATAGAACAGCAGGAAGCCGGCCGCCAGCAGGAAAAGAAAAAGCGGGTCATCGTGGTCTCCTCCGGGACCTGCGGCCAGGCCCGCGGCTCGCTCAAGGTCATCGAGACCCTAAAAAAGGCTCTCCGGGAAGAGGGCCTGAAGGACCAGGTGACCATCCGCATAACCGGCTGTCACGGGTTCTGCGAGGCCGAGCCTAACCTCATCATCTACCCGGACAGGATTTTCTACCAGAAACTGACCCCGCCCGATGTCCGGACCATAGTCAAGGAGACCCTGGTCGAAGGCCGGGTGGTGGAAAAATTCCTGCACCGGGACCCCCTCACCAAAGAACGGGCCTGGTACGAGAACGAGATCCCCTTCTACCAGAAGCAGAAGAGAATCGTCCTGGGCGACAATGTCTTCGTCGACCCCACCAGCCTGCTGGAATATCTGGCCATCGGCGGCTTCCGGCCGTTTATCAAGGCCCTGACCAGGATGAAGCCCGAAGAAATCATCCAGACGGTCAAACAATCAGGGCTTCGGGGCCGGGGCGGCGCCGGCTTTCCCACCGGCCTGAAGTGGGAAGCTACCCGCCGCGCGCCCGGCGACATCAAGTACATCATCTGCAACGGTGACGAAGGGGACCCCGGAGCTTACATGGACCGGAGCGTCCTGGAGGGCAACCCTTACCGGGTCCTGGAAGGGATGATGATTGGAGCCCTGGCCATCGGGGCCCGCGAGGGTTACCTTTACGTGCGCGACGAATATCCCCTGGCCGTCCGCCACGTGACCCTGGCCCTGGAACAGCTTTACAGGGCCGGGCTGCTCGGAGAAAAAATCCTGGGCACCGATTTCAGCCTCGACCTGCACCTGGCCAAGGGAGCCGGGGCCTTTGTCTGCGGCGAGGAAACAGCCCTGATAGCCTCAATCGAAGGCCGGGTGGGTGAACCCCGCCAGAGGCCACCCTTCCCCGCCCAGAAGGGCCTGTGGCGAAAGCCCACCTGCATCAACAACGTCGAAACCTGGGCCAACATTCCTTTAATCATACTTAACGGTGCCGACTGGTTCTCCAGCATCGGAACCAGTGGCAGCAAGGGCACCAAGATCTTCTCCCTGGTCGGGAAGATAAACAATACCGGCCTGGTAGAAGTGCCAATGGGCATCACCCTGCGGGAGATAATCTACGACATCGGGGGCGGGATACCGGAGGGGAAAGCCTTCAAGGCGGTCCAGACCGGAGGACCATCGGGTGGCTGCCTGCCGGCCTCCATGCTGGACCAGATCATCGATTACGAATCCCTGACCGCGGCCGGCTCCATCATGGGTTCGGGCGGCATGATCGTCATGGACGAGAAGACCTGCATGGTCGACGTGGCCAAGTACTTTCTCAACTTCCTGCGCGACGAAAGCTGCGGCAAGTGCATCTCCTGCCGGGAAGGCACCCAGAGGATGTGGGAAATCGTCAGGGACATAACCGAGGGCCTGGGCCGGCCGGAAGACCTGGAATTGCTGGAAGAACTGGCCCTGGCCACCAAGGAAGCCTCAATGTGCGGCCTGGGCCAGACCGCGGCCAACCCGGTCCTGTCCACCCTGAGGTACTTCCGGGATGAATACGAAGCCCACATCTACGAGAAGCGCTGCCCGGCGGGGGTTTGCAAGAGCCTCATCCGCTACGCGGTCATCCCCGAAAAGTGCACCGGTTGCGAAGCCTGCAAGCGGGCCTGTCCGACCGGGGCCATCCAGGGTACCAGGAAGGATACTCACCTGATTCTCTACGACAAGTGCATAAAGTGTGGAGCCTGCCTGGAAGCCTGCCGGTTCGAGGCCATCGAGGCCCAGCGCGAAGAGGCCATAACCATCGTCAGAGAGGTGAAGCCATGATCACCATGAAAATCAACGGAGTGGAAGTCAAGGCCGAAGAAGGCTGGACCATCCTGGAAACGGCCAAGTTCTACGGCCTGGAAATTCCCACCCTCTGCCACCACGAAGGGCTGACTCCCTACGGCGGCTGCCGCCTCTGCCTGGTGGAAATAGGAGAAGGCCCCAGGGCCAAACTGGTCTCTTCCTGCACCTACCCGGCCGAAGAAGGCCTGGTGGTGCACACCGACACCAAAAGGGTGGTCCAGGCCCGACGGATGATGATCGAGCTGATGCTGTCGGTGGCTCCTTACTCCAAGGTCATCCAGGACCTGGCCTCGAAATTTGGAGTCACCAGGATGCGCTTCAAGATTCGAAATGAAGAATGCATCCTGTGCGGGCTGTGCGTCCGGATGTGCGAGGAGCAGATGGACGGCAAAGCCATAGGCTTTCAGAACCGTGGCTTCCAGAGGAAAATTTCCACGCCCTTTGACCTCAGGTCGGAAGAATGCCGACTGTGCGGGGGCTGCATCTACATCTGCCCGGCCTGCCAGTTGCGCTGCCAGGGACCGCAGGCCGAAACGGCCATCTGCAACGCCTGCCTGACCATGGAGCCCACCTGCCTGGATTTTTACGACGAGCTCCAGTGCTGGATGTATGATGCCGGCCGCTGCGGCACCTGCGTCCGGGAGAAAAAATCATGACTTTAACCATAGATTCAATATTAAACTCAACCAAGGGAAAAAGGAGGTAAAACCATGACCTTTACAAAAATCAACAGGAGCGCAGCCACCTTAACCAAGAATAGAACCGAGGGTTCCATCAGTCCCTTCAGCGGGATGTGTGTGACCTGCGTGGATGGCTGTATCGGGATGTGCGAAATCGGAAAATCGGCCTACCGCGGCACTGAAGTCCTCTACCCCCAGCCATTCGGCTTGATTACCGCGGCCGCCGAAAAGGATTACCCGGTTGACCTGTCTCATTTCAACATCATGGGCACAGCCGCCGGGGCCTGGGGTGTGCCGGCCGATAGTGACCTGGCCACCTTTGAAAAAGTGACGATTGAAACGGCCGTCGGCCATGACAAGGGAATCAAGCTGCGGGTGCCTTTCGTCATCTCCGGCATGGGCTCCACCAATGTGGCCAAGCAGAACTGGGCCGGCCTGGCCGTGGGCGCAGCCATTTCCGGAGCCATCCTGACCGTCGGGGAAAACGTCTGCGGCATGGATGAGGAAGCAGAAATCAGAAACGGCCGGGTGGTCCGCTCCCCCGACATGGAAATGCGGGTCCGCTCCTTCCAGAACTGGTACGACGGTTACGGTACGGTCGCGGTCCAGGCCAACGTGGAAGACACCAGGCTGGGTGTCCAGGAATACGTGATCGAGAAACTGGGCGTCGAGACCGTCGAATTGAAATGGGGCCAGGGCGCCAAGGACATCGGCGGCGAGGTTAAGATCAAGTCGCTGAAGAAAGCCCAGGAACTGAAAAGACGGGGCTACATCGTTCTGCCCGACCCGGAAGACCCACTGGTCATCCAGGCCTTTGAAAAGGGCAGCTTCAAGGAATTCGAACGTCACAGCCGGCTGGGCATGGTGGAAGAAGAAAGCTTCATGAAGCGGGTGGAAGAACTCAGAAAGGCCGGGGCCAAGTATGTCTTCCTCAAGACCGGCGCCTACCGTCCGGCCGACCTGGCCCGGGCGGTCAAGTACGCCTCCAAGGCCAGGATCGACATGCTGACCGTCGACGGGGCCGGCGGCGGAACCGGCATGAGCCCCTGGCGGATGATGAACGAGTGGGGCATTCCGGGAGTGGAAATCTGGTCGCTGACCTATAAATACGCCGATTACCTGGCCAAGAAGGGTGAATATGTTCCGGATATCGTCTTTGCCGGCGGCATAACCTTTGAAGACCAGATCTTCAAGGCCATTGCCCTGGGCGCTCCCTTCGTCAAGGCCGTGGGCATGGCCCGCTCGCCCCTGGCCGCAGCCATGGTCGGCAAGACCATCGGCAGTCGCATCAAGGACGGCCAGATCCCGGTCTATGTAGAAAGGTTCGGAAACAGCGTTGAAGAAATCTTCATCACCGCTCCCGAGCTCAAGAAGAGGTTCGGCGAGAGGTTCAACGAGCTGCCGCCCGGGGCCATCGGTGTTTACACCTACTTCAAGAGGCTGAACCAGGGCCTGAGGCAGCTGATGGCCGGGGCCAGGAAATTCTCCCTGGGCTACATCACCCGGGACGACATCGGGGCCCTGACCATGGAAGCCGCCCGGATCAGCGGCATCAAGTACATCCAGGACATCGACAAAGAGGAAGTGGATAAGATCCTCAATTCCTGATTCCCCTTTTCCTGTCAACCAAAAGGCTGAGCCTGACCCGAACAGGGTCAGGCTCGTCTTTTTTTGAGGCCCGCGGCCATCATTTTTAAATTTTGTTAGACCTCATTCCTGACCGGCCGGGCAACAGATTTGTTCAATCTTGCCCACGATTTCTGAAACTATATGCTCAAAAAATGAAATTTGGCATGAGCCAAAACTTCCCGCGGCATAGACTTATGCCCTGTTCTTATGGTATAAGAAAATGACCTGAAAGAAGATGATTACAACTATAATCAGCCTGTTCATCCTGCTGTTCGCCATCACTATTCACGAGGCCGCTCACGGCTGGGCCGCTTACCGGCTGGGCGACCCGACGGCCATGGCTGCCGGCCGGGTGACCTTGAACCCGATAGCCCACATTGACATCTTTGGCACCGTGATTCTTCCCCTGCTCCTGGCCGTGTTCGGGGCCCCGGTTTTTGGCTGGGCCAAGCCGGTCCCGGTCAATCCCAACTTCCTGAGGAACCCGAGGAAAGACGGCTTCTGGATTTCGCTGGCCGGACCGGCGGCCAACATTCTGGCAGCGGTTTCAGCCCTGCTGCTGATAGTCATCCTGAAACTGGTCAGCCCGGTTACCACCACCGCCCTCTATAATTTCCTGACTGCGCGCGGAGGGCTACCCCCGGGACTGCAGCCCCTTCAGGGCCTGGTCATCATCCTGTTCTACCTGGTTCTGATCAACACCTACCTGGTAGCCTTCAACCTGATTCCGATGTACCCGCTCGACGGAAGCGGGGTGCTGGAAGGGCTGCTGCCTGACCGCCTGGCTGATAGCTATTCCAGGCTGAGGCCGTATGGCTTCCTGATAGTAATCATGCTGATTTCCGTGGGCTTCCTGGACCTGATCATCAGGCCTTTACAATACTTAATTCTGGCCGTAATCTTTTTCTGAGTGCCGTCGCCATGAGTCAACATCGCAAGAAAACGGTTCTGAGCGGGATGAGACCCACCGGTCCCCTGCATCTCGGAAACTACGTGGGTGCCCTCCGGGGCTGGGTCAAGCTCCAGGAGACCCACCACTGTTTCTTCACCATCGTTCCCTGGCATGCCCTGAGTTCTGAATACGAAAACCCGAAGGTCATCAGGGAATATACCTTTGAAGTGGCCCTGGACTGGCTGTCGGCCGGGCTGGACCCGGAAAAGTCGGTCCTGTTTATCCAGTCAGAAGTCAAGGAACACGCCGAGCTGCACCTGCTGCTGTCCATGATCACCCCGCTGCCCTGGCTGGAAAGGGTCCCCACCTTCAAGGAGCAGCAGCAGGAAATCCAGGACCGGGAGCTGAACACCTACGGCTTTCTCGGTTACCCGCTGCTGCAGACGGCCGACATCATAATTTACAAGGCGGAAGTGGTGCCGGTCGGCGAAGACCAGGCCTTCCACATCGAGCTGGCCCGGGAAATAGTCCGGCGCTTCAACCGTTTCTACGGAGAGGTCTTCCCCGAGCCCCAGATGCTGCTGACCGAGGTCCCCAAGCTGGCCGGGACCGACGGGCGCAAGATGAGCAAGTCCTACGGCAACGCCATCTACCTCAAGGATTCGCCGGAAACCATCCGGAAGAAAATTTCGCCCATGGTCACCGACACCAGGAGGAAACGCCGCTCCGACCCAGGCGAGCCGGACGACTGCCCGGTTTTCACCCTGCACAAGGCTTTTGTATCAGAAGAGAAGCGGGCCGAGCTGGCCGCCGCCTGCCGCAGCGCTTCCATAGGTTGCCTGGAATGCAAGAAAGTTGTTATCGAGGCCCTGATCCAGGAATTCGCCTCTTTCCGTGAAAAACGGGCCTACTATGAAAAGCACCCGAAACTGGTCTGGGAAATATTCGAAGAAGGAAACAAGAAGGCCCGGGAAGTGGCCGGAAAGACCATGGCCGAAGTCCGGGAAGTCATGGGCCTGGTTTTCCCGGGCAGTCACTCCACCCCAGGAAAGGTTTGATGGAACAGGAAATTCAGGACAGCCAGGAAAGCCAGTTGACGGTTCCGGGTAGCTCTGCCTCCGGCGACGGTTACCAGGTTCGGCTGGAAATCTTTGAAGGTCCGCTGGACCTGCTGCTGTTCCTGATTCGGAAGAAAAAGATAGATATTCACGACATTCCCATCGCCGTCATCACCCGGGATTACCTGGAATACCTGGAAAGGAAAGACCAGATCAACCTGGACCGGGAAGCCGAGTTCCTGCTGATCGCCGCCCTGTTGATTTACATCAAGTCCCAGATGCTGCTGCCCCGGGAACAGGAAGCCATCCAGGCCGACGACCCGCGCCAGATCCTGGTTGACCGCCTGCTGGAATACCAGAAGGTCAAGGTGGCCTGCACCCTTCTCCGGGAAAAGGAAGAAGACCAGCTTCTGCGATGGAAAAGAACCTTCCTGCCGCCGGTGGCCAAGCCCGAAGAAGCCGAGCTGCTGGAAGTGAGCCTGTTCGACCTGGCCGAGACCTTCTTCCTGCTGATGAAAAAAAAGGAAAGGGAAAACCTCCAGGTCATCAAGGGCAAGGACGTTTCGGTTGAAGAAAAGATGAAAGAAATGCTCGGTTACCTGGAAACCCACGGCTCCATGGATTTCCTGGAATACTTCTCCGGCCAGGAAACGCTGGAAGAAGCCCTGGTTTCCTTTTTCTGCCTGCTGGAGCTGGTGAAAAATCACCTGGTGATAGCCGTGCAGGAACAGCTATTTCAGACCATCAGGGTCTGGCTGCGCAAGTCCAGGCCCCACAGCCACGGACAGAGCCATGAATGACCAACTGAAAGCCATACTGGAAGTTCTGATTTTTATTTCCCAGGAGCCCCTGACCCGGGAAAAAATGAAGGAAGTCCTGGGCGAGGTGCCGGACGAAGAGCTGGAGGCCGCCCTCAACTCTCTGCTGTCTGACTATGCCAGCGACGGGCGGGGAATCCAGGTGGTCCAGTCAGGCGGCGGGTATCTCTTCACCACCAAGCCAGAGCACGACCAGTGGGTCAGGCGGTTGCTGCAGATCGAGAAGAAGACCAAGCTGTCCTCGGCCGCCCTGGAAACCCTGAGCATCATCGCCTATCATCAGCCGATAACCCAGGCCGAGATTTCGGCCATCCGGGGCGTGGATTCAACCTATTGCCTGAAGAGCCTGCTGCAAAAGAAGCTGATAAAAATTGTCGGCAGGAAAAAGGCGCCAGGCAATCCGCTGGTCTACCGCACCAGCGAAAGGTTCCTGCAGTACTTCGGACTCAACAGCCTGGATGATTTGCCGAAAGAAGAAGAAATTGCTAAAATCCTGGAGGAAGAGAAGCAGGCCATTTCCTGAAGCCCTGGAAGGCCGATGGACTGAAACCAGCCAGGTTGGCTGGAAGCACCAGGACGGAACAACCAGGGACATGGACGGAATATCATAGCCAGCCGGCAGTCAAAATTCTGTTCCCCAGCAAATGAACTCCGGGGGAAGGTTGACCGCCGGAGCAAACCGGCCAGCAGGTCGCCCGGATTGGCTCTAAGTAAAGATTTTTCCTATACTTAGGGTTGACAAAGGGTTTTGACTTCTATAGTATAGGAAGCTATTCTTCAATCAATATATTCTATGGAAATCATCGTAGCCAGAAACAGCGGATTTTGTTACGGAGTCAGACGGGCCCTGCAGCTCGCCCGGAAGACCGGCCAGAAGTCCGGGCAGCGGATTTTCAGCTGGGGCGAAATCATCCATAACCCAGAGGTCATCACCAGCCTGCAGAAAGACGGCATCCTGGTGGCCGATTCCCTGAGCCAGCTAAAACCCGGTGACACGGTGATAATCCGCAGCCACGGGATTTCCCCGGCCGTCTACCGGGCCCTCAGAAAGAAAAAGGTAAGACTGGTGGACGCTACCTGTCCCATTGTCAAAAAGATACAGCAGACCGTGGACCGGCTCAGCCGCCGGAGCGGAGAAATCATAATCGTCGGCAACAAGAACCACCCCGAAATCCAGGGCCTTCTGGGCTACAGCCGTGGCAAAGCCCGGGTGGTGGAAAACGAAGAGCAGGCCAGGGCCCTGCCTTTCAGGAAAAAGAGAGCCGTCCTGGCCCAGTCCACCCAGGACGGACAGCTTTTCAGCCAGGTGGTGGGGGTACTGGCCGAGAAAACCGCCGAACTCCAGGTCTTCAACACCATCTGCCAGTCGACCCGCATCCGCCAGGTGGCCACGGCCGAGCTGGCCCGCCAGGTGGAGGCCCTGCTGATCATAGGCGGCAAGAACAGCTCCAACACCAACAAGCTCTACCAGATTTCACGCCGGCTGCTGCCCAGGACCTATTTCATCGAATCCGCGGAAGAAATCACCCCCGAGATGTTGCGGGGTGTGAATAAAATCGGGCTTTCGGGAGGGGCTTCCACCCCGCCCGAGGTGATCAACAAAACTGTTGCGGCTATCCGCCATAGCTTCCAACAGAATTCACATCAGGAGAAGGTGACCCATGACTGACACCAAAAAGAATCCCAAGAACGACGACCAGCTGACGCCGGAAGACTACGAACGTCTTCTCGACCAGTACCATCTTTCCGAACAGGAACTGAGTGCCGGCACCATCGTCCGGGGCCGGGTGGTGAAAAAGACCCCCAGCCACCTGCTGCTCGACATCGGCCACAAGACCGAGGGGGCCATTCCCCTGGAAGATTTCAGGACTCCCCAGGAATTTGAAGAAATCAAGGTCGGAACCGAAATAGAGGCCATCCTGGAAAGGTCCAGGCCACAGGACGGGTACTTCATCCTGTCCAAGAAAAAGGCCGACGCCCTGCGGGCCCTGGAACACCTGGAAAAGGCCTATCATTCCAATAACTGGGTCACCGGAACGATCAAGGCCAGGACCAAGAACGGCTATACCGTGGACGTGGGCCTGGATGCCTTTCTGCCCGAGTCCCACGCCGACCTCCGCCCGCTCAAGGACCCCGATTCCCTGCTGGGCCAGACCCTGAAATTCAAGGTCATGAAGTTCAACCGCAAGGAAGAGGACGTGGTCCTGTCCCGCAAACTCCTGCTCCAGGACGAGCGCGAGAAGAGGAAGCGCCGGGTCTTCGGGCGCCTGGTTAAAGGCGGCACAGTCAAGGGCACGGTCAAGTCGCTGACCAGCTTCGGGGCCTTCATCGACCTGGGCGGGGTCGAGGGCCTGCTCCATATATCCGACCTGAGCTGGGGCAAGGTCAACCACCCCTCGGAAGTGCTCCAGGTGGGCCAGGAAGTGGAGGTGGTGGTCCTGGACTTTAACGAGAACGAGGAAAAGATTTCACTGGGCTATAAACAGCTGACCCCTGACCCCTGGCTGAGCGTTGAGCAGAAGTACCAGCCGGGAACCAGGATTACCGGTAAGGTGGTCAGCCTGACCGACTTCGGGGCCTTCGTCGAACTGGAAAAGGGTGTGGAAGGGCTGGTTCATGTCTCCGACCTGACCTGGTCCAAGAAGATGGTCCACCCCAAGAAGGTCCTCCAGGTCGGCCAGGAAGTGACCGTCCAGGTTCTTGAAGTCAACCCGGAGAATAGAAGAATTTCGCTCGGGCTCAAGCAGGTCACCCCGCATCCGCTGGAGCTCTTCGCCCAGAAGCATAATCCCGGCTCCAGGCTCAAGGGCAAGATAACCAGCCTGACCGATTTCGGGGCCTTTGTCCAGGTGGATAAGGACATCGAAGGCCTGGTGCACATTTCCGATATCAGCTGGGAAAAAGTCAGGCATCCCTCGGACAAGCTCAAGGTGGGAGAGGAGATCGAGGTGGTGCTGCTGAACGTCGACCTGGAGAAGCAGAAAGTCTCCCTGGGCATCAAGCAGCTGGAAGGCGATATCTGGGAGGATTTCTTCCAGCGCCAGAAGGTGGGCGACGTGCTCAAGGTTAAAATCGTCAGGATCGCCGAGTTCGGCGTCTTCGTGGAAATCATGCCCGGAATCGAAGGCGTGGTCTTCAACTCCGAGCTGGATGACAACCGGGTGGAAAACCCGGCCGAAGTTTTCAAGATCGGCGAAGAGAAGATGGCCAAAATAATCAAGCTCAACCCGGCCGCCCGGAAAATCTCGCTGAGCTTCCGGCAGGCCCAGGTGGACCAGCAGAAAAAGGAATTCCAGAAATACCTGGAGGGTCAGAGCGACCGCCTGACCCTGGGCGATCTCTTAAGAGAACAACTTAAGAACCTGCCCGGCAGGACCAACGGCAAAAAGGAGGGTGAATCATGATCAAGGCTGACCTGGTAAATATCGTCTCCCGGGAACTAAACATCTCCAAGCAGGAAGCTGAAGTTGGAGTCAACCTGTTCTTCGAAGCCATCAAGGAAGCCATCCTCAAGGGCGAGGAAATCGAGTTCCGCGGTTTCGGCAGCTTTCGCTTCCGCCAGCGGGCTCCCCGGGCCGGTCGCAACCCGCGGACCGGCGAACTGGTCAAGGTTCCGCCCAAGAAAGTCCTGTACTTCAAGCCATCCAAACTGCTGAAGGAGATGCTCAATCAGAATAAATGAGATACTGCACCGCTCCCTGGAGATTAGAATACGTTAAAAAGGCCCTGAAGATGAAAGGCTGCGTTTTTTGCCAGGCTCTGAAGAAAAAGGATGACCGCCAATCTCTGATTCTCTACCGGGGCCGATTCAATTTTATCATCATCAACCGTTTCCCCTACACCACCGGCCACCTGATGGTGGCCCCTTACCGCCACCTGGCCAGCTTCGAAACTGCCCCGCGGGAAATCGTGGCCGAAGCCATGGAACTGGTGCAGCTGGCCCTGAGAGTTCTGAAGAAAAGTTACCGGCCTCACGGTTTTAACGTCGGCCTCAACCTGGGACAGCCGGCCGGGGCCGGGGTGACCGGTCATTTTCATATCCACGTCGTTCCCCGCTGGCCGGGTGATTCCAACTTCATGCCGATCATCGGCCAGACCAGGGTTTTCTGCGAGGACCTCACCTCCACCTACAACCGCCTGAGACCACACTTCGAGCGGGAAGAAAAGAAACAGGAGAAATAAGCCATGCTAAAGACAATGCGGAAGAACGTTAAATCACTGGCTCCAGTGCTCTGGATAGTTATCGCCACCTTTGTCATAGCCATCTTTGCCGTCTGGGGCGGCGCCGGCCGTCTGGGCGAATCCCGGCGGGAAAACACCATCGTTCAGATCGGCAAGGCCGACATCTCGGTCGAAGATTACTTCAACGTGCTGCGGCAGCGGGTGGAGGCCATGAAAAAGGAATACCCCGACCTCAACCCGGCCCTGCTGCGGCAGCTCAACCTTCCCCAGCAGATCCTGGAACAGATGGTCCAGCAGCAACTCCTGCTCCACCTGGCCAGGAAAAAAGGCCTGAAGGCCACCGACAGCGAACTCCAGGAAAAGATCACGAGCTTCCCGGTTTTCCAGAGGGATGGGAAATTCGTGGGCTTTGAAGAATACAAGAGAATCCTGGACTGGAATCACGTCCCCATCCAGAAATTCGAGGACAGCCTCCGGGATGACATCCTGATCAACAAAATATACCAGTTGCTGACTGCCGGGGTGGCCGTGACCGAGGACGAGGTCTGGGAAAACTACCGGAACCAGAACGAAACGGTCAAGCTCGAATACCTGGTGGCTTCGACCGACAAGATAGAGCTATCGGCCTCTCCAACAGAAGAAGAAATCAATAATTTCTTCGAAAAGAACAAGGACAGGTACCGGGTGCCCGAGCGGCGCGAGGGACAGATGGTCTTTCTCAAGACCGACGACCTGAAAAAAGAAATCAGCATCTCCGACTCGGAAATCGAAAAATACTACAAGGACAATATCAGCCAGTTCAAGGAACCGGCCAAAATCAAGGTCAGCCGGATTTACCTGACCTACACCGAGGCCGACAAGCAGCAGGTTCTGGACCTGGGAAAGAACATCCATTCCCGGTTGACCTCGGGAGAGGATTTTGCCCGGCTGGCCAGCCAGTACTCGAAGGACGACAAGGCCTCAGCCGGCGGCGACTGGGGTTACTATGACTGGCAGAGCTTCACCCCCGAAGAAATCAAGGCCATCAACCAGCTGGAAGCCGGCCAGGTGACCGAGCCCCTGGACCTGGGTTACGCCGTCTCCATCCTGAAGGCCACGGAAAAGATGCCAGAAGTAACCAGGTCGCTGGCCGAGGTCAAGGCCATGATCCAGAACAGCCTTATAGAACAGAAAGCCCGGAACCAGGCTTCGGACCGGATGGAAAAGCTGGCCAGGGTAGCCCGGAAAACCAGGAACCTGGAGCAGGCCGCCCGTAGAGAAGGATTGACCACCCAGCCCACCGGCCTGCTTAAAAAGGGCGACCCGATTCCCCAGGTTGATTCCTCCGGCTTTTTGAGCCAGGCCCTCTTTGAGCTCAAGGAAAAAGAAATATCTTCGCCGGTCTTCACCTATGAAGGCGTGGCCCTGGTTCAGCTCACCGGGATAAACCCGGAGCACCCGGCCTCCCTGGACGAGGTCAAAGACCAGGTGAAGTCTGACCTCATCGGTGAACTGAAAAAAGCAAGGCTCAAGGAAAAACTGGCTTCACTGAAATATGCCCAGGCCGTCAACTGGGAAGATTTCGCCAAGAGTAACGGCCTGGAATACAAGCGGGCTGAAACTCACAAGCGCGGGCAGTATCTCAGCCTGATTGACGATACCACCGAGCTGGATAAGCTGGCTTTCAGCCTGCCTCTTAATCAGCCGAGCGAACCCTTTGAGACCAGCGGCGGCTATGCCGTGTTAAGGGTGCTGGAGAGAAAGGAAGTCACCCGGGAAGACTTCGCCAAGGTTAAAGACCAGGAAATGGCTACCCTGCTCAACCAGAACCGGGAGATGTTTCTTTACAGCTACCTGCAGAAGGTCCGGCAGGACATGAAAATCAAGGTCAACTACAACCTGTTCAACCGGGTCACGGATGACGTGCTGGGAAGGCTGGGCGAATAACCCTCTTTTTAATAAATAAAAATTAAATTATTAAGGAGGGCAAATGGAGACTGCCAAGAAATCCCTGCCGCCCGAAGCCTACCGCGAGCTGGGACCCGGTGAAAAGTACACCCCGCTGGTTCCGGCCGAGAGGCTCATTCCCGAAGTCACTGTCCGCTCGGTGCTCTGGGGCCTGTTCATGGCCCTGTTCTTCACCTTTTCCATGGCCTACCTGGGCCTTAAGGTTGGAACGGTGCCCGAAGCGGCCATCCCCATCGCCATCCTGGCCGTGGGCCTGGGCTACACTTATTCCCGCAAAAACACCATCCTGGAAAACGTCATCATCCAGTCCATCGGCGCCGCCTCGGGAGCCCTGGTGGCCGGGGCCATCTTTACCATTCCGGCCCTGTTCATCATCGGCCTGCCCATCGATATCTTCAAGATTTTCCTGTCAACTTTCCTGGGCGGCTGCCTGGGCATACTGTTCCTGATCCCGCTGCGCCGCTATTTCTGCGTGGAACAGCACGGGAAACTGCCCTTCCCCGAAGCCACGGCCACCACCGAAATCCTGGTCTCGGGCGAAGGCGGCGGCGACCAGGCCAGGCCTCTGATTCTGGGAGTAATAATTTCCGGTATCTACGAGTTTCTGGCCATCGGCGTCCGCCTGTGGGATGAAGTCATCACCTTTCGCTTCCTGCCGTTCATGGACCGGCTGGCCGAGAAGAGCCGGATGGTCCTGAAGATTGACGCCCTGTCGGCTTTCCTGGGCCTGGGCTATGTCATCGGCCTGCGCTACAACGCCATCATCGTGGCCGGTGGCCTGCTCTCCCACTTCGCCTTCATCCCGGTCATCTGGTTCCTGGGACAGCATTTTACCGAGGCCATTTATCCCGGCAAAATTCCCATCGCCCAGATGAGCGAAGTTCAGATCTTCACCACCTATGTTCGCTACATCGGCATCGGGGCCATCTTCATGGCGGGAGTGCTGGGAATAATCAAGTCCCTGCCCATCATGGCCCGGGCTTTCTCCCTTGGTTTCAAGGAAATTCTCAAGGGCAAGCAGGCTTCGGCCGAAACCATCCGGACCGACCGTGACCTGAAGATGTCCACCATCATCGCCGGCATCCTGGCCACGGCTGTGGCCATCTTTTTCTACTTCCTCTGGATTTCCAACCTGAAATTCGCCCTGATCGGGGTGGTTATCTGCCTGGTTCTGTCTTTCCTGTTCACCACGGTGGCGGCCACGGCCATCGCCATCGTCGGCACCAACCCGGTCTCCGGAATGACCCTGATTACCCTGATCCTGTCCAGTGTCATTCTCATAGGCGCGGGACTGTCCGGGCAGGAAGGCATGGGTGTTGCCCTGCTGATCGGAGCCGTGGTCTGCACCGCCCTGGCCGTTTCCGGAAGCTTCATCACCGACCTCAAGATTGGCTACTGGATCGGAGCCACGCCGCGGAACCAGGAAAGGTTCAAGTTTACCGGAATCCTGGTTTCGGCTCTGGCCGTGGGTGTGGCCATATTCATCCTGGACAAGGCCTTCTCCTTCCAGAGCGGGGCCCTGGCCGCCCCCCAGGCCAACCTGATGGCCGCGGTCATCAGGTCGCTGATGTCCAAGGAGCCGGTGACCTGGCTGCTTTACGGCATCGGGGCCTCGATTGCCCTGGTGGCCGAGCTCTGCAAGATTCCACCGCTGCCCCTGGCCCTTGGCATGTACCTGCCGCTGGAACTGACCACCCCGCTTCTCGTGGGCGGATTCCTGTCCCACCTGGTCAAGAAGTCCAGCCAGGACAAGGAGCTGGCCGAGAAGAGGCACAACCGGGGCATGCTGATTTCTTCCGGTTTCATCGCCGGCGGAGCCCTGATGGGAATTGTCCTGGCCGTCCTGAAGCTGGCCAAGCTCGACCACTACGTCAGCCTGGGCATACCCATGGTCCTGGAAAATGGCAAGTGGGTTGACGGAACCCCGGCCGGCTGGTTCAGCCAGTACGGTGAAATCATCAGCCTGGTGGTCTTCATCCTGCTGGTCGGTTTCGTCTACTGGCAATCAAAAAAGGAAAAATGAAATAAAAGAAAGGAAAGAATAAATGAAAGCTACCAAACTCTACCAGGCCGCTGAAAAGGCCATCTTTCAATCCCTTAAGCTCAAGCCGGGGGAGAACTTCCTCCTGGTCACCGACAAGCAAAAAATGGAAATAGCCGAAGCCCTGGCCTTTTACGCCAAGAAGGCCGGAGCGGAAACCACCACCTACCTGATGACCGAGACCCTGCGGCCGATAACCGAACCAACGAAACTGTTCAAGCTGCTGACAGAAAAGGCAGATGTCATCACCTACCTCCTGGATGCCCGGATCCAGGAAAAGCCCTTCCGCGGCTTCATGGTCAGCCAGGGTATGAAGCTCAGCCGCATCTGCATGATGCCCGGGATAACCGTGGACATGATGGAAAGGCTGGTCAACATCGATTTCACCAAGATGAACGAGTTCACCAAGAAGGTCATCAGGGCGATGAAAGATGCCGACCGGGTAATCATCGAAAATGAAGCCGGAACCAACATCAGCTTCAGCGTCAAGGGGCGGGAGTGGCACAACGACAACGGCGACATCGGTAAAAAAGGCAAGCACGGCAACCTGCCGGCCGGCGAATGCTACACCTGCCCGGTGGAAGAAACCTTTACCGGCAAGCTGGTCATCAGCCTGATCGACGACAAGCTGGGCCACGGCGAGATGGAATTTAAGGAAGGTCGCCTGATCCGCTGGAAGGGTAAAGGTATCGAAGCCATAGTGAAGAATATCGGCTCCGACCAGACCGGGTTTATCATCGGAGAGTTCGGCATCGGCACCAACCCCGGGGCCCGCATCTGCCCCAACATGCTGGAAGCAGAAAAGGCCTTCGGCACGGTTCACTTTGCCATCGGCGATTCCTACGGGATCGGAAAGAACAAGAGCAAGCACCACTACGATGCCCTGGTGGACAAGGTGACCATCATCGCCAAGGGGAAATACATAGCCAAGAACGGCAAATTCCTGATCTGAGCCGATTCCCGGACAGGAAAAAACACATCATAAATATTAATGAAGACAGGCTGGCTTTCTGCCTGGCCGGACAGGGAAAATAGTTCGTTCAGCTGTAATATTGACAGGTTGGTCTTCGCCTTCTCAGGCCTCGAAGCGAAATCTTTCTGGCTCCGGAGCACCGGGCTTCCCTGGTTAAGATATTATCCGGGGTTCTCCAAGCGGCCCCTGTCTCCTTCCAGTACCCTTCCTAAAAATAAAGCCACACCGGTTCCTGGGGCACAGGGCCGACGAAGCCGAGGTCATTCAAATCAAGCCTTGACGGGTGGTGTTAAATGCTTCCTCGCGTCTGGCAGGTAAAGCCTTCTTGTCACTCCCGAAGACGGTGGTCAACGATCATTGACGCCACGGGCCAGGAGGGGTGGGAATTTGCTTTTTACTCCTAACAGAAATGAAACTTGATTGCCCGCCTTCATTACCTTCTGACTCTGATAAGTTAATCAATATCGTGATATTTCCATCTTGCTGATACCGATTAGGCCAGCGCTCCATATAACACTTTTCGAACCCATGGTTGACGCCCTCGGGACTGATTTGCACAATCCATGAGAATATTCCATCTTTATATACGTCTATGGTAGAGAAGCTAAAAATGCTGGATCTGGTCAAAAAGGCTGGCACGTCACTTGCTCTTTAAGCTGGCGAAAGGAGGTTAACATGAAAAAGGCATTAGC
>JANLFU010000019.1 GCA_024653215.1 Candidatus Saccharicenans sp. | reverse complement strand
TGGCCGCCCCACTTGAAGGCCTGTAGCCTGAAATAGACCCATCTACCCCGGCTTCCTCCCACCTGGTTCTTAACCTTTCCTTTACCCTCTCAAAAGCACCCGGCCTCTCCACTATCTTGAATTTATTCTGGCTTATTGCGAACGGAATACCCTCCGGCAGGGACAGAATTTTTATAGCCTCGGTAAGACCTTCATTGGAGACTGTTATTCTCATCGATTTCCGACCGGATAAGAACTCAACATCATCCGGGACCGCCAGGGACCTGGTATCCTTGCGGATCTTTCGGGTGCGATAGATATCATATCCTTGCAACAGGAGAGCCAGTTGCCCCGGCTGAATAGAGGTAACCGGAATATCACCATACCCTTCCAGGGCTTGCTTTACCGCCCAGCCACCGTAAGCCTTTAATTCCTCGTGGTTCTCGTAATCCTCAAAACCGTCGGCCAATAGCCGCTGCCAAAAACGGCCTAAAATGGCACCCCTGGCATTATGTTTGGTCTCCGAATCAAGAATCCTGGCTTCAATCTCGTCCACCCAGACCACCAGGCCAGGCTCTCCTTTTACCTTAAAGTTTATCATTCCCGGAGTCTTAGTCCAAGAGCCCGCCGGTTCAACGGAAAGCCCTACCTGCACAAGGACAAGATCTCTGGCCATCCAGATAGATGATCCGGCTTCGTCGACATCAATTTCCATTATAGAAAATATTTTGATGTAAGACCCGGTCTTTATTTTTAGCTACTTCCTCTTTTAGTAAATCTATAATTATATTAATCAGCTTCTTGTTTTCAGGCAAACTAAGCGCGCTTAATGCCTCAATCCGTCTCTCATAAAATACTTTATCATCTGCTTGATACCAGAGAGGAAACGCAAGAACATATTCAGCAATAGAGCTATTTGTTAATTGTTCCTTTCTTCCTCCTAATGAACTTATAAATATCGCTGGGTTTATGAATAGAATTTCACTCATAACTCCGTAGTATATAGGTCCGGGATTCATAAATAGAGCGATATATTTAAGCAAGAATTCAACAGCATGCGTATTTCCACAAAGTGATTCATATCGCAATGCTTCGAATAAATTGCGGACGGGTTTAAACCAAGGGCTCTTTGGCGCATCAACATCAATTATATCCTTAATATTTCCCCTTTCTGATAAAATCTCCATCAAATTCTTTATGTTTTGCTCACAAGGAACTCGTATAACCGCATCCATCGCCTTCCTTACTCTTTCCTCAAACGGAAAATCTTGCAGAGAAAGCTTTTCTTCCTTACAGTAAGTTACATCTTTCAAACCTTTATAACCTAAATACCAATCAAAAAATTGAACATATTTTTTCCCTATTTCAGTTAGCTCTGGAGTATCTACCGATTTAATGGCATTAATTCTATTATTGATCTCATATACAATTCTTTCTCTGGATAGCCTATCAAGTGCTATAGGAAATACCCACTGGAGAAAAAAAGCTGAAATATTTTCATCGCGAAACACTTTAAGGAAGATCTCGGGCTTATTTCTTAAAAGCCTCCAAATAGAAAAAACAAAAGAACGCCTAGTCTCTACATCTACATATTTAAGCAATTTGCTGACAACCAGGGCTGCACAGATGTTCCCAGACTCAGCGTCCATTGATAAGACATCAGGATTAAACTCATAATCTATAATAATTTTGAACGTCCAGGGCAGTTCCTTTAGCTTTTCGTCCGGAGGTAAAGCGTTTAAGGCTTCGCAAATATTTTTCCTGGTTGGGTAGTCGAAATAATTTTCAAAAGCTTTTTTTGCTCTATCCCATATATCTGAAGTAGTTTCTTGTGCAACTATGGCATAGGCTCTTAGCCCAACAATTGAAAATATGAGAAGAAAAAATATAATGCTATACTGCCTTTTTAATTTTCTGGTATTTCTCATGGCCAACTTTCCATTTTAAGTTTATATACAAGGCGACATCATCATCATGATCATAATCGTACTCATTATCGTAACCACTGATGTAATCATCACATTAATTTGAATTTCTGATGCGGCCCAGGCTGCCCTGCTTAATGAATCAAGTCCATCAAAAGAATACAAAACCATGTCAGTCTGGGTAGCATAAGAAGCCATCTCAACAAGCTTAAGAGTCTCTTTAAGGTAAATTTTATCAAGATCTTTTATAGCCTCACTTCCGAGTAATTTAGAATCGCCTTCGAATTTGTCTCCAATGTAAATGCAATTATGCAGTGCGGATAAGTATGATCCTGCTAGTATCGATGCTATACGGTAATCATTAATTTCGGGATCAAAAACACGACAGTCTAACCAGAAGACCGGGAAATATTCTTTCCCATATTGTGCATATTCCACTTTTGTAACACTGTATTCTCCTTCAGGCACACAGCTAAATGCCGGGCTTGGCCCTTTAGCAGGTCTTTCGAGGCTGAACCCAATATACTGACCATTAGCAAACACCAGCCCCTTTGTCGACGAACTCCCACACGATAATCTAAGTATTAAAATATTTATTGTTTCGGCGCCACTTAAGTCAACATAATTAGTCGGGTTGCCGAGGCAATACCCATACAGATTCCACCGCTGCGGGTTGTAGAGGGCCCGGTCAGAGGGGATCACCGGGTCGGGGCTGAGGAAGCGGTAGAGGCCGGGGTCGTAGTAGCGGGCCCCGAAGTAGTAGAGACCTGACTCGGCATCCTGCTCCTTGCCGGAAAATTTCCACCCGGGGTTGAAGGTGTTGACCCAGGTCTGCTGCACCCCGCCATAGGGGTCATGGACCGCGGAATACACCACGTTACCCTCATCATCCGTCACCACCCGGGTGGAGTTAATCTGGTCGGTGGTGTAGTAGTAATACTTGCCCGTCTGTGGATTGACCCTGTTTGGCTGGTACTCAGCCACCATCTTCGCCCCTATGTAGACATACTCACGCAGGCAATTCCCATAGCCATCATACCAAGCAATTGCCCATCTTCATCATAAGGCAACCTGGTAACATTAATTTTAAGCTACTCTAACATTGATTAAAATATCAAGAGGCCATCACTGCGCCTCGTTTTTTAGACGAATTAATCCCCTGGCCAGGCGCCAATCTAAATAAATGTATAGAATCACCATTGGGCTAAATACAAGATAAAGAAGATAAATATTTCCGCTTTCCTCAAAATACTTGAACCTGAAAAAATACGCAACGACTACACCTAAAAAATGATAAACAAGAGTAAAAACAGGGAAGCGTTTATTCTTCTTTGCCAGCCTGGAATTAATTACTACCAGGCTAATTAGATAAATTAGCTCTAAGGCCCCAATGAAAAGAAAAAAGACGATCGAATGGATAAATAAAAAATCTAAATTTATGATTCTCTCCAGATAGGGCGTTAGAAAGAAAAGTAAACTACCCCAGGAAAAGAAAATACTCATGGGGACAGCTGAACCAGACGAATCATTCATGAAAGTTAGTGATAAAAAATAACCCAGAGAAAAATAAACAAAAAAGCATAATATCCGCCCTAACCGATAACTTGATAATTTACCCGCCATAATCATCCCCCGAATAAATCATAATCCGCGGAATGCACCACATCGCCCAGGGCTTTCAACTTTGACCTCGCCAAATGCTACTTTAACCAGTTATTTAAATCCTCCGCTAAGACGGTAAGGTTCTTTTGTGCTTCTTTTTTCGCGAGCAAGAAATCGAGAAAAAGATACGAGGAGACAACAACTGCGCCGATTATGGCCATCGTGGCAGAAAAATTATCAATTCCCATGGGAGCTAATAGGCTGAGACCCACACCCGCAAAGTGAATCAAAAAAACATTCACCGGAAATTTGGCCTTCCCCCGCCTGGCCTGTTTCGTATTAATATTGATAACAATGGCATAATAAATCAAGCCTAAAACCGCAAGAGAAGCAACAAAAAAGGTCCAGGATATTTTTGAATATATATTCCCTTTTATCAGCTGAGAGAATGTCATCCCTGTTAAAAGTAACAACTTGGTAGCCACGCTTGCCCAGGAAAAAACTACATCTGCCGGTAGAATTGAGTACCCTAAGAATCCTCCATAAGATATCAGCAGAGATACGGAAACAATAATTAAACATAAGCCCATCCTCGCATATCTAATAATAGGATGACGAGTCAGTGTTTTTATCATATATTCACCTAATTACAAAAGAAATATTCCGATAACCTTCTCTCGTATTGAATACATAAGTCTAGCGTAATTCTAAGTGCATCTAACGCCATATCAGAATGTGCCCAAGGATCATCCGGATCGTAACATTTTAAACCTAATTCTGGGAATATTTTTGCAATAATAGAAAGGACTGTATCCCCTACATGGTTGCTCCCATAATTGAAATGGGCAAAAAAATCTTGAATAACATGCAATGCTTTGCCAAATTCGTAAGGATCCAGAGTTGTCTCCGCGACGTTAATCATCTCTATTAAACGGGCATTATCAGGAAAGTGCCAATCTAGGATCTGCTCTTCACTGGGCCAGTGAATTATTTCCCCCTCAATACATCCCACACATGGTGTAGACCTCGTGGTAGGGTCGACATCTACATAAGCGCAGGCCGTTGCCACTATATCTGCGAGAGCTTTGGCAACAGGAGGCGGCCAATCTGAAAATGCTATGAGCATAGCGCGATATGTCATATTACGATGAGCTTTTTCGGTCCATTTTCCGCTAATTTCTATATTATTAATTGGATCATTCAAACAATACCCATACAGATTCCACCGCTGCGGGTTGTAGAGGGCCCGGTCGGCGGGGATCACCGGGTCGGGGCTGAGGAAGCGGTAGAGAGTAGAGTCGTAGTAGCGGGCCCCGAAGTAGTAGAGACCTGACTCGGCATCCTGCTCCTTGCCGGAAAATTTCCACCCGGGGTTGAAGGTGTTGACCCAGGTCTGCTGCACCCCGCCGTGGGGGTCATGGACCGCGGAATACACCACGTTACCCTCATCATCCGTCACCACCCGGGTGGAGTTTACCTGGTCGGTGGTGTAGTAGTAATACTTGCCCGTAGCCGGCTGGTACTCAGCCACCATCTTCGCCCCTATGTAGATGTACTCACGCAGGCAATTCCCATATCTATTTGCCTCATTTTCTATTTTGTTTGACTATAAAACAAACCTTTTCTTTACACAAACAACTTTCCTATAGTTCATATCGAAATATACGATAATATAAATATTTCCCGTTTTTTTCTTTAAGTTTTTCATGTTTATCAAGTAGTTGTGATAAACGAAATATATAAGGTTATTAATCTTTTGAATATCAAAATAACTCATACAGTCAATATGGTGAACAAAGGGATTTGACCAATCCCCAGCTTCCAACTTTGTTGGCTCCGATTCTCCTACATATCTCGCCTTGCCCATTATATGCATTACTTCTATATCAGACATGCCAACCTTTAACCTCTTAGCGTTGTTCTCCAGCCGCCTCTCAAGGTAAAAATTCCATGAAACGATACCCAAAAAATATAAAATCGCAATTACTATAATCGCAAACAGACTCCTTTTTATTAGCTTAAATAATACTCTCACTTGTTTGCATCCTTATCTCAAATTAGAAACAATAGTCCAAACCCAATAACCATTTATTAAAGGGATCATCAACCCATTGAATCCAATTATCATTTATATCTTTCCAAAACTGATAACCGAGACCACGCATTTCATCTATCCAAAACGCGTTTATCCTTCCTATCCAATCGACATATCTGGATAACCTATTCTTGGCGTTTTCTAGCGCTTTATCAGCGCCGAGTTTTTCGACTTCCTTGAAATATTTCTTTTCAATCCAGGTCAGTACCGGCTTCAGATGGCGCATATAAAACTCTACATGACTTAATTCATGTTTAAGAACCCTGTTGTAATTAGTTCCCCAATAACTCAAACAATCATCATTATAAATGTATATACTAAAATGAAAATAAAACAACAATTCCTCCTTACCCTTATCATTTCTGGTTAAGTATATGTTTCCCGAGTCCAGTCTGGTTCTTGCTACCTTATCACCAAAAAATTGCCAACCTTCACTGGGATGTCGCCAGTTTCCAGGAACCCTATAGATATTTATCATAGCGTGGGCTACCCAAAGGCCACTTATGTCAATGTAATTTATCGGACTACCTAAACAATATATATACAGGTTCCAATGCCGAGTATCGTTTCTCATTAAAGATTCGCCAAACACCGGGTCGGGGCAGAGAAAGCGGTAGAGGCCGGGGTCGTAGTAGCGGGCGCCGAAGTAATAGAGGGAGGATTCAGGGTCCTGCTCATGACCGGAAAATTTCCACTCGGGGTTGAAGGTGTTGACCCAGGTCTGCTGCACCCCGCCATAGGGATCAAAGGCCGCGGAATACACCACGTTACCCTCGTCATCCGTCACCACCCGGGTGGAGTTAACCTGGTCGGTGGTATAGTAGTAATATTTGCCCTTCTGTGGATCGACTCTGTCTGGCTGGTACTCAGCCACCATCTTCGCCCCTATGTAGATGTACTCACGCAGGCAATCCCCATATCCATCATACTCAGCCAGAAGCCTCCCGTCAAAGGCATAGATGTAATATATCCCGACGGTCCCCACAGACATCATCCGTAAGTCCCCGCCCGAGCCTACCTTTGAGCCATCCATCCTCTTCAGCCTGTCAATGGCCGCCCCACTTGAAGGCCTGTAGCCTGAAATAGACCCATCTACCCCGGCTTCTTCCCACCTGATTCTTAACCTTTCCCTTACCCTCTCAAAAGCACCCAGCCTCTCCACGATCTTGAATTTATCCTGGCTTATTGCGAACGGAATTCCCTCTGGCAGGGACAGAGTTTTTATAGCCTCTGTAAGACCTTCATTGGAGACTGTTATTCTCATCGATTTCCGACCGGATAAGAACTCAACATCATCCGGGGCCGCCAGGGACCTGGTATCCTTGCGGATCTTTCGGGTGCGATAGATATCATATCCTTGCAACAGTAGAGCTAGTTGGCCCGGCTGAATAGAGGTAACCGGAATATCACCATACCCTTCCAGGGCTTGCTTTACCGCCCAGCCACCGTAAGCCTTTAATTTTTCATATAAAAAATTAGAATAAGTTTTTCAAGTATTTTTGGGGTTGCTATTCAGGGCAGCCTCGACTAAAATTAGCATCTGTTTTCCGGCCTTAAAGGCGGCTCTATTCCAGAAGAACCATTTAAGGAAAGAACAATGCCTGAGAAAAAGTATGACTTCGACTCTGTCCTGGACAGGCGCCACACCTGTTCCCTGAAGTGGGAGTTCTGCGAGCAGGTGCTGGGTGTGCCAGAGGTAATACCGATGTGGGTGGCCGACATGGATTTCCCGGCCCCGCCCGAAGTGGTGGACGCTGTCATCAGGAGGGCTCAACACGGAGCCTATGGCTATCCCTTTATACCCCGTTCTTTCTGGTCGGCGATCATCAACTGGATGAAGGTCCGCCATAACTGGGAAATAAAGCGGGAATGGCTGTCCAGGTGCCACGGGGTGGTCCCGGCCCTCAATATTTGCGTCCAGACTTATACCGCCCCGGGAGATAAAATTATCGTCCAGAGCCCGGTTTATTACCCCTTTTTCTCGGCCGTGGAGAACAACGGGCGCCGGGTGGTCAGCAACCCCCTCCGCTTTGATAACGGGACCTGGAGGATGGATTTTGATGACCTTAAAAATAAAATCGACCGGCGGACCAGGGTGCTCATCCTTTGCTCCCCGCACAATCCAGTCGGCCGGGTCTGGCGAAAAGAAGAGCTGGAAAAGCTGGCCGAAATCTGCCTGAAACATGAGCTGCTGATCATCTCAGACGAAATCCACGCCGAGCATGTCTACCGCGGGCACAAGCATATCCCGATTGCTTCAATTTCCCCCGAAATCGCCACCAGGACCATCACCCTGACCGCCCCCAGCAAGGCCTTTAACATTGCCGGCCTGACCACCTCGCTGGTAATCATACCCAACCAGAGACTCCTCAACCTTTATAAGACACAACTGGACAACCTGGGCCTCACGGTGAACAACATCTTCGGGCTGGTAGCCCTGGAAGCTGCTTACACCCAGGGCGCGGACTGGCTGGACCAACTTATGGCCTATCTCGAAGATAACATGGATTTTGCCCGAAACTACTTTGAAGAAAAAATCCCGCAGATAAAGTTTCTAAAACCGGAAGGTACCTACCTGGCCCTGCTGGACTGCCGGGCCCTCGGGCTGCCCCAGAAAGAACTCAACGAATTCTTCCTGAAAAAGGCCAGGGTCTACTTCGACGAAGGGCCGGTATTCGGACCCGAACTGGAAGGCTTCGAGCGGATGAACTTAGCCTGTCCCCGGGTCACCCTGGTCGAAGCACTCCATCGGATCGAGAAAGCCGTTCGGGAGCTTGGCCGGTAAAGGGGGACACAATACTCATTCCCCGATTTTTCTTCATTTAGTTTCCGCAGATAAAAGGTTGTTTTGGTCATGAAGGCTAAAAATATAACCAGCAGGGAAAGTACTAAAGTCAAATGTTGCGCTACTTGAATTACTTCTCTGAAGAACATCCCGGTTGACACCCCGTTAAAATTAGAATAATTATTATCTGGATTTTAACCCGGGGAGCTGGCTCAAGCCTTGAATAGCACAGGGGAATTAGGACTGCGGGGCAAGATCCTGACTGAAGGGTAGCCCAGATGTATATTTCTCTCATACTCAATGTTTCACTTATCCTGGCCCTGATCACACTCTACAGCCTGACACTGCGGCTGACCATCCTGGAAAAAAAGTCCGGAAAAATCCTGACCGGCCTGGTTTTTGGCCTGACCGCCGTGGCCGCCATGAGCGTCGCCTACAGGTACGGAAGCGGAGTAATTTACGATGGGCGGTCAATAATTATATCGCTCTCCGGGCTGTACGGCGGATTCTGGCCGGCCACCCTGGCCTCGGTAATTTCCATGGCTTACAGGGCCCACCTCGGGGGTAACGGCGTCTGGGCCGGGTTGGCCACCATAATCTTTTGCGCGCTTACCGGCCTGGGCTTCAGGGCAATTTTCAAACCAAAGTTATACAAACTCAACCACTACCAGCTATATGGATTTGGCCTGGCCGTTCACCTGGTGATGCTGGCCTGTCAGCTGCTTATCCTGCCCTGGCCTACTGGAGTTTCAGTCATCAGCCGGATCTGGTTGCCCATAATGCTGATTTTCCCCCTGGCCACGGTCATTACCGGCCTTATGCTCCAGGGCGAAACCAGGCGCATAACTGCCGAGAACAAGCTAAGAGAAAGCGAGGAAAAATACCGGGTGCTGTTTGACAATGCCGGGCAGCTTATCCTGGTAGCCCAGGACGGAGTGCTGAAACTGGCCAATAAAAAATCTCTGGAATACGGCTACAGAGAAGATGAGATCATCGGTAGATCTTTCCTTGATTTCATCCACCCAGACGACCGAAAGCTGGTCTGGGAAAGACACCAGAGAAGGCTGCAGGAAGAAGCCTTCCAGCCAACCTATGAATTTCGGTTCATAGCCAGGGACGGCACGGTCAGGTGGGTTGAGATAACCGCGGTCAAGATAAACTGGGAAGGCCGCCCGGCCACCCTGAATTACGTCAGCGATGTGACCGGCAGGGTTACCGCCGAGCAGGAAAAGGAAGAGATGCTGCGGGTAATCGAAAACAGCCAGAACGAAATTTACATTTTTGACCCCGACTCCCTGAGAATTACCTATGCCAACCGGGCTGCCCTCGATAACACCGGCTACACCCTGGAAGAACTGACCACGCTGACACCGCTTCATCTCAAGCCGGAGTTTGACCGGCCAAAATTCGCCGCCCTGCTCAAGCCATTGCTCGAAGGTAGCAAGAAAAAGCTCCTCTTCGAAACTACTCACCTGCGAAAGGACGGCTCCACCTACCCGGTTGAAGTCCACCTGCAGCTGGTGGACGTGGCCCGCAAGAAAAGCTTCCTGGCCATCGTTCTTGATGTAACGGAAAGGAAAACGGCCGCCCGGAACCTGGAGAAGACACTCCAGGGCATTATCAGGGCCACGGCCAGGACGGTCGAAGTGCGGGATCCTTACACCGCCGGTCACCAGGAGCGGGTGGCCGAACTGGCCGAAGCCATAGCCCGGGAAATGGGCCTGGAAGAATCACGGGTCCAGGCCGTCAATTTCGCCTCGGTCATCCATGACCTGGGGAAAATATCCGTGCCACCTGAGATTCTAAACAAACCAGGGCGACTGTCCGAGATCGAAATGGAACTCATCAAGACTCACTCCCAGGTAGGATACGACATCCTGAAAGACATCGATTTCCCCTGGCCGGTGGCCGAAATAATTTTGCAGCATCACGAAAAAATTGACGGTTCCGGCTACCCGCGCGGGCTGAAAGACGGACAGATCCTGCTGGAAGCCAAGATAATCTGCGTGGCCGACGTGATAGAAGCCATTTCTTCTCACCGACCCTACCGGCCGGCCCTGGGAATGGAGGCGGCCTTGCAGGAAATCAGGGCCAATGCCGGAAAGCTCTATGACCCGACAGTCGTTGAGCATTGCTTGAACCTGATAGAAAAAAAGGGTTTCGTTTTCAGTAAAGCCGAGAAATCATAAGAACAGGTTTTATCTTTCCACTTCCAAGCCATTTGCCATGTTTAACAACCCATGAGACCTCACGGTTAGCCAGATTGTTTCATTGAAGCACTCCGGCCTTTTCTATTTTCCAAATTTTAGGTTTCGACCGTATTCGGCCCGGCATTCCCTTCGTTGGTTTCGAATTTAGAAGCGCTCAGGCCTTTCTCCACCGAAACTACTTGGGATATAATTCAGGCATGAAGCTTCCCTACCTGCTCACCGAAGACCGCCTCAACCTCGCCCGATTCACCGTCATCCTGGTCAACCCGGAAAACCAGGAAAATATCGGCCTGGTAGCCCGGGCCATGAAAAATACCGGCTTTGCCAGGCTGAGAATAACCGGGTTGACCGAGCTTCAGCCGGAGGCCTTCCGGCCGGCGGTCCACTCAGCCGACATCCTGAAAAAAGCCAGCCTGTATCCTTCCCTGGACGAGGCCGTGTCCGACCTGAACCTGGTCCTGGCTTCAACCGTGAGACTGAGAAAGGCCTTCAGGATACTGACCATAGATGAAATGGTGGAGAAAATTAAAACCTTCCCGGCCGAAACCAAGATTGGCCTGGTCTTCGGCAACGAGAGGACGGGTCTATCCGACCGGGAGCTGCGCCGGGCTAACTTCGTCTACTTTATTCCCCAGGCCGGGCGGCAGCCATCCTACAACCTGGCCGCGGCCGTTCTGTTGAGCCTTTACGCCATATTCCGGGCCTCAGGCTCCCAGCCCGTTCCCCAGGTGGCTCCACCCCTGCCCCGAAAAGAGCAGGAGGATTGCCTAAAGCTGATCCTGAAAAAGCTGGAAAAACGCGGCTTTATGCACGATACCAACCGCGAGCATGTGACCGACCTGCTGTACGACCTGTTCGGCCGGCTGGCCCTGTCCGAACGTGACCGCCGCTTCCTGACGGCAGTCTTCAACAAGGGGCTGGATCGAGAGTAAAAAATAACAGGCACCAGCTCGGCTTTCTCCCCTTTCCTGAAAAATTACCCGCTAAGCGGAAAGCTGCTCGCGGCAATCTAACCCCCTGTCAATTGCCAGAAAGCCCCGGCCGGGCCGAACCTTTACTCAATCACAAGTTGAAGTTTCGAGATTACAACGACCCGTCAAATGTTATATCATTCAACTGGCAATCTAATCCGAGGTTAAAATGGACAGAGAAAAACGATTCATCCTGGGGTTGGTCATAATCGGGGTCATCAACCTTTTCGTGGCCCTGATGACCATAGCCTTCTGGACCGGCCACCTCCTGGCCAACCGCTTTCCCAAGACCCTGCCCGTTCCAGACAACCTTTATAATGGGTTCGCCATTCCCGACCTAGTGATGTCAGTTTTCCTGGTAATCAGCTCTTTTGGCCTGCTGCGCTTCAAGAAGACCGGCTATATCTTTGCCCTGCTGGGTATAGGCATGTGGCTGTTTGATGTCTTGCTGGTGGCCGCCCTGACCGGCCTTTTCCGGATAGGCATCGTCATTCCGAGCCTGATCTATTGTCTCTGGGCAATTTATTACCTCTGGAAGAAGAGAGAGATTTTTCAGCTCTTTGCTGATTGAACAAGTTCACGGCGTGATTTCGGGCCGGGCAATAAAAAAAAGAAAAAATAAAGAAAGATTTTATGCTTCTTTCCTTAATATCATCATCAGAAATCCCTTCCAGCATCAAACCAAGAGCCCTGCGGTGGAATTATCACTGATCCAACGGGCACAGGGTTCTTCCAGCACGTCAATTCTCGTACCCGGGCAAATTTTCTATGTGCTTTCCGGCCTGAACTTGAAGATAATTCTAATTTAATTCAGCCCAAAGCGGCGGCTTCGACCCGCGTGGACAAGTTGAGGTTTTCATGATTCAGGCCAGGCTCAACACCTTCGACG
>JANLFU010000018.1 GCA_024653215.1 Candidatus Saccharicenans sp. | reverse complement strand
CAACCGGATTGCCCGAAGCCAGGGAGAATCAAGACGGCCATGATCATATATAAGTCCGAGGCGGAAATTGAAATGATGCGGAAAAGCTCGCAGATCGTGGCCAGGATTCTGTCTGAACTCCGGGAAATGATCAAGCCCGGGCTGGAAACCAGGGAACTGGATGCCTATGCCGAGGCCAGGGCCCGCCAGCTGGGAGCCGTGCCGGCCTTCAAGGGCTATCGCGGTTACCCGGCTTCGCTCTGTATTTCGGTCAACGAGGAAATTGTGCATGGCATCCCGTCGGGACGTCGTCTCCAGGAAGGCGACATAGTCAGCCTGGATTTCGGAGTCGTCTACGAGGGATTTTACGGGGATGCAGCCCTGACCGTTCCGGTCGGCAGGGTCTCCGACCTGGCCCTGAGGTTGATCGCGGTGGCCGAGAAGGCCTTTTACCGGGGCCTGGAAGAATTGAAAGTCGGGAACAGACTATCCGATGTATCGGCGGCCATCCAGCAGGAAGTGGAAGGGGCTGGCTTTTCGGTCATCCGGGCTTTTGTCGGCCACGGTATCGGCCGCAGCCTGCACGAGGAGCCACAGCTTCCGAATTTTGGCCTGCCCGGTCATGGACCGAGGCTAAAAAAAGGACTGACTTTGGCTATAGAACCGATGATAGCGGCCGGGCATTGGGAAGTGGAAGTTCTGAACGACGGCTGGACGGCGGTTACCCGGGACCGGAGCCTGTCAGCTCATTATGAGCACACCGTGGCCCTGACCGACCGGGGCGTGGAAATACTGTCGCTCGACCAGGTTGAAGGGCGCGGGACGGGGAGATCGGCCAATGCCTAAGACCGATGTCTTTGAAATCGAGGGCGTGGTGCTGGAAACCTTGCCCAATGCCATGTTCAGGGTGGAACTGGCCAACAAGCATATCATCCTGGCCCATATCTCCGGGAGAATGAGGAAGAATTTCATCCGGATCCTGCCGGGTGACCGGGTCTTGGTGGAGATATCCCCTTACGATTTGACCAAGGGGCGTATCACTTACAGGTTCAAGTGAGGTGTAAGATGAAGGTCAGAGCATCAGTCAAGAAAATCTGCCGGAACTGCAAAATTGTCCGGAGAAAAGGGGTGATCAGAGTCATCTGCTCCAACCCCAAACATAAACAAAGACAAGGATAAAAGAGGAGACCATGGCAAGAATTGCAGGTATCACACTTCCGCCGGAAAAAAGAATTGAGATTGGTTTGACCTATATCTACGGAATCGGAAGGTCCAAAGCCAACAGGATCCTGGAGGAAGCCAGGATCGACAAGAACAAGAAGGTCAAGGAATTGACCGAGGATGAAATCAACAAGATCCGCCAGATTATCGAGAAGCGCGAGAAAATCGAGGGCGACCTCCGCAAGGAAGTTTCCCAGAGCATCAAGCGGCTGATAGACATCGGCTGCTACCGGGGGATGCGGCACAAGAGGAACCTTCCGGTCCGGGGACAGCGGACCAGGACCAATGCCCGCACCCGGAAGGGACCGCGCGGTCAGACCATCAAGAAACTGAAAGAGAAGAAAGCTTAGTTTAAGGGAGAAAGTTCATGCCCAAGGCCAAAGCCAAGAAGAAAAAAATCAAAAAGGAAGTTACCTTCGGGGTAGCTCATATTCAGTCAACCTTCAACAACACCATCATCACCATAACCGACCAGCAGGGGAATACCATCTGCTGGGCCAGTTCCGGCACTTCCGGCTTCAAGGGGGCCCGCAAGGGGACGCCCTTCGCCGCCCAGCTGGCGGCCAAGGAAGTGGCCAACAAGGCCAAGGAATTCGGCGTCCGCTACATCGATGTCAGGGTCAAGGGACCGGGTGCCGGACGGGAATCGTCCATCCGGGCCCTGCAGGCCGCCGGACTGGAAATCAAGTCCATCCGGGATGTAACCCCGATTCCCCATAACGGTTGCCGGGTGAGAAGAAGAAGAAGAGTTTAAAGGAGATCAGCCATGGCCAGGTATCAAAAACCGGATTGTCGCTTGTGCCGGATAGAAAAAACCAAGCTTTTCTTAAAAGGCAATAAATGTCTGACCGATAAGTGCCCGCTGGAGAGACGGCCCTTCGCTCCCGGACAGCACGGCCGGATGCGAAAGAGAGTGCTGGGTTATGCCCTGCAGCTCAGGGAAAAGCAGAAGCTCAAAAGGTACTACTGCATGTCGGAACAGCAGTTCCGCCTTTTCTTTAAGAGGGCCGAGCAGCAGAAGGGTGTTACCGGCGAAAACCTGCTGGTCATGCTGGAGAGAAGGCTGGATAACGTGGTCTTTCTGATGGGACTGGCCCAGTCCAGGTCCCATGCCCGTCAGATGATCACCCATGGTCATATCCTGGTCAACGACCGCAAGGTGACCATCCCGTCCTATCTGGTGAAGGCCGGCGACCTGGTGGCCCTGAAAGAAAAGTCAGCCCAGAACGAGAATTTCAAAGCCGTGGTCGAAGCCAATAAGACCAAGACTCTTCCCGGCTGGCTGCAGGTGGACTGGGATAATTGTCAGGGTAAAGTGTTAGCCCTGCCGACCAGACAGGATATCACCATCCCGGTGGAAGAACATCTGGTGGTTGAGCTTTATTCGAAATAACGAGGAAGGCGGCTGGAGCAAGACCTTCCTATTAAGGAGGAACCATGACCGAACTTGGTTTCCAGAGGCCAAGATTTTTAGAGTGTGATTACGAAACGCTGAGCGATACCTACGGCCGGTTTCAGGCCCAGCCTTTCGAGAGAGGTTACGGCATCACCATCGGCAATTCGCTGAGAAGGGTCCTGCTGTCCTCGATTACCGGGGCAGCCATCACCGCTGTCAGAATCAACGGGGTGCTGCACGAGTTTTCCACCCTGCCCGGAGTGGTGGAGGATGTGACCCACATCATCCTCAACCTCAAGACCATACCCTTGAAGCTGAAGGTCAACGAGCCCAGGCGCATGACCCTGAAGGTGGTCGGGCCGGCCGAGGTTAAATCCGGCGACATCGTCCACGATTCAGACGTGGAAATCCTTAATCCGGATATTCATATCGCCACCCTGGATGTTGACGGCAAGCTGGAGATGGAGATGGTGGTCAAGAATAACCGGGGCTACATCACTGCCGACCAGAACTTCGACAGCGAGCTGAGCGTCGATTTTATTCCCCTGGATTCTTCCCACTCGCCGATTCTTAAGGTTAATTACACGGTTGAGCCGGCCAGAGTCGGCAAGCGGATCGATTACGAGAGCCTGACCCTGGAAATCTGGACCAACGGCGCCATCCGGCCCACCGACGCCCTGTCCCAGGCGGCCAAGTTGATGCGCGACCATCTGGCCATCTTCCTCAACATTGTCGATGAGCCGCTGGAGCGGGAGACCATGATGCCCAAGAAGGAAATTCCATACATCGACAAGGTGGAAACCCTGGCCCATACCATTGACCACCTGGAACTTTCGGTCCGGGCCAACAACTGTCTGCGCGCCGCCGGCATCGGCCATGTCTACGAGCTGGTCCAGAAAACCGAGGAACAGCTCTTGAAGACCAAGAACTTTGGTCGCAAGTCGCTGGAAGAAATCAAGAATAAACTGGCCGAGATCGGCCTGGGTTTGAACCTGGAATTGCATCCCAAGCTGCTGGAGCAGGTTCAGGCGGTCATCAAGCAGAGCAAAAGCGATAAGGAGCTGGAAGCATGAGACACCGGGTTAAACGCTATCAACTCAGACGGAATACTGCCCATCGCCGGGCCCTGCTGAGGAATCTGGTAACTTCTCTGCTGGAGAAAGAAAGAATCAAGACCACCCTGGCCAAGGCCAAGGCGGCCAGGCCGGTGGCCGAGAAGATGATTACCCTGGGAAAGAAAGATACGCTGGCGGCCCGCCGTCTGGCCCTGGCCTACCTGACCAAGGAGGCGGCCGTGCAGAAGCTGTTCTCCGAGCTCGGGCCGCGGTTCAAGGAGCGCCCCGGTGGTTATACCCGGGTGGTCAAGCTGGGTCCCCGTTCAGGAGACGGGGCGCCCATGGCCATGCTGGAACTGCTGGGCGCCGAATATAAAAAGAAAGCCAAGAAAAAAGAAAAGGAAAAAGGCAAACCCGCCAAATAGTTTCCTTTCTGCCCTGAATACTGGCGGCCCGAACCTTCGGGCCTGAGTCCAATCCATCCTTGTTATTGCAGTCCGACCAGTCTCCATAAAGGACGCTGGCCCCCTCCCGGGGTTGAATTAAAGTCAGGCCCTTTAATCCTTTGGACGACGGGCCCCCTGGTAGATACTCTGCCAGTAGTCATCATAGAGGTTGGAAATCTGCACCATCGGCTTCTGGTTGGTGGTGGCGTGGATGAACTCCCGCTCGCTGATCATCATTCCCACGTGGCCTATGCTTTTTCGGCCGAAGAAGACCAGGTCCCCGGTCTTTTCCTGGCCCTTAGGTACTTCCAGCAGCCCGGACTTGGTGAACTGGATATCGGCATCACGCAGGATTTCCAGTCCGCTCAGGCGGTATATAAGCTGGACGTAGCCGGAACAGTCAAGGCCCAGGGGGCTGGTGCCTCCCCAGAAATATGGTAGCCCGAGAAACCTCTTGGCCAGTTCCACCATCTGCTCCGGGCTCAGGCGCGGTCTCTGGAATGGAGCCTGTTTGACCTGGCCGTCGCCCATCTGGATGAAGGCCTTCCGGTTGTCGGGCAGTATAACTTCGCCCCATCGCCCTTCGAATTTTTCTAGGACCAGGACCGAACTGATCGGAGCGAACAGCAGCGGTTTTTGCTTGGTGACGTCAGGCCCGGAGTAAAGGTAGGCGAACAGGCTGGTGATTTCTATGACCTGGCCTTCGGAAGCATAGGCTTTTTCTTCAGGACCGTACAGTCGCAGGGCCTGTCCTGAAACCCAGCCCTGGTAGGTATCGGGTGTTTCTATCTGGTACCAGACCTGCCTTTTGGCGTCCTTTTCGCTCTTCAGGATCTTGACGGATGTGCCCAGCAGTGCCTGGCTGACCACGTCGGCCTGGTCGTCGGCTCTGGAATACATGTTTTCCACCGGGTTGATGATTACCCCGGCCGTGGCTGTCTGTGGCCCTCTCTGGCAGGAATTAAAAGATATTAAGAGGATGATGGCGGAAGCGGTTAAGATGATTATTTTTTTCATATCCGGTCTGACCTCCTTTGAAGCCATTATAATATTATTGGCTCTCAAAAAAAATCTTTTGTAGACTGCTGGCTTTTGGTTTAAGATATTGGAATTAATAGGGAGGAGGTTATGAAACGACAGGAATTCTTAAAAACCAGCGGCTTAATAATAGCTTCATCTTTGATCGGAAACTGCCAGGGGAGAGTTAAAAAGGAGAAAGAGGTTGAGGCCAGAAAGGGTGCCCTCAGGCTCAGCACCACCATCTATGAACTCCAGCTGCGGCAGGCCTGGACCCTGTCCCGCGGCACCTGGAATACCCGCAGGAATGTCCTGGTCAGGCTGGAAAAGGACGGGGTGGTGGCTTACGGAGAGTCGGCTCCCATCCCCAGGTACAACGAAAGCGCCGAGAGCAACCAGGAATTTATCCAGCGGGCCCTGCCGGTTCTGGAAAAGGACCTCTGGGAGTACCAGGATCGCTGGCGGGAGCTGGAGGCCCTGGCTCCGGGGCAGAACGCGGCCAAGGCCGCCCTGGACATGGCCATCTTGGACTGGGTGGCCAAGAGCCTGGGGATACCGCTTTACCGATTTTTCGGCCTGGACCGCAACAAGACCCTGCCCACGACCTTTTCCATTGGCATTGATACGGTGGAAGTCATGCAGAAAACTGCCCAATCCGTTCCGGCTTTCCGCCGGCTCAAAATCAAGGTCGGGGTGGCCGATGATAAAAAGCATATTGAGGGCATCAGGGCGGTGACCGACCGGCCGCTCGTTGTCGATGCCAACGAGGGCTGGAAGGACCGCCAGCAGGCCCTGGAGATGATCAACTGGATGGCCGAGCGCGGGGTGGAATTCGTGGAACAGCCGATGCCGGCTGCCAACCTGGAAGACCATCGCTGGCTCAAGGAACGGGTGAAGATTCCCATCATGGCCGACGAGAGTGTTCACAAGATTCAGGACGTCCCGGCCCTGGCCTCAGCTTTCCACGGCATAAACATCAAGTTGATGAAATGCGGCGGACTGCAGGAGGCCTTGAGGCTGGTGGCCGTGGCCCGAGCCCACGGGCTGAAGCTGATGATCGGCTGCATGATTGAAAGCAGCCTGGCCATCGCCGCCGCCACCACCCTGACCCCGCTCTTTGATTATGCCGACCTTGATGGCAATATACTGATAAACAACGACCCGTTCCGGGGATTGACCCTGGATGGCGACCGCTGGCTGCTGACCGATAAGCCAGGTTTGGGAGTGGAACCGGTTATCCCTGAGTGGTAGGGCCTGAGCTTATCTTTCCGAGATTATCCGCCCGTACTCGCTGGACCTTTCCAGCCGGTCAAAGTGGTTGTAAACCAGCCGCCCGATTTTTCTGATGACGGCATTGCCATCTTCCGACGGGGCCAGGTAAGTGGTCATGACGCAGATAATATAGGGCCGTTTTTTCAGGAAGACCAGGCCGGAATCACAGCGAACGGCCTCCAGTTCGCCCGGTTTATCGGCCACGGTAACACCTTCGGGCACCGCCTGCTGCAGCGGGCTGTCCTTGGGCAGTGAAAGCAAATCAAAGAATATCTGCCGGTGTTCAGTTCCCAGGACTTTTCCCTGCCAGACCCGCTCCAGCAGGGTCAACATTTCCCTGGGGGTGGAGATGTTTTCCCGGCCCTCCTCGGCCGCCTTGAGATCCATCATTTTCCTCCTGAGCCGGGTCTGCTTCAAACCCAGGGAAGTCAGGCGGGTGTTGACTGCTTCCATTCCCACCCGGTCGATGAGCAGGTTGGTGGCGGTGTTGTCAGATAAGACGACCATCAGAACGCAGAGGTCTCGGATTGAAATTTTAAGGGCCGGGTAGCCGAGGTAATTAAGGATGGGGCCACCGCCCACCTTACTTTCCGGCTTAAGGTCTATGAACTCTTCCAGCTTGAGCCTGTTCTCTTCAGCCTGCTTCAGTACCTCGAGCAGGATGGCGATCTTGATGGAGCTGGCCTGGGGGAAAACTTCATTTTCGTTTAAGAAATAACTCTGGCCAGAGGATAGGTCTCTGACCGCCAGCCCGAGCACCCCGTCCAGCGATTCCCCGATGGCTGCCAGCTGGCCACGCAATCTTTTTTCCAGCTGGGCCACTTTGTCTTCGGCCTGCAGGTGGATACAGGTCAGTACCACCAGACTTATGGCCAGGCCGACCAGAATTTTTTGCCGGGAAGAGGTCATCCTTGCCCCTCCTGTTATTTAATTAAGTCCAGTAGCTATTTCAGTTGGTCTTGATAACCAGTTTCTGTCCGGGAACCAGGACGTCACTGCTCAGGTTATTGTCTTTTTTTATTTTATCCACGCTTATGCCAAAGCTCCTGGCCAGCTGGTAGAGAGTGTCGCCGGCTTTGACCACGTAGGTGAGATTCTCATTTCCGGCCGGTACCTGGACCTGGCCGGTTGGTGGCGGTCCTCCGTCATCTTCGGCCGGAGTCAGGCCCTGGGCCCGGCCCGGGATTTTAAGCCTTTGCCCGGGATAAATTAGCCGGGCACTCTTCAGGTTGTTCAGGCGGACGATGGCCTGGACGGTTGTGCGGTAGCGCCGGGCAATCAACCCCAGGGTTTCTCCCGGCCTGACGGTATGCCAGCCAAAGACCGCTTCCGGGGGAATCCAGCTGGGAAGTTCGGCCAGGCAGGCGCCGGTCTGTTCGGCATACCCCGGCGGAACCCTCAGTTCGTACTCGTAATTCGGGGTGGAATCATGCCGCAACTCTGGATTGAGCTGTATCAGGAGGTCCTGGTTAAGGCCAAGCCTGGAAGCGAGTTGGGATAGCCGGGTGGGTTTTTGAATGATGACAGTTTCATAGGCCAGAGCCGGCTCGGGCTGGGGCAGGTTGAAACCATATTTTTCTGGATTTTCTATAATCAGCAGGGTGGCAATAAACCTGGGTACGTACCGGGCGGTTTCATAGGGCAGGTTGGCGAACAGGTCCCAGAAATTGTCCAGGTAATCGATTTTCTGGGCCCGGATGACATTCTGGACCCGGATTTCCCCGCAGTTATAGGCGGCAATGGCCGTGCTCCAGTCGCCAAAAAAGTCATGAAGCTCCTGCAGGTACTTAATCGCAGCCCGGGTTGACTTGACCGGGTCCATCCTTTCGTCTATGAACTTATCCCTTTTAAGGCCGTAACGGTAACCGGTTGAAGCAATGAATTGCCAGAGACCGAGAGCCCTGGCCCGGGACAGAGCCCGAGGTTTATAGCCGCTTTCGATCAGGGGGAGCCAGGACAGCTCCACGGGCAGGCCGGCCTTCTTCAGCTCCTCGATAATCATCGGGCGGTAGAGCCCGGCTCGCCGGTAAGCTTCTTCGAAAAATTTCTTTTCCACGGTCTGAAAGCTCTTTATCTCCCGCTCCACCCAGCTGTTTTCAACCAGGGGAATGGTCTTGTGGTTGCTGATGGGCGCGGGCAGCCGGAAAGCGTAAACCTGCTGAATTTTCTGAACCAGCATGATCCTCAGGTCATTCTTCTCCTGGTAGAGGTCAGAATCTGGCGGAGCTTCGATTCTCAGCAATACCGAGTAGGCCTGGTCCAGGAGGTTCAGGGCCCTGTCCAGTTCGCCTTTTTCCAGGGCAGCCTGGGCTTCCTGGACAAGGGAATAGACTTCTTCGGTCTGAGCCGGGCTGTCCTGAACTTCCGGTTCGGTTTTAGCGGGTTCAGCCGCCGGCGGGTTGGCCTGGGCTGCAGCTCCGGCCGCCTGGGGTTGAGTAGCTTCTGGTGGCTGGTTTTTCTCTTCAACCTGAATGCGCTCTGAGGCCTTGGGCACAGTTATCTTCTTGGGTGGGGGCGAGCAGGAAAAATTTAAGGTCAGCAGGAAGGCCAGCATCCCTGCCAGCAAAAAATAAAAACGATGACGCATTTTTCATTACTCCAGTTCTATGTTTATAACATCATGGCTTTAATTAATCAACCACCGGAACCAGGCTCAAAGTGGCAGTTCTCAGTGGTTCAGGTGCCACTTCCAGGCGGTCTCGATGATAAACTCCAGTTCGGAAAATTCCCGTTTCCAGCCCAGATAGGTTTCGGCTTTCTGGCTGGAAGCCAGGAGCACCGGAACATCGCCCGGACGCCTCGGGCCGAATTTCAGGCTGACCCGTCTGCCGGTTACCTTCTCCGCGGCCCTTATCACTTCCAGCACCGAGTAGCCACGTGAAGACCCCAGGTTAACCACCTGGCTCGGTTCTCCCGCCTTTAACATTTCCAGGGCCAGCACATGGGCCATGGCCAGGTCGGTGACATGGATGTAGTCCCTGATGGCCGTGCCGTCAGCGGTGGGGAAGTCCTGGCCAAAAACCTGGAAGCCCGGGTTCCGGCCCAGGAGATGAAGTAAGATGTTCGGAATCAGATGGGTTTCGGGGTCGTGCCATTCGCCCAGTTGACCCTCTGGGTCGGCTCCGGCCGCGTTAAAATACCTCAGCGATACGTACCTTAGCCCGTAGGCCCGGTCGTAATCGGGTAGCATCCTTTCCACCATGAACTTGCTGGCCCCGTAGGGATTGATGGGCTGAAGCGGATGGTCCTCTCTGATCGGAATCTCAAGCGGTTGCCCGTAGACGGCGGCGCTGGAAGAAAAAATGAAATACTTCACCCCGGCTTCCAGCATGGCCTGAAGCAGGTTCAGGCTGGAAACCAGGTTGTGTACATAATATTTCTGGGGGTCAGCGTAGGATTCTCCGACCTGCATCAGGGCGGCAAAGTGCATGACCGCTTCCACCGGGTGGTGGCGAAAAACATTTCTCACTTCATCGAGCGACCGGAGGTCGGCCTGGACCAGGTGGCCGCCCGGGACCAGCTCCCGGTGGCCGGTGCTGAGGTTATCGAACACAATAACCTCGTATTTCCTTTTGAGCAGTTCCTTGACAGTATGGGAACCTATGTAGCCGGCTCCTCCGGTTACCAGAATGGCCACTATTTTTTCTCCTGAATTAATTTTCGGGCCAGCTTCAGCCCCTGGGCCCTGGTTTCAAAGTGGTTGTCGAGCTGAAGGCGGTATATCTTTTTTAAGAGCTGCCCCATTCCGGGGCCGGGGGGCACCCCCAGCCTGATCAGGTCCCGACCCATGATCAGCGGCTTGATGGTTTCCCGGTTGACTCTCAGTTCCTCGAACTTTTTGAGCAGCCACTGGGCCTGGCGGTCCAGGCCGGTGAGTATCCTGGTCCGGCGCCCGGCCCGGTCGGCGGCATCCAGGTAGACCAGGAGTTCGATCTCTCCTTTTATATCCGCGGCCAGGCGGTTGAAAGCCTTTTTGGTAACCAGCTTGCGGTTGAGCCACAGCTCGGACACGCGGTGGTGATGCCGGATCAGCATGGGCACCACCTGCCTCAGGTTATAGCCGTTCCAGGAGAATATTTTTTGACGGTTAAAGACCTTCCTGGCAATCTTTTCACTCAGCAGGTCGTGTCCGTTGTTGGTTATCACCAGGCGCCCCTTTTTGTATTCCCAGGAGGCGGTGGCCGGCTTGCCGGTATCGTGAAACAGGGCGGCCAGCAACAGGGCCAGTTTCCTGGTAACCTCCAGCCCGGTGATTTCGGCGATGGCCCGGGCCTGGTCGACCGAAAGCAGGGTATGGGCCCAGACCGTATGATGGCCGAACTCATCCTTTTCTGGATGAAAGATCGAATCCTGGATGGACAGGGTCAGGCGATAGAGCTCCGGGAATAGCTGGCGCAGGACGCCCAGGCGGTGCATTTCCTGGAGGCCACGGGACGGGCGCCGCGACAGCAACAGGATCTTGAACAGCTCATCGTTCACCCTTTCCACGCTCAGGCCCTTGAGGTCGATTTCCCTGGCCACCAGGTAGATCTCCGGGTCGATAGAAAATTCCAGGACCGAGGCAAACCTGGCTGCCCGCAGGACCCGCAGCGGGTCGTCGGGAAAAGCGCCGGGATTGGTCAGCCTGATTATCCTGTTCTTGATATCTTCAATTCCCCGGAAAGGATCGATCAGGGTTCCGTCTGACAGCCGCAGGGCCAGGCTGTTACAGCGAAAATCCCTTCTTTCCAGGTCTTTTTCCAGGGGCAGGTAAGGGTCGGCCTTGATTATAAAATCCTTGTGGCCGCGTTGCTGTCCCCCGGTGGCCTGGCACGGTTCATCCTTGCGAGGCAGGGCGATATCGTAGGTGCGACCGTCCACCGTGAACTTGATGACCCCGAAGCTCTTCCCGACCAGGTCCACCTTGCCCCTGGTCTGCAGTTTCTGAACTATTTCCTCCAGGGGATGGCCCTGGACCAGGAGGTCGACTTCCTCGGTGGGGACTCCCCGGAGCCGGTCCCGGACAAAACCGCCAACGGCGTAAACGTCTGGACCGAACAGCTGAACGAACAGCTGTCGGTGGCGGAAGTCGGCCTTAAGTTTCTTCATCAAGGGTATTTTACTTATTTTTTAGCCTGTTTGAAGACCCGCAGGCCGATATACTCGGCCGGCGGCGGGGCATAGGCTTCCGTGGCCTTGGAACGGTGAACGGCGCTCAGGCCAAGAGCTTTGCCCTTTCCGCTGGCATCCACGGTCCACTCGGCCACACTGCCCCCCAGGCCGAATATCAGGCTGTCTGTGGCCGGCGAAAAACGATCTACGGGAAGTAGCAGGGGAGCCTTACCCTTAAGGCTGGAAATGACCTGCCCCAGCAGTCGGGCATCGTCAAAGTTAACCGGGTAACCAGCCCAGTAATCCAGTGTGTTATCTTCAGCCGAAGCCTTGGTCAGCAGGCTCCGGGCTTCCTGCTCGCCGGGCAGGCGGTAATTTTCGCCGGTGAGCTGGCTCAACCAGCGGACATAGTTCCGGGCCTGGTCAAAGGTGATTCCAGAAACCGGGTAATTTTCCGTGCCCGGCTCGAACTGATAGCCCGGATCGTAGGCTTTCCACTGGGCCCTGGTCACCTCGAAGCGGCCGACTTCCAGGTCCTGCCACTTGACCGTTTCCGGTATCAATTTGCCCTTGACTAGCAGTCCGAAGGAGCGGCCGCTCCGGCTGAATTTCTGAGCCTTGAGGGCCAGGTCGAGGGGGGAACCCTCCTTCAGGGCTTCGTTTTCAGGACGAAAGGTCTTGAAGAAATGCTTGTCAAACCAGGCCAGTTCTTCCTCCATCTTGCGCCGCTGATGGCTCAGCTTGCGTAAACCATGGGGTTCGCCGGGGAAAATTATGAAACGCACCGGGGCCTGGCCTATTTCTTTGAGAGCCCGGTAGTGTTCCATACCCTGTCCAAACGGAACGCTGGTGTCCTCGGTCCCGTGGAAAATGATGGTCGGAACCTTCATGTCCTTGAAATGGAACAGCGGGGACTTCTTGATGTAGTAATCGGGCCTTTCCCAGGGGGGACCGAGCAGGTAATAGTTATCAAAGCTAACCCCGAAAGCGCAGGTCCCGTAGTCGCTGATCCAGTTGACATCGGCTGCCCCGATGCCGGCCACCTTGAAGCGGTCGGTCCAGACGGCCAGGCCGATGCTCAGGATGCCGCCGTTGGACCAGCCCATGGTCCCCAGCCGGTCCGGGTCCACCAGCCCCCTGGCCACCAGGTGGTCGATTCCCTTCAGCATGTCTTCGAGTTCATATTCGTAGTAATGCCCGCGAATGGATTCTGCAAATTTCTGCCCGTAACCCATCGAGCCGTGGTAGTTGGGCATCAGGACAAAGCAGCCTTTCTGGGCCAGAATATTCGGATAGTAAGCATATGACTCTTCGAAGGCATCCATATCGATGCCCATGGGGCCGCCGTGGATGTTCAGGAACAGGGGATACCTCCGGCCGGGCTGGTAGTCATGGGGATAATAAAGGATTCCTTCTATCTCGTCATCCAGGGCCCCTTTCCACTTAATCACTTCGGTGCGGGCCATCTTTTTACTCTGCAGGTGCCCGTTGAGCTCGGTCAGCTGCTTTTGGTTGACTATCCTGTTATCTTCCAGCAGGCCGGCAAACCATTGAGGTGGCCGGGAAGCAGTGGTGTGGGCATAGACCAGTCGATTGCCTTTCTCCTGGAGGGTCAGGTTGAATAGGTGGGGATAGTGGCTGCCTTCCAGTTCTTTATGGGTAAAGTTTTCCCCCTGGCGGTAATAACGGCGCCACCTGGGGACCGCGCCACTGGCCAGGAAGGCGATGAAACCGTCATCCCTGACCTCCAGACCCATTCCCATCAGACCCCAATCCCAGTCGAGGTCGATTTCACGGTGCGTCGCGCTTTTCAGGTCATAGTAGTAGAGGAATTCAGCCCCGGTGGTTTCGTTAACCGGGTCCACGGTTTTCATCACCGTGAAGTAAAAGCCCTGGTTGTTGGGGTCCCAGTAAATGCCGGTTGGTTTGAAGTGGGGATCGGGGAAAATCTCACGGCTGGACCTGTCCTGGAGGTTTACCAGGAAATATTTTGGCTTGACCCTCTTGTCCACCTCATAGCTCAGGCTCTGGTTATTCCTGGTAACTACCAGTTTTTTATCCGGGGAGAGGGCAAAACTGGTTATCTGGTCGTTGTTCTCGGTCAGGCGGTGCCAGGTCTTTTCCTTGAGGCAATACATGAATAGACGCTGTGGAATCATGTGCTCCTGGTCTTCGTAGACTATGGAATCATCTTTCTTCTCTTTCTCTTTTATTTCCCGCAGTGTTTTCGGCTCCCTGGCCAGTATCAGGAAATGGTCGTTATCCAGCCAGTCGTAACCAATCACCCCGAATTCCAGGCTGGTTACCTTCCATGGTTCGCCGCCCCTCAGGTCGAGCAGCCACAGCTGCTGTCCCTTGCCCTCATCTTCCTTGGTCGCCCCGGCCGAGGGCTCGGTCCGGCTGCTCAGGAAGGCAATCCTCTGCCCGTCGGGCGACCACCTGGGACGGGATTCGGAAGAGGCGCCCCTGGTCAGCTGGATGGCCGGTTGTTCCCGGTCAAGATAGTAAATGAAGAGGTGAGAAATCCGCCCGTCTTTTTCCCTGTCGGGGACGTTCTTGACCCAGACCACCCTGGTGCCGTCGGGTGAGATCTGAAAATCGGAGGCCCGCTCCTGGTTGATCACATCATCCACCGTCCAGGGCTGGGAAACCTTCGTTTTTTCCTGGGCTGGAAGCGGTCCCGCCATAAACAGGGCCAGTACCAGCGCCAGGCAGAATAAAAAAGTTTTCGGGAATAGGCTTTTACCGGTCATGACTCCTCCTGCTATCCTGCACTTTTTCAGTTTAGTTTATATCCGGAAGCGCCAAATATCCAGAGAAATCTTGGCCAGCTTGTAATCGGGTCGGTTTTAAGGTATTTTTATCTACCGGCCTGAAGAAGAAAATTTCTTGACAGAGAGCAGGCAAAACGGTGAAACAAACGAGAGCATTTTTTTTAATTATGGTGGCGGCCCTGACCATTTTGGCGGCTTCCGAACTTCCGGGCTATCCTGCCAGGAAAAATATAGAACTGAGCCTGGACCGGGTTCGCCTCGGCGAACTATCCGGCTCCGGGTTAACCCTGTCCTTTCAGGTCAGAATGGAAAATAATTCTTCCAGAAACTACGCCCTGGTTTCCTATCAATACCAGGTTCTGATAAACGAAAAAGAATACTTCCGTCAGCCGGTGTCACTGGACCAGCCCATAAACCTGCCGGCCGGAAGCCAGGCCCTGGTCAACTTTCCGGTAAAAATTAATTATCAGTATGTCGAACCGTATCTGGCCGGAACCAGGCAGCAGGCCACCTGCCGGGTGGTGGGGGAGTTATTTTTTCAGGATGAAAGGAAAAGGACCGAAAAAGTGGCCCTGAATTTCCGGGCAGATTTTCCGATTTTCAAGCTACCCGAAGTAAAATTTCTGCCGCTCCTGGTCCGCGACCTGACCCTGGGCGGGGCCGATTTTGATTTCCGTTTTGCCATCAGTAATCCGAATGCCTACGACCTGCTGATTCAGACCATCGACCTGGAACTATCGCTGGCCAGCAGGATTATTTACAGCGGCCGGCTGGCCGGGGATAAGACCCTGGCCGCCGGAGAAAGCAAAACCTACAGCCTGCCCCTGATGCTGGATTTTTTTGAGCAGGGCCGGGAGCTGCGGGACGGCCTGGAAAAAGACCGGCCGTCTTTTACCCTTAAGCTGAGGATTGAAGCTGACTCGGCCTGGGGCTGGCTGGCCTTTCCGCTGGAAACGAGCTCGACCACCGGCAAAGAATTCAGTCGCTGATTATCCCAAGATGGTTTCGGCGATTATTGTCACCCACAACCGGGCCGCTTTCTTGGCCGAGGCCATTGATTCCGTTCTGGCCCAGACCTATTTTCAGAAAAATCCTGTGGACTGGGAATTGATCGTGGTGGATGACGGTTCGACCGACCACACCCCGGACCTGGTGGCCGGTTACCAGCAGAAGTTTCCCCGGGTCAGGTACGTTCGCCTTGACCACGGCGGGGTGAGCCGGGCCCGGAACCACGGGCTCAAGCTGGCTGCTGGAGAATTCATTGCCTTTCTGGATTCCGATGACCTCTGGCTTAAAGACAAGGTGCAGGTTCAGCTGAGTTATCTGAAGGCCTTTCCCGAAGCCCGTTTCTGTCTGACCGAGGAAGTCTGGGTCAGAAATGGTCGCCGCGTAAACCAGAAGCACAGGCATCAGAAATATGCAGGCCGGGTGCTGGATAAAGTTCTTCCGCTCTGTCTTCTGAGTTTATCTTCGGCCATGTTCCGGCAGCAGCTCTTTGAGGAGATAGGGGAATTTGACGAAAGCCTTCCGGTCTGCGAGGACTACGACCTCGGCTTGAGAATTGCCCTGCGCTATCCCTATCATTTTCTGCCAGTACCGCTCATAATTAAAAGGGGCGGACATCCCGACCAGCTTTCGAAGAAATACTGGGGCATGGACAGGTGGCGGGTTCAGGCCCTGGAAAAGGCCCTGGCCCTGGCCACCTGCGAAGAAGACAGGTCGCTGATCATGGCTGAAATAGTTAAGAAGTGCCGGGTTCTGGTTGCTGGCTTTTTGAAAAGGGGTGCCCGGGAAGAGGCTGATTACTACCAGAAAAAAATTCAGATTTATTCGGTTCGGCCCTGAGTCCGGTTCACTTCTGCTGGCAAAACGAGGATGGGTAATACCCGATTTCCGGCTGGCCCTCTGCGCTTTAGGTCGTCTGAGGTTTAAGCAGGTTCTGACAAAAAAAGAGCCGGGTTCCCGCAGGGCGAACCCGGCCTTCTATCTGGAAGAGCTGAGATGGATCAGAACCAGAAATTGAGCCCCAGGACCAGGGAATAACCGTTGAAATCAAAATCTTCGAAACCTTCAAAGGCTTCCCGGAAACTGACCTTGAGGAAGTTATAGCGGAAGCCGAGGTCAAGGGTGGTCCGGCTGCCTATGGGGACCATGACTCCGGCAAAAGCATTGTAACCTATTGATATGCGGTTCTGTTCTTCCAGGAGGGAATAGTAAACCGGGTAAACGGTTATGTCTCCCCCGGGGTCGCTGTAAATCCAGGGGTCGGAAAAGTCCACGATGTCACCCTGCAACCTGACCGTCCAGATATAGAGGCCCACCCCGCCGCCGAAATAGGGAACAAACCTGACCCGCCGCCCCAGAGGGGTCACCTTTAAGGATAGAGAAATAGGAGTCTGCGAGACTTCAAAGGTGTGGATGATAGCTTCCCCGTAGAAGTCCGGAAAGGCAAAAAACATGTTATCAACTTGATACTGGGTATAATCCAGGTACCAGCCAGCCTTCCGGCGGTTGTAAAAGTCAACCGACAGTTCCAGGCTGAAATTGCGGTTAAGAAAGTACTCGTAGGACAGGCCCAGCATGCCTCCCTGGTAGGCTGACTTCTTGAAACTCATGTTGTCAAATTCTATGGTCCAGAGGCTGTCGGGACCTCCGCTCATCCTCGGGACAAAATACCCGTAGCGAATGGTGAAGATATTGGCTGAAGCTGTCAGCGGCAGGAGCAACAGTACCAGGACCGCGGTGATGATGATTTTTTTCATCTTGCTAACCTCCTCACCCCTCCATTATAGCAAATTACGTGCCAGACAGGATATCTTAAAATCAGGCTGGCCAGGGCCTGAAGTGTTTTATTTTTAAGACAACTGTCCTGTTTTTTCTTGAATCCTGCCCTTTTTTAGGCTATCCTCGGGCTGAAAAGAGGAGGAGTCAGGTTGCCTTCCGAGGTTTTGTCACTCCAGGGCCAGGCGCCAGGACCCGACTGGCTGGATTTCCTGGCCGGCGGGCTCCGGGCAGGGGCAATAGTCGTCTATCCGACCGAGACCTTTTATGGGCTGGGGGGCCTGGCCACCATCGAATCGGTGGCCGAAAGGGTTTTTGCTCTCAAGGGGCGGGAAGCGGGCAAGACCCTGCCCTTTATAGCCTCGGACCTGGAAATGGTACTGCAATTTTCGGAAGGACCGCCCGATTTTTTTTTCAGACTGGCCGAACGTTTCTGGCCCGGGCCCCTGACCCTGGTCCTTCGAGCCAGGGAAAATGTCCTGCCCGCTACTCTTTATGGTCCGGGCCGGACCATTGCCGTCCGGGTACCGCCGCCTGCCTGGCTTCGGGACCTGGTCCGAAAGAGCGGCTCGCTGCTTATTTCTACCAGTGCCAACCTCAGCGGGCAGCCCCCGCTGGACAGTTTTTCCGAGGTCTATGAAATTTTCCGCGACCGGGTGGATTTCTTAATCGACGGCGGTCGGACCCCGGGAGAAAAACCCTCCACCATTATCGACCTGACAGGACCCGAGCCATCCTGCCTGAGGGAAGGAAAGATACCGGCGGAGGAAGTCTGGGCCTTCCTTTACGAAAGGTGAAGCCGGGTCGGGACTTATTTCACCTTGGTCCCGGGCGGAAGCTCGCGGTCAAAGAAGGGTATGATGGCCTTGCCCTCAACTTCAGCCGCCAGCAGCATTCCCTGCGATTCCACTCCGCGGATGACCGCAGGCTGCAGGTTGGCGATGACGATAAATTCCTTGCCGACCAGTTCTTCGGGTGAGTAGGTCTCGGCCACTCCAGCCACGATTTGTCTTTTTTCCGTGCCCAGGTCAATCTGCAGTTTCAGCAGCTTGCTGGTTCCCGGGACTCTTTCGGCGGCCAGAACCCTGGCCACCCTGAGGTCCATCTTCTTGAATTCCTCGTAGGTTATGTGCTCCATTTTTACCTCCGGCTTGGAAGCGGTTTCTAAAGCGGCTTTCGGTTTCTCCATTTCCCCGATAAATTCCTTCAGGTCTATCCGGGGGAAGAGAGCTTCCGGCTTATTGATCCTGGTGCCGGCGGCCTGGTCGTAAAAATCCAGGGCGGTTTTTAGAACCTGGCCCGGCTTTTTCTTTTCTCCGATAAGGTTCCAGATTTTTTCGGCGGTCTCCGGCATGACCGGATAGATGAGATAACTGCTGCCCCGAACGGCGCAGAGGGCCTGGTAGAGGATCCGGGCCAGCCGGCTTCGCTTCTCCGGTTGCCGGGCGATTTTCCAGGGTTCCTGGTCGGCCAGGTATTTATTGGTGACGTTAAGGAAAACCCAGATTTCTTCCAGGGCCCGGTTGAGGGCATAATCGTCATAAAGGGCATATACCCTGTCCGCTGTTTCCCGGAAGGTCTGGGCCAGCTGCCGGTCGGGCTCGGTTTCCTCCCCGGGCTGCGGGATTTCGCCGCCGAAATAGTTGCTGACCATAGTCAGGGTTCTCTGGACCTGGTTCCCCA
>JANLFU010000017.1:4799-20232 GCA_024653215.1 Candidatus Saccharicenans sp. | reverse complement strand
TGGGCCAGCCTGGCCCCGGCCCTTATCCCCAGCCGGACAGCTTCATTCAGTAAAATAGGGGAGCCATGAAGATGAAGTTCAACCACCTCTTCGCGGGTATAAGAATGGGGCGCGGGGAAATAGCAGAGATAACCGGCATCCAGGGTTTCCCGCGACTCCTGGTCCAGAAGATACCCGAAACACATCTTCCGTGGGGTGATGGCCGGTTCCGGCTCTTTGATAGAAAAAATTTTCCTGGAAATGGCCAGGGCCTCCGGCCCGCTCAGCCTGACGATGCCGATGCCCCCGTGTCCGGCCGGAGTGGAAACGGCAATGATGGTATCTTCCAGAGTCTGGTTCATATTACAATTTTAATCGCAGAGATGGAGTTAGTAAACCGAAATGAGAGCCCGCTCCGCCCTCATTCCTGTTCGATCTTCTTTTTCTGGCTGTCGTCGGCCACGGGATAGACCCTTACTTTCTTCAGGAAACCTTCACCCAGGCTTTCGGTGGTCAGCCCGGGAATCTGGTTGACGGCGATGTGGATGATGCGTCTTTCATATGGGTTCATGAAATCGAGAATTTCTTCCTGGCCGGTTTCCTTGACCTTCCGGGCCACCTCCTGGGCATACTCCTTGAGCTGCTTCTCCTTCCGGCGCCGGAAGAACTCACAGTCAGCCTGGACCTTCTGGCTGGAAATCTTGTTCAGCACGTGCTGGATGGCCAGCAGCAAGGCTCCGTCATTCTTGAGCAGGAGCTTGCGGTCCTCGCCGTCAAAGACCACGTAAATCATCTGGTCTCGCTTCTTTACCTGGTAGGTGAGTTCGAGCGGGAAAACCTTCATCAGGTTCCTGAGAAAATTCTCCACCGCCCCGGAATCATCGTCGTTCTTGAGCCAGGCCCTGATGACTATTTCCTTGTTCTTCAGACCGAACAGCTTGGTCTTTTCGGTCACGATTTCATAGTTGAACCGGTCGCGGGGGACCTTCATCACGTGCTCGGCCAGGCTCAGGGCATCTTCCAGGCTTCTGCCCTTAAATTCTTGTTTTTCAACAACTTGGCTGTGGTTGGGCTGATTATTTCTTTCTTCTTTTTCCATCGGACTCCCTCTTGCGAGCCATCATCCGGTTCATGATGGCCTGCTGAGCTATTTGCAGAACATTGTTGGTCAACCAGTACAGGACCAGCCCGGCCTGAAAATTCATGAAGAAAATGGTGAAGATGAAGGGCATCAACAACATCATTTTTTGCTGGGCCGGGTCGGCCGTTGAAGGCGTCATCTTCTGGGAGATGAACTGGGTAACACCCATCAGAATTGGCGTCACGTAATAAGGATCTCTTACCGACAGGTCCTTTATCCAGAAAACAAACGGGCTGTGGCGGAATTCCACGGCCACCACCAACATCCGGAAGAAACCCCAGAAAACAGGTATCTGTATCAGCAGGGGCAGGCAGCCGCCGGCCGGGTTGATGCCGTGTTCCTTGTAAAGGCGCATCAGTTCCTCGTTCATCTGCCGCCGCTGCTCCATATCCTGCTTGGCCCGCTTGTACTTGGCCCGCAGGGCCTTAATCTTGGGCTGGATTTCGGCCATCCTGGCCATGGATTTGGTCGAGCTGTAGGTCAGCGGGAAGAAAATTATTTTAATGATCAGGGTCATGATGATGATGGCCAGGCCCCAGTTGCCGACCTGGTTATGAAAATACTTGGTGGCCACCAGCAGCACCTCGGCAATGCCGCCGAAGAAACCGAAATTGATAATTTTCTTGGCCTGATGGCCGTAGGCTTTAAGGCGGTCGTAATCCTTGGGCCCGAGAAAGGCTTCCCGGGGATGGCTGACCGCCAGGTAGAAGTAGGGGATAACGGCAATTTTCCCGTCGGGCTGTTCCTCGCTCCTTTCCTTCTTGAAAACCATGGCCTGGCTCGAGGCCGGGTCCATAAGGAAGATGGCGGCAAAGTAGTTTTCCTCGTAGGCTGCCCAGTCGAGGCCCGAATAGCGGACGGCCTCGTTCTCCAGGGTTATCTTCTTCTCCTGCAGCCGGAAAACTTTCCGGTCGCGGTTGGTCAGGAAGGCCGCTCCCCGGCTGGCACTGAACTTCTGCTTGAGTTCTTCCGGGCTGGGAGAGCCGATACCCGGCCCCCAGAGGATTACCGGGTCCAGTTCTTTTCCGGCCACCTCCAGGCTGATTTTTATCCCGAAGGTATAGTCCAGGCCGTTGAAGCTGAACCGCTTGCGGATTTTTACGGTATTCCCATCGGAATACTCAAATACCAGGCTGGCCGTCTCACCCGGACCGAGCTTCAGGTTGCCACCATCAAACTTATACAGGGCTCCGTTGACCCGGTCGGCCAGCTCCTGGTCGTCGAGCTTCAGCGCTAACGGATAGACTCCAAGCTGGGCCGCGCTCTCCGGGACCAGGTCCAGCGGTTCCGGACGGGGGTCTTGCCGCCCGGGCAATTTCCTGAGGTGTTTCTTTAACTTCCAGCTCTTGAGAACAGCGCCGCGGTTACTCCAGGTGGCTTCATAAAGAGGGGTATCAACCGTGATGGTTTCTTCCTGCTCGGCCGCCACCACCTCGGCCGGGGCCGCGGTTTGCCGGTCAACCGGTGCCGGGGGCGTTTCCCCGGGTTTTTCGGGCACCTGCCCGGTAGTTTCCTTTTCAACCGCAGCTGTCTGCTGGGGAACGGGCTGAGCCGGTTTATTGGGTTTTATGAACAGCAGTTGATAGAGAAACAGGATCAAGAACGACAGGAAAATGGCCAGTATCAGTCTTTTTTCCATAATCTCCTCTTACGGTATGGGGTCAACGCCTCCCTGATGGAAAGGATGGCATTTTAAGAGCCTTTTGCCTCCGAGCCAGCTGCCCTTCAGAAAGCCGTATTTCTTGATCGCCCCGTAGGTATACTCGGAGCAGGTAGGGTAGAAGCGGCAATTGTGGCCAAGCAGTGGCGAAATCAAAAGCTGGTAAGCCCTGATCAGCCCGAGGGCAATATATTTCATCCGAAGCTCCGTCTTTCTAAGCCAGGTTCAGGAGGCCAGTCTCTGCAGGACCGCCATGAAATCCGCGGTCAGCTCTTCCCGGTTTCGTTCGCCGGCATCCTTCTGGGCGATAAAAATCAGGTCCAGAGGACCGGGAAGCAAGTTCTTATTTCTCCGGAAAAGCTCCCGGAATAGTCTTTTCAGCCTGTTCCGGACGGTGGCCTTTCCGATTTTCCGGCTGACCACTACCGCCATCCTCGAATATTCCAGCCCGTTCGGCTGAAACACCAGATGGAAATGCCTGCCTCTCAGCCGGCGGCCCTTCCTGTATAACTCAATAAAATCCTTTTTCCTGCGGATTCTCTCGACAGGTCTCAGTCGCTCATCCATCAAACCGCAAGTTTCTGGCGACCCTTGGCCCTTCTGTTTTTAATGACTTTCCGGCCACCCTTGGTGCTCATCCGGACCAGAAAGCCGTGTGTTTTTTTTCTTCTTCGGTTATTCGGCTGAAAAGTTCTCTTCATTGTCGGCACTCTCTACCAGATTTAAGCTTGTATCTTAAACGAAGACAAGCAGTTCTGTCAAGTGCCCCCGCCAGCCGGAATTTTGGGCCGGGTTCGGGCTGGTTCTGACCGGCTACGAGCCGCCCTCAGGCCCGGCCCGCCCCCAAGCCGGTTTGACTATAAAAATAGGATAGACTATAATTTAGATGAAATGCATTCGCTCAAAGTAGGTGACAAGGTTATCTATCCGGCCCAGGGCCTGGGAGTAATAGAAGATATCCAGGAGGAGACCTACAACGGGCAGCTGGTCCGAACCTTTTATATCCGCCTGGCCATCAACAATACCCTGGTGGTCATCCCCAGCAATTCCGCCGCCGAAATCGGCCTGAGAAGGCCGGTCTCCCAGAAGAACGTCAACAAGTTCTTCCAGTACCTGAGGAAATGCTCGGTGGACATCAGCGCCGACTGGAAGGACCGCTACAAGGAAAATTTTGACCTGATGAAATCAGGCCAGCTGGAAGATATCGCCCAGGTCTACAAGATGCTTTTCCTGCTCAGCCAGAGCAAGCCCCTGTCCTTCCGGGAAAAAAAGATGCTAGAGAAATCCCGGGAGCTGATCATCTGCGAGCTGGCCGCCTCCTCCGGCCTCCACCCCAGCAAAATCAGCGCCAAGCTGGACCAGTGCCTGGCCGGGTGCCTCAAGGACCTGAAGTCTGGTTCCGCTTCATAAGTTATCTCCGATGCTAACTCAAATAGGCCTGTTCCTTATGTTTCTGGTTTTAAGCGCTTTCTTCTCTTCTTCCGAAACGGCGTTCCTCTCGGTCAATCCCTATACCCTGGAAAACCTGGAGCGGAAGGGCTCGGGACGGGCCAGGCTCATCAGGAAGATGCTGGCCCGGCTGAGCGAACTCCTGTCCACCATATTAATAGGGAATACCCTGGTCAACACGGCCGCCGCCTCCATCGCCACCTCGATATTCGTCAGGCTGTCCCAGGACCCCAACCAGGCCGTGGTCCTGGCCACCCTGACCACCACCATTTTGATACTCATATTCGGGGAAATCACCCCCAAGACCATTGCCGCCTACCGTCCCCTCCGGGCCACCGGCCTTTTTATTCACCCGATTCGGCTTTTCTACTATATCTTTTACCCCTTCACCTGGTTTTTTTCGCTTCTGACCGGCCTGTTTGTGCCGAGAGAGGAGCGTCGTCGCTTCCCCGCCACCCGGCATCTGAGCGAGGAAGAAATCAAGCTGGTCATCAGCTCCGGGACCCGCGGACTGTCTCGCTTCAGGCGTAAAATGCTGGCCGGGGTCCTCGACCTCAGCCGGCGCCCGATAAAAGAAATCATGGTGCCCCGCACCCAGGTCCGGGCCCTGGAAATCAATTCCGGCCTGTCCGAAGTACTGAGGGTCATCCAGGAAAGTGGCTACTCCCGTTATCCTGTCTTCCGGGGCTCCTTCGACAACATCGAGGGAATCGTCCATGCCAAGGACATCCTGCCCGTGATGCAGTCTCCGGCCGGGTTCAACCTGAGCCGGCTGCTGCGCCGGCCGCTGTTCGTGCCTGAACTGGCCAGCATTGAACAGGTCCTGCTCCAGATGCAGGAAAAGGCCGTCCACCTGGCCCTGGTGGTGGATGAGTTCGGCAGCTTTGAGGGCATCGTCACCCTGGAAGATATAATGGAGGAAATAGTCGGCGACATCCGCGACGAATATGACCGCCAGGCCGAAGACTGGTTCCAGAAAGTCGGGGAAAACGAATACCTGATCAAGGGCACGGTCCCGATCAAAGAGATCAACGAGGTGCTGAACCTGGGCATTCCCGAGAAAAAGGATTACACCACCCTGGCCGGGCTGTTTCTATATCATTACGGGCATCTGCCGCTGGAAAAGGACTCGGTTACCATCGACTCGCTTCAATTCACCGTGGAGAAAATGAGCCGCCGTCATCTCAACCAGATAAGGGTCAGGCGGTTGCCCGGGAAAGGCGAAGGGCGGGAAGAATGAAAATAGTAGCCACCAACAAGACTGCCCACCACAATTACGAGATCCTGGAGACCATGGAGGCCGGGCTGGCCCTGACCGGGAGCGAGGTCAAGTCAATCCGGGAAGGAAGAATCAGCCTGAAGGAAAGCTATGCCGATTTCCAGGGGGACGAACTTTTTCTGATCGATTGCAACATCAGCCCCTACCACGCGGCCAACGTTTTCAACCATGAGCCAACCCGGGCCAGAAAACTCCTGCTGCACCGCCGGGAGCTCAAGCGGCTGGCCGGGAAGGTCCAGGAACGTGGACTGACCCTTATCCCCACGAAGGTCTACTTAAATGACCGGGGACTGGTCAAAATAGAACTGGCCCTGGCCCGCGGCAAGAAGACATTCGAAAAGCGCGAGACCATAAAGAAGCGGGATGTCGAGCGGGAAATCAGGGCCGAGCTGAAGAAACGCCTGCGCTGATTACCCCGGTTGTCCGCTGGCCAGTTTCCAGGCCAGCCACACAGCCTCCCTGAAACTCTCCAGGCTGGCCAGACCTTTTCCGGCCAGGTCAAAGGCAGTCCCGTGGTCCGGGGAGGTCCGGACAAAGGGCAGGCCCAGCGTCAGGTTGACACCCTGCTCAAAGGACAGGAGCTTGAAGGCAATCAGGGCCTGGTCATGGTAGAGAGAAACCACCATTTTCCCCGGGCTGTCCAGGGCTTTTAAGAAAATGGTATCGGCCGGAAAAGGTCCGGAGAGGTTCAGCCCTTCGGACCTGGCTTCAGCCACGGCCGGCACGATTTCCTGAATTTCTTCAATCCCAAGGGCTCCATTTTCTCCGGCATGGGGATTCAGGCCGCAGACCAGTAATTCTTCCACCCCCAGGTTCCAGCGGACCAGGTGTCGTCCCAGGATCCGGAAGAAAGAGGCCAGGTTCTGCCGGCGAACCCGGCTGATGGCTTCCCGGAGCGGGAGATGGTGGGTGAACAGGGCCAGTTTCAGCCGCCTGGACCAGAAGGTCATCATGGCCTCGGGATAGAGAGATTCAAGATATTCAGTGTGTCCCCGGTATTTTATTCCGGCCTTGTGCCAGCCCTCCTTGGAAATGGGAGCCGTGACCACGGCCTGAATCTCTTCCCTGGCCGCCGCCTCCACCGCCTCGCGGAAAAATTCAAAAGAGGCCTGGCCACCGGCGGCAGTGGGGGAGCCCGGTTCAAGTCCCTCCAGGGGAGAGCCTGTTTCCCTCAATTCGATATTGCCACCGGCCAGGGCGGCCGGCAACAGGTCCGGAGTCAGGCCCAGGTGTCGGGCCCAGGTGTCGAGAATTTTCCGCTGGCCGAAAATTAAAAACCTGGCTTCGGGCAGGCTGGAGACTTCCTTCAGGGTGCGCAGGATGATTTCAGGGCCGACACCGGCCGGGTCGCCCAGGGTCAGGCCAATAACCGGAGCCTTCATTTAGCTTTTCTGAAATTGTTATCGTCTTCAGCTTCCGGCTGCTTGTCTTCCTGCTCCAGCTTGTAAAGGTATTTCACCTGGCGCTTATAAATTAAAAGGTTGGGAGCGCCTTCCCGGTTGAGCTTGAAGCAGTTGCGGTCGTACCATTCGATGTAACCCTCCACCCGTTCCCCGTCAGCCATGACCACGGCCATCGGGGTCCTCTTGTTCATCTGCTTCAGGAAATAATAATTCTCGGCGTGGGTATCGGTCGGGGGAGGCATCTTCCTCTTGGCCGCTTCCTTTTCCTTGGCCTCCTTGGTTATTTTTTCCTTGACTTCGGAAAGGTCGGGCCGGATTAGTTTTCTTTGCATCGGCACCCTCACTATGAGAGAAGAGAATATTTGTTTAGATATTAACACCGGCCAAATAAAATTGCAACCATTAAATTTGCTGCCACCAGGCCGTCAAAGCCAAGTCTGGCCAGGGTTTTATAGTCCAGCCCCCAAAGGCCCCGGCCAGGCTCATGATAACCGGGCAACCGGGCTACCTGCCAGCGGCCGGGAAAAAGGGGTATTATTCTCGAAAAAATCCCGGAAAAATTCCTAAAAAACCTGGCCTAACTTTTCCAGCCCTGCCTCATTAAAACCCCGGGGGAGCTCGGCCCTGGCCTTAACTTACCGATGGACACGCTTCTTTCTTATTTTCCCTTTATCTGATTATGGTCTGCCTGTCTTAAAGGAAACCGAGGCTTGACTTTATCTGACCGCATTGCGTAGAATTGAGCGCGATGAATCTGGTAATCAGCCGACCTCTGTTCTATGCCCTGGCAGTTCTATTCTTCATCAGCCTGGGCAACATCATCCTCCACGACTTCGTCTGCCACGAAGACCTGCACCAGCTGGTCAACCCGGTTCATCATTATTTCCATAACCCCACCAGGAGCAGCCAGGAGCTGGTCCTGCGGACACCGGAAAGTTCCGAGAAACTGTTCTTTCCGGTAATAGAATCCTGCCCTTCAGACTTTACGCCCTCCATTTTTCATCCGCCTGATTAACTTCTCGTTACTATCCTCAAGATCTTTTTAATCCGGAGGTAGCGATGTCATTTGTCATGCTTTTTTTATTGATAATTTCACCCGTGGCTCAGGACCGGGCGCTTCCGGCCCTGTCGCTTTCGGTGGACCAGGCCGTGGAACTGGCTTTGCGTCAGAACCCGACGCTCCAGGCCCTGGCCGGAGATATTGAAGCGGCCAGGGGCCAGACCCGAATTGACTCGGCCCTGCCCGAGGCCGAACTTGGCCTGGATGTGGCCGGGTTGAATTTTCCGGGTGCCGGTGCGGTGGAACAGGAGACCAGCCTGGGACTGGTCCAGGCCATACCTTTTCCCGGTAAACTCAAACTGCGGGCCAGGGTCGGGCGGGTGGCCGAGGAAGAAGCCGGGCTAAGACTGGAAAGGGCCAGGCTGAGACTGGCCTCAGAAGTCAGGAAAGCTTATTACCGCAGTCTCCTGCAGCAGAAAACTGTGGAAATCCTGTTGAAAAACCTGGAGCTGCTGGAAGAGATTCAGAAAAATGCCATTTCCCGTTATGCCCTATCGGCCGTACCCTATAGCGACATCCTCAGGGTGAAGCTGGAAACAGCCCGCACCCGGAACGACCTGCTGGAGGCTAAAAAAGAACTGACCCTCAGCCGGCAGGAGCTGAGGAGGCTGCTGGGTCTTAAAGACGACCGGGACCTCCTTCTGACCTCCAGCCTTGAACCCGCTCCAGCCGATTGGCCGCTGGAAGAAGCCCTGGCCCGAAAGAAAGAGCTCAGCCCGACCCTCAGGCTGGCCCGCCTGCGACGGGACCGGGCCGAACTCCTGGTCAGGCTGGCCGAGCGGAACCGCTTACCAGACTTTTCATTCGGGCTTTTCTCACCGAGCAAGAAACCGGGAGCAACCGGATTCAGCCTCGGGCTGAGCTATCCGCTTTTCTCCAGGAGACGCCTGGCCGGGGAAAAAACGCTGGCCGAAGCTGAAAGGCAGAAAGCCGGCTTTGAAATCCAGGCCGCTGAAAGCTTTTTCGAAAGTCGGTCCCGCCAGGCCGCGGCCGAAATCATCCAGAGCCGGGAGCAGGTCAGAATATTTGAAGAGAGCCTGCTTCAGGATTCCGGGGCCGAGCTGGAAAAGGCCCTGGAGGACTATCGGCTGGGAAAGATTGATTCGCTCGGCCTGCTGGACCTTTACCGCGGTTTCAGCCTGGCCCGCCTGGAATATTACCGGGCCATTTACCTGCACCGGGCGGCCCTGGCCGAATTCGAAGCGGCCGGAGAAGACTATGAATAGATCGTTATTTTTGCTTTCTGGGAGAATGACCATGTCCTGTAAAAAACTTTTTGCTGCGGTACCCATAGCCCTTCTGATGGCTACGGCTATTCTTTATAATGCCGGATGCGGACGGCCTTCTTCCAACCAGCCCGTCCCCGTGGCGGCTGAAGGGGAAGAACATGAGCACGAGCACGTGGTGCTGACTGCCGAGGCCGAACGCCTGGCCGGAATCAAACTGGCCAGGTTAAGCCTGGAGTCGATTACCCCTGAGCTGAGGGTCCCGGCCGAGGTCAGCCTCAATCCCCGGGCTTTTTACCGTCTGAGCACCAGGGTTTCTGGCCGGGTTGAGCAATTGCTGGCCTATGAAGGAGACCGGGTCAGAAAGGGCCAGGTGGTGGCCAGGCTCTTCAGCCTTCCCTACCTGGAAGGCCTGACCGAACTTCGCCTGGCAGCGGAGCGGCTGTCCAGGCTGGAGAAAATGAACTCACCCGATCAAGAATCCGCCCGGGCGGTGCTGGCCTCGGCCCGGGGCAAGCTGCGAATACTGGGACTGAGCGATAAAGAGCTCGACCGCCTGGCCCAGCAGGAAGGCGGGTTGGCCCTTTATGAAGTTACCAGCCCGGCTGACGGCCAGGTGGTTTCCACCTCTGTTTTTCCCGGGGATTCCCTGGAAGCCGGCGCCACCCTGATGGAGATTGCCTCTTACGAACTCCTCTGGATCGAGGGCAGGGTCCAGGAAAAAGACCTGGGGTTATTGGTCGCAGGCCAGGCTGCGGTCATCAGAAGTCCCGTCTACCCCGGACAAGAGTTTCAGGGACGGGTGACCTTCATCTCTCCGGCCCTGGACACAACTTCTCGAACACTCAAGGTCCGGGTGGAAGTGGCCAATCCCGCGGGACGGCTCAAGCCAGGCATGTACGTCGACCTGGCCCTCAAACTTGATGAACAGAGGATGCTGGCCGTGCCCGAACAGGCAGTGGTTGAGGTCAACGGCCAGAAAACAGTCTTCGTTCCGGAGAGTCCGGGTACCTACCGGCCGCAGTCCGTCCAGACCGGTTCCCCGGTCGGAGGCTGGCTGCCCATTATTTCCGGCCTGAAGGATGGGGACGATTACGTTGCCGCCGGAGCTTTCATGCTCAAGGCCGAGCTGCTCAAGCACACTCTGGGAGAGGGAGACCATCACCATGATTGACCGGGTCATCCATTTTTCTCTTCGGGAGCGGCTGCTGGTCGTAATCCTGATCCTGCTGATAATCGCCGCCGGTATTTATTCTTTCCTCAGGCTGCCGATCGATGCCTTCCCCGACGTCACCAGCGTCCAGGTGGAAATTCTTTCCTACGCTCCGGGCTATTCACCCTTTGAAGTAGAAAAATTTGTTACCTTTCCCCTGGAAATTACCCTGCGCGGCCTGCCCGGGTTGATTCAGCTCCGCTCGGTTTCCAGGGCCGGGCTTTCGGTCATCACCGCGGTCTTCGAGGACCGGACCGATATCTATTTTGCCAGGCAACAGGTCTTCGAGCGCCTGTCGGAAGCCAGGGAAAAGATGCCCGAAGGCGTTGAAATAACCCTGGGCCCGGTGGCCACGGCCATGGGGGAAATTTTCCAGTACACGATCGAGGGAAATGAACCCGGGGCAGAAGGAGACTGGACGGCTTACCTGACCGAGCTCAGGACCATCCAGGACTGGGTGATAACCCCGGTCCTGAAAAGCGTGCCGGGTGTAATTGACGTTAATTCCTTCGGCGGCTTCATCAAGCAATACCTGGTCAGGGTCGACCCCGGACAGTTGCTTAAATACGACCTGACCCTGTCTGAGGTGGTGGAAGCCGTCAGGAACAGCAACTTGAACGTCGGCGGCAATGTCATCGAGAGGGGCCAGCAGCAGTTCATAGTTCGCGGCACCGGGCTGTTCAACGACCTGGAGGACATCAAGCGCTCGGTGGTCAGGGCTGACCGGGGCGTTCCCGTCCTGGTTCAGGACGTGGCCACGGTGGAACCCGGCTTCGCCGTCCGCCAGGGAGCCTCCCTCATCAACGGGGAAAAAGAGGCGGTGGGCGGAATTGTCCTGATGCTAAAAGGAGAAAATAGCCGGGCGGTGACCCGCAGGGTGGAACAAAAGGTTAGAGAAATTAACAGCAGCGGCCTGCTTCCGGCCGGACTCAAGGTAGTCCCTTTTTACAAGCGAACGGACATAGTTGAGAAAAGCGTCCAGACCATAGAGGAAGCGCTCCTGCTGGGTGCCCTGCTGGTTGTCCTGGTCATCTTTGTTTTTCTGCGTAGCTTTCGCGGCTCGCTGGTGGTCGTGCTCTCCCTGCCCCTGGCGGTGCTGCTGACCTTTGTGGTCATGAAGCAGGCCGGGCTGACCGCCAACCTGATGTCGCTGGGCGGGCTGGCCATCTCCATCGGCATGATCATAGATGCGGCCATCATCCAGGTGGAAAACATCCAGCGCCACCTGGTGGAAACCAGGAAAAAAGACCTGGCCACCTTCCTGCGGGCCGTGCTGGAAGTCAGAAAGCCAAGCATATTCGGAGAGATAATCATAGCCCTGACCTTTATCCCGCTGCTGAGTCTCCAGGGCATAGAGGGCAAGATGTTCTCGCCGCTGGCCATGACGCTGTCCATAGCCATCATCTGCTCCCTGCTGATTTCGCTCTTCATAATCCCCGGCCTGGCCTTCCTGATTCTGAAGGTGCCGGCCGATCGCCAGGACCGGCTCATGACAGCGCTCAATAAAATTTATGCCTCGGGGTTGCGCTGGTCGCTAAGGCATGGCTGGGTGGTGACCGGCTTGATGGTCGTTCTGCTGGCGGCCAGTCTGGGGCTAGTACCCTCGCTGGGACGGGAGTTCATACCGATCATGGACGAGGGGGCCTTCGACATGGATATCCAGATGCTGCCCGGAATCTCTCTGACTAAGGCCCTGGATATTACCCGGGAAGTGGAGAGACGGCTGAAACAGTTCCCCGAGCTGGAAACCATCGTTTCGCGGACGGGGCAAACCGGAATCGCCCTGGAGGCCAGGGGAGTGGAGAAAACGGGTTTTGTCGGCTCACTCCGACCACGGCGGGAGTGGACCTCGGCCAGGACCAGGGAAGAGCTTACGGAAAAAATGCGCCAGGCCATTGCTGACATTCCCGGCATCTCCTTTTCCTTCAGTCAACCCATTGCCTGCCGCATCGACGAACTGGTGGCCGGCACCAGGGCCCAGCTCATAATCAAGCTCTTTGGTGAGGACCTGGAGGTCTTAAGGACGAAGGCGGCCGAAATTGCGGCCGTGGTCAAAGAAATCCGTGGCACCTCAGACCTGGTGGTAGAAACCATTTCCGGCCAGCCTTACCTGGTGGTAGACCTAGACCGGCCGGCCCTCCAGCGGCATGGTCTCCGGGCCGCCGAGGTGCTGTCAATGGTGGAAACGGCCTCGGCCGGGAAAGCCGTGGCCAGGATGTATGAGGGAGAGCGGGCCTTTGACGTGGTCGTGAAGTACCCCGAAAACCTGCGCCGGTCAGCCGAACAGTTGCGAACACTGCTGGTCGATACCCCGGGTGGCTACCGACTGCCGCTGGGGCAGCTGGCCCGCATCCAGGAAGTTGAAGGGCCAGCCCAGATCAGCCGGGAAGCCGGGTTCAGAAGAATAGGACTTGAAGTCAACATCAGCGGCCGGGACCTCGGCAGCTTCGTGGCCGAAGCCCGCGAAAAAATCAACCGGCAGGTTAGCCTGCCGCCCGGCTACCGCCTGGAGTGGGGAGGGCAGTTTGAAAACCAGCAGCGAGCCATGCGCCGCCTGGCCATAATCGTGCCGATTACCCTGCTCCTGATCTTCTTTCTCCTGTTTTCTACCTTCGATTCTTTCAAGCTGGCCCTGCTGGTGCTGCTGACCCTGCCCTTTGCCCTTATTGGCGGGATTTTCTCCCTGTGGCTGTCCGGGCTTTACCTCTCGGTCCCGGCCTCGGTCGGCTTCATCGCCCTCCTGGGCATCGCCGTGCTCAACGGTGTGGTCCTGGTGAGTTATTTCCAGCAGCTGACCAGTAACAGTTGCTTTCCCTTCGACGAGGCCATTGTCCAGGCTGCCGGCAAGAGGTTGCGTCCGGTCCTGATGACCGCCCTGACCACCCTGCTGGGATTGCTCCCGTTGCTTTTTGCCCGCGGGCCCGGGTCAGAGGTGCAAAGGCCGCTGGCCACGGTGGTGGTCGGCGGGTTGATCACCTCAACCATCCTGACCCTGCTCCTGCTGCCGGTCCTGTTTCGCTGGACCTGCGGGATTAGAGAAAATAATCAGGACACAAATACAAATAATTAATTTGACGAAGGCCACCGGGAAAGACCGAGGGCTGATTGGTCCCGGACATAAAGAACTCTTGCTGTTTCAGGCCTAGCCGCCAGGGGGTTACCAGAATCGAGACCAGATGATCTTATGCCAATCTTAGGTGGAACTATCAAGAAGGAAAAAGCATCCGCGTCTGCCTGGCCTGATAGGGAACACTTGAAGGAAGTTGAATTAATTGGGTAATGGCCAGGTCCCCTCAGCCTAAGTTGGAGCGACCTCAGACTCTCCACCAGTAGGAGAACTTGATGAAATAATGCCGACCGGTCAGCTGGTACCGGTCAGTGCCCAGCCGTTCCCGGTGATCCTCCACCCCCAGGTAAAAGCAGGTACCCGGGTTGAGCTCGTAGCCCAGAAGACCGCTCAGGTATATTTTTTTGTAATAACTGTCATAATCGGTAATCGTCCTCAGAAATAACTCCCGGTTGAACTGGAAATTAATCCGCTGGCTCACTATGGTCACCCGGTAGACTTTCGGACCGCCCCGGTATTCATAAAAATTAAGGTCTTCCAGCCTGAGGGAGGCCACCAGGTTCTGAACCGGCCGGAAACTTAGCTCTCCCTCCATGGAATTGCTGAAACCGAGGTAGGGAAGCTCATCATAATAGATGGAGCTGCCGGTGCTGCCGGAAACCCTCCCGCTGAGCCATCCCAGCGGGGCCGAAAAAACCGTGAACCGGAATTGCTTCGGCTTGAGGTCGACCCCATTGTATTTCTCGAAAGTGTCGCTGTAGTTCAGAAAGATAAAGGTTTGCCGCCAGCCATTGACCATCAGCGACAGGTCTATATCCTCATCGGTCAGCACCCAGCTGTAGTCATAAACCCGGCGGTAGGAAATGGACGGGGTAACAGAGATTATGTAGTCATTTCCGGGCAGAAAGGCATACCCGGCCCTGGCATTTAAAGAATGAATGTCCTTGCGACGCAAAAAACCCAGCCCGGCTTCAAATTCGGGATGGACGCTGAACCAGTCCAGTGAATAGTTGAGATGCCGGTCCTGATGGTTAAAACCGAAATGCCAGGCCGGGGCCAGAACGGTCTTGATTTCGGCCACCTTGCTGCGGGAGCCGACCAGCTGAAAGGCCAGCCGGTTGGTCTGAGAAATCTTGAATTGCCCGTCGAGGCCGGCCAGTCGGTTGTAATCTGAAAAAATCGAACTGCCCGCCGCACCCATTTCCTTGTCGGAAGCGATAAAACCGAGGTAGGACTCGGAATAGAGGTCCTGGCGCAGGCGCAGAACGCTGTTGAGCGAGCGGTAAGCCGCGTTCTCATCCAGCAGGGGAGCGCCCGGTATTTCTATACCCGAAGGCAGGTCATCCAGGGCTGACATCACGCCGAAACTGGTGTTTCCCAGCTTGCCGGTCAGCTTGGCCGCCCAGACCGGAGAGACTATCTTGCGGGAATAGAGCAATTCAAAGGGTGTATCGAATATATCCTTGCCTTCCAGGAAAAAGGGTCTTTTTTCGGGATAATAGAGCGGGTAGCGCTGGTTGACCTCATTCTGTGGAATGTCAGCCTCGATCTGGCTGAAGTCGGGATTTAGGGCCAGGTCGGCAGTCACGTCGGAGGTTATCCCGTACTTGACGTTGGCTCCTATCTCCGGCTGGAATTTCTGGCCCAGGGACTTGCCTCCCACCACCGTCGGCATCAGTTCCAGGTTCTTGCCCCGCACCAGGCTCTGGTTAAGGTTCAGCCGCCCGGCCTGGATTAGCAGCCCGTTGATATCCCGGGAGCGAGCCGGCCAGTACAGGTCTTCGTTCTTGCGCGGAATCTCCCGGCGCAGAATAATCCCCCAGGACTGAACGTTTTGATTGGGGAATCTCAGGCTCTTAAACGGTATGGCCATTTCCACCACGTAACCGTGGGCGTTCCGCCTGGCCGCCGACTGGAAGTAGCCGTTCCAGTTCCGGTCTATCCGGTCAAAACTTT
>JANLFU010000017.1:0-4649 GCA_024653215.1 Candidatus Saccharicenans sp. | reverse complement strand
CTCGCTGGCACAGGGTGCAGCGGATACTTTCCGGGCGGGAATCCTGGCAGTCAAAAGCCAGGTACAGGTTGTGGCTATCGTAGCCGAGATAAACGGTGGTTTTCTCGGTGGGAGCCGCGCCTTCCTGCGGTTCGTACTGAACAAAATCGGTTATGACCGTGGCCGCCAGCCATTCCGGGTTGCCCAGCTCCCCGTCTATCCGGGGCGGCTTGGAGAAGAAACCGGGCTGCACCGTCTTCTCTTCGCGGGTCGCGGAAAACGAGGCCACGGCTGCGGACAGAAAAAGCAAGACCGGTACACAAAGCTTGAATAGATAGCTCCCCGGTCTCACCTGGCCTCTGCCGTGTTTCAATCCTGGATGGTAAAATCCACCAGCTTCATGTTGCGGTTCTTAAGGCTCAAACCGAGAGCCCGTTCCAAGTTGGCCAGGGAAATGTTGTAGTCGATGATGGACTTGAGCTCAGTGGCCCTGGCATTGGCCAGGTCCCTCTGGTACATCAGCACGGTGTAGTTGGTGCTCTGTCCCACCTTCAGCTTTTCCTCTTCGGCCGCCAGCTTCTGCTCCTGGAGTTCCCGGGCTACCCGGTAGGCCTGGACTCTCTTCAGGTTGGCTTCCACGTCGCGCAGGGCGGTCTTGATCTCCAGCAGGGCCTGCTGTTCCTTCTGCTTCAGGCTGAGCATGGCCTGCTCCAGGTTGATCTTGGCCTGGGCGTAGCTGGCCCGGGAGACGACATTGCTCAGGGGGATGTTCAGGCTCAGCCCGATTGACCAGTTCTGGTACCTAAAATTAAGGGCGTCTTTAATCGAATCGCTTCTGGGGCCGGGAATGACACCTATGACCACTCCGGTCAAGGGGTTGTTATCCTGATAGATAATCCGGTCACCGGAAATTCCCGGGCTCCAGTAAGAAGCGTTCAGGTTCAGTTGCGGCAGCAGCTGATTCTTGGCCACCGACAGGTTGAACCGCTGGTTCCTGATGTCGATCTGGGAACTGCGCAGGTCGGGCCGGTTGGCCAGGGCGATGCCCAGGGCCTCGTCGAGCGAGATGGCTTTCTGCTCAAACCGGGGCTTGTCGACGGGAATTATGGCCGCGTACTGTTTTTCCTCTTCCTGGCTCATGTTCATTAAGACCCTGAGCTGGTCCTCGGCATTTTTCACGGCCAGCTCGGCCTGAATGATGTCGGCTTCCCTGGTGGCCACTTCCGACTGGGCGCTCAGGATTTCAATCGGGGCCAGGGTGCCTATCTCCACCGACCTTTTATTTTTCTCCAGAAGTTCCTGGGCCAGTTTCAGGGACTGACGCCTGACTTCCAGCGTGTCGATGGCATAGGACAGGGCCCAGTAGGCCTGTTCCACCGAGTAAATCGTATCCATCAGGGTCTTTTCCAGCTGGGCCTGGGAGATTTCCAGGCTGTTCCTGGCAATGATGATTTCCTTCCGGCTGATGTTGTAGCCAAAATTTTGCAGCAGGGGCTGGGTGAAGTCGAAGCGGAGGGTGCTGCCGTAGCGGGGATTGATGGTCTGGAACCTCTGGGTAGTATCGTTCTTATAAGAATCCAGGCTGAGGTTCAGGCTGCCGCCGAAGGGTATAGACTGGGACAGGCTGCCCGAGACCGAGTTGTACTTGGTCAGGGTGCTGTCGGCAGCTTCCAGCCAGGAATAGGAGGCAGTGTTGGTCTCCCTCTGGTTAAAATTAAAGGACAGGGTCGGATAATATTTTTCCCTGGCCTTGGACAGGCTGGCGGCGGCCAGCTCCGGGCTGAGTTCCTGGATGGCCACCGACAGGTTGTTTTTCATGGTCCGGACTATGCATTCTTCCAGGGTCAGCCGCAGGACCTTTTCCTCCTGGGCCTGCAGCCCGACACTCATCAGAAGAATGGCTATCACTGTTAAGCTCAGGCCTTTTAATTTTCTGTTCATTTTAACCTCCAGACTTCTATGTCAACAGTGGTTGAATAATAATATCTTCATTTAATCTTATTCATAACGCAGGGCTTCTATCGGGTCGAGCTTGGAAGCCTTCCTGGCCGGGTAATAGCCGAAGAAAATGCCGACCGAAGCGGCAAAGAAAAAGGCCAGCATGATCGACTCGGGGGTGACCACGGTGGTGATGTTGGAAAAAAGCGAGATGTACTTCATCAGCCGGGAAGCTCCCACCCCGATGATGATGCCGATCACCCCGCCGGTCACGCTGAGCACCACGGCCTCGATCAGGAACTGAAGCAGGATATCGCGCTCGCGGGCTCCGACGGCCAGGCGAACGCCTATCTCCCGGATGCGCTCGGTCACTGAGACCAGCATGATGTTCATGATGCCTATTCCGCCCACGATCAGCGAAATGCCGGCAATCGAGCCCAGCAGGATGGTCATGATCTTGGTGGACTCGGCCGCGCTTTCGGCCACGTCGGCAATGTTCCGCACCTGGAAGTCATCCTCGGCTCCGGGGGCGATGCGGTGTCTTTCCCTCATCAGTTCTTCAATCTGCCTCTGGGCCTCGCTGGTCTTATCGGCCGAGACGGCGGCCACATCGATCGAGTTAATATAGTCAACCCCGCGCAGCCTGCGCATGACCGTGGTGTAGGGTGCGGCAATCATATCATCGCGGTTAAAAAACCCGCCCTGCTCGCCCTTGCTTTCCAGGACCCCGATGACCGTAAAAGGGATTTTGTTTATTCGGATGGTCTTGCCGATGGGGTCCTCATCCTCGAACAGGTTCTGCTTGACCAGGCTGCCCAGGACGCAGACCTTGGCCCCCGAAGCCACCTGGGATTCATCGAAGTAGACTCCCTCAACGACTCTCCAGTTCCTGATTTCAGGGAACTTTTCCCCCGTGCCCTGGATCTGGGTATTCCAGTTCTTGTTGGCATAGACCACCTGGGCCCTGGTGTTGATGGAAGGGGAGGTGGCCTTCACCGCGTCACAACGTTCCTCGATGGCCCTGGCATCATCCGGCTTGAGGTTGGTAAATCCGCCAAAGCCCGACTGCACACCCCGGATGTTCCTGCTTCCCGGGTAAACGAAGAGCAGGTTGGTGCCCATGGAGGCAAACCTTTCCTCGATGCCCTTCTTGGCTCCCTCCCCGATGCTGACCATGGCAATGACCGCGGCCACGCCGATGATGATGCCCAGGATGGTCAGGAAGGAGCGCATTTTATTACGGGCCAGGGCCCTCATCGATACTCTCAATATTCTTAAAATCTTCATTTCATCCTCCACTGGCCGGAGCCCGGTCGCAGGCCCCCTCGGAAACTTCCTCGCCCACGATCTGGCCGTCTTTCAGGTACAGGCGCCGCCTGGCGTAGGAAGCGATGACCGGGTCATGGGTCACCATGATCAGGGTGATGTTCCTTTCCTGGTTCAGCCGGCAGAAGATATCCATGATTTCGGCACCAGTCTTGGAATCCAGGTTGCCGGTGGGTTCATCGGCCAGAATCAGAGTGGGGTCATTGACCAGGGCCCGGGCGATGGCCACCCGCTGCATCTGTCCGCCGGAGAGCTGGTTGGTCCGGTGATGCTCCCAGCCCTTGAGTCCAACCGCGGCCAGGGCGGTCATGGCCCTGTCCCTGGCTTCCTTGCTGCTGACATGAGAATAGACCATCGGCAGCTCCACGTTCTCCAGGGCGCTGGTCCGGCTGAGAAGGTTGAAGTTCTGGAAAACGAAACCTATCTTCCGGTTGCGGATGGCGGCCATCTCATCGCGGCTCAGCTTGGAAACGTCCACCCCCTCCAGGAAATACTGCCCGGAAGTCGGGCGGTCGAGCAAACCCAGGATGCTCATCAGGGTTGATTTCCCCGAACCGGAGGGTCCCATGATGGCCAGGAACTCAGAATAATTGACGCCGTAGGTGATGCCACGCAGGGCCTGAACCTGGGTTTCGCCGATCTGGTATATCCTGACGATGTTTTCGAGTCTGATAATCTTATCGCTCATCTCAAGACCTGTCTTTATTACCTTCGCGGCATCATGAAGAAAGCGCCGCCGGGAGGTCCCTGCTGGGTAGTCCGGCTGCTGCCACTGGAAGCGGTCACCAGGCCGACAATAACTTCATCTCCCTCTTTCAGATTATCGCTCTTTATTTCGGTGAAGGAATTATCGCTGACGCCGGTCCGCACGAAAACCACCTTGAGGTTGCCCTTCTCATCAAGCATCCAGACCCGGGAAGGCTGGCGGCGCGGGCCACTCTGTCCGGCCTGCCCTCCGCCCATTCCAGCCCTCTGGCCCATCTGGCTGGGGTCGAACATTCTCTGCCCGGCCTGGCCGGCTCCCGGCCCGGCTTCCCCGCTGGCCTGCTGGCGCCTGGCGGCCATTTCCTCAAAGGCCGCTCTCATTATCTTCTGAAGTTCTTCGGCCGAAAGCTCGGGCGTAAACCTGAGGGCGGCGTTGGGAACGCGCAGGACGTTTCTGGCCTCGCCGACGATGATGGAACAGGTGGCGGTCATGCCCGGCAGGAGCTTCAGGCTGGAGTTATCGACATCGATGATGGCCGAGTAGCTGACCACGTTCTGCACCGTCTGCGCTGAATAACGGACCTGGCGCACGACTCCGTTAAAGGTCTCGTTCTGGTAGGACTCAACGGTGAACTTAACTTTCTGACCCTCTTTCACCTTGCCCACGTCGGCTTCATCCACCAGGCACTCCACTTCCATCT
>JANLFU010000016.1 GCA_024653215.1 Candidatus Saccharicenans sp. | reverse complement strand
GGGTGTCCGCTTCGATTACTACGATGGCTTCCTGCCAGAATCAAATAAGGCCGTAACACCTGGAATCGCTCCTTCCATCGGGGAAGCCCTGTTTGTCCCAACCTATGGCTTTAATCCCTATGGAGAGCTGACCATTCCCAGGTGGGATCATGTCATGAGCTGGGGCGCGATCTCGCCGAGGATAGGCCTGTCCTATGATCTTTTTGGCACCGGAAAGACTGTCTTCAAAGCGGCCTACTCGCATTATGCCGAGGCCATGCCGGTTATGTATTTCCAGACGCTTCACCCCTTAAGGCCGGTCAGCTACGGATTTTACTGGACGGACAATAATGGCAATGCCATTCCCGATGAATATGGGGTTGATACTTATGTAGCTTTTGGGTCTTCACCGGCGGCCATGCTGGAGTCCTATTACAAGAAACGGGTTCAGCCGGATATCAAGGCTCCTTACTATCACGAGATAACAGCTTCTATAACCCATGAGCTCGTGCGGGACTTTTCCGTGGGTCTGCAGTACATCTATAAGACCAAGAAGAACACGGTCAGCGCCATCCTCTATGATCCGGTTTCCGACCGCTTCTGGAACAGTTACGACAAGGCGCCCGACTGGTGGATACCCTTTACCACCACCATACCAGCCGTCGGTAACTTCCCGGCCCAGGAGCTCACCATGTATTTCATGTCGGCCAATGCACCGGCCCAGGTAACCTGTTTTGCCAACGTGCCGGAAGCCAAGCGGTTTTACCAGGCGGTCGAGCTTATTTTCAGCAAGCGCTATTCTCACGGCTGGCAGCTGGGCGGTTCGATCGTCTGGTCACAGACCAAGGGCAACAACACCGATGATTATGGCTCGGTCTGGGGTTATTCCGGGGCCTACGCCAACCCGAACTGGTTCGTGAACAGGTACGGATACATTGGCTCTGACCGCCCGCTGGTAATCAAGCTTTATGGCACCTTCAAGACGGTGGGCGGATTGATCGCCTCATTCTATGCTACCTATTATTCTGGCTCCCCCTGGCAGCGCACTGTTACGGTTTATCCTCCTTCAGCCTGGGCGGCGGCTAACAACGCGCTGGGGCTGTCCTATAGTGTCAACGTGGAACCATCCGGCAGCCGTCGCAACCAGGCCAGAACCAACGTCGATTTCCGGCTGGAGAAAGAGTTTGTCCTGGGCTCGCTGGGTAAAATCGGGTTTTTTGTTGATGTTTTTAACCTGCTCGGAAACACTTACGTCAACGTTTCCATGAATCCGGCCGGTACCTGGAGGCCAACGGATATCAACGTTACGACCGGGACCTATACCGTCAGTTCAAGTTACGGGAAGGTCACCAGCGTGGACGGAGTCAGGACGTTCAGACTTTCAGCGAGGTTTTCTTTCTAAAGCTGGACAGTTAGTTGTTCTTAATCTGGCTAAAGGCCGGCTGTGGCTTCGGGCTGCAGCCGGCCTCTTTTTTACGGCTAATCGAAGACCCGGGCGGCCCAGAGAATACCGCGCTTGACAATTTCCCTGGCTTCGGGGACGTCAAAATCGGCGGCCACGTGCCCGAGCGATGAGTAGAATACCCGCCCCTTCCCGTAGTACTTCTTCCAGACCACCGGCATGACCACCCCTTCAATCCACGGGGCGTACTTGCCGCTGAAGGTGGTGGTGGCCAGCACTTCTATGATTGGATCGATGTGCATGTAATACTGCTCGGAGTGCATCTTGAAATCCTTGAGCCCACGGACAATTGGGTCGTTTTTCTTTTCCGGGACGATATTGACCTCATAATCAATTATTCCGCCGGGGTGGGCCACCCACTGCCCGCCGACCATGAACTGGTACTCGGTGTTCATCCGGAAGGAGTCAGCCAGCCCGCCGTGCCAGCCGGCCAGCCCGACTCCGCTCTTGACCGCTTCCAGAAGATTCCTTTCCTGCTGCCCGGTAATTGTGCCCTGGGTATAGACCTGGACGATGACGTCCAGTTTCTTGAGCTTTTCCAGGTCCAGGTAGGCGTCCAGGGTGTCCGAGATTTCCACTTCAAAGCCCTGTTCCCGGAGCCAGGGGGCAAAGATATCCACGCACTTCTTGGGCTCGTGACCTTCCCACCCGCCCCAGACAATCAGTACCTTTTTCTTTGGCTGGTCATTTGCAATACAGGATAAGACCGGAATTAGTAAGGTGCCTAAAGTGATTAAAAAAGCTATTAAGGTTCTTGCTAAGAATCGTCTTTTCTCCGACATGTGTCTATCTTCTCCATTTAAATTCCAGAGAAAAATACTTCCTTCCTGGTTCAAGTTCAATCCAGCTCCCTTAGCCAGATATTTCGAAATCTGACCGGGTGGCTGTGGTCCTGTAGCATCAACGGGAGCTTGCTGGCATGAGCGTTGTAGGGCGGCCGGGCCTTGTGAGCGGTTGGGCCGGTCAGCTCGGCGTTATGATGGATCAGGATACCATTATGCAATACCGTCATCCTGGCTGGCTCCAGGAGCTTGCCCTCAGCGTCAAATTTCGGGGCATAGAAAATAATATCGTATGTCTGCCATTCGCCCGGCTTGCGACAGGCGTTGACCAGCGGAGGATACTGACCGTAGATGGCCCCGGCCATGCCGTCGGCGTAGGTCTTGTTCTCAAAGGAATCCAGGACCTGGACTTCGTACAACCCCATCAGGAAAACCCCGCTGTTGCCCCGGTCCTGGCCTTCGCCACCGGACGGAACCGGTGCCATCCACTCTATGTGAAGCTGACAGCTTCCGAAGCCGTGCTTGGTCTGGATATTTCCAGTCTTGGGTACAACTTCCATGTAGTCGCCCTCGACCTTCCAGCGAGCCGGCTCGCCCTTGGCATCCACCCAGTTGAAAAGGTTTTTACCGTCAAACAGGATGATGGCATCTGAGGGCGGAGGAACCGGCGGCAACGGTGGACCCGGTATGACCACGGGTGGCAGCGGTCGATTCGGGTCATGAATGGCCCACTGGTCAAGAGACTGCCCGGGGTCTGAATCGCAACCGGCCAGAAAGGTGGCCAGGATTATGGACAGCAGGAAGGATGACATGGCAATAGAAACCAGGTGATTTCTCGTTTTCATCTTTACCTCCTCAGCCGTTAAGTTTAATTTATCCCAAACAGGGCTGAAATCAAAAACCTTTTCGAGCCTGCTGGCACGGTTGCTTTTCCAATTATACCTGTTTCGATTATACCTCGCCTCGCTTCTGCTCATCTTCTCAGGCCTGGTCTCAGGGCTAAAGTTAATTTCTGTTTTCCGGAAATCGCTCCGTCGCCTTTCTCGGCCTGATTCCCGACCTGTCTCCTCGGGTTTCTTGCAGCCCGCACGGGGACCGAGATTTCAAGCCTTCCTCTGGCTTCAGCCCGAATCTATTTTGCTTCTGAAATTCAAGTTTTTAAGCTTTTTACCCGCCTAAAGCTCCCAGCCGGAGCGGTATACCTTGTGGAGATATTCGTTGGCCTCCGGCAGGTTGGTAAACTGGAAGTTCTGGCTGTCCCATTCCAGAACCACGTTATCATCCTTGAAACGGAGGGCAATGTTTCCCAGAAGCATCATCTCGGTCAGAGGCCCGGAATAGGAAAAGTCGGTTGTGGATTTCTTTCCTTCCTTGATGGCCGCAATCCATTCCTCGTGGATTCCGGGCGAACGGGGGATGGTCTTCTCGGGACGCTTGTAGTCGCGCATCAACTCATCGGGCAGAAGGCGCGGGTTCTCGCCGTAGGTGCTGCAGACCAGCATTCCCTTGTCACCGACAAACAGGCAGCCACCACCCTCGTCACCCAGCCGGCGGCCCTTGGGCAGCTCTTTGGGCCGTGGAGGCATCAGGCCGCCGTCGTACCAGATGAGTTTGACCGGGGGCATACCCTCCCTTTCCGGGAATTCGTAGGTGACTATTTCGGCCAGGGGATAAGAATCCTTGGTAAACTTGGTCGAGCTGGCCTGGATGCGGACCGGAGCCCCGAGTTTCAGGGCCCAGAAAGGCTGGTCGATGAGGTGGGCGCCCATGTCGCCCAGGGCCCCCGTTCCAAAATCCCACCAGCCACGCCAGACAAAGGGGCAATAGGCTGGATGGTAAGGACGCCATGGTGCCGGCCCCAACCACAGGTCCCAGGACAGGGTTGGCGGGCAGGAGGGGATTTCCTTGGGGGCATCGATGGCCTGGGGCCAGATGGGGCGGTTGGTCCAGACGTGAACCTCGCGCACCGGGCCGATGGCCCCGTCCCAGATCCATTCGCAGACCAGCCGGGCTCCTTCCTTGGAATGACCCTGGTTGCCCATCTGGGTGACCAGGTTTCTTTTCTCGGCTTCCTGTCGCAGCAGACGCGCTTCCTTGACCGTGTGGGTGAGCGGCTTCTGGACAAAAACGTGCTTGCCCATTTTCATGGCCATCATGGCCACCACGGCGTGGGTATGGTCGGGAGTGCTGACCGTGATGGCGTCCAGGGATTTTTCCCGGTCCAGCATTTCCCGGAAATCTCGGTATATGTGAGCTTTTTCATACTTGGCCTTGTGTTCGGGAAGGTGCTGGTCGGAGGTCAGGAACTTTTCCATCATGGTGGCGTCCACGTCGCACAGGGCCACGATGTTTTCACTGCTGACCGACTGGACGTCGGAAAATCCCTTGCCGCCTACACCAACGCAGCCGATGTTCAGGGTATCGCTGGGGGCCTTTTTCTTCTTGTCCTTCTGGCCGCCGATGACGTGCCTGGGGACGACCATTAGGCCGGCGGCCGATGCCGCCGTTTTGCCCAGGAATTCACGCCGGCTCAGGGGAGTCGATAGTTTATCAGTTTTTATTTCCTTTTCACTCATTTTGGACCTCCTGTTCATATATTGCTTATTATAGAAACGGGCCAAAGGTCAAGAAGAATTATTGGCTTAAGATGGTCCTAAAAAAATAAAAAATATTGAGAAATAAGCCCGCAAAATGACCATCAAATCAGACCTGAGCGAGGCCATAATTTTATGTGGTGAAGAGTTATGCCAGGCCAGGTTTTTAGAACTTGCACGGCTTCCCGGATCGGAACTGCAGTTGTAGCTGGAGCCTGACCTGAGCACCAGGTCGCAATTGGCGATTCTGCCGGCCTGCACAAAAGTTGGGCACAAGGCAAAAATCGAGTGAAAACTACCCATCCTGTCTTGCCAGGTCCGGTTGAGGAACGTATATTTAAAGAGGTGAGTTATAAGTATTATGATAAATTCAAACGTCAGATGCAGCCGGCGCCGCTTTGTCCTGGGAGGTCTGGCCTGCCTGGGCGCCGGTTTATTGGGCTCGATCAAGAGCCTGTTCCCGGGGGTTGGTCGGTTAAGCCAGGACAGCTCTTGTGGTATGGATTTCCAGGGAGCGGGCATGAGCGATAACAGGTTTGAACCGGCCTACCTCAAGCTCCATCAAAACGGCGAGTTAAAAAGACGCGGCCAGGAACTCTGGGAAATTATGAAGGAATGCCGGCTTTGCCCGCGGGAATGTAAAAAAGACCGGTTTAAGGGCATCAAGGGTGATTGCCACTCAGATTACCGGCTGAAGATTTCGGCTTTCCATCCCCATTTTGGCGAGGAAAGACCGCTGGTGGGCCAGGGCGGGTCGGGGACAATTTTCCTTTCCAACTGCAGCCTGAAATGCGTGTACTGCATCAACTGGGAAATAAGCCAGGGCGGGGCCGGGAAGCATCGAAGCCTGGAAGAGATGGCCGGCATGATGCTGGAGCTGCAGAGGATCGGTTGCCATAACATTAACCTGGTAACTCCGACTCACTATTTGCCCCACATACTCCTGGCTCTTGATATCGCGGCCGGCCGGGGCTTGCGGTTGCCCGTGGTTTATAACACCCACGGCTGGGAAAAGGAAGAAATCCTGAAGTACCTGGATGGCGTGGTGGACATTTACCTGCCGGATTTCAAGTACTGGAACCCGTCGGTGGCTTCCAGGTTATCTTCTGGGGCCAGAACCTATCCGGAGGTGGCCCGGAAAGCCATAATGGAAATGAACCGGCAGGTGGGTGTGGCCAGGCCTGCGGCCAACGGGTTGATGTACCGGGGCCTGATGATCAGGCACCTGGTGTTGCCCAACCGGCTGGCCGGTTCAAGGGAAATACTGACCTGGATAGCCGAAAACTTGCCCAAAGATACCTACATTAACCTCATGTCCCAGTACCGGCCGGTCTACCGGGCCCATGAATTTCCCCAGATTGCCCGGAGCATAACCAGGGCCGAGTACCGTGAAGTGGTGGAACACGCCCGCAGCCTGGGCCTGACCAACCTGGACGTCCAGGGCTACTGGTGGTAAACGGGGGACATAATACTCATTCCCCAATTTCCCGACCAGATAACGTTTGCGTAGATTTGCTTAATTGGATAATTTTGTATAGAACCCGATTAACTCTTAAATGGAGAAGCCAGCATCAGATGATTGACCAGTGGGAATCGTCCCCACAGGCAAACAAATAGGGTAAATGAGTATTGTGTCCCCCGTTAAAAATATGGTAAATAGGTGGTGTGTCTGACATTTTTAGCAGCAAGCAATTGCCGGATTTAATGGAGCTGATCCACCGGGCCGGCGAAGAAATCCTTAGAGTCTATGCCCGGTTAGAAGGTGATTGGAATGTCAGCCTGAAGGAAGATCGGACCCCGGTCACTGAAGCCGACCGGATTTCCAACCGTATCATTACCGAAGGCCTCCGGCAGCTTTTCCCCGATATCCCCCTGATCTCCGAAGAAAACCGCCAGAAACCATACGAAATTCGCCAGAATTACGAATACTGCTGGTTGCTTGACCCGCTCGACGGCACGAAAGAATTTCTGAGCCGGAACGGAGAGTTCACGGTTAACCTGGCCCTGATTCACCGCGGGCTGCCGGTAGCCGGCTTTATTTCTGTGCCCTGCAAGGGTTTATTCTACTATGCTATCAGGGGCGAAGGGGCTTACAAGATCGAATGGGATACCGCCACTGGCAAAAGGGGGAATAGTGGCCTGCCAGAGGATTATAAAGATCAGCTGGAGATGGCATTGAAGAAAAAGGTCAGGCTTCAGGCCGCCGAGTTTTCCCTGGATGAACCGGGCCTGGCGGTAGTTGCCTCCCGCTCGCATTTTGATGAGGGAACCAGGAAGTTCATCGAGGGCCTTAACCAGCCGCGGCTTACCAACCGTGGCAGTTCCCTGAAATTCATGATGCTGGCCGAAGGACAGGCTCATCTTTACCCGCGCCTTGGCCGGACGATGGAATGGGACACGGCAGCCGGCCAGGCCATACTGGAAGAAGCTGGCGGGCAGGTCCTGGAGTTTTACAGCCGCCGCCCTCTGACCTACAACAAAGAATCCTTAGAGAACCCGCCCTTCCTGGCCACCGGTAGTATTAGAACCATTAAAAAGGTTTGAGCCGGCTCGGACCTTATTATTTTAAGTTAAAATGTTTTCCTTCATAGATTTTGTGTTTGATTTCTACGGAGATTACTTCCTCGAATTTTGTGTCATTAAGCCAGGCAGCCTGGCTTATGAAATAATCAAAGGCCTCTTCCTCGTTTTTGCCTTCGCCATAACCGAGCACCTGATAATTATCCACATCCGGCTCGTTGCGCTCGGGTGATGAATAGGTAACGCCATCTGGCGTTATAAATAAAAATAGCCTCTTGCTCATCATATCATCTCCAATCTTAGTCTATCCTTTAGCTGATCGTAAGAATATTCTCCCGAGCCGTCAAGTTGATCAAAATAATATTTTATATACAAGACTCTTGATTCTTTAGGAAGTTTTCTGGGAAATTCTTTTGCTATCAGCAAAGCTCCAGCAGCATCCTCACCAAATTCGTTAGTATATCTTTTTAATTGTTCAAACTCTTTTTTTTGAGCCCTTCCAGTCTTGACTTCCACAAGAATATATTTATTTGCCCCGGCCGGATATTTTAATTTTATGAAGATATCTATAAAGCCTTCTGGTAGCGCTTTTTCGCCAAGCACTTCGAAATTTTCTGTGGGTATGGTTATACCCAGAACCCTTAAAATCTCGCTCAGGGCAATTGTAGTGATCATATTTCTTATTATGGATTGAAGTATTATTTCTTGAAAATAGAATTTTTCGGGAATCTTTTGGAGTCTTTTATTAAAAACGATTTTTGGTTCAAATGTATCGGAATCAAAGGTTAAAGGTTCTTCGATTTCGCAAGATGAAGTTCCTATTTCAGAAACGGTTGATAAGGTCTTTCGATCAGCCTGGAAATGGGTTTTTCTATAACCGCCCCTTAACAGCAGATTCTCAGCTACGTAAGAGAACTCAGGCCGGACCATAGGTTCGTCAAATTCCCTTTCTTTTTTCAAGAATAGCCTGAAAGGAAAATAATATGTCTTTCCTGACATCTTGAAGGTTACCGGTGGCCACGGTCCGATATTTTCTGGGTTTACATAGGCTTTCTTTTCAACAACTTTATATAGGTTTTTTACTCTTGCTCCATAAAGAAATGAAATGTAGTCTCCCTCTGATATATCTAAAAAGGTCCATAAACCGCTAATGCTGCTAGTAAAGCCTGCCAATGAATGTTTAAGGCAAAGATCTAGATTATGTCGATTAGAAACGGAAATCAGAAAATAATTTGGTTCTTTGCTAACCATATTTTCTTCCTTTTATCATAATTGTATATATTTCAGATTTTTTGTGCCAACTTATAGTGGAATTCGTGGCTACTATTAGCTTCCTCAGCTCTCCAGGATGAGGTGGGAGGCCAGCTCGCCGGTGCGCATGGCCGTCGGCACCCCGCCCATGAAGAGCTCACCGGCCGCATAAATTCCAACCATCAGCAGGTTCCGGACCGGTGTTTCCACCAGCAGTTTCCGGCCGAAAGTGGCCGTTGACTCGCCACTCCAGCTCCAGCCAGCAATCGAACCCTGGTACCTGTGGCCCCAGTCCTGGTAGGTTAGCGGGGTGGCCACCTCCATGAGCTCGATGGCTTCACCGAGGCCGGGTAGCACCTGCTCGGCAATTTTCACCAGTTTCAGGGCCAGGGCTGTCTTATGAGCCTTATATTCGGGGAGCCGCTTTTTCTCGCCAGTCCTGAATCGGGCAAAGTGGTCGTAATCAAGCCCGATCCGCAGGACGAGCCCGGCATATCCGGTCGGGGCCTGGGTGGGCTCGTTATCAGTCCAGCGGCAGATTTCAATTTCTCTGCCATCAAGCCCCAAACCTTCCGTTGAATTTTCACCTTTCCGTTGATTCTGGGGGCTATAAAATAAATGGGTGGCCCTCATCCGGCTGAAATCGCATCTGGCCGGATTAAGGCCGAGATAAACGCACAGCTCTGAACCGGTATAGGGCACGGTTTCAATTTTCTTTCTGAAGCCAGGCTCAACTGCCTTACGCTCCATGAGTTCCAGGAAGGTAGTTTTGTAGTCGGCATTGGAGACCACCCAGTCAGCCTCCACCCGGGTGTTATCTTCCGTAACCACCGCTCTGGCCAGGCCGTCTTCCACGATAATCTTTTTGGCAGGAAGACCAAAATACAATTCGCCGCCGGCTTCCTTTATTACTTCCACCAGCCGGTCGCTGATTCGGTGAATGCCCCGGGAAGGATACCAGATGCCCTCCACCGACATAATGTGCCACATCAGGGCCAGGGTCAGGAAAGACATGGCCGGTTCGGCCGTGCCCATCGAGCCCAGGAAGTTGATGAGGGATTTATTCTTAAGGTGCTTTCGGAGAAATTCGCCGGAAGGCGTTTGAGAAAAACTGTTCAGCCTGGTTTTCCTGCTTTCCGAGTATTCTGATTTAATTAGTTTCTCCTGGACCGGGTCCAGCTTCCGGGGCAGGTAATCCGGGCACCACAAGTGCATATCGTGGACCAGTTTCATGGCCGGCCGGAGCTCCTGGAAGGTTTTATCCAGGCCACGCTTTTCCCGCGGGAAAGTTTCGGCCAGTGCCCGCCTGAGCTCGTCCGGTGGCCGGGAATAAACCAGGTCAAGTTCCCGGGTAATGATTTGAAAGTGATTCCGCCTGAATTCCAGGGATTCTTTTATTCCAAGGTAGGACAGCAGGCTGCTGACATAGCCAGGGTAGCTGAACGACAGCGGGCCCATCGGGAAATGAAAATTCCCCCGACGGAAGACGTAGCTGGTGCCGCCGGGATGAGGCTCCTTTTCCAGGACCAGTACCCTGACCCCCTTCCTAGCCAGAGCGGCGGCACAGGTCAGTCCACCCGGGCCGGCCCCGATAACTATTACATCATAGTGCATCTTTCCCCTCCCTTATTTTAACAAAAGGATTGTCATTAACATAATTAAAAGATTATTTTTGATGTTCTTGTCGTGGCCTCGGGCCCGGAGGCTGCAGTAGCCCGGCGGTTCAGGAAAATGACCGGGGGCAGGGGGCCATAAGGGTAATAGGAAGGTACCCGCCAGAGAAATGATGGCCGATGGGGTAATTGAGAAGCGATTATCTGTCGGAATAGGGCGGGAAAGTTAGAGAGAATATTCCAGAAAAATTTCAGGCCGGCAAAATTTCATACAGTCAAAGGAAATAACTTTATACTTTATAGAAATAGAAAAAGAGGAGAGTCCTCTCTGTTGATCTCAGTGGACACAAAATCTCTCTCGATTTCAGCGTTTGACTTCACCCCGGCGCAGCTGACGGTACAGGTCAAGGGATTCCTTTATGATCTTGATGGCTTCCTCCGGGCCCATAAAATCCTCGACGATGACCTGCTTGTTTTCCAGCGCCTTGTAGTCTTCAAAGAAGCGGCGAATCTCCTTCAGGGTGTGGGCCGGCAGCTGGCGGTGATGATTATAATCAGAAAAAGCCGGGTCATCCACGGCCACGGCCAGGATCTTGTCGTCCAGGCCTTTTTCATCTCTCATGCGCATGGCTCCGATGGCCCTGGCCTGGACCACGGTCAGGGGATGAACCGGTTCCTGCATCAGGACCAGGACATCGAGCGGGTCATTGTCATCGCAGAAAGAACGCGGAATAAAACCATAGTTGGCCGGATAGTAAACAGCGCTATATAACACCCGGTCCAGGCGCAGGAAACCGGAGTCTTTGTCCAGCTCGTATTTATTCTTGCTTCCCTTTGGGACTTCGATGACCACCGGAAAGGCCCGGTCGATAAGGGTGTCGTCTACATAAACATCGTGCCAGGGATGCATTTTTATTCCTCCTGTGGTGGGCAGGCTAAAGGCAGCACCACCCACCCTCCTATAATAACCTATCTTAGCCGGGGCGGGAAATTATTTTATCTTGGTGATGTTTTTACCTGATTTCCCTGATATAGATATTCTTAAAATACAGAGGGGTATTGTGGGCCTGGAGCTCTATCTGCCCGCAGCGGTAAATGGGCTTGTCCCGCTCCCAGTAATTTTCCATGATCACATTATCCACCACCAGCTGGCCGTTAAGGTACACGGTTACTCGCTGGTCAATCATCTTGATATAGAAGGTGTTCCAGCTGCCGACCGGGTTATCGGCCCGCTTGAGCGGCTTGTTCGGGTTTTTCTGGTTGTTGTAAAGACCGCCGGAACCTTCCGGCCACTGGGCTGGGTCCCAGATCTGGACCTGCGGTGAACCGCGCAGGTAAATGCCACTATCCCCGCCCGGCTCAATCTTCCAGTCGACGAACAGCTCAAAGTCACAATAGTCATTGGTCGTGCACAGGCTGTGCCCCTTTCCGTCAAAAACCAGCTCCCCGGCCACCACCTTCCAGTGCTGGCGCATGTCTTCGTCAGCTTTTTGCTGGGCGGCCTGCAGTTCCTCCGGGCTCATCTTGGCCCGCTGTACCGGGTCGGCTACCAGTCCCTTCCAGCCATAAAGGTCCTTGCGGTTAAACAGTGGCTTAAAGCCTTCCTGCCGCAATAGAGTATCCAGATATATTTCCGTTTCCTCAATCTCCAGGTCGTCTTTGAGCAGGGCCAGCGCTCTCTTCAGAATCATGATGGTTTCAAAGCCACCCAGGCCTTTCTCCCCGGCTACCGGTCTGGCCAGCCGGCAGGCCAGGGGCGCGGCCCGCTCCCTCAGGTTCTCGTCTGTAAAGAAAGCAGCGATCTCTTTAAGCGACCTTTCGTCCCGGAGGTTGGCCCAGGCCGTCAGCAGGAAATTCTTTTCATCGGGATAAATCGCCAGGCTCTTGAGTTCGTCGAGCACCCGGAATTTTATTTCCTTTTCTGTTGAGGGGTCTTTCATCAGCCTGGCCAGTCCCTGGAAGGCCAGGTAACGGAAGGTCCGATTATCGCTTTTCTTAATAAGGTTGAGGAGATGGCTGCTGGCTTCAAAATCCGGCCAGTTACCGAGGGCGGCCACCGCAGCTGCCTTTATCTCGGGACTCCTGTCGTTCAGGTGCCGGACCGCCAGGTCAAGACTGCCAGCCCCGCCAACCTGGGGCAACAGTCTGATCAGCTCGGCCCGTTCTTTTCCCGTTTTCTTGTTTACAAGTCCCAGAAAAGTTTTTTGCCTGATGGTGCTGTCCTGGATTTTGCCAAGGGCACTGACAATGGCCTTTTGATATGCGGGTGCGAGCGAGGGATCCTCGAGCGATACTAACCGATCCACCAGCCAGGCCAGGTCGCTTTTGTCCACCGTCTGAAAGAGGCATTCGGTTGCGGCCTTTTTGAGTTCCGGATTTTCGGAGTTGCTGGCGGCCAGCACTTCCTTTTTCCAATCGGGTCCGATGAGGTCAGAAAGAGCCTGAAGCACGGCAATTTTTATGCCGTCAGAAAATCGGGCAAAGTTATCTTTGATCGGGCCCAGGTAATATTCAGATTTCAGCGTTCGCAAAAGCTCAAGGATCAGCCTGGCTTCGTTTTCAGAATTATTGAGCCTGGCCAGCAGGCGAGCTACCGCTTCTTCTCTTTTCAGATTGAAAATGGTCCTGATGGCGGCCAGGCGGACCACCTGTTCGGGGTCATCCAGGTAGGCCTCTATGATTTCAGCTTTGACTCCATTTTCGAGACTACCCAGAAATTCAATGACCGCGGCCCTGTTTACCGGGGGCAACCCATCCAGCTGTTCCACCAGCTCTTTTAATAGTCCGGGCCACCTGTTCTCCCTGGCCAGCTCCAGGGCCTGCTGCCGGTAAGATGGCTCTTCGCTCCAGACTGCCTTGATTAGGTCCGGGATGGACTTTTCTCCGACGATTGCCACCACGAGATTCAGAGCCTCGCAGCGCAGGGGGGCTTCCTCCCTGGCCGTGAAAATTTCTGTCATCCTCCGGGTAATGTCCAGGGCCCTTTCCTTCAGGCCCTCTTCAGCCAGCCGGCGGGCGAACCGGAGGTAAAGCTCCAGGGCTGACCGGCGTTCCTGGTGGCTGGAAAGGGTGGGCAGGGAGGCCAGGAGCGGTTCGGCGGCCGGGTCAGGGATTTCAGCCAGGGCGGCCAGGGCCGCGTTTCTTATGGCCGGGTCGCCGGATGTGGCCAGCGCCCTGAGCTTTGGCGCCGCTTCCCGGCTGCGCAGATTTCCCAGGGCCTGGACCAAGGGAAGGCTGGCTTCAGCCGGCACCCGGTTCAGGTAATCCACCAGGATTTTTTCCAGCTCCGGTCCTTTCACCCGGAGCATGGCTTTGAGGGCACACTCGGTCAGGGCGGGATTTTTGAGGAAAGTGGCCAGCCGGGCCAGGTGTTTCTTCCCGACCACGTATTGAACTTCTTCCAGCAGAAATTTAGTGATTTCGTCTTGCTGTGAAACGGCGGCCAGCTTCAGCAGGTCATCGGCCAGGCTTTCCTTTTGGGTTTCGTGGCCGGGCTTACCACTCTGGGTTACCAGTCCGTCGATTGCGTATCGAACCAGGCTGTCGTCAGCCTCGCCGGGCACCGCCAAACGGCGGCCGAGCTCATAGACCGCCGGGGGAACAGCCTGGAGCATTTCTGTAAAGATTTTTTCCGCTTCTTCCTGATTCTGGGCTGGAAGCCGGCGCAGCCATTCATCCACCTTCTGAATCGTTGCCTGGTCAGCCTGGATTAAGACGGGTGAGGGCTTTTCAGCGGAAGCAGGAGCCACGGTGGTTTTGGCCGCCGGCGTGTAACAGGCCTGGAAACCCGAAAATATAAACAGGCAGGTAATCAAGAGGACGAAACCACCGCTACCGAAAGTTGAATTTATTTTAGGGGAAAAAATACCCTGGTTTTCATTCCTCGGGCACCTATTTTTAGGTCTCATTTCAATATCCTTAGATGATCTCAGCCCAGGGGCTTCGCATGGGTTCGTTAATTAGCAGGTTTGCCTGTTCGTCGCCTATAAAAACCTGACGTTCCGGGTCAAAGCGCAGGTTCCGGCCGAGACGGACGGCGATCTTGGCCAGGTTGACCAGGGTGCAGGAACGGTGTCCGTTTTCCTCGTTGAGGGCAAATTTCCGCCTTTCGCGGACGGCCTGGTGAAAGTCAGTGACCTGTGGTTCCGGGTCGGGAAGAGTTTTTAATTTTTCAATAAGTCCTGGTATGTTGCTTCTCAACCCGGGGTAGAGTTTACCTTCGGGGCCTTCAATGAATGGCACATCTTTCCGCTGGTTTTCGCCGTCAAGAATTATTTCGCAGCCGTCAGCATATCTCAGCACAATCCGGCGCCAGCGGCCGCAGGCGTCTGGATGCTGCTGGGGAGCCTCCACCTCGATTTCCACCGGGCCAGTCCTGTCCTTTTCCAGGAGGTACTGGACCGGGTCGAGGTAATGCATGCCCATGTCGCCCAGTCCACCGCCGTCGTAATCCCAGTAACCACGGAAGGTTACATGGACGCGGTGTGGATGGTATGGTTTAAACGGCGCCGGGCCCAGCCAGAAATCATAATCCAGCTCGGGTGGTACGGGTTGGGGTGGAAGATAGGTTTTACCCTGCCAGTAGAATTTCCAGTCAAAGCCGGTGGCTCCACTCACGGTTACCCGCAGCGGCCAGCCCAGGAGTCGGTGCTGGACGATTTTCTTGATAGGTCTGACGGTGGTGCCGAAGCCGTAGAAAGTTCCCTCGAAGCGGAACCAGGTGTTGATGCGGAAGATGCGTCCGTAACGCCGGACCGCTTCCACCACTTTCTGACCTTCGCCGATGGTCCTGGTCATCGGTTTTTCGCACCAGATATCCTTGCCGGCCCGGGCGGCGGCTATAGACATCAGGGCATGCCAGTGGGGTGGAGTGACGATATGAACGATATCTATGTCCGGACGGGCCAGGACCTCGCGAAAATCAAAATAACCCTTAACCCCAGGGCCGGCCAGTTCCAGGGCTTCCTGCAGATGGGCGCGGTCGACATCGCAGACGGCCAAAAGGCGTCCTGGATAACGAAAATGGGCCTTGCCCATGCCCCCGACGCCAATTATGGCCCGGGTCAGCTCGTCACTCGGGGCGGTGTAACCCTGGCCACCGAGCACATGGCGGGGAACAATGAGCAGCCCGCAGGAAGCGGCCAGGCCCGCCTTGAGAAAATTTCTTCTGGAAATAGTCATTTTAATATCGAGAAGTATCTTTTATCCCAATCATGACAATTTATCAACCGGAAAGGTGGGGGACCACTATATTTTTCTTTTATGGCCATCAAACTGCAGGATTACTTATTTAGGCGGCTGAAAAATTCTTTGACTAACAGGCCTGCCTTTTTTATGATGGGTCTAAAAGATTATGGCGGGAGTGGGACTGACCGACGTTATCCTTTCAATTAGGTCGACTGCTTTTCTCCGATCAATTCAACGTTCGGCGACATATATTATGAGGACTGCAGAAGATGGCCTCCTGGCGCGAGAATAAGCTCTGGAAAGAGCAGAAAAGATTCATCATAACCACCGCCATTATCGGCTTTTTCCTCCCGATCATCATTTTATTCTTAAAAATTATTGTCGTTTTTTCTTTTACACGTTATTTTGTAATTCCCACGCTTTTTCTTGGCTACGTAATGATTAAATCTATCGAAAGAGGGGATTCCTTTCTGGACACCCTCAGGGATTATTGTACCTTCGTTACGTTTGATTACGTGGAAAGGGAAAGCCTGCTCGAGAAAAGGTTTAATGCCACTTACGCCCTGATTCTTATAAATGTTGCTATCCACTACGGACTTGAGCTCCTGGGTCCACAGGCCCGGTCAGAGGCGGTCTTAAATTTAGCTTTCCTTCCGCTGAGATTGCACCCCTGGAATTTTTTACTAAGTCCCCTGGCCAGTATGTTCCTTCATGCCGATGCCGAACACCTCTGGGGCAACATGTTCTTTTTGTGGGTATTCGGGCTGGTCCTGGAAAGAAGGATAGGCTGGAAGAGATTGCTGGCCATTTATTTAATCTCTGGAGTGGTTGGTTCGCTAATTATGGCCTATCTGTATATTGCCCTCTTTGCTTCCTGGTCAACAGGGATCGGGGCCAGCGGGGCCATCAGCGGGTTGATCGGGGCTTTTGCTCTTCGGCTCTTTTACAAGAGGATGGTCTTCCCGTTACCCATACTGGGCGTGGTATCAGGTTTGATGGGTTTCAGTCTCAAGGTGAGGATGAATTCGCTGATGTTGATTATGTTTTATTTTTTTTATGACTTCATGGGAGGGTTGATGCAGCTGGCCGGGGTAGATATAGGTATCGGTTTTCTCGACCATCTGGGAGGAACGTTTTTCGGGATGTACCTGGCTTCCAGGATGAAATTTCAGGATGCGGCAGTCGAAGAGATGATGCTGGAAAGGGCTGAGACAGCCATCGATGAAAGTGGGGACAACCAGCAGGCTGAAAGACTGCTCGAACTCCTGCTGGAGAAGAACCCGGATAGGGTGGAGGCGCTGGTCCTGCTGGCCAGATTGAAAAATCGGTCAAGGCCGTCAGAAGAAGGAAAATGGCTTTATCTGAAAGCCATGGATATTTTAATCGAGAAAGAGCCGGAAAAGGCCGCCCAGGTGTTTGCCGAGTTTTTCGGCTGTTACCGGGAACCGCTGGAACCTGACCGGCAATACCGGCTGACTGGAGCCCTGGAAAAAATCGGGAAGGCCAGCCTGGCGGCCAGAGCCCTGGAATTGCTGGTCGATGACCCGGAAACACCAGAAATCTGGCGCCCAAGGCTTCTTTACCGGGCAGCCCAGATACTGGAAAAGCTTGAATTCTTTGAGGGGGCCTGTTTTCGCTACGAGCAACTCCTGGAAAAGTATCCCGACTTCCCGGAGGCTGATAAGGTTCGCCAGAAGCTGGAAAAGCTGAAAACAGTTCACGGCGATACCACCTGGTCCTCTTTCGTCAGGAAAAAGAGTGATACCCTGCCGGTGCCCTGATTTTTGAAGTTCGGGAAGAGGCGGCCTGGCCAGCGGTAAATCAGATGAATATTTTTGGAAACGGTCGTTACTTAGTCCCGGCCCTGGTTTTCTTTTGCGATAATCCTCAAAAGTTATGACCGGTACCGGGTGAAATTGGCCAGAAGCAGGTCGGCCTAAGGGAAATAATAATTACCGTCCATTTTGTCCGTTGATTTCTCCTCTGGCCGTTATCTTTGCTTGCCCGGACCAGAATTAATTTGTAAACTCTAATAAGGTTAAAAGAGGAGGCCGCTCCATGAATGTTCGAATCAACAAGCGAAAAGCTGGTAAGCTCGGGCCATTTAATATTTTGGGTGCGAAGGATTGGTTGCCGTCATCAGGTCGTTTATTGACCGTCCTAAGCCTTTTATCTTTTTTTGTCCTGGCTTTATTTTTACCGGCCGTTCAGGCCGCTGATTATAAGGACTACAAGGCTTCGCTTTTTGGCATCAAGTCCAACGGCGCCACCCTCAACACCCGCTCCATCCAGAAAGCCATCGATTATATCAATGAAAACGGCGGGGGGAGGCTGGTGTTCGATGTCGGTCGCTATCTCACCGGGACCATCTATCTTAAATCAAATGTCACCATTCATCTCCTGGAAGGGGCCATCCTGGTCGGTTCACCCAACCCCTTTGATTATGATACCCAGCGCAACTGGACCGCCCTGGTATTTGCCCTGGAGCAGGAAAACGTGGGGATTACAGGGGAGGGCGGTGTCATAGATGGGCAGGGTTTTATAGTGGCCAACAACCTGGTTGACATAATCCACAAGGGCCTGGTCAAGGACCCGCTGCGCAACGACCGACCCCGGGAAGGCATCCGGCCGCAGAATATCTATTTCTGGCGTTGCCGGAACGTCCGCATCGAGGGCATTACCCTTAAGGACCCGGCCAGCTGGAACCAGCAGTACGACCAGTGCCAGAACGTCATTATTAAAAAGCTGATCATAGACAGCAAATCCTACTGGAACAATGACGGCGTGGACATTGTTGACTGCGATAACTTTGAAGTGTCTGACTGCTACATAGACGCGGCCGACGACGGCATCTGCCTCAAGTCGCACGACGAGAAGGCCGTCTGCCAGAATGGCTACATTCATAATAATGTCGTCCGCACCAGCGCCAACGGCATAAAGTTTGGAACGGCCTCGCTGGGCGGGTTCAAGAATATCCGGATAATTGATAACGTGGTCTACGATACCTACCGTTCGGCCATTACTTTTGCCGCGGTTGACGGGGGTTTTGTCGAAGACGTGGTGGTGGATAAACTCAAGTCCATAAATACGGGGAACGTGATTTTCCTGAGGATCGGGGAGCGCTGGAAACCCGGGAAAAAGGGCAGAATGCGAAACATCTCCATCTCCAACGTCTATGCCGAGGTGCCGGCCACCAAGCCCGATGCCGGATATAATTATGAAGGCCCCTGGGAACATCAGCCCCGGAACATTTCGCCCTCATCGATTGTGGGACAGCCGGATGCCCTGATAGAAAACGTAACTCTTAAGAACATCGAGATCAGGCACCCGGGCGGGGGCGACCCCAATTTCGCCCGGGTTGGTATTGATGAACTGGACAAGGTGCCCGAGCTCCCGAATGCCTACCCGGAGTTCTCCATGTTCAGGGAGCTCCCGGCCTGGGGTTTTTACGTGCGGCATGCCAGGAACATCACCTTGGAGAATGTCAGGCTGGTGGCGGCTAAGAAGGATTACCGGAGGGCCATCATCCTGGACGATGCCCACACGGTGCGAATCAAGGGGCTTCAGGTCCAGGAACCAGGCCCGAGGAAGGACCCGGTTTATGCTCATAAATCGACGGATGTTCGGCTTGAGAAATAAAAAGAGCTCCTTAGGTACTTTTTAGATTCTTGCTTAATTCCTCTTCAGATCAATCGTTGGCTTTAATTAGCAAAAAATAAAAAGGATGCCTGTGCCTTGGGAAAACAGACCAAACCTGGTTGACCTTTTCCTTAAAAGATCCCGTTTCTGGAATTTAAAAATTAAAGAACAGGTGGCGTGTCATCTTTTTTTATTTTGTGGCCCAGGCGATGAAGCTGGCCAGGTCGCTCTTGAGCTTCTTTAGCGACGGTTTGTGGATGTACATCATGTGCCCGGCCTGGTAATAGCCCATCCTCACCCTGTCCTTGAATGAACCATCCAGCATCAACTGGCTGAAGGTATACTCGGTGCCGAAGAATGGCGTGGCCCCGTCGTAGTAGCCATTACAGCAGAAAACCTTGAGGGCCGTGTTCTCGGCCATGGCCTGCCTCAAAGTTTCAGCCACGTACAGGGAGCCATCCCTGGAGCTCCGCCCGGCCGCCCGGGTCACTCCTGGTACCCGGGACTGGGCCGGCTGAAAGTTAAAATTCCAGGGATAAACATTGCCGTAAATGGCATAAGGCACTTCTTTCTTGTAATTCAGGACAGTCCCGACGTAATTATTCAGGGCCGCCGAGAAGGAGCCCATGATCAGGGCGCTGGAGGGGTCGTATTCATAACTTTCCCCGGCCGCGTCCGCGTCCCGGCCAGTGAACCGGCTATCCAGGCGGCCCACGGTCAGGCGTCGGTCGCGCAGCAGCTCTTTGACGAAACGGTCGTGGCGGACCCGCAGGTTGGAATTCTTCAGGTAGTCAACCGACAGACCGGTCAGTTCCGACAACTTCCTGGCCACCGCTTCCGCTTCTTCAGCCTTCAATAGATTGCCCTTGAGTATGGCCGGCATGTATTCTTTTACGGCGAATTCCCGGGCTTCCTCCAGGAGGGCGGTCAGCTCTTTATTCTGGCTGGCAGCCGGTAGCTTTTTGTGATACCAGGCTGTGGCCGTGTAATGCGGCAGGAAAACCATATAGGACAGGTTATTCCCCGGGTTAAAGGACAGGGTGGCGAAATCCAGCACGCTCGACAGCAGCACGATGCCGTTGAGATAGATGCCGTAGGTCCGGTTCTGCAGCACCCCGGATAGCACCGCGGCCCTGGTAGTACCGTAGCTTTCTCCCAGCAGAAACTTGGGTGAGCTCCAGCGGTCGAATTTCGTCAGGAAGATCCGGATAAACTCGGCGAAGGCCTGGCCGTCCTCCTCCACCCCGTGGAACTGGCTTCCCTCTTCTCCTGGCAGTGGCCGGCTGTAACCGGTGGAAACGGCATCCACGAACACCAGGTCGGTCACATCCACCAGCGAATACTCGCTGTCGACCACCCCGGCCGGAGTCTTCAAGGGATAACCCTCATCATCCATGGCCACCCGTTTCGGGCCAACCCCTCCCAGGTGCAGCCAGACCGTAGAGGACCCGGGCCCGCCGTTAAAGCAGAACATCAGCGGCCGGGACGATTTGTCCTTGACGTCGTCCCGGGTATAGGCCACGAAAAACATGGCCGCCCCGGGCGCCTCGTTCTGCTTCAGCACGGTGAGCTCACCGGCCGTGGCCGTGTAGGGCACGACCTTGCCTTCTATCATCACCTGGTGCCTGGTGACGGAAAAGGGCCGGACTTCAGGCACCGGCAGCTTTTTTGCTTCCGGCCTGGTTTCCTGCTCTGGCGGCTTCGCGCCCGGTTCGGTTCGGGCTTGAGAAAAAATTGGTGTCGTAATCAGAATGAGTAAAAAAGAAAGCATGATGATGACGGGAAGGTTCTTCAGGCCTGGTTTCATCTGAGCCTCCTGTAAATAACAACCTTAAAAAGGGGGACACGAGAATGTCTCCCACCTTTTATAAATTGACAGGGGGAAAGTTGTCAAACAGAAACTTCTTTTCGGTTAAGGCATAATATCCTGGGAAAGAGCAGTATATGGAAACGGCCTGGAGATAGACTGGCAACGGGTAGGGGACTGATCTTTCAGGCCAAGGCCTTCGCGAATCTGGCCCCGGTTCCCGGGCCATACCTTTTTCTAATAACTGATGCTCATGGAGAAACCACCGCTGCCGCTGCCGAACCTGGGATTAACCACGTGGCTGAAAATTGACCCCCAGGAATAACTCACTCCGACCGAAAAGTAATAATCGTAGGAAGTGGCCAGCTGCTTTCTCATCAGCAGCACGTCCTCCCAGGAAGCCCCGGCCTTGGGAATGGAAATCAGGTCGTGAATCCTGGCATAGCCGCCATAGGCGTTGACCGAGAACCCCCGGAACAGCCTGACCGAAAGGTCTGTATTAAATTCTATCCGGTACTTGCTGAAATCGTGAAAATAATGGGAACCTTCCACTCCGGTGGTGATGGTTCCCCACTTCTGCTTTAACTCCAGGGTGGCTGCCAGGTTCTCACTGACCAGGAACTGCCTGGTCCGGTCGAAAATGGTCTCTTCAAAGTAAAAAGCCGGTCCCAAGTCCAGGCTGTAGGTCAGCCGCAACTGTCTCCTGGTCGACTGCGAGTAGGGGAAGATGTTGTATTCTATGGCCGGCGAGACCCGGGAAGAAAATTTTATGTTCTCGTAGGTGGAACGGGTCACGGTGGCAAAGGCTCCCACCGACCAGTGCTGGCCCAGGCTCCTGGCCACCAGGCCCC
>JANLFU010000015.1 GCA_024653215.1 Candidatus Saccharicenans sp. | reverse complement strand
TGCCCGCATGCCGCGATCAGGGCCAGGCAGATTCTGCCGGCCGACCTGAAGGACGCCCCGGCCACTTTCAACACCCTGGTTTCCAATGCCAAGAATGATAAGGATCTGAGGTACCGTCTTCAGGTATACATCGAAGACTGCGTGGGCTGCGGGGTCTGTGTGGAAACCTGCCCGGCCAAGGAAAAAGCCCTGGTCATGGTCCCGATTGAAGAAGAACGGGCGGCCGGTCAGCATACCAACGAAAAATTCTTCGAAAAACTGCCCGACAGCCACCTGGACGGTGTCAAGATTGATACCATCAAGGGCTCCCAGTTCCTGACCCCGCTCTTTGAGTTCAGCGGTGCCTGCGCCGGCTGTGGAGAAACGCCTTACATCAAGCTGGCCACCCAGCTCTTCGGCGACCGGATGATAATCGCCAACGCCACCGGCTGTTCCTCCATCTACGGCGGTACCTTCCCCGTTTCCCCCTATGCCAAGAATAAAGAAGGGAAGGGGCCGGCCTGGGCCAACTCCCTGTTCGAGGACAACGCCGAATACGGTTTTGGCATGAGGCTGGCAGTGGACACGATCAGAAGACAGCTCTGGACCAGCCTGAACGCGGCCCTGGAAGCCGGAACCCTGCCCGAGCTGGCCGAGGCCCTACAGAAAATGAAGGAACTCTGGAATGATAAGGGTGACCAGGCCAAGGCCACAGCCCGCAAGATTCGTGAGCTACTGCCCAAAGCCCTGGCCCGGAACGATGCGGCCAAACCCTACCTGGCCAGGGTAGCCGAGTTGCAGGACTACCTGGTCGATAAGAGCGTCTGGTGCATCGGCGGAGATGGCTGGGCTTACGACATAGGTTTTGGCGGCCTGGACCACGTCGTGGCCATGAACCGGAATGTCAACCTGCTGGTGCTGGACACCGAGGTTTATTCCAACACCGGCGGCCAGGCCTCCAAGTCAACGCCCACCGGTTCCCGGGCCAAGTTCGCTTCTTCCGGCAAGAAAACGGTCAAGAAAGATCTGGGCCGGATGGCCATGAGTTACGGCTATGTTTATGTGGCTTCGGTGGCCATGGGCGCCAACATGAACCAGTGCCTGAAAGCTTTCCTGGAAGCGGAAGCCTATGAAGGCCCCTCGCTGATCATTGCCTATTCACCCTGCATCAACCACGGTATAGATATGAGCAAGTCCATCCAGGAAGAGAAACTGGCCGTGGATTCCGGTTACTGGATACTGTACCGTTATAACCCGCTGCTGGCCAGGGAAGGCAAGAACCCGTTCATCCTCGATTCCAAGGAACCGAAGATGGAGTACGAAGCCTTCCTGAAGAATGAGATCCGTTACCGGTCCGTCCTCCAGGATTACCCGGACATAGCCCGCGAGCTGTTTGCCCAGGCCGCTCAGGAAGCGAAAAAGCGGTTCGAATATTACAAAAAGCTGGCCGAGGGCTGATCATTCTCTGACGATTACCACCTCGTAGGCCCGGTCAGAAGAGAAAGTGGCCCTGATCAGCTCATTGAGCTGGTCAGGGCTTTTTTTGTCCAGTAACCCCAGGAAGTTATTGAAAAAATCCAGCGGCAGGCCGCTGGCCAGAACCAACGACAGGAATCCCAGGCGGCTGTCCCGGGAAAAAGATTCGCGCCGAAAGCTGTTTCTGGCCATGACCTTGCCCCTGGCCAATGCTTCCGGGTCAAGCCCCTGCTGGCCCAGACTGGAGAAGGTCTTTTTTAAAAAGGTTAGAGAGGATGCGGCCAGCTCTTTTTCTGTCTCCAGGTAGCAGACGAGAATGATTCTCCCACCCAGGATTTCCAGCCGGCTGTTCAGGTTATAGGCCAGCCCGCTCTCCTGGCGCAGGTTCCAGATAAGGGACCCGGGGCCTTCCCCGATTATTTTCTCCAGCAGGTAGGCTGCCGGATAGGTCTCAGCCAGCTCGCCGGGAAACAGGTACCCCAGGGCTACCGCCGCTCCCCCGGGACCCTGGTAATGGTCGCAGCCCCCGGCCGCAGCCTTTTCGGGAGGCAAATCCGCAGCCTGAAATCTTTTTCCGGGCACAGGCGTTTTGCCTTTAACCCAGGACAGGTGCCTGGCCAGGATTTCCTGCAGGCTTTTTTTCTCCAGGTCGGTTATTACCAGGAGGCTGAGGGCCCCGCTATTCATAATGGAGTCATAGAACTGGCTGATGTCTTTCCTGGGTATGGACCTTAAGTCGGCTTCCCGCCCGTAGAGGGACTGGCCGTAAGGACTCCCGGGAAAGATCAGTCGCCTCAGGCAGATTAAAGCCGAATCCACCAGGCGACAGGCTTCCCGGCCGGCTTCCAGCCTGAGGGTGCTTCTGACCCGGTCTATCCTGGGGCCCGAGAAAAGCGGGTTCTTGAGGCCGGCGGCCACGATGGCCAGCGTTCTATCGAGATGGCGGGTGAGTCCTTCGAACTGGATGACCGAAAAATCAGCCCGGCTCCCGGCCGAAAGGTTGACTCCTGAAGCCAGCAGTTCAGACAACCGGTCCTCATCGGTCACCTCGGCCATCAGCCTGGTGGCCAGGTAGGCCAGGCCAGCCTGGCCGGGCGTCTCCAGGGCCTGTCCTCCCTGAAAATGAAAGACAACGGTGGTTAAATTGGCACCCGGCTGAAACTGGTAATAGACTTTAAGGCCGTTTTCCAGGCTGAAAACCTCGAAGCTTAAAGGCTGGGCCGGCAGAGTCTTCGGCCAGACCAGGGAGGCCAGTATTAAGAGCAGTAACAGTTGTGTTATGGGGTGTCCGCGTTCCTTCATTTTTTTTCCGGTGTGATCACCACCCAGACCGGTCGGGTCCGGGACAGGTACTTGCGAGCGATCTTTCGCAGGCTGGATGAATCCAGCCCGTTTATGGTTTCAAGATAATTTTTTTGCACCCGGTCGTTTCTCAGCAACAGGTGCCTGGCCAGCGACAGGGCCAGTACCGGCGGACTTTCGGTCATTTTTTCTGATAACCATTGAAACCGGTTCTTACCGCCCTGGAGGAAATCGAAGACCAGAAATTGCTGGTCGGGAAGATAATCATCGCGGGAATAGTTCATTTCGGCCAGCCGCGGCAGGAAGTTCTGCAGCAGTCGCCTGACCGTGGGAACTCTGTCTTCCCTGGTGGTAACCGATATAAAAATCAGCCCGGCCTGTTCATGGCTGAAGTAGTGAAGGCGGGCCGAGTTAATAAGGTCGGGCTGGCCGGCAAAGGCCTGGTAGACCAGGGGACTCAATCCCGCCCCGCCCAGCTCGCTGAGCAGGTCCATGGGCGGGCGGTCGGGACTGTTGTATTCTGGCCCGGGCAGACCGGCCATGATATAGGTATCAGAAACCTTCATTTTGATCTCGACCAGGGAACCCGAGTCAGGAAATTTAAGAGTCGGATTGGGCCGCACTGACCGGCCATCGCCACTTCTCAGATCCGAAAAAATGGTCTTGAGGTTAGACCGAAGTTTTTCCGGCTCGATGTTTCCCACCACCGCCAGGGCGGCATTATCGGGTCGAAAATATTTCTGATGAAAGCTCTTTAGGTCTGACAGGCCAGCCCGACTGATAGCCTCGGCTTTTCCAAAAACCGGGAGGGCATACCCGCTGCCGGGGAAGGCCAGCTCGTAGACCCGGGCCAGTCCAACTTTTTCTGGCTGCCGGGAGTAATCGGCCAGTTCCTTGAGCAGTACAGCTTTCTCCTGTTCCACAGACTCTTCATTGAGATTGAAGGTGAAGACCACCTCCTTTAACAGGCCCAGGCCCGACTCCAAGTGGTCTGCGGGCAGGCTGATCTCAAAGAACATCAGGTCCTGCTCGGTACGGGCATTATAATAAAACCCGTACTGACTTATTAACCGGAAAAGACGATTATCGGAGGTCAGGTGAGATTGTCGGAAAAGAAGGCAGTGCTCCAGCAGATGGAGCAGGCCGCTTGACTCCGGTGTTTCATCGGCCGTTCCGACCTTGACCGCCAGGACGATGGTGACCAGCGATGAGCCTGGATAGGGCAGAAAATAGACATTTAGGCCATTATCCAGGCTGAACTCCGTTTCGCTTTGGAGTCCGGGCAGTCCGGCCGGGCTCAGGCCCAGTCCTGAAATTAACAGAAGGCCAAGCCAGAACAGCCATAAAAAACAACGGATTGGGATCAGCTTCCCCGAAATATAAATTTTAATCCTCCACCAGAAAATATAGGAGCAGAAGGCAATTTAATCAACATTTATTTTCGAGCCCGGGCCGGGCTGTGTTAGAATAAAGATATGAACACCAAGGAAAGAAAATACCGGATTCTGGTGGTGGATGACGAGGACAACATCCGCAAAACCCTGAAAATGATTCTCGAGTATGAGGGGTATACCTTCTTCGAAGCGGCTGACGGGATAACTGCCCGGGAAGTGCTCGAAAACCATCCGGAAATTGACCTCGTCCTGCTCGATATCAGGCTGCCCGATAGCGACGGGCTGGGCCTGCTGGCCGAGTTCAGGCAGAAGCCCCTGGCCCCGGAGGTCATCATGATTTCCGGTCACGGAACGATCGCCATGGCGGTCGAGGCCACCAAGCTGGGAGCCTTCGATTTCCTGGAAAAGCCCCTGCACCGGGAACGGGTCCTGCTCAGTGTCCGCAACGCCCTGGAAGCCAGGAAACTGAGGTCAACCGTCCAGGATATAAAGAAAAAAACTGAAAAAAAATACCGGATCATCGGTCAGCATCCCTCGATGCTGGGCCTCTGGCAGGAAATCCAGAAAATTGCCCCGACCAATGCCACCGTCCTCATCCAGGGTGAAAGCGGTACCGGCAAAGAACTGGTGGCCAGGGCCATCCATGATAACAGCCCCCGGGCCAGCGAGAACTTCGTCCAGGTTAACTGTGCCGCCATTCCCGAGGAGCTGATTGAAAGCGAACTGTTCGGCCATGAGAAGGGCGCCTTCACCGGGGCCACCGAACGCAAGCCGGGCAAGTTCGAACTGGCTGACGGCGGCACCATCTTCCTGGACGAAATAGGGGATATGAGCCTGAAAACCCAGTCCAAGGTGCTCAGGGTCCTGGAAGAGGGGGAGGTGCAGAGGGTCGGCTCCAGCAAGATCATCAAGGTTGATGTCCGGATTATCGCCGCCACCAACAAGGACCTCAAGAAGGAGATGAAGGAGGGACGTTTTCGCGACGACCTGTTCTTCCGGCTGAACGTGGTCCCGATTTACGTTCCGCCGTTGAGAGAAAGGAAAGAAGATATTCCTCTCCTGGTTGATTATTTCTGTGCCGTCTATTCGGAAGAGAACAATTTCCGGCGCAAGAAATTTTCCGCCGAGGCCCTGGAAATCATGATGAAGTACCCCTGGAAGGGAAATGTAAGGGAGCTGAGGAACCTGGTGGAAAGGCTGATCATCCTGACCGACAAGGAGGTGATCGGGCCCGACGACCTGCCAGATTACCTGCTGCAGGACCGGGAACTCCTGCTGCCAGACCTGCGCCGGGTCAAGACCCTGAAGGATTTCCGGGAGGAAGCTGAGAAAAATTTCATCCTGTTCAAGCTGAAGAGTAACAACTGGAATGTCTCCCGGACGGCCAGGGAAATTGACACCCCGCGCAGCAACCTCTACAAAAAACTCGAGCAATATGGTATAAAATTAAAGGCTGGAGCAGGCGAGGCGGTCGCTTCTTCTTCCGATGAGGAAGAAGGGGAGGAAAGTCCGAACTCCACAGGGCAGGATGGTCGCTAACCGCGACTCCGGGCGACCGGGGGAAAGTGCCACAGAAAACATACCGCCGGTTTCCTGACGAAGCCGGTAAGGGTGAAAAGGTGAGGTAAGAGCTCACCGCTCCGCCGGTGACGGCGGAGGCAGGGCAAACCCCATCCGGAGCAAGACCAAATTAGCCCCGCTTGAGGACGGCCCGTCCGATGGGGTGGGTAGGTCGCTAAACCGGCTGAGCAATCAGCCGGTCAGACAAATGACCGCCGCTGCCTCTGGCAGTAACTGAATTCGGCTTACGTCCTGCTCCGGCCGTTTTTTGACAAAAGGCGTTTTTCTGTTATAATGGAAACTGATCGCGGGGTAGAGCAGTCAGGTAGCTCGTCGGGCTCATAACCCGGAGGTCGCTGGTTCAAATCCAGCCCCCGCTACCATTTTTTTTAACCCACACTGACCGCAATTTGCCTCCTCCTATTTTTAAGCGATAGCCCGAGCCGTTTATATCAGAAACAGGCCTTCAGTCTGGTTATCCGAAAAGAATCCGCCCATATTTTTGACAGGGGACTTCCTGACCTTTGCTAACCGTTTCTTTTTGATTTAATCGCCGAAATCTGGTATAGATGATTTAACTATCCAGAGAGGAGGAACAATGTTCAAACCAGAAACCTATCAGCAGAGAAGAAAAAAGCTCAAGAGCCTGGTCAAGACAGGCCTGTGCCTTTTCCCGGGCAATGTTGATAGCCCGATGAACTACAAGGCCAACGCCTATCCCTTCAGACAGGACAGCACTTTCCTGTATTTTTTTGGCCTGGATTCTCCGGGGCTGGCCGCGGTGGTGGACATCGATGAGGGCCAGGATATCATCTTCGGCGATGATGTTACCCTTGAGGATATAATCTGGGTTGGCCCCCAGCCGAAGATGAAGGATAGGGCAGCGGCGGTCGGAGTCAGGCAGGTTAAACCTTACTCCGACCTTAAGGATTATCTGCAGAAGGCCCGTAGCCGGGGTCGGGTGATACATTTCCTGCCACCTTACAGGGCTGAAACCAGCCTGCAGCTCGCCGGCTGGCTGGGTCTGTCGCCGGACGAAATTAAAGCCGGGGCTTCACTGGAATTAATCCGGGCCGTGGTGGCCCTGCGCTCGGTGAAGAGCCCGGAAGAAATTAAGGAGATAGAGAAGGCCCTCTGCGTTACCAGAGAGATGTACCTGGCAGCCATACCCAGGGTCAAACCGGGAGCCAGGGAACAGGAAGTCCTGGCCTTCATGGATATGGTTTTGAGAGCCAACGGCCTGGCCTTTGCCTTTCCGCCCATCATCACCATAAACGGGCAGATATTCCACAAGACATCATATGGCGACATCCTGAAAAAAGGCCGGATGATGGTCATGGATGCCGGGGCCGAATCGGCCCGGCACTATGCCTGCGACATTACCAGGACTGTTCCGGTGGGAGGAAAGTTCAACCAGCGTCAGCGGGATATTTATTCTATTGTTCTGCGGGGACAGGAAGAAGCCATCAGGGCCATCGGCCCCGGTGTCAAGTACCGGGAGGTTCATCTCCGGGCAGCTCGAGTCATGGCCGAGGGATTAAAAGACCTGGGCTTGCTGAAGGGTGACCTGGACGAGGCGGTCGACAGGGGAGCCCATGCCCTGTTTTTCCCGCACGGGCTGGGTCACATGCTGGGTCTTGATGTCCACGACATGGAAAATCTCGGGGAAAACCACGTTGGTTACGACCAGACGGTCAAGCGCAGCGAACAGTTCGGACTGGGCTACCTGAGACTGGCCCGCACTCTGGAGCCGGGCTTTGTGCTGACTGTTGAACCGGGCCTCTATTTTATTCCGGCACTGGTGGCTACCTGGAAAAAAGAAAAGAAACATACTGAATTCATCAACTACGCCGCCGTGGAAAAATATCTTGATTTCGGTGGCATCAGGATCGAGGACGATGTCCTGGTAACCGAGGTCGGTTGCCGGGTGCTCGGCCCCAAGATCCCCAAGAAAATCAAAGACATTGAGAATCTTTTTGCCTGAAAATGACGACCACCATTTTGCCTGGATAAAATTATTGGACAGGTAACCGGTCAGCATGATCAGGTGGTATGTTATCCGGACCAAAGCCAGGAAGGAATTCCAGGTCGAACATCTTTTCGGCCAGGCCGGATTTACTGTCTATAACCCGAAATATCTACAGGATGGAGCCATCAGGCCGTTTTTCCCGGGCTATCTGTTCCTGAAATTCCGGTACCCGGAACAGTACCGAACGGTGATTTATACCCGTGGAGTGCAGAAGGTGGTGGGAAATTCCTCGGGACCCATTTCAATTGAGGCAGAAATTATAAGGTGCCTGAAAGCCAGGGAGAAGAACGGGTTGATCGAGCTGATGAAATACGGAGAAGAACCCCAGCCGGGCGATGAAATCATGGTGATGGAGGGGCCGCTCAAGGGTCTGCGGGGGTTATTTTATCGAAATCTGAGTGATAAAGAGAGGGTGATGATTCTTCTGAACTATGTCGCCTACCAGGGATCGCTGACGATAGAAAAGAGCAAGATAAAAAAGGTCGGCCGGGGCCAGGGTCAGGCCAGGCACGGTTAGGGTCGGGCTCTTAATCTGCCCGCCCGGGGAGGAGATGGGCATGTGTGGAATCTTCGGTATTATTTTCCAGAGCAGGCGCCAGGACCTGGGAGGAATTCTCCTGGCCGCCGGTCGGCGTCTGACCTACCGGGGATACGACTCGGTGGGCATGGGCGTTTTTGACGGCGACCGGGTTGACCTCAGAAAGGACGTGGGCAAGATTGATGAGGTCAATGAGAAGCTCCACTTCGAAGAGATGCAGGGATACAAGGGAATCGTCCAGCTTCGCTGGGCCACCTTCGGCCAGCCCCTGCCGCGCAATGCCCAGCCCCACCTGGATTGCCAGCAGAGGCTGGTCGGAGCCCATAATGGAAACATCGTCAACACCAGGGAGCTGATCGCTTCGCTGACCTCTGCCGGCCACAGGTTCCGCGGTGAAAACGACGGAGAGGTCTGTGTCCACGCGGTGGAAGAAGCCCTGAAGACGTCCGGTAACCTGGGACGGGCCCTGGAGAAAGCTGACCGCATGCTCCAGGGCGACTATGCTTTCTGCGTGACCGAGATCGGAAGCGAGTTGATGTACTGTGTCAAGAAGTATTCCTCGCTTTATCTCGGGGTGGGGGAGGGATTCATCTGCTGCTCTTCCGACCTGCCCTCAATTCTTCCCCTGACCAGAAAAATTGTTTCCATAAAAGATGGGGAATATGTTGAATTTTCTGCCAGTACCTACCGGATTAAGAGCCTGGCTACCGGCCAGCTCATAGAGCGGAGCCCGTATGAGTGCACCCTGGACCTGGAACAGGCCCAGAAAGGTAGTTATCCTCATTTCATGTTGAAGGAAATCAACGAACAGCCGGAAAAGGCCCGGGCCCTCCTGGACTACCTCGAGCAGAGAGAAAATCTCCAGGGTATACTCAATGTCTTAAAAAAAGCCAGGCGGGTATTTCTGGTAGGTTCGGGTTCCTCTTACAATGCCTGTACCATCGGCGCCTGTTACCTCAATGCCATCGCGCAGGTGGAAGCCACTCCGGTGGTGGCCGGGGCCTTTGCCGAGTTCTACAGGAATTTTGACCCCGACCGGGAGGCCTTTATCCTGGTCTCCCAGAGTGGAGAAACCAAGGATGTCATCAACGTCTTAAACCTCCTCCAAAGCAAGAAGGCCAGGAACATAATTGCCCTGGTCAATGTCCTCGGTTCTTCTCTTCAGCTCCGGGTCAGGCATTACCTGCCCCTTCTGACCGGAGTAGAGATCTCAGTTCCGGCCACCAAGACCTTCCTCAACCAGGTTTTAACTTTCCTGGCGCTGGCCTGCGAGCTGGCCAGGCTTAAAGGCCTGCGCTCTCCCGTTTCCCGTAAAGAACTCCGGGCGCTGCCGGGTCTGCTGGCCGAGACCCTGACCCAGACACCCGGTCCGGTCAGGGAGCTGGCCAGGGTTCTGAAGGGAAAGAAATACCTTTATTACCTGGGCTACGGCCTGTCCTACGGGGCCTGCCTGGAAGGGGCCCTGAAGCTCAAGGAAGTCTCCTACATTCCGTGCGAGGCCATGTACTCGTCCGAATTCAAGCACGGCCCCCTGGCCATAATTTCTCCCGATGACTGGGTGGTATTCATAAGCACAGTTCAGGATGCCAGGATGAGTATCTCCCACATGAACGAGGTCAGCTGCCGCTACGGGAAGATTGCCCTGATCGCGCCCGACGACCAGTCCCTGCGGCTGAACGCTCACTTTCTGATTCCCCTGGTCTCGGATAATTATTATTTCAGCCCGATTCTGAGCGTGCTGGTAGCCCAGCTTCTGGCCTATTTTGTCAGTCAGGAACTGGGTCTCGACCCGGACCAGCCGCGAAACATCAGCAAGACCCTGACCGTAGATTAAGGGTGGACTCAGTCTTCTGGCCTTCCGTAGCCGCCACCGCCCGGAGTTTCAATCCTGAGAATGTCGCCGGATTCAAGCTTCAGGTTGACCTTGGAGTCCAGGACCTGCCGGCGCCCCTTCCTGATCAGGAGGTTGAGCCCGGCCCGTCCGGGTTGCCCACCGGCCAGTCCGTAGGGTCGCCTTTTTCTCCGGTCGGAAATTATGGTCAGGTTAACCGGCACCTGGAACTGATATTCCCTGACCAGTCCATCACCGCCTCGCTTCTGCCCGGAACCGCCGGAGTTTTTTCTCAGGGCATATTGTCTGATCTTAACGGGAAGGTAATTTTCCAGGGCTTCGATCGGAGTGTTCAGCGAGTTGGTCATGTGGCAGTGGACTCCGCTCAGGCCGGGCAGATGGGGTGAAGCGCCCAGCCCGCCGCCTATGGTTTCATAATAAGCAAAGTTGGTTCTGGTGCGCGGGTTAAAACCGCCAAAGGCCACGTTGTTCATCGTTCCCTGGCTGGCTGCCGGGATCCTATCGGGCAGGGCCCGGGCCAGGGCACCCAGCAGGACATCGACTATTCTCTGGGAAGTTTCGACGTTGCCTCCGGCCAGGGCCGAGGGAAAGGTGGCGTTGACCACCGAGCCCTCCGGGGCGATTATTTTTACCGGTTTCATGAGACCGGTATTGAATGGTATATCTTCTTCCACCAGCGAGCGGAAAACGTAGAGAACGGCAGAATAGGTAACAGCAAAATTGGCGTTAATGGACCCGGCTACCTGCTCCGAGGAACCGCTGAAATCCACCCAGGCTTCCTCACCCCTTACCGTCAGGGCCACCCTGACCTTCACCGGCTTCCGGCTGACGCCGTCGTCATCAAGGTAATCCTCGAACTGGTAAAGCCCGTCGGGGATGGCCTTAATGGTTGCCCTTAGAATTTTTTCGGTGTAATCCTGAATCTGGTCGGCATACAGGGTTAACTTTTCCAAGCCGTAACGGTCGAGCATTTCACCCAGGCGCCTGGCTCCGCGGGAATTGGCCGCCACCTGGGCCAGGATATCGCCGCGCCTTTCCTCCGGCGTCCGGACGTTGGCCAGAAACAGGCTGAGGACCTCTTCGTTCAGGCGACCCCGCCGGTACAGTTTCAGGGGAGGGATGATCACCCCTTCCTGGAAAATCTCGGTGGCCAGCGGCATGGAACCCGGGGTGATACCGCCCACATCAGAATGATGGGCCCGGTTGGCCACCAGAAAGCAGAGGTTATCTTCGACGAAATACGGCTGAATACAGGTTATGTCAGGCAGGTGAGTTCCGCCTTTATAGGGGTCATTGAGGATAACCACGTCACCCGGCTCGAATTCCACCGCCTGCAGGGCAGCCTGAACCGAAAGCGGCATGGCCCCCAGGTGCACCGGAATGTGGGAGCCCTGGGCAAAGGTTTCGCCCAGTCTGGTAAACAGGGCGCAGGAAAAGTCCCTTCTCTCCTTGATGTTCGGCGACAGGGCCGTCCGCTGCAGGACGGCGGCCATCTCCTCGGTTATCGAGGTGAATAAATTTTTGAACAGTTCGAGTTCGATCGGGTCAAACTGGCTCATGCTCGGCCCGCCTTTTCTATTATCAAATTCAAGAAACGGTCGGTGGTGGCGACATAGCCCGGTGGAACGAAGGTGGTGGACTCGGCATCGACGATCAGGACCGGGCCGGTAAGCCTGTTTCCGGCCAGCAACCGGGAGCGGTCGATTACTTCCACGCGGTATTTTTCTTTTCCGTAGTAAAGCCACTGCTTTTTTATCCTAGCCGAGCTCGGCACTTCCGGGCAACTTTCACAGGATTTCAGCCTGATTTTCCGGGCACTGGCCACGGCCCGGACTCTCAGGTTGACAATTTCCACGGGGCGGTGCTGGTGGTAGTAAGAAAACAGGCGCCGGTGCTGTCGATGGAATTCATTCAGGTAGCTGAAATTGTGAAAAGCACCAGGCCGGTAGGGAATGGTCAGTTCATGGGATTGACCGAGGTACCTCAGGTCAAGCTGTCTTTCGACCAGGAGGTCGTCGGGATCAAATCCATCTTCAGCCATCTCGGCCAGGGCCTGCCCGGTCATTTCCTCGAAGACCCTTTCCAGCTCTTGCGGGTCTGTCTTCTGGGCCAGGCGGATGAAGGACCGGGAATAATCCTTGACTGAATCGGCCAGCAGCAGCCCCAGGGCTGACAGCACCCCGGCAAATCTGGGGATGATGACCCTGGGAATCATCAGGTGTTTGGCCATTTCCACCGCATGCAGCCCTCCGGCCCCGCCAAAAGAAACAAGGGAGAATTGCCGGGGGTCATAACCCCGTTCCACGGATATTACCCGGATGGCCTTTTCCATGCTGGCGTTGGCGATGGCCACCACCCCGAGGGCCGTTTCAATCAGACTTCGTCCGATTTTCTTAGCCACTGTTTCCAGGGCCCGCTGACTTCTTTCCGGGTAGATCTTCATTCTGCCGCCCAGGAAGAATTCAGGGTCAAGGCGGCCAAGACAGAGATTGGCATCTGTAACCGAAGGAATATCGCCCTGGCCGTAGCAGGCCGGCCCTGGATTGGCCCCGACACTCTGCGGGCCTACCCGGAGCAAGCCACCCTTATCCACATAGACTACCGAGCCGCCGCCCGCGCCAACCGAGTGGACATCGACCATCGGCAGCCGCACCGGAAAATCTCCCACCAGGTTTTCGGTCGACCTCTTGATCCGGCCGTCGATGAGGGAAACATCGGTTGAAGTCCCGCCCATGTCAAAACTGATTACCTTGCGGAAGCCGGCCGCCCGGGCCAGATGAAGGGCCCCGACCACACCGCCGGTCGGTCCGGACAGGATGGTCTTGATGGGTTCCTGCCTGGCCTTGTCGGCCGAGATATAGCCCTCGTTGGATTGCATGATTTTAAGCTGGGCCCCCTTCAGTTTTCCCTGAAGTTCACCCAGGTAGCGGTCCATGACCGGCAGAAGGTAGGCGTTGATGACCGTGGTCGAGGCTCTTTCATACTCCCGGTATTCAGGCAACAGGCTGGAGGAAGAGGAAACCTTAAACCCGGCCTGTCGCAGTTTCTCGGCCACGACCTGCTCGTGGGCGGGATTGGCGTAGGAATGCAGCAGGCAGACGGCGACGGCCTCAACCCTCTCTTTTTTCAGGGTTTCGATGATGCGGTCCAGGTCTTTCTTCCTGAGAGGTTTTTCCACCCGGCCGCCGGCCTGAATTCTTTCCTCCAGGCCGAAGCAGAGGCGGGGCGAGATGATATGGCTTCGCTCTTCACCCTTCAGGCTGTACAGATGTTTCCTGGTCTGCCGTCCGATAAAAATGATATCTTCAAACCCGGCGGTGGTAATAAAGGCAAGGCGGCCTCCCTTCTTTTCCAGCAGGGCATTGGTTCCAACCGTGGTGCCATGGATTATCAGGGTCAGGTTAGCCGACAGAAAGTCAGCCAGTCCCTGAAGAATAGCTTCAGAAGGGTCGGCTGGAGTGGAAGGGACCTTCCTGACCGTCAGTTGACCGCCGGAATGGATGACAAAATCGGTAAAGGTTCCGCCCGAATCCACCCCGATCCTCAGGTCGGGTTTCCTGCTTTCAGCCAAGGAACTCTTACTCCTCTCCTTATGGCTCAAAAAATTTTAGTGAATAGATTTACAGGAACGAGGCTGCTTCTGTCAAGGAAAAGCTTTATTTGCAGGTGGAACAGCTATGAGAGGAGCAGCCAGAGCAGCTGCCGGAACCGCTCTTAATCCGGTTGCCGCCTCCGCCGATTCCGAAAGAGGAGACCATACGTTTAACCCGGTCGCTGTGACAGTCCGGACAGGTCACCTTCATGGTGCTGTTCAGGCTGACCAGCACTTCAAACCTCTTCTGGCAATTCTGGCAGATATATTCATAGATTGGCATGTCCAGCCCTCGTCGATATTATACTACAGACCCTGCAATTTTTAAGGGCCTGACCGTGGTGGCGGCCAGGTTTATTTTACCACCGGCATCACTTCCGGGCCGGAGACAGCTATCACCTCGATTTCTATCTTAACATCCCGGGGTAAACGGACCACCTGGAAAGCGGCCCTGGCCGGGAAGGGCTCGGGAAAGTACTGGGCGTAGATGGCGTTCATCTTGGAAAAATCGTTCAGGTCGGCCAGGTAGACGGTGGCCTTAACCACCTCTGACATGGAACTACCGGCCGCTTCCAGAATGGCCTGGATATTTTTCAGAACCCGGTGAGTCTGTTCCTCTATGGTCTTACCGGCTATTTCTCCCGTGGCCGGGTCCAGTGGAATCTGTCCCGAGACGAAAATCAGGTTGTTAACCTTGATGGCCTGGGAATAGGGTCCAATAGCCCTGGGAGCCCGGTCGGTCTGAATGGCTTTCTTCATGATTATCCTCCCTTGTCTTAGCGCAGATTTCAGTCTGGATGCCAGAGAAGAAAATATCCCCAGGAGAAGAAGAAATTTTCTCCTCTTCATTTCCAGTTCTCCTAAACGTTCAGGCTAATTTTTGCAAAGCTTCCAGCAGGAACTGCCAGAACTTCTCCACCGAACTTATGCTGACCCTTTCGTCCGGAGAATGCGGGTACCTGATGGTCGGTCCAAAAGAAATCATGTCCATCCCGGCATATTTTTCTCCGATAATCCCGCATTCCAGCCCGGCGTGGACGGCCTTGACCTCCGGTTCTTTCTGGAACAGGTTGCGGTAGATCTCGACCATTTTCTGAAGCAGCCTGGAATCGAGGTTTGGGGTCCAGGCCGGGTAACCCTGGGGTTGATTGACCCTGGCCTCGGCCAGCTGGCAGCAGGTCCGGATCACCAGCCTGACGGCCTCCAGGGCGGTAAAGACCGAGCTCCTGGTGTTGCAGATTATTCTGGCGGCCCTGGGTTCGGTGTTCACGATGGCCAGATTGCTGGAGGTCTCCACCAGACCGGCAATCTGGGGATGCATGGCCATAACTCCATGGGGCAGGGCCAGGATTAGGTTCAACAGCCTTTTCTGGGATTCGGCGGTCAGCGGGAAGTTCGTGTCAATTGAATTTCTGATATCGTAAGCCAGCTCCGGCTCGGTCACCCTGTACTCTGATTTTATGGCCTCAAACTCTTTCTGCAGAAAGCTGATTATAGCCCGGCGGGAATTTTTCTCGTATCCGACCAGGGCCCAGGCCTCCCGGGGGATGGCATTTCTCTTGCTGCCACCGCTTATTGATACCAGTTCCAGTTTGAACTTTTCCGAGGCTGCGGCCAGAACCCGGGCCAGCAGTTTGATGGCATTGCCCCGCCCGAGGTTGATGTCCAGGCCGGAATGACCGCCACGCAGTCCGGAAATTTTTACCAGCAGAACCTGGCCCGGTTTCTTTTTCTTGCGTTCCAGCGGCAGGTTTATTTCTGAATCAGCTCCGCCGGCGCAACCGATGGTGAAGGTGCCTTCATCCTCGCTATCCAGGTTTAACAGCAGCTTTCCTGTTAGCATGTCCTTGCCCAGTTTGAAGGCCCCGGTCAGTCCGGTCTCCTCGTCAACCGTGAACAGGCATTCCAGCGGGCCATGAACCAGACTTTTGTCTTCCAGGATGGCCAGGCAGGCGGCCAGGCCGATTCCGTTATCAGCTCCCAGCGTGGTGCCCCTGGCCTTGACCCAGTCGCCGTCAACGTAGGCCTGAATTGGATCCTTAAGGAAATCATGGCTGACGTCCGAGTTTTTCTCGCAGACCATATCGAGGTGGGCCTGCAGGACCACGCCCGGAGATTGTTCTTTGCCGGCAGCAGCCGGCTTGCGAACCACCACGTTACCGACTTTATCCTGGCGGGCTTCCAGGCCCCAGTTCCTGGCCAGATTGATGATGTGAGCGGCCAGGGCTTTTTCATTTCCCGAACCGTGGGGAATGGTCAGGATCTGGCTGAAGTGTTTCCAGAGTTTTTCCGGTTTAAGTGAAGTTAAATCGTGGCTCATTTTTAGCTCCTTCCGTAAATTATTGATATGTTATAATATCATAAAAATAAGATATTATTTCAAGCTGCGAAGGTGCTGAAGTTGAGCGGCCATAGCATATTTAATTTGATCAGAATTTTTACTGCCTCCATTCTTATTACGACCCTGGCCGGCCCTTCGTTGCTGCTGGCGGCTGGCACTGGCCGGCCGGTCCTGGTAACCACAATTTTTCCCCTGACCGAACTGGCCCGGGGCCTGGTCGGCCAGCGGGCCGAGGTCCGCCAGATCATCCCCCCTTCGGCTGAAATTCATCATTTCCAGCTGACCCCATCCGACCTCAAGCTTCTGGCCGAGGCCGACCTGGTAATTGCCGTGGGCGGAGGGCTGGAACCCTGGCTGGTCAGGCTGGAAAAATCTCTGAGGAAGGCAAAAAGCGCCAGAACCCTGAGGTTCATTGATTACCTGCATTCCGTAAATTACCAGGCCTTAAGGCCGGACGACCCCCACGTCTGGCTGGATTTTGAGGCAGACCGGATGCTGGTGGACCGTCTGGTAGAAGAGCTCTGCTCCCTGGACCCGGAGGGTGAGGCCTACTACCGGGAAAGAGGCCGGGTTCTCCGTTCCGAGCTAAGCGCCCTGGATACCCGTTTCCGGCAGGAACTCGGTCCCTGTAATGGGAAGGAAATCATAATTGCCGGGCATCAGGCCTTTGCCTACCTGGCCACCCGCTACGGCCTGGTCCCGGTCAGCCTGAGCGGTCCTCACCCGGAGGCTCAGCCCGGAGCCAGAAGACTGCAGGAAATAATCCAACTGATCAGGGAGAAAAGAATTAGGGCAGTATTCTACGAGAGCTCGGAACCGCCGGCTTATGCCAGCACCATTGCCCAAGAGACCGGCGCCAGGTTTTTCAGCCTATCAGCCGGCGTCAACCTTACCAGGGACCAGCTCCGGGAAAAAAAGTCTTTTCTGGAGTTGATGGTCGGAAACCTCCAGATACTTAAGACAGCCCTCGGGTGCGAATAATCATGAAAGAAAGTATGAAAGAAATCATCAGGGTAGAAGGAGTGAGTTTTTCCTACGACGGTGTTCCAGCGCTGCTCGATATTAATCTGTCCGTCCACCGGGGTGATTTCCTGGCCATCATCGGGCCCAACGGCTCGGGTAAGACCACTCTCCTGAAAATAATGGTGGGCCTGCTCAGGCCCGGGCAGGGCCGGGTCTGGTTATTCGGGCAACCTCTGGAAGACTTTAAACAGTGGCATAAAATAGGCTACATCCAGCAGAAGGCGACCAATTTCGACCCGATCTTTCCCATCTCGGTGGCCGAGGTAATCGCGGCCAGCCTTAACTCGGTAAGCCGTCCGGTAAAGCCAGGCCGTCGCCAGGTCAGAAATAAAATAATGGAAGCACTGCAGACAGTCGGCCTGGAGTCTGAAGCCGGCAAACCAATGAACAGCCTGTCTGGCGGGCAGCAACAGAGAGTCCTGATTGCCAGGGCCCTGTCTACCGAGCCGGAAATCCTGTTGCTCGATGAACCGACAACCGGAATCGACTATCCGTCCCAGGAGAATTTTTACGACCTCCTGGGGAAGCTCAATAAACAGAAGCAACTGACCATTGTCCTGGTAACTCACGATTACGGCATAGTCAACCGGCATGTTAACCGGGTGGCCTGTCTGAACCAGAAACTGGTCTATCATGGAGAGCATTCCGAATTCTGCCAGTCTGACCGGTTCCGCGAATTGTTACACGGCGGCCATCACCTGATATCGCACAGGCATTGAACATGAACGGAAGCCTGATATTCAGCGGCCTTTTCCTCCGGGCCCTGCTGGCCGGTGGGGGTCTGGCCCTGGCCTGCGGCCTGCTCGGGGTTTTCCTGGTGCTCAGGCGTGATGCCATGATCAGCCACGGCCTTTCCCACGTGGCCTTTGCCGGGGTAGCCCTGGGGCTGGCCCTGAACCTGATGCCGGTCATCGTTGCGATTTTGGTCTGCCTGGCTGGCTCCCTCCTGATCCTGAGGCTCAAGGAGCAGGCCAGGCTTCCAGGCGATACGGCCATCGCCCTGCTGAGCAGCGGCGGCCTGGCCCTGGCCGTTTTCCTGATGTCGATAAAGAAGGACTTCGGGGCCGAGTTGATGGCCTACCTGTTTGGAGATATTCTGGCCATTGCCCCTTCGGAAGTTTACCTGGCGGTCGGGCTGGCGCTCTTGGTCACGGCCGGTATTTTCCTGAACCTGTCCAGGCTGATCTTTATGACTTTTGATAGGGAAGCAGCCCGGGTCTCGGGCCTCAGTCTGAGCCGACTCGACCGGTTGCTGGTCATGATGACGGCGGTGACCATAGTCCTGGGGCTGCGGATAGTGGGTTTGTTGCTGGTGACCGGGCTCACGGTGATTCCAGCGGCCTCGGCCCTGCAGCTGGCCCGAAATTTCCGCCAGACACTTTTTCTCTCCAGCCTCTTCAGCCTGCTGTCGATACTGGGCGGGATTGTCCTGGCCTATGTTTTCAACCTCCCGGCTTCGGCCGCCATCATTTTTCTCGCCCTGCTTATTTTCAGCCTCAGCCACCTGGCAAAAAGGTGGCGGTAATTATCCTGCTTAGATTACCTGGCCGGATGCGGTGCGAATTACACCCTAACTGACTAACTGAATTGAAAACTGTTTTTGGGGCAGGCCCCTGAAGCCTAAGAGGTCTCAGTGCCCCTGACCTGGATTATGTCAATCAGCGCTGAGGACTCTGGCCATTAACTTTTCCAGCTTCTGAACTCCATTTTCCAGTTTTTTCTTGAGCTGTTCGGCCCTGGCCAGGGTCTTCTTTTTGAATTTTTCATCCTTCAGTCCAGGCAGGTTGATCCGGACGTTGTAGTAAGCTCCCAGACCACAGCTTCTGGCAGTCAGCCCGGCCACCCCGGCATCGCTGACCGAATTCCTGTTCCCGTGGCTGGCGGCCAGCCAGGCCAGCTCAACCAGTTCCAGCGATTTTTCCAGGACTGAAAGTGGCACCAGGGTTGCCTCTTTGCTGGCCTCTTCTATGGCCGCTTCTCTTTCTTTGGCCTGCTCTTCTGTAGCCTTTGGCAGACGGTAGGCTTCCATTACCCGATTGAAGGCCCGGGTATCCAGGTCCACGGCCTGCAGCAGCTCGTCCTTCAACTTCTGGCCCCTCAGGGCCACAGTTGTCATCAGGTCAAAGGACTGCTCATAGCCCTTTTTGCCAACTGTCAGGTTGGCCACCATGGCCGAAAGAGCGGCCGACAGGCTGCCGCAGAGGGCGGCCACACTGCCTCCTCCCGGGGCGGGAGAATCCATTGACAGTTCATCGGCAAACTCGTTCAGTCTTAGTCGGAGCAGGGACTTTTCGTCAGGAGGGAACTGGTACTCGATAATTTTCTTGGCCGGGTCAAAGGGGACGATGTCGCTCAGGCCCAGGGACCTGACAGCTATCCTGACCAGTTCCTTCTCCGGCACCCCGGGACTCTTACCCTGTTTTTCCAGGTAATGGCGCCCGGCCATCAGCAGTGCTTCCAGCGGGATTAACCCGACCAGCTCGCTGCCGGTCACCCGGACTCCCAGCTTCTCAGCCAAACGGCAGGCTTCATCAAACACAATATGGGGCGGCGTAATCTTGTAATTGGTAAAGTTTATTGAAATCTGGGCGATGCCATATTCGTCGATATACCAGCCCACGGCTTTAACCGCCTTGAACTTCCCGGGCACCTTGACCGGCTGACCGTTCTTATCATAAACGATATTTCCCTTCTTGTCTTTCTTGGGGCGACCGCTTTCCCTGAGATGAGAAGCTATCTCCTGGGCAATCTTTCTGTCCCTAGTGTTAAGGTTGATGTTATAGGCAATGAGAAACTCCCGGGCCCCGATGACCGTGGCCCCGGACCGGGGGTTAAAGACTGCCGGTCCATAATCCGGCTTCCAGTTGGGGTCCCTGAGCTTATCGGCCAGGCCTTCATACTCTCCGGCCCGGATGGTGGCCAGGTTTTTCCGGTCGGGGCGGGTGGCCGCTTCTTCGTATAGATAAACGGGAATCCCCAGTTCTTCTCCCACTCTCCGCCCGAGTTCGTGGGCCAGCCGGACACAGTCTTCCATGGTAACCCCGGAAACCGGGACGAAGGGGCAGACGTCGGTGGCTCCAATCCTGGGATGAGCTCCCTTGTGCTGGCTCATGTCGATGAGTTCTGCCGCCTTCCTGATGGACTTGAAGGCTGCCTCCTTTACGGACTCGGGTGAACCGATGAAGGTAACCACGGTCCGGTTGGTGGCTTCTCCCGGGTCCACATCCAGGAGCTTGACTCCCGGGGTCGCTTCTATTTCGCGAACGATGGCCTGAATCTTGGCCCGGTCGCGGCCCTCGCTGAAATTTGGGACGCACTCAACGATTTTCATACTTCAAGACTCCTTTCTGGAAAACACCCTGAAATTGACCCTTACGGTTATAGACATCAATTTTGTCAAATTCTCTCAAGTAGTCAAGGGTTACGGCCGCCTCGGCCGCGATCACCACCAGAGGCCGGGTGGAGAGGTATTTTCTGGCCACGGCCTGAACGCTGTCGGCATTGACCGGCATGATGTTCTGAGAATACCTGGCCCAGAAATCCGGGGGCAACTCTAAAAGTTCCAGCAATCCGATTCTTCGGCTCAGGGCTTCCGGGGACTGAAGCTGAAGCGGCAGGTTGCCCATCAGGTAGGCCTTGGCCCTTTCCAGCTCTTCCGGTGCTATTTTCTCTTCCGACAGGCCACGCATCGTCTGCTGGATGGCGGCGATGGTTTCAACTATGGCCGGGGGAGAAGTCTTGGCCCTGATCCAGTACAGGCCGTTCCCACGGAAAAAGCTGAGGTCGCTGAAGGCATAGAAGGCCAGTCCTTTTAACTCCCGCAACTGGAGAAAAAGACGGCTGCCGGTGGTCCCGCCCAGAAGGTGGTTCAAGACCAGCAGCGGATGGTAGTCCGGGCTGGAAATGGGAACGGTCAGGTTGCCGGCAATGACCGCCACCTCGGGACCGGGAACGTCCAGGAAACAGACCTGGTTTAAATCTCGGTTTTCCAGCTTCTGGACCGAGGGCCTGTCTACCGGTCTCGGCACCCAGCGCCGGAAATTCTGGGCGGCCAGGCGCCGGGCTTCGGTTAACGAGACCTGGCCGTTGAAAATGATGATGGAATTATTCGGACGGAGAAAGCGCTGGTGAAACTGGGCCACCTCGCGGACGGAGATGTTCTTGATGGTCTCGGCCTCCAGGATTCCCGGGTTATAACCCGAGCCTGTAAATATTCTCTTCAGAAAAAAATCATAACCGGCATTTTCCGGGTCCTGGTTCCGGCGCAGAAGCTGGTAGTAAAGTTCGCGCTTGACGGCCGAAAGTTCCAGGGCAGGGAAGGAGGGCTCGACAAAAAACAGGCTGATTAAAGCCAGGGCTTCTTCCAGGTTCTCGTCGAGGAAAGAAAAGGAGAAAATGCTATAGTCTGCCTGGACTTCTATTGAGTATTCTATTCCCAGAAAGGCCAGCCTTTCTTCAACCTCGGCCGGGTTGACGCTGGCCGTTCCCCGCAGCATCAGCCGGGCGGTGGCCGTGGCCAGCCCCGGCAGCTCGGCCGGGGAATCACTCTCTCCCGCCCGAATCAGAACCTGGAGGTTGAACAGACGGTTATTGTTCCTGGAAATCACCAGCAGTTTCAGGCCGTTGCCGATGACTTCTGATTCCACCGGAGGCAGAACCAGAGCGGGCAGGGGATCGGGATAGGGTGGATTACGCCTGAATTTTTCCTGGGCCGGGAGTGGCCCGCCCAGGCCCAGGACCAACAGCAGCAGGGCGGTTACGAGCCGCGGCCAGAAATTATATGAACGATCTTTCATATTTAATACCTGGGCAGAATGGTCAGGAAACAGAACCTCTCCTCCCTGATCTGGCGCCTGGCCAGGGCCAGGATGGAATAGGGAGTAAGTTTCTCCAGCCGGTTGAGCTCCCCGGCGATATCCGGCACCCGGCCTTCCTTGAGGTAAAGGTCGGACAGGGCCAGGGCCCGCGACAGGTTGTTGCCGGTCATCTGGTTCAGATAGTTGTACTTATGAATGTTCTTGGCCTTGAGGAATTCCCTCTCGGGCATCATCTCGGTCTTCAGCCGGTTCAGTTCATCGGCCAGGACTCTCTTGGCCCGCTCCACCATGATCTGGGTATTGGACAGCATAAAAATTTTCAGCGATTGGAACTGGCCCCTTTCTTCCAGGCCCCCGTTCAGGAAAAGGGCGAGGCGTTCTTTCTTGACCAGCCGGTTGACCAGGCGGCTGGTTCCTCCCTGGACCAGCACCTGCTCCATCAGCCTCAGGACCAGGTTGTCCTCGGGCCGCAGGTTCTCCAGTCTGACCCCGAATTGCAGGGCCGGGGAAGAAACCATCGGGTCAACCATAACCTGATCCCGGGCCGATAGTGAGGGAATGAATTCTGGTTGCGGGTATGGTTCCGGTTCCTCTCCCCGAGGAATAGTTTCAAAATAGCGGCTGACCAGCTCCCTGGCCCTGGCCACCTTCAGGTCACCGCTCAGGCAGAGGACGGCATTGTTTGGAATGTAATACTTCCGGTAAAACCGTATGACGTCCTCCAGGCTGATTCCTCTGATCGACTCTGGCGAGCCGGTTAGAGAATGCCCGTAACGGAAATCGGGAAACATGATCTGGTCTATCAGGAAAAAATATCGGCTGAACGGCTCCTGCAAATAACGCTGGTTCTCATTGCGGATCAGGTTTTCCTTTTCCCTGGCCAGGACGGCTTCGGTAACCTGAAGGAAATGCATGCGGTCTGCTTCCAGCCAGAGGACCAGGCCCAGCTGGTTGGCCGGGACCGTTTCATAAAAAAAGGTCTTGTCAAAGGTGGTGGCGGCGTTCAGCTCGCCTCCCACATTTTGAATATAGTTGAGGTGCTGCAGGGGCCCGACGTTTTCTGAACCCTGGAACATCAGGTTCTGCATCAGGTAAGCCAGTCCGTCCTTGCCCTCGGGGTCGTTGACCGAACCGACCCGGTAAGCCATCACGGCCGTGATCACCGGCAGGGAAGAATCTTCCACCACGATAACGGTCAGGCCGTTTTTCAGCTTGAAGCTGACCGGGTTGAAATTCTGGGCCGTGGCCTGGACCGACCAGGGACCGGCCTGCAGGCAGAGAACTGCCAGCAGGACCAGGCCGGCCCGCCTTGACCGTCTAGCTCCTCTTCCTGTCAGTTTTTTCATCTGGCACTGGCAACAATCAGACTATAAATATCATAAATGTCCCAAAAGTTAAACCGACCGGGTTGCAAAGCTCCCCGGTTTATGTTAAAAATGGCTACCAATCGAGCCCTGGAGAGAGGAAAACATGGAATACGAAGTCAAGGATTTAAGACTGGCCGAAGACGGCCTGCGACGGATCGAGTGGGCCGCCCGGTCTATGCCCGTACTGAACAGAATCAGGGAAAAATGGCAGAAGGAAAAACCCCTGGCCGGTCTGCGCCTGGCTGCCTGCCTGCACGTTACTTCTGAAACCGCCAACCTGGTGATGACCCTGAAGGCCGGCGGGGCCGAAGTCCGGCTGGCCGCCTCCAACCCTCTCAGCACCCAGGACGAGGTGGCCGCGGCTCTGGTCAGGTTCGAAAAAATTCCGGTTTTTGCCATTAAGGGTGAGGACCAGAAGAGCTATTACCGGCACCTGGAAAAAACCCTGGCTCACCGGCCCCAGGTCACCATGGATGACGGAGCTGACCTGGTGTCAACCCTGCATCAGAAAAAGCCCGGCTGGCTAAAGGAAATCATCGGCGGAACTGAAGAGACCACCACCGGGGTTATCAGGTTGCGCAGCATGGCTGAGAATAAAGTCCTGGGCTATCCGATCATTGCTGTTAATGATGCCCTGACCAAGCACCTGTTCGATAACCGTTACGGCACCGGCCAGAGCACCATCGACGGCATCCTGCGCTGCACCAATATTCTCCTGGCCGGGCTGACCGTGGTGGTCTGCGGTTACGGCTGGTGCGGCAAGGGCGTGGCCACCAGGGCCCGGGGAGCCGGGGCCAGGGTCATCGTCTGCGAGGTTGACCCCCTGAAAGCCCTGGAGGCGCTGATGGACGGCTTCCAGGTCAAGACTCTGCTGGAGGCGGCAGGGGAGGCGGATGTATTCATCACTGTCACCGGGAATAAGAACGTCATCCGGGCCGAGCATTTCCGGAAGATGAAAGACGGAGCCATCATCGCCAACGCCGGCCATTTCAACGTGGAAATAGACCTGCCGGGCCTGAAGTCGCTGGCCAGGAGTCGTCGGCCACTGCGTCAGTTCGTTGAGGAATATCGCCTGGCCGACGGCAAGCGTCTGTTTGTCCTGGCCGAGGGCCGGTTGATTAACCTGTCGGCGGCTGAGGGACACCCGGCCATGGTCATGGACATGAGCTTTGCCAACCAGGCCCTGAGCGTCCTTTACCTGAAGCAGCACAGCCGCGAACTGGAGAGGCGCGTTTATCCGGTTCCCGAAAATATTGACAGGGAAATTGCCCGGTTAAAACTGGAATCGATGGGCATAAGAATCGACCGCCTGACGGCCGAACAGAAAAAATACCTCAAGGGCTGGCGGGAGGGAACCTGAAAAAACCGGCCCGGCCGGACCAGGGCCGGGAACCGGAGCTGGCCTTAATCCTTGACCAGTTTCTTTAATTCTTCTAAGTACTTCCTGACGGTCTCCCGGTCATCCTGAGCTACCAGCTTTGGATATAGCTTTTCAAAATTTTCCTTGGCCGAGCGGTAAAGACCGGCGTTGTACTGGGCCCGGGCCAGATTAAACAGAAAAGTCGTGTCGTCAGGAACGATTTTTGACGCCTGCTCGAAGGCCAGCACGGCCTCGTCCAGGTCTCCGGTCTTCTCCAGAATCAGGCCCCGCAGGTTGTGGGCCATGGCAAAGCGATTCTTGACCTGAATGGCCTTCTGCACGTTATCGTAGGCCTCATCGTATTTTTCCTGGACAAAGTACATCCGGGCCAGGTTGTAGAAGGGCAGTTCCCGGGTCGGGTAATTTGGGTCGAGCAGAGCCTGACGGTATTCGGCCTCGGCCCGGTCATACTGGCCAAGCTCGAAGTAGATGGTACCGAGGTTGTTGTGGGCCTCGGTGAACTGGGGGTTGGCTTCCAGGGCTTTCTTAAAGGCCTGGATGGAAGCCTCGAAGTTGCCCTTCATCGATTGGGTCAGGCCCAGGGCATTCCAGGCCAGGTGGTTCTTGGGGTTCAGGGACAGGCTCTTATTAAAATACTTGATGGCTTCATCAAGGTTGTTGTTGTTCAGGTAAAACAAGCCCAGGTTGTACTGGTACTGGGGGTCGTTGGCCCTGGCTTTTTCCAGCTTGCTCTGGGTGGAAGCGCAGGTGGTCAGGGCCAGGAGTAATAAAAGCACCAGCAGCGTTTGCGCCTTTTGTCTTTTCATTGTTTCCTCCTGCCTTCTATCTTTCATTAAATGTCCTTATACCTTTTCTTCCTTCAGGCTCCGGGACATCAGTTCCTCCAGAGCCTTGTGAGCCGGCTTGCCCAGGTAGAGGACCTCGTAGACCTGCTCACAGATGGGCATTTCGATTTTTTTATGATGGGCCAGCTTGTGCACGGTCAGGGTATTTCTGACACCCTCGGCCACCATTTTCATCTCGGAGAGAATCTGTTTCAACGATTTACCCCTCGACAGTTCCAGCCCGACCCGGTAATTCCGGCTCATTTCGCTGGTACAGGTCAGGACCAGGTCGCCCAGGCCGGCCAGTCCATAGAAGGTCTCCTTCCTGGCTCCCAGGGCCAGCCCCAGCCTGGTCATTTCCACCAGGCCCCGGGTGATGAGAGTGGCCCGGGAGTTGTTGCCGTAGCCCAGCCCGACAGAAATTCCGGCGGCAATGGCCATGACATTCTTGACCGCGCCGCCCAGTTCCACCCCGGTAACATCGGTTGAGGTGTAAATCCGAAGCTGCCGGCTGGAAATGGTTTCCTGAAGTTCCCTGAGCAGAACCTGATCGCGGCCGGCCAGGACCAGGGCCGTGGGATGACCGGCGGCCACTTCCCGGGCAAAGCTCGGCCCGGACAGGACGGCCAGCTTCAGTTTCCGGCCGGAATCAAAGACCTCTTCCATGACCTCGGTCATGGTTTTGAAGGTCTTCTGCTCCAGGCCCTTGGTCAGGCTGACTATCAGCTGACTTTTTTTCAGGTGCTCATCCATTCTCTGGTAGACCTGGCGACAGAACTGAGAGGGCACGGCCACAAAGACCACCTCACTTCCTTCCAGCGCTTCGGGTATGGTCTTGTGGAAACTGACGGTGACGGGGAACTCGTAACCAGGTAGAAAGGTATGGTTGATCCTGGTCTGAACCAGGTCGGCCAGGACTTCCTCCTCCCGGACCCAGAGTTTGGTGGGGAAGCCCAGCCGGCCCAGGTAATAGGCCATGGCTGAACCCCAGCTTCCAGCCCCGATGACGGCAAATTTAACCATTCAATTTTTCTCCAAATTTTCTTTCTGTTCCGGCCAGCAACCTCTTTATGTTTTCTCTGTGCCTGAATAATATTAGCAGAAAAAAAAGCCAGCCCGTCCAGAACAGAAATGTTTCTTTTGTCAGCAATAGGATTAGAAGGGGAAGGGCCAGCAGGCCGCTCAGGGTGGCCAGGGAAACGTACCTGAAACACAGAAGCATCAACAGGGTCAGGCCCAGGCTGATAAGAAGCGGCAGGGGAGCCAGGTACAGGAAGCCCCCGACGGTGGTGGCCACTCCTTTGCCACCACGGAACCTCAGGTAAACCGGATAACAGTGGCCCAAAACTGCGGCCAGCAGGGCCCAGACGGCCAGCCTGCGGTCGGCCAAAAGGCTCACCGCCAGAAAGGCCGGCAAAAAACCCTTGAGCAAATCGACAATCATCACCGGAATGGCCATCTTCCAGCCGCCGTAGCGAAGGACATTGGTGGCCCCGGTCGAACCGCTGCCGATTTCCCTGATATCCTTTCTGGACGACATCCTGACCAGCAAGAAGCCGGTGGGAAAGGCACCCAGGAAGTATGAAGCTACGACCAGAAGTATTTTCATTTCAGGTAATGGCGACTGATAATTCTGTACTCCGGACCCTCAGGGCGCAGAATGCTCTGAAAAAGCTCTATCTCCTTTACCTCCATGCTCCCGAATTCCTGCTGGCCGAGCCGGTCCAGTTCGGCCTTCAGCCGGTCCTGTCTCTGTGGTTCCCTGGCCCGGCCGATCGTCAAGTGAGGGGAGAAGGGCCGTTCTTCCTTTTCAAACCCTTGCTGACTCAGAGCCTCTTCCAGTTCGGCTTGAATGGAAAAAAGTTCAGGCCCGGCTTCAAGCCCGACCCAGATCACCCTCATCCGGCTCTGTCCGGGCGGAAAGCTTCCCGTGCCTCTGGCCACCAGGCTGAACTTCTGGTATTTCCCGGCCAGCTTATCCAGAACAGCCTTGATGATTTCTACCTGCGGTTCGGACACCTCTCCCATAAACTTGAGAGTCAGGTGATAGTTTTCTGGTGCCACCCACTTGATGCCCGTGGCCAGGGGCTTAAGCTGCTTGACAGCCGCGGTCAACCTGTTCTTGATGTCCGGACTGAGGTCAATGGCAATGAAGGTTCTCATTCAGGCCCTGCCTCTTTCTGCATATCTATCAATTTTAACCTTAACATATCCAGGGCTTTTTGAGTAGCCTGAAATTTAATCTGTTCGCGGCTGCCACGAAACAGATTCCTGGTAACGGTCGAGCCGCCAGGAAAAGCCAGTCCCACATAAACCAGCCCGACGGGCTTGTCCTGGCTGCCACCTCCGGGCCCGGCAATTCCGGTGGTGGACAGGGCAAAATCGGCTCCAGACTTTTTTCGCATTCCCTCGGCCATGGCCCGGGCCACCTCTTCGCTGACCGCTCCTTTTTCAGCTATCAGCTCCTCCGGTACACCCAGTTCCAGGTTCTTACTGCGGTTGCTGTAAGTCACGATTCCTTCAAGAAAATAATCCGAGCTGCCGGGAATATTGGTAATCCGGTTGGCCAGCAAGCCTCCGCTGCAGGACTCGGCACAGGCCAGGGTCCAGCCAGCAGCCCGGAGTTTCTCTCCGATTACCTGTTCCAGGGATTTACCCTCGGCCGAATAGACCAGGTTGCCCAGAAGCCTGATGATTCTGGCCTTTACCCGGTTAAAAGCCCTTTCATCAGCACCCGGTCGCCCCACTCTAACCGGCATTTCCAGTCGGATCTGAACGTCAGCCGGTGCAGCCAGGGTGATCAATTGCAGGCCGGAAGGCAGGCTTTTATAAACGGGCCTGATCAGGTCTTCGACCAGGGATTCCCCGGCCCCGGTTATCCTGATCACCGACCTCAGTACTCTGACTTCACCGAACTCTTTTAGCCGCGGCCACACCAGATTCTCGACCATCGGCTTCAATTCAGAGGGTGGACCTGGAAGCAGGATTATGATCCGGCTTCTTTTCTCCAGCCACAACCCCGGCGCCGTTCCGTGGGGATTTTCTAGGACCTCGGCTCCCTCTATCACGTAGGCCTGGCGGCGATTGGAAGCGGGCATCTTCAGGCCGCGGCTTTCAAACCTGAGCCTGATCTTATCCAGGATGTCCCGCCGGAAGACCAGCCGGGCGCCCAGCACCTCGGCTACCGCCTGCCGGGTGCGGTCGTCATCGGTCGGTCCCAGGCCGCCACAGACCAGGATCAGCCAGCTGCGTTTCCAGGCAATTTTCAGGACCTGTTTCAGGTCCTCCAGCCGGTCGCTGACCACTGTCTTGTAATCTAATGGCCAGCCCAGTTCCTGGAGCTTTTCGGAAATGAAAAGAGAATTAGTTTCCTGAAAGTAGGGAGTCAGCAGTTCGCTGCCGACGGCTATGAACTCGATGGTTTTTTGATCGCCTTCAATCATGCTACAGCCCGAAAGTAAGTATCGCCAGCTGAAGCAGAATGTTAACGACCAACCCGGTGCCCAGGTCATCGG
>JANLFU010000014.1 GCA_024653215.1 Candidatus Saccharicenans sp. | reverse complement strand
TCAACCACCAGCCGTGCCCGAAGACGCACCCGGGCAGGGGAAAGCCGGCAGCCATGAGGAAAGCCGGCCAGAAGATGGCATGGAAACGAAGGATATCCTTGCCGATCAGGTGGACATCCGCCGGCCAGAAGGTCCTGAACAGCTCCTGGTTCCAGTCATAACCGGCCCCGGTCACGTAATTATGCAGGGCATCAAACCAGACGTAGATGGTGTGCTTCGGATCGCCGGGCACGGGAATGCCCCAGCGAACGGTGGTCCGGGTGATGCTCAGGTCCTTGAGCCCCTGCCGGACGAAGCTGACCACCTCGTTCATCCGGCTCTGGGGCCGGACAAACCGCGGGTTGGCTGCATAGAAGTCCAGCAGCGGTTGCTGGTAAGCGGACAGCCGGAAGAAATAGCTCTCTTCTTCGAGCAGCATCGCCTTCCGACCGCAGTCCGGGCAGACCTTGTGTCCTTCGGGCTCGAGTGGCACGTCCTCGGAGAGAAAATTCTCCTCGGAAATGCAGTACCAGCCCTGGTAAGTGCCCTTGTAAATATCGCCCTTATCCAGGAGCTGTTTGAATATCTTCTGCACGCCCCGCTCGTGGAACTCTTCGGTCGTCCTGATGAAGTAATCGTAAGAGATGTTCAGTTTCTGCCAGAGTTCCTTGAACCTGACCACCACCCGGTCGGCCAGCTCCTTCGGACTGAGTCCCTTTTCGGCCGCGGCCTTTTCTATTTTCTGCCCGTGTTCGTCGGTTCCGGTCAGGAAATAGACTTTCTTACCGCACAGGCGCTGGTACCTGGCCAGGGCATCGGCGATGATGGTGGTATAGGCATGCCCGATGTGGGGGACATCGTTGACGTAATAGATGGGCGTGGTTACGTAGAATGTATTTTTAGACTTCTCTTCCACCTGGAATACCTCCCTTGATGAGCATCATGGCTTCGGTCCGGGTAGCCGGGTTGTTGCGGAACGAACCCCGGACGGCCGAGGTCACCGTTATGGCTTTGGGCTTTTTTACCCCGCGCATTGACATGCAGAGATGTTCGGCCTCGATGACCACCATGACGCCCAGGGGGTTCAGAGTGGCGTTCAGGATGTCGGCCACCTGCTTGGTCAGGCGCTCCTGAACCTGCAGCCTCCGGGCCAGGGTATCCACCAGCCGGGCGATCTTGCTCAGGCCGATGATGCGGCCCTCTTTGGGGATGTAGGCCACGTGAGCCACCCCGGCAAACGGCAGCAGGTGATGCTCGCAGAAAGAATAGAGCGGGATGTTCCTGATCAGCACCAGTTCGTCGTGCCTTTCGTCCTGGAAAACTTCCAGGTCGGCCTGGGGGTCAATCTGGGTTCCTCCCAGAATGTCCTCCATCATCCTGGCCACCCTTCCGGGAGTGCCCTTCAAACCGGGCCGGTCCGGGTCTTCGCCTATACCCTCGATTACCAGCCGGACACCCTGTTCGATTTTTTTCAGGTCCATTTTTTTGACCTGGTTGTTCTTTCTGTTTTTTCTGGGCATGTTATCCTCAGACCTTAAAATTCTTTATCACCTCGGTGATGACCTGTTTTAAGGGCAGGTTAAGTTTTTGGGCCAGTTTCAGGCAATCGTCGTACTCCGGCTGGAAGTTGACCGCTTCCTCTCCGTAGTAGCTGACTTTAACCCTTACTTTCTGGTCGCGCAGGCTGATTTCCCGGGTTTCTCTTCTCAAAGCTCTTCTTTCAACCGGATGGTATCTCAGCCCGATGGTGGTGGTTTCCCGGAAGATAGCCTCGATCAGCCTGTCTATTTTATCAACCTCGGCCAGCACGGTCAATTTGCTGCCCAGGCGATTTTTTTTCATCACGATCGGGGTGAGGTAGGCTTCCAGGGCCCCGAGTTCCAGCACCCGGTTTATAAAGTTTCCCAGAAGCTGGGGAGAGGCGTCATCGATGGTGGCCTCGATTACCTGGACTTTCCTGGCCGGTTGAAAGAGCTTCTGCTCTCCGTAAAAGGCCCGCAGGAGGTTGGGCTGGAACTTGAGTTCCCGGTGCCCGAGGCCATAGCCTATCTTCTCGTATATCAGTTCTGGCCAGGGGCTAAGACTGCGCCCGAGCGTGGTCAGAATGGCCGCTCCGGTCGGGGTGAGCAGCTCGACCGGCTCCTCACTGGTATAAACCGGGAATCCTTTCATCAATTCACCAACCGCCGGCGGCGGCACCGGTAACTTCCCGTGACCGGTTTCTACAAAACCGCTGCCCAGGTTGACCGGCGAGAAGTAGACCTCGGTCACCTGCAGTCTGCGCAGCAACCAGCAGGTGCCGACTATGTCCACCAGGGCGTCGTCGGCAGCCGCTTCGTGAAGATGCGCGGTCTTAAAGCTCCGGCCATGAACCCGGCTTTCGGCCTCAAACAGGCGCCTGAAAATTTTCAGGGCGTTTTCTTTGACCTCTGTTTCCAGCTTCGAGCGGGAGATGATTCTGGCCACCTCGGAAAAGGTCCGGCTGCTCGAGGTGCCGGGCACTTGGACCTCCACCCGGAGTCCGGAAAACCCGTTAGAACTGGCTTTCCTGGCCCGGACTTCCACTTTGAGTTTAAGCCCGCCGATGGCCTGCTGGAATTCTTCCAGCGGAACCCCCAGGGAAAGCAACGAAGCCAGGATCATGTCGCCGCTGGCGCCGGCCGAACAATCGAAATAGACGAATTTCATTCCTACCTGCCCGGAGCAAATTTGATAAAAGAATAGCTGTTTTTTACTTAAAAATCAAAGACCCGGCAGAATCCACTTTCCAAATTTCCCTGGCTGGTTTATAATTTCAGGCTAACCTTGACTGGCAGAGAGGATAAATTATATATCAATAACTTCAAGAGGTGAGTCATGGGTCAGCCAGACCTGCCTTCGGTTAAAGTCGGTATCCTGGGAGGCACCGGCCTTTACCAGATAGAAGGCCTGAAGAACATTACCACCCTGAGCCTGGACACTCCCTTCGGTCAGCCTTCGGATAGTTATATCATAGGCGAGCTGGAAGGAGTGGGGGTGGCTTTCCTCAGCCGTCATGGTCGCGGCCACCGCCTGCTGCCGGCCGAGGTAAATTACCGGGCCAACATCTTTGGTTTCAAGCTGCTGGGAGTGGAGAGGCTGATTTCGGTCAACTCGGTCGGTTCTCTCCGGGAAGAAATCAAGCCCCGCGATATTGTCCTGGCCGACCAGTTCTTTGACCGGACCCACCGGCCGAACACCTTTTTCGGGCAGGGACTGGTAGGTCATATCAGTTTCGCCGAGCCGGTCTGCCCGGTTCTTTCCGGCCACCTGTTTGAAACTGCCAGGGGGCTTGGATTATCGGTCCATCCCCGTGGCACCTATGTCTGCATCGAAGGGCCGGCTTTTTCCACCAGGGCCGAGTCCAGGATATACAGGCAGTGGCAGGCTGACGTCATCGGCATGACGGCCGCTACCGAAGCCAGGCTGGCCCGGGAGGCAGAAATCTGCTACGTCACCATGAACCTGGTAACCGATTATGATGTCTGGAAAGACGACGAGGAGTCGGTCAGCGTGGAACTGGTACTGGAAAACCTTCGGTATAATATCGAGCATGCCAAGGCGGTAATCAAGCAGGCCGTTTCCACCATAGACCGGCTCCAGGAGCAGGGCTGCCTCTGCCGGCAGGCCCTGCAGAATGCCATCGTCACCAGCCCGGAGGCCATGAACCGGGCAACCGTGGAGAAACTGGCCCCGCTCGTCTCAAAATACCTTAAAAAATAGAAGGGAAGCCGGTGAGCCTCGTCATTATCGGATCGGTGGCTTTTGATACCATAGAAACCCCATTCGGCCGCCGGGACAGGATAATCGGCGGCTCGGGCACCTACGCCGCTTTGGCCGCCAGTTTTTTCACCAGGCCGGGCCTGGTCTCGGTGGTGGGGCGGGATTTTCCCCGCAGATTTCTGGACAGGCTGCGTTCCCGGAAAATAGACCTGGCCGGGCTCAAAATAAAACAGGGCAAGACTTTTTACTGGCACGGACGTTACGACCAGGACCCAAACCTCAGGACGACGATTAAGACGGAACTAAACGTCCTGCAGGATTTTAAGCCCGTCCTGCCTGAGAGTTTTCGGAAAGCCGACCTGGTTTTCCTGTCCAACCTGGACCCGGAAAGTCATGATTTTATCCTTGACCAGCTCACCGGGACCAGACTGGTGGCCATGGACACCATCCGCTACTGGATTGAGAACAAGCCCGAGGCCCTGCTCCGGGCCATTCAGAAAGTTGACATTCTTTTTGTCAACGACGAGGAATGCCGGCTAATAGCCCGGGAGCTGAACCTGGTCCGGGCCGGGCGCAAGCTCCAGGCGGCTGGACCCAAGGTTATTGTGGTCAAGAAAGGCGAACACGGGGCCATGCTGTTCGGGAAAAATTTTGTCTTCGGGGTGGTGGCCAATCCCTGCGAACGGGTGGTGGACCCGACCGGAGCCGGAGACGCTTTTGCCGGGGCCTTCCTGGGGTACCTGGACAGCACCGGGCGTTTTAACCAGCGGGAGTTAAGAAAGGCGGCCGTTTACGGTAACGTGGTGGCCTCGCTGGTGATCGAAGATTTCGGGGTGGACGGGCTGCTGCGGGCCAGCCAGCTGGATATCATTAACAGGTACCAGCAGTTCCGCAAGCTCTGCGCTTTTTAGGTGAAAATTGAAAAGAATTTGATATGATATCTACATCTTTCAATCACGGGTTGTAAGAGGTAATAATATGGACAAAATAAAAGCGCCGGTAGAACCTTTCCGGATTAAGACGGTAGAGAGGATACAGCCGACTGACCGCCGGGAGAGGGAAAACATCCTGAAGCAGGCCGGTTACAATGTCTTCAACATCCCGGCTGAAAAGGTTTTCATCGACCTGCTGACCGACTCCGGCACCTCGGCCATGAGCGACAACCAGTGGTCGGGATTACTTATCGGCGACGAGTCCTACGCCGGGGCCAGGAACTTTTTCCACCTGGAAGCGGCCGTTAAGAATATTTTCTGCTTCAAGCATGTCATCCCCACCCACCAGGGAAGGGCAGCCGAAAGGATACTGTTTGAAGCCCTGGTCAATAAGGGAGATTTTGTTCCCAACAACATTCACTTTGATACCACCAGGGCCAACGTTGAAGTCAGGGGAGCCAGGGCGGTGGACCTGGTCATTGATGACGCCTACGACCCGGATTCCATTCATCCTTTCAAGGGCAACATGGACGTGGACAGGCTGAAAAAATTCATCGAGAAAAAGGGCGTCAAGAAAATACCGCTGGTCATGATGACCATAACCAATAACAGCGGCGGGGGACAACCGGTCTCGGTCAAGAACATCAGGGAAGTCAGCCAGGTCTGCAAGCAGCATAAAATTCCTTTCTTCTTCGATGCCTGCCGCTTTGCCGAGAATGCCTACTTTGTTAAGAAGAGGGAAAAGGGATATGAAAAAAAGTCCATCCTGGAGATAGCCCAGGAAATTTTTTCCTACGGCCATGGCGCAACCATGAGCGCCAAGAAGGATGCCCTGGTCAACATCGGCGGCTTCGTGACCGTGGATGATGACCTGCTGGCCGAAAAATTGAAGAACCTGCTGATCCTGAGCGAGGGCTTCCCGACCTACGGCGGCCTGGCCGGTCGCGACCTGGAAGCCATCGCCCGCGGGCTGGAGGAAGTCCTGGAAGAGGATTACCTGGAATACCGGATAAACCAGGTGGCCTACCTGGGACAGCTCCTGGACGAGGCCGGGGTACCGGTTTTCAAGCCGGTGGGCGGGCACGCCGTTTACCTTCTGGCCGACAGGTTCCTGCCCCATATTCCCAGGCACCAGTACCCGGGCTGGGCCCTGACCGTGGCCCTCTACCGCGAGGCCGGCATCAGGGCGGTAGAAATCGGCGGGGTGATGTTTGCCCGGAAGGACGAGAAAACGGGCAAGGAAATCTTCCCCAGGCTGGAGCTGGTTCGCCTGGCCATTCCGCGGCGGGTCTATACCAGCGCCCACCTGGATTACGTGGCCGAGGCCATAATTGACCTGTACCGGAACCGCGAAAAAGTCCGGGGACTGCGCATTGTGCGGGAATCACGTTACCTCCGCCATTTCACCGTCCGGATGGAAGAAGTCTGAGCTTAAGTTCATCATCATCATTGACCGACCCGGGCCTGATTGATTTCATAAGCGTTGATATCCAGGAAACCGTGTCCCGACAGGTTGAACAGGATGTTAACTTCTTTTTTTGATTTTCTGGCCTGAAGGGCCTCATCCATGACCGCGGCGATGGCGTGGGCCGATTCCGGGGCCGGCAGGATGCCTTCGGTCTTGAGAAAAATTTCTGCGGCCGTAAAGACCTGCTTCTGGGAATAGGCCCGGGCTTCAACCAGTCCCAGCTTTACCAGGTGACTGACGAGCGGGGCCATCCCGTGGTACCGCAGTCCGCCGGCATGGATGGGTGGCGGGACAAAATCCTTACCCAGGCTGTGCATGTAAAGCAGGGGAGTCAGCCCGACCGAATCACCATGGTCATAGCGAAGCTGCCCTGCAGTTAGAGAAGGACAGGCCTCGGGCTCGACCGCGATGAAACGCTGGCCGTTTTTTCCCTGAAGATTTTTGGCCATGAAGGGAAAGCTCAAACCGGCAAAATTGGAGCCCCCGCCAACACAACCAACCACCAGGTCCGGCTCCACCCCGAATTCCCGGCACTGCTTGACCGCCTCCAGCCCGATGACCGTCTGGTGAAGGAGCACGGCGTCCAGCACCGAGCCAAGGGAATACCTGGTGGCCGGCTGGCTGACGGCTGCTTCCACCGCTTCGGATATGGCTATGCCCAGGCTGCCGGGATGGTCCGGGTTTTCCTGGTAATATTTGCGGCCGGAGGCGGTCTCAGGACCCGGGCTTTCCACGACCTGGCCGCCAAACAGCTGGATCATTATCCGGCGGCCCGGCTTTTGCCTGTAACTGGACCGGACCATGAATACCCGGGCCTGCAGGCCGAACTGGCTGCAGGCGTAAGCCAGGGCCGAGCCCCATTGCCCGGCCCCGGTCTCGGTGGTCAGGGTTTCTATTCCTTCCTGGCTGGCCAGGTAGGCCTGCATCAGGGCGGTATTGGTCTTATGACTTCCGGCCGGCCCAACCCCTTCGTACTTGTAAAAAATCCTGGCCGGGGTGTCCAGGTACTTTCTCAGGCCCGAGGCATAAACCAGGGGCGTGGGACGGTACCGGGCATAGGCTTCCAGGACTCTGCCTGGAATAGGGATGTACCTTTCCAATGAAATTTCCTGCTGGATAAAACCGCGGCAGAAGACCGGTTCCAGTTCTTCCGGGCGGAGAGGCTTCTGGCTCAGCGGATTAAGGGGAGGGGGTGGAAGCTCCGGCAGGTCGGCCTTGAGGTTATAAAAATACTCGGGCAGATAATCCATCACCCGGGAATCGTATCTTTTCATCTTTTTCCTCCTGTGCCTGGAAATGAAAATAGAAAAATACTCGGTTCAAAAATATGGTGGGAAGGCGAAGACAGACTCAGGGCGGACTAGGCCGCCCACCAGGACCAGGAGGAAAGGCAGAAAGATGCACCGAGGTTGAAGGTTTTTTCACTTAAGCCGGGCATCTTTAAAACCTGCATCAGGCGTAATTTTAGTCGGAGAAAAAATTTTGTCAAGCAGATTATGGCTTATGATTTAAAATTGTATGGCAAAGAGAGGATGGTTAGAAACTGCTTGGAGCTTAATATCTTTGGAATTGAGTTAACCAGCCACAATTAAACTTGATCCTGAAAATTAAAATCTAATGAAGGCATAGCATTTAGTGTGCAAGGTAAAAGGCGGGTTAGGCATGAACAGGTGTAACTGAGCTGGATGGCTGGCTTTAGGCTTCGATCCCGATATAGAACAAAATTTAGGGAAAAGGTTTTAAGAAAGATAACCCTGGTCGATCCCCTGCATTTATCAGAAGATTTTTGGACGGACAATTTTCAGTCCTGAGGCAGGCTGAAACCAAAAAACTGCCCAACCTGACCGGAACGAGCAGGGTGAATACTTTCCCGGCCAGTTTAATTCTTGTAATCCAAATGTTTGCTGTTGGGTTAGAGTAAGATATGATATATATAAATGTTGCGATAAGGAGACCGTTTAGTTATCTGGACAAGATGATGACCACTTGCGGATGTCGGAAGCGTCTCTTGCTCTCTTTGCTCGTAATCGTACTTTTCTGCCTGAGTTTTATGCCGGGGAGTCAGCCGGCTCCGCTCCTCCTGGTCCAGGTGCAGAAAGGCCAGGCCGGCCTGGACACCGTCCTCTGGCAGGCAAAAGTAGAATGCCTGCAGGAACTGGAAGGGAGTTACCTGCTTCGTCTCGACCGGGAGGAAGTTCTTAAACTCAGAAGCCGCGGAGTCAGGTTCAAGCGGCTGGCCTTCTATGACCGAAGCCTCATTTACCTGGTGGCCAGGATAAGCCGGGTGGCCGAGCTGGAATATATAGCCTCCCGTTTCACCGTCTTGCCGCTTGAGGGTTCTGATTACCTGCTCATAGCCCGGGGCCAGTTCGAACTGGAAGAGCTGCCGGTCACGGTCAGGCGAAGGCTTCTTCCGGCCAGCGGAAAAACTCTCACCCCTGGAATGATGTTGCCCGGGGAATTTAGCTGGCGGCAGGTTCAGGATACTCTTTATGAACTCCTGGCGGCTGAAGTCTCGGCCGATAACCTCAGGGCCAGAGTCACCGCCCTGCAGAACTTCGGTACGCGTTACGCCCCGACCGCCAACTGTCTCCAGGCTGGCCAGTATATCTACGATTACTTTTCGAGCCTGGGTCTTCCGGCCAGTTACCAGGATTTTTATTACAGCACTTACCTCTGCCGGAACGTGATTTCGGAAATCCGGGGCCAGACTTACCCGGAACAGGTGGTGATCATCTGTGCCCATTATGATTCGACCTCGGACCAGCGCTGGACCCTGGCCCCCGGGGCTGACGATAATGGTTCCGGGACCGGGGCGGTCCTGGAAGCGGCCAGGATCCTGGCCGGCCGGCCGTTCGATTTTACCGTCCGGTTCATTCTGTTCTCGGCCGAGGAGCAGGGGCTGGTGGGCAGCCTGCGCTACGTCCAGGAGAAGTTGAATCCTTCGGAAAATATCCTGGCGGTCATCAACCTGGACATGGTGGCTTATGCCGACCTGATGCCAGAGGACCTGGACTTAATAGGAAACCGCAGTTCCAGCTGGCTGGTGGACCGGGTGGCCGCCCTGAGCGCGCTCTACGGACCGGTGGCCGGGAAAAAAATCATCGATGCTTCTTTTGTCTATTCTGACCATGCCTCTTTCTGGGACCGGGGGATAGCGGCCCTCTGCGCCATTGAAGATGCCAGCGTTCCCAATCCCTATTACCATAAAAACACGGACACGGTTGACACCCTGAATTTTGATTTTTACCGCTCGGCTGCCCGCGGCTCGTTGATCAGCCTGGTGGACCTGGCCCAGATCATCAGGCCCGGTTATCCTGCAACGCCAAAAAACTTCAACCTGGCTGTCGGCACCCAGGCTTCAATTTTCAACCACCTAAGAGGCGTGTACCTTAGCTGGGATACGGTGCCGGGAGCCGCCGGCTATAATGTTTACCGCAGCACCGAGCCCCAGGCCAACTTTCAGAAAATCAACACCAGCCTTATTTATGATTCTCGCTACGTGGATGTTCTGCTGGCTGCTATGACCACGTTTTATTACAAGGTTACGGCCGTGGACAGTCTCAACCGGGAAAGCAATTCCAGCCGGGTCATGGCGGTCAACGCCGGAGTAAACCCGGTTAACTCCTTTCGCTATCTTTTATGGTCCTTATTCGGTTTTTCATGGAATTGAAGAGAATGACTCGAAGAAAAGGAACCGGGAGAAAAATTACCCTGGCTGCCGCTCTGCTGGTTATGTGCTGCCTTGGAGCTCGGGCTGCGGCTTCAGGGATTGAGGCCAGGCTTTCTCTTCTTTCCGGTCTTTTTGATTTCCGGCAGGCTGAGTTCAGGGAAATCTATGGGCAGTTGCCGCTTTTTGGCCTCTCTCTGGATCTGTATACTAAAAGCAACCTGGGACTGGAAGCTGGAGTTTTCAGGTACAGCGGCCGGGGGGAAACCATAACCCTTGAAGGAGAGCCGGCTGTCTATCCGGTTAAGTTCTACCGCTGGTGCCTTCCATTGCTCTTAAAATACCGGTTAAAAACCGGGCGCTTACAGGTTTCAGCCGGGGCCGGCCCGGCCTTTTCTGTCTATGATGAAAGCTGGGTCGGGGTGGACCTCTCCTATCACGGACAAAAGGTACATTTCCGCGGTGAGCTGACGGCTGAAATCCTTCTAACCAGGAAAATTTACCTCCGGGCCGGGTTGACCTGGGATTCGATTGCCACCGGCGCCCGGTCGTTGCTCCTGGGGGGAGACTCGGTCAGGCTTGACGGGCTGAGCCTCGGGGGTGGTTTGGGGTATTCCTTCTAAATCCATCGACAAGATTTGAAACGATAAAAAAATATAAAATGCCAGGACAGGGAGGAAAGGCTCATGAAAAAGGATGAAACCAGGGAAATTGAGAATCCGGGACGGCGTGATTTTCTGAAGATAGGTCTCAGCGGTGCCGCCGGGCTCTGGCTGGGCAGCCGGGCCGGAAAGCTTGAGGCCAGGCCAGACATCCCTTCTGATTACGGACCGCTTTTTACCAGCAAACCCCTGGAGGTGGTCCGCGTCGGCTTTGTCGGCGTGGGCGGCATGGGCTCGGTCCACGTCCAGAACTTCCTGAACATAGACGGCGTCGAAATCAAGGCCATCTGCGACATCGTGGAAGCAAAGGTGGCCAGGGCCCAGAAGTGGGTGGAAGAAGCCGGCTTCCCGAAACCGACCGGCTATTCCCGCGGGCCCTGGGATTTCAAGCGGATGTGCCAGGAGGAAGACCTGGACCTGGTCTTTACCGCCACTCCCTGGGAATGGCACGTGCCGGTCTGCGTTGAAGCCATGAAAAACGGCAAGCATGCCGCCACCGAGGTGCCGGCCGCGGTTAGCCTGGAAGAATGCTGGCAGCTGGTGGAAACGGCCGAGAGGTTCAAGAAGCACTGCGTGATGATGGAGAACTGCTGCTACGACCGGGTGGAGCTGATGAGCCTGAACATGGTCAGGCGCGGCCTGCTGGGCGAGGTGCTGCACGCTGAGGCCGGTTACCTTCACGACCTGCGCGATGTCAAGTTCAGCAGCGAGGGGGAAGGGCTTTGGCGCCGGCAGCATTCCTGGACCAGGAACGGCAACCTCTATCCGACTCACGGCCTCGGTCCCGTGGCCCAGTGCATGAACATAAACCGGGGCGATGTGTTTGACTACCTGGTATCAATGAGCTCGCCCTCGCGCGGCCTGCAGCTCTATGCCCGGGAAAAGTTCGGGCCCGACTCTCCCCAGGCCCGGGAGCGCTTTGCCCTGGGTGATGTCAATACCTCGTTGATTAAGACCAGGCTGGGCAAGACCATAATTCTCATTCATGATACCAACCTGCCCCGTCCCTATACCCGGATCCATCTGATCCAGGGGACGAAAGGCATCCTGCAGAAATGGCCCGACCGGATATACGTCGAGGGCCGCAGCCCGGCTCACCGCTGGGAAGACATTGAGAACTATGCCGCGGAGTTCGAACACCCGCTGTGGAAGAAGCTGAGCCAGAAGGGTGAGGGCCGCGGCCACGGCGGCATGGATTTTATCGAGGATTACCGGCTGGTCCAGTGCCTGAGGACTGGCACACCCATGGACATGAACGTCTACGACGCGGCGGCCTGGAGCGCGGTCTCGGCCCTGAGCGAAAAATCGGTGGCCAGGAAGTCGGAGCCGGTAAAATTTCCCGATTTTACCCGCGGTGCCTGGAAAAACACGCCGCCGCTGGGCATCATCGAGGGCTGAGCGCGGGACAACCCTGCGCGATTCCGGCAGTTGTTTCCTGTCGGGGAAGGTCGGCTTTCCCCGGCCGGGAGGCGATTTAATTAAGTCCGTTTCTTTCAATCCTCACCAGTCAAAATAGATGCCGGCTTTTGCCCGGAATCGGCCGCTGCTTCAATTGGCGAGCACCCGAATAAAAATACTTGACCCCGGTCCCTGGTCAAGTATAATGAAACTATGAAAACTAAAAAAGTATCATCAGTATCATCGCCGGCCGACCTGAAGCTCCGAATCCTGGAGCGGTCCCGGGAACTTTTCTTCAAGCACGGCTACAGCCGACTGAGAATGGACGAGCTGGCCGAGGACCTGGGAATCAGCAAGGCCACCCTCTACCGCTATTTTCCTGACAAGGAATCCCTGCTGCGGGCGGTCATGGTCGAAACCAGGGAATGGGTATTAAGCCAGCTGCAGGCTATCGTCAGGGACGACCGGCTTCCGGTCAAGGCCCGGCTGACCGCCTACCTTGAATTCGTCAGCCGGTTCCTGTCCGGCCTGAGCCGGGATTTTGTCCGGGACCTGAGGCAGAAGCTACCCGACCTCTGGCAGGAAATGGATACCTTTCGCCGGCAACAGGTCTTTCCCCTGGTGTCGGAGGTCATCCTGGAAGGGGTCAAAAAGGGGGAAATAAAGTCGGACCTGGATGGCCGCCTGTTCCTGGAAATGTTCTGGTACCTGGTGCAGGAGTTCATGAATCCCGACTGGATAATCAGCCATGACTACTCTCCCTCTGAGCTCCTGAAAAGTATCATCGACATCGTCTTTTATGGAATTTTCGTGGAAGAGAAGGCGGGAAAGGTGGCCGGCCGCCGGCCAGCCAGGCAGGGGAGGAAAAAATGAAAAGTTTTGAGTCAGTTAATAAGGGGGATATAAATAAGAATAAGAATGGGAATAAAAAAAGATCCCGGTTGGTTCTTCCTTATTTTTTAGCCATTGCTTTTTTGAGTCTTGTGCTCAGCCTGAGTCCCGGCTGCCGGAAAGCCACAAACAACGGACTGATACGGGTCACCGGAACCATCGAGAGCCGCTCGGCCAGAATCAGCCCCCGGGTCAGCGGCCGGGTGCTCAAAGTCGTGGTGGAAGAAGGCCAGTCGGTTGAACCGGGGCAGGTCCTGGTGGAGCTTGACCACGAATACCTTGACCTGCAGCTGCGGCAGGCCGAAGCCTCCATGGCTGCGGCCCGGGCCCAGCTTGAGCTGTTGCGAAAAGGTGCCCGGAGCGAAGACATTGCCCAGGCCGAACAGCAGCTCAAACAGGCGGAGATAAGCCTGGCCCAGGCCAGGAAAGATGCCGAACGGTTCCGTAGCCTTTATGAAAAGGGGAGTGCCACCCAGAAACAGAAAGATGATGCTGAGACCAGGCTGGCTCTGGCCGAGGCCCAGTTCAACCAGGCCCAGGAAGCCCTGAAAAAATTAAAAAGCCTGTCCCGGCCAGAGGAAATCCAGGCAGCCGAAGCCCGGCTGCGCCAGGCGGAAGCTGCCGTGGACCTGCTTAGAAAAAACATAGAAGATTCCACGGTCACCTCTCCGGTTAAAGGCGTGGTCACCGAAAAAGCGGTGGAGCCGGGAGAGCTGGTCAACCCGGGCACAACCCTGGTTACCATTTCCTGCCTCGACCCGGTTCACCTCTGGGTTTATGTCACGGCCGGGGAGCTCGGCCGGGTCAGGCTGGGCGGGGAGGCCGAGGTCACCATAGATAGTTTCCCCGGGAAAACCTTTGAGGGAAAAATTATCTATATTTCGCCCGAAGCTGAGTTTACCCCGAAAAATATCCAGACCAGGGAGGACCGGGTAAAGCTGGTGTTTGCGGTTAAGATTGAGCTACCCAACCCGGAAGGACAGCTCAAGCCCGGTCTTCCGGCTGAAGCTGTTATCAGGACGGAATGACCGATGGCTGACCTGGCGGGAACGGTTCTCTCTGCCCTCAAGCTTAAAAAGTTCTACGGGCCGGTTGAGGCCTTATCTTCACTTTCCCTGTCCCTGGAGGCTGGAGAATTTCTCTGCCTGGTCGGGCCGGATGGAGCCGGCAAGAGCACGGCCCTGAGGTTATTATGCGGACTGGAAAAACCGGACTCGGGAGAGATTGAGCTTTTCGGGCGGAGGGTCACCAGGTTCAGTTCGGACCTGAGGGCCCGCCTCGGTTACCTGCCGCAGGGTTTCAGCCTGTACGAGGACCTGAGCATCGATGAAAACCTGGTTTTTTTCGCCGAGCTCTACGGGGTTTCGGATTACCGGTCGCTCGTGGCTTCACTCCTGGACTTCACCCGTCTTGAGCCCTTCCGGGACAGGCTGGCCGGCCGACTTTCGGGCGGGATGAAGCAGAAACTGGCCCTGGCCTGCACCCTGGTTCATGAGCCTGATATCCTTCTCCTGGATGAACCGACCACAGGGGTGGACCCGGTTTCCCGCCGAGATTTCTGGCAGATTCTTTTCCGGTTGCAGCAGCAGGGGAAATCCATCCTGATGACCACGCCTTACCTGGACGAGGCCGAGCGGGCCAGCCGGGTAGCCTTCATACTCCAGGGCAGGATTATGGCCTGCGGCCGGCCGGAAAGGGTCAAGGCAGAATTCCCAGCCCGGTTGGTGGAAATAGTCTCGCCGCACAGCCGCCGGCTGCAGCGGGAACTCAAGCTCTGGCCCGGGCTGGCCGACCTTCAGCTCTTTGGCGACCGCCTGCACCTGGTGTTGGCGGAAGGATACGAACTCCGAAAGCTAAAAGAGGATCTTTCCCGGCTCGACTGCGAAATTCTCAGCCTGACCGAGATTTCACCTTCCCTGGAAAATGTTTTCATGTTCCTGATGAGCAGGGAGAAAGAGAGCACAGCATGAGAGCGGCGGTTGAGGTGGACCGGCTGACCAAGAAGTTTGGCAGCTTTACCGCCGTTGACGGCATTTCCTTCGCTGTCGCCCCGGGCACCATCTTCGGCTTTCTCGGGGCTAACGGCGCCGGTAAGTCAACCACCATCCGCATGCTCTGCGGCCTGCTGCTGCCAACTTCGGGCCGGGCCCTGGTGGCCGGCTTCGATGTCTCCAGGGAAGCTTTCCGGGTAAAAAGGGTTATAGGCTACATGTCCCAGAAGTTTTCCCTGTACCTGGACCTGACCGTGGCCGAGAACCTGGAATTTTTCGGGAGGGTTTATGGACTCGATGATAAAAAGCTGGTTGCCAGTCTGAACAGGCTAAAAAAGATCACCGGACTGGAAGGCTGGGAGAAAACCCTGACTTCAGAGCTTCCGACAGGCTGGCGGCAGCGGCTGGCCCTGAGCTGTGCCCTTCTCCACGACCCGGAAATAATCTTCCTGGACGAGCCCACGGGCGGGGTGGACCCGGTGGCCAGGAGGCAGTTCTGGGACCTGATTTATGAACAGGCCGAGCAGGGGAGAACGGTCTTTGTGACCACCCATTACCTGGACGAAGCCGAGTACTGCCACGAGCTGCGGATAATTCATACTGGAAGAATAATAGCCGCGGGCAGTCCCGGCGAAATAAAAAAGAAATATTTTCCAGAAAACCTGCTGGAATTGTCCTGCCAGAAGCCGCTTGAAGTCTATGAATGGTTGAAGAAGCTGCCCGAAGTCAGGCAGGTGTCTCTGTTCGGTCTGAAGCTGCACCTGCTGGTGGAACCGGGCGAGGTTGAGGGACTGCGCCGGGTCCTGGGCCAGTCCGGCCTGGGCCAGTTTGAGTTAAGGCCCATTGTGCCCAGCCTGGAAGACGTTTTCATCCGCCGCCTTGAAGAAGAAGCCGGAGAAAGAGGGAAGTAAAATGAACCCGCGCCGCCTGAAGCCGGTCATCAGAAAGGAATTTATCCAGATCCGTCGCGACCCGATCAGCCTGACCCTGCTTCTGATTCTTCCGGCTTTTATCCTTATTATGTTTGGCTATGCCCTCAATTTTGATGTCAGGCACCTGGCCCTGGCCGTGGTCGACCTGGACCGGAGCCAGGCCAGCCGGGAACTGGTCATGAAGGTAACCTCGGGAGAATATTTCGACCTGAAATACCGGCTTGATTCCATTTCTGAAATCGACCCGCTTTTTGATACCGAAAAAATAAAACTGGCCCTGGTCATTCCCAGGAACTTCGCCCGCGACCTGGATTCGGGAAAGAACCCGGAAATCCAGGTGCTGGCCGACGGCACCAATTCCACCACCGCCCTGACCGGGCTGGGCTATCTGAGCAACATTCTGCTTCAGTATTCGACCCGGCTGAACCTGGGACTCCTGGAAAGGAGCGGAAAGAAAAAGTTGGCCATGCCGGTGGATGGCCGGATTCGGGTCTGGTATAACCCGGAGCTAAAAAGCTCCAGGTTCCTGGTGCCGGGGCTTATGGCCTTTGTGTTGATGATAATCATCGTACTGGCCACGGCCCTGTCCATAGTCCGGGAAAAGGAAAGGGGGACCATGAACCAGCTCCTGCTGTCACCCCTGGGCCCGGCCGAGATGATTGCCGGAAAGATAGTACCATACCTTCTTCTTTCGCTGCTCGGAGCCCATCTTTTGCTGCTGGCCGGCTGGGGTCTGTTCGGAATTGCCGTCAGGGGGAGCTATCCGCTGCTGCTGCTGGTGCTGGTGCTTTTCCTGTTCTGCGGGCTCAGCCAGGGAATCCTGGTATCCACGGTGGCCACCTCCCAACAGGTGGCTTTTCTGCTGGCCGGGCTGACCACTCTTCTTCCGACCTTCATTCTTTCTGGCTTTGTCTTTCCCATCAGAAACATGCCCCCGGTGGTGCAGGCCATAACCTACATCATTCCGGCCCGGTATTTCCTGGTCTGCCTGCGGGCCATCATCCTGAAGGGGGCAGGCCTTTCGGCCTATTATCGAGAAATCATTTTCCTGGTTATCTACGGGCTGGCCATCACGGGATTAAGCCTGTCCAGGTTGCGAAAGAGTCTGGCAAGATGAAAAGGCTGCTGGCTTTTATCAGGAAGGAGTTGCTCCAGGTCCGGCGGGACCGCCGCATGCTGCCCATCGTTATAATTGCTCCCATCTTTCAGCTATTAATACTTGGCTATGCCGTCAGCCTGGATGTCAGGGATATTCCGGTGGTGGTGGTGGACCTTGACCATTCGGATAGCAGCCGGGATTTTCTGCGGGCGGTTTTTAATTCGGGCTATTTTGTGGAGGCCGGCCGGGAAGAGGTGGCCGAGAGGGTCGATCGCTACCTGGACAGCGGCCGGGCCTCGGTGGCCCTGGTAATTCCAGAGGGTTTTGAACGGGACCTGCTGGCCGGCAAACCGACCTCCTTTCAGGGTTTCGTGGACGGAACCGAAAGCCAGACGGCCACCATCGGGTTGAATTACCTGGAAATGATTGCCCGCAATTACAACCAGAAAATAATTCTGCAGGCCCTGGAAAAAATAGCGGCGGGAATGAAACCGGTGGTTGTCAGGCCAGAGGTCCGGGTCTTCTTCAACCCGGCTCTGGTCAGTCGCAATTTTCTGCTGCCCGGGGTTTTCGGCCTGCTGTTGATGGTCATGACGGTCATCCTGACGGCCATGGCCGTGGTCAAGGAATATGACCGGGGGACCATGGAACAGCTTATCGTCACCCCGCTGCGGCCGCTGGATATAATCCTCGGCAAGCTTCTGCCTTTTTTCATCATCGGCACGGTGGATGTCTTCCTGATTTTCGCGGTCACCCGCTTCTGGTTCCGGCTGCCTCTGCGGGGGAGCTTTCTGCTGCTTCTTGGCCTGAGCTTCGTTTACATGCTAAGCACCCTGGGTATTGGCCTGTTCATCTCCACCATAACCCGGACTCCGCAGCAGGCCATGCTGACTTCCTTTTTCTTCATGATTCCGATGATGATGCTGTCTGGTTTTGTCTTTCCGATTGAAAACATGCCACGGTTCTTTCAGTGGCTGACCTATGTAATTCCGCTACGCTATTACCTGGTCGTACTCAGGGGTATATTCTTGAAGGGTGTTGACCTTTCAGCTCTTTATGATGAGGCTCTGTGGTTGCTGGGCCTGGCCGTGGCCATAAATCTGCTGAGCGTCAGCCGCTTCCGCCGCCGTTTGGACTGATTCATATTTTCATTTTCGCTGACAAAATCGTTTACACTCGTTTTAGAAACTAATTGTGTCTGATCAGGGGGCAGTCCGTTTTTTCTTTCCAGCCTGTACCAGACGCTCAAGCTCGCCGAACCAGTTCTCAACGAGGACGAGCTCGGTGGCATACCGAACAGTCATGTTTTCGAACCTGACCATCAGGAATTTCCGGCCGTCTCTTGAGATGTCCCAGGTCCCAACGGGGCTCCCCCTTTGGTACCGCTTCTGATCGAAGAGGAGGAGAGGTCGAGCGGCGGAAAAGTTCGGCCCACTGTCGACATCCACGGCCCAAACCTTCTCCCCGAACCGGCCGGACCTGTAATAGAGTCGCCGGCCGTCAGGGGCCCACAGCGGCGACGCACCGCCCTCTTGGGAGATCCGCCACTTCCCCTTGCGGCCGGACAAAGCCTGAACGTAGACTTCCATCCGGCCTGATTCATCGGTTACATAAGCTATCAGACGGCCATCAGGCGAGAACTTGGGATAACCTTCGAAAAATCGGGAGTTCAAGAACGGCGTCACGCGGCGTTGGCGAAGGTCCAGGAAATGTATGTCGTAATCCGTTTCCCGGCTCAATTCCACGAAGGCCAGCGTCCCTCCGTCTGGCGATATCGAACCGGCGAACTGGAAATTCTGGCTTTCTGTGAGTCGCTCCATTGGCGAACCGCCGTCGGCGGCCTGGCAGTAGAGATTGGGGACGCCCGACTCGAGCCAGTCAAAGATCAGGCGCTCGCCGTCCGGCGTCCAGAGCGCCCATTCTGCCATGCCCTCGGTGGTCAGCATGGTTGCTGTGCCGCGGGCGATAACGAGGACCCAGACGTGCCCTTCCATACCCAGCAGGGTATAGGCAATCCGCTTCCCGTCGGGAGAGAGCTGCGTCGAAAAGAACGGGGCCTTGAAGCTGACGATCTTTTCGTCCCGGCCCTCAGCATCGACCCAAACGAGACTGTTTTCTTGGTCTGCATCGATGCTCCCAGGCGCATAGACCAGGCAGCCTGAGGCCGAAAGGCTGAATTGACCCGCTCCAGTATCGTTGTACGATTCCGTGGTGTTGAGGGTCTGCTCGACGCCAGCCACCACCGGGACGGCCTGTCCGGTGAGCTCAAGGCGCCTCAGATCGAAGGGAACGGCCATCAACGTCCCTTGACGCAGGAACACGACATGCCCGGTGGCCGCATAGCGGCCGTCCGCCGCGTTCTCGAGCAGCACCCGCCACTGGCCCGATCTCAGGTCGAGAATGGCCAGTCGGGGTTCAACGTCCCACGGGTGGCGTTTGATCGTGAACAGGATCCCCCGGGCGCCGGGCAGGACATGCGGCAGACAGTGGGCGTATTCCCCCCTCGAACGGTCCGGGACCGTCAAAGTCTCGACGGAGCCGCCCGAGGCTGGGATCCTCATCAGGCCGCTTCCCCGGTCGGGAACAAAGACGATCCGGTCGTCATCACCCCAGGAGAAGCCGAAGGGGCGCTGGACAGCGCACAGGTCCGTGGCTATCCCTCCTTCTATGGGAATCTTTTTGAGCCTTCCGGCCGACCAGAATCCGATCCAATCTCCCTTTGGAGAAAGGAACGGGCAATGTCCGCCTTCTGTTCCTTTCACCGGAACTGGCTCAAGCTCTTCGAGCTTGCGGACGAACAAGCCGGCCTTGCCCTCGGGCCCGGCATCCATCTTCGAAGCACTATACACAAGAATCTGGCCATCGGCTGATAGGGCCATTTCCGTCCGGGTCAACCGGCGGGAGATTGAAGCGTCCAGGTCCTCGCCGCCCAAGCGATAGTTCGGCTGCAGCCTGATCGACGAGCGCACAACCGGCCCGACGCTCAAAATAGCCTTCGGCCTGACAACATTTCTTATGGCCGGCCCAATCAGGATGCCGATGATCACAGCTGCAGCCCCGACCGCTAGTAATGTCATCGGGCGACGTCTGGAGATCGCCGGGGAGGCAATGACATCCTCGGGCGATCGCAAGGCCAGGCTAAGCTCGATCCGGGCATCGGCGATGTCGTGAAGGCGTTCCTTCGGGTCCTTTTCGAGGCAACGCTCAAGAAGTGACCTGATGGAGGCCGGTGTCCCGGCCGGAAGAGCCTGCCAGTCCGGTTCGCCCTTGAGGATCTGGGCCATGGTGTCTGAGACCGTCTCCCCCTGGAAGGCCCGCTTGCCCGTCAAGCACTCGTAAAGAACGCACCCGAAGGCCCAGATGTCAGTCCGCTTATCTATGGCCCGGCCGCGGGCCTGCTCCGGGCTCATGTAAGCTGCCGTTCCCAGAACAACGCCCGGCGCGGTCATCCTTCCGGTGATCGTCGGCGACTTGTCGGCCTCTGGGCCCAGGGGTTCCGGGCCCGAGGCCTTGGCTAAGCCAAAATCCAGGATCTTGGCGTTGCCATCGCTGCTCAGCATGATGTTGCCCGGCTTCAGGTCCCGGTGGACGATTCCCTTCTCGTGGGCTGCCTCGAGGCCTTCAGCAATCTGGCGGCAGGTTTCGAGCGCTTCCTCGATCGACAGAGGACCTTTCATTAGCCTGGCCCGAAGCGATAGACCTTCAACCAGCTCGAGTACAAGGAATCGTCTGCCGTCTGCTTCCTCGAGCCCATGGATGGCGGCGATATGGGGATGGTTCAGGGCGGCCAGCAGCTTGGCTTCACGTTCAAACCTGGCTAATCTCTCCACATCTTCAGAGAAGGCAGCCGGTAGGATCTTGATGGCCACCTGGCGGTCCAGACTTCTATCAACAGCTCGGTAGACTTCACCCATTCCACCGGCCCCGAGCAGTCCCAGGATTTCATATCGACCTTTAAGCACGGTACCCGGAGTGAGAATGGGTGTTTCCAGGGTCCTGGTGAAGGTGGCACCTTCAGGGCCGGCCCCCGCCCCGGTCCCGACCTTAACTCCGAGCGACGACCCGCAGTTGCTGCAGTACTTAGAGTCGTCCTTATTCTCGGTGTGGCAGCGGGGGCAATGGATCATAATTTATTCTCCTGGTTGTCGTTTCTCCCTATTTCGGAAGCGGGAGGTTCATTCTCTTGACAATATCGAGAAACCTGGGGGTATCGGTCAGTGGATCATAGATTCGCAGCGGCGTGGTGATGTAGGTCATCAGCGGGTCGTGCATCTCATATCCCTTCTCGATCCAGTCCATGGCCTTATCGAGCTTATTCGCTATAAGATACCTGAAGGCCATATCGTGAGGGCCGACTGGGTTGCTTTCAGCGTATTTCTCCAGACGCTCCACGATCTTCTCATATGCGGGAACGATTCCCGACTCGCTGTAAATCCGCTCGATGTCACGATACTCATCATCCTCAAGCGGGAAGGGGAGAACATGCCGGACCGCTCGAATGGCTTTGTCGTACTGCTTCAGCTTGTAGGCGGCGATCTCGATCATCTGGTTGAGGTTGAAATTGTCCGGATCTTCGGCCAGGGCTTCTTCCGCGAAAGACAGGCTGGCCTGACATTCACCGGCCTGCAGCAACGTGCCGATATTGAAGAGCTGTATCATCGGGTTCAGGGGGTCAAGGCTCAGCGCCAGCTCATTCTGGGCCAGGGCTTCATCCTTCCTTTGCAGGATCAACAAGAGCTGGGCATAAAATCCCCGGGAAAGGCCGTCGTTGGGGTTGATGGCCAGGGCCTTCAAGAACTCCCTCTCACTCCTCTCCCAGTCCCAATCCACAAGATGCGCGATCATGCCACTGAGGTAATGGGCTCCACCCAGATCCGGGTCCAGGGCCAGCGCCTTGTTCAGGTTCTCGATGATTTTGGGACCGGCCACGGACGGCTGTTCGAACGCGTTCTGTTGCATCCAGAGCCAGGCTTCGGCCAGTCCGGCATACAGGGGCGCCCATCCGGGGTTCTTTTCGATAGCGCTGTTGAGATATTCGATGGCCTTGTTCAGGGCTTCCCTTCGACCATCGTAAACGTAAGAACGGGCCCTCAGATATTGATCATAAACGGTGAGGTCCGCGACCGGTATCTTCTCTATGAGCTTTTTCTCTTCTGGGGATATGACCGCTCGAAGCTCCTCCGCTATGGATGTCGCGATCCTGATCTGGATATCGAAGATATCCTCGACATCGGTTATTTTTTGCTTGAAAGACTCCCCCCAGAGATGGGCTTCATGCTCGGCCTTGATCAGCTGGACTCTCAGGCGGAAGGCGTCGCCGTATTTCTGGGCGCTCCCCTCCACGATGTAGTTCACACCAAGCTCCTCGGCAATCTCCCGGACGGATTTCTTGCTGTCCCGGTATCGTTCGACCGAGGTGCGGGAGATAACCCGGAGTGCCTTAATCTTCTGGAGATTGCTTAGGATCTCCTCCATCACCCCATTGATGAAGTAGGTGTTCTCTTGATCGGGGCTATCGTTGATGAAGGGTAGTACAGCGACAGATTTCTCGGGCTCGGAGGGCCGTGACCTGGCCTTGAGCGGTTTGAGGCCCTCGGCGACCGCCGCCAGGTCCTCCTGGAACTCCTCCATGGTCTGATAGCGGTCGGCCGCCTTCTTGGTCAGAGCCTGGAAGGCGATGTGCTCCAGCTCGGGCGAAAGGGCCGGGCATATCCTGACGAGCGATTCGGGTTCTTTGTGAAGGATGGAATAAATCACGGTCTGGTCGTGGTCGCCCTGGAAGGGGAGTCTGCCGGCGAGCAGTTCGTAAAGCACGACACCCAGCGACCAGATGTCAGTGCGATGGTCGAGCTCATCACCCCGGGCCTGCTCCGGCGACATGTAAGCGACCGTGCCCAGGGTTGTCTGGCTCCTGGTCAACGATGACCCGCCCCGCAGCTTGGCCAGACCAAAGTCCATGACCTTGGCCTGACCCTTCGGCGTGACCATGATGTTGGCGCTCTTGATGTCCCGATGGATTATACCCTTGTTGTGGGCTTCTCCCAGTCCAGCCGCCACCTGGGAAATAATATCCACGGCCTCTTCGGGTTTGAGCGGACCCCTCTTGAGCCTGTTCCGTAGCGTTTCACCCTCCACGAACTCCATGGCGATGTAGGGACGGTCTTCGCTCTCGCCAACCTCGTGGATGACGCAGATATTGGGATGGCTCAGGGCCGCGGCCGCCTGGGCCTCGATGAGGAACCTCTCTTTGAGCTCCGGAGAGTTGGCCAGGTGGGGTGGCAGGAACTTCAGGGCCACGCATCGTTTGAGCTTGAGGTCCTCGGCCTTGTAAACAACGCCCATGCCGCCCTGGCCGATTTCCTCTATAATGCGGTACTTGCCAGCGATGATGGTTCCCGGTTTGAGGACGTGAAGGGGTATTTCCAAGGTCCTGGTGAAGGTGGCACCTTCAGGGACAACACCTGCCCCGGCTCCCCCCTTTACTCCGAGCGATGACCCGCAGTTGCTGCAGTACTTCGAGTCGTCCCGGTTCTCGGCGTGGCAGCGAGGGCATTCCATTTCATATGCTCCTATTTCTTTTCGATCGGCGGAAGTTTCATCTTCCGCAGCAGTTCCCGAAAGCGCTGGTCGTCGCGCAGGAGATCACTTGATGCAAAATCCTGACGTTTCCGACCGCCTGTGTTCATCTCTTTACCGGTCCCAGGTATTTGTCCAGCCAGGCCAGGGTCTCTTTGACATACTCATTGTATGGTGGGATGTGGTCCGTCTCGTACAAGATCTGCCGCTTGTGTTCGGCCGGGGTGCCCAGGAGCCTGAACATAGGCTTCGCGGAGGTCTCAGGAGGGTAGACGGAATCATAGATACCGTTCAACATCAGCGTCGGAATTTTCACGCGGGAGACATATGTGGCGGGGTGAGCTTCAGGGCGGTAGTTGCCCCAAAGCCCCCCACCCAGCAGGACCGACACCTTCAGACGCTCCTCGACAGCAGGAATGATCGCTCCTAGCACGCCGCCCCAGCTCATTCCGTAAAAGGCGATTTTCTCGGCGTTGATGTCCGGACGGGTCTCCAGGTAATCGAGGCACCGCCTGAAATCCTGAACGATCTGGATCAGGATGGCCGTGTACTGTCGGGAGCCCTGATCATAGTCGATGACCCCGGCCATCTCGTCGGTCCCGCGTTCGAAAGTGCCCTTATAGATGGGGTAGAGGACCGCCCGGCCGTTCTTCACAAGGAACGAAAGGAACATCGGGAATTCATAGTAGCTCTCAATGTTCTCGCTCGACCTCTGCCATTCCGAGGCGCTCCCCGGGAAATAGACGACCGCCTGATATGGTGGAGCCACGTTCCTGGGCAGGAATAGGTAGGCCATGACCCTCTCGCCGCCGTAGGCCGCCTCGAAACTGACCTTCTCCCGGATCCAGCCGCGGGGGCTCGTCTCCTGCGATTCCACCCGGGCTTTTAGGGGAGTCCGGTCGTATTCGAACTGGCCCTTGTAGACCCGAAAGACAGCGTCCGGGACGGAAGCCATCCTGTCGTAATCCACGGGCTCGCCGAATCCGGTCTCGATGGCCTTGAAGGCAACAGCGGGGATCTTCTCCAGGTCGAGGTATTGGGCGCAGCGGAATCCGTTCTTGGCCGAACGGTCCATCGGCGGTGCCTGGCTCAGGTTATCGAACATATAGGTGTTGTCGCCCCAGGCGCCACCCCGGATCAGCCGTCCTGCCGGCGTTTCGTTCCAGCACCATTCCCGAACATTGCCGGCCATGTCGTAGGCCCCGTAGGCCGTGATTCCGTTAAGGCTGCCCACGGGCACAGGACCCTTCCTGCTAAAATTGCTGAACGGGGCGAGAAGGGCGAAGCCCCCGAGCTGGGGGGCGAGGATCATCATCGTGTACTCTCCCCGGGCAATTCCCCAGTGATATCCCGTCGGCAGTCGCTTGCCGGCGAACTCGGCGTAGGCAGCCGCCTCATACCAGCTGACTCCGGAGACCGGATAGTCATCCTCCCCTTCGGGGAAACTCCCGGCCACCCAGGTCGACGGGCCGGGCTGACCGGACTGGTCCACGAATTCCCTCATGGCCTCTTCCCAGGTCAATTCCCGGCCGTCCTTGAGGAAGGGGTGCTTCCAGTATTTCCGGTCCCGGTACCCGCCTGCTTCAACGAACTCCATGAACTGCTTGTTGGTTACTTCGCAGGCATCAATGTAGAAGTCCTCAAGCCTGCCCACGGGTGTATCGGCGCCCTGGACCCTGACCATGCCCCGTGGAATGCGGCCGATTTCGTCCAGCGTCCGGAAGAAATCCCCGGGTACGATGACGTTGTTTCCGCTGAGATCTATAGCCCAGGTCGACGCGGCCGCCAGGACCGTCTCGTATCCATCCTTCTCGATTTTCCACCGGAAAATCCCTACAGGAACTCTGACCTTCTCCAGGGGGGATAGGCCGAGATAAGTCCACTCTTCCTCCGGCTTTCTGTAATCCTTGATGAATACTTTCGCCCCGGCGGGTTCGGTCTTGACGGAAATATTCAAGGAGCATCTGGCGAACACCTCGGCCAGCTTGGGGTCGCCGGGGATGATCGACTCCGTCTTTTCCGCAAGACGATAAACGTCGATAAGATCCCGCCAGACGTTGTTCTCCTCGATGAGTCTTTCCATCTCCGGGATAGCCGTCTGCCGGGCCCAGCGGATCTTGGCCTGGCGGTTGAAAAACCATACAGCCAGGGCGGCGATTGCAAAAACCGCAAGCACGGCGGGAACTGCCACCACCGGACGCCGGAGCTTCTTAGCAAAAGAACGCAGGTTGAAAACGCCCGAGGCCTCTGCCTGCACGCTCGCTTGATAGGCTTTCAGGTCCCTGAGCATCTCTTCGGCTGACCCGTAGCGGTCTGCCCGCTTCTTTTTGAGAGCCCGGCTGATCACTCGCTGCAACTCATCGGGAACCGGAGGCTTGCGGTCCTTAATGGGCCTTGCCGCTTCGTTGATAATGGCATGGATGATGGAAAGATCGTGATCGCCCTTGAACGGCAATTCTCCGGTGAGGAGTTCGTAAAGAACCACTCCCAGCGACCAGATGTCGGTGCGATGGTCGAGCTCATCACCCCGGGCCTGCTCCGGCGACATGTAGGCCACCGTGCCCAGGGTCGTCTGGCTCTTGGTCAAAGACGACCCGCCCCGCAGCTTGGCCAGACCGAAGTCCATGACCTTGGCCTGACCCTTCGGCGTGACCATGATGTTGGCGCTCTTGATGTCCCGGTGGATGATACCCTTGTTGTGGGCTTCTCCAAGTCCAGCTGCGACCTGGGAGATGATATCCACGGCCTCTTCAGGTTTGAGCGGACCCCTCTTAAGCCTGTTCCGTAGCGTTTCGCCCTCCACGAACTCCATGGCGATATAGGGCTGCTCCTCAGACTCGCCGACCTCATAGATGGTGCAGATGTTTGGATGGCTCAGGGCCGCGGCCGCCTGGGCCTCGATCAAGAATCGTTCCTTGAGCTCTGGAGAGTTCGCCAGGTGGGGTGGCAGGAACTTCAGGGCCACGCATCGTTTGAGCTTGAGGTCTTCGGCCTTGTAAACAACGCCCATGCCGCCCTGGCCGATTTCCTCTATAATGCGGTACTTGCCAGCGATGATGGTTCCCGGTTTGAGGACGTGAAGGGGTATTTCCAGGGTCCTGGTGAAGGTGGCACCTTCAGGGACAACACCTGCCCCGGCTCCCCCCTTTACTCCGAGCGATGACCCGCAGTTGCTGCAGTATTTCGAGTCGTCCCGGTTCTCGGCGTGGCAGCGAGGGCATTCCATTTCATATGCTCCTATTTCTTTTCGATCGGCGGAAGTTTCATCTTCCGCAGCAGTTCCTGAAAGCGCGGGTCTCCGCGAAGAAGCCTTTGCAAGCTCCCATCGCCTCCCATGTATGGCATGTTGGGATCTCCGATTTCATACCCTTTCTCCACCCATTCCAGGGCTTTCTCCGCGTCCCCCGCCCCGGCATAGAGTTGCGCGATCATCGTAGGCGCGAAATAGGCTTGTTGCCAGAGGGCGGCCAAAGTGTCCGCCCCGGACCGCATCGCCCCCGCATAGCCGCCCTTTTCAAATCCGCTGGTCATGGCTTCAACGACCGGAACCAGCTCCAAGCCGGCAAAAAAGGCTTGCGCCTCTTTCAGCGCCTCATCATACTGTCCCTTCATGTGGTACAGGTCCCAGAGGTTGGTGTGCGCGGCGGGGTCATTCGGAGATGTCCTGAGCGCCTGGCGGAACTGAGCAATGGCCTCGTCCAATCTGCCCAAATATAACAATGTAATGCCATAGATCTCCATGAACAGAGGATTGATGGGATCAAGTTCCAGTGCTCGGAGACCCTCCGCCACGGCTTCCTCCGGGCGATTCAGGTAGCACAACGCATTCGAATAATAGACCCGGGCTATGGCGTAGTTGGGATTGATCTCGATGGCCCTACGAAACGAGGCCTCGCCGCCCGCCCAGTCCCATTCGAGCCATGTTTTCATGGTGGCCATGGCGAAATGAGCGTCGGCCAGGTTGCTGTCCAATTCCAGGGCCTTGAGAATGTAGGGCTTCGCTTCCCGAATAGCCTCGCGGGGCAGGACCAGCCCGAGTTGGGCCCTCCCGCCAGCGACCATGCACATCCCCGTTAAGGCCAGGGCATATTCCGGGTCCTTCTTCAGGGCCAGTTGAAAGTATTTTTCAGCTGCGTCAAGGTCCGCCGGGGTCAGCCTGTGCCAGTGAGACATGCCATTGAGATAAAGAGCATAGGCCTCCGGATCGATCTGGCGGGCCCCGGCCAGGCGCGATCTTTCCTCAGCGGTGAGTTTGACCTGGAGCTTCTCGGCAATCGTCCGGGTGATCTGCCCGTACATCATCAGGACATCGGTCATGGGACGTTCGTAGGTCTCGGTCCAGAGGCTCCTCTCTTCGGGCAGGGCATCGATCAGCTGTAGCCTCAGGCGCACCTTGTCCCCGACTTGATAGACCGTTCCCTCCACCACGGCATCCACGCCAAGCTCCCGGGCGATCTGAGGCAGCGACTTATCCGTGCCCTTATAGCGCATGACAGAGGTGCGGGAGATGACCCGCTTGAGCCCGCTGATGCGGCCGATGTGGCCGATTATTTCGTCGGTTACACCTTCCACGAAATAGTCCTTCCCGCTATCGCCTGTGAGGTTTTCAAGCGGCAGGACAGCGACCGATTCGATGGCCTGGGCCTGGCGCGTGAAGAAGAGAAGAGCAAAAGCAACGATGATGATGAGCGCTGCGGCGCCGGAGTAGAGGAGGGCACGCCTTCTCCTGGCAATCTTGGCCCGCCTTAACCGTAGCTTGATCTCGTCCGGCACGATGCCTGCTGTTACACACTTGAGATCTTCCGCCAGCTCTTCGAAGCTCTGGTATCTCTTGTCCGGGTCCTTTTCCAGAGCCTTGAGCACGATCTGCTCAATGGCCGGGGGGAGGCCGGGTCTCAAGCTGGAAAGGGGCCTGGGTTTCTCCTTCAAGATCGCATAGACGACAGCCTGGGACTCTTCCCCCTTGAAGGGAAGCTCGCAGCCGAGCATTTCATAGAGGACCACCCCGAACGACCAGATGTCGGTCCGCTGATCCACCTTCTCGCCCCGGGCCTGCTCAGGAGACATGTAGCTAACCGTCCCCATGGTCTTCCCTTCCTGGGTGACCAGGGAGGCCCCGGCCACCCTGGCCAGCCCGAAGTCCATGACCTTGGCCTGGCCCTTCGGCGTGACCATGATGTTGGCGCTCTTGATGTCCCGGTGGACAATCCCCTTGCTGTGGGCCTCCTGAAGCCCCTCGGCGACTTGGATGGCGATCTTCAGAGCTTCCTCGACCGGGAGCGGGCCCGAGTCGATCCTCTTTCTCAGGCTCTGGCCTTCGATATAGGCCATGGAGATGAAGGCCCTGTCTTCGGCCTGGTCGAAGTCGTAGATCGTGCAGATATTGGGATGGTCCAGGGCCGCGGCGGCTTTGGCCTCCTGCCGGAACCGGTCCCTGAGCTCGGGAATGTGGGTCAGCTCCGGCGGCAGGAACTTCAGGGCCACCGTCCGTTGGAGTCGGGTGTCCTCGGCCTTATAGACGACCCCCATTCCTCCACGGCCGAGCTCCTCGATGATGCGGTACTTGCCGGCGATGAGAGTGCCCGGTTTGAGGACGTGAAGGGGTATTTCCAGGGTCCTGGTGAAGGTGGCACCTTCAGGGACAACACCCGCCCCGGCTCCCTCCTTTACTCCGAGAGACGACCCGCAGTTGCTGCAGTATTTCGAGTCGTCCCTGTTCTCGGCGTGGCAATGGGGGCATTTCATGGCATACCCTCTTGTTATTTATAATCTGCCGAAAGGCGCATCTTCCGCAGCAGTTCCTGAAAGCGCGGGTCGGAATGAAGGCCATCGAAACAGCGATAGCAGCCGATATAAGGCAGTACAGGGTCATGAGGTTCCAGGCCCTTTTCGAGCCACTCGATGGCTTTCTCCTTCTCCCCGGCAAGAGCATACCAGGACGCGATATCGGCTGGCAGAGCATAAGCCTCGGGAAGACGGGCGACAAGGGCATCGCCCACGCTTTTCATGGCCACGGCGTATCCTCCCCGAGCGTAACCTTCATCGAGCGCCGCTTCGACCCTAGGGTCGTTGTAAATTTTCACACAACCTTTCGCCGCCTCAAAGGCTTCTCTCTCCCGCCCCAATTCGTGCATGGCTAACATGAGGCCGATGTGCCCCATGACATCGCCCGGTTGAAGCTTCAGCGCCTTTCTGGATTCAGCGATGCACTCCTCGTAACGGCGCTCCGCATACAGGACGAAACCGTACCAGTCGTGTAATATAGGATTCAACGGGTCTAGGTCGACGGATCGCTTGCTGTGAGCCAGGGCTTCTTCGCCATGCCCCATGATCAAGAGGAAATGGGCGTACATCGCCTGGGCCGTGGCCACGTTCGGATTGAGTTCAAGGGATCTCAGAAAGGATTCCCGGGCGCCGTCCCAGTCCCAGTCGATCAAGAACCTGACATTAGCCAGCGCCTCGTGAGCGCCGGCGAAACTCTCGTCCAGCTCAATGGCCCGCAGCGCCGCGGCCTTGGCCTTGGGCTCCGCCTCATCAGGAGGCACGAGGCCCATCTGATTGCGGTAGCCCCAAACCCAGGCAAGGCCGGTGTATGCCGGTGCATAGGAAGGATCCTTCTCGAGGGCCAGGTCGAAATAGCTCTGGGCGATGTCCAGGTCCTCTGGTGTCCCCTTCATCCAATGAAAGGTGCCTCTGAGGTAAGCCTCGTGAACTTCGGGATTGATGGACTGCGCGGTGGCCAAGCGGGCTTGTTCTGAGGGAAGAAGCTTGAGGGCCAGGGCCTTGGCCACTTCCCGTGCCACATCGTTCTGCAGACTCAGGATGCCCGCCATCTCTCTTTCGAAGGCATCGCTCCAGAGCTGGGTCTGGTCTCGGACCTGGATGAGCTCGGCCGAAACGCGCACGCGGCCCCCCTCACGGCGGGCGCTACCCTCCAGGATATAGTCAACGCCGAGCTCCCGGCCGATCTGGTCGATGGGCGTGTTGGTGCCCTTGTAACGCATGACCGAGGTCCGGGCGATGACACCCAGGCTCCCGGGATGCAGGCGACCCAGGAGAGTGATCATTTCCTGAGTCAACCCTTCGCTCAGGTATTCCTGCTCGGGGTCTCCGGTCAGGTTCTCAAACGGCAGGACGGCCAGCTTGATGAACCGTTCCGGGCGGCCCGCTCCACCGAAAATCCGGCTCCGCAGGCCGCCGACGTTAAAGCCGAGGAGGATAGCCAGGACCAAGACCAGAGCAGAAAAAATGTAGGCCGTTCTTATCCCGAGGAAGGTGGAAGGGAGGTGGGCTTTGAGGGGCTTGAGTCCTTCGGCCACGGCCCCAAGATCCCCACAAACTTCCTCCATGCTCTGGTAGCGATTCCCGGCATTCTTTACCAGGGACTTGAGGACAATCTCGTCCAGCCCGGGGGGCATGTCGGGCCGAATTTTTAAGGGCGGTTTTGGAGTCTTGTGAAGAATGGAATGAATAACCGTCTGGTCGTGGTCACCTTTAAAGGGAAGCTCTCCGGTGAGGAGCTCGTAAAGCACCACTCCCAGCGACCAGATGTCGGTGCGATGGTCGAGCTCATCACCCCGGGCCTGCTCCGGTGACATGTAGGCCACCGTGCCCAGGGTTGTCTGGCTCCTGGTCAACGATGACCCGCCCCGCAGCTTGG
>JANLFU010000013.1 GCA_024653215.1 Candidatus Saccharicenans sp. | reverse complement strand
CGCTGACCCGGTCTTCCAGGCGGATAATCCTGACTTTGCCCTTTTTCTGGGCGATATATCCGAGCTGTGGAATCGGCTGACCGATGTCAATCGCCAGGAACATCTGGCCGATCTCCATCCCGTCTTCCTTACCCTTATTTATATAGAAAGTATCGGAATCAACCATCATGGCCCGTTCCTCTTCCCTCTCCGATCCAATGATCTGGATCTCGGGCAGCCCCTTATCCCAGACCAGGACCGAGCAGTAAAGGTCGGTATCGGTCAGGAGGGGATATTCTTCGGCAAAAACCCTGGCTTTCTGGACCTGGCTTTCCTGGGCCAGCAGGCCGAACACCAGTCCGGCAAAAATAAAAAGACAGAGGTTAATAATAAGGCTTTTTTTCATCTTGACACCTCTTGGCGTTATTTCTTCCACCTTGGGGCTATTATAATTTTGCTCCTTCCTGCCTGTCAACATAAATTTAGTCGGGGCAAATTTTATTAATTGGAGTTATATTAACTTTTTTTTTGGCCGGAAATGGGCTAAAATTCAGGCGAATGAAAGACCTGTTGACCGTGGCCCTGATCTTCGGCGGCCGCTCGGCCGAACACGAGATCTCCATAATTTCAGCCCGGGCCATCCATAAGAACCTTGACCGGAAAAAGTACCGGGTCTTCTCCATATACGTAACCAAGAAGGGAACCTGGAAGCTGGTTTCCTCGCCCGAAGCCCCGTCCGCCACCCTGAAAGCCGGCCGCGGCTTTTCCTTCCTGCCCTGGGACGGCCAAAGAGAAAGGCCGGCCATCAAGGCCGACGTTTATTTCCCCGTTCTCCATGGACCCTACGGTGAAGACGGGACCATCCAGGGCCTGCTGGAAATGGCCGATGTGCCTTACGTTGGGGCTCCGGTTCTGGCCTCGGCCATCGGCATGGACAAGGCCATTTTCAAGCACCTGCTGAGCCGGCTGGGCCTGCCGGTGGTGCCTTACCTTGTGCTGTACGAAGAAGACTGGAAGAAGGACCGGAAGGATATAGAGAAAAAAATAATCCAGGAGCTTGGCCTGCCGCTGTTTGTCAAGCCGGCCAATTTGGGTTCCTCGGTGGGTATTTCCAAGGTAAAGAGCAAAAAAGAGCTGGCTCCGGCAGTCAGGCTGGCTTTCCGCTACGACCACAAGATCCTGGTGGAAAAGGCCATCAAGGGGCGGGAAATCGAATGCAGCGTCCTGGGCAACGAGCGACCCAGAGCCTCCCTCCCGGGCGAGGTCATTCCCCACCGGGAATTTTACGACTACGCCGATAAGTACCTGGAAGGCAAGACCAGGTTCCGTATCCCGGCCGGGCTACCGGAAGACCTGACCAGGCGTTTCCAGGAGCTGGCCGTGGCTTCCTTCCGGGCCATAGATGGCTGCGGAATGGCCCGGGTCGATTTTTTCCTGGAACAGGGAACCCGGAACATCTACATAAATGAAATAAACACCATTCCCGGTTTCACCGAAATAAGCATGTACCCCAGGCTGTGGGAAGTCAGCGGGCTGAGCTTCTCCCGGCTTTTAGACCGGCTGATTCAACTGGCCCTGCGCCGCCACCGCCTGAAAAAACGCTGCCTGGAAAGAACCTGAAACATGGGCAGAATCCTGGCCATCGACTTCGGCGACCGCCATCTCGGCCTGGCCCTGAGCGACCCGCTGCAGTTTACCGCCCAGCCCTACGGCACCTATATACTGAAAGAAAACGAGGCCGAAAACCGGGCCTTCTTCCAGAAACTGGTGGAAGAAAAAAAGGTTGAAGAAATTGTGCTTAGCTGGCCACTGCGGATGGATGGTAGCGAGGGTCGCCGGGCCGAGGTCACCCGGGAATTTGCCACCTGGCTGGAAAAGGTCACCGGCCGGAAAGTAATTTTCTGGGACGAGCGGCTGACCACCCAGCAGGCCCAGAGAAAACTGGAAGGTTTCAAGGGCGACTACCGGGAAAAGAAGCGGAGGGAAGACCAGCTGGCCGCGGTCATCATCCTGGAAGCCTACCTGGAAAAGAAACGTCATCATGCCGATAACACCACGGAAGATAATTGAAATCCTCCTGTTATTGCTGGTGCTGGCCAACCTCGGCCTGACCTATTACCTGGCCAGGCGCCTGAATACTACCATCTCGCCACAAGCCCCCGTCGGCGTTCTGATAGAAAAGGGACAGGGCGTCGGCAGCATTGCTCAAACTCTTCAGAAGAGCAGATTGATTAAGGATACCAGGGCCTTCCGCCTCGCTTATTCCCTTTATTACTCACCCCGCTTTTTACGAGCGGGAGAATACTGGTTCGAGCCACCACTTACCCAGAAAAGAATCATGCTCCAGATGATGGCCGGCAAGGTCCGACTTCACCCGATAACCATACCGGAGGGCCTGACTTATAAAGAAATTGCCGGCCTGCTGGAAGAAAAAGCCTATCCCCTTCGAGGTTCGTTCCTGGAAGCCTGCCAGAAGGCCGAGCTGGTATCCGACCTCGACCCGAAGGCTCCCAACCTTGAAGGCTATCTTTTTCCCGAAACCTATCATTTCCCGCGCGGCATCGAAGCCCTGGAAATGGTAAAGGCCATGGTCGAGCAGTTCAGGAAAAATTTCGGCCCCGAAGACCTGGCCCGCTCCGGGCAGTTGAGCCTGACGGTCAGGGAAGTGGTCACTCTGGCTTCGCTGATTGAAAAGGAAACGTCAAGAGAAGAAGAAAAGCCGCTGGTCTCGGCGGTCTTTCACAACCGGCTGCGCCTGGGAATGAAACTCGATTGTGACCCGACCATCATCTATGCCCTGAAACTGGAAGGCCGTTTTGACGGAAACCTGCGGCTCAGGGACAAGGACCTGGCCTCCCCCTACAATACCTACCTCTATCGCGGCCTGCCGCCGGGCCCCATCTGCAATCCTGGCCGGGCTTCGCTGCAGGCGGCCCTGCATCCGGCCCCGGTTGATTATTTATACTTTGTATCCCGGAACGACGGCAGTCATGTCTTCAACCGCTCTTACCAGGAACACCTGAGAGCAGTTTCGAGATACCAGTTGAAAAACAGCCGAGGTTTAAGGTAGAATAATGCTGAGGTTTAGGTTATTATTTATTTTTGATCCTGTAAAATAAATTTACAATAAAGAGATAAAATCAGGCGAACGATAAGAAAAAATCCCCCTTCTTAGCTGGCACGATTATTGCAGTTAAGAAGCTGGTGAGAAGAATAAACAGGAGGAAAGATGAACCTTAAGAAATTTTTCGCCCTTTCGCTGGTCCTGATTCTGACGCTGACCTTAGCTTTCAATCTGGCTCAGGCAGAGCCTCAGAAGAAAGATCAGAAAAAAGACCAGAAAGCCAAGACCACCCTGCCCACCGACGTCAAAGCGCTGCTGGAGCAGGGACTGGCCACCCGTCAGGTTAAGCCGGACCTGCCCTTTAACTTCCATGGACATTACATTCTCCCGGCCAGAGGAACTTACATTGCCATTTTCATCACCAGGATAAAGAATTCCGACCTGGAGTATGCCCAGACTCAATCCATCAGCGCCGGTGACAGCTACCAGACCGAGCCCGATATTTTCTTCCAGATTTACCAGAATGACGGGCCCACCCCCAAGCTGATGACCGAGAATAAAGCTTACAGCCAGTTCTCCATACCGGCTGCTGAATACAACCCCGAAGGCGAGAGCTGCTACTACCTCGGCTATCCGTTGCCGTCCGGAAAATACATCCTGGCCGCGGCCCTGGGCAACAGGAAGACCAAGAAGATAGGGACAACCTACTACGAATTCGAAATTCCCCGCTACGAAGAAAGCTACAAGAACGGCCAGATGGACACCACCAGCCTGTTGTTGCTGAAAAATTACGAGCAGCTGGACACGGCCGAAAATTACCCCAACTTCCACAAGGATTACTTCGGCTGGATGATCCTGAAGGCTTATCCCTATACTGAGATGAGGTTCAAGCCTAACGACCAGCCCACCCTGATGTTCATGGTTTACGGAACCAAGTTCGACGAGAGCCAGAAGGCCGCGCTGGAAATAAACTTTGACATCCGCAAGGGAGGAACCAAGATCGTGGCCTTCACCCCGATGACTTACGAATCACCCTTCATCGAGCAGCCCATTCCCATCCCGGCCGCCAAGCAGATTAAGGTAACAGATGACAAGGGAGAGAGAATCGAAACCCGTCCCCTGGAAGGCGGTGGTTACGAGCTGGTCATCAGCATCAAGGATAAGATCGGCGGGACCACCCTGGAAAAGAGAGTCCCCTTTGAACTGGTCGTTGAGTAACCAATAGAAGAATAAAGCTACATCTCAGGGGGCAGCCGGTGAATCCGGCTGTCCCCTTTTTTATTTTTTAAGATTGCTTTCCTTCCATCTATCAACTTATCAATGCCATCTGAACCTGCAACCTGAAGGAAGAAATTCCTCTGCCCACACCCGTCACAACGCCAGGCAGAAAGGTCTTGACCTTCCTCAAACATAGGTAATAACCAACTGATTAAGAAAAGAGACCAGGGGTGAATTAATTCAGGTCAGATGGTTAAGGACCTGCGTTTGATAAGAGGTAATCTATTACTCGAAACTTGAGATGAAATGATCAAGCTTATGGCCATTAACAGACCGAAACCCGCCGCCAGCATACCCCGGGAAATCTTCTGGGAGGCAAGGCACCCGCGCCCTGCCTGGCTTAGCTGCTTTATACTGTGATGGCGACAATAAATTATTTTTTCAGATATTCCAGCAATTGCCTGGCCAGTCCGGCCTTTTCATGCTGGGGCGCCAGCTCTATGAACTTCTCCAGGCTGGCGATAGCTTCGGCCTTCTTATTCTGACTGATGTAGATGGACCCCATCTGAAAATAGGCTTCGGCGTAATCAGGCTTGAGCTCCACCGCCTTTTGAAAATGCCCGAGGGCCTCTTCGCCCTGGCCCAGGTTCACCAGGCAGGCACCAAGGTTATAATGGGCATCCGGGTCATTGGGACTGAGCTCGACGGCCTTCCGGTAATATCCGGCGGCCGCCTCGTACTGCTCCTCTCTGGCCAGGAGCTCCCCCAGCTCCTTGTTGGCGCTGAAGCTATTCGGATTGAGCTGGACCGCCTGGCTGAAAGCCTCCCTGGCCTCGCAGAGCTTATTCAGCTTCTTGTAGGCCAGGCCCAGGTTGAAATGATAGGCCCAGTTATTGGAGCTAAGACCGATGGCCTCCTGGTATCCGGCCACGGCCTTTTCGTAGTCCTGCTTGTTGTAAAACTCATTGGCCTTCATGAATGCCCTGTCGGCTCCGGACAGGCTCTGGGCGGCCCGTTCGTCAGCCGTTTTCAGCTTTATCGTTTCCATGTTGGTGTCGCCATCGATTTCGACATGGACTTCAAAGGTTTTAGGCAGGAAGCCTTCCTTCTTGATGGTAACCTGGTAATAACCGGGATAGATGCCCACCTGGGCAAAACGGCCATCCTTGCCCGTTTTGGTTTCATACCTTTGAGTGGCCAGGCGAGTCGAAACTATGGTAATGGTAGCCTTCTCAACGGGATTATCCTGGGAATCCACCACCGTGCCCCGGAGCTTGCCCCTGACCTGGGCCAACCCGTTAGTGGATATAAATATTAACAGTACTGAGACAACCAAAACATAGACTATGAATTTCTTATCTTTCATTGACCGCTCCTTTATCTCATCGATGACTTATTTCCGGGCTGAGGATCCAGACCCACCCGAATCCAGAGTCCATTATAATCTTTTATTTTTTCCTTTTTAAATCATCCAGCCAGGATTTGATGGCCGGCTGGTCGGGCAGCAGTGACAGGGATTTTTCCAGGAACTTTATGGCCTGCTCCCGCTCACCCAGGTTCTGATAGACTTCGGCCGCCAGGTTGAGAACGCTGACTTCTGTGGCTTCGGCCAGCAGCCCGTCCACGTAGCCCCTGGCCGAGGCCCAGTCTTTCAGCCGCACATAATCCAGGGCAATGACCTTGGCCGCTTCCCTGTCCCTGTTTGTTTCATAGACAGCTAGCGCTGCCGATAAAGACCCCCGGTAGTCGCCCAGGGCCAACAGGGTTCGGGCCAGCAGCAGCCGGCTTTCCGGTTCGTCGCGGGAAGCCAGGATCTCTTCCAGGATTTTCCTGGCCTCCTGGTAGTTGCCTTTAAGAAAATGCTGGCCGGCCAGCATTCTCAGGAAATCCGGCGAGGGCATAGCCCCATGCACCCGCCCCAATACCCAGGGAGCGGTCAGGGCTGGCTGGGAAAGAACGATCAGGTTTTCCCTGACCGTTTCCAGGGTCTTGTTTCCATCAATAAGAGAAACTTCCACCCGGTAATATCCAGGCCTCACCTGGCCGAGGTCCACCGGCTCCAGCCGCAGGATATTGCCGGGCTGCAGGGCTTCTTTCAGAAGCACTGTTCGGCACTCAGGACTGGCTTCTGAATCCAGGCTCCTGAGGCATAACTGGACCCTGGCCTCGGCCGGCCATCCCCGGTCAGACAGAAGCCAGCAGAGAACCTGTAACTTCTCGGTCGGGGAAAATTCATTCCGGGCGCTGACCAGGTATTCCTGTCCCTTGAAGGAAAAGGCTTTAACCCTGCCGGCCTGAAGGGGACTGGCCGCATGGTATAAGACCAGAGGGCTCAGGAAGCGGCCGGAATCAGTACCGGGCACCTTCAGGCTGGTTTCCCAGGAGGTAAAATCCCTGGCCGTCTTATTCTTGAGAAGAATCAATAACTTGTATTCACCGGGCAGGACCGGAAACAGGTCCTGAAAAGCCAGCCTCTGGCGGGAGCGGGCCTGGAATTGCTCCCTGTTTAACCTGAGCGGGACTTCTTCTGTCCGGCTCAAAACCGGCTGGCCCGCTGAATCCTCCAGCCTGACAGTAAGCTCGTAGGTAGCCGAATAAACCCCGTTGACCTCGGCGAAATTAATCTTATCGGGCTCGATGGACCAGTGGACGAAATAATGCTGACCCTCGGGAAAGACCCTGGCCACGGCGTTGGAGTTTATGAAATTATGCGAATAATCAACTTCCACCAGGTCCTTGTAGCTCAGGTAGTTCTTAACATAAGCCGAAGGAAATTTTTTCTCGGGCAGGGACTTAATGGTGGCAATTATGGTCTGTGAAGTTAGAGAACTGAAACCGTCCTGCTGTTCTTCCGGCAAGTAGCTGATGGCCGCCTTGGCCAGCTCGGCATTGATAGCCTTGATTACCTCCAGGGCCTTGCTCCGGTTTAACTGGGCGGAGGACATGGAAGGGATGACCAGCTTCTCCGGTCCTTCAACGCCCGGATAATAAAGACGGTAATCCCCCGAACCTTCCGGCTGGTAGAAGAGAAGGTAGAAGTACCCGGGTAGACCGTATTTCGGGTCCCCCTGGTAGAACCAGAGCTCCATAGGCCAGATATCAGACTGGGTGGCATAGACCTGGCGCTCCCGGGGTTTGCCCAGGAGCAGGTAATAATAACCGCGCTCGGTCAGGCAGCCCCTTTTGGATGAGCCGATGCCGAAGTACCTGTCGGCGAAGTGGACCCGTTCCAGGTACTCTCGGTAGAATTCGTTCTCGTTGGTATCGGGATTGGGATCCCGGACCTTCCAGAACAGGCTGATGAACCGGTCGCGCTCCTGCTCGGTCTTCAGCTTGAAGAAGACTTCTTTTTCTGCCCCGGTGATGATCGGAGTGACTATTTCCAGCCAGTCTTTCTGGGCCGGCGTCAGCTCATTGATTATGTCCTTCTGCTTCTGGCCGTAGGCCGGGGACAGAACTGGCTGGATAATACAGATCAGTAAAAGAAGCGGCAGCCAGGCCAGCCTGCTGAATTCTTTAGGACGGTTTATATAAGACATTGTTGATTATTGAAGAGTTCCTTTCTGACTCTTGGTATTTCTCAAAATTGCCTTGGCTAGGTTTAAGTCCTCATCACGCCAGAGGCCAGCTTACTTTTTTATTTTAGCAAATTTATCGAAATTATTCTTCCGCTAAAGTAAACAGCCGTCCCAAATCTCATGGGCCCCATTATTTTATACCTCAGAAATTTAATTTAGTTGCCCACATTTCAATTAAATAAGAGCTCTAAAACATAAGAATTCGCTTTTTTGGATAATTTATGTCCAAATAATTGAATCACGGCGGAAAATTATTTCTAATTCTTCGTTAATTATATAAATTTCAATAGGTTAAATAATCTATCGAGGTGGCACAAAAATTGCTTTGATTATTAGTAATGATTTATGCTATTTTATGAACAATGAAAGGGCAAGTATAAAAAATTTTGCAGAAGGAAGGAGGTGAGAAAAAACCGAGAATAGATTCTTCTGGTTTTTCACTCAAAGGAATCGCATTACTTTCCGAAAGGAGGAGAGAGATTGATTAAAAAAGTTTTTGTTCCACTGTTGATCGTTTTGTTGCTGACTCCTCTGGCCTTTTCCCAGTCACGTGAAACAGGAGCCATCACCGGGACGGTGACCGACGAATCAGGCACGCCGCTACCCGGGGTAACCGTGACCATATCCGGTCCCGGTCTTATGGGCACCAGGTCTTCCGTGACCGACGCCAGGGGTGTCTACAGGTTCCCGGCTCTGCCGCCCGGAACCTACACCATTAAAGCTGAGCTCCAGGGCTTCAGCGATGTGGTCAACTCCAACGTCCGCCTGACCACAACCACCACTTTAACCATCGACCTGACCATGAAGCAGACCACACTGGAAGAACAGGTTACGGTTGTGGCCAAGTCGCCCACGGTTGACGTTAAATCGACCGAAACTGCTTCCGTGGCCCTGACCAACGAGCTCCTGCGCAACATGCCCTACAGCCAGTTTACGGCCGACATCGTCAATATGGCTCCGGGCGTCACCAACAACGTGGCCTTCGGCGCTTCCCAGAACACGGGAATTGCCTACACCATGGACGGTGTTAACGTGGCCGACCCGGAAGCCGGCTCGGCCTGGGTCTTCTCCGACCACAACATCGTGGAAGAAGCCAAGATCATGGGTGTCGGGCTGCCGGCTGAATACGGCAACTTTACCGGAGTTATCTTCAACCTGATCACCAAGTCGGGTGGAAATAACTTCTCGGGCCACATGGAATTCGATTTCCAGGGCAAAAAGACCGACGGTCCAAAGGGTTTCTGGGGCACCGACAACAATGCTGCCTACATCAATGACTTTCCCGAGTTGTCCACCCCCCTGCTGAAGCTCATGGACGTCAACGCCCACCTGGGCGGCCCCATCATCAGGGACAAGCTGTGGTTCTACGTTGGCCTCCAGTATTACCGGACCTGGCGCTATCCCACCGGCTTCCCCGAGGCTGTCGATTACAAGCAACCCAGGAGCTTCTTCAAGCTGAGCTCCCAGTTGCCTAACCTGTCCATGACCGGTTCAGTCCAGATAGATACGTATGATGGTATCAACCGCGGAGCCGGAGCCACGGTTTCTCCGGAAGCCACCGTTACCCAGAAATCACCCGAAGTGGTTGGCAACTTCAGCCTGACCAAGATTTTCAGCTCCAAGACCTTCCTGGACATCAAGGCTGCCTATTTCTGGGGTTACTATTATCTTGACCCTGAAGTCGGAATGGCGCCCTATATGCATTTTGATTTTGCCGACAATTTCCAGCGCTACAGCTCCGGGTATTTCTACTATGCCGACAGGCAACGGTTCCAGGCCAATGCCAACCTGAGCCATTACGTGGAAGATTTTTATGGCTCTCATGACTTCAAGTTCGGCGCCGAATTTGAGAGATCCATGGCCCGCAGCCGCTACGGCTTCACCGGCCAGGGCGGAGAACTGGGCGACCACGTACAGTATTACGATTATTATGGCTATCCCTATCTGGCTTACCAGTACACCGGGTACGATATCAATACCCGGTACACCAGACTGGAAGCCTTCGCCCAGGATTCCTGGCAGGTAACCAAGAGGCTGAACATCAACGCCGGCCTCAGGTTCAGCTTTTACTGGGGCCAGGTTAAGGGCGTTTCGGGGAATGTCTATACCAACACCAGGATTTCACCCCGCATCGGCTTCACCTATGACCTGTTCGGCGACAAGACCACGGTCTTAAAGGCCCACTACGGGCACTTCTCCGAGGCCATGCTGACCGCCTATCACGACCGGATGAACCCGCCTTCCGCCTACAGCAGCTACAACGGCTATTATTATGACTGGTACGACGACGACGAGGACGGGATCTATGATGAATGGCTGCTCTGGTTCTCGATTCCCCATGACCAGTACCTGATGGACCAGGATATCAAGCATCCCTACATGATCCAGTGGACGGTCAGCCTGGAGCGCGAACTGTTCAAGGATTCTTCCTTCAGCGTCAGCTATATCAACCGCCGGTGGAAGAATCTGATCGGCCCCATAGACCTGAATGCCGATTACATTCCAAGAACTGTCACGGTTCCCAACTTCGGCACCTATACGGTCTATGAAAGAACCCTGGAAACCCTGGAAACCCCGCAGTACTACATCACCAACCTGGACAGAGCCTACGGTGAGTATCCCTGGATCCTGGAAAAACCCTACCGGAAATATCACGGTATCCAGTTCATGTTCAACAAGCGCTTCTCCAACCGGTGGCAGTTATGGGCTTCCTACACCCTGTCCAAGGCCTGGGGCACCACCGATAACGGTTTCGCCGACGACATCGGTTACGGCGGCAACGTCTACGACCCGAACTTCTGGATCAACAGCGACGGCAACTCCACCTACGACCCGACCCACATGATCAAGGTCCAGGGCACCTATGTCATTCCCAAGATCGAACTGAGCGTTAATGTCTACTACCACGGCATCACCGGCAACGCCTGGACCACGCGTTATCGGACTTCCCGCTTTACCCAGGGCCGGATCACCTTCTTTGTCGAACCTCGCGGCTCCAACCACTACCCGATGGACCACCAGATTGACATCAGGCTGGAAAAGATCTTCACCTTCGCCAGCAAGTACCGGCTGGGCCTGATGGTTGACGTCTTCAACCTGCTGAATAGTGACACCATCACCTCCTGGGGTACCCGCTGGATGTATGACTGGATTCCGACCAGCTATCCTTCCACCATGGGTCATCAGCTCTACGGAATCGTCAATGCCAGACAGGCCAGGGTTGGAGTCAGGTTGATCTTCTAATAGTTCAGAGCTCAAGTTCAGGGGGCGGCAGAGCTATCTGCCGCCCCTTTTTTATTTAGTCAAGCTCGATTCCGGTTGGCTCCGGCCAGATCGCAGGCCAAGGCCAGAGCCAGTGTTCACTCCCCATTTCGCCGTGTAAAAGAATTGTTGGCTCGGGCCCAGCCCCCGGGTCTTAGTCGTCCAATCCCTGCCATCAGAGAATTGGATATCTAAAAATTCTGGTTATATCATGCCTTGAACTACATCGGGCAAGATTTTTAATAATGGATGATTTATAGCCCCACATATACCCACAACCTGAACTGACCGCTCCTGCCTGCCCATCCTTTATATGGTATAATCAGGGTGATGAAAAAAGGTGCCTTAATTTTGCTGGTCCTGGCGCTGGTGGCGGCCGCTGCCTTCTTCATATTCGTATTCAGGCCCGGTGATTCCGGGGTAAAACAGCTTCGAGGCCAGAAGAATTTTAATGTCATCCTGATCACCGTTGATACCCTGCGGGCTGACCGCCTGGGCTGCTACGGTTTCGTTCCAGATGTAACGCCAGCCATGAATAAAATGGCCGCGGCCGGGGTCCGCTTTGAGAACTGCATCGCCCAGACCCCTCTTACCCTTCCTTCCCATGCCACCATTCTGACCGGGACCCTGCCCATCCACCACGGAGTCCGGGATAACGGGGGTTTCGTTGTGCCGCCTCAACTGGAAACCATGGCCGAAACCTTTAAATCAGCCGGGTACCAGACGGCAGCCTTTGTTTCCGCCTACGTTCTCGATTCCAAGTGGGGTCTGAACCAGGGTTTTGACTATTATTTCGACCGCTTCGACCTCGGTCGCTTTGAAAAGATTTCGCTGGGTGAAGTCCAGCGCCGGGCTGAAGAAACAATTAACGAAGCCCTGGCCTGGCTGGAAAAGAATAAATCAGGTAAGTTCTTTGCCTGGATTCATCTCTATGACCCGCATACGCCTTACGAGCCCCCCGAACCCTTCAAGTCCCGGTTCCCGGACCGCCCCTACCTTGGAGAAATCGCCTATACCGACAGCCAGCTCTCCCGCTTCTGGAGCTACCTGGAAAAAGAAAAGCTACTCGATAACCTGTTCCTGGTTCTGGCTTCTGACCACGGCGAGAGCCTGGGAGAACATGGAGAGACCACCCACGGCTTCTTTGTTTACCAGGAAGCCATCCACGTTCCATTGATCTTCATCACCCCATTTGAGAAATTCAAGGGCAGGACGTATTCCGGGGTGGTCACACTAACCGATATCATGCCCACCCTTCTGGAAATGACCGGCCTGACCATTCCGCCAGAAGTTCAGGGTAAGAGCCTGATCCGATTTTTCGCGGGAAAACAGAAGCCGGAAGACAGGCTGGCCTACTCCGAGACCTACTATCCCCGCTATCACTACGGCTGGTCCGAGCTGCGCAGCTTCCAGAATAACCGCTACAAATTAATCATCGCTCCCGTGCCCGAGCTCTACGACCTGAAGTCAGACCCGGACGAGCAGAAGAACCTGGTTTACGTTGAAAAGAAAGTCTTCGAAGAGCTGACCCGCCTGGCCGAAGACTTCGAGAAAAAGGCCGGGGAGAAGGCCATCGAAGCTGACTTCGCCTCCGTGGATGAAGAAACCAGGGAAAAGCTGGCCGCCCTGGGCTACCTCGGTTCGTTCGTCGACCCGGCCCGGCTGGCCGGAAAGAAGCTGGCCGACCCCAAGGATAAAATTAACATCTTCAATGAAATCTCCCGGGCCAGGGAAACCGGGATGGCCGGTAATTTTGAGGAGGCCATCGGCGCCCTGAGAAAAATCCTGGAAGAAGACCCGACCATCAGCGACGGCTTCTTTGCCCTGGGCAACGTTTACTTCAAGGCCAGAAGATTCCAGGAAGCGGTCGAAGCCTTCACCCGGGCCCTGGAACTCAAGCCCGACGATTCCTTCGCGGTGATTAACGTGGCCAACTGCTATGCCGCCCTGAACAAGCCGGAGCTGGCCGAGCAGTTCATCCTGGAGCAGGTAAAAAAGGGATTTGACGACCCGCAGTTCTACCACGTGCTGGGCACGCTTTATGCCCTGAGAAACAATTACGATAAGGCCCTGCCCTATTTTGAAGAGTGCCTGAGGAAAAATCCCCGCTCGGCTTCGGCCCATAACGCCATCGCCGCCATTTGCCTCAACCGGGACAACCTGGCCTGCGCCGAGGAACACCTGCAGGCCGCCCGGGAACTCAACCCGACCCTGCTGAACCTGCGCTACAACCTGGCCCAGCTCTACGAAAAGCAGAACCGGCTACAGGAAGCCATGGACCTCTACCAGCAGGAAATTGCCGATTCTCCCAGCCATTACAAGGCCCTGTTCAACCTGGCCCGCCTCTACCGCCTGCAGCACCGGGAACAGGAAGAACTGGAAACCCTGCAGCGGGCCCTTCAGGCCAACCCGGATTTTCCCCTGACCTATTTTTACATTGCCCGGGTCTACCTGAGGCGCGGCGAACGATTCCAGGAAGCGGTGGACCTGGTCAAGAAGGGCCTGGAACTGAAACCCGATAAAGAAAACCTGCCACTGGGCTATTTTCTCCTGGCCGACCTTTACAACCGGCTGGGTGATTACGCCACCTCGGAGCAATACGCCAGCAAGGGCCGGCAACTGGTCAATTCTTCACGCTGACCGACAGGCCGGCTGCCCTGCTATCCCGAATCTTTTTCAAAAATCAAATTTGAGTTTCTTTTCCGATTTCTTGTTCTCGGTCTTGTTCTCCACCGTAACCTTCAGGGTAAACGGTCCCCGGCCGCTGACCCCGACCTGAAACTCCAGGTCGTAGGTCTTATCAAACCTGTCCTTCAATTCCTGCGGAGTCACCGCAATTTCAACCGTCCGGCTGTCTCCGCCAGCTTTCTTTCCCTCGGCATCCTCTATTTCCAGGCTGACCTCGATAACTGTTTCCAGCCGGTCCTGCTGGGCCTTAAACCAGATCTGGTTATAGGGCAGGCTGACCACAATTAAAGCTTTTCCCTCGCCGGTCTTGTCCATCCGGACTTCAAAATCCATGGCCCGGCTGCCCTGGAACAACCGGCCTCCGGGCTGGTTCCAGCTGACCTGGACCTGGGTGATCTCGGCAATCTGCCGGGCGCTGGCCGGGTCCAGCTGGTAATTGCCGTTCCAGAACCGGTCGATAAAATAAATCTGGTAGAAACCGTAATGCCAGATTTCCACCGGAAAACCATAAAAGCTCTGCCCCCGGGGATAGGTCTCCCGGTGGTCGGGCGGCCCGAGGGTAATCCAGATCCGGCCCCGGTCGCTCAGCCAGCCCTGTTTTCCGCCCTCGCCGAATAGCTTGTTGGCCTGCTCGATGCGAAGAAAGTATTCTTCCTTGAACTCGTTGATGGCCGTTTCGGGAAGCGGGTCTCGCCGCTTCCAGAACTCTTCCATGAAACTTTTCCGCTCGGTCGGGGGCAACTTGAGGAAAATCCGCCTTTCCTCGGAGGTAATGGTGTACCTGACCGTCGACAGGAATTCTCTCTCCTCGGGTTTAAGCGATTTTTCCTGCCGGCTGCTGCTGCAGTGGCTGAAAATCGCCAGAACTGCTAGTAATAAAAAAGAAACCCACCAGCCTTTTGATTTGATTTTAAACATGGTCGTTGAGTTCATTATACCACATTCTGCGATACTGCCGGCAGTTGACAAAAGCCAGCCAGCGCGGCCAGCTTTTCCTTGACAACTTATCCCCCCGAATCTATATTAAATTTGTACAGAGAGGGAGCTTCGAATGGAAATTCTTATGAAAATAAAGGGTCTGGTGGTGGACCCGATTTCCAAGATGCCCATCGTCGTCCTGGAAGACCCGCTGTCCGACCGGATCCTGCCCATCTGGATCGGTGTCTTCGAAGCCAACGCCATCGCCCTCAGCCTGGAAGGGGTGCCCACCCCGCGGCCGATGACCCATGACCTGATGAAGAATTTCCTGGACCAGCTTCAGATCTCGGTGGACCGCATCGTGGTCAACGATGTCCGGGACAATACTTTCTATGCCATCATCCACTGCCGCCATAACGACGTTCCCTACCTCATAGATTCCAGGCCTTCCGATGCCATTGCCCTGGCCCTCCGGCTGAACGCCCCGATATACGTGGACGAGGAAGTCATCAAAAAAGCCCACAGCCTGAAAAACGAAGAAAACCTGGAAAATTCCGAAAAACTCAGGCAGTGGCTGGAGAGCCTGAAACCGGAAGACCTGGGCAAGTACAAGATGTAATCCTTCCGCTGTCAGGTCCTGACCCTGAGCAGAAGATAAGTCCCCAGCAGCAGAAAGGCTATCGGTGCGCTCCAGGCGGCCGTCGAAGTTCCCAGGAGCCCGGCCAGGCCCAAACTGCGGAAGATGGCCAGTCCCTGCCAGTAAATGAATGTGGCCACCAGGCTGGCGGCCAGGGGCCAGAGAAACCCCCTGGGGGCCAGGAGACCGGCCGAGGCGCAGGCCAGGAGGACCAGCACCAGCCCGGAAAGTGAGAAAGCCAGGCGGAACCAGGCTTCCAGGAGAAAACGGTTTCCCGGCAGGCCCGTGTCTTCCAGTTCCCGGGCGTAATTTTTAAGCTCTGAGAATTTCATGGTAGCCGGCTCTTTCCATTCCTTGAAGAAATATTCTTCCGCTCCATTCAATTCCAGAGTTGTCAGGCTGAACCTTTTAAGCTCTGACTCCTGCCCGGAAAAAGACCTCTCCCAGCCCTCTTTCAGGATAACACGGTCACCCTGAACCCGGGCCTCGCCGGCATAAACTATCTTCCTGAAGCCCGGCTCTTCAACCGCTTCTTCCAGAATCAACAGGCGAGAAAGGGTTCGCCGGTCAGGTTGCAGCAGCTCGTAATGATAGAAACGACCATCGGCTCGTGAGCGGAGCCAGTAGCGGTTGAGGTAACTGAAAGTCCGAACCGGCCGGTCAGAGAGCCGGGCCCAGAGTTCCTCGGCCCGGAAATTACTCCGGCTTAAGACCCTGTCTTGCCAGACGAATATCAGCGGCGTCAGCAGCAGCCCGAAAATTAGCAGGGAGCGCACCACCCGCCAGTAGCTCAGGCCCGAGGAAATTAAGGCCAGCATTTCCTTTCGACGGTGGAGAAGCCCCAGGCTAAGGGCGGCCGCAGCCGGGATGGCCAGCAGAAGGCTGAACAGGATAAATTCCGGGATCTTGAACCAGATAAAGGCCAGCAGGTCCTTTATGGTCTTATCACCACCCCTGATTAGCTCCAGCCTGAGTAGAAAAGTTACTGTGGCCATGACCAGCAGCAGGGCCAGAAATAATTGAGCCAGCCAGCGTAAGAACCTGGAAAATATATAGCCGTCAACCAGGGAGGGAAAAACACCGCGGCCCGCAGCCGTGGTTACAGTCATTGTTCTGAACAAACCCCTTTTCTCGCTTAACCGGGATATGGCCTTCTTGATTTGAGCCAGACTTAAGCTTGTCCCGGGCCGATCCTTTCTGAGGGCCTGAATAAAGAAATACAGGCCCATACCCAGGATGATGAGGTTGGGCAGCCACATGGCCAGCCAGGGGGCCAGGCTACCCTGCAGGGCTTTCTGTTCGCCGGCCACCAGGAGAAAATAGTAAGCCAGGATTACGAGCAGGCTCAGGCCAAAACCGCCCAGTTTCCCCCCGGGCCACCGCCTCCAGCCGAGCCCGACTCCCAAAAAGACAAACAGAAGGCAGGTGGCCGGCAGGCTCAGCCTCTTGTGAAGTTCGAGGGCCACCAGGCGGCTTTCCGGGTTGTTCTTACCCGCCAGGCGTTCCCGGTCGAGCCAGAGCTCCCTTATGCTTTTCTCGCGGCTCTTTTTTTCCAGCGAAAAGTTTGGCCTGAGTCCCCCTAGCTCCAGCGCCTGCTGGCTTCTGTCAAACTCAACCAGGTTCAGGCTGTCCGGGTCCTCAGGGAGCAACCGGTAAACCCGGCCCTTCTCCAGCAACATCCAGGCTTCCTGCCGCTCCGGCTGGATTACCAGCCTGCCCTCCCGGGCCGAGATTATTTCCACCCTGCCGGTTTCATCTTTCTGATAGATGAAGACATCCCGCCAATCCCGGTCCGTTCCCGGGCTTTCCAGGTAAATAACCTTCCCCGGCAACGATTCCACAAATCGGCCCGGCTCCAGCTCCAGCCTGACCTCGCTCAGGACGGAATTGACCATGGTCTGCAGCCAGCGGTAATTAGCGGCCGGGGTAAGCCAGAAGGTAAAACTCAGGCTGACCAGGAAAAGAACGGTGCCCAGCAGCCAGACCGGCTTTAGCACCCGGCCCGGACTTATGCCCAGCAGCCTCAGGGCCTCGGTCTCGCGGTCGCCGGCCAGGCGGCCCAGCCCGCCCAGGACCCCGGCCATGAAGGCCAGGGGCAGGGCCAGGGCCAGGATGGAGGGCAGCAGGTAGAACAGGACCCTGAGAATAATCTTTACCGGTACCTCCCTGGTCAGGAAAATCTCGGCCAGGTAGAACAGTTCGTTCATCAGCATCACCAGGATGATAAAACCCAGGGAAATCAGGAAGGCCGGCACAATTTCCCGCAGGAGATAACGGTCGAGAATCTTCATCTGAATTTTCTATGACCGGATGTCATCAACGGGCCTAATATACCACAAGCCAGCTTACTGGCTCAAAAAAGAAAGGCCGCTTCCGGTCAACCCGGAAGCGGCCTTATCGTCAACTGCCGCGATTATCAGCTATCAATACATGTCGCTGGGCGGGGTGGGATAGGACGGCTTCTTCTCTTCCTCGGGAATCTCGGTAACGCAACCTTCGGTGGTCAGCAGCAGGCCGGCGATACTGGAGGCATTCTGCAGGGCGGTGCGGACGACCTTGGTCGGGTCGACGATTCCGGCCTTGATCATGTCCTCGTACTTTTCGGTCAGGGCGTTGAACCCGAAATCCTGCTTCATTTCCCGGACCTTCTCCACCACGATGGAGCCCTCGTGCCCGGCGTTCTCGGCAATCTGGCGCAGCGGCTCTTCAATGGCCCGGCGGATAATCTGGACACCGATCTGCATATCGCCGTCCAGGTTCAGCTTTTCCAGGGCCTTCTGGCAGCGCAGCAGGGCCACTCCGCCACCGGGGACGATACCCTCTTCCACGGCCGCCTTGGTGGCATGCATGGCATCTTCGACCCGGGCTTTCTTTTCCTTGAGCTCGGTCTCGGTGGCCGCGCCGACCTTGATCAGGGCCACGCCGCCGACCATCTTGGCCAGTCTTTCCTGCAGCTTCTCGCGGTCGTAATCGGAAGTGGTCTCTTCGATCTGGGTCCGGATCTGCTTGATCCTGGCCTGGATCTCGCTGTGCTTGCCTTTACCCTCGACGATGGTGGTGTTATCCTTGTCCACCACAACCTTGGCCGCTTCACCCAGCCAGTCCAGGGTGACATTTTCCAGCTTGACGCCGATGTCTTCGGTGATGACCTTGCCGCCGGTCAGGATGGCAATGTCTTCCAGCATGGCCTTCCGTCTGTCGCCAAAACCGGGGGCCTTGACCGCGCAGCACATCAGGGTGCCCTTCAGCTTGTTGACCACCAGGGTGGCCAGGGCTTCACCCTCGACTTCTTCGGCCACAACCAGCAGGGCCCGGCCCATCTTGGCCACGCTTTCCAGCAGGGGCAGGAACTCCCGCAGGTTGGAGATCTTCTTCTCATGGAGCAGGATCAGCGGATTCTCCAGGACGCACTCCATTCTCTCCGGGTCGGTGATGAAATAGGGGGAGAGATAGCCGCGGTCAAACTGCATACCCTCGACAAATTCCAGGGTGGTCTCCAGGCCCTTGGCCTCTTCCACGGTGATAACGCCGTCCTTGCCAACTTTCTCCATGGCCTCGGCGATGATCTTGCCGATGGACTCGTCGTTGTTGGCGGAGATGGCGCCAACCTGGGCAATCATCTCGCCGGTCACTTCCCGGCTCATGCTCTTGAGCTCTTTAACCACCTCTTCCACGGCCCGGTCGATTCCCTTCTTGATCAGGTTGGGGTTCCGACCGGCTGTTACGTGCTTGATGCCCTCGGCATAGATGATCTGGGCCAGGACGGTGGCGGTGGTGGTGCCGTCACCGGCCACGTCGGAAGTCTTGGAAGCGACTTCCTTGACCAGCTGGGCGCCCATGTTCTCCCAGGGGTCTTTCAGTTCGATTTCCTTGGCCACGGTCACACCGTCCTTGGTGCTGGTGGGGGAACCGAATTTCTTGTCCAGGATAATGTTCTTGCCTCGCGGTCCCAGGGTGGCCTTGACCACGTTGCTCAGGATGTTAACGCCTCTGAGTAAAGCCTGTCTGGCTTCGTCTCCAACGATAATTTGTTTAGCCATTGTCTACCTCCTTTCCCTTTACTTGGTTATTACTGCCAGGATCTCTTCTTCGCGGACGATGACGTGCTCCACGCCGTCAATGGTCACCTCGGTGCCACTGTACTTGCCGATGAGCACGCGATCGCCCTTCTTAACGGTCAGGGGAACTACCTTTCCGTCTTCGGTCACCCTCCCCTTGCCTACCTCGATAACCTCAGCTTCCTGGGGTTTTTCCTTGGCGGTGTCGGGGATGATGATGTTTCCCCTCTTCACTTCCTGTTCTTCAATCCTTTTTAAGAGAACACGGTCATAAAGGGGTTGAATCTTCATGAAAGACCTCCTTACTTAGATTAATTTAGCAGTCTGATTTTTAGAGTGCTAATTATAAAATATGACAGGAAAATTGTCAAGATTTTCTGATTAAAATTTTAGCAGACTAGACCCGGGACTGCTATTTTTTCTTCTTTATTTTCAGGACCTTGAAGCGGTTATGGAGGGTATTGCGATGAATGCCGAGGGCCTGGGCCATCTTTGACTTGTTGGCCCGGTACTTGGAGGCGGCCGTCTCCAGGTAAATCTTCTCAAACTCGGCCAGGGCTTCCTTGAGGTGTATTTCCTTCTCGACCATGTCGTGAATCAGCGATTCCAGCTTCTGGTGGATGGTTAATTCTTCATATTTTTTGCTCATGCCGTCCTCCTTTACCCTCGTACCTTTTCACCGTATCGCTAAAACGTTCTCTGAGGTTCTGCGGAATTAGCAAAACGATGGCCCGGGATATTTTGACCATGGCCGGAGCCAGCCGGGAGCCGATTATGGCCTGTCTCTGGAAATCAAAGCTGAGCATGGCAAAAATTATTACCGCCCCGATCAGGGCTCCCTTTAACAGTCCCAGGGCGCCACCCAGCAGGTGGTTGGCCAGGCTGAGAGTGCCCTTCATCAGCTTACTGAGAAGAAAGCCTATCAACCAGCCGACCAGGACCACCCCGAAGAAGATTACCAGGAAGCTCAGCCCGTTTCTCCAGAAGTCCGATTCAATCCGGCTGAACAACTGCCAGGAAAGCCAGCCGTAATAGCGGGAAGCCAAAATTATGCCGGCCACCACGGCCAGGATGCCGATTATCTGCCTGATAAAACCCTTGACCAGCCCGATAATAAAAGTAATAAGAAGAATGACCAGCAGCAGGGTATCAAGCCAGTTCAGATGAAAGGACATCAGGCCCTTCTCTCCCTTAACTTTTCCACCATAGAATAATCGCCGTTTTTTATCAAGCCAAATTTTACCCCGGGCTTGATCTTCCCGTGGAAATCAGAACCGGCGGTGGCCACCAGGTCCAGCTCCCGGGCCAGGCTCAGGTAATATTCGGTTTCGTTGGCGTCATGGTAAGAAGTATAGACTTCCAGGCCCTTGAGCCCGAGCTCCTTGAGGAACATCAAATCTTCCCTGGTTGTCCTCTGAAAATAGGCGCCGGGATGGGACAGGACCGGCACTCCGCCGGTGAGCGGGGCCAGGTGTAGGACTTCCTCGAGCAAGATGTGCTGTTTGGGAACGTAAGCCGGGGCCCCTTCGGTGAAGAAATCCTGGTAGAAAACGTAGGGGGCCTTCGGCTGCCGGTCCTCGTCATAATATTTCTGGAGGTCCGGGTTAAGCCGGCTTTCCGGTTTGTCCAGAAGGATCTGGGCAATCTTGACTCCGAGCGGCGGGGTCTGCCCTGATTTCTCCCAGACTTCCTCCCAGTCGATTTCCAGGCCGTTCTCCCGGAGCCTGGCCACCCTGGTCCGGGCTTCTTCCACCCGGGAAAGTTCCATCCTGGAAATTATGTATTTTATGGCCTCGCTTTCCCAGTCGACGAAGGGCAGCATCAGGTGAAATTCGCGGCCGTCAAAGACGGTCGTGACCTCGATGCTGGGGATTACCTCCACACCTCCCCGCTCGCCGGCCTCGATGGCTTCTGGATAGGCCCCTACCGTATCATGGTCGGCTATGGCTATGGCCCGGAATCCTTCCTCCCTGGCCATTCTGACCAGCTCTTCGGGTGAATAGTCACCGTCGCAGCTGAAAGAAGAATGGATATGAAGGTCAACAACTCCGTCTATCATGGTCCGGCTGAAATTATCTTAATAATTTATGCTTATCTTAAAGATTTAAGGCAAGTCAGATTTCCCGGTCAGAAGCTGGTAAATCTCAAGGTAGCGCCTCGAGGTCTGCTCAATGATGTCTTCGGGCAGGGGCGGAGGCGGCGGGGTCTTCCTGTCCCAGCCGGTGCTGATCAGGTAGTCCCGGACAAATTGTTTATCCAGGCTGGGCTGGGACTTTCCCGGGGCATAATCCGCCAGCGGCCAGAACCGGGAAGAATCGGGCGTGAACAGTTCGTCGACCAGAATCAGCTCGTTATTTTCATCCAGGCCGAACTCAAACTTGGTATCGGCCAGGATGATTCCCTTGGAAATGGCATAGAGGCTCGCCTTCTGGTAGAGTTCCAGGCTGACCTTCCTGATTTTTTCGGCCAGTTCCTCACCGGTAATTTTCTCCATTTCCTTGAAGGTAATGTTCTCGTCGTGACCGACCTCGGCCTTGGTCGAGGGCGTAAAAATCGGTTCTTCCAGGCGGGACGACTCCTGGAGCCCTTTCGGCAGTTTTATCCCGCAGACCTTGCCCGTCTCCTGGTATTCCTTCCAGCCCGAGCCGGAAAGATAGCCCCGGACGACACATTCCACCGGAATGACCCTGGCCTTCTTGACCAGCATCGACCGTTTTTCCAGGAGGTCGGCATAAGCCTGCAATTCCTTCGGAAAATCGGCCATCTCGGTGGAGATCATATGGTTGGGGCAGACCAGGTAAGTATAGTCGAACCAGAACCTGGAAATCTGGGTCAGGACCTTTCCCTTGTGGGGAATCAGGGAAGGCAGGACAAAGTCAAAGGCCGAGATCCGGTCGGTGGCCACGATCAACAGTTTATCGCCCAGGTCAAAAACATTTCTGACCTTGCCTTTCTTAAAAACCCGGATGCCGGGAATATCCACTTCCCCCACGGGCTTGGTTTTCGGTTCCATTTAATTTCTCCTTAAAAAAATACAAAACAGGTAAAAAACAATTCCTGATTATCTTAATTAAAAAAAAAATTAAAATCAATCGGGCCGGAGACCGGGCACATCCGCCTAATAATTCCGGTTCTTATCATGCTCGACATTAAAAAAAGCAACCTATTAAAACGCAGGAACGAACCCTGAAAAAAATTTGATTTAATTAAAGCTTCAAGCATCAACCAGACCGGCTCCGGTCAAACTTAGCGCCGACCGGTCAGTCAGTTTCCTTAATCCCGATAAAATTTATCAGGCGCCTCTCCGTCTGCCGGTCGCGGCGGTAGGAATATAGGTCCGGTGAACAGAAGGTACAGGCTGACACCTGGTAGATATTTTCAGGTTTCAGCCCGACTTCATCGACCAGCAGCAGCCGGTTGGCCTCTCTCAAGTCAAGATGGAATTTATCCTTGATTAAAGATGGAGCAAAAATTTTCCCGGTATCGAAGCCGGCTGCCGAAAAAGCTTCCAAAACCTCGTGACCAACCTCATAGCATTTACGCTCGATGCAGGGGCCGAGCCCGGCCAGCAGTGCTTCCGGCCGGCTGCCGAATTTTTCTTGCATCAGGCCACAGGCTGATACCAGGATTTTCTGCCAGGTACTGCGCCAGCCGCAATGAACCGCCGCCACTGCCCGGTTTTCCGGGTCTGCCAGGAAAACGGGCAGACAGTCGGCTGTTTTTATTATGAGCAACAACCCGGGCGAGGCCGTGACCAGGCCGTCCCCGTCCAGCCTGGTTTCAGGGAACCTGTCCAGCCAGAACACCTGGGCCGAATGGAGCTGCTTCATGACCACGGGCTGAAACGAGGCCAGCCAGGGTTCCTTATGTATATCTTTCAGGTTAAACCCGGCCAGCCCGAACCCGTGCACCAGCCAGGGGAAGACATCCAGCCCGGGGATTGATAGATACTGTTTTGGCACGCTCATTTCCCATCTTTATAATCAACTCTACCGGATTAATCAAGCCTGTAAACTGCCCAAAATCCCTTTGAATATATGATTCGTTGTCTCACGAGGAGAAGAGATTTATGCCCGGGGATAGCCAAACTGATTTGTGGTGAGCCCGGCCTGGTAACTCTAATCGCCTCTATTGAGCTCACAAATTTTTTCAAGCAGCATCTTTAACTCAAGATTGGAGAAAGTAAGTTATCTGGCCGGAATGGTCCCAGGATGGGAAGAAATCTTTCTATCTGGCTGACGGGTTTGTTAAGTCTCTGATTGGTAACCGCGGCTTAATCAACCTTAAATTAATTTACGCTTCGAGTCAGGAGAACCAGATCCCGAATACCGCCAGGTCTTCCGGATGAACAAAATTGCTTAAACTCTGTTCCGAATATCTATAAAATAAAAAGGTAAATGATTGAAACCAGGAGCCGGACATGAAACTGCTCGCCCTTTCTTTCTTAATATCCCTGGTGCTCCTCTTTTCCGGCCTGTACCCGGAGGAAGCACGTCCCCGCGTCCGGGAATTCGGGCTGAAAATCGGGGTGATGGAACCCGGCCCGCTGAATGCCATAACTGATGTTCCCGGGGTCCGGGTTGGTCACAAGACCCTTATCCAGGGAGACAGCATTCGCACCGGGGTTACGGCTATAATTCCACACCCGGGCAATGTATTCCAGGAAAAGGTCCCGGCCGGGATTTACGTGGCCAACGGCTACGGCAAGCTCACCGGTTACACCCAGGTGGAAGAGCTGGGCTACCTGGAAACGCCGATAATCCTGACCAATACCCTGAGCGTACCCGAAGCCGCTTCAGCCCTTATCGATTACATTCTATCTCTTCCCGGAAACGAGCGGGTGGAATCGGTCAACCCGGTGGTGGGGGAAACCAACGACGGCTGGCTCAACGACATCCGGGCCCGGGCGGTAAAAAAAGAACATATCCTGGAAGCCATCAGGGCCGCGGCCGAAGGCCCGGTGGAAGAAGGAGCGGTCGGGGCCGGCACCGGGACCACCTGCTTCAGCTTTAAGGGTGGCATCGGCACCGCCTCCAGGAAACTGCCGGCCAACCGCGGCGGCTGGACCGTCGGCCTCCTGGTCCAGACCAACTTTGGCGGAGTGCTGCAGATTAAGGGCCTCCAGGTTGAAGAATTGCTGAAAAAAGAGGCCGGAACCCCGGCCGGGCCATCTGCTTTGGCTGGCGACGGCTCCTGCCTGATAGTGGTGGCCACTGATGCCCCTCTCGATAGCCGGAACCTTAAAAGGCTGGCCAAAAGAGCTCTCCTGGGTATCCCCAGGACCGGCGGCTATTATTCCAACGGCAGCGGCGATTATGCCATCGCCTTTTCTACCGCACCGCAGGTCCGCCTGGTCCACGGCGACCGAAGCCTCACCCAGAAGGTCGAGCTGGTCAGAAACGAGGCCATGTCGGCCCTGTTCCAGGCGGCAGCCGAAGCTTCAGAAGAAGCCATCCTGAATTCTCTCTTTAAGGCCCGGACCATGACCGGAAAAGATGGACACCGGGCCGAGGCCCTGCCTCTGGAGAAACTGAAATCCTGGCTGGAGAAATCAGGGCATGAGTAAGAAAACCGTCAGAATCGCCGGCATACTCGGGGGCATGGGACCGGAAGCCACCGCCCGTTTTTTCGAGCTGGTCGTAAAAAATACCGACGCGGCCTGCGACCAGGACCATCTCAAGATTATCGTCTGTAACTGGCCACAAATTCCGGACAGGACGGGGGCGATACTTTATGGCGGAGAAAACCCGGTGCCCCTGATGATAGAAGGTCTTAAAATCCTGGAAAGGGCCGGGGCAGAACTGGTAGCTATTCCCTGCATGACTGCTCATCATTTCCTACCAGAACTAAGGAAAAGAACTCGCCTCAGACTGCTGGACCTGGTGGCCGCAACTGCCAGCTGGACTGAATCCAACCTGCCCGAAGCCCGCACTGTTGGTCTTCTGGCCACCGAAGGCACGGTGGCCACCGGCCTGTTTCAGAAGGCTTTCCGCCGTAGGACAATGAAAATCATCCTGCCCACGCCGAAAAGCCAGAAAAAAATAATGGAAGCCATTTATGGAAAGAGAGGAATTAAGGCCGGCTTCGGCCCGGGGCGACCGGCCCGACTCCTCAGGGAGTCAGCCCAGGAGCTGGTTGAGGCCGGGGCCCGGGCCATCATCGCCGGCTGTACTGAAATTCCCCTGGCCCTGAAGCCGGAGCGTCTGCCGGTACCGCTCATAGACCCGATGACCATCGGGGCCAGGGAGCTTATCAGGCAGGCCGGGGGCCGCCTCAGGAAAATACCGGTTTCTTGACAAAATCGAGCCAATCAAGTATAAAAATCAATGACTTTCCAGAAGTTAGGAGGTGAAACTTAGTGGCTTTTGTGGTTGTTGAAGACGGAGAAAGTCTGGAATCGGCACTCCGACGGTTCAAGAGAAAAGTTCAGCAGGAAGCAATAATCAAGGAAATCAAGAAGCATTCAGTCTACCTGAAGCCCGGAGAGAAGCGACGGCTCAAAGAGGCCCAGGCCCGGAAAAGAATGCGCCGCAGACTGAAAAGAGAACGCGACTTCGAATATTAAGCTCCTTTCGGGAAAGTCTTCCTTATCAGCCTGAATTTTTTAAGAAGAGTAACGGGGTTGGACCATTTAAAAAAGCCTGACTGGCTGAAGGTCAGACTGCCTTCCGGCGAAACTTTTTTCCAGGTGTCTGAACTTCTGAGGAGCCGCGGCCTGCACACCATCTGCCAGAGCGCCCGCTGTCCCAACATCGGCGAATGCTGGGAAAGGCGCACGGCCACCTTTTTGATACTGGGGAACGTCTGCACCAGGAATTGCGGGTTCTGCGCCGTGGCCAAGGGGCAACCCCTGCCGCCCGACGAAAGAGAACCCGAAACCGTCCTGGAAGCGGTCAGAGAGATGGGCCTGCGTTATGCAGTTATCACCTCGGTCACCAGGGATGACCTGCCCGATGGGGGCGCCGGTCATTTTGCTCGAACCATAAGGCTGATCAGGGACAACTACCCGGAAACCAGGGTGGAGGTTCTTATCCCCGATTTCGGCGGTGACGAATCAGCCCTGCGCCGGGTGCTGGAAGCGGGGCCTGACGTTTTGAACCACAACCTGGAAACCACCCTGAGTCTCTATCCACGGATAAACCGTCCCCCGGAGAATTACTTCCGTTCCTTAAAGCTCTTAAGAAGCGCCGCCAGCTTCGGAGCCGTAACCAAGTCCGGACTGATGGTCGGGCTGGGCGAAAGCCGTGATGACCTGAAACAAGCCCTGGAAGACCTGAGGGAGGCGGGTTGCCTGCTGCTGACCATCGGCCAGTACCTGCAGCCCGGACCCCGGCAGGTTCCCGTGGCCCGTTATTACACCCCGGAAGAATTCTCGTCCTGGAAGGAATATGCCCTGGAACTGGGATTCAAACAGGTGGTGGCCGGCCCCCTGGTCAGGAGTTCCTACTTTGCCGAGAACCTTTATCAATCAAGCAGGAGTCAAAACTGATGCGCTACCTGGTCTTTTCGGATATTCATGGTAACCTGGAAGCCCTGGAAGCGGTGCTGGAACATGCCAGCCGGAAAAAAATTGATCACTACATTTTCCTCGGCGACCTGGTGGGCTACGGAGCTTCGCCCAACGAGGTCATCCAGAAAGTCCTATCCCTGAAGCACCTGGTCATGGTCCGGGGCAACCACGACAAGGCGGTCTGCGGCCTGGATTCCATCCAGACCTTCAACCCGATTGCGGCCGCGGCCATCCAGTGGACCAGGAAAACCCTGACCAAAAAATACATTAACCTGCTGACCGGCCTGGCCAAGGGCCCGCTGGTTATTCACAAGAGTATCACCATCTGCCACGGGTCGCCCTTCGATGAAGATTATTATATTTTCGGAGAGTTCGACGCGGTGGAAGCCTTTGGTTATTTTGATACCCAGCTCTGCCTCTTCGGTCATACTCACTTTCCCTTTGTCTACATTGAAAAAGACCAGACGGTGGAGGGCATCTTTGTCCAGGAGAACCCGTTTGAAATCAAGCTGGAAAAAGGGGCCCGTTATCTCATCAACCCGGGCTCGGTCGGGCAGCCCCGCGACCGCAACCCCAAAGCTGCCTACGCCATCTATGACGCCGAGCAGCGCCGGATAAAATTCTACCGGGTTGAATACGACCTCAAGGAAAGCCAGAAAAAGATCCTGACGGCCAACCTGCCCTCGGCCCTGGCCGAAAGGCTGGGCCTGGGGATTTAACCCGGTCCGACCGGCCGCAGCAGGGCCACTCCGGCACACGGGCACATATCATTTCCTCTGCCCAACCAGAATTATGACCTTTTGCCCATTCTTATCAATAATTGATGTCAGCCGCGACATATGAATGAGTTTTCATATATTGTCCCTTCTCCAGATTGGCTGGAGAAAATAATATATCTAACAGGAGAAAGAAGATTAATAATTTCTTCTTTTAATTAGAGTTACATCCAATCAAGCCACCGGGAATACTTATCTCTCTGATTTAAATATTATTTAGACATCCTGGCTCTGGATCAGGCTTGTATTCCAACGAAATTTTATTTTTACCCACCAAGACATTCTATTTTTTATCAAATAATGTGGAGATTGACCGCATATCTTATTAGCTGAGCATAGAAAAGATTCCTCTCTCACCAACCCTTCCAGGCCAGTTGCCCAGATCAGCCCCGGACCGAAGTCAAAGGGTTGCCTTTTATCAGCCAGGCCCCGGTTCTCTAATCGGTTCTCAGGCGGGGGTTGGCGTAGCAATAAACGCAGGCTGACGGGCAGCTCTGAGTATAGCTGCCGATGTCAATAGATTCGGTGCAGAGGCACTCCTTCCTCTGGGTCCGGTCCTTGACGGTCGGAGCTGGCTCTCCCGCCGGATGAAGCCTGGCAAGTAGAGCCCCGTCGATACAGGCCGAAGCTTTAACCCCGGGAAGCCGGGCAATTTCCGCCTGGGAACAGCTCCAGAGCTCCAGCCCATATTCTGCGGCCACCTCTACCATCTGTCTGACCGCAATACTTTTTTCTTCCGGTAGCGGATCGTAAAAATCAAACCCGACTTTCCTGGCCCTGGCCACCGACTTTTTATACCACTGGGTAAAGCTGAAGCGGACCGTCTTTATTCCGCAGCGGCTTATCTCCCGGGCCAGCACCGGGAAAAAATCAAGGTTGGTCTTGAGCCGCCCGCCATCCCGCCAGAAAACAACCGGGTCAAACCGGATGGAAATTCTTTCCGGCCGTCCCGCCACTTCCAGTAACCCGGATAACTGTTCCAGGGCTGTTTCAGGCGGGGGAGCCAGTCTTTCGATGAACGTGCCGCCCAGCCCGGTTATGGTGAAATGTAAATAGACCTGGGCATAATCAGCTAACAGCTCCTTCAACCCATGACGATTTTCCAGCAGCGGCTCAAAGTTCTTGGACCAGAGAACCAGGGTATGCACCTCTTCGGGATTAAGGTCCACAGTGATTTCCGACCTCCGGCCGTGATGGAAAAAAGTGGCCCGGCCTTTTCTCAGGCAACCGGCCAGCCAGTCCGGATAATAAGCCACCAGGTCTGTTCTCCTGGAGGCGCTGATTACCCGTTTCCCGGTCATCCTGAATCCTTGTTCTTTCTAATTAATTATAGGCCAGACGATGGACCGATGGTAACTGCTGTGGCCGTAAAAACAACCAACACCGACCTACACAGGGGCGAGCCGGTAAAGACCTTTCTATTTTTCAGTTGAATGTCTGGATCCCCTTAATCCCCTTGTTGGCCTTTGTTTTCGTTTCCTTTAGGGAAGGCCTCAGGTCCAGACTCTTGAATCCCCTGGATTATCAGATAAATTAAGGACCTTGTCTTCGAAGAACAAGAAATCAATCCGGGGTGCCCACTTCTTTTGTATCCAGCAATATCCCTTATTAATAATTATTAGAATTTTTTTGCCGGCCGAAATAAAAATGTATCAAACTGATAATGAAGAAACTAATAAGGAAGTAAGAGACCTGATGAATTCTCCCGGGATCAGAGGCTGTCTTCTTCTTCCTCTCCCTCCCGGAATAAGCGGTCGCCCAGGGTTTCCCCGATGAAGAAGTAAAACAGGAAAAAGTAGAAAAAGGTCAGGATCAAAAGGTAAAGCAGCAGGCCGCTGCCGGCCAGTCCGAACAGCTTGAAGATGGTGGTCTGCATTGACCTGGCCGCTATCCAGATCGACACCAGCCAGAACATGACCAGGAAAAGAAGGTCAAAGATCTTGGCCTTAACAAAATTCTTAAAACCCAGCGGAGGGAGTGAACGGCTTTCCCCGGCCTGAATACCTCCGGTGGAGATAGCCCCGCCGGCCATTGCCGGTTCTGCCTTTTCCCGGAAAATTTTACCGGTTTCGCCCTCGATTTCCTCTTCCGGTTCTTCTATTTCCTCTTCCAGTTCCATTTCTACCTCTCGGCTCGCTTCATCCTGAGCTTCAACCGCTTCCAGCCCGCTGCGGGTCAGCCGTTCTGGAAAACCCATGGTCGGCTCGGTTTGGGTCTCTTCTTCCTCCAGCCAGAGTTCATCCGTTTCAGCTTCTACTTTCTCCGGGGCCTTGACCTCTCCGGTATCTTCGGTTCTACCCAGCAATTCGGTGGAGGCTGTTTTAACCTCCTTAATCCAGCTGGGCACTTCACCCGTTCCCTCGGCACCCTTGCCGGAAGTCTTCAACCTTTCCTTGAGATGTTCTTTTTCCTTTTCTTCTAACACCTTGAAGAAATCTTCCACCTCTCTCCGGCCCAGTTCGGTGGTGGCCCCGATTTTGTCCAGCTCGGCGGTGGCGAAGGTCTGCGCGACATCCGCTTCTTCTTCCCCGGTTTCAGCTTCGTACGATTCGGCCGCGGCCCTCTTTTCTTCCAGTTCCAGTTCTTCCACCATCCGGGTGACCAGACCGGGACGGGTTTCCGATGCAGCCTCTGTGCTTTCTTCCTGTTCCTCTTTCCGGCGGAGCTCTTCCACTATCCTGGTGACCACACCCGGCCCCGTTTTGGCTGGCTCTTCAGGCTCAGGCTCGCCCTCAGCCAGCACCTCCTTTTTTATTCTTTCCACCAGGAAATCTTCCGTCCCGGGTGAAGCTGCGGGCTCTATTTCCGGGGCTTCCGGCTCTTTCTCCCCGGCAAAAAGCAATTTTTCTTCGGCTGTTATCGAAAGGTCCCTGGACCTGGCCCTTTTTCGGGAAGTAGCGGTGATCTTTTCAACCTCAGTCTCTTCCAGGGGAGCGGTGTCTTCTTTCAGGACAACTTCTCCGGTCGGTTCGACCGTTTCTTCTTCAAGCTCAAGGTCCTCTTCGAGTTCTTCTTCCTGCTCCGATCCTTCTTTATCCGGCTCTTCTCCGGCCAGGAATTCAGACTCATCTTTCTGCCGGTCATCTTCAACTATCTTATCGCCCGGGATTTCTTCTTCTATCTCTTCGTCCTCCGGGAAAAGAAGCTGGGTACCGCAATTCTTGCAGTATTGATCCCGGTCACTGATTAAGGCCCGGCAGTAGGGACAGCGCTTGATACCCATATTGTTTTCGCTGTTTTATTTATAAAACTAAAAAAATTTTCTGTCAAATAAATTTTTGCCGCCTGGCCTGAGCCGGGGATGAATGAAAACCAAATGAAGTCCAGGAACCGGGAGCCTTCCATAGCAACTTGGCGGATCGGCGGATTTGCCGGGGCCAGACCACCGGGCGAGGTAGAGTCCGGTGAGCAAGACCGCCCCTGACCAGATAATACCTTGGTATCAAAATCACCGGGTAATAAAATAAAAAAAGAAGATGTGCCTTTAAAAGGTGAAGCATCCGGAAAGTAGCCGTCCCGCCTATTCCTTGTTATTTTTCCGTTTCCCGCAGCTTTTTTGAAAATTTTATACAGCTGGATTTCAGGTTGACAGCCGCACCGATTTGAATAAAATTAAATCAGCTGGGTGGGCGATTAACTCAGTGGCAGAGTGCTACCTTCACACGGTAGAAGTCAGAGGTTCAAATCCTCTATCGCCCACCATCTCAATCACCCCGGAAAAGTTGGAAAAACGAATAATCCAACTATTTGAACCACAATTCAAATTTATGAATTTTCCCGCCGGATAAAGATTTTAATATGTTTATTATCAACAACTTAAAATAAAACTCGTTTGGCACGATAATTGCTATTAATAAGAGACGATGAATTGTATAAAACTTATATTTAAGGAGGTGATAAACAGAAGAGTTCGCCAAATTTTTCTGGTAAATATGGGCCGGGATGGCCGCCAGGTCATCCCAGGGTGAAGGGACAAGAAATCATTCGAAAGGAGAACTGATTCGAATGAGGAACAAACTTCTTATTTTCGCTTTGCTCGTCTTGCTGGCTGGCGGCACGGCCATCGCCCAGATCAACCCAGAAGGCAAGATTACCGGAAAGGTCACCGATGACCAGGGTAATCCCCTCCCGGGCGTGACCGTCGAAGCCACCAGCCCCAAGCTGGTCGGAAAAGCGGCCACCGTGACTGATGCCACCGGCACCTTCCGGTTGCTGGCTCTTCCTTCCGGAACTTATGAACTGGTTTTCACTCTGCCCGGTTTCAAAACGCTGGTCAGAAGGGACATCATTCTTCAGCTGTCACAGACCATCGTGGTCAACGTGACCATGGAACCGGCCGCCATCGAGGAACAGGTGACGGTTGTCGGACAGAGCCCGCTCATCGACGTTAAGAGCACGGTTAAGGGCACAACGATGACCAAGGAAACCTTCCTGAGCCTGCCCCGTGGCCGTAACTTCGAGTCGCTGATCACCACGGTGCCCGGCGTGTCCAGCGAAGGCATTGCCGGCGGTATCTCGGTTGACGGCGCTTCCGGTGCTGAAAACATGTGGTATGTCGACGGCACCAACATCACCGAAATCCACGTGGGAACCAGGGCCCAGAACGTCGTCCTGGAACTGGTTGACGAACTCAAGGTCACCGCTTCCGGTTACAACGCCGAGTTCGGCGGCTCCATGGGCGGCGTGGTCAACGTTGTTACCCGTTCCGGCGGCAACACCTTCCACGGTGATGTCATCGGCTTCTACGAGAACAACAAGCTCTGGATGCAGGGCAAAGCCAGGGACTACCTGCGGCAAGACCCGTATGACCCGACCACCCAGCACTATGAGTACGTGAACGACGACGACCTGTTCTTTGACGGTGGAAAAGCCAGAGACAAGTACTACCGCATGGAAGGCGTTTTCAGCCTCGGCGGATACATCATTAAGGACAGGCTGTGGTTCTTCGGCTCTTTCAACCCGGTCTATTCCCAGACCAACGCCCTGCGCGACTTCAACAGCAGAAGCGGACCCTTCTATAACTTCATCCAGTGGTACAGGTACGACAACGCTTCCATCAAGTTAACCGCTGCCCCGATGACCGGCCTGAGACTGTCCGCCAGCTATGTTAACAACTTCTACCGGTACAAGGGCTCCATTCCCAGCATCAACGGAACCAGCAACCCGGACACTCCGTATTACCAGGATGGCTACGACTATCCCAACTTCAGCGCCGCTTTCACCGCTGACTACTCCGGAAAGAACAACCTGCTGGTCTCCTTGAGAGCTGGCTGGCACAGGCAGGACATCGGCAACCAGGGAATCCTGCCCCCGCCCGGACCGACCTACTATTTCAGCTACGGCAACAACATATACCAGACTGATTATGAGGCCATCGGCAGAACCGACCTGGTTCACCTGGCTGGCTGGGCTACTTCCGCCACCTGGCTTAACCTCAAGAAAGAACTCAGGGAAAAAATCAGCAGCAATCTGGATGCCACCTACTACATGAACCTGGCCGGTGAGCATGCCTGGAAAGCCGGTGTCCAGTTCATCTATCTGCATGAAAATTACGATTACACCCCGAACGCTCCCCGCATCAACCTCTACTGGAACCGTTCCTCTTCCTTCGGTCGCGGAACCTACGGCTACTACATCATCAGGCATGGCTACATGTCCTATCCCTACGGCTGGGCCTGGAATATCCACAGCAACAACTGGGCCCTCTACCTGCAGGATTCCTGGACCATCGGCAACCGCCTGACCCTGAACTTTGGTGTCAGGACCGAGTACGAATACATCCCCTCGTTCGACCCGACCTACGACATCACCCCGATCAAGTTTGACTTCGCTGACAAGCTGGCCCCGAGACTGGGCCTGGTTTATGACGTTTTCGGTGATTCCAGCCTGAAGTTGTTCGGAAGCTTCGGCATTTACTACGACGTCATGAAGCTGTACATGGCCGAAGGCGCCTTCGGCGGTTTCAAGTGGAAAAACAGCTACTTCGCCCTGAACAACCTCGACTGGACCCTGATTGCCGCCAATTTCATTAACACCGGCAATTTTGAAGACCTGGCCGACCAGACTCCGGGTGGTAATACATACCTCGGCACCATTGACTTCCGTTATCCTTCATTTGACGCCGTCGATCCCGACATGAAGCCGGTTTCCCAGATGGAAATCAGCTTCGGCGCCGAAAAGAAGATCTTTGAAGACCTGTCTTTCTCGGCTCGCGCCGTTTACAAGCACCTGATCAGAACTATTGAAGACATCGGTGCCTACGAAGAAATCTCCCCCGGAAACTTTGCCGAAGTTTACATGTTTGCCAACCCCGGCTATGGCTGGGCCAGACCCCAGTCCCAGGGTGGCAGACTTTCCGATGCCTACTGGCCAATGCCCAAGGCCAAGAGAGATTACTATGGCTTGAACCTGGCCCTGGAAAAGAGATTCAGCAATAACTGGCAGGGCGGCATCAACTACACCCTGAGCCGCGTCCAGGGTAACTACGGCGGTCTGGCCAGCTCCGACGAAGCCGGCCGCGTGTCGCCCAACGTGGAAAGGTACTTCGACTACTGGTTCATGCCCTTCAAGGCCGACGGTACAGAGCTGGGCGGACCCCTGCCCCACGACAGAACTCACTACATCAAGGCCTACGGCTCCTACGTGTTCCCCTTCGGCCTGACTGTCGGTGTTACCGCCTATGCCCGGAGTGGCTACCCGCTGAGCACCAGGATTAACCTGTGCAACGCCTACATGTGGCCGAACGGCTACGGCGACCTGGGCCGCCTGCCCTGGAACGTCTGGGCCGATGTTTACGTTGAATACACCCTGCGCTTCGCCGGCAAGTACGGCGTGGGCATCAACCTCCAGGTCAACAACATCACCAACACCAAGTCCATCACCGGTAAAGTGTTCGACCTCAACAGAGTTGGCTCCAGGTACTACACTGACTATCCCGGCACCAGAGTCTACTACGAAGACGCCATGCTCAATGGCACCTTCGTCAACAACTGGTACGAATGGTTCACCCAGGATACCGCTGTTGATCCGCATCCCGCTTTCGGCTGGTGGTCCTCCAGATTCGGCACCTGGTCGATGAGACTGGGCTTCAAGTTCACCTTCTAAGCTGAGTTAAAGCAGACGCTCGAGCCCGTCCCCGCCGTAAGGCGGGGGCGGGCTTTTTATTTTACCCCTGAAAATTCGCTTCCGGACTGCCAGCAAATCTTTCAATATATAGCTTGAGAGCCGGCGAAATCGGTTCTGCAATCCAGGGCAACCTTAATTCCTGCCGGTCAATTCTAACCAAATAAGATTTCCGATGGGGATGCCCCTCAGGCGATCAACAGGAAGCCTGTCGGCTATAACCTGCAGCTCCAGGGCCAATAGCTCTGCCCCGGTATTCTGTAAGATTTTTGAGCGCTCACTTAGCACTGAGAAAACCTGCCGGCTACTCTCCTGTCCGGCCAGCATTTTGCTCCTGGCTCTCAATCTGACCTGCCTGTTTCTGACCGCTCAACCTTCCTGAGGCAGTGCTCTTTAATCTAATCCCTTGATCTAAAGGCTCCGATAATCAGATCGCACTATTCTCGGCAAAGCCCGAAATTTGACAAAACCAAAAACTGAAGGTTGCTGGAAACCGAACAGCCATGGGAAACACTCAGCACCGGTTTCCCCGGTCATTGGCCAGATTCTGGCTGTGGTAAACGCCAAAAAAGACCAGGCCTGGCCAGGGTCTCCTCCAGGCCTTCCTATAAACTGGACTTAACCTATTGGCAGAACTATGCCAAATCAGAAACCCGACTTGGCTTTATGTGATGGTAGAGTTATCTAAATGGGGCCTAACAATTGATATTTATGGGATAATCTCAGAAATATTGTGCCCTGATAGCCGTAGCTGCACTCGCTATTTTCCGGTAAGCTTCTTCTCCAGCCGTTCCAGCTCACGCCGGGCCAGGCGAATGGTCTCTTCGCGGTCACCGCTGGAATTTTCCAGGTAGCGGCGGAAATATTCCACCGCTTCCCTGGTCTGGCCGGCCTTCTCGTAGGCCACGGCCAGGTTGAAATAACCGGACCGGGTGGGGGTGATGGCCACCGCCTGCTTCAGGTAAAATATGGCCTGGTCATGGTCGCCCAGGTAAGAATAGGCCAGGCCGGCGAATTGATACAGGCTCTGGTCATCCGGAAATTCTTCTATAAGTCTTCGATAAATCTCTATGGCTTCGGTTAACTTACCGGCCGAGGCCAGGCTGGCCGCCAGGCTGGTTCTCAGGCTCTTGCTCTCCGGCTCAACCTCCAGCGCTTTCCGGTATAATCCCCAGGCCTCTTCTTTTCTGCCGGCGGCATCCAAGATTCCGGCGCTGACGGTCAGGGCATCGACATTCCGGGGGTTGAGCTGGAGAACCCTTTCCATTGTCTTAAGGGCCAGCACGAACTTACCGCTGACGGCGTAGGTATGGCCCAGCCTGACCAGCAGAAGTTCAGAGTCCGGGAGCCTTTCCAGGCCCCGGTTCAGGATATCAATAGCCTCGTCCATTTTCTTCTGCCGGGCCCGGGCCAGGGCCAGGTTGACATAGCTGGCCGGGGAATCCGGCGTTTCTTCCAGAATTTTCTGGTAGGCCTGCTCGGCCTGGTCATATTTCTCCTGGTATTCAAAGGCCTGGGCTTCCTGGATCAACTTCAGGAGTTCAATTTTTTCCTTGGGGTCAGGATAGCTGGACTGCCCCCTGGCTGGGGCCAGGTTGAGATAGCCGAGGGAGCGCAGCCTTTCCAGGTCTTCGGGCCTGGCCGCTCCTCCGGAAGCCGGAGCCTGGGAACCCAGGAGAATGTTTTCCAGCTTCTGTTTCAGTTCAGCCGCCCGCTCCGGGCTGGTAGAAAAAAGATTCTTTCTTTCCTCGGGGTCGGCCTTGAGGTCAAAAAGTTCTGGCCTGGGCGACTGGATTAGTTTCCACCGGCCGGAGACGATCCCGATCAGTTCCGACCAGCCGAAGTTCTCGCGCGGATAAAAGGTTTCGATGACAGCCTCCCGGTCCTTTTTCTCTTTTCCCTGAAAATAGCTCTCCAGGCTGACACCCTGCAAGCGGCTGGCTTCCTCGCTGGCTCCAACCCAGGAGAGTATGGTGGGGGCGATATCGGCCAGCCGCACCCTGGGCTCTAATACTCCTGGCCGGGTAAAGACCTTTCTTCCCCAGAAAATCAGGGGCACCCGGACCGTTTCTTCATACAGAAAGACGCCGTGGCCCAGTTCCACCCGGGCGCCCAGCCCTTCTCCGTGGTCACCGGCCACGATTATTATGGTCTTGTCGGCCAGGCCTTTTTCTTCCAGGGCCTGCAATATCTTACCTACATAAACATCCATGTAGGCGATTTCACCGTCATAGGGGCGGTCGCTGAATTCCCGGTCGAAGGGCGCCGGTGGGTCATACGGCAGGTGCGGGTCATAATAATGAACCCAGCAGAAAAATTTTTGCCGGTAATTATTGTCCAGCCAGCGGGCAAACCGCGAAAAAGTATCGGCCGCCCGGCGCTCGGCATTCATCGTCTTAAAGGGCAGGTCTGCCTGGAAAGTATCGTCATAAACCTCAAATCCCCGGTCCAGGCCAAAACGAGAGTCAACCGAAAAAGAAGAAACGAACGCCGCGGTTTTATATCCCCTTTCCTTAAGGGCCTCGGTCACGGTCCTGATATCGGCCGGCAGATAATGTCCGTTGTTTCTGACCTGATGGCGGAAGGGTTCGAGCCCGGTCAGAATGGTGGCATGAGAAGGCAGGGTCAACGGAGCCGGGCAGTAGGCGCTGACAAAACGAACTCCTTCCCCGGCCAGCCGGTCGATGTTCGGTGTTTTTGCTTCTTTGTAGCCATAACAACCGAGATGGTCAGCCCTGGTGGTGTCGAGAGTTATCAGCAATATGTTGGCCGCGGGAATATTTGCAGGCTGGTAGCCGGATGATTTCCTCCCCAGGAAATACCAGCCGGCCAGGAGAACCAGGACCAGTACTATCACGCTGATAATAAATAAATTAGTCTTTCCGCCGGTGGCCTTTGAAGCACCGGCCATCTCTCCGGCAGGGCTGCCGGAAGCGACACCATTCGTTTCAGATAACTGCCTTTTCCCTGAAACTTGCGGTTTAATTGTCTTTCTTTGTTTCTTTTTCTTTCCCATAAGACCAGCCCGGAATGAAGTTCTTACTGCTCCTGATTATCCAGTTGTGCCAGAATTGGTGTGCATTACCGGCGCTTATAATAAAATAAATTTTAATGCCAGGCTTCTTCCGGCTTTGCCACAGACAGCCGGCACGGCACTTCTGGTCCTTATTTTTTTATAGCTTGCAGGATCTGCTGGACCATGGCCACTCTGGGAGAGTCCTGTGGCTCCAGCTTCAGGAACTTTTCGAAATACTCAACGGCCGCAGGCATGTCATTTTTGTTCAGGGCTACGTAGCCGAGTTTGAGATAGGGCTCCGGCCAGTCGGGCTTGATGCTGGAAGCCATCTTGAAATACCTCTCGGCCTCATCCAGCTTCTGGTTGGTAAAGAATACTTCGCCCACGTTAAAGGCCACCACTTCATCCTGGGGTGCGGTATCGACCGATTGCTTGAAATACCTGGTGGCCTCTTCCAGGTTGTCCTGCTTGAGATAGAGCAGACCGATGGCGGCCAGGGCCTTGGCCGTCATGTTAACCCCCATGGACAGATCGGTCTTGGCCTTCTCCATCACCTGGTTGTAATACTCCATGGCCTTTTCTGTCTCGCCCTTTTCACGGTAGCAATCGCCGATGTTGAGCAAGATCTGGTAGGCCGAAGGGTTCTTTTCATAAAACTGCTCGAACATGGTCAGGGCCGTATCGTATTTTCCTTCTTTGAAAAATTCATTTCCCTGGTCCAGCAGCTCCAGGGAGGCCTGGTCCTGGATGATGGAAACTCCGCCGCTGGCCTTCTGCAGCTTGATGGTAAGTCTCGGGTTCTTTTCCAGCTGGCTAACCGTGACCTCCTGGGTGGCCGGGGCAAAGCCCTCGGCCGAAACCATCAGGCTCCAGCGCCCGGAACCCAGCCCGATGAAAGACCACTCGCCTTTCTTGTTGGTCGTGGCTTCAAGTTTAAGTCCTCCACCGGCATCCTGGACGTAGGTCAGGACCAGCCTGGCCCCGACCACCGGCTTATCGTTGTTATCGAGCACCACACCGCCCAGCCGGCCGACTCCCCGCCCGGCCTGGGCCAGGGCCAGAGTCTGGGACAGGAAAAATATGGCCAGCATGATTACCAGAAAACGATAATGATTCTTTTTCATCAAGACCTCCATACCATATTATATATCCAATCAGGGTTGATGGATTATTTCTTCTTATCCTTTGCGGCCTTGACCCGGTCTTTTATCCTGGCCTGGTTGGGCTCGATCTGGAGCGACCTTTCCCAGGCATAGAGGGCCTCGTCCATGTCGCCCAGCTGGTAATAGCATTCCCCGATGGCGTTAAGCACGTTGACGTTGGTGCCGAAATGGGCCAGGTATTGCTTGTAATAATCTATGGCCTGTTGATACTGCTTAAGGGCCTGGAAGGACTCGCCGGTAATTTCCAGGAAATCCTTGTTTCCCTGGTTAACGAATGGCAGGGCGATATTCAGAACTTCCTGGTACTTTTCCTCGAAAAAGAGGAGGCGGCAAAAATCCAGGGCATAGGCCGGCTCGGTCGGGTCCATTTTTTGGGCAGTTTCCAGGTACCTTCTGGCTCTCACCAGGTCCTTCCTGTTCCAGTACTGAAGACCCAGGGCATGCTGGACAGTAGCCGAATTATCGCCGTCAACCGGCTGGGTCATGACCCAGGACCGTGGCAGGGCCGGAAGGTGGCTGATGAAGAAGTTCGCCTTTTCGCTGAGCAGAAGTTTGCCGCTGCCGTCCTGCAGGTTTACCTTCAGGGTGTAATTGGCCGGGGTCCAGCCTTCCAGGACAAATTCCTCGTAAAAGACATTGCCCTCGGCATATTCGGTAAGTTTCTTGCTAAAACTCTTAACGACTTCGCCGTTCTCGCGAACAACCTCATAATTCAGGCTGCCTGTATTTCTCAGTTGCGGGGCCAGGCCCCAGAGCTGGAAGAAGGCATACATCCTGTCGCCCAGGACAAAGTCATTACGCGGGGTTGGGGCAAATTGCAGGTCCCCGAGCAGGAAGGCCTTGTTCAGGCCACGGTACTGGGAGCTCCGGGCCAGGCGGGTCGACAGGAGAATCGGGCTCATCTGCAGCTGCCGCTCGGGAATGTTGATGGTGGTCTCGAGCGAGGTGAACTCCTTGGAAATGAAATTCTTGAACAGGATGCTCAGGCGGTACTTCCCGGGAATCAGGGGGAAAACATCCTGGAAACTCATCTGTCGGTCCCTGATGCTGGAAACCTGGTCTCCCCGCAGGTTGAGAGGCACCCGCCGGTCAAACTGGTAGACCGGCTTGCCATCCAGGTCGGTCACGATGCCGTTGATCACTATGGTTGTCTGGTAATTGTTGTCATTTCTTTCGAGCGACAGTTTCTTGGGTTCAATCAGATAGTGAACGTAGTAAATTCCCGACGGCGATTGATAGACGCTGACCAGGGCATCGCTATCAATGTAGTTAGCCGTGTATTCGACCTCGATTATATCCTGGTAACGGAATAGCTTTTCGGCATAGGTGCTGCGGACCTTGTAAGTCGGAGCCGCCGGAATCTTCTGGTTGATCAGAATGTCGGAGGAGATGGAAGGAACCAGGTCGGTCAGCGGCTCTCCCTCGATGAGGCTCAAGGAGACCTTGGCCACGTTGGGCTCGATATCGGTCAGCTTGCCGAAGGCGTCAGCATAGCTGGTCATGTCCCCGCTGTAATGGGGCATCAGCTTCATCGGGCCGTCCTTAACGGGCGAATAAAGCTTGTATTCGCCCGTGCCGTCCGGCTTGTAGAAAACGACAGAGAAAGCATTGGGCAGCCCGTACTCGGCCATACCCTGGTAAAACCAGATTATGGTCGGGTACAGGTCATACATGTTTTCATATTTTTCCGTGGACTGGGGCTCGCCCAGCATAATGTAAATCTTTCCCATATCGGAACGCCAGCCGGGACCGGGAGATTCCTTGCCGAAGTACTTGTTAGCATATTCAATACGGCGGTAATGTTCTTCCTTGAACTCGTTTTCGGGAGTGTTGGGGTTGGGGTCGCGCTGCTTCCAGAAAGCCTCGATAAAGATATCCCGCTGGCGGTCATTTTCCAGCCTCAGGAAAACCTCCCTTTCCTTCTGGGAAATTATGTAGACCACCTCCTCCTCCAGCCACTTCCGGTACTTATCAGGCAGGGCCCGGACGAGCTCCTTCTGGGATTTTGGCTTGGCCTGCCCGGGAGAAGCAGCCAGAGGGGGTATCAGGACGAGGCTAAATAGAAGGATTAATGCTACTGCCGACCATCTTGTTTTCATCGTGACTCCGCTTTACTAATCAGATAGTTATTCTATAATATATAACCCTGTCCTTCAAGGATGGATGCATTAAAATTGCTTGACAAAGGAAGCTCGGCGGCTTATTTATAGTAAGGAATAAAAGATAGAAACACCTTCTCTCCCCCCAGTCGCAGGCTTAGGGGCGAGAATCTCAGGGGTCTCATGGTAAAAAAGACTAAAAAAGACAAGACTATTTCTAAGAAGAAAACGGCCAGGAAACCGCAGGAGAAGTCTGAATTCATGACGCCGGAGCAGACTCTATCTCCAGAGATTTTCAGTCCGGAACTTGACCCGCTCTTTCTGAACAAGGCCCTGGAGCCTGAGCTGCAGCAGGCTAACAAGCTGAAAAGTATTTCCGATGATTTCGATGAATTTGAACTGAAAGATATACTGCCGAAGACTGCCAAGGCCGAGGCCAGCAAGGCCACCGAGCAGATTGAATCCGACCACGACCCGATAAAGATATACTTCCGGGAGATGGGCAAAATTTCCCTCCTCTCCCAGCAGGATGAAATTGACCTGGCCCGTCAGATGGAAAGGGGGAAAAAGATCCAGCTCCGGGCCCTGCTCAAGACCAGGCTGGCTATCAAGGACATTCTTTCCCTGCGCGACCTGGCCGAAACCGAACCGGAGCGCTTCCTGAGATTTTTTGACGAGACCGAGGACTTCGAGGACGACGCCGCCTGGAAGAAGGTCAAGAGCCTGCGCCAGACCCTCGATAAATTTTACCGGCTATCGGAAAAGTTTTCGAACCTGAAACCCACCCCCAGAAAGGTTTTTGCCCATGGCCGGTTGATCATAAGGATGTACCAGATCCTGGAAGAGCTTCATCTCTCGCCGGAAAAGATGGCCGCCACCATCGGCCGGCTACGCGACATCCTCCAGGTCATGAACGAGCTGGAAGAGAAAAAGGAAGAAATCCAGCTGGCCCTCCAGAAGACCAAGCCGAAAACCGCGGCCGAAGCCCTGAAGCAGAAGCTCAACCGGTACCTGGCCGAGGAGAAGGTCTACCGCCAGGAATCCGGGCTGGAGGCCAGCGAGTTGCGCCGGGTGCTGCGCGATGTCAGCCGCGGCGAGAAGATCCAGAAACATGCCGAAAACAAGCTGATCGAGGCCAACCTCAGGCTGGTGGTCTCAATTGCCAAGAACTACGTCAACCGCGGCCTGAGCCTGTCCGACCTCATCCAGGAAGGAAACCTGGGCCTGATGAGGGCGGTGCAGAAGTTCGATTATCACCGCGGTTTCAAGTTTTCCACCTATGCCACCTGGTGGATCAAGCAATCCATCACCCGGGCCATTGCCGACCAGGCCCGGACCATCAGGATCCCGGTGCACATGGTGGAAACCATCAACCGTCTCAAGAAAATTCACCAGGAACTGGTGCAGAAGACCGGGCGGGAACCGACCGTCCAGGAAATCGCCGAGGCCGTCCGCATGCCGGTGCAGAAAGTCAGCAAGATTCTTCAGGACAGCCAGGAACTGCTGTCGCTGGACTCGCCCATCGGGGATGACGAGGAGAGCTTCCTCAAGGACTTCGTCCGGGATGTCTACAATCCCTCCCCGGCCGACATCGTCATCCGGGCCAACCTAAAAGAACAGATAACCAGGGCCCTCAATTCCCTGACCGAAAGGGAAGCCACGGTCATCAAGATGCGCTTCGGCATCGGCGACGGCCAGGAGCACACCCTGGAAGAAATCGGCCAGAAACTTAAGGTCACCAGGGAAAGAGTTCGGCAGATCGAAACCAAGGCCCTGCGCAAGCTGGCCGAGTCCACCCTGCGCGACAAGCTGAAATCTTTTTCCGAGGGTGGCTCCGACCAGCCACCCGGTCCGCCGCGCTCCTGACCGGGCTCAGGCACTCCCGGTCTTTTCTGCCAGGGACAACCCCATCTTCTTCAAGGCCTCATCTCCCCTGGACTGGGAAGGTGCCTCTCCCGGAAGATAAAGCAATACCCCGCCTTTTATCGGTCTGATTTCAATCTTTTTTTCTTCGGCCAGGCGGTTGGTGGCCTGCACCGGATCCTGGCCAAAATATTTCTTGAAGGCCTCGTTGAACCCGCTGTAGACCGAGTGGATACCCTTGAAATCGCCCATCCTCAGGGATTTAATGGCCAGCTGGACGAATTCTTCCACCGTCAACCGGTCTTTTTTGCCGGGGTTGAAATTTCTCTCTGCCATGATTTCCTCCTTTCTGCAATTACAGACGGAGCTCGCCCGGATTTTTCTCAACTTTCTCGAGGCCGGCCTTTCCTGTATAATTTATCTTAACTTTTTCAGGTTGGAGCCATTTGCCATGAATCAAACCTTCCTGATAAACCTGGCCGGCTGGCTGGGAGCCCTGATGTTGTTGCTGGCCTACGTCCTGGTTTCCAACCGGAAACTGGACGGGGATTCCCTGCCCTACCAGCTTCTCAACCTGGCCGGAAGCGCCTGCTTGCTCATAAATGCTTTCCACTTCGGCGCCTACCCTTCGGTTGGAGTCAATTCAGTCTGGGTGGTCATCGCCCTGGTGACCATAATAAAAAGCCAGTCTGTAAACCGGAAGGAGGGATGAGATGAAAAAGAAACTCCTGGTGTTTACCGGAAGCCCGCGAAAAGACGGCAACAGCACCATCCTGGCCCTGGAAGCGGCCCGGGCCGCCCGGGAAGCCGGGGCTTCGGTTGAAGTCATCAACCTGGCCCGCCTTAAAATCAACCCCTGCCGGGCCTGCGACCGCTGCCGGGACAGGGGCCCGGGTGAATGCGTTCAGAAAGACGACATGAAAAAATTATATCCCCGGCTTAAGGAGGCCGAAGCCATAATCCTGGCCCACCCCGTCTACTGGTTCACCATCAATGCCCAGACCAAGTTGTTCATTGACCGCTGGTACGCTTTTGGCGGGAACGAATACGCCGTCTTCAAGAATAAAAAGGTGGGCCTGATTCTGACCTATGCCGACCGGGATGTCTTTTCCTCGGGCGGGGTCAATGCCCTCCGGGCCTACCAGGACATTTTCGGCTACCTGGGAGTTGAAATTAAAAGCATGGTCTATGCCTCGGCTGCCAGCCCGGGCCAGGTCAGAAAACAACCTGGTGTGTTGAAGGAGGCATACAACCTGGGAAAGGACCTGGTTTCCTGAAATCTTAAACGGGCTCAGGGCAAAACCATTACGGCCACTTTTCGTATTAATGATAAAAAGCTCTTTAAGGAGACTTTTATGAATATTCAAAGGAATTTAACCATCCAACTGACGGTGAAGGCACTGGCTTTCTTTCTGGTTGTTGTCCTGTTAGCAGGCACCTGGCCGGCTGCGGCCCGGGCCCAGAGCACTAAAGAAATTGACATTCCCTTCCAGAAACACGTCCTGCCCAACGGCCTGACCGTCATCCTGCACGAAGACCACAAGGCCCCGATCGTGGCCTTCAACGTCTGGTACCACGTTGGCTCCAAGAATGAAAAGCCCGGCAAGACCGGCTTTGCCCACCTGTTCGAACACCTGATGTTCAACGGCAGCGAGCATTATAACGATGACTTCTTCAAGGCCCTGCAGAAGGTGGGAACCACCGATATCAATGGCACCACCAACGAAGACCGGACCAATTACTTTGAGACCGTACCCGCTCCGGCCCTGGACCTGGTCCTCTGGCTGGAATCAGACCGGATGGGCCATCTCAAGGGGGCCATCGACCAGGCCAAGCTGGACGAACAGCGCGGAGTGGTCCAGAACGAGCTAAGGCAGTATGCCAATGAGCCCTACTCTGTGGCCGAAGAACTGCTGGCCAAGGCCCTGGTTCCGGCCGGCCATCCTTATTCCTGGACGGTGGGTGGTTCCATCGAAGACCTGGACCGGGCCAGCCTGCAGGATGTCCACGACTGGTTCGCCACCTACTACGGACCGAACAATGCCGTGGTGGTCATTGCCGGCGACATCAATCCCAAAGAAGTCCTGGAAAAGGTCAACAAGTATTTTGGCAGCATTCCCCCCTCGCCGCCAGTTGCCCGCCACACCGCCTGGGTGGCCAAGAGAACCGGCGAGCAGCGCCAGAAGGTGGAGGACAGGGTCTCGCAGGCCAGGCTTTACCTGGCCTGGAATATTCCCCAGTGGGGCACGGCCGAGGCTGATTACCTGGACCTGGCCAGCAGCATCCTGGGAGAAGGAAAAAATTCCCGGCTTTATAAAAGGCTGGTCTATGACGAACAAATTGCTTCCAGCGTCTCTGCCTTTGTCGACCTGCGAGAAATTGCCGGGGTGTTTTTCATCATGGCCGATGTCAAGCCCGGCGTCGACCCGGCCAGGCTGGAACAGGCCATAAAGGAAGAAGTGGTCCGCTTTCTTAAAGACGGACCCGAGCCCGGAGAACTGGAAAGGGTTAAGACCGGCTATCTGACCAATTTTATCAGGGGAATCGAAAGAATAGGCGGTTTCTCCGGCAAGTGCGATATCCTGGCCAGAAGCCAGGTTTTTGGCGGTCGTCCGGACTATTATAAAGAGAACTTGAAACACGTTCGGGAAGCCACCCCGCAGATCATCCGGGAAACTGCCCTGAGATGGCTGTCAGATGGTCTTTATGTTCTGGAAGTCCATCCCTATCCCCAGCTACGCGCCAGCCAGACAGACGTTGACCGCAGCCGGATGCCCGAACCGGCCACAGCCCCGGAAGCCAGGTTCCCGGAAATCCAGAAGGCCACCCTCAGCAACGGGCTTAAAATCATCCTGGCCGAGCGCCACACCATTCCCTACGTCCGGCTGGGCCTGATGGTCGATGCCGGCTACGCCGCCGACCAGTTTGCCCTGCCCGGGACAGCCTATTTCGCCATGCAGATGCTGGAGGAGGGCACGGCCCGCAGAACCTCGCTCCAGGTCAGCGAAGAGCTGGCCCAGCTCGGGGCGGAACTGGGAGCCAGTTCGGCCCTGGACTTTTCCTACGTCAGCCTTGGGGTGCTCAAGGAGAACCTGGACCGGGCTCTTGATATCTATGCCGACGTCATCCTGAACCCGGCTTTTCCGGAAGCTGATTTCCAGCGGCTCAAGAAAATCCAGATAGCCAGGATCCAGCAGGAAAAGTTCGCCCCGACCACCCTGGCCATCCGGGTCCTGCCAAAACTGATCTTCGGCGAAGGACATGCCTACAGTAACCCCCTGACCGGAAGCGGCTACGAACAAACGGTCCAGAAAATTACCCGGGAAGACCTGAAGAAGTTCCACCAGACCTGGTTCAAACCGAACCACTCTACCCTGATAGTGACCGGCGATATAACCCTGGCTGAAATCAAGCCCAGGCTGGAAAAGATCTTCCAGAACTGGCGACCGGGGGAAGTGCCGCGGAAAAACCTGGCCGCGGTCAGGCCCCGGTCAAAGCCCGCAGTCTATTTGATAGATAAACCGGGTGCCCCGCAATCCATGGTCATGGCCGGTCTACCCGTTCCTTCGCCGGCTGACCCCGATGACCTGGCCATCGACCTGATGAATTACATCTTCGGCGGAGATTTCGTTTCCCGGATAAATATGAACATCAGGGAAGAAAAGCACTGGAGTTACGGGGCCTTCTCGGTAGTCCTTCCGGCCAGGGCCCAGCGGCCGTTTATAGCAGTGGCCCCCGTGCAGCTGGATAAGACCAAAGAAACCATCCAGG
>JANLFU010000012.1:62114-62403 GCA_024653215.1 Candidatus Saccharicenans sp. | reverse complement strand
CGGGCCCGTTTTATAAAAAACAAAATCAAGGAATGGGAAGAGAAGGGAGAAATGCCCCAGCTGGTGTGGTCCACCGGCAGGCAGACCAGGACCAGTTGCGGCATTTCTCCTTTCTCTTCCCATTCCTTGATTTTGTTCTTTATAAAACGGGCCCGCCAGACGTCCGGGACATCCATGTTCCAGCCGACATAGCCGGTCGAGGTGAAGGAGGTGATGGAAGGAATCGCCGGCTGGCTGCCAATCCTGACCTCTCCTTTTCCGTGCAGGTACTCATGCCAGAAATCCAGCC
>JANLFU010000012.1:0-62104 GCA_024653215.1 Candidatus Saccharicenans sp. | reverse complement strand
CTCCCAGCGGTTTCCTCTGGGATAACTGCCTGAAACATGGGGTCAGCCCAGCCGCAGTCGGGCATGGCAAATTCGCCGAAATTCCAGAGACTGACCCCATGTTTCAGGCAGTTATCCCAGAGGAAACCGCTGGGAGCATAGGCCAGGGCGTCAACCTCGTCCGGGCCCATGCCGTCGGGGTAACTCCGGGGCCAGCCGGCAAACGATTTTTCCAGGTAATCTGTGCCGAAAGCGGTGGTCGACCACTGGTGGCCGTCGGCACTGAGGATGCCGCTGCAGTAGGTGTTGTCCAGCAGGACGAATTCCCTGACCAGTCGGTGCTGGTTGGGGGTGACCTCTTCTCCAAAGATGCAGAGCGAGGGGTTGCCGTTGCCCTCGGGCACATCGCCCAGGATCTGGTCATAGGTGCGGTTTTCCTTGATGATATAGACCACGTGCTTGATGAGCGACGGCTCGCCAATTCTTTCTGGCACCGGCCTGGGCCGGGCCCCGGCCCTCGGTTTTTTCAGGGCCGCGCTGATTCTTTCCCGGTGGAAATTGGCCAGGACTTTTTCCGTCAGCCGGGCCAGCTCTTTTTTTGCCGGCAGATTGAAGACCGAAAGGGACCCGTAGTATTGATGGGTATTAAAACCGGTCCGCCCGGTGGAGTCTTCGGTTCGCGGACGGTCTGGCAGTCCTTTAATGTTGGCCACCCACAGCCGGTTGAGGTTCTCATCCCAGGCCAGGACTCCGGGAAACCAGCCGGCCGGGATTAGTCCTTTAAGCTGCGATTTTTTCTTTTTGGGCCGGAAGTCGACCACGGCCACGGCGTTCTGGGTACCGTTGGCCACCAGCAGTGTGTTGCCGTCGGGCAGGAAGCACAGGGCGTTGGGTGAAGCCCCGAACAGGTCGGCCGGGCTGCGCTTGACCCAGATGGTTTCAACCACCTCGTCTTTTTCCGTGTCGATGACACTGAGGTTATCTGAAGCAGCATTGGCGCAGACCAGGTACCGTCCGGAAGGCGAAAGGGCCAGGGCCGAGGAATGCAGGTGAACCATGATATCTTTGATTACTTTTCCCGAATCGAGGTCGATAACGGTAACCGAACCCTCGCTGGCAATAAACTTTTCCGGGTCAACCCTGACCACAGTTCCCCGACCGGCCGGGCCGACCAGGTCATCCGGGCCGGGACGGCGGCCGCCCCAGTTGCTGACGTAGGCTTTATTTCCCTTAATCAACACTTCAAACGGGGCAACCCCGACCGGAAAAACTCTTAACACCTGACCGGTGGCCGCTTCAATCTCCAGGAGCTGGTTGGACAGGTTGCCGCAGACATAGAGTCTTTTCCCGTCCTGGCTGAAAGCCAGGCCGGATGGGATTTCTTCCTCTCTCCTTGGTGCCCTGGCCGGTGGCAGAAGAATGGTGTGAGAGGGCCTGACCTGGCCGTCAGAATGGACCGTGAAGACCTTGAGGCTGCCGTTGACGTTGCTTAGATATATGTGGCTTCCGTCCGGTGAGAAAACCAGCCCGTTGTAACTGAGCTGGCCCTTGGTGTCTGGTTCGAGGATGTTTTCGGAAACGGTCTCGGGCAGCGGCTCGTTCTGGCTCTCCGGGGGAAGCGGTATTTTCTGCTTGATCCGCAGGTCAACCGGGTCAATTATGACCAGCTCATTATTCTTTCCCGACACGGCTACCAGCTTCCCATCAGGCGAGAGGGCCAGGCCCTGGGGGCGAAGGCCGGGCAGCTGAACCTGGAGGCCGTAAGGTTCTACCACCTGGTTAACCGGCACCACCATCCGACCGGAAAAATCAACCCCGACAGTTTCCTTTTCGGGGCCGGAAACTTTTTCTTCCCGGCAGCCGGAAACCAGCATAAGCAGGAGAAGACAAAAAAAGACTGGAGAATAAGTAGAAAACTTTTTCATCTCGCCAAACCTCTATTGGACCGATTTCATTTAACCCGGCTTCAGGCAACTGATACAGTCCAGAATTTCTTGCGTTCTGGGAGCTCTCAGGCCGGACAGGATTATGCTATTAAAGCGGGCTGAAGATTGCAAACTATTTAGGCATGGGCACCTAATCCCTCTGCCTCGGCCTGGCCGGGCTCAGTTTTATCAGGCTGGACTCCTGGAAGCTTCATCTCACGGGTTGGTCGGCCAAATTTCATCGTTCCGGGGCCCAAGGTAGGATGCCCATTTAAAAATATGTCAGGCTCAGTTCTCTTTGTTTTACAGGTTTATAAGACAGCTGGCCGCTTTATAAGAAAGTTAATTGTCCGGCTATGAAAACCGCACCTACCTGCTCCAACCCCTGACAGGTTAGAGTTCGCAGCCGGCCCGGGGTCCGAAAAGCCCGATTCCTTACGTCTTAGCGGCGAATCGGGAAATGGGTCTCGGTTTTTTCCTCGGAGCGGTCGGTGGCCGGGGGCGGCTCCGGGGACAGTCTGGAAATTTCGAGCCGCAGTTCTTCGGTCATTTCAATCTCGGCTGCGGCCACGGCGTCCTTGAGCTGGTCAACATTCCTGGCGCCGATGATCGGCGCGGTAACGGCCGGATGGCTGCCCACCCAGGCGATGGCCAGGCTGACCGGGTGGTAACCATGCGCCCTGGCAAATTCTGTGAATTTCTCGGCCACTTCAAAAGTCCAGTCCTGGCCGTAGCGGACCTGGTAAATCCTGTTTTCCACCAGCCGTCCCGAAGCCGGTTTTTTATCCCGGCCGTATTTTCCGGAAAGCAAGCCGGCCGCCAGCGGACTGTAAGCCAGAACTCCCAGCTTTTCGGCCTCGGCCATGGGCAGAATCTCCACCTCGGCCTGGCGCTTGACCAGGTTATACATGGGCTGGATGCAGGCCACCGGGGCCAGCCCATGGAGGGCGGCCAGGCCGATGGCTTTCTCCACCTGCCAGGCACTGAAGTTGCTCAGGCCGATGTAGAGAATCTTTCCCTGGTGCACCAGGTCATCCAGGGCTCTCAGCGTCTCCTCCAGCGGGGTAATATCGTCGAAGCGGTGAATGAAGTAAATGTCGATTCGATCCGTCCCCAGGCGCCGCAGGCTGCCTTCGACCGCGTACATAATGTGCCGGCGGTTGGCCCCCATGGCGTTTATATCGGGCCCGGTTGGAAAATAGACCTTGCTGGTGATGATGACCTCTTCCCGGCAGTCCTTGATAAGCCGGCCCAGGATTTCTTCGGACCGGCCCTTGGCATAAAGGTCGGCGCAATCGAAGATGTTGATCCCTTTTTCCCGGCAGTAAGCAAACATGGCAGCCGAGGTCTTCTCGTCGGCCTCGGCTCCAAAGGACATGGTTCCAAAACAGAGTTCTGAAACTTTAATTCCGGTCTGACCGAGATTCTTGTATTTCATTTTGCCTCCTCGATTTTTTCCAGGACCAGTCCGTGTCCGCGCGGATACAGCCCGGGCAGTGACACCGGCAACCGGCCGGAAAGCCTGATTTCGCCGGTCAGGGCCATGGCCGCCAGCTCCTGGGTTTCGGGCGTGTTGCGGTACAGGCAAAGATAGCCATCAACCTCGGGAAAATGCCTTAAAAAATAAGGACTGCCGAAGGAAAGAGCTACTACCTTGATCCCGGCCACATTTAGCTGCCTGATAAATTCCACCTGAACCGGCTCCAGGTCAACCGTGCCCTTGCCCGACCTGAGGCTGGAGAAAAGGGCAGCCACCACCAGGTCAGCCTGCGAGGCTGCTGACAGCGCTTCATCCAGTCTCTCCCGGCCGGTATCGCCGTCGGCATAGAAAACCCGGAGACCGGGAAGGCGGCCGGCCAGTTCGGTCGCCAGCCTTCGCCCGGCATAGTAATCACCGGGGTCGCTGCTGAGTGAAACGAGCACAACCTTTTTATCTTTTCTCACCGGCAGCAGGTTGCCCTCATTCTTAACCAGGGTAATGGCCGAAGAAAATGTCTTTCTGGCTATTTCCCTGAATTCCTGTTTTCCCAGGACCAGGGGTAGGCGCTCCAGGCTGACATAGCGCTGGCGATGAAGCCCCAGCCTGGTCTTGGCCAGAAGAACCCGCCTCAGGGATTCCTCCACCCGGCTCAGGGGCAATTCCCCGCTCCTCACGGCCTGCTTCAGGCGCTCGATGACCTTGACCGGGTCCAGGGGAAGAAGGAGCAGGTCCCCCCCGGCTTTCAGGGCCCGAAGTGCAGCTTCTTCATCGCCAAAATAGCCGGTGATACCCCGCATTTCCAGGGCATCGGTGACAATCAACCCCTTGAATCCCATCTGCTTTCTGAGCAGGTCGGTCATGATCCGCGGGGACAGGGTGGCCGGTAGCCCCTCTTCGGGTTCGAGAGCCGGGATGTAAAGATGGGCGGTCATGATGGACTCCACCCCGGCCTCGATCGCTGCCTGGAAGGGATATAACTCGACTCTCTTCAACCTTTCCTGGTCGGCTTTGATCACCGGAAGCAGGCTGTGTGAATCCTGGTCGGTATCGCCATGACCGGGAAAATGCTTGGCCGTGGCCATCATCCCGTGGCCCTGGCAACCCCGGATGAAGGCCCGGGTAATCCTGGCCACCTGCTCCGGGTCTTCCCCGACCGAGCGGGTGTTGATGATTGGATTATCCGGATTGATGTTGACATCGACCACCGGGGCATAGGTCATGTGGATTCCCAGGGCCCGGCCTTCTATGGCCGTTATCCGGCCCATTTCGTAAGCCAGTTCTTCTGAATCGGCCGCTCCCAGGGCCATCAGCGGCGGGAAAAGAGTGGCCCCGGTCACCTGGTTGCCCGCTCCCCTTTCCAGGTCCGAAGCAATGAGCAGGGGAACTTTAGCCAGTTTCTGAAAATGGTTGGTAAAATAGGCGGTCTCCAGGGCTTCTCCGCCGAATAGAATCAAACCGCCCAGGTGATACTTTCCGACCAGTTCTTCCAGGTTCTTAAGGTAGGGGCTGTCGTAATTGAAAAATTCACCGGTATAACGGGCCACCACCAGCTGACCTATCTTTTCATCCAGGGTCATCTTTCTGATGGTCTTTTCCACCCAGTTCCGGTCGCCGGGTAAACGAGCGGTTTCATCCTGGACCTTAACCCCGGCCGCGCAGCCCAGCATAAATCCTACTAAAATAGTAGGAATTAGCCACTTCCAGCTCTTCTGCCTTTTCATGATTCTTCTCCAGCCTTGATTTCAAAAAAACTTTCCTGGCCTGTTATCTTACCGAAGCAGATATTAGGCTTCATCTTCCTGACTTTGTAATTCCCCGACCGGCCAGGCCCGATCAGCTAACATACCTGATAAAATACCTGATTACCAGCAGGAAAGATATCAAATAAACCAGCCAGTGCACTTTCCGTCCTTCTCCCCTGGCCAGCTTGATCAGGGAATAGCTAATAAATCCGAAGGCCATTCCGTCAGTGATGCTGACGGCCAGCGGCATCACCACCACCGTCAGAAAAGCTGGAATGGCTTCGCTGATATCCTCCCAGTCTATCCGGGCCACGGATTTCATCATCAGGAAACCGACGATAACGAGCGGAGGAGCTATGACCGGGTGGAGCACCTGGTCCTTATAGACAAAGCTACCGCCCACCATGGCCGCCAGGGGACTAAGAAAAAGAGCCCCCAGAAAGAGCACCGAAGTGGCCAGATTGGCCAGGCCGGTCCTGGCTCCCTGGGCAATGCCGGTTGAGCTCTCGATGTAGCTGGTTACCGTGGAGGTACCCAGAAGGGTGCCGACCACTGTCCCCATGGCATCGGCCAGCATGGCCTGGTTGGCCCTGGGCAGTTTCCCGTTCTTGAAGAATCCGGCCGGGCCGCAGACCCCGACCAGGGTTCCGACCGTATCAAAAACATCGAGAAAGAAGAAGACGAATATTATCGGTATCAACCCGCTCCTGAGCGCTCCAACAATGTCCAGCTGAAACATGGTCGGCTCAATAGAGGGCGGGGCAGCCAGCACTCCCTGGTATTTGACCACGCCAAGGGGCAGGCCAACAGCCGTGGTCACGAGTATTCCCCACAGAAGAGCCCCGGGCACCTTCCAGGCCATCAGGACCGAGATTACCAGGAGCCCGATGAAGGCCAGGATGACCGGCTTGCTGCCCAGGTCCCCCAGCCCCACCAGCACGCCCGGAGTGGAAACCACTATCCCCGCATACTCCAGGCCGATCAGGGCAATCAACAAACCGATTCCAGCGGCGATGGCGTTTTTCAAGCTGTCCGGGATTATTTCCACCAGCTTCCCGGCCACCCCAAACAGGGCCAGGATGGTGAAGATTATCCCGGAAATAAAATTGGCTCCGAGGGCCACCTGCCAGGAATAACCCATCAGTCCGCAGACGGTGACGGCAAAGAAAACGTTGTGCCCCATGGCCGGGGCCTGGGCTACCGGATAGTTGGCCAGCAGGCCGGTCAGAAGAGTGGCCAGGGCGCTGGCCAGGCAGGTGGCCACCATGACTGCCCCTTTATCCATGCCCGTCTGGCCCAGGATGGCCGGCTGAACAAAAATGATGTAGGACATGGTCATGAAGGTGGTCAGCCCGCCCAGCAGTTCTTTCCTGAGATTGGTCTGGTTGGCCTGAAGCTGAAAAATCTTTTCCATGGTCTCAGTCATCGCCCCTCCTTTTTCGCCTCAACTTCTACATCCTCCAGCCGGCAGGGCAGCTCCCGGCCGGCCTATCGCCAGAACAAATTAGCAACATTCTCGGAAATCTATAAAGATAAGTCGTTCCGGCCAGGCGACCGACCTCAAAACTTGACCAGGGTAAATACCGGAACTTCGGCATGAGCCTCGGTTATTTTCTTAACTCCTTCCAGGAAGGTCAGCTCCACCAGAGCCACGAAGGCCACCGGCCGGCCTCCGAGTTTCTGGACCAGTTCAATGGCGCTTATGGCCGAAGAACCGGTGGCAATCAGGTCATCGACTATGATCACCCTTTCCCCGGGCTGAATGCTGTCCAGGTGGGCCTCGAAATATTCCACGGCATATTCATTTGGCGCCCTGAGGCTCAGCGTCGGCCGGGGCAACTTACCTTTCTTCCTGATCAGGCTGAACCCGGTGCGCAGCTCCCTGGCCAGGGCCGCCCCGAAAATGAATCCCCGGGATTCAATGGCTGCCACCCTGTCCGGCGAATACCTCCTGGCCACTTCCGCCATCAGGTCGATAACCAGGTTAAAGGCTTCGGCGTCCTGAATAACCGGGGTTATATCCTTGAACACAATTCCCGGTTTTGGGAAATCCGGCACATCAAAGATGAGAGCTTTCAGGTCCTTCATGAACGTTTCCTTTCTTCCAGGCATTTTCTCCAGTTAATTAATTTTATTGATTCTAAAGGCTGAGGTAAACCTCCGAAGTCTTGATTTTAATCAACCTGCTGTCATCGGCATCAACGGCGATGGAAATTTCTATCATTCTTCCGGACCGGAAATCCGCGGGCAGCCTTTCAGCCCATTCCACGGCCACGACCCCGTTTTCCAGGTAATCCTCGAGCCCCAGGTCGGCAATCTCCTCCGGGTCTTCCAGCCGGTACAGGTCGACGTGAACGAGGTCCACCCGCCCGCTGTAAATATTAACCAGGGTAAAAGACGGGCTGCAGACCGAATCGACCGCCTTAACCCCGAGGCCAGAAGCCAGTCCCTTGACAAAAACCGTCTTCCCGGCTCCCAGTTCCCCGGTGATCAGGACCAGTTCATCACCCCGGAGCTCGCGGGCCAGATTTTCTGCCAGCTGGAAGGTCTCCTGTTCTGAATGGGTCCTGATTTCCAGCTCAACTGATTTCTGAGTCATCTTCTCCACCGCTGGCCACGAACCTGATGGCTACCGGCAGGAATCTAATCAGGTCGGTGGCGGTCAGGCTTTTTTCTCCTACTTTTTCCGCAGCCAGGTCCCCGCTCAACCCGTGAATAAAAACGGCATTGACCGCCGCCTGAAGCAGGTCTTTAACCTGCATGGCTTCCGAAGCCAGAAGACCGGCCAGGACGTCTCCGGTTCCGCCAGAAGCCATTCCCGGGTTTCCGGTCGGGTTGACCATGACCTTCCCCTTCGGAGAAGCGATCAGGGTCCGGTATCCCTTCAAGACGAGGTGCAATTGATGCTTCCTGGCAAACTCCGCGACTATTTCCAGGCGTCTTCTCAGGATTTCAGCAGTACCCAGGCCACTGAGCCTGGAAAACTCGCCCGGGTGAGGGGTCAGAATTGTTTTTTCGGGAAGCAAAGACAATGCTTCCGGTTTGGCGGCAATGATATTCAAGCCGTCGGCATCGACCACCAGCGGATTCCTGTAGTTCTTCAGCTTGCTTAGCAACTTCAGGATAAAGGCTGAGGTTGAAGGATGGGTGGAGAGACCCGGCCCGACCAGCAGGGCATCCTTGCCCTTAATTAATTCCAGCACCCGTCCCAGGGCTTCTTCCGAGATACTGCCCGAGTCTGTTTCGGCGAGGGGCTCGGTCATCAACTCTGGCATGCTCCTGGCCACCACGGGCAAACAGCTCCCGGCCGTGGCCACGGTGACCAGCCCCGCCCCCATTTTCAGGGCGGCCCGGCCGGCCATGGCCGCTGCCCCGGTCTTGCCGCGCGACCCGGCAATGACCAGCAGATGGCCATAGGTGCCTTTGTGAGTATCGCGCTTCCTGGGCTGAAAGTATGGGACCAGGGACTCCAGCTCCACCAGTTCCAGGTTCAATCCCGGACGTTCGAATAAAAAGGGTGGCAGGCTGATGTCGGCCACCACCAGCTCGCCGACATAGTCTTCGGCTGGCGGAAAGAAATGGGCCACCTTGGGCGCCCCCAGGGTGACGGTCAGGTCAGCCCGGACGCAGGGCCCGATGAGTTCAAAGGTGTCGGAGGACAGGCCCGATGGAATGTCAATTGAGACCACAAAGGCTCCCGAATCATTTATGTCCTGGACCACCCTGGCATATAAACCCTGGAGCGGGCTGGCCAGACCGGTTCCAAACAGGGCATCAACGATTATCGGCGTTTCCGAAAGAATTTTCCTGGCTTTCTTCCAGGCGGCCTCGTCCCCGACCTCGATAACCTGCAGGCCAATCTTCCGGGCAATCTCCAGGTTCAAGGCGGCATCTCCCCGGACCTCGGAGATTCTACCGATAAGCAAGACCGGGCAGTCGACACCCTGGTTGTGGAGATGCCGGGCCACCACCAGGCCGTCGCCGCCGTTGTTGCCCTTTCCGGCCACCACCACCACTCTCATCCCGGCCTCCACGCCCAGTTCATTCCTTAGGACGGCCGCGACCTGAAGGCCAGCATTTTCCATCAGGACCGGGCCGGGGATTCCAATTTCTTCGATGGTTATCCGGTCAATCTCTCTCATCTGGGTAGCGGTCAGGATTTTCATCTGTCACCTCAATCTTAAAGAATATTATCATAAAAAATGAGCCCGTAGAAAGCCAAAGGTGGCACTCACCGGACTTAGGGATTGCCCCTGATGCCTGGCCCATTTTTTGAAGAAGTGGACAGTCTTACCCGAAGCCTGCTCAGCCGGGCCGGATTTGATTGCTAAAAACAGCCATCTATGATAAATTTTTATAAACTCAAATTTATTATCAGAAAAATTAGAAAGGAGGTTTTCTATGGCTATAAGGATAGGCATAAACGGATTCGGGCGGATAGGTCGCAACATGCTCAGGGCTTCCTACAAAGACCCGGAGCTGGAATACGTTGCGGTCAACGACATTACCGACGCCAAGACCCTGGCCCACCTGCTGAAGTACGACTCGGTGCTCGGCCCGCTTAAAGAAGACATCAGGGCCACCGAGGACTCCATCCTGCTCAACGGCAAGCCCATCAAGGTCCTGGCGGAAAAGGATATTTCCGGCCTGAAATGGAAAGACCTGGGTGTGGACGTGGTCATCGAGTCCACCGGCAAATACACCAAGAGACCCGATTGCCTCAAGCATATTGAAATCGGCGGAGCCAAGAAAGTAATAGTCTCGGCCCCGGCCACCGACCCTGATATCACCATCGTCATCGGCGTCAACGAAGGAGCCTATGACCCGGCCAAGCACCACCTGATTTCCAATGCCTCCTGCACCACCAACTGCCTGGCCCCGGTGGCCAAGGTCATTCATGAAAATTTTGGGATCGAAAAGGGTTTCATGACCACCATTCACGCCTACACCAATGACCAGAAAATCCTGGATGCCCCCCACAAAGACCTGAGAAGGGCCCGGGCCGCAGCCATCTCCCAGATTCCCACCACCACCGGGGCGGCCAAGGCCGTGGGACTGGTCCTGCCCGAACTCAAGGGTAAAATTGATGGCATCGCCATCAGGGTCCCGACTCCCAACGTTTCGCTGGTCGACCTGGTGGCCGTGGTCAGGAAAGAAACCACAGCCGAAGAGGTCAACGCGGCGCTGAAAGCGGCGGCCGAAGGAAAACTCAAGGGAATAATTGAATACACCGAAGAACCTCTGGTCTCGGTGGACTTCATGTCCAACCCCCACTCGGCCATAGTCGATGCCCTGTCGACCAAGGTCATCGAAAAGAACCTGGTCAAGGTCATGGCCTGGTACGATAACGAGTGGGGTTATTCCTGCCGGCTGGTGGACCTGGTCAAGTACATAATGAAGAAATAAACCCCGGGAGGGGAAAAAATGAAATTCGTGGAAGAAATTGAAGTCAAAGGCAAGACTGTCTTTTTGCGGGTGGACTTTAACGTTCCCCTGGATGAAAACCTGAACATCCGGGACGACACCAGGATTCAGGCCTCGCTGCCAACCATAAAATACCTGCTGCAGAAGGGAGCCAGGCTGGTGGTGGCCTCTCACCTGGGCCGGCCCAAGGGCCAGTTCAACCCCAAGATGAGCCTGAAGCCCGTGGCCGGGCGACTCGGCCAGCTTCTCCCCGGAACGAATAGTATCATGGCTCCAGACGTCATCGGTCCCGAGGTGAATAGCCTCAAGGCCGGGCTGAAAGAGGGTGAACTGCTGCTCCTGGAAAACGTTCGCTTTTACAAGCAGGAAACCGATAACGACCCGGAGTTCTCCCGGAAACTGGCTGAAGGCTGCCAGGTTTTTGTCAACGACGCTTTCGGCTCCTGCCACCGGGCCCATGCCTCGGTGGTGGGTATAGCTTCCTTTATTCCCGAGAAAGCAGCCGGCTACCTGCTGAAAAAGGAAGTGGATTACCTGAAAAAAATCACCGATAACCCCCAGAAACCCTTTGTGGCCATTCTGGGCGGGGCTAAAATTGAGGACAAGATTCCAGTCCTGGAAAGCCTGGTGACCAAGGCCGATGCCCTGCTCATCGGCGGGGCCATGGCCTATACTTTTCTTAAAGCCCGCGGGCTGGCCGTCGGCAAATCCCTGGTGGAAGAGGATAAGCTGGAAATCGCTGCCCAGATAATGAAAAAGGCCGAAGATAACAGGGTCAAGCTCCTCCTCCCGCTGGACCATGTCCTGGCCGTTTCCATAGACAGCCGGGAAGCGGCCGCCGTGGCTGACAGCTATCCCCTGCCGGAAGACCTGATGGGAGTGGACATCGGGCCCAGGACCATAGCCGAATACGGGAAGCTGATTAAATCAGCCAGGACCATTTTCTGGAACGGCCCGCTGGGTGTGTTCGAGGTGGAGGCCTTCGCCCGGGGAACCATGGAAATTGCTGCAGCCGTGGCCGGGTCCGGAGCCTTGTCAGTGGTCGGCGGTGGTGATTCCATAGCCGCCATCCAGAAGGCCGGCCTGGCCGGTAAAATTAGCCACATTTCAACCGGCGGCGGAGCTTCTCTGGAGTTTGTAGCTTACGGAACCCTGCCCGGAATTGAGGCCCTGGAATAAGAAACGGCTGCGGTCAGAAATAACTTTTTATCAGCGGAGAAGCTTTTCTATCACCGCAGAAAAAGCTGTTTATAAATTATTTCTGACGGTCAGCGGCTTCATTAAAATTAAAAATAGATAAAATAAAGAGGGAACTAACATGGCGGCCTTAAGAAAACCGGTTATTGCCGGGAACTGGAAAATGTACAAGACCATCGCCGAAGCCAGGGAACTGGCTGAAGCCGTGGTCAGAGGTCTTGATAATTCTTTCGGGGCAGCCACTCTAATTCTTATTCCACCCTTCACGGCCATCCAGGAAGTCAAAAGAACGGTTTCCGGAACAGCAATCGCCGTCGGCGCCCAGGACGTCTTCTGGGAGGAAAAGGGCGCCTTCACCGGAGAAATTTCCCCCCTGCAACTCAAGGAAGCCGGCTGCGATTTTGTGGTCATCGGCCACTCCGAAAGAAGGCAGTACTTTGGCGAAACCGACGAGACCGTGCGGAAAAAGACCCTGGCCGCCCTGAATTATGAACTAACGCCCATCGTCTGCATCGGAGAGACCCTCGAGGAAAGAGAAAGCGGCCGGACCCTGGACCGAATCCGGACCCAGCTTGAACAGAGCCTTTTTACCCTTGACAGCCCGGCTTTTAGTCGGGTAGTCCTGGCTTATGAGCCAATCTGGGCCATAGGCACCGGCCGCAATGCCACCCCGGAACAGGCAGAAGAAGTTCAGGCCTTTATCAGAAGCCTGGTGGCTTCCAGGTATGGCAAAAGCGTGGCTGATTATGCTATAATTCTATACGGCGGTTCAGTGAAACCGAGCAACGCCCTGTCCTTAGCCAGGGAAAAGGACGTTGATGGATTTTTAGTGGGCGGAGCTTCTCTCGAAGCTGAGTCGTTCCTGGCCATAGCCAGAGAGGCTCTCCGCGCAGTGAGGGATTAAAGTGACAGCTTTACTGGTTACGGTTCACGTTATTATCTGTATCGTCTTGATTCTGGCCGTTCTGCTACAATCCGGCAAGGCAGCTGACCTGGCCGGGGCTTTCGGCGGAGCCGGCAGCCAGACAGCCTTTGGCCCCAGGGGGGCCCAGACCCTGCTCGGCAAGGTGACCACCATTTGCGCCATTCTGTTCATGGTGACCTCGCTCGGACTCTGGTTGATATCCGGGAAAACCTCCTCGGTGGTCAGAAACGTGCCCACCAAGGAAACACCGGCGGCCACCCAGGCCCAGCCTGCCACCCAGGAGCAGAAATCACAGACTCCACCGGCCAGCGCCGAGAACACCGAGAAGAAGTCTGAAGATACAGGCAAGAAATAAAAAATGTGGGAATGCCGAAGTGGTGGAATTGGAAGACACGCTAGCTTGAGGGGCTAGTTCCCGCAAAAATGGGAGTAGGGGTTCGAGTCCCCTCTTCGGCATTCTTCTTACCGGTTATAATATTTGACAGAAAGAACACTCAACAAGAACGGAGGGAAATCAATGAAGCCAGCATCCAGGCTTTTTTTTATTTTTATATTGACCGCGTTCCTGGCCACCATCTCAGTAAATCTTGATGTTCAGGCCGGGATTCAGTCCGGCTCAGACCACTATTCTTCGGTGGCGGTCAGGGTGCTTCAGAAAAGCAATTTTGTTCGCAATCTCGGCCCGCAGGACTTTGAAGTCCTGGAAGACGGCCAGGTTCGGAAAATCGAAGCAATTTACCTGGTGGAAAACAACAAACTGACCCGGGTCTGGGAAGAACAGCCCTACCCCGTCAGCCTGAACAATAATTACTTCCTCATCGTCCAGGCCAGCGAATACGACAAGAGACTGGGCGATGCGGTCAGCCTGCTGGTCAATAATTATTTTCAACCGGGCGATACCCTGACCCTGATTACCCCCCTCAAAATCTATCGCTTCAACCCCGAAACCCTTAGAGGCAAGCCCAGGTCCCAGGTCAGCCGGGAAATCCAGAACCTGATGAGGGCCGACATCATCCAGGGCAGTCGCGAATACAACACGGTCCTGCGGGACCTGAAAAAGATTACCCGCACCCTGGCCACCTTCGGCGGCGAGTCTGTCGGGGCTGACCCGGACGTGGAGAACGAGTCGGATTCAACCACTTCTAATTTCGGCATTGAATACATGCTCTCCCGCTACCAGGACACCCTTATCAAGCTGGACGGGCTAAGGCTGGCCGACCAGGACAAGTTCCTGTCCTTTGCCCATTCACTTAAAAAGACCCCGGGACAGAAAACGGTCATCTTTTTCTATCAGCGAGAGTTCCGCCCCGAACTCAGCTCAAGAGTCCTGGACCAGATGATGTCCAGCTACCAGGACTATCCTCACATCATCAACAACCTGATGGAACTCTTCCAGTTCTACCGCCGGGAAACCAGTCTGGACAAGGAAGCCATCAGCCAGGCCATGGCCGACTCCGGGGCGCTTTTCAATTTTGTTTACCTGGATAAAAAACCGGTCCGCATCAGCGGGGTGGTGATGAACGAGCAATCGGAAGATGTCTTTGAGGCCCTGACCGAGGCGGCCAGAGCCACCGGTGGAATCTCCGACAACACCTCCAACCCGGTGGAAGGACTCAAGAAATCAGCCGAAAATGCTTCTGGATATTATTTAATCTTCTACCGGTCTGAACGGCAGCCCGAACAGTCCGGTTTCAGGCAGGTTCAGGTTAACCTCAAGAGCGGCCGGGACTACCAGGTCAGGCACCGGCTGGGGTATTTCCTTTCAGACTTTTCTGAATAAGCCAGGGCTCTTCAGGTCAGCCTGGCCACCCAGAGAGAAAAATCCATTTCGCCCATGGCCCCGGACACCCGGCCCCGTTCGGCATTCTTGTGGAAAACGATAAAAGTGGGAACAGCTGTAATCCCCAGTTGGGCGGCCAGGTCCTGATGTCTTTCTACATCCACCTTGATGACCATGAGCTCACCGGCCCGCCGCCGGGCCAGCCTGTCCAGGATCGGGGCCATCAGCAAACAGGGCCCGCAGGAATCAGAATAAAAGTCCACCAGGACCGGCAGGCTGGAGCGGCTGATCAGGTTCACGGCCTGGGCCGAATTGACGCTGACCACGTCACCCGGCCTGGGCAAAGGATTGCGGCAGCGGCCACAGACCACGGTCTTGTGGCCAGCCTCTTCCGGATAGTAATTGGTCTGCCCGCACTGAAAACAACTGACCTTGATCTTTCTGTCGCCCATCGTCGCTCAATAATTTTTATAAATTTTTAGCATAAACACGAAAAAAATCAAAGGCCGGGCCGGTAAAAATCAAAACCCTGAAGCCGGGGGTTATTTCGGAGCAGAGAAATTAGATTTAATACAGGTTTAATAACAACTTGAGGGACCGGGCTGGAGCTGAGTTACTTCTTATTTTGTCAGCCCAGGATATTTCGGGGCAACTGCAGGCCGGCTTATGGCTTCAGATCCTGAAGCTGAGAGCCAAGGCCAATTATTATAAAAATTTATAAAAGAAGCTCGGAGATAATATAGTTGCTAATCAGAAATCTTTCGGGCGGAATCCTGACCAGCCCGTCTGAAACCTGTAATAAGCCGTAATCTTTTAACCTGGTTAGCCTGGTCTCATATCCGGACAAATCAACTCCGGGAAACCGGGAGGTCAGCTCTTCAAGGGAAATTCCCTCCCTCAACCTCAGGCCAGAAGCCAGGAACTCCCGGACTTCCTCCCCGGGACGGAGTTCAATGAATTCGTCAAAGCCGGGCTTCCCGGAACCAAGGGCAGATAACCAGTCTTCCAGGCCGGACGGGTTGGTCCAGCGAAAATTGGCAAGATGAGAGGAGGCAGAAGGTCCAAGACCCAGAAAAGGCTGATACTTCCAGTACTTGAGGTTATGCCGGCAACGGTACCCGGGCCGGGAAAAATTGGCAATTTCATACTGAAGCCAGCCTGCCGCTTCCAAGCTCAATCGATATCTCTCATAGGTTTCGGCTGCGGCCTCTTCTGAAACCGGGGATTTTTCCCAGACTCTCTGGAAAGGGACTTTTTCCAGTTCTTCCAGCAGATAGACCGAAACGTGTTCCGGCTGGAGTTCAGCCAGGGCCTTCAGGTTAACCTCAATAGTCCTTAATGACTCCCCGGGAACTCCAACCATCAGGTCCAATCCGATGTTGCTTGCTCCCGCTTTCTTGGCCTCTTCCACCAGCCTGACGGTGTTATCAGGATCATAATTCCGTCCTAAAACTCTAAGAACTTCCGGGTCAAAGGACTGGGCTCCGACACTCAGCCTGTTAATCCCGGCCCGAAGCCAGCCCCCGATTCTTCCAGCTTCAGCAGCGGGGTTGACCTCAATGGTTGCTTCCTGGAGTCGGACCTCGAAGTTCTTTTGAACAGAGTCCAGCAGGCATTTAACTTCGCCCGGGGTCAGCAGGGACGGCGTTCCGCCGCCAAAATAAACCGTATCTATGATCAGATAATCGGAAAAAAGAGCGGCCGCTCTCCTGATTTCCTCTTTTATGGCCGCCAGCCACTTCAGGTGAAGCTCCCGCTCATAGACGGAGCTTGAAAAATGACAGTAAGAACACTTTTGACGACAGAAAGGATAGTGAATGTAAAACCCGGTTTCTGCCTTCTGGCTGGCTTCACTCAGGCGCCGGACGATAAGGTTATAGTCTGCGTCCATCTTCAAAAACAGTCTGGTTGACCTCGGGGCAGGTTAACTGTGATAGCCTATGATAGCATAATAAAGAGCCCGGTCAAAAAAGGTGACAATTCTGTTATACAGCTCCAGGGCCTGGTAAAGGTCGAGGGCGTTATCCAGAAGGCCTTCGGCCTGAATCTTGGTCCAGAGTTCCTTTCTTATCAGGCAGAGTGAAAGGAAAATCTCGGGCAGGGCAAAGCCTTCCTGCCGCCTTTTCTTACCCAGTTCTATCCAGTATTTCTTCATCTCGTCCGAATCCAGCTCGTAGGAGATCCAGCGGCCGAGCTGGCTGAAGACCAGGTAGGCCCGGTCGTAGACCTCTTTTTCAGGAAAAGACTGGTAGGTCGGCATGTTCGGATGTTTTTTGATATCCAGCAAATAGGCCTGGGTGAGCTCCGGGGCGCTCTTTTCAATTATTTCCACCAGCTTCCTGGATACGGGGGAAAGAAAATATTTCTCGGCCCTGATATTTTCCAATGTCCCCTCCTGATAAGAATTTATGGCTCAAATCCAGGTTTGTCAACCCTATTCCTGTTCTGCCCGGCAAACGAGCCAAATCACCATAAAAAGAAATCGCGCCCGGGGAGATTCGAACTCCCGACCTCAGGATTCGAAGTCCTTCGCTCTATCCAGCTGAGCTACGGGCGCACCCCGTTATATTAACCCAGGATACCGGGTACCGCAAGGAAGTGGCCCGGGCACAATGCCCTTATTCATTTGTAAACACCTGAAGAACTTTCTTTTTTGAATCCCCGAAGACCGGATATCGCGTCAGGGTAGCCGGACCGGGCTTAAGAAATTGCAAAAATTCAATATTAAAATTAACAAAATAGACTCCTGAATATGGCCCAAAATCCGTTCAAATATTTGGATTTAAATTCAACAGACCGAACAAAAACCGGCTGATTGATAACCTATATTATTTATTTTCTATTACTTAAATAATAATCATACCTGGCACAAAATTTGCTTGCCGTCAGGGGAAAAAACAGAGGAAATGAAGGAAGGAATTTAATATTTTTCGGAAGGAGGTGATCATCAAAAGAGAAGCATGGCTCTAAGAATTTATGGGGCATTGGAAACAGGTTAAGACTTTTGTGCAAAGGAGGGACATGTGAAAAGGACTTTCTTATCAATCCTGTTAGTTATGCTTCTCGCCTTCCCTGCCTTGGCTCAGATTACCCAGACGGGCACCCTGAACGGCACCGTCTATGATCAGGATAAGCAACCACTGCCAGGAGTCAGCGTTTCCATCAAGTCGCCGGCCCTGATTTCACCCACGCTGGAAACTGTGACCAATGAACACGGCCACTGGCGGTTCCCGGCCCTTCCCCCGGGCGACTACACGGTGACCTTTAAGCTGCAGGGGTTCAGGACGCTTATCAGGGAAGGCATCAAGGTCAACGTCGGTGTTAACACCACCCTGGATGTAACCCTGGAACAGTCGGCCATAGAAGAGAGTATCACCGTTACGGGCGTTTCTCCCACGGTTGATATCCAGCGGACTTCGATGACGGCCAGCATCACCCGGGACATCATCCAGAGCCTGCCGGCTGCCAGGAACCTGGGGGCTTTCTTCAACATGGCTCCGGGTGTCACCTCAACCACGGTCCATGGCAGTTCGGAAAGGGACAATACTTATAACATCGACGGCGTTAACGTGACCGACCCGGTGACCGGCACCCAGGCCGGCCAGTTCGGCATGGATGTCATGGAAGAGCTGTCGGTGCAGACAGGCGGCCTGCCGGCTGAATACGGCAGCGTCCGCGGTGGCGTGGTCAACGTGGTCACCAGGTCTGGCGGAAACCGGTTCAGCGGCGGGATCAGCTTCTTCTACAGAAACAAGGACATGCAGAGCACCAACACCAAGGGAACAATATTTGAGGGCCAGACCGGCGGTTTCGACTACGACTACGAACCATCGGCCAACCTCGGCGGGCCAATCATCAAGGACCGCATCTGGTTCTTCACCACTTTCGCCCTGCAGAGAACCCAGGAGTTCTCCCTGGGTTATCCTTACGATCAGCCCAACCAGGTTCCCCTGGACTACAAGCGGCCCATGCCCTTCGTCAAGCTGACCATCCAGGCCACCAAGAAAGACCGGGTGGTGCTGTCGTTCAACTTTTCAGACTATATCAGAAATCACCGTGGCGCCTCTTCCTACCAGACGGTGGATACCACCTGGAAGCAGACCACTCCCATCTACACCTATAACTTCCAGTTAACCCACTTCTTCAATCCCAACCTCTACATGAACCTGAAAGCCGGCTACATGGACTATGCCCTGAACCTGATGGCCAAGAACGACAAGGTCTGGGTCTACGATGCGCGTTATTACTACAACTACGCCAGCTATGGCTACGATGATATTTACAGCCGGAACCGCTTCCAGGCTCTGACCGACGCCACCTACTTTCTTGACGATTTTCTGGGCCGCCATGAAATTAAGGCTGGAGCCGAGTTTGAATATTCCTGGGATAGCCGTTACCGCCGGCACAACCACGATGCCTGGGGCAACGGACCATTCTTCTACGTGCAGCTACCAGCCGGTCTCACCCCGGACCAGATCCCCAAGGACCTGGCCTCGCTGATCGACCGGATCATTGCCGCCGGTATCTCCCCCACCGGAACCTACCCCTACATGGTGCATTATCAGGACTTCACCCGTAAAGATCGCAAGATTGTTATTGGCGGCTTTGTCCAGGACACCTGGTCGCCCTTCAAGAGATTGACCCTGAACATCGGTTTCCGTTTTGACCGCCAGGAGGGCATCCTGCCGGTCCAGGGCCAGGACAGAACGCCGGTGGAATATCCCCCGGGAAGCGGGATCATCTACGACCCCAGGGTTAATGAACAGCTCAAGCCCCTGATCTGGAATACCCTGGCCCCGAGACTCGGCGCTTCCTTCGACCTGACCGGCGATGCCAAGACAGCCCTGAAGGTCAGCTTCTGTCGCTACTACATCGCCAACATCATGCAGTGGTTTGTCACGGTCAATCCCAACAGCTTCATCTCCTGGAGGACTCACTACATCATCAACGACGGGACCGACCCGAATTACCCGATAGACCCCAACGACCCCCTGACCAGGCTGCGGCCCAACCCCAACCGGTTGATGTATAACTTTAGCGCCACCGCCTCGGCCACCATGGATCCCAACCTGAAGTCTCCCTACCTGGACGAATTCATAATCGGGATCGAAAGGGAAATCCTGGCCGATACCCGTTTCGGCGTAAGATACATCCACAAGTGGGACCGGAACCTGATCGAAGACGTGGACCTCAACCGCCTGAACCTCAATTTCTATAAAGCCCTCTACTCCGTAAAAGGTCACGACGCCATTTTTGACCCGAGCTGCTGGTACATCTATGCCCCGGTCACGGCTACCGACCCCTGGAACAACCAGACCGTAACCTTCTGGAGAAGAACAGACCCCGGGCTGACCACCCCGACCAGGACTTTTGTTACCAATCCGCCGGGAGCCAAGAGAGATTACGATGGCGTGGAAGTCACCCTGAACAAGAGGTTCTCTCACCGCTGGTCGGCCATGGCTTCCTACGTCTGGCAGAAATCCCGCGGCCTGATCGGGACGGATTTTGACGACAGCTGGTCCGGGCAGTCCTACTTCAACGACCCCAACGTCCATGTTTATGCCATGGGCAACTTCGGCTACGAACGGCGTAACCAGTTCAAGGTCCAGGCCATGTGGCAGGGTCCCTGGGGTATCATGATCAGCGGCTATTATCGCCTGCTCGACGGCCAGCGCTGGACCAGAAGGGTCAGAAGCACGGACCTGGGCGTAACCCTGCCCCAGGGTACAGTTACCATTAACGCTGAACCCCGCGGTTCCAGGAGCCTGCCGCCCCTGACCATACTCGACCTCAGGGTTGAGAAGAATTTCAGGCTGCCGGGCCGGTTCGGACAGTTTGGTGTTTTCTGCGACATCTTCAACGTGACCAACGTGGCCATTCCCACCGGTGTTCATTCCATTTCCAGCAGCACAACCACCGTTTCCGGCAAGCGCGTTTCCTTCGGAGAACTGACCAGCCTGACCGACCCCAGGATTTTCAGACTGGGCGCCAGGTATTCCTTCTGATTATCGCAGAAAGACTGAGGGGAGGCGGATTTCCGCCTCCCCTTTTTTTATTTCATTTCCGATAAGGAAACAGCCGGCTGATAGACAATGCAGGTTGCGGTCATTTTTTTATCGAAAATATCTTAGGCCCATCTAACTTGGATATTTAAGCTAAGGGCTAGCCATGACCGCCACGACCTTCAAGACTCCTCGCGGGGAAAGTTAATAAATTTAATCGTCAGGTCATTCCTGGCTAACCTCCATCCGATTCAATCATTCCGGACTTATTGAGAAGCTTGGTTCTGAAAGGCCCGCTGGTCATTCTGTTATCCGGACGCCCGGGTGGCTAAAAAATATCATCCAGTACCTGCCCGGCCAGGACTCAACCGACGCCAACCGGGATATTATTCTTTAATTTTACCGGCACAAAGTGTAAAATTCCTATTAAAAGAAATGGCAGAAAGAAAAGAAACGGCTCCTCCCTCTTTCTGGGAAATCCAGAAAAAACAGCAGCGGGCTTCTCTCTTTTTGTTCCTGATGCTCTTTGTTTTTTACTTCCTGACCATCGGCCTGGTTTCCGCAGCCATCCTGATGACAGCCGGCGCTTTTCTGGCCTCCTTCACTTTTTTTGCCAGCTCTTTCTTTTATAAATACACGGCCTTTGTCTTCGGCATAGCCCTGGTCCTGACCATCATAAACTTCATCCAGGCCAGGAAAAGCGGGGCCAGCTACATACTCAAAAACCTCAGGGCCTGTTCCCCGGACCCGGGAGACCGCTACCACCTGAGTTTTCTCAATATCCTGGAAGAGATGAAAATATCTTCCGGACTTCCCGGGCTGCGCGGCTACATCATCCCCACGGTGAACCTCAACTCCCTGTCGCTCATCGGCCAGGACGGCCTTCCGGCCATCGTTGTGACCGAAGGATTGCTGGCCGAAGCCAGCCGCGACGAACTCCAGGCCGTGGTAGCCCATGAGACTGCCCACATTCTCAAGGGCGACACTTTCTTCCTGACCCTATGCTGCTCCATAGTCGCCTTTTACCAGCAGCTTATAGACTCCCTGGATGAGGAGAGGGATTTAAGCCAGGCCGACCTGAAACAGCGCGGTAAGAGCAGAGGGCCGGCCCAGCCGCTGATTTACCTGGTCAGCTTTTTCTCCTACCTGCTGTTCAATTTCTTCGTGGCCCTGATCAGCCAGAAAAGGGAACTTCTGGCCGACGCCACGGCCGTGGAGCTAAGCCGAGACCCGATGGCCCTGGCCCGGGTCATTTACAAAGCTCATGTGGCCAATTCCTTTCTCGGTGACAGCAGTCTTTTCACCCCGCTCTTCCTGGTCCCGCCCGATTCCCGCGACATCCAGGAAACGACCCGGGATAAACTGTTCAATACCCATCCCCCGGTCGGGCTCCGGCTCAAAACCCTGGCTGACATGGCTCATAAGACCGTAAAGGAAGTCATGGAAGAAGTCCGGGCCCAGGAAGAACAGCGAGAAAAATCCCGCCTTCTTTACAGTTCGCTCGAAGACAGCAGTCCTGATTACCAGGAGAAGCTCCGGGAGTTGCAGCAGCGGGCCAGAGAGGATCTGGAAAAAAATAGCATCTGGCTGGCCAGGAACGCCCGCGGTCAATGGGACGGGCCCCTGGCCCTGGGCTCGCTGGTAACTCTTCCTTATTTTACGCCGGCCACCAGAATTAAAAACATCAAGGAAAACCTGGAGGGACCGGCCCGTAATTTTCCCCAGGTTCGCTTCGCCCTGTACCGGCAGCTTAAAAAACAGCCCCTGGACCCGGCCTCACAAAATAAATGCCCGACCTGCTGGACGGAACTGACCGAAGCTTTTTATGAAGGGGTCAGGCTCAAGAAATGCCAGGCCTGCCAGGGCAAACTGGTGGCCATGGCTGACCTGGAAAAAATCTTTGCCCGGAGAGAACTGGCCTTCCCTGAATGGCTGAAGCAAAAGGCCATGGCCTACCGGGAAGCGCTGCTCGATCCCAACCTCAAGCCACCGGTCCTCAAGGACAAGCCTCCTTCCATCTGCCCTGAATGCGGCCTGCAGTTTACCCTGAGGCCCTTCAGTTACCACTACCTGATGCCAGTTTACAAGTGCTATCCCTGCCAGCGGATCTGGTTCGAGGACCAGGAACTGGAGATTCTGCAAATCCTGGTGGAAAACCGGTCTCGAAACCACTCGCCGGCCAGCCGGACCTGAAAATCAGGGAGACAGAGCCCAATATAAAATATGCCCGGAAAGCAGGGCGGGGGTGATTCCTGATGACCCCGGGCCGGAGTCTTCCCCTTCTAATTTTCTGCTCACTATTACTGCCCTTTGACCGCGGAGCCCCTTAACTATCATGGCTCCAGTTTCTGGCAGACCTCCAGCCCCGAACTTCATTTCAGGATAACAGGGTAAAAGGGCCTGACCCGGAGGAGTCAGCAATCGGGTGAAAAACAGCTTCCTGGAGCTGAACTCGGTCTCATCCCGGGCGTTGAAAAATATGACTATCAGGTAAGGGGAAATTTCATCCAGATTTTCACCCCTAAGGGTGATTGAAGAGGATTTCCCTTCGTGAGATAGATAGGGTGCGTTGGCCATAACCCCGGGTTGGGTTAAATTTATGAAAAGGGTAAAAAAATGGCTAAGAAAAAACTTTTGCTGATCGATTTTGACCAGGAATTCCTTAAATTTTTAGCCGGGGCCCTGTCCGATGAGGGCTTCGACATCATTACGGCAACCGATGGCCTGGCCGGATTTGAAAGATTTTCCGAGGCCCATCCCGACCTGGTCATCATGGAAGCCATGCTTCCCAAATTTCATGGCTTCGAACTCTGTTCCCGCATCACTTCCCACCCGACCAAGAAAGCTCCGGTCATAATCGTCACCGGAATATATAAAGATTCGGTGTACAAGACCGAAGCCCTGAGAAGCCTGGGCGCTTCGGCCTTTTTCGAAAAACCTCTCAACCTGGAAGAACTGCTGAACAAGATATATGAACTGGTTGGCCGTCCGGAGCCAAAGAAGGCTCCCGCCCCGCCCAGGCCTGCCGACAAAGAGCTGGACCAGCTACTGAAAGAAGCCCTGTCCATGGACATGGAAGAAAAGAAGCCCGAGCCGAAAGTAAAACCGGTAGAAAAGCCCAGGCCGGTTGAAAAGCCTGCACCCAGGCCGGCCCCGACCAGAGAACCGTCCCTGAGCAAGGATGACGAAGTCGACTTAATCCTCAAGTCAAAGTTAAAAGACCTGATGATAGAAAACTCCAAGCCGGAACCTCAACCTGCCCCCCGGCCGGTCACCAAACCTGAAAAAGAAAAACCCGCAGCCCGGCCGGTTGAAACGAAGAAAACGGCTGCGCCTACTCCTGATAGCCTGCTGGATGAACTTATAAAAAAACCTGCGGCGGCCCCGGCCGCGCCCAGGCCGGCCAAAGTTGAACCGACCCCGGTCGAAAGCAAGCCCCAGCCTGCCCCCAGACCCAGGCCTGAAACCAAACCGGAACCCGTAAGAGAATCCAGGAAAGAAACCAGGCAGGTTTCGACTCCCCCGCCGTCCGAAACCAGGCCCAAAACTTCAGCTCCAGTTGTCACGCCTTTCAAGGGCTTCATTGAAGAAGAAAAAGAGGATAAGAAAAAAGAAAAGTCCCGAAGCGGAACCGGAAAATACATAGGCCTGGCCGCGGCCATCCTGGCCATAGCCGGCGCGGTGGCCTTTTTAACCCTCAAGAAGAAGGAGGCCCCGGCCTTCAGCGGACAGACCAGCAACCAGGTGGCCGCCCTCCAGACCGGCAGCACCGGGCCCGTCAGTAACCAGCCCTCGGAAACAGAGATACAGCAAGAGATAGAAAAGCAGATGGAAGCCTACCGGGCTCAGAAAACTCAGGGCGACACCAGGACCCAGAACAGACAGACTCAGGGTGGCGGCAGGCAGACCTCAAGAAATGCTGAAGCGGCCCCGGTCGCACCTTACATCCCGGAGCAAAAGACCAGCCTGGCCACCATGAACAACCCCCAGCCGGCCGAGCAATCCAGCCCCGCCGCACCAGCCCAGTCTGAAACGGCCACCCAGACTGCCGGGACCGAAACAGCCAGTGGAACTGAAGAGAAGGCCGCCGACCAGAATCAGGCTGTCTCCGAACCCCAGGTGATTATTCCCGCCCAACAGGTCAAGCCAGGCGACCTGGTGCCACTCAATACGGTTGACGTGGAGCCGAAGGTGGTCAAGACCGTCGAACCGGTTTACCCCGAAGCCGACCGCAGGATGGGCATTAAAGGCCAGGTCCTGCTCAACGTCCTGATCTCGGAAAACGGAGATGTCCTGGAGGCGGCCGTGATCAGGGGCATCAGGGGCTCAGTGGCCCTGGAAAAGGAAGCCATCAACGCTGTCAAAAAATGGAAATTCTTGCCAGCCGAGAAAAATGGTGTTAAAGTAAAGGTCTGGAAGCCAGTGACTATCGGCTTCGGCCTGAATAAATAAAGAGGGTAAAAAAGGAGTCAAGAAGATGAGCATCTCCAAAGAACAAGAGGAACTTTACAAGAAGACTCTGGAGGATGTTCGGGCCCAACTGGCGGCTATCGACGGTGAGGTGGAGAAGGAGCTGCAGAGAGTCAGACAGACCCTGGCTCAGCTCCAGGAACAGAAAAAGTCGCTGAAGATGGTCTACGAAGGAATCGCCAAGTTGCTGGGTATCGAAAGCGACCTGGAAGAAGAGTCGGCGGATACCACCATCCCCAAGATGTAACAGTCGGGATCAGATAGCAACCTGGCCAGGGCCTCAACTGTCTCGGTAGCATAAGGGAACCAAGCAGGACGGAAATCAGGGAGAAACCCCGGTTTTCCATTCTTTTCTCTTGAATGGCATCCCGTTTTCAGGTATTTTATTAGCCTATTTTACAGCCCTGGTAACTGGATGTTTATTCTGATCGGTTTCCTGATAGGTTTCATGGCAGCCGTGCCGGTAGGACCGGTTAATATCTATATCATCTCCCAGACCCTGAAAAGGGACTTCTTCCACGGAATGCTGGCCGGGCTGACCACGGCCCTGCTGGACCTGACCTATTGCCTGGTGGCCCTGGTCGGTTTTTTCCATATCTCCGTCAACATTGCCAACTACGGCTACTGGCTCAAGATAGCGGCCGGAGTGGTTCTGTTATTTCTCGGCTTAAAACTTTTCCACGACGCCAGGGTCTTCAAGTTCAGGGTCAGGGACAAAGACGCGGTCATAATCAAGAGCCCGAGACCGCTGCTGGGTGTTTTCCTCCTGTATATTTCCAATCCCTCGCTGTATGCCTTCTGGATTGCCGTGGCCGGCTTCGTCACTGCCCACGGCCTGCTGCGGGAAGGTTTCTGGCCGGCGGTGTTCTTTGCCCTGTCCTGCGGGCTGGGAGCCATGGTCTGGTATTTCTTCCTGGTGCGGATCGTTTCCCATTACCAGGCAAAAATCCAGGAAAACACCTTTAAGAAGCTGCTCTGGGTGCTGGGCATTATGCTGGTCTGTTTCTCCCTGTTCACCTTTTTCAAGGTTCTGACCGGAAAGTAAGACAAGCCTAACAGCTTTCAGTATCAGCTTTCCTGAATAGTCTTCCCCCGGCCACTTTTTTGAGTAAAATAATAGCGGATGCAGAAGGAAGAAATCTTAACCAGGGACAGGGATATCAGTTTCCCCGAATTTGTTATCCTCAAAGCCTCGGCCGGGACCGGAAAGACCAGGGCCCTGACCCTACGCTTCACCCAGTTCCTGCTATCCAGACATATCCGGCATAATGACCCCAACCAGATTCTGGCCATCACCTTTACCAGAAATGCCACCAAGGAGATGAAGGAGAGAATTATTGGCTGGTTGAAGAAATGTTATTTCCTGTCTGCCGACAGCCAGCCAGACCGCGACCTGGAAGAGATCATAAGCCTGGTTACCATTGACCGGAACCAGCTCCGGTCCAGGGCCGAAGAAATCCTGGATAAGATCCTGAAAAATTACAGCGATTTCCAGGTAACCACCATCGATAGCTTCATGTCCAGCGTCTTCAAGGCAGCGGCGGTGGAACTGGGAGTCAGTCCGGACACGGAAATTGCCATAGACTCCGGGCCGGTCGTTTCCTATGCCTTCTCCCGCCTGCTTAATAACATCCGCCCCGGTTCACAAGAATTCAACCAGTTCTTGGAAATCTGCTATCACCTCAAGGAAATGCGGGGCTCGTCCAGTGCTTTTGCCTGGGACCCGGCTCACGAGCTGGAAACCGTTTTTATCAAACTGAACAGGAAGCTGGCCGGGGCCAACCGCCGGCCCGTACAGATGGACCTTGCCAAAACCCGGGAAGAACTGACCTCGCTGGAAAAACAATTCCAGGTGGTCCGGGAAAGGGTGGCTAAGCTCGTGACTGACTGGGGCGGCTGCCGAAAAGGCTCAAAGCTCCTGAAATTCTTGCCCAAGAACAGGCTGAGCGACTGGGAGGAATACGATTTTCATATCCTGCAAGAAAAGGGGGTGATACTGCCCGACACCCTCGCCCGGGAGCTGCTCAAACTGAAAGGAATAATTGAAAAATACCAGGAACTCCAGGCCGGCATTTTCTACCAGCCGCATATAAAGGTCTATAACCTGTTCCTGGAAGTTCTGGAACGAACCCGGAAGGAACGGGGGTTGGTCTTTTTGGAAGACGTCCATTCACGGCTGGCCCGCTACCTGGAAACGGGCATTGTCCCAGACATCTACTTCAGCCTGGGCACAGAAATCTACCACTATCTGATTGACGAGTTCCAGGACACCTCTCCCCTTCAGTGGCAGAATCTCTATCCCCTGATAGAAAACGCCCTGGCCCAGGGCGGCAGCCTGTTCATAGTCGGCGACACCAAGCAGGCCATCTACGGCTTTCGCGAGGCCGACTACCAGATAATGGTCAACCTGATCAATGGCCAGGAAGGTTTCGCCTCGGTTCATCCCAGGGTAGCCGAGCTCAGCCTCAACTGGCGCAGCCGGAAGGAGCTCCTTGAATGGGTGAATAAGATATTCCCCTACGGTTTCCAGAAAAAAATCGACTGGGAAAACGCCGGGCCCTGGCAGGAGGCCGCCGCCGCGAGCCTCCTGGATAATTTTGAATGCCGGTCCACAACCCCTGACAAATCAGCGCCGGGTTATGCTGAACTCAAATTAATAAGGCCGAAAGACAAGAAAAACCAGGACGGTTATAACCCGGAAAATGGACACGGAGAAGAAAACGGCGAAGAGCTGGACTCCCCGGAAAAGGCCGAAGTCCAGAATCTCATCCAGGAACTTCTGGATCGCGGCTACCGTCATTCGGACCTGGCCATCCTGGCCTATGAAAATGAAAAGGTCAAGCAAGTTGCCACCTGGCTCAACGAGAAAGGTATTCCCTTCATCCCCTACTCGGCCCTGGACATCAGGAGCCGGCCGATAATCAGGGAAATCCTGTCCTTCCTGCAATTTCTGGATTACCCCCTGGACGACTTCAACCTGGCTGCCTTCCTGTTCGGACATCTGTTCCAGAACAGGTTACGGGCAGACGGCCTTTCTCTTCAAACTGAAGTTCTCAGAGAATTCATCCTGGAAAACAGGCAGAGAAAGGAGGGCCCGCTCTACACCTCAATCAGGGAGAACTTCTCCGAAATCTGGAACTCATATTTTGAAGGCTTTTTCAGGACAACCGGCTACCTGCCCCTTTATGACCTGGTCACCCAGGTCTACGGGGTATTCAGGCCACTGGAACTTTTCCCCCAGGAAGAAGGTTCTTTGGTCAAACTCCTTGAGGTCATCAAGAATTTCGAGGGACAGGGTAAGAGCAACCTGCGCGATTTCATCAAGTTTTCAGCCGAAGCCACCGATGATAAAAACGTCTGGACTATTGACGTTCCGGAAAACCTGGAAGCCGTCAAAATTATGACCATTCATAAGGCCAAGGGGCTCGGCTTCCCGGTGGTCATTCTCCTCCTTTACAGAGAGCAATGGAAAGGTGAGGATTTTTACCTCATGGACTTTCCAAAGAATATCTTTCCCGACTGGGATGGTTACCAACCGGTCCGTGTGCTGAAAATGAGTTCAAAAGCAGGAGAGTCCTGCTCTTACCTGCAAAGGACCTACGAGCGATACCGGAAACGGGATAGGGTCAACAAATTGAACACCCTGTACGTGGCCCTGACCAGGGCCAGAGAAGAGCTCTATGTGATCGGCGTCAAGAAGAGGAATGAATACCCCTTTCCCCTGCTGGAGTCCATCCTCGACCTTAAAATCAACGACCGTGACGCCTCCGCTGAAAGCAGGCCCACCTTCAAGAAAAAGAAAACCAAAAACGGCGGTCAGGGACCAGGAAAAGCAAGTCTTAAGATAATCCAGGCCGGAAAATTCCCGGAGGTCTCCACCCGGGCCCGTCTCAATTATTACGAGAAAAAGCGCGGCGAGCTGATGCACCGGCTCCTGGCCTCAATTGAATACCTCGAAGGCGACCCGGAAACTATTATTTCTGAAGTCCTGAGCCAGGTCGGCCCCGGAGAATTGACACCCGCCGCGTTGGATGATGTCAAACGAACCCTGCAGGAATTCCTGGCCCGGCCCGAAGTGGCCACCTGGTTCAAGCCCTGTCCCGGGAGAACCATCCACCGTGAAATTGAACTGGCCGACCGCCAGGGCCGACTTTACCGGGCCGACCGGGTGGTGGTGGACCGCGAGGCCGTCACTGTGATCGACTTCAAGACCGGCCGGTCCGAAGAACCGGAACTGGTCCAGGCCTATCATGGGCAGCTTAAAGGATACATGTCCATGCTGTCCGACATCTTTCCCGGAAAGAAAGTGAGCGGCGTCCTGATGTACCCCGACCTTAAGAAAGTGGAGATGACCTGATGTCCCTGGTGCTGGTTTCTCCCGGACACGACCTGCCAGAGCTCCTGGCTTCTAGGCTGCTGGAATCCGGCCAGGACCTGACCCGCATCCAGGTGATTTTCCCGGAAAAACGTCCCGGCCATTACCTCCGGAAAGCCCTGGCCCGCCGGCTCGGCCGAAGCTTCCTGCCACCGGCCATCCTGTCCTTCGACGAACTGGTGGACAACCTTTACCTGGAAATCAACCAGGACCCGGACCGGCCGGCCGAGCCGATAGACGCGGTTTCCATACTTTACGAGCTCCATCGAAAACATCCGGAACCACTTGGAGGGCAAGCCTTCCTGTCCCTGGACGAATTTTTCCCCCTGGGAACAAAACTCTACCAGGACCTGGAAGAGCTGAAAGCCGGGCTGGTCTCCAGGGAAAATTTCCTGATGATTGACTCCCTGTCCGGACAGAAACTCCCCGACCGGACCAGGAACAGGCTGCAGAAAGTATCCTTTTTCTTTGAGAATTTTTACAAGAGCCTGGCCGAGGAAGGGCTTTCCACCCCGGCCACCAGGCTGATCAAGGTTCTGGAGGCTCTGAAACCAGAACACCTGGACTGCTTTGAACAAACCATCCTGGCCGGATTTTTCCTGCTCAACCGGGGCGAGATGGAGCTGGTCAAAAGGCTCCTGGAATCGGACCGGGTTACCTTTTATCTCCTGGAGGGCCCGGGCCTTGAGGACATGGTTCAGGGACTGGGACTTGACCTGAAAGAGGCTGAAACCATAAGCGACGAACCAGGAAAGGCCCGGGAACCAGAACTTCAGTTCTACCAGAGTCCCGACTCCCACGGCCAGCTTTTCATCCTGAACAAGCTGATGGAGGACAGGTTTCAAAACCCGGCCTTGCTCAATGAAAAACAGGTCATCGTCCTGCCAGCCCTGGAGAGCCTTATCCCTCTTCACCAGCAGACCCTGACCGCCATCCCGGAAGAGACCTACAACATTTCCCTCGGGTATCCCCTGACCAGAACTCCCCTCTATAACTTTTTTGATTGCCTGTTCAATTTAATTCAGACCGCCGATGACCGGAACCGATTTTATGCCAGTTATTACCTGGATTTTGTCCTGCATCCTTACACCAAGAACATCTATTTTGAAGGGCCTGAGCGGAGTGCCGAGCTAACCAGGATTCTCTTTCACACCATCCAGGAAATCTTCACCCGGAACAAGGGCCGGTTGTTCTGGTCGCTGGAAGAAATCGCCTCCGACCGGGACCTGAGCCAGATGCTTGATGACTATTCGGAAACGGCCGGCACGCCCAGGGCCCCGGAATTCCTGAAGCATCTGAGGTCAATTCACCAGCGGACCATAGAGCCTTTCCTTAAAATAAACAGCCTCGAGGATTTTGCCGGCAAGCTGATCGACCTGCTGCACTACCTGGCCAACCAGAGCACCGCCCCGCTCCATCTTTTCTTCCAGCCTTACGCCGAGGCCTTTTTCGAGCAGTTCGAAAAACTGAAGGGCTCCCTGCTGGCCCGCCATTCCTTCGAGCACCGCAACAGCTACTTCAACCTTTTCCGCAAGCTCATCTCCGAGGCCAGGGTCAGCTTCCCCGGGACCCCGCTTCATGGCCTCCAGGTGCTGGGCTTCTGGGAAACCCGCTGCCTGCAGTTTGACGAGGTTTACCTGCTGGACATGAACGAAGAGGTAATTCCGGGAACATCCAGGGTTGACTCTCTCCTGCCGCAACTGGTCAGGCAGGCCCTCAAACTCCCGACCTACCGGGACCTGGAAAAAAGATACAGGTATTACTTCCACCAGCTGGTGTCCGGGGCCAAGAAAGTCAATGTATTCTTCGTGGAAAACAGCGAGAAGGAAAAGAGCCGGTTTGTGGAAGAGCTTCTCTGGAAAAAACAGAAAAAGGAAGGAAAACTGGAAACCTCCGGTTACATCCAGCCGGCCAGCTACCGGATTGACCTGAGAATGCCCGCGGTCCAACCTGTGGCCAAGACCCCAGCGATGGTCCGGGCCCTCGAAGCAATGGAAATTTCAGCCACCCAGCTCGACTCTTACCTGAGATGTCCTCTACAGTTTTTCTATGCCCACGTTCTCGGGCTGGCCGAAAGAGAAGAGCTGTCGGACACGCCGGAACGGGCTGAAATCGGCACCCTGGTTCATTCCATACTCCAGGAATATTTCCAGAGCTATCTGAAGCGGCCCCTGCCGGCCGAGCCCGATGCAGACCGCCTGCTTCAGATCATAGACCAGAGCTTTGGCCAGAAATTCTCCGACCCGGATTCGGGACTTTCTCTCCTGATTAAAGAGCAAGTTAAGAAGCATCTCCTGGAATTCCTGGAAAGCTACCAGAAACCGGCAGTCTTAAAACTGAAGGAAGCCAAGAAGCGGCTGGTCATCCTCGGCCTGGAGAAAAAATACCGGCTGGATTACACTGTCAATCGCAGAACCTTCAGGCTCAAGGGCAAGATCGACCGGATAGAAAAGCGAGGTTCCCAGCTCTGCCTTCTGGATTACAAGACTTCTTCAAAAGAAGATTACCAGGCCATCAAGTTCAAGAAGCTGGATCCACAGGACAGGTCAACCTGGGCCGGAGCCATCGGCAGCCTGCAGCTACCATTTTACCAGCTCCTGGCCGCTCCGGAGTTCCGGGTGCCACCCGAGGACATCTACTCGGGACTGCTCTTGCTGGGAAAGAATTATCTTGATCTATCCATTGAATTTTCTCCGCTGGCCGAAAAGAGCACGGATAAATCGGAGCAAGAAAAACAGAAATCCACGATCTATCCCCTCAACGAAACCGATGCGGCCTGGGAAATGAGAAAAGAAAAATTCTTCTTAATAAAAGAGATCATTGATGAGTTGCTCAAGGAAATAATTGACCCGACAGTTCCCTTTACCCCCGATGGCCTGGACAACGACCAATGCCAGTGGTGCTCTTTTAAGGTTTTCTGCGGGCAGCAATAAAAATCGCCAGCGACGGTGATCCTTTTCTGCTGATTTTTCGTATTCTTTAATATGAAGATGCCAAAGATTGGAAAGGCCTGAGCGATGATAAAATTTTTGCTGTGGTTGATTTTATTTATCCTCTGCTGGCCGCTGGCCCTGCTGGCCCTGATTCTCTATCCCCTGGTCTGGCTTCTATCTCTGCCCTTCCGACTCATTGGAATTACAGTGACCGCAGTTTTTGACCTGCTGAAGGCCATCCTGACCCTGCCGGCCAGGATGCTCAACAGCCTGGCCAGATAGGGGCCTCGGCCTAAAACCGGCTTGACAAATCGCCGCCCGGCGTTTACAAGGAACTCATGCAGCTCCGCATCGAGAAGATAGTCTATCCAGGCCGGTCCCTGGCCCGGGCCGGAGGCAAGATAGTTTTCACCGACGAGGGATTGCCCGGAGAACTGGTCGAAGTTGAATTCTTAAAGGATAAAAAGAACTATGCCGAAGCCCGGACCCTCCGGGTATTAGAAGCCTCCCCCGAAAGACAGGTTCCCGTCTGCAATCATTACCAGGCCTGCTCGCCATACCAGGTCATGAGTTACGAGCTGGAGAAAAAAATCAAGCAGGCCCAGCTCCTGGAAATATTCTCATATCTTCCCGGTTATAACCTGGAAAAAATAGAGTTCGTCCCCTCGCCCGCCATTCAGGGCTACCGGAACAAGATCCGCTTGCGATTCAACTGGCAGTCGCAGCCGCCCTTCCTGGCCTACCACGAGCCAGGCTCCATGGTCAGCTTCCTGCCGGTAGAAGCCTGCGACCTGGTCAGCGACCGGGTAAACGCCGTGATTTCACGGTTCCAGGTCTTGCTCAAGGGTGAGCCGCTGCCGGCCATAAGTCACCTGGAAATCAGGGAGAGTTTCTGGGCCGGTGAGCTTCTCCTGGTGCTCGAGTCAGAAGACCAGGACAGCCTGGAAAGGGCAGCCGAGCTCTGGGTGCCAGCCCTGGCCCTTGATTCTCACCTGGCCGGGGCGGTGGGTGTGGTGCTGGAAGGACGGCGAAGGATATTCCTGAAGCTTTACGGGCGCGACTATCTTGAAGAGAAAATCGGCCAGACCGTTTTTCGGTACGGGGCCGGGAGTTTTTTCCAGGTCAACCCGCCCATGCTGGAAAGTGTGGTGGAAAGGATCCGCCAACACCTTGAGCCCCGGGCCCCGTTCAGGCTCGTCGACCTCTACGCCGGCCTGGGGACTTTCGGCCTGCTGCTGGCCGGCTCGGCCTCGGAAATCCTGGCCATAGAATCTGACCCTGGTAATATCTTCTTTCTAAAAAAGAACATGCGACTCAACCGGGTCCAGCACCTGGCCGTGGCCGAGGGGCGGAGTGAAGACTGGATAGAGGACATCCTGGAGTTCGGGGCCGGAGCCATGGTCATCGACCCGCCCCGCCGGGGAATGGCCGAGGAGCTGGTCGAAGCCCTGAATACACACCCCGCAGAATTAATATTTTACCTGTCCTGCAACCCGACCACCCTGGCCCGGGACCTCAAGAAATTTCTGGCCGCCTACGAGCTCCTGGAAATAACCGGCTTCGATTTTTTCCCCAGGACACCCCACATAGAAACGCTGGCCGTGCTCCGGGCCAGGCCCCGGGCTCACTGAAATTTCCCGGCCAACTGGCCGCAGGCCGCGGCGATGTCCACGCCTTTAGACTGCCGGATAGTCACCTTGACTTTCCTCTCTTCCAGCCAGCGCTGGAACCGGGCCACCTCGGTTTCTTCCGGCCGGCGGTAAGGAAGCTGCGGAACCGGGCTGTAGGCGATCAGGTTGACCTTGGCCTTCAGCCTCCGGGCAATGGCCGCCAGCCCCTCGGCTTCATACAGGCTGTCGTTGAGGTCCTTTATCAGGATATATTCCAGGGTCAGTTGCCGGCCGCCGGAACGGATGTAATCTTCGGCCGCTTCTACCAGCTCCGGGAGTGGATACTTTTTGTTGATGGGCATCAACCGGCTTCTAAGCTGGTCGGTGGCGCTGTGAATGGAAATTGAAAGGTTTATCTGGAGTTCAAAATCTTTGAGCTTCTTTATCCCGGGAATCACCCCGGCCGTGGAAACGGTCATCCGCCTGGCCCCGAAGTTAAGCCCGTGCTCATCGTTGAGAATTCTTATGGACTTAAGCACGTTCTCCAGGTTATCCAGGGGCTCGCCCATGCCCATAAAGACCAGGTTGGTCAGGTTGTGTCCCAAACGAAATTTCAGGCTGAGCACCTGGCTGACAATTTCCCCGGCGGCCAGATTTCTCTTGAAACCGTTAAGCCCGCTGGCGCAGAAGGCGCAGCGAAACTTGCAGCCGACCTGGGTGGACAGGCAGGCGGTCTTCCGGTCGCCAGATGGAATAAGCACCGTTTCCACGAAGAAACCGTCCGGCAGCCGGAACAGGTATTTAACCGTGCCGTCGGTGGAACTGGCCGTCTGTTCCAGTTCCAGGGGATTGATGACGAACTCCCCGGCCAGTTTTTCTCGGAGCGGCAGCGGGAGGTCGGTGAAGGCAGAAAAATCAGATAAACCCCGTTGATAAACTCCCTGAAAAACCTGCCTGGCCCGGTAGGCGGGTTCTCCGGCCGACTTAAAATATTCTTCCAGCTCCGACAGGCTGAAAGAGGTCAGGCATCGCGGCTTGCTCATCTATCGATTTCTCTTTTCTTAATTATACCTGAATCAAAAAGCAAGATATCTCAAAGAAAAACAATGGGCTCGCCGCCGGACCTGTCGCCAGTCCACGGCCATTTTTAGAGCCTGCCGCCGCCCGTTTCCCCTCAAAAAGGGGAACCTCAAACCCTGTTACTTCTGTTCAAACTTCTTCAGCAGGTCCGTCACCGCCTCCTTATGCACGGTAAAGGCCAGGACTTTCAGCCTGACAAAATCGTCGCGGTACAGGATGTAACCTTTATACGGTCCACGGTGGGCCCCGGCGCCCGAATCCTTGATCAGGAACCAGGTATGGTCGCCTTTCCGGGCCAGGCCGACACAGTGAATGGCATGGTCATCCTCGGAGGTCCGGTTGTAAAACCTGAATTCGCGGCTGTCCTGGTCAACCAGGGCTGGCAGGATATCGAAGGAAGGAACAATGGCCAGCCCCTCGTCTCCGCTGATGCCCGGTTCAGAGACATCGCTGCTCAGGGCCACGGAATAACCGTCCCCCAGGGCCTTCACTATTGCCTGGTAAAACTCATCCAGCGGAACATTGTAATAGTCCTGGGAATGCCACCAGTTATCCGGCACCTTGAATTCTCCCCTGGTGTAAAACGGAAGGTACTTGAATGACACGAAGCTCACATAATCGTCAAGTGGCAGCTGAAGCACCCTGTCCAGGAATTCTTTTGGAGTCATTTTCTGGCCGTTGTATTCGAACTCCACCGGTGGTTCTCCCAGGTGTTTATTCAGTATAAGCCTGACGTAGGCAGTGGCCTTCTCTTCATCCCAGTACTGGTTCTTCTGGCAGAAATCCAGGTAATCCCTGATCTCCCGGAACAGGGCCGAGTGGTCATGCTCGGTTTTCCCGGGCAGCAGGCCGGTGTAGACGCTGGCCGGGACCGCGCCGTATTGCTTCATCCGCAGGAAAACGGCGTTGTGTTCCGACCCCTCCCCCAGGAATGAATTCCCTTTCTCCCGGATGAAGCGGCGGGCCTTTTCCACGTACTCCCAGTAAACGGTGTAGAGCTCGGACAGCTTGAACTCGCCCCGGCCGAGGCGCTTCAGTTCCGATTCCAGGAAGGAAGTGGTGGAAAAAGACCAGCAGGTGCCGGTGTTGTACTGCCGGATGGGCGGCAGGTGGAATATTTTCTGAAATTCATCCAGCGAGGCCGGCCGCTCGATGCGGCTGAAATCCAGGGAAAGGTATTCATATTTTCGGCCATTGTATTCCCTGGTCTTGTAGATGGCTTCATCTCTGGCCTGAATTTCTTTGTCCCCGATTTGAATCACAGCTGGCTTAGCCTGGTCGGCTTCAGGCCTCTGCTGCTTGCAGGCCAGGGACCAGGCTAAAGAAATCGCGATAGTCATGATGATTAGAAATCGTATGGATCTTTTGTACATCAGAACCTCCGCAGATATTAATAGCCAATTAAGATACTTCATTTCTGCCAGAATATTCAACCCGATTTTCCTCCGACCTATAAATTAGACCCCCCATTCCAGACTCCCATAGTGACACGGGTCCTCGATTCTGCCCCTGGCATTAATATAAGGTCAGGCTATTCTGCCCCTGTATCTTGTAATTTTTCCGTTGCCTAATATAAGGAATGCCGGAGCAATGTCTGGCTGAATCCTGACTCTGCGGCCCTTTTCTGGAATCGAAACCCGCCGCAACTTTCTTATTGATTCATGTCCTGCCTCTCTTCCCCGCTTTCAATTATTGAACTCCAAGTCGCTTCTTGCTGGAATTATTACCCGCCACCAACTCCCGACAGCCCCTGACGAAGCCCCCATTCAGTCTGTATATCAGGATAATCGTCTTCCTTCCTGAGTCCAGCGCCCTGCCAGCCAACCATAAAAACCTTCGGCTTCCTGGAAAGCCTCTCAAGCCGTCAACCATCGCCCTTCGCCAAAGACCCGGCGTTTGACGGAGGGCCGGTCTTCTGGTATAAAGCCTTTTAAGTTTCCCGCGGGAAACCTGATTTCTGCTGGTTAAAAAATCCGGGACTGCTGATGGAAAACATTATATATTCAGGAGAATGGCTGGCCCTGGCCTCGGCCGTGGTCTGGGCCGTGGCCGTCATCCTTTTCAGGATAAGCGGCTTCCGCCTGCATCCCCTGGGCATTAACCTCGGCAAGAACTTGTTTGCCCTGGTCCTGATTTTCCTGACAACCATGATAACCGGGGCCGGCTTCTGCCCCCAGGCCGGGTTGAAGCCCACCCTGCTCCTGCTGCTCAGCGGCTTCCTGGGCATCGCCGTTTCCGACACCCTTTTCCTGTGGACCCTGAGACTCATCGGGGCCAGCCTGACGGCCATCGTCGACTGTGTCTATGCCCCCTTTGTTATCGGGCTGTCCTACCTGTTCCTGGGTGAAAGGTTAACCTGGGTCCAGCTCCTGGGAGTGGTGATGATAGTTTCCGCCGTGGTCACCATTTCTGCCAGCGATACCGATAACGGCCGCGGCCCGCTTACCAGGAAGAACCTCGTCCTGGGCATCATCCTCGGGATAACGGCCATGGCCTTTGTGGCCGTGGGCATTGTCATCATCAAGCCCATCCTGAAAGACGTCCCGGTGGTCTGGGCCACGGGGGTCCGCCTGGTGGGCGGGACCCTGCCCCTGATTTTTATACCCCTGGCCCCGGCCCGGCGCCAGGATTTCCGTCCGCTTCTCAAGCTATCAACCTGGAAAGTCCTGGCCCCGGCTTCCTTTCTCGGAACCTACCTGTCGCTGATGTTCTGGATTGGCGGGATGAAATATACCTTTGCCTCGGTGGCCTCGGCCCTCAACCAGCTCAGCACCATTTTCATCTTCATCCTAGCCACCGTTTTCCTTAAAGAAAGGGCCACCACCTGGAGAGTCCTGGCCGTGGCCCTGGCTTTTGCCGGTGCCTTCCTGGCCACCTTCTGATTCAGGCCATGGTTGTTCATATCAACCGGGTAATTCCAGAGAGGTACGGTCTTTCTGAGTACTTGCCTTGATGCTCTCTCCAGCTTGATGGACCTGAGATGAAGAAGAAACTTTCTGCCCCACAGGTGCCAGAGAAACCAGAATCTTCCACCTTTTAAAATCATGTGCTTTCTACTCCCAGAAATTGCTATCTTAGCAAAATTCTTATAGTGAGAAATGAGGACAAGAACTAATCATTGATTTGCCTGTTATACCCGGAAGCCCTTATCCCTCGCTATGGCAGGCAATTTCCACCGCCAGGCCAGATGGCAAGCGGCAATTTTTCATCGCCTCGGGTAATTCTTCCCTGCCTCTCAGGTTATTATCCAAATCGCAAACAACAAAAAGATACCCGCAAATTTACCAAATAAATCGGAAGGCCTGAATTAAAATTTAATGGACCGGGCTGAGAAATGTCCTCTGGCCCGAGATCAAATTAACTGAAACTCTATTCTGAAACTCTATTCCGGGCAGTTCTTACTGTCCACCCAGCAACAGGCCAAACCAGAAATTGAACTTCTTGGGCAGGGTTTTCCGGTCGAGTTCGCCGCCGCCGCGGTCAAAGCCGCCTTCCGAAGGTTCATCCCCGGACACAACCATCCTGGAATCAGTACCCGTAGCCCTGGTGGCGGCCTCCGCCCTCCTGGTCATGAGTTCTTTCTTCATTTCCTCGGTCAACCCACCCCACTCAATACCCAGGTTGATGGGTTTACCCGGCTCCACCAGGGGCGGCAGCCCGGGAGAAGGCTGAAGCGGAATCTTGAATTCAAAAACCGCTTTCTGAAATCCAGCCTGGCCCGGGGCAGCGGGACCTCCTCTGGCCCGTTCAACCCGGCCGCGGAAAATGGCCGGCTCGAACCTCTGGCCTTTTACCTTCTGCAGGTCCGCCTTGAATTTCTTTCCGACCGGCTCGCCCTCATAGAGGTTGTACATTTTTCTTTCTTTTATCTGGGCTTTTCTTTCCTCGGTCAACTTATCTCCGAGAGCTTCCATCCGGGCAATGGCTTCTTCGGCCGTGATCACTTTTTTTATAAAATGAAAACCAACATCCTTGCTTTTCTTCCCGCCCTGGCTCAGGTAGATGAAAACACCGCCCTGGTCAGCCGTGCTCAGGCCCTCCTCGGTATTAAAAACCAGTATCAGGTACAGGTGCCCGCTATCATGGGCCACGGCATAATCAACCCCGGCTTTTTTGAAGTTGACAAAATTGGCCCCTTCCCAGTCAACTGGCTGACCGTCGATCTGCTTGGGCTCGGTCACGGCCTGGCTCTTATAGGCCGCCTCCTGGGCCGCAGCCGAAATGAACAGGCCGAGCATCAGTAAACACAATGCGGGAAAGATCGTCTTCTTTTTCATCCTGGCCTCTCCTGAGAAAAATCTCAATCTGTCTAGATTATACCCGAACCGGGATCAAAATAGAAACAATTTTACACGGGGGCAGCCCGAGCGAAACCCCGGTTTGCCCGACACCGATTTTTGTCCTATAATCCAGGAGGGTCTCATAATTTTTCCGGCCGAAGGCTTGACCTTCGCTCATTCTGCATTATTATATCTGGTTGAAATTTCTGGTAAAACCTAAGGAAGGAGAACTGCCATGGCCAGAGAAATGAACCGGCCGGCTAAAGGCGTGATCGGCATCCTGACCGGAGGCGGCGATGTCCCCGGCCTCAACCCGGCCATCAGGGCCGTGACCATCAGGGCCATCAAGGAAGGTTACCGGGTGATCGGTATCCGCCGTGGCTGGGCCGGCCTGGTGGAAATGATAAGGGACAATGATGCTCCTAACCACGAGTTCTATACCGAGCTGACCGAAGAGGTGGTCAACAAGGCTGGACGCACCGGCGGCACCTTCCTTCATACTTCCCGTACCCGCCCCAGCAACATCCCGGCGGTTAACGTCCCGGCCCACCTTCGCGATAAGTACAACCAGAAAGTCAATGACCTGACCGAGGAAGTCCTGAAAAACCTGGAATTCCTCGGAATCAACTACCTCATCCCCATCGGCGGCGACGACACCCTGAGTTATGCCGTCCAGCTGCACAAGCTGGGAGTCAAGGTCATCGCCATACCCAAGACCATGGACAACGACGTCCCGGGCACCGACTACTGCATCGGCTTTTCCACCTGTGTCACCCGGACCATCAGCCTGACCCATTCCCTGCGGACCACGGCCGGTTCACACGAGCGGTTCCTGGTGATTGAAGTCTTCGGCCGATACGCGGGCTACACCGCCCTGCTGCCGGCCATGGCCGGAGCCGCCGACCGCTGCGTCATCCCCGAATACAAGTTCAACATCGAAAGGCTGTGCGAGTTGATGAGCGAGGACCGGGCCAACAACCCCAGCCATTACTCGGTGGTCCTGGTTTCGGAAGGAGCCGCCTTCGAGGGCGAAGACATGATCTTTGAAAGCGATGAAGCCGACATGTACGGCCACAAAAAGCTGGGCGGCATCGGCGACCGGGTGTCCAGCATGCTCAAGGAAGTCTCGCCCAAGTACAACCACGGCCGCCGGATTAATGTCATTAACCAGAAGCTCGGCTATCTGGTGCGCTGCGGAGACCCGGACGCCATGGACTCGCTGGTGCCGATGGCCTACGGCAACCTGGCCCTGGACCTGGTGCTGGAAAACCGGACCGGGCGCATGGTCTGCCTCCGCAATGGCGAGTACGACCATGTCCCGCTGGATGTGGTCACCAGCTACAAGAAACGCATCGACGTCGACAAGTACTACGACCGGGACCGGCTGCGGCCGCTCTACAAGAATTTTTACAAGAAGCCCTTCATGATCCTGACCGCCGACTGAGGTTTCCTGAGCAAGTTTTTCCGTCGGAAAATTTTCATTAGCCCGGCCGGCCGCTTTTATGGTATAAAACTGCTGTAAACACCGACCGAGAAAGGAGCATGGATGAGCTCAAAAAGCGGTGACGGGCGAATTTTCTGGGGCCTGTTCCTGGTAATCATCGGCTTGCTCTTTTTCCTGGAGCAACTGGGGTACCTGGACATCGGCCGCATCATTTCCACCTACTGGCCGGCCATTTTCATTTTGATCGGACTGTCCATTTTCATCGGCAACGGCTTCAAGCGATCCAACGAGGCCCTGTTCATGATCATCTTTGGAGTCTTCCTCCTTCTGCTTAAATTTCATATTATCGACAGGCATATCTGGCGCTACCTCTGGCCGGTGCTGCTCATGGCCCTGGGCCTGTGGATAATGTTCAAGCCGCGGGCCAGGAGCAAGAGCTGAATTCCAATTAACCGAGGAGAGGCGAGATGAGGAAAGTGCTGCTGTGGTTGCTGGCCATCATCATCACCCTGAGTTCGGCAGTTTACCAGCGTATGACCGGGCCGACCTATCCCTTCCGGGGAAAGACCGTTTTTCTCGGACAGGAAATAAAATACAAATTGCCCCGCAGTGCCGAGGCTACCGGTAACTGCCAGGTTGTAATCCACCTGCCCGAAAACCTGGCCGGGCAGGTCCAGGGCTTTCTCCAGTTCAGGCGGCATAAAAGCGACACCCCCTGGAACATCCTGGCCATGAAACAGGAAGATAAAAGGCTGGTGGGCTTTCTGCCCAAGCAGCCGCCGGCCGGGAAGCTGGAATACTTAGTGCACCTGGTGAGTGGCTCGCAGGAAATCTCGCTCACCGGGGAAAAACCGGTCATCATCAGGTTCAAGGGCCGGGTGGCCCCGGGCATTCTCATCGCCCACGTCATCGTCATGTTCCTGGCCATGCTGCTGGCCGTCCGTTCCGGCCTGGCCGCCCTTAATAAGAAGGAAGACCCGACCCGTCTCACCAAGTGGACCGCGGTGCTGTTCTTTATCGGCGGTTTCATCCTGGGAGCCATAGTTCAAAAAATGGCCTTCGGCGTTTTCTGGAGCGGTTTTCCGCTGGGCACCGACCTCACCGATACCAAGACCCTGGTGGCCATGCTGGCCTGGATTGCGGCCCTGGCCTCCGGGCGAAGGAGCCAGCCGAAAAGAGGCTGGGTGCTGGCCGCCTCCATCATTACCCTGCTCATCTATCTCATCCCCCATTCGTTGTTTGGCTCAGAACTCAAGTGGTAGGTAGCTCAATATCGAGTTTTTAGCTGCGGACGGAAAGAGAAAAAATAAAACCCAATCGCAAATTATCAACCCGGCGGAAATTACCAAACTCAACCATCCCGAAAAAATGGTGAATTCATTTTTCCCAGACAAAATTATTTTTTGATTGGTCAGCGGACGAAATCACCAAGACAGGCAGGAGAACCTATTTATTAAAACCGCCGGGCCCTTAGTCTAACAGGCTGGCTGGTGAGGAGCCAAGGTTTTTAAGGAAAAGGAAGCGGGGCTAAGGAGGATCCCTCTCCAGCCAGCAATTTGATTATAGTTTACAGATTTCGGCGGTGTCAACTGAAATCTTTGCTTCGAGTTAATTTTCTGACAATTGCCAAGAGCTCTCTTTCATCCCGGACATAAAAATCGGCCCTTACCCCCCGGTTGTGGGCGTTTCGGTAAAGGATGAACAGGACTTTACGGTTATTTTCACGGTTGAAATTCTGCACCATCTGACTGTCGGCCAGGGTATCGCCGAGGTAAAAGGCCGGGCTGGAATGACCGCATTTCTCCAGGAGGAGCTGTAACGGATAGGGCGACGGTTTTCGGGTCTCGATCGAGGGCAGGTCATCCTCGGCAATGATAAAATCAAAAAACCCGTAGAGCGAATATTTTTTAAAGGTGTAATCCAGGTCTTCCCTCGTCCGCCCGGTGATCACGGCCATGACGCTGGCCAGGGATCTTATTTCAGCCAGGGTCTCCGGAGAGATGTTCAGCTTCTCCAGGGGACGAAACTGCCGGTACAGCGCCTCGAATTTATCTACGAGCAGCCCGTAATCAGGAAGCTCTATTCCGAGGTCGGCAGCCAGGGCATAGATTTTTCGGAAGTCGGGCGGCCCGGATGAAAGCCGGCCCACAAAGTCCTCATAGTTCAGATGGCTTCGGTAAAAAAGAATACCGGCCAGGGTGGCATCCCAGTCGTTATTCAGGTTCAACCCGAATTTCAGCCTGAGCAAAAGTTCGGAGTCAACCGGGGACTGGATAAAAGCTGATACGGTTTCAGACAGAGCCCGGTAATAACTCTGGCCTACTTCCACCAGCACGCCGTCAACGTCAAAGCAGGCTAACATTTTCTCCTCTTCCCGGCCAGCGCCTAACCCGGATAAAAAATATTTCGGTTGGCGATTTTTTCAAACCCTGGCCCAAAAACTGCGCCCGGCAGGCAGAAAAAGGTTATAATAAGAAAAGGCTTTAGGCAAGATGAAACTCGAGCAATTGCTATACCCGGGAAACGTCGACCGGGCCCGCCAGGTCCAGGTTCAACTTCTGAAAAAATTAAAACTGGTTCCGCTGCGAAAACAACCACGCTTCCTGGCTGCGGTCGATGCCGCCTTTACCGACGAGCTGGTCCTGGCCGCGGTCTGCCTTTTTTCCTTTCCAGAGCTGGAGCTCCTGGAAGAGCAAACCGGAGTGGAGCCGGTGAAGTTTCCCTACATTCCCGGTTTCCTATCATTCCGGGAAGGACCGGCCATCTACCGGACCCTGCTTAAGCTGGGGCGAAAGCCCGACCTGCTGCTCATCGACGGCCAGGGCATTGCCCACCCCCGCCGGCTGGGAATCGCCACCTTCCTCGGGATAATTCTGAAGACGCCCAGCGTCGGCTGCGCCAAGTCGCACCTGGTCGGGGATTTCAAGCCACCCGGCCGGGCCGCAGGCAGTTACAGCGAGCTCACTCACCGCGGCGAGCTGGTCGGCTATGTGTTGCGCAGCCGGACGGCAGTGAGGCCGATTTTCGTCTCGCCCGGCCACCTGGTAAATCACCGGGACGCCCTGAACCTGGTCCGGTGTTGCCTGAAGGGCTATCGTGTGCCCGAACCACTCAGACGGGCCCACCAGCTGACACAGAAGCTGAAACTGGTTCAAAAATAGCTGGCAGCGGGAGAGCCCGCCGGTTCGGGCATAATTTTGATCGGGGACGACTCCATCAACAAGATAGTCCCGGGCCGATGTGCCCTATAACCTGTGAATATGGGTAACAATCGAAAAATGACCGGCCCGGAGTGCTTTATAAACAATTACTTTAGTATATGCCTCGAAATTTAGTATATAAATAAAAAATGCCTTGCCCGGTATGGTTAAAAATTATGTTCCGGTCATGGTTTTAAGGCCTGTGCTTTCAATTTATTAATTATCAATAAGTTGTCCTCTTTTCCCAGCCCCCTATAATATGCCGTTTGACTTCGTGGCTGGCAGAATTTTCGCCCCGGACTGAACCTGCCATCCAACCCGGCCCGCAACTATTCCGGCCAAATCAGGGTTTTAACCAAGAATTAATAAATTTTACTTGATTTTCCGGAAAAGATGCCTATATTTATAGTATTCCGATAGGAATTATAGGAATTAGGAGGATTTCAACGATGGATAACATAGATAACCTGGAATCGAGAGACAAGCAACTGCGTTCACTGCTGAGGCTCAAGACCGTCACTCCGGGTGAGGGCGACGATTACCCGACCCTGCTCGAGGATGCGGTCCAGAGTTTTCAGCCCGGCTCGGCGGCTGAACTCCTGGCCGCTGACGGCCGTATGCCGGTCGACCTGGTAAAAATTTACCTGCATGACATGGGAAGCTACGTTCTTCTTTCCCGCGAGGGCGAGCTGGAGCTGGCCCGAAAAATGGAGAAGGGCGACCGGGAAACCGTCAAGGCCTTCCTGCAGACTCCCCTGGCCCTGGAGGAATTAAAACAGCTTCACCGGCTATTGAAAAACCAGCCCGAGCTGATTGCCCGCTGGTTCAACCTTCCAGAAAATGATTTTAACCCCAGGAACCTGAAGAAGGTTCACCGCCGGGCCATGGCCCAGCTGGAAGAAATCAAGCACCTGGCCGCCCGCTTGAACCGGCTTCCGGCCAACCGTAAGTACCGCTTCAAAAGAGCCCGCCTGGCCCTGCGGATGATGCATCTGGCCATGGACCTCGACCTCCGCTGGGACCAGAAGTATGAATTAATTGAACGCATCAAGCAGAGAATTCTATCTGAAGCCGCCCGCGGCCCCGAATCCCGGAAACAGAAATTACTGGACCTTTACGAACGGATCGAACGGGCCCAGGAGCTCAAGAAACAGGCCAAGAACGACCTGGTGGCGGCCAACCTGCGCCTGGTGGTCTCCATCGCCAAGAAATTTCAGCACCAGGGCCTGAGCCTGCTTGACCTGATCCAGGAAGGAAACCTGGGACTGATCCGGGCCGCCGAAAAATTCGATTACCGCCGCGGGCACAAGTTTTCCACCTACGCCACCTGGTGGATAAAACAGTCCATCACCAGGGCCATTGCCGACCAGGCCCGCACGGTCAGGATGCCGGTTCACCTGGTCGAAACCATCCAGCGGATGAAGAAGACGGCCCAGCAGTTATACCAGGCCAAAGGAAAGGAGCCGGATGAGAAAGAGCTGGCCCGAAAAATGAACCTCCCGGCCAGTAAAATCCTGGAGATGGTCACCTTCGCCCAGGACCAGGTCTCCCTGGAGACCCCGGTCAACGATTCCGGCGATACATTGCTCGGCGATTTCCTGGAAGATGGCAAGACCAAGGACCCGGCCGAAGCCTGCATCCTGCAGAGCCTCAAGGACCAGTTGAAAAAGGCCTTCGAGCTGCTGTCAGAACGGGAAAAAGCCATCCTGAGCATGAGATACGGGCTGGAGGAGGGGCGGGAGTACACCCTGGAAGAAATCGGCCATCATTTCAAGCTGACCAGGGAGCGTATCAGGCAGATTGAACTGCGGGCCCTGAAGAAGATCCGCCAGTCGGAGCTTGGTCCCCTGCTGGCCTCCTTCCAGGCCTCGTAATTTATTTATTATCAATGTCTTAACCGCCGGCCCGCAAATCTCGGGATTTTTTCCCGGGCATCTTGCCAAAGGATTTCATTTTTGTTAGTCTTTATTAACCAAACGCCAGGTAAGGATATTTCCCACAATGAACGGGGTTCAGATAAGGAAGGTCAGTTTTATCGCCCCATCCACCTGTCTGCCCCTGTGCGAGAAGGGCCTGGTCAACAAGACTATCCGCCGCCTTAAGAAAATCCTGGGCCCGGTTGACATCGAGCTGAGCCCTCATCTTTTCTCGAGCGACCAGCTCATCGACCATGTCACCGCACCCATCGACGCCCGGGCCGAAGTCTTCAAGAAAGCCATCCGGGAATCAGACCTGATCATGTCCGTGGCCGGCGGCACCGGGGCCGAGGATATTCTATTCAAGATAGATCAGAAGGACTACCAGGTGATTAAAAAGCGGAAGCCCATTTTCATGGGTTTTTCCGACTTCACCTTCCTGCTCAACGACATCCATTACCACACCCGCATCCCGGCGGTCTACTTCCCCACCCTGCGCCTGGGCCCCGGCAACTTTAAAAAGATGGCTTCCCTGCTTTTCGACGAGCCGGTCACTTACCACGGCATGCTCTGGCTGACCCGCCCGCCGAAAAGGAGGCTGTCCGGAGTGCCGCTCGGCGGGAACCTGTCAACTTTCGTTAATTACCTCAACCGCAAGAACCCGCCCAAGTACAACTGGAAAAGATACGTCCTGTTTTTTGAAGATGTCCAGATTGATGTCGAGGACCTCCACCGCCTGCTGGCCGCCCTGCGCCGGCACAAGGTCTTCAACGAAATCCGTGGTCTGGTCATAGGTTCGCTGGCCTACTACAGCAAGAACGGCAATTACCGGATGATCCAGAGGGAACACCTTCGGTTTATCAGGAATTACCTGCGGGACATCATCAGGAAAAGGGAGCTGCGGGGAAATCCCCTGCCCATCCTGGCCGTTTCCAACTTCGGACACAACATTCCCGACGACCTGATGGCCGTGCCTATCGGCGGGCACGTGGTCATCGACCGTTACAAGAACATCACCTTCCGTCTGCATCGCCCGCGAAAGAACGGCCGTAAAGTTTAAGCACTGCGCGGGCTGTGAATCATCCACTTGTATTAGGCCTGGCTTTAATAGACGTTAAAAAAGCAGGCCTCTGACACCCCTCAGATAGGAGTTAATATATTTATAATCAAATGGTTAGAACAAGCACCAGGCTGAACTATCGTAACCTTGGCCTGGAGAGTTTTCGGTGCCCGTAGCTTTGGAGAACACAGATATTAAGTCATCGATAGAAATAATTTTGTCCTACGTCTAATTCTAGATTTGCTAAGTTTATCGAGTGCCATTTGACCGCATTAATTAAAAATCTATTTGCGAAAATAAAAAATATTTTTGTGAACACTGCGGAGTCAATGTTTCCTTCGGTGAGATACCTGAGGCTCATCGCTTCGTACCTTACAGAATACAAAAAAAACTGGGCTAATGATTATGCCCACATCAAGCCAGAGCGGTTCCGGCAGGTATTAGAAAGTTCGTCAGCTCAGGCCGCCAGCTGAGGCTTAAAATGTAGAGATTACGGTGGCCAAGTTGCAAATAAATCTTGACATGGCCCCTATAGTAGCCGCGGTTTGAGAAGTTATCGATGGCCAGAACTTAGTAAAACATAGATATTATGTAACCGATAGTTAGAATAAAACCAGACGCCGGCCACAAGACTTGAGATGAAACTTTTAAGAAAATTTGATCAAGTTATTCTGTATAAAGAATTCCAAGCTTAGCGTCTTATCGCGGAAAAAAATTCGTTGCTTCTCACTTCCGCAGGTAGGCCAGGGCCTGCATGGCCGCCACACAGCCCTCGCCCACGGCCGAAGCCACCTGCAGGCTGCCGCAGGTTACATCGCCGGCAGCATAGACCCCTTCCAGGTTGGTTTTCTGGTGGCGGTCAACGAGCAGGCACTGCTTCTGGTCGAGCTGCAGCCCGGCCTTGGTGAAAAGAGATGTGCTCGGAATCTCGCGGAAAACAAATACGGCCGAGACAGGAATTTCTTCCTGCTGCCCGTCCTTTTCCACCACCACCTTTTCCACCCTCTTTTCGCCGACTATAGCTTTGAGTTCATAATTCGCGAGGACAGTGATACCTTTGGCTCTGAGCTTTTCCAGCTCGGGTTCATGTTCGGGCTTTACTTTTCTCCCGGTTACAAGCTTAACTTTGCAGCCCATCTGGTCGAGCTCCAGGACCTCGTCCACGGCCTCTTCCGAAAGCCCGTAGGCCAGAACCTCCCGGCCGCGGTAAAGCGGCCCGTCGCAGGTGGCACAGTAGCTGACCCCGCGCCCGGTCAGCTCTTCCTCCCCGGGAATCATTCTTTCCTTGCTGAACGGCTTTCCGGTGGCAATGATGACGGCCCTGGCTTCAATAAAGGCGCTCTTGGTGGTTACGTACTTGGGCTGGGCTTCGAGGGCCAAGGCCAGGGCATCTTCCTTGAGTATCTCGGCACCGTGATGTTTAGCCTGTTCCAGGAACTTATTAAGAAGCTCCTGGCTGTTTATGCTGAGAAAACCGGGATAGTTTTCAATCTCGTAGCCGATGGCCATCCGCGAAGGATTTCGCCCTTCCAGAACCAGGGCTTTCTTCCCGGCCCGGGCTACGTACAGGGCAGCGGTCAGGCCGGCCGGACCGGCCCCTATTATCAACACATCTGTTTTTATGTTCTTAACCATCTCTGCCTCCACTCTTATTTCTCTCTATTATCCCCTGCCGGCTTCAAACCGTCAACCAGCGAGCTACCCAACGTATTTCCAAAAACAATTTTTTCAAGTATTAACGGCCCAGGTATAAGCAGCCTTCTTATCAGCCACTTAGATCTGAAGCCCTTATGTTTTCGGCAAATTTTATTAATTTTTTATTTCGGGTTAACCAGGCTGCAGGATGTAACTCCACGTTTTTTCATTAACCCGGTCTAAAAAGCCCAGGAAGCCCCTGCCCTAAACAAGAGAAACCTTCGGGATCCAGACGATGCCAGGAACAGGCTATTTTATTTGGACCTGCTGGCTTGAAGCCGGGTTTGATCTGCGATTTTCCATTTTTTACATTTGGCTTCTCATCGCCCGTCTATCAGGTTTCCTAATTGTGGCCTCTTATAAAACTCTCTCTGCACTCAGTCTGGGCGAACTCTCTTAATGGGAAACCGCTCGCCAAGGACCAATATATGAATGAGTATTCATATATCACAGGCTTTATGCCCGGCAGCCTGGTTTTTCAGAACCTTGTCTTTATGTTAGCCCCGTGGACAAGATGATAACAATTTTAAGGTAATTAAAATGATGAACAATCTATCCGACCGGCGGCCTGGCTTTCTAATTTCATATTTTCGCCTTTACTTATGCCTGCCTTCACTTAGGCTTACTCTCTGGCCAAATATATTTTGATCTAACCGACCGGCGCCCTGGTGCGCCAGGCATTAAGCTTTCACCTCTTTTACCTTCTTTCCTCCTCTAATTATTGTCATTCGACCCAAAATCAAGGAAAATTAAGGCGAACGAGGTGTGCCATGAACAGATTTAATTATTCAGACCTGACTTTAACCGAACTGTCCTCGCCGAAAAAGAGCTTGAAATCATCATTTCTTCTTGGAAAACAAGCAGAGATGCTCTTGTCTTTATCTCTTTTTTCTTGCAATTTTTTTAAGAAGGCTGAAGCACCCGCTCAACGCACAGATAAAAATAAAGGCGAAATAATTAACCTGGTTAGTTCCCTCGAGCAAAATGGTCCTGCTTATCTGCCTCGAACTAAACAAAAAGCTGCCGTCACCGGAAGCCTCTACCGTTCTGAAGCCAGGCCAAAAACAACCACCAGAAACATCCATCATGGACGGTCCTGGCCAGGCCCTATTATTAAATTGACGGCTTTCCTTTTCATCCTTCTAATCTTTCTATCCTCTGCGCCCTCTGCTTCCAGCCAAGCTCCCTCTCAGCCCGAATTAAAAAAGATAACCGTGACCATCAACCCAAAAAACGGGTTGACCATAAAAAGCCTCACGCTGGCGGACGGCCGGGAAATCACCCTCGCCTCTCCCCTGCCACTTTTCAGCCTTCTCCTTTCGGAAAAATTATTTTCCGCAGCCGGCATAAAGCCAGAAGCCGGGCGGGAAACTTCCATAACCTTTTCCTCAGATATAACAGCAACCCCCGGCATTTCTTCCACTCAGGAATTCCTCGAGTTCAACCTCGATGGCAGGCTTAAAGCCCGGCTCACCACGAAAACTTCAGCCTACCCCGGACTCAACCTGGTCCTGAGGCTGGAAAATGTCAGCCAGGAAAAGGTAAAAGTTGAAAACCTGGTGCCGCTCTCCGAAGGCCCCGACCGCGTCTATATCACCGCCGGGCTGCCCAACAAATGGCCCCACTACCTCAGCCGAACTCTCCTCTATCGCCCGGGCAAAAAGCCCCTGGGCATCCTGCTCCCCGATAACGCCTGGCACCTCGGCTTCTGCGACCTGGAAGTGGCTCCGGGCCTGAACCTCACCGCCCTGGCCCGCCGCGACCGCAGCGAAAAAACCGAAATCCGCCGCTGGGCCGCCACCCTGGAACCCGGCGGTTCGCTGGAATACAACCTGTACCTTGATGTGCATCCGGCTCAGACTGCGCCCTACTCCGGCCTGGCCTCCGAGCTTCTCTTTCCGCCCGAGCCCTGGTTCGGCGGCCTGCAAATGATGTTCCAGCAGCGCTATCTCTACGACGTAGAAAAATTTGACAACAGCCTCTACCAGCGCCAGGACCTGGCCTGGGTCAGGAAAGCCTACTTCATGCTCCTGCAGTTCGCCTGGGACCACACCTATTACGACCGGCAGGCTCAAAAATACACCTTTTACGAAAACCTGTTAGCCTGGGACCGGCTCATCGGCAACGTGGATATTTACTCGCTCTGGCCCACCTGGCCACGCCTGGGACTGGACCAGCGCAACCAGTGGGATATGTACCGCGACCTGCCCGGCGGCCTGGCCGAGCTTAAAAAGCAGGTGGCTTACGTCCACCAGAAGGGTAAGAAATATTTCATCTCCTACAACCCGTGGGATGAAAGCACCCGCCGAGAAGAGCATCTTGAGGCGATGGAAGGCATACTGCGTGATCTCAACGCCGATGGTGTCATCCTGGACACCTGGGGCGAATCCAGCCGCGAATTCCAGGCCATGGCTGACCGGGTCAAGCCCGGTATCATTATGTACAGCGAGGGCATGGCCGTACCCCGGGACATGCAGGGAATAGTCACCGGAAGGGTCCACGACGCCCTGTATCTCCCGCCGCCGCTCAACAGCAACAAGTTCATCAAGCCCGATAACGCCATCTTCCGGGTGATTCAGCTCGGTGAAGGCCGTTTCCGGCGCGAGGCCTCGGTGGCCTTCTTTAACGGCTACGGAAGTGAAATAAACACCATGCGCCCGGGCCGCCCCGAAACCGTCGAAGAAGACCTGCTCTACCTGGGCCGGACCCTGAAGATCCTGCGCGAGAACCACTCGGCCTTCATCAGCCCGGACTGGATTCCACTCTACCCGGTGCTTGAAGACGGCCTCTGGGCCAACTGCTGGCCGGCTGAAAACAAGGTCATCTTCACCGTCTTCAGCCTGAAGCCCGAGGGTTACCGCGGGCCACTCATCCCGATCCGAGAAAAACCCGGCTATCACTATGTAAGCCTCTGGCGGCACGAAGAGCTCAAGCCGGAAAAGGTCGGGGACCGACTCTACCTCCCGGCCGAGCTCGAGGCCTTCAGCCAGTACCACCTGGACACCCGCCTAGAGGGGGCAATAGACTGCCTGGCTGCCCTGCCGGAAATCATCCTGGCCCGGAGATACCGGGACAAAATTGCCGTAAAACTGGCTGTAAAGCCCGCAGACGGGCGATTGGTGATTACCCCCGGCAATGTGTCTTACCAGGCCAGATCGGCCGTTTTTCCGGCCTCTGACATGGAATTTTCCCTCTGGGAGCTCTTCCAGGGGAAGGGGGAAAAGGTGGTCATCCAGCTTTTCTCGGCCGGGGGTGAATTGCTGGACGAGGCCATTATCCCCCTGCCCGTGGCCCTGCCGCGGCTGGTCACCCCGGTAAGACCCACCCCGCTGGCCGACCGGGCGCCAGAAGGCATGGTGGAAATCCCGGCCGGAAAGTACTTATACACCACCTTGGGCAACCCGGACGACGCCAACCCGGTCATCCCCTATCCTGAAAAGGCCGACCGGGAAGAACTGCTGATGCCGCGCTTTTTCATGGACAGGTACCCGGTGACCAATGCCCAGTTTGCCCTGTTCCTGAAAAAATCCGGCTACCGCCCAAAAGACCCGACCAATTTCCTCAAACACTGGGTAAATGGCAGGCCGCCGGCCGGCCAGGAAAACCACCCGGTGGTCTGGGTCAGCCTGGAAGATGCCGAAGCCTATGCCCGCTGGGCCGGAAAGCGCCTGCCGACCGAAGCCGAATGGCAGTATGCTGCCCAGGGCACCGACGGTCGCCAGTATCCCTGGGGTAACGAGCTGGACCCGGCCCGCTGCAACAACAAGTCAGGTCAGACCACAGCCGTGGATGCTCACCCCGCCGGAGCCAGTCCCTTCGGCGTGGAGGATCTGGTGGGCAACGTCTGGCAGCTGACGGCCGACGTCTATGACAACGGAGTTTATTCTTACGTGATGATAAAGGGCGGAAGCTATTATTCGCCGGAAGCCAGTATCTGGTACCCTAAAAGCGGCCCGCTGCCGGTGGCCCGCCAGCAGACACTGCTTCTTATCTCGCCGGGCCTGGATCGCAACGCTACAGTCGGCTTCCGCTGCGTCAAGGACGCCGTGCAGAAATAAGACTGGCTCAGGAATTCTTGATGAACTCAAAGTTCAGGATGCCGTTCTCCTCCACTTCCCGCTCGTACTTGCGCAGGTAGACGGACTTCTTGTTCAGGTATTCTTCCAGGTCAATCTTGTCCAAAGGGGTGCTGCCATATTCCTTCAGGGCATCGCGTTCAGCCAGTCGGTTGATCAGCTCTTCCCAGAAGCAGAAGCCGTCGTAATCGCTGATGAAATCGTGCATGCTTTCTTCAAAATCGTAGGACGGCAGGTACTTGCCCTCGGTCTCGTCCTTGACCGCTTTGCCCTCCAGGCCGGCGGCTTCGGCCTGGGAGAATATATGCGAAACCACGTCGGAATATTCTTCCAGGTAGTCGTCGGTGCGATAGGCATTGACCATCCAGTTTCCGAGATAGACCAGCTCCAGCAGCTTCTCATACTGCTCCTTGTTTAGCTTGAGTTCCATGGATTTCTCCTTAATAAATGCGAATCTGTGCTTCCAGTATAGTTGAAATGCAGGGCAAAGACAAACGCTCGCGGAGTAAGGCCCGGTTGATGACATGGGCCCGGACCCGGTGATGATTTTCCTTTCGCGCCGGCGTTCTGGCCTTATAATTCAAAAGTTTTAAGCCACCCTTTTATTCCTAAATGCCCAACCCGGAGATTAATAAAAGTGCAGTTTGACCTGCCCTCGGAAACCAGTCGCTTTAATTTCACCAATAGATGAAAAGTGCGCAAATCTGACTGAATACTTCTTTATTCAACCATTTATCAGGCTGTATTTCACATAATTCGAGACTGCAATTCTTTTTTAATTTTTTATCTCGATCTTGGCAACCGCGTACAGGGATGGTGCTCCCGACCCCATAGTGGAGGGGGGCCCAATGGCCACACGGTATCAAGTAGGATTAGGTCTTAATTTTAAAAGGAGCGGTTGACAGCATTGCCAAAAGAAAGTTTTGGAAGGGGGCTATTGGGGGAACCGAAGGGACTGGTTTTTGGGGTCGGCGACGACATCACGGCATAAACCCATCGGCAAAAGCCTGGTGAGAAATCCTAGGCAAAAATCATGTCTTTTAATAGAAATCTATACTCCTCTGATTAAGATTTGATTCGGATATACAGCCCGGTCAATTTTTGTGATAAAAATATAAGAAATGAGCCGCCGCCAGAAAGTCCCGGAGAAACCCAGCCTGGAATTCACCCCGGAATTTCAACGGACCCTGGACCTTCTTGAGAACACCAATAAGTCAGTTTTCATCACCGGGCGGGCCGGCACCGGGAAATCAACCCTGCTTGATTACTTCCGAAATAACACCAACAAGAAGGTCGTCGTCCTGGCCCCCACCGGTGTGGCTGCCCTCAATGTCGGCGGCCAGACAATTCATTCCTTCTTCGGTTTCCGCCCGGACATCACCCTGGACCGGGTCAAAAAACTTTCGGCCATGAAGCGGGCCCTCATCAAGAACTTAGACGCCATGATCATCGATGAAATATCCATGGTCCGGGCCGACCTGCTGGACTGCGTGGATAAAGCCCTGCGGATAAACCGAGAATTTCCCGACCTGCCCTTCGGCGGGCTGCAGATGATTTTAATCGGCGATCTATACCAGCTTCCGCCGGTGGTAACCAGCAGCGAAAAGCCGGCCTTTAGCCTCCATTACGATTCGCCTTACTTTTTCTCGGCCCGGGCGTTTAACGACCCGAATTTCGAGCTGGAATTCGTCGAACTGGAAAAAGTCTTTCGCCAGAAAGAGGCTGCTTTCCTGGAATTGCTGAACGCCATCCGCAACCGGTCCATAACCGAGGAGCAACTGGCCCGGCTTAATGCCCGCTGCCAGCCCGATTTCATCCCGCCGGAAGACCGTTTTTACATCACGCTGACCAGCACCAACGAGGCCGCCGACCGCATCAACCAGGAAAAGCTGGAAAGGCTGCCCGGAGCCGGGCGCCGCTACATGGGTGTTCTGGCGGGCGAGTTTGACCCCGACAGCCTGCCCGCCTCCAAAATCCTGGCCCTGAAGGAAGGGGCCCAGGTCATGCTCTTAAACAACGATGCCTACGACCGCTGGGTTAACGGCAGCATCGGCCGGGTGGAAGAAATCATCGAGGCCGAGGACAAGCCCGACGTGATCATGGTCAGGCTGCTCGATGGGTCGCTGGTCGATGTCCTTCCCCACGAGTGGGAAATTTTTGAATACGAGTACGACCGCAAGAAGAACAAGATCATCAGCCGCGTCACCGGAACCTTCACTCAGTATCCACTGCGCCTGGCCTGGGCCGTGACCATTCACAAGAGCCAGGGCAAGACCTTTGACCGGGTGGTGGTGGATATCGGGCGCGGGACCTTCGCCCCCGGCCAGGTCTACGTGGCCCTGAGCCGCTGCACCAGCTTTGAGGGCCTGGTGCTCAAGAAGCCCATCAAGAAGGGCCACATAATGATGGATTACCGGGTGGTTCGCTTCCTGACACAGTTCCAGTACCGCAAGGCCGAGGAGCAAATCCCGGTCGAAATCAAGAGGCAGAGAATCAAGGAAGCCATCAAGAAGAAAAAGCTCCTGGAGATCACCTACCTCAAGCCCGACGACACCAAGAGCCGGCGCAAGGTGCGGCCGGTATCAATGGGAACGATGGAATACCGCGGCCGGACTTTCGAAGCCCTGGTGGCTCACTGCTTCCTGCGGGACGAGGAGCGCCACTTCCGCCTGGATCGCATCCTGGACTTAAAGATTGTGGAAGACTCCTGATAGCCCGATAAAAGAACCTCGGGAACCATCAGATTGTAAGTGTTGCGTGATGGACTTGATGAAGCCAACCTGGTTTACCTCTCTCATCAGGAGCTGACGGATCAATTACCTAAACAGATTTATTTGGTAGATGATTCCAGCCGCTGATTACGATTCAAAAACGTCCAGATACCCCTTATAAGCTTATAAGTAGCAAGATTTCATCATCGGCATAATGTTATTTCTTTATTCCCATCAGATTTTTTGCTGATGAACTTTTTGCTTTAGATCCCCCAGAGAACCAGGCTTCCAAAAAATTTTTAAAATAGAAAACATCATTGCATGACAAGTTATAAGATATGATGCCCCCCGGGCCCCAATCGTTTGATAAGACATTATCGGCAAGATTTTTTGAACTATATTTTGCAGGCTGAATTGAGCCCGACCTGATACATCTTCTTGGGCCTCTTTCTCTAAACCTCCTCGGCACTCCCTGAACCTTTATCCCGGATTTTCATGGGCGTTGACGGCACCCGGTCCTGCCTGTAAAATTACTGCTCATGAAATTCAAGGGCGTTATCTTCGATTTAGACGGGACTCTCCTCGACACCATCAAGGACATCACCTACACCCTGAACCTGGTGCTGGCCCGTCGCGGCTTCAGGCAGTATTCCGAAGATGAATGCAAGATGATGGTCGGCGACGGGATGGAAGTCCTGGTCAAGCGGGCCGTTCCAGAAATCGCCGATGACGACCGGGCCATCAGCGACCTTATCCAGGAATACCGCCGGGAATACGCCCTAACCTATAAGCAGAACTCCCGTCCCTACGACGGCATCCTCGAAGTCCTGGCCAGGTTGAAGGAAGCCGGCCTGAAACTGGCGGTTCTGTCCAATAAATCGCATGAATTTACCGTCCGCATGACCCGGGAGCTCCTGCCCTTTGAATTCGACGTCATCCTTGGAGCCAGGCCCGGGACCCCGGTTAAGCCTGACCCGGCTCCCCTGCACCAGGTCCTTCAGGAGCTCGGGCTCCAGCCCGCAGAAGTGGTCTATGTCGGCGATACCTGCGTGGACATGGAAACGGCCCGGGCCGCCGGGATCCTGGCCGCCGGAGCCCTGTGGGGCTTCCGCGACGCCGAGGAGCTCCTGCGGAGTGGCGCCCAGGTCCTGCTCAAGACACCTTACGACCTGCTGCCTTTGATATTCGAGCAGTAAGAATTTCAATTTTTCCCTTTATACCCTCTATTGCCCGTTTTTATCCCAATTTTTATATTGAACCCATCGATCTGCCAATTACTCTCCAGGCCTAAATTAAAGCGCCGGGTCGAAGGTCTGCTCTTCACCTTCAATCCGATGGACCTTTGTTTTGACCGGGAAAAAGGCTGATCTGAATTTCCCTGGTCACTAGCTCTTTTAATTTCTCCAGTAACCCGGGATCGAGCTGCCTGGACTTAATGGCCTTTTCCAGGGCAAAGCGGTCCAGTGACGACAACCTTTCCCACAGCCCGGCCTGCCTTATCAGGTTTTCCAGCAAGACCCGCTTCTCATCGCCGGCATTGGGAATTTTAATTCTCTCCTGCTTGCTCAGGGTCAGGTGAAACTCGCTGCCCATTACTCTTGAAAGGTTATTTTTCTCGGCATAAACGATTATGGCCTCTTTCAACTTCTCCAGTTCGGCTTCGGCTTCCTTCTTCTGGTTCAGGTACTCGATATATTTATTGACCAGGACGACACCTTCCTCATTAAGGTATTCATTAGCGGGCAATTCCTCCAGCTTGGCTTCATGCTTCTTCAACGGGCAGTAATTCCAGAAAGCGCACCAGTTGCAGAGAGTGCTTTCCCTCGGCGCGAACTCCCGGTCCTCTTCGATTTTCTCAATCAGCTCCACTACCTGCCGCTTCAGTTCCTCCAGGTTTTCGGGCGTCCTGGTGGATGAAATCTCAAGGTCAAAGGCCACGTAATGCCAGACCAGCCTGAATTTTTCAGCCCAGGGCCATTTTTTCTTGACTCCAAGCTGGTAAAGGGCCAACTGCCGGTCGGCATCGGCCTGGGCCTGTTCCGGCAGTGACCCGCCCGTTTTGTAATCGTGGATTTCAATGACCCCATCTGGTGTCAGGTCGATCCTGTCCACATACCCCTGGATAATGTAGCGGCGCTTGCCTTCAAGCTCTATCTCTATGAATTGCTCCAGGCCCAGCAGCCGGTTCTGGTTGAAGGGATAGTAATGGCGGTAATAATCCTCGATGAATTTAAGCCCGAGCCGGAAATAATCATCAGCCGTCCGGCCCTCGGCCATGATGACCACCTTTTCATGAAAATTTTTCTTCCACTGCTCTTCATAATAGGCTTTGACCTCGTCCAGGGTCATCGTCTTGAATTTCAATTCTCCATAGAGCTTTTCCATGGCTTCGTGGAACCTGCTTCCCAGGAAAGCCTCAATGCCTTCCTCTTCAGCCCTGATCCCGTCAATGTAGGCCAGCTTGAACTTCAAGGGACAGGTCTCGTAGGTTGACAGCTTAGAGTTAGAATAATTCATCCTGTACGCCCCCTTTCCACAAATTTTTCATAAAAATATTTTCAATATTTATTATTGTCAGGGCAAGCTTTCTTTCTTTTTTGGCGCGGATTTTTCTTGGGCCGCCGCAGCCTTTAGCGTCTTCACCCGTTCCTTGAGGTGTTCCTTCAGTTTCAGATACGGGATCCCCTTTTCCCACCAGTCGGGCGCCGGCTGTCCCTTCAGGTGGTGGTCAAAAAACTCCTTCATCCTGACGGTATAGTCCTTGCGATTGGCCGGTTTCTGCAGCCCGTGGTTTTCGCCGACGTATTCCAGCATGACCACCGGTTTCTTAAGCCGCCGCAGGGTGTTGTAATACTCAACTCCCTGGTTGAAGACCACGGCCCCATCCTTGTCATTGTGCAGGAGCAGGAGCGGAGTCTTGACCCTGGTGGCGTAGTAAACCGGCGAATTGCGGGTATAAGCTTCCAGGTTTTCCCAGTAGCCGCCGGTAAACCGCCCCTGGCTGCTCTCAAAAATTGGCTGGTTGGCCGAACCGGTGTTCCAGTAAATCGAGCTGTACATGGAAATCATGTTGGTCAAAGGCGCCCCGGCCGCGGCTGCGGCAAAGGCCTCGGTCTGGGTAATCAGGAACGCCGTCTGGTAACCACCCCAGGAATGACCCTGAAGCCCGACCCGCTCCGGGTCGACCACGCCGGTCTCAATGGCCGCCTTCAGCGCCGGCAGCACGCACCAGACCGCCGACATTCCGGGGTCGTTGATGGTATAGGTGATGTCGGGCATCAGCACGGCATAGCCCTGGCTGGTGTAATAGGACTTGTTAAAACCGTTGGCGGTCGGCAGGAAATAGCGGTTCAGGTTATTGGAGAGCTTTTCGTAGATATAGACGATGGTCGGATATTTTTTGCCCTCCTGGTAACCGGCCGGAAGGAAAAGGGCAGCCTGAAGCCTCTGGCCCTTATCGCTGACATAGTCCACCAGCCGGGCCCCGGCCGACCACAGGAATTCTTTCTGCTGCGGGTTGGCTTCGGTAATCCTGAGCGCCTTTCCCAGCAGGGCGTCGGAAGCGTAATAATCAGGAAAATCTCGGTGTGTCTCCCTGGTGTAGAGATAGCGGCCGGACTTTCTGGCTTTAAGCAGGCGGTTGAACTGGGCATCCTCCCAGAGAAGCATTTTCGTGGTTCTCCTCGTAGCATCAATGAGAGAAATCCCCTGCTTTTTGGTCCATTCGCCGTAGGCCTGAAAATACTGCGGCTGGGCCAGGTCAATTCCCTTTTCTTCCGGGTCCAGGACAAAACGCCTGGTGTAGCGCACCTGGTCTTTAAGTCCGTTTCCGGTCAGGTTGAATCCTTGCTGACCCCTTGCTTCCACCATCCAGACGTCCCAGCCATCGGACAGCAGCACATAGCGGCCATCCTTTGACCAGCCAAAGGGACGGTCAGGGGGATTTTTCACGTTGTGGTCATCATCTTCATCAACAAAAGAAGCCGGCAACTTGGCAGTCAGGTTGTAACTCCGGCCAGTGGCCAGCTCATAGCTGAAGAAGTGGCCGTCGTTGTAATAGAGAAAGTAGCGGCCGTCGGGCGAAAGGTCGTAGGACCAGCGGTTCTGCTTGAGGGCCAGCTTGCGCTCGCCGGTTTTTAGGTCAACCACGTAGACATCCTGGAACCTCTGGCCGCTCAGGCTGCCTTCAAGTTCATAAAGGGAGCTGTCGTAGCCTATGGCCAGGTCTGATTTCCGGCCGAGCTCAACCTCCCGCAGCTCGTCATCGGCCAGCCGGACAAACTTTTTATCCTTAACCCGGTAGAACGAAAGGTAGCTGAAGGAGGCATCACGCCTCTCTTCCACCTGCTGCTGCGATTGCAGCCTGGGGTCTTTCCAGTGCCAGAGAATGAGGTCGGGTATTTCTTCCTCGTCAGGTTCGTCAACCCGCGCGGGCGGGGCGGCCGGTTTCTCGCCGGATTCCTTTTTCTCTTTTTCAGCGGCCTCTTTTTCCTTATCTTTATCGGCACCAGGTTTGGCCTTGAGCTGCTTGATACCAAAGGCCACGGCTTCATAATCCTCAAGCCAGTAAGGAGTAAAATCCGGGCTCAAGCCGAATCCATCCGGGAAAGAGCTATCTTTCGCCGGTTCGTATTCTACTTTCTCAGGCTTTCCGGTGGCCGGGTCAAACTTCACAGCCACCAGGCTATAAACTTTATCCTCGAATTTCTTGTCTTCCTGGCCCCTGAGCACGGAGAGAGCCTGGCCTTTCTCATCCCAGCGCAGGTTCTTATACCAGAACCGGCCGGAATCAAGAGACTGGATCTCCCCGTTCTTTAGATTCTGGAGGATAAGGCCATTTCCATTTTTATCGTGGGCATCAACCAGGAAGGCCAGCCGCTGGCCTGACTTGCTGAAGGCAAACTCGGAAACGTTGCCCAGGCCAATTTCCTGGCCGGTAACCAGGTTTTTCAGGACCAGGTCGGAGCCGGTCCACTTATCTTTTTCTTTTTCCTGGGCCTCGGGAGCCAGGCGGTGAACCGCCAGGTAGGCCGAGCTTTCGCCCGAGAAGGCGATTTTTCGGACACGTGTCCACTCGGTTTTTTCACCATTTCTGAGGTCCAGGAGGTAGGCCTTCGGTTCCACCCTCTTTCTTTCCTTGCGCAGTTTCTTCATTTCCTCTGAAGTCGGATAGGACAGGAAACCTACCCAGCGGGAATCGTCGGAGATGATTATGGACTCATAGAGATTGCGGGGAGCCTCACCAAGCGGAAAGCGGTATTCTTTTTTCCCGTCAATTTCTTTAACAACCAGCTCGCTGTCGCCCTCGTTAGGGGCCAGCGCGTAGACAAACCAGCGGCCGTCAGCAGAGACCTGGGCGTAGGAAATGTTCTTCCAGGCAAGGATATCTTTGATTTCAATCGGGCGAAGAGCCTGCGGCCCGGAGCTGGTGGCCTGGGTCTGGCTCTGGTCAGGCTGGTTCTGACCTGAAGCCTGCTGCCCTGTGTTGCTATGATGTTCTTGGTTCTGAGCCAATTCTGCCGGGGACGATGCGCGCTGCCTTACTCGCTCTGAATCAGAGGCGGTTGATCCATAAGTCAAACTGAGACCTGCGGTTAATAGCAGCAAAACAATAAAAATTGCCATACCGAAAATTAATGCCTGAGATTTCTGACCAGCAATTCTCTGAATTAATTTATCCATCACAAACTCCTTTGACTGGATTCTTTCATTCGCTTCAGGATTCTGAAACTTGATTCTAACAAATGGCTCCCGGGGCAACAATCTAATTCTTCATCCTTGGCATCAAGCCTGACACCTGACAATTTGCTCCGATCCGAAGATTCGAAGCCAAATTTAGAATGACTTCCAGGCCGAATCATTAATTATTTATTATCTCGCGGCCCTATTTTTCAGAAAAAGAAAAACCCTGCTCTTTATTCCACGCGAATTTTTTTGTTGCTCAGGTGGTGCGGTGCCAGTGGCCGCCCATGTAGCCGAGCAGCATTTCCGGGTTATCGCTGCTAAAGATGAGCTGCCGGCCGGTCGCCAGCGTTATTTTTAGGCCTTTTTTCCCCTTGGCTACATAGATTTTGGCGCCTTTGGCATACTTTATCCCGTACCCTCCGAAGTCCCTGACCGGGGAAAAAGTGATGAGCTCCGCCTCCTTGATGTCCAGCCAGGAAACCTTGTGGAAGCGGAGGTGGAAAGGATAATAGCGGAAGTAAAAGCCATCCGGCCTAACCTGCAGGATCAGGGCGGTTTTGAGCATGAAGTAAGGAAAAAGCAGCCCGAAGATTACAAAGAGAACAATCAGAATGACATCGGGCGCCGGCCTGGTGCCAACCGGCCTTCCCTTGATGATCTGCTGGTAAAAGCCGTACCACATCATCAGCATCGGGGCCAGGATCGGCAACCAGAGCAGGCCCAGGTTCAGCTTCTGCCTTTCTTCGTAAATGACAGGGGCATCATTCATGGAGTATTCTCCGCGGCTTTGATATTTCGTCACTTAAATCATTCTTGATCATAGAAGGAAATCCAGCCATAAAATAAATTTCCGCGCACAGAGCAGATTTTCATCGAATTTATTATCCTGAAGAGCTTTGCGACGCCGTCAGCACCGGACGACCTGAATCTGGCAACCTTCCTCGTCCAGAGCACAGAAAGGACCAACCTGTCTCAGTTCTCCTCGCCCTCGCCGCCGGGGCCTTCCTTGCCTGCGGCCGGGTTCTCCTTGGACTTAACTTTTTCCTTCGCTTCCTCTTCCTCTGCTTCCTCAACCAGCTCGGCTTCTTTTTTAAGGAGATAAAAACGTTCCGGGA
>JANLFU010000011.1 GCA_024653215.1 Candidatus Saccharicenans sp. | reverse complement strand
GGTTTTAAGAGAAATTATTAAGATTTTATTCTATTATTTTCAAAAGTCAAAATCAACCAATTTTTTTGGGCACCGGGGACTATTTCTTTTGACAAAAAAACTGATTCTTTTTAAGATATTAGCCTGTAATTTTCACTTCGATCAATCGAAACTTATAAGGAGTTTTAGCCATGCTGGAAAGCTATTATCAAAAAGCCCGGGAGAGAGAAAAGCAGGGTATACCGCCCCTGCCGCTGACGGCTGAAGAAGCCAAGGAACTCTGCCAGCTTCTGGAAAATCCTCCAGCCGGAAAAGAACAGGAGCTGCTTTATCTGCTGGAACAGCGGATTTCCCCCGGGGTTGACCCGGCGGCCAAAGTCAAGGCAGACTGGCTGTCCCAGGTGGCTGCTGGCCAGAAAAAATCCCCCCTGGTCAGCTCGGAGAAAGCTATTTTCTTGCTGGGCACGATGATTGGCGGCTACAACGTGGAACCACTGGTGGCCATGCTGGAAAAGCCGGAGCTGGCCAAAGCCGCGGCCGACGCTCTTAAGAATATCATTCTTGTTTACGGTGCCTATGAAAAGGTCCTGAACCTGTCTAAAACCAATAAATATGCCCGGGAAGTCCTGGAATCCTGGGCCAGGGGGGAATGGTTTCTCTCCAGGCCGGAGCTGCCAGAAGAAATAGAGCTTAAAGTTTATAAGGTGGACGGGGAAATAAACACCGATGATTTTTCGCCGGCCAAGTATGCCTGGAGCCGGCCGGATATTCCGCTCCATGCCCTGAGCATGGGTGAAACCCGCTTTCCCGGCGGGCTGGAAACAATCAAGAAATTCAGAGAGGAAGGCTATAAGGTGGCTTTCGTGGGCGATGTGGTTGGTACCGGTTCCTCCCGAAAGTCAGCCTGCAATTCTCTCATGTGGCATATCGGCGATGATATTCCCTTCGTTCCCAACAAGAGGCGGGGTGGCCTGGTCATTGGCGGCCTGATTGCCCCGATATTCTTCAACACCACTGAAGATTCGGGCGGGCTGCCCATCCAGGCCGATGTCAGCCGGCTTAAAACGGGTGACATAATAAGGATTAAAACCCGGGAAGGTGTTATAGTAAGTCAAAGCGGCGAGGTGCTGGCCCGGTTTGACTGGAAACCCGTAACCATTAAGGATGAATTCCGGGCCGGAGGTCGTCTTAACCTGATCATCGGCCGGCAGCTGACGGCCAAGGCCAGGAAGGACCTGGGCTGGCCCGAGGCTGACTTTTTCGTTCAGGTCCAGAACCCGGTGCCGAAACCCGGCCAGGGCTATACCCAGGCCCAGAGAATTGTCGGTCGGGCCTGCGGGCTTCCCGGGGTTCTGCCCGGGACTTCCTGTGAACCCAGGATGACCACGGTTGGTTCTCAGGATACCACCGGTCCGATGACCGCCGATGAACTCACCGAGCTGGCCTGCCTGGAATTTCAGACAGAACTCTTCATGCAGTCTTTCTGCCACACGGCCGCCTATCCCAAGCCAACCGATGTCAGGATGCACCGCAACCTCTCCGCCTTTGTGGTTGAAAGGAAGGGAGTGGCCCTTAAACCGGGTGACGGCGTCATACATTCCTGGCTGAACCGGTTGATTCTGCCCGATACCGTTGGCACCGGTGGCGATTCCCACACCCGGTTCCCGGTCGGCATCAGCTTTCCGGCCGGCTCGGGACTGGTGGCCTTTGCCGGGGCCCTGGGCTTCATGCCCCTGGATATGCCCGAGTCGGTACTGGTCAGGTTTTCGGGAAAGTTGAACCCGGGCCTGACCCTGAGGGACGTGGTCAATGCCATCCCTTATTTCGCCATCAAGCAAGGGTTGCTGACCGTGGCCAAGAAAGGAAAGAAAAATGTTTTTAACGGCCGCATACTGGAAATGGAAGGCCTGGACAATCTGACAGTTGAGCAGGCCTATGAACTGACCGATGCCTCGGCCGAGAGATCGGCTGCGGCCGCCGTTATCGCCCTCAAGGAAGAACAGGTTGTAGAATATATCAAGAGTAATATTGCCCTGATGAAAAAGATGATTGAGGCCGGCTACCGGGATGCTGGCACCCTGGAGCGGCGGATCAGGGCCTGCGAAGACTGGCTGAAAAATCCGGTCCTTCTTAAAAGAGATGCCAGTGCGGAATATGCAGCGGTCATCGAAATTGACCTGGCTGAGATTACAGAACCCATCCTGGCCTGTCCCAACGACCCCGACGACGTTAAACTGCTGAGCGAAGTGGCCGGAGACAGGATTGATGAAGTCTTTATCGGCTCCTGCATGACCAACATCGGCCACTTCAGGGCGGCAGCCAAGATATTTGAAAAAGCCTGTTATCCGACCACCCGCATCTGGCTGACCCCGCCAACCCGCATGGATTATACCCAGCTGATGAAAGAAGGACTGTTCGCTGCCTTTTCTCAGGTAGGAGCCAGGGTCGAGATCCCGGGTTGTTCCCTGTGCATGGGCAACCAGGCCCGGGTCAGACCAGGAACAACTGTCATTTCCACCTCGACCCGGAATTTCGATAACCGGATGGGGGATAACGCCCGGGTCTACCTGGGTTCGGCCGAGCTGGCAGCCGTGGCCGCCATAGAAGGACAGCTGCCGCCGGCTGAAAAATACTTTCAGGTGATGAACGAAAAGATCATTCCGTTCTCAGAACAGATTTACCGGTACCTGGAATTTCACCGGATGCCGGATTTCAGTCTGAGCTATATCTGAAAAGGACCCAAATTATGATCAGACTTGACGGGAAAAAAGCCTTAATTACCGGTGGTTCGAGGGGAATAGGTCGGGCCACCGCCCTCCTGCTGGCTGAAGCCGGGGCTGATGTGGCCATCCATTATCAGAAAAATGCCCGGGCTGCCGGAGAGGTAAAAAGATTGATAGAGGAAAAAGGCCGGGAGGCCCTGCTCTGCCAGGCCGAAATTTCAAACCGATTTGAAGTAGAAGAGATGGTGAGAGTGATAGGGAAGCACTGGGGCCGTCTTGATATCCTGGTGAATAACGCCGGCATCTGGACCTACGGGGAAATGGGTAATATGCCCGAAGAAGTCTGGCGGGAAACCATGGCCGTCAATCTGGACGGGGTTTTCTATGTCACCAACGCCGTTGTGCCCTGGATGAAGAAAAATAAGCAGGGCTGGATAGTCAACGTGGCTTCGACCGCGGCGGTCAGGGGAGAAGCCTTGCATTCTCATTATGCGGCCAGCAAAGGTGCCATGCTGGCTCTGACCAAGTCCCTGGCCGTGGAACTGGCTCCTTATAACATCAGGGTCAACTGCGTGGCTCCGGGCTGGGTTGATACAGATATGTGCACCGAGGTCTTTGCCGATCCTGAATTCAGGGAGAAGGTCAGGCAGTCAATACCTCTTAAAAGAATACCGCCCCCTGAAGATATAGCTGGCCCCATCCTGTTCCTGGTTTCGGACCTGGCCCTTCATATAACAGGGGAAATCCTGAATGTTAACGGGGGGTCTGTCCTCTGCGGGGGCTAAAAATTGTTTGCCAAAATTCAATTTTTTTGATATTTTTTAGACAAATTTAAGAGGAGGGTAAAAATGGAGGAGGTAGAGGTAGGCCGCATAACTCATTATTTTTCAAAGATTCAGGTCGGAGTAGCCAAGATCTCCGGCAGAGGACTCAAGATTGGCGATGTGGTGCATATCAAGGGTCACAGCACTGACTTCTTTCAGAAAATCGAGTCCATGCAGATTGAGCATAGACCGGTCGAGGAAGCCCGGGCCGGCGAAGAGGTTGCCTTTAAGGTTGACCTTCCGGTTCGGGAGCATGACGTGATTTTCAGGGTGATTGAATGAGAGGTTGCTGACAAATTTTTTAAAGAGGTTGACAGAAAAGGTTACAATATGTTAAAGAAAAAGGTCAGAAATGCCTAAGAAATTTGTTTCAATAGTCATCGTTCCTAACTGGAAGACCAGTTTTCGCACCATAAATATCCCCCAGAAAGCAGTCCGGTTGATGATCGGGGCGGGTATCTCCTTTCTGGTCCTGTTTGTGTTTTTTCTGCTGGACTATTTCTCCATGACCATGACCAAGGCCCGCTACCGTGAGCTTCTCAAGGAAACTGCCGTCCAGAAAGAAACCATAGCCACCTATGAAAACACCATATCCCAGATGAAAGAAACCATCAGCAATTTCGAAGAATATGCCCGCAAGATCAATGTCCTGGCCGGTTTACAATCTGCTGAAAACCTGAAGGGGGAACCAGGCCTGGGCGGCGGGGAAAAGGTTGATTTTAACCATGCACCCCAGATAAAAAACGTGGAGCCTGGTGCCCTGCAGGCCATAAAACAGAGAGCCGATGCCGTCGAAAAGAACCTCAACTACATGCTGCATTTCTTTGAAAGCCAGACGGCGGTGCTGGCTACCACCCCGACCATCTGGCCAACGGTCGGCTGGGTTTCTTCTTCGTTCGGGCCCCGGATTGACCCTTTTACCGGCAGGAATGCTTTTCATGCCGGGCTGGACATTGCCACCAACCTTAATAACCCGGTGGTGGCCACGGCCGACGGCGTGGTGGTCCAGGTCGGGTTCGATAAGTACAAGGGAAATTATGTTTCTATCAGCCACGGTAATGGCTTTTCCACCGAGTACTGGCACTTAAACAAGTATACAGTCAAGTCGGGGCAGAAAATCAGCCGTGGCCAGGTAATTGGTTATGTGGGCAAGACCGGTAAAGCTCTGGGGCCACACCTGCACTACGAAGTTCATCTGAACGGAAAACCGATAAATCCCATTCATTACATCATCGAAGAATAGCCTGAGATTTTCTGTCAATCTCTGTGGTCTAGTTGTCAGGAAAAAGCCACTGCTACTTTAAAAGAAATTGTCACCCCAGTATGGTACCCACCCGGACCTTTCCCCCGAGAGAAAAAGAATAGGCAGACATTTCTTTTTTGCCTTCAGGTTTTACTTTCTCTATCAGGTAGAAGGTTTTCTGGCCACAGCAAACATAAATTCCCGACTTGTCCAGCTGGACCACTTCACCCGGTCGGGCGGCCGGCATGAGTCCCTGGGTGAACTGGCCGGAAATGATTTCCAGTCGCTGGCCGTTAAGGAAGGTAAAGGCTCCGGGCCAGCCATAAAAGGCCCGGACCTTGCGGTCGATAGCCTCGGCTGGCTCCTGCCAGTCTATCAGGCCCTGGTCCTTGGTCAGTTTTGGGGCATAGGTGGCCAGAGAATGGTCCTGCTCTTTCAACTGGACCTTGTCTATTTTTTCCAGGGTCCTTATCAGGAGCTGGGCCCCGATATGCGACATTCTGGTTTCGAGTTCGTGGGCATTCTCCCTGGGGAGAATGGGAACCACTTCCTGCGCCAAAATCGGGCCCTCGTCCATTTTTTCGGTTAACTGAAAGATGGTGACGCCGGTAAATCTTTCCCCGTTAAGTATGGCCCATTGAACCGGGGCCGCTCCCCGGTATTTTGGCAGCAGAGAAAAATGGATATTGAGCGATTTTAGGGGAGGCAGGTAGATAATTGAAGCGGGAATAATCTGACCGTAGGCCACGACTATGTTTATATCGGGATTGGCTTCTCTTATGGCTTCCAGAACTTTTTCATCTTTCCTTATTCTTTCCGGTTGAAGAAAGGGGAGACCGTGATCCTGGGCAAAAACCTTTACGGCCGGAGGGGTCAACTTCTTGCCCCGGCCGGCGGGTTTGTCCGGCTGGGTTATTATCAGCTTGATTTCATGTCCCGCAGCTAACAGCCCATTTAAGGTTGGAAGGGCGGTGGGGGGACTGCCAAAAAAGACAACCCTCATCAGTTCCTATCCAGTTCCTTTTTAAGGCGGCTGCGGATCAGGCGTCTTTTCAAAGGAGAAAGACGGTCCACAAACAGCTTGCCGTCCAGGTGATCTATCTCGTGACAGAATACCCGGGCCAGAAGGTCGCGGGCTTCCAGCTTGATCTCCCGACCATCCAGGTCATTTCCTCGCAGCAGTATTCTTGATGGGCGAACAACTTTTTCGTATATTCCAGGCACCGAAAGACAGCCCTCTTCCCCGACCTGTTCGCCTTCAGCCTCGATTATTTCAGGATTGATCATTATTATCAGATCGTTCTGGTTCTCTCCGACCGATAGGTCCACGGTAATCAGCCTCAGGCTGACATTGACCTGGGGCGCGGCCAGGCCTATCCCGGGAGCCCGGTGCATGGTTTCCACCATGTTCCGGGCCAGTTCCACGATTTCCTGGTTGATATTCTCAACCGGCAGGGCCCGCCTGGCCAGGGTGGGATGTCCGATGGTTATGATTTCGAGCAGAGCCATAGACCTATTTTAGACCAGCCCGGCCGTGCAGACAACTGCCGTCAGAAAAATCAATCTCAAATAACGGCTGACGGTGGCGGCGGCTCGTCGGGAGCTCCGGCATTTTTAAGAGGAACGGCGATTAAATAGAATCCGATCAGGACCAGCACGGCCAATCCGCCCAGGTAAGTCGGGTTTTTAAAGATGACCGGGATGTCTCTGCTGATTACATTCTGCAGGAAAAAGAACTTCCAGGCAGCCCGGATAAGGCCGGTCAGGGCCTCTCCGGCAATCAATCCGGCGGCCAAGAGGATGCCAACATTTTCCACCCGGGCTTTCTGGGCCGGGTTGAGCTGCCTTCTGGTTATCATCCGGTCCAGGATTCCTTTAATCATTCCGCCCATAAAGATGGCAAAGGTGGTCTCCAGAGGGAGATACATGCCGACGGCTACCAGCATGGGGGAGCGCACCTGCACCAGGATCAGGGCAAAGCCCATCAGCATGCCGACGATAACCAGCGGCCAGGCCATTTCGCCCCCGACTATTCCCTGAGATATGGCCGCCATTAAGCCGGCCTGGGGAGCGGGCAGGTCCTTACTGCCAAAGGTAAAGGCGCCGTGCAGGATCATCAGGGGGAAATAAAGGAGCAGTGAAGCCAGCAGGACGCCAAAGATGTCACCCACCTGCATTTTCCAGGGAGTTCCACCCAGAATGTGGCCCACTTTGAGGTCTTGAAGCATTTCTCCGGCAACGGCCGAGGAAACACAAACCACTGAGGCCACACCCAGCACGGCCACCACTCCGCTGGTCCCCCTGGCCCCGATCAGGACCATCAGCAACCCGGCGATGATTAGAGTGGACAGGGTCAGGCCGGAGATGGGGTTATTGGAAGAACCTATGGTTCCGACCAGATTGCCGGAAACCGCGGCAAAGAAAAAGCCGGCCAGGGCCATGACCACGGCGGCCAGTATGGCCGGTGGGTAGCTACCGGCGAAGATTCTGTAAACAAAGACCATGAGAATCACGGTTACCGCCATCAGGAAAAGAACCAGACGGCTATTCAGGTCTTTTTCTATTCTGGAAGTTATCTCAGTTTTCTCGGCGGCTTTCTTGACATCGCCGATAGACCGTTTTATACCGGCTCCCAGGTTTTTCCTCATGCGGAAAAGGGTGTAGCCGGCACCAACCAGCATTCCGCCCACGGCAATCGGCCTGATGATGAATTTCCAGACGTTGGTCACCAGTTCCGGCCAGGCCACGTCGCTCATGGCCACCCCGGGTCCATAGAACTGGGTTACCAGGTGAGGCCCGAGGAAGTACATCAGAAGCGGGGCAAACAGACCCCAGGCCAGGACGCCTCCGGCGAAGTTCAGCGAGGCTAAACGGGGCCCGATGATATAACCGACTCCGATATAAGCCGGAAAGATCCCGGGACCGGAAACGCTGACCAGGCCGCCGGTGCCGATTGTCTCGGCCTCCTTGGTGGCCCCGAGCCGGACAAAGCTGGAGCCTATTTTGCCCAGCTTGATTATGAATTCCTTGGAGGCGGCGAAGAGTTGAACCACGCCCAGGGCGTACAGCAGGGCCCCGACTCCCATGGCCTGGAAGAGGAACTTGGCTCCAGCACTGCCTTTCTGTCCGGCCTTGTGGATTTCGGCCGCAGCCACCGATTCAGGAAAGGGAAGCTCCGGGTCGGTTACCATGATCCTTCGGAGGAAGGTGACGAATAGAATACCCAGCAGGCCGCCGACAAACATCAGAGCCGTGGATTTAATGTAAGCATCCACCGTGTTGAATTTCAGCCAGGCCCCGGTTATCAGGAAGGCCGGGATGGTGAAGATAGCTCCGGCGGCCACCGACTCGCCGATTGAGCCGACCGTCCTGGCTATGTTTTCTTCCAGGATTGAGCCGCGCATGATCTTCAGCAGGGCCATACCTATGACCGCGGCCGGATAGGTGGCGGCTATGGTCATGCCAGCCCTCAGCCCGAGATAGGCATTGGCCGCGCCGAGGATGACGGTCATGATAAGACCTAGGATAACCGCTCTCAGGGTGAATTCTTTCATGTCTGTTTTTTCAGGAACGTAAGGCTTATAATCCATCTGGCTCTCCTTTCCTGTTTTTTCTTAATGTATATTAAAAAAGGGAAGGTTAAGTCAAGACAATTTTTGACATTAAAGGGCAATTTACCATTTGCCAGCAGTGGTTTTTTATGTTAAATAATCATATGAAAGACCGAGGAAAGAAAGGACTGCCATGAGCCTCTGGAGCTGGATGAAAGATCGCTTGTTTTGTGACCTGGCGGTGGACCTGGGAACGGCCAATACGCTGGTCTATCTTAAGGGCCGGGGAATAGTGGTTCAGGAACCGTCAATAGTGGTGGTGAACAAGCAGAACGGGAAAATTGAAGCCGTTGGCAACCGGGCCAAAGAAATGCTCGGCAAGACCCCGAATAATGTTGTGGCCATCAAGCCGATGAGGGATGGAGTCATTGCCGACTTTGAGATTGCCGAAAGAATGCTCGATTATTTTATCAAGCAGGCCATGAATAACCGTGGCTTCCTGCTGCGGCCCAGGATCGTCATCGGGATTCCCACCGGGATCACCCAGGTGGAAAGAAGAGCTGTTAAGGACGTAGCCCTGAGGGCCAAAGCTTCGGAAGTCTATATAGTGGAACAGCCCATGGCCGCGGCCGTGGGGGCCGACCTGCCGATTTCTGAACCAACCGGGAACATGATCGTGGATATCGGCGGGGGCACGACGGATATTGCTGTTATCTCGCTGAACGGAGTGGTCTTCAATCACTCGATCAGGATTGCCAGCAACGAAATGGACGAGGCCATCATCCAGTATCTGAAGAAAAAGTATAATCTGCTGATCGGGGAGAAGACAGCCGAGCAGGTCAAGATGCAGCTGGGGTCAGCTTACCCTCTGGATGAATCACTGACCATGGAGATCAAGGGGCGCGACCTGAGGGAGGGCATTCCCAGGACCATAGTGGTGGACGACCAGGAAATCCGGGAGGCTATCGAGGAGGTGGTTACGGCCATCATCAATGCTGTCCGGATTGCCCTGGAAAGAACTCCGCCCGAGCTATCGGCCGATATCATCGACCGCGGTATCATCCTGACCGGCGGCGGTTCCCTGCTGAAGAACCTGGATAAGAGAATCAGGGAAGAAACGCAGTTGCCAGTCTTTATAACCGAAGACCCTCTGACCTCGGTGGTCATGGGCGCCGGGCGTTTGCTCGATGACCTGGACCTGCTGAAAAAGATATCGCTGGAGTGATGGACAGCACCGGGATTTGATGTCTCCAACCCGCCTTTTTAAGAATAAATTCCTGACCGCCGGTCTGCTGGTGTTCTTCCATCTGCTGTTGATTTCTTATCAGGTCCCGCTGGGCAGCAAGACCACTCTGCTGGAAAAGATCTTATTCAGCCTGATGGCTCCGGTGGAGAAGGCGGTGGTCAATTCCGGTCGGGCCCTGGCCGGCGCCTGGAGTAATCTCAAAGACCTGAGCAGGGTCGCGGAGAAAAACCAGAAGCTGGAAAAGGAAATATTTTTTCTGAGCCAGGAAAATAAGCTGTTGCAGGAAAAATTGAGGCTGAGTCTGAAGCAGGCCGATCTGGAAGCCAGCCTGAAGCAGGTAGCTGAGGCCGTGGTCCCGGCCAGAGTTATCGGCTTCGATACCTCCAACTTTTTTCGTTCGCTGATAATCAACCGGGGAAGCGCCGACGGCCTGGCCAAGAATCTTCCGGTCTGCGATCGAGCCGGGAATCTTATCGGGCGGACGGCCGAGCCGGTCGGTGCCCATGAAACCCGGGTGTTGCTGATAACTTCTGAGGAAAGCGGGGTGGCTGTGGTTACAGTCGGGGACCGGATGCCAGGTATTCTTTCTGGTGATGGCCAGGGCCGATGCCTGGTGAAATACGTGATGTCCAGTTCACCGGCCGGGCTGGAGGGCGATGAAGTCATAACCTCCGGGTTTGACCGGGTTTTTCCCCCGGGTTTGAAGGTGGGGAGAATCATCCAGATCTCGACCCGGGAAGGCATATTCAAGAAAATTATCGTCAAACCTTATTTCGATATCAGGGAACTGGAACTGGTGGCCGTCCTGAAAAACACCGACCTGATTCTGAGGTAAGCATGGTCAGAAAGGGATTCGTGCTGGTGCTTGGCCTGATTCTGGCCGTTGCCCTTTATGCTCTTCTGGGCTGGCTGGAACCATCCCTGGTCCTGTTGTTTAATACCTTTTCAATCCTGGTAATGGTGACGGCCATTGTCTACGGAGAGCTGGACGGAGCGATAATGGGCACCTGTGCCGGTCTGGCCCAGGATGCGCTATCTTACGCCGTGTTCGGGCTGGCCGGCTTGAGCCTGACCATTTCGGGCTTCCTGGCCGGCTGGCTTAGCCGCAAGCTCGACGTTCATACTTTTTACAAGAGAACGGTCTTCATATTTATCTTAAGCCTGGGGCAACTCATAATCTGGGCCTTTTTCTACTTTCTGATTTTCAGGAAGAGTCTGCTCTACAGCCAGCCGCTCCTTTATCTCCAGCCGCTGGCCACGGCCCTGCTGGCGTCCGTTCTGATAAAATTATTCAGGAAGGTAAACCCGATTTTTTGATGAAGAGCCATGGCCAGAATCTATGAGGACTTGACCACGATCATCAAGAGGTCGAAGATAACCCTCTACGTTCTGGCCGGGCTGATAATCCTGGTGCTGGCTTTCTACTGGAAAATCCAGGTTCTTGACCATCAAAAATACTGGCGAATGGCCGAGGCCAACCGTCTCCGGGAGCTGCCGCTGACCGCACCCCGGGGGCTAATCCTGGACAGGCAGAAGGTGATTCTGGCTGATAACATCCCCAGCTTCAAAGTTTCCCTGGTGCGGGAAGCGGTCACCGATTATGAAAGGACGATTGACAGTCTGGCCCTGCTGCTGCACCTTAACCGGGATGAGCTGAAGAAAAGAATCGAGCGCTACCGGTTCCTGCCAGCCTATGAACCGATCATCATCATGGATAACCTGAAGCTGGAGGATGTTTCGCTCATCGAAGCCCGAAAGGATGAATTCCCAGAAATCAAGCTGGAGGTGGAACCAAGGAGATACTACCCCTTCGGTCTGACCGGAGCGCATCTGCTGGGGTACCTTCAGGAGGTCTCGGTCGACGAAATCAGAACCCAGCCTGAAAAGCGCTGGCGGGGCGGCGAAATGGTGGGCAAGGCGGGTCTGGAAAAGCAATACAACGATATCCTGACCGGGCGAGAAGGAAAAATTCTGGAAATGGTCGATAGCCTGGGCCGGCCACGGGCTGAGATCAGCCGGACCGAGCCCCAGCCCGGCCGCAACCTTGAGCTGTCCATAGATTTTGACCTGCAGAGAAAAGCCGAAGAACTGTTGCAGGGAAGAGAAGGGGCCATAGTGGCCATGGACCCCAGGAACGGGGAATGTCTGGTCTGGGCCAGTTCGCCTTCTTACGACCCCAACCGGTTTATCAGCCGGTTCTCGGCCGACGAATGGTTGGCCCTGGTCAACGATCCGGGTAAGCCGCTGGAAAACCGGGTCATCCGCGGCCTGTATTCTCCCGGGTCCACCTTCAAGATTGTCATGGCCCTGGCCGCCCTTAATGAAGGCATCATCAACGAAAGTTCGACTTTTTATTGCAGCGGGGCCATTGAGCTTTACAATAAAGAGTTCAATTGCTGGTTCCGGCCGGGCCATGGAAACCTGAACCTGGCCGAGGCCATAAGGAATTCCTGCAATATCTATTTTTATCAGCTCGGCCGCCGGTTATCCATCGATACCATTGCGGACTATGCCCGCCTGATGGGCCTGGGCCAGAAGACGGGAGTTGACCTGCCCGGGGAGAAAGAGGGACTGGTGCCTAGCACGGACTGGAAGAGAAGGTTCCTGCGGCAGGCCTGGTATCCGGGAGAAACGATTTCTGTGGCCATCGGCCAGGGGCCGTTGCTGGTCACTCCGTTACAATTAGCCTGCCTGACCTCGGTCGTGGCTACCCGTGGCCTTAAAGTTCAACCTCACCTTTTCAGGGGAACGGAGAATGACGGCAACCGGGAAAGAATAAACCTGCCCGAAGCCATCATGGAAAAAGTAATAGAAGGAATGTGGCGCTCGGTTAACAATCAGGGCACCGGCCAGGGAGCCTATCAGCCTGGTTTTGAGGTCTGTGGTAAGACCGGCACCACCCAGCTCATCAGCCGGGAAACGGCCGAACGCCTGGTCCAGAGAGGAGTGGAAGTTAAAAAAACCCATTCCTGGTTTACCGGGTTTGCACCCCGCCAGAACCCGGAAATTGTGGTCACGGTGCTGGTGGAATTTGGCGGGATGGGCGGTCAGACCGCCGCCCCCATTGCCGGTCAGATATTCAAGGCTTACCGGGAGAAATATGTTAGACAGACGAATCTTCAGGGAGATTGACTCCGTCACAATTTTGCTGATGGTGGTGGTCTCCACCGTGGGGATTGTTTTTGTCTACAGCGCCATCTATTTTCAGGCTTCGCAGTTTGTCTGGCGTCAGATTATCTGGCTTCTGGTCAGCCTCCTGGCCCTGCTGGTGGCCATCATGATAGATTATAAGTTCCTGATCTCCATCTCGGTCCCCCTGTATATACTCATGAACGTTATCCTTCTGGGGCTGCTGTTCTTCGGCAAGCTGGTGGCCAATACCAGGAGCTGGATTGTCCTGGGGCCCTTCCAGGCCCAGCCGTCTGAGGTAACCAAGATTGCGGTTATCCTGGTCCTGGCCAGGCTGTTTTCTGAATACAGGGAAGACCGACTGTCGTTCAAGGGTTTTGTGGTCAGTTCACTGGTGGTCGGCCTGCCGGCGACCCTGACCGCGCTCCAGCCCGACCTGGGAACGGCCCTGACCTATCTGCCGATATTGGTCGGGGTATATATACTTACAGGAATGCGAAGAAAATACCTGGTCATAATCCTGGCGGTGGTTCTGGTGACCGGTTTTGTGGGTTGGAATTATGCCCTCAAAGACTATCAGAAAAAGAGAATTGAAACCCTGCTCACACCCAACCAGGACCCCCGGGGAGCTGGCTATCAGCTCCGGCAGTCGAAGATTGCCATCGGTTCCGGTGGCCTTATCGGGAAAGGCTATCACAAGGGAACGCAGAGCCAGCTGAGGTTCCTGCCGGCCAGGCATACCGATTTCATCATGGCCGTGATTGCCGAGGAACTGGGATTTCTTGGGTTGCTGGGTGTTTTTGGTATTTATTTCCTGCTTATTTATCGGTTCTTTTCCACGGTCTGGGTTTCGGCCGACCGGGCAGGAGTCTACCTGGCTTTCCTGGTAACCATGATGATTGCCTGCCAGTTCCTGATAAATGTCATGATGCTGGTGGGGTTGTTCCCGATTACCGGCATTCCCATCCCGTTTCTGAGTTATGGAGGCTCTTCGCTTCTGGCCAACTTTCTGGCGGCCAGCCTGGTGATAAATGTCAGGATGCGGCGGTTCAGGTATGTCTGAAGTGAAACCTACAAAGCATCGCCCTAACAGCATAAAGCCTGTTGACCGGCAAAGGCTGGAACTCGTTCTTCGCCGGGTGCAGAAACCCGGCCGCTATACCGGAGGAGAATGGAACCAAATTAAAAAGGACCCGGACAAAGTTAAGGTCCTGGTAGCTCTGGCCTTTCCCGAGGTCTATGAGATCGGCCTTTCTTACCTGGGACAAAAAATATTGTATGACCAGCTTAACCGGCGACCGGATGTCCTGGCCGAGAGGGTCTATGCTCCCTGGCCGGACTTCGAAGGTCAGCTGCGTGGTTCTGGTCTGCCGCTCTATAGCCTGGAAAATAAAATTCCACTTTATCAGTTTGATATCGTCGGTTTTTCCCTGCTTTACGAGCTGAATTATACCAACCTGCTGGGCATTCTCGACTTGGGGGGCATACCGGTACTGGCGAAGGACCGGGAGCCGGGTCAGCCGCTGGTCATTGCTGGAGGGCCGGCCGCCCTTAATCCGGAACCGCTGGCCGACTTCATAGATATATTTGCCCTGGGCGACGGGGAAGAATTAATTCATGAAATCATCAACCGCTACCTGGAAGTTAGAGATTCTGCAAAGGACCGGCAGGAGCTCATCAGGAGCTTTGCCGGGATCAGGGGCCTTTACCTGCCCGCCTTCTATCAGGCCAAATCACAGGCTGTAAGTCCGCTGCTGGTGCCCCGCCCGCAACCGGGGTTTCCGGAGAAGATTGAAAAAAGAGTGGTTTTCCCGCTGGACAGGGCCACTCCCCCTGACAGGTTCATTGTGCCGAATATCCAGAGCGTTTTTGACCGCCTTCAGGTGGAAGTGGCCAGGGGGTGTCCCCAGAACTGTCGTTTCTGCCAGGCGGCCAGCCTTTATTTTCCGTACCGCTATCGCCCGGCAGGCCAAACGGTCCAGGCGGCCTGGCAGGGGTTGAAGGCTACCGGTTACGAGGACCTGTCTTTGAATGCCCTGTCGGTGGGGGATTACCCCTTTCTGGAACAGGCCCTGGACTCACTGCTGCCCTGCCTGGAAAAAGAAAAGATTGCAGTTTCCCTGCCTTCGCTCAGGCCAGGACGGCTATCGAGAAAGGTGGTGGAGAATATTGTCCGCATCAGGAAAACCGGGTTTACTCTGGTTCCGGAAGCCGGAAGCGAAAGGCTGAGAAGGGTTATCAACAAGAAGATATCCGACGAGGAACTCCTGACCGCGGCCAGGTACGCTTTTGAGAACGGCTGGAGGCTTCTAAAACTATATTTTATGATTGGACTGCCGACTGAAACCGCCGAGGACCTGAAATCGATCATCAATTTAATAGGTCGCCTGGTGGAACAGGGCCGGAAAATTCTGGGCAGCCCCCCGGCCATCAACCTGAGCGTTTCTTCTTTCATCCCCAAGCCGCACACTCCGTTTCAGTGGGTGGCCATGGATGAGGAAAAGCTGTTGCAGCAGAAACAGGAATACATCAAGAGCAACGTCGGCCGCTGGAAAAAAGTCGAGTTAAAAGAACACCGGGTCAAGGCTTCCATTCTGGAAGCCGTATTTTCCAGAGGAGACCGGCGGCTGGGTGCGGTCTTGAACGAAGCCTTCAGGCTAGGAGCCCGTTTCGATGGCTGGCTGGACCAGTTCAACTTTGAGCTCTGGCAGAAGGCTTTTGAAAAGGTCGGGGTTGATTACCATGATTATCTTAAAGCCATTCCGGTTGAGGCTGACCTGCCCTGGGATGTTGTTGAGGTGGGACTGAAAAAGGCTTACCTGGAACGAGAACTGCAGGCCAGCCGGCAGGGGGTTTACAGTGAGTCCTGCCTGGAAAGGATCTGTGCCGATTGTGGGGCCTGTGATTGGCCGGATTATAAAGCCGTGACGAAAGGAACAGAACAAATTGATTTCCGGCCAGAAATTGAAAATGGGGTGGGACTGCTCTCGGAGCCGGTAAGGTACCGGGCTTTTTACAGCAAAACGGGTCCGGCCCGGTTCATATCCCACAACGACCTCCTTAACCATCTGGAAAGAGCTTTCAGGCGGGCCGGCCTGAAAATAGCCTTTTCTCAGGGCTATCACCCCAAGATGTTGATGACCCATGGGCCGGCTCTGCCCCTGGGGATGGCAGCCGGGGCCGAGGCCATGGAATTCAAGGCGCTGGAAGAGGTGGATGAAGCCCGGTTTCTTGAGAACCTGAACAGCAGTTTACCCGAGGGACTCCAGTTCAACGGCCTGATAAAATGCCAGGCTGATTGCCCTCCGCTTTTTCAGGATATTAAGTCCCTGGTCTATACTTTAGACCTGTCAGACCCCGAGCTCTCGGACCTGGAAGGGCTCGGGGGCCGTTTATCAGAAGAAAGCCTGGAACGGCTGGCCACGGCTTACCAGAGCCGGGTGCAAGTAAAGCCGGAGCCTTCCGCTCAGAAGCTATGGTTTTTTCTTGAATTTAATGCCCAGAAGCCAATCAGGATCCAGGATGTGGTGGAAACACTTCTCGGTCTTCAGGGCTCGGTGTATCTGCTGACCCGGGAGTATCTGATATTCAGCCATGGCCGGGATTCACGGCGGGCAGCAAACTAAGGTCTCATTTCAAGCAGCGGTCACCCTGGAACTCTTGCCAATGTTCTTAAGTCCGTCCGGGCCACAGCACAGCCAGAGGTCAAGTGCCGAGAGGTTGGGAATGAAATCACCCCAGAATTGAGGATAGGCCACGGGCTGGTACTTTAAGAAGAAGACCTTTATTCCATTCCTGATCAGGGAATCCAGGTTGAGGTGACGGTCGGCCAGGTAGGGGAGGATGACCTCCTTGGCCCCGACCCGCCGGGCCAGCTCAACCAGCAGGGCAGTTCCCCTGTTATCGACCTCGAGCTCAGACTGAAGCCTGAAGCCGGTTTTGATCCGGAAACTGTCGGCCAGTAACCTGGCGCAGCCCTGGGTGAGAGCTAGAAAATTGCCGCCAGCACTGGAGATTATTTTTTCCAGTTCCCCGATAGTTGGCTCAAAATATAATGAATGGCCATAGTAGTGTTTCAGCAGGGCCAGGAATTTCCGGGCCCAGGTTTCCGGCTGGAATATCCGGAGGTCCCGAATTCTCTGCCGGCCCAGTCCTTTTTTTCTGACTGGCACCGTGACCCAGATTTCACCCTGGGGCGCTTTGAGGCGGTTTCGGTTGACATAGGTGAAGCCCCGAGCAAAAAGGGTGCTGTCCAGCATTATCATCAGGTCCGAGTTCAGCAGCCGGCCATAAAAGCCTCCCCAGGGAATAAATACCGGCTGGCTGAAGCTGATTCTCATGGTCGCGAAATCACAATTTTAACTTAATTTTAATCCAATCTCCGTCGATAATAAACTTGAAGTCCAGAATTAGTTTGACAGTCCGGCTGGCAAAAAAGATAATGAAATCCTTAATTTGTTCTCCAGGAGATAAAGATGGCTTTCAAGAAAGCGAGGAAACTTTTTCTTCCGGCTGGCCTGGTACTGGCCCTGGTCTGGCTGTGGTTGTCCGCGCCGGCCACTCAAAGCGGGCTGGCCGACTGGCCCGGCCAGGATGAGGGCTGGGGATGCACCAGCATCATGGTTGGACGCCTGGCCTCGGCCGATGGCTCGGTCATAACCTGTCATACCTGCGACGGAAACTACCGCCAGTGGGTAAACATAGTCCCGCGACGCCAGAATAAGCCGGGTGCAATGAACAAGGTATATGAAGGCCGGATGCACACCGAGACTCCTCAGGATATGAGGGGAGTGATCCTCAAAGGCGAAGTGCCTGAGGTCCCGGAAACTTTCTCCTTTCTCAATACGGCTTACCCGGCCCTGAACGAGTTCGGACTGGCCATTGGCGAAACCACCATCGGTGGAAAACAGGAATTGTACAACCCGGAAGGCATGTTCATGATTGAAGAGCTGGAAAGATTGATGCTGGAAAGATGCAAGACGGCCCGGGAAGCCATCAAGCTGGCGGGAGAACTGGTCAAGCAGTATGGGTATGGAGATTATGGCGAATGCCTGACCATAGCTGACAGCCGCGAGGTCTGGCATTTTGAAATCTTTGGAGCCGGGCCTCTGGAAAAGGGAGCGGTCTGGGCCGCGGTCAGGATACCAGATGACCAGGTTGGTATTTCGGCTAACATTCCCCGCATCGGCCAGTTGAACTTAAAAGACCCTAATAACTATCTGGCTTCCGATAACGTATTCAGGGTAGCCGAGGAAATGGGCTGGTGGGACCCGAAGAAAGGCGAGCCCTTTAAGTTCTGGAAAGCCTATGGTGGGCCAAAAGCTTTTGCCATCAGAGAATACTTTGTTTTCAGCCAGCTGGCCCCGTCACTGAAGCTGGACCTGAACGCCGAGGAGCTTCCCTTTTCTATAAAACCCGAAAAGAAGGTATCGGTTCGCGACATCCTGCGCCTGTACCGGGAAACCTATGAAGGCACCGAATATGATATGAGCCGGAACCTGATGGTCAAAAAGAGAAACTCGGAGGAGCTGACCAGGAGCCCGGTGGTCAGCAACTGGATGTCACGAGACTGGATTACTCTTATCAACACCCTTAAACCGGGCACGATTTCTCCGCAGCGTACCATTGCCATCAATGCCTGTGCTTATGCCACGGTCATCCAGCTTAGAAGCTGGCTGCCGCCGGCGGTCGGGGCCGTCTGCTGGTTCGCCTTTGACAACCCGGCCCTGAGTGCCAGGATACCAATCTTTGCCGGGGTAACCGAGCTGCCCCCGGGTTTTGAAGTCTGTGCTCAGCACCGTTACCGGGAAGACTCAGCGGCCTGGATCTTCCGCCGGGCCAATCGGCTGGCCATACTGCGCTGGGGTGATAACCGCCAGGTCATGGAAGATACGGTTCGGGCCTTCGAAGAAAGAGCCATGGCCGAATTGCCCCTAGTTGAGAAGAAAGTAATGGAAATCATGAATAGCAAGACGCCCGATAAGGAACCACTGACCGTGAATCAATATCTGACCCAGTATACCGGTGACTTTGCCCGGGCGGCCATGCAGAAATACCGTGAACTTTATGAACAGTTCTGGACCAGATATGCCCGGGGGTTCTAAGGGCCTGGCCGGCTCAGGTCGGACCCGGTCCAGGTCGGGTTGACATCCTGGATAGGCGGAAGAATAAAAACGCGGCAGCAACCTGGGCCAGCACCGAGAACAGGACCATGGCTCCCAGCTGCCGGCTGTAGAGGAATCCCATCAGGGCGCTTCCGGCAAACCAGGCCGCTCCGAAAATGGCGTTAAAAATTCCGTAGGCGGTGGCCCGTTTTTCCGGTGAGATCATGTTGGCCACCACCGCTTTCAGGATCGATTCCAGGGCGCCCATCCCGATGCCCCAGAGGACTATTCCGGCAATGACCAATGTTTTCTGGCGCGAAAGGAAAACCAGGGGAGCAAAGAAGGCCGAAATCAGGGTGGAAATCATCAGGGCCCCAAGGCCTATACGGTCAAAAAGCCGACCGAAGATGAGGGCGGCCACGGCGTCGATGCCCATGGCCAGGGTGTAAAGTAGCGGGATGCTGGCTCCGGCAAAGAGGCTGGTTTTCTGGAAATGAAAACCGAGCAGCGGGAAGTCAGCAAATCCGGCGGCCAGAAACGAGGTTCCGATAAGATACAGCCAGAAACGACGGCCAAACTTCTTTTCCCAGACTTTTTGTTCCTTGATTTCAAAACGGCTTGGCTCAGGGTAGCGGATTCGACCGAGAGTCAGAACCACCATGGCCAGCAAGGCGGGCAGGAGAAGAAAGGCAAAACCACGACGGTAGCTGTGGACTGTCCCCAGTCCACGGTTAAGGAAAACTATGAGGGCCAGGAACAGCGGCCCGAGCATGGCGCCCAGCTGGTCCAGGAATTCTTCCAGGGCAAAACCGTAGCCGGTGCCGACCTGCCGGGCGGCATAGGACATCATGGCATCTCGGGCCGGCTTGCGGATGGCCTTGCCCATCCGCTCGGCCACGATCAGCATGGCAGCCAGCTCCCAGCGCCCGGTCAGGGCCAGGAGAGGGACGGCCAGGAGGTTAAGGCCGTAGCCTATGAAGGTCAACAGCCAGTAATTTCTGGTGCGGTCGGCCAGAAGACCAGTGGCCAGGCGAAGGCCATAGCCGATGAATTCACCCAGTCCGGCCACCAGGCCGACAGCGAAAGCCGAGGCTCCCAGCAGACCGAGGTACGGGCCGGTTAGACTCCTGGCTCCTTCGTAAGTCATGTCGCTGAACAGGCTGACCAGGCCCATGAGAACGATAAAGCTCAGGGCCTGTTTCTTAAGCTTCAGGTCTGGTTCCGATGGCGACATGGGCTCGGGCTCCTTAAATCGATTACCTGATTATAGAATAATTTTACAGGTCGTCAAAATCTTCTTGACCGTATTAGGAACTTTGGGATATGTAATCCCTTAATAGTTTCGAGGAGGTGCCGGCATGCCCGGAAGAAGAGAGTTCCTGAAAATTGGAAGCCTGGCCCTGCTGGCCGGCGGCTCCCTGAGTTCGGCTCTGGCCGCCGCACAGTTGTCCGGACAGAAAGTTGAAGATGCCAGGTTAAAGAACCTGCTTGAGGCTATCCAGCCTTTTGGCCCGGAAGACTTTCAGCTCCGCTGGCAGAAGGCCTCCCGGCTGATTACCGACCATAAGCTGGGTGGCCTGTTTGTGGAGCCCGGGCCGACCATGCAGTATTTTACCGGCGTCAACTGGTGGCGAAGCGAACGAACCTTTGGCTTTATCCTGTTTCCGGATAAGGCCCCGGTCTGGGTCTGCTCGGCCTTCGAGCTGGACCGGGCCCGGGAGATGATACCAGCTGACCAGGAAATCAGAACCTGGGAAGAAAACGAGAGTCCATTTTTATTGATTAGCAAAACTGTCCGGGAATATTCACGGACAAAGAAAATTGGAATCGAACCATCAACCAGAGTTTTTATCGTCCACGGCCTGAAGAAGGACGACCCTGGGCTGGAGCTGTTGGACGGGAGCCCCATTTCAGATGGCTGCCGTGGCATTAAGAGTGATAAGGAAATAAGATGCCTGGAAGCGGCCAACCGGGTTACCAAGCTGGCCTACCGGGAAGCCTTCGGAAAGCTAAAAGAAGGTATGACTCAGGATGAACTGGCCGGCCTCATAAGAGAAGCACATGCCAGATATGGTGTGGCCGGTTCGGGTGGTCCCTCTTTCGGTCCGGCTTCATCTTTTCCCCACGGCTCGAGAAAAAGAAAGAACCTGGACAGGGGCGATGTCATCCTGGTGGATGGCGGTTGCCGGGTTGAAGGCTACAGCTCCGACGTCACCAGGACCCTGGTTTTTGGCCGGGCTTCCGCTCTTCATGAAAAGATATGGGACACGGTCCGACGGGCCCAGCTGGCCGCCCTAAAGGCCTGCCGTCCCGGGGCGACCTGCGAGGAGGTGGACCGGGCGGCCAGAAAAGTCGTGGAGGAAGCCGGGTTTGGCCCGGGCTATAAATATTTCAGCCATCGGGTTGGTCACGGTATCGGACTCGAGGGACATGAATATCCTTACCTGGTCCAGGGCAACCAGCTCAGAATCCAGCCGGGCATGACCTTCTCCAACGAACCGGGCATCTATCTCCCCGGTGAATTCGGGATCAGGATTGAAGACTGCATGGTGGTCACGGAGGAAGGAGCGAGAATCATGGGCGGCCTGGAAGCCGTTTCACTAAACGAACCTTTTGCGGTTGATTGATCGACTGACCGGTTTTCAAATTAATTATCCAGCGCTGAAGTTTGAAATGGTTTCTGTCCTGGCCAGGCAAATCAGGCGGACTTGTGGTATCTGGACTTTATTTGAAATTATGGGTCACAGGCCGGGTCCGAATTCTGGAGGTCATACTGACGGCCCGGCCACAGCCCGGGCTTTTAACCAATTAACAATAACTCTTTCTGGGGGTGGCTGAGAAATTCAGCCCCCGATTCAGTCACCACCACCATTTCCTCGATGGTCACCACGCCCCGCCCCGGCACTGTCAACCGTGGTTCCAGGGTGAAAACCATGCCCGGTTCCAGAGGGTGAAAGGGTTTATCGGCGTACTTTTCCCAGGCCGGGCCGAGCAGGGCTGTCCCGTCGTGGGCAAAGCGGCCGACCTGATGTCCGAGAGCGTGTGGAAATTCCTGGTAACCGGCCCCGGTGATAATCTTACGGGCGACTGCGTCAATCTGTACTCCCTGAACTCCGGGCTTCATGGCTTTCCGGGCTTCTTCTATCGCCATAACAATGGTCTCGAATCCCTTTCTGACTTCTGGTGGGGCCTGGCTTTCGCCGGGCTGAAGCAGGTAGAAAGTTCTCTGCATATCCGAACAGTAGCCGTCAACCTTTACCCCAAAGTCCATGTTTAGGATATGCCCGGGTTCTGCCTTCCGGTCGGTCGGGGAGTAATGGGCCTGGGCCGTATCCGGCCCGGTAAAAACTGCCGGGCAGGTACTCTGTCCCCAGGCTGTCGGCAGGCCTCTTTTTCTCAACTCATCCAGCATGAACCCGGCAATTTCTTTTTCGCTCCGCCCTGGGGCAATAAACCCACGCACCAGGTCAAAAATTTCTTCGGTAATGGTTATGGCTCTTTTTATGGCCTCAATTTCTACCGGGGATTTCCTTTCTCTCAGGGCAGATACGACCCGCTCGGCCGGGACCAGCCTGTTTTCCAGCCCGGTTTCCTGGAGGAAGTCGTGGAGAGTCAGGTACAGGCCGTGGGTCAGGCCGTCGCAGATTTCACTGGTCCTGGAATAGTTAATGGCGATTTTTTGCGGATTAAGTTCCTGCAAAAATTTTTGTAATGGCTCTTTTATTCCGGTGACGTATCCATCGACCGCATCGTAAGCCCCGGTATCTTCGATAGCTTTCTTATCGTACAGGCCAACGATGGCCCTTTTCTGGCCTCCGGCACTGATGATGAAAGCCGAGTGCCAGGTGACATGGCCCGGGGCCAGGAAGACCAGGCTGGGGTCTCCGCAGATCTCACTTTCCCTGGTAAAGGTTATCCAGCAATCGAGGCCGGCTTCCCTGAGGATTTTCACGGCCTGTTCTGTTTTTTCTTTAATGAGGGTCTGGGTTATTTCCATGAAATGTTCTCCTTTATGTTTTTTCCTTATTTCAACGCGAATACCGCTCTAGTTTCCTGATCGATAGCCCAACCAGGACGGCGGCCAGGCCCAGCAGTCCGGCCAGGAGGAGGAAGAACTGATGGTGGGGAAACCGGCTGTATAATTTGCCCAGGAGCCCGCTGCCATAACTGCCGAAAGCGATGGCCAGATACCAGCCACCCATCATCAGCCCGCCTATCCTGGACGGGGCTACCTTGGAAACGTAGGATAGCCCCATGGGTGAAATCAGGATTTCGGCTATGGTGACCACAAAGTAGGTTGAGATCAGCCATAGCGGCGACATGATATTCAGGTCCCGGTTGCCGCCGCTGAGGCCGGCCAGAACCATGATGAACATGGCGGCCGTCATGACCAGCATTCCGAGGAAAATCTTTCGGGGAGTGGAGGGTTCCTTCTCTTTCTGACGCAGGCGGTCGAAGAGCAGCAGCATGACAGGAGTCAGGGCCAGGATGAAGAATGGTTCAAAGAACTGGTAGGTTTCTGGTCGAAGCCAGCTCTTGATCACGGTGGAGCGGGCGGCGAACAGGGTCAGGGCAAAGCCGTTCTGGTAGAAAGCGACCCAGAACAGGATGACTATGGCAAAGAGGATGATCAGGGCCAGGATCCGGCCGGAAAAATCAGGCTCAGGGTTGATGGCGGTCGGCCTTTCTCCGGGTGAACTTGTTGAGAGTTCGAGCTTTTCCCGGGCAGCAGCAAGCTCTTCTTTTCTCAAAGCCAGGTCGTCTGCGGCTGTCAGGTGAGGCTTTCCGGCCTGGAAGATGACCAGGGCCAGAACCAAACCAACGGCGGAGACCCAGAAAGACAGGTGGTAGCTGTTAAAAACTGCGTTGTTGACGGTGGCGATGAGGGGAGCAACCATGGCTCCCAGGTTAACACCCATGTAATAAATGTTGAAACCGGCATCCTTGAGCTGGGGACGGTCCCGGTAAATGTTTCCGACCAGCACCGACATATTGACCTTGAAAATTCCGGTGCCCACGGCAATCAGCAGAAGTCCCAGCTTGAAACTGGCCGTCTGGGAAGGGGAGGACAGGGCCAGCCCGACGTAGCCCAGGGACATCAACACCGCTCCGGCCCGGACTGTCTTCAAACGGCCAAAGACCCGGTCACCCAGCCAGCCGCCCACCAGTGGAAAGAAATAACACAGGGCCAGGAAAAGGCCGTACCAGTCGCCCTTGCGGGAATCGGACCAGCCCAGAACGCGATCCATGTAGAGAACCAGGATGGCCATCAGCGTGTAAAAGCCGATTCGTTCCCACATTTCGGTGAAGAAGATGTAGCTCAAAGCCCGGGGATGTTTCTTAAGCATGAATACGCCTTAACCTCTTTGAATTTATATATTGTGCTGGATAAGAATATCCAGCTTGACAGCCAGGCCTTCCGGACCGGTCTTCAGATGGTGTCGGGGTCAGCCTTCACGGAGGTCGGGCCGGTGAGGCGCTGCTGACCGGTCAAGTTTTTCAATCAATTTCGTACCTGAAAACCTTCAATCCGGGCAGAACCGGAGCCTGTCCCCGGTAAACATTCCAGTAATATTCACGGACTTCCTTGAGCTTCTGGTAGAGAGGATGAGCCTTGTTGGGCAGATGTTGTCCTATTATTTTCAGGTCAGCATTTACCAGTACCAGTCTTTCGCAGCGGTTCAGAATACCGGCGGTGCCGATACTGGCCACGGTCACCAGCTCGTTCTTTTTGACCCTTTCCAGAAGTTCACCGTAGGTAAAAGGCCTCTCTTCAACCCTGAGGCCCATCTCTTTGAGAATAATCACCATTCCCTTGATGGTGATGGAAGGGAGAATCAGGTTGCTTTCCGGAATTTTGACCACAGTTCCGTCAGAAAGAGCAAACAGGCAGCAGGAGGAATCCCACTCGCTGACTTCACGCTGCTCTATGGGCATATAGGGGCGGTCATCGAGAAAGAGGACCGAGGCCGCTTCCGGGACTAGGGCCCGGGCTTCATCTATGGCCTTGATACTCATCAGGTAATTGATCCCCAGTTTCAGACAACCAGTCCCGTTCACGCCAAGAGCCCTGACCAGATGGGGGATTACCACTCCCACAAAGGGCTCTCCCAGATACTGGTCATACATGCAGGTGACCGCCCTGATGGCCGGGAAATTGGGGAAGGTCACACCCATGGAGTGCTCCTCGTCCAGGGTGAATGGCCTCAGGTAGCCCTGGGCCCCCTTTTCAGCCATCTCTTCCAGGTATGGTCTGAGAGCCGGGTGAGAGAAAAATTTTCGGATGAACAGGTTTTCCAGCTCTTCTTTGGTTGGCAGAATGGACTGCTGCTCCCGGCTCAAATTGAACCCCATGCTCCGGCGAAAACGCTCCAGGTTCTGGTCCCAGTTAACGAAGACCAGCTCCAGTTTGCCGCGTTCATTCTTCCGGCAAAAATACCTGATGCCCTCAAAGCAAAGAAAGCTGGCATAGTAAGCCGAACGGGTGGCGGCGTAAGTTTTGGCCTGGGCTTCGAACATTTCGAAGCTCTTATCATAAAGAAAATACCGCATCTGTCCGGGAGCCCATTTGACTCCTTCAAACTTGGCCATTTCTAACTCCTTATGATGACGTTATTTTAATGTGTAATTATGTTCTCCAGGCAATCAAAGAACAGGTCCAGCGAATCCGGCCCATCATAGTGAGCCAGGCTGACCCGGTTGAGTCCGCTTTTTTGCAGGTGCCTGACCACCACCGCCGAATAATGATTGCCGTCGGCGATGATGATCCTGCCCTTTTCCCAGAAGCTTCTTTTCAGCTCAGAGGGGCTGAGCCCGGCTATCTCCAGGGCAAAGGTCGGAGTCCTGGAGGTTACCCGGCCCGGGTTATCGATTCCGTACAACTTCAGTCGGGGAGAACCGATCTTCTTTAATCTCTCCAGAAAATAGAGGCTCAGGTCCTGTTCATACCGTTTGACAGCCTCCAGGGCTCGCCTGAAGACTTTTCGGGCCGGAGCCGAAGAATCCGCGGGGCTTACTGCCCGCCCCACTTCCAGGAGATATTCCAGCGCCCCCTTCAAGCCGGCCAGCTGCAGGTTGGGCAGCATGCCCTGTTCCCAGCAGAAAGGGGCCTGTTCCTTGTTGGTTTCAACCCGGTAGGGGGCCAGCCCGTCCTGGACTTGAAGTCGGCTGTAGAGCAGGCCAATCATCGGTCCAAATATTTTGTAACCGGAAAAAGCCAGAAAATCGCAGCCGATTTCCCTGACGTCAATGGGAGCATGGGGGGCCAGGTGAACGGCATCAACCACCACCAGGGCCGGGGATTTCTGCTTGATTTCAGACACCAGGTCGGTCAGCGGGACAATCGTTCCCAGGACGTTGGAGGCTCCGGTCAGGGCCACCAGGACAGTATTATGATCCAGCTTGCTGAGGAGGTCGGCGGCATCCAGAGAAAGGTCCCTGGCCAGGCGGACTCTTCTGACTTCGGCTCCCTGGGAGGCACCAATAGTTTCCCATGGAGAAATGTTGGCGAAGTGATCCAGGTCAGTTACCACCAGGTTCTTACCCGGCTTGAAGAGGGAGCGGAGGGCGAAGGCCAGGTTAAAAAGGGCTGCAGTTGTGGAAAAATGGAAAGAAATTTCATCGGGACTGCCGGCTCCCAGAAAGTCAGCCACCAGCTGCCGGACCTGCTGCTGGAATTGCCAGGTACGGTTTTCTGGCGGGGTTATCTGCCCGGGCATCGGGTTCAGGCCGGCGCCCTCGGAATTTATGGCGCCAAGGCAGCTATCGACCATCAGGCTCCCGGCCCCGCTGTTAAGATAAAGGCGTCTCTCTCCCTTTGAATCTGCGGAAAAACCGGGAAAACGGTTTCTCAACTTTTGAAATACGCTGTAAATAACATCCGGGTCAGGCATGGGCTTGTTAAGGCATATTTTTATAAGATTTAAAGGAAAAATTCAAATAGATTTAGAAAAAACTTGTGCTGGCTGCTTACCCCGAGGATAAGCCTGCAGAAGTCGCCACACGGAGAAGAGCTGTGGCCGCCGGGGTAGGGGGCTGAATCATTTCAACCAGGTCAATCAGGCCCCGCTGTCCGTAAGCCCTTTCTCTGAACACAGCGGATGCCCCTGGGATTAAAACACTTGTTACAGGACAGGCAGGGCGATTTATCAAGTTGCCCGGACCTGAATTTTCTGACCAGGTCAGGGGCGTTGATGAATGGCCGGCTCATGGAGACCAGGTCCACCTGGCCGCTTTCCAACAGGTGTTCTGCTACCCGAAAGGATCTGATACCTCCCAGCCCGATAACCGGAATCGCCAGGGCTTTCTTTATGGTGGCAGCCAGGGGCACAAAATAGCCCTCTTCCTCTTCGGCCCTGAGACCTGGCCAGACCGACCCCAGGCCAGCTTCATTCATCCCGCCGCTAACCTCTATGGCCGCCAGGCCAGCCTCCTCCAGAGAGGCGGCTATGTCCCTGGCTTCATCCAGACTCAGTCCACCGGGCAGATGGTCGGTGGCGTTCATCTTTATAATTACCGGGAAGTCCGGGCCGCAGGTGGAACGGATACCATATATTATTTCCCTGATTATCCTGGAGCGTTTTTGCCAGTTGCCTCCCCAGTCATCGGTCCGGCGGTTGGTATGGGGAGATATAAAACTGCTAAGAAGGTAGCCATGACCGGCATGTAGCTGAATACCGTCAAATCCAGCCTGCCGGGCCCTGGCCGCAGCCTGAACGAACCAGTCGATAACCTGGAGAATCTCCTCCGTCGATAATTCCCTTGGCAGGATCTTGGAAACCGGGTCATAGACGGAAGAGGGTGCCACCGGTTGCTGGCCGCACAGCCCCGGCCTGGTCTGCCGCCCGGCATGGGAAATCTGAAGGAAAATCAGAGAACCGCTTCCGGCCTGGTGGACGGTGCTGGCCAGACGGCTAAGGCCTGTTATCTTGGAGTCATCGTCGATGGCAATCTGTCGGGGGCTGGCCTTGCCCGAAAGATGCACGTAGGCGTGCCCGGTGACGATCAGGCCTATCTGGCCTTCGGCCAGGCGCCGGTAAAGCTCCAGCTGGGCCGGGGTGATGGTTCCGGTGCGGTCGTCAGCCAGGTAATCGTGGGTGGCCGAGCGGACGAAGCGGTTGGGGACTTTAAGTCGCCCGATGGCCACAGGCCTAAATAAAATGGAAGTCATTTTCTCTCAGACCAGACGAATTATACGAAAACGACTGCCGGCTTTAAAGTTTTTCGTCTTTAAGTAAAATAGGCGGGAGAAGGTATAAAATGATTGATAACCTGAGCCCTGAAGAAAAGAAAGTTCTGGAGGTGCTGGACAGCCTGGGCCTCAAATGGGAGCGCTTTGAACATCCGCCGGTCTTCACCCTGGAAGAGTCCAGCCTGTACTGGAAGGAACATGGCGGAGCCCATTGTAAGAACCTGTTTATAAGAAATTACCGTGGTAACCGTCATTATCTGGTGATCATTCGGGGGGATAAGAAAGTTGACCTAAAACAACTCACGACCAGCCTGGCCGAAGATCGCCTGAGCTTCGCCTCGGCTGAGAGACTTCAGAAATATCTGGGGCTGACGGCTGGAGCCGTTTCCCCCTTCGGCCTGATTAATGACCGGCAGAAAGAAGTCAGGGTGGTGGTTGACCGGGACCTTCTGGAAGAGACCGAGCTAAATTTCCATCCCAACGTTAACACGGCCACCATAAAAATTTCCAGGGATGATTTCCTGAAGTTCCTGCAATGGTCTGGACAGAAGATAATCTATCTGGACATTAAAACGGCTTCTGAATAAAAGACCTTAAGGAGAGCGATAGATGAGAAGCAAGACGGCAATTTTCGGACTTATTCTGGGACTGTACTTCCTGGCCAGCCTGCCCCTCTGGACAAATCTCAACGGTCTGGATGAGCCCAGGCTCAGTCCCGTACTCAGGTACTATATGTGTCATCGAACGGCCGGGCCCATCACCATCGACGGCCGGCTGGATGAAAATTCCTGGAAGAGTGTTTACTGGTCCGAAGATTTTATGGACATAGAGGGGAAGAGCAAACCCAAACCCAGGTTCAGGACCAGGGTTAAAATGCTCTGGGACGACGAATATTTTTACGTTGGAGCCGAGCTGGAGGAACCCCAGGTCTGGGCCACTCTCACCAGGAGAGACTCCATCATCTACCAGGACAATGATTTTGAAGTTTTTATCGACCCCGATGGCGATACCCACAATTACTATGAACTGGAAATCAACGCCCTGAATACGGTCTGGGACCTGTTTCTGGTCAAACCCTACCGCGACGGGGGACCGGCCATTCATGCCTGGGACATACAGGGCTTGAAGACGGCCGTCCAGGTGGAAGGGACCATCAACAACCCGGCTGATAAAGACCGGGGCTGGACGGTGGAAATAGCCTTTCCCTGGGAGGTATTGAAAGAAGCCGCCCCTTTTAAGAAGAAGCCCGAAAGCGGCGACCGGTGGCGAATAAACTTTTCCAGGGTTGAATACAGAACAGTGGTCGAGGGCGGGAGTTATGTCAAGATGAAGGATAAAACCTCGGGCCGCGAACTCCCGGAGGATAACTGGACCTGGGCTCCGCAGGGCCTGGTCAATATTCATTATCCCGAAATGTGGGGCTACGTTCAATTCACCTCTACCGAGGCCGGAAAGGCCAGGGAGTACTGCGAGGAGGACCCGGAAGCCGAGGTTAGATGGGCCCTTCGCCAGATCTATTACCGGCAGAGGAATTATTTTGCCCGGAACGGTAGTTTTGCCCAGAACCTGGAACAGCTTAATCTTAGCCGTGAAAAATCCATGAAAGTAAAGGGCTGGGATTATCCACCGCAGATCACCGTTACCAGCAGCCTGTTTGAGGCCATATACAAGAATAAAAGCGGCGAGAGCTTGCACATCAGGCAGGATGGACTGGTCTGGAAAACTGCGGCCAAATGAGGGAGGGTTTGATATGAACAGAAGGACTCTTTTAACGATTTTGTTATTAGTCATCACTGTCAATGGCCTGACGGTGGGAGCTGAAATCAGGCTGGGCCAGGCCCGTCCGGAGGAAGTCGGGATGGACAGCAGGCGTCTCAGCCGGCTGGATGAGGTCATCGGCCTGGCCCTGGAAAGGCACGATTTTCCCGGAGCGGTCCTGCTGGTAACCAGGCATGGAAAGATTGTCTGGCGCAAGGCCTACGGTCAGAGCCAGCTTGTGCCGGAGCCTGCGCCGATGAAACCCGACCTCATTTTCGACCTGGCTTCTCTGACCAAGCCCATAGCCACGGCCACTTCAATCATGATCCTGGTGGAGCAGGGCCGGATTAGACTCTGGGACCGGATAACGAATTATATACCTGAATTTACTCCTTATATCGAAGAGAAAGGGCTCCCGGGTGAAGAAATCAGGCTGTTTCATCTTCTGACCCATACTTCCGGCCTGCCTCCATATACTGACCCCAAGGAAGTTGCAGCCAAATACGGGGAACCCTGCCCGACCGAAGTCCTGGTCAGGCACATAGCCGGGATAAGAAAGGAATACCGTCCCGGGGAGAAATTTGTCTACAGCTGCCTTAATTACATCACCTTAGCCCAGGTGGTTAAAATAGTTTCAAGACAGGACCTGGCTGAATTTTCCCGGCAGAATATTTTCAGGCCACTGGGCATGGCTTCCACTTTTTTCAATCCCCCCGAGGAAGTAAAAGCCAGGTGCGTTCCGACCGAGGTGATTAATGGCCGACCACTGAGGGGAGTGGTCCATGACCCGCTGGCCAGGCTCCAGGGCGGGGTTTCGGGCAATGCCGGCCTGTTTTCCACGGCCGACGACCTGGCCATCTTTGCCCAGATGATGCTGAACGGGGGAGAGTTTCGGGGAGTGAGAATCTTGGGCCCGCTGGCCGTGGAGAGGATGACAGAAATTTTTCCCCGGCTCAAGTTTGCCGGCCGCGGTTTCGGCTGGGACCTTGATTCCGATTATGCCACGGTCAGGGGAGACCTGTTCGGCTGGCGTTCCTACGGGCATTCTGGCTATACCGGGACTTCCATCTGGATCGACCCGGAAACGGCCAGCTGCGTGGTCTTCCTGACCAATCGGGTTCATCCGGATGACAAGGGCGAAATTATCTCGATGCGAAGCAAGATCGCCAACGTGGTGGCTGCCTCCATAGTAAAAAAATAATTTTTTGAAAAAGCCCAAAAAAATTGTTATGCTTTATCCAGCCTGGTTGCCGCAAGGAGGGCTAAATGAAGCCGATGGATTTTAATTTCGAGGTTAAGGTTAAATCAGCCTACGAAGCGCTGGCCCAGTCGGTTAGCCTTTTCAAGCTCTACCTGGATGATAATACCGCCGCCTCCGGTCCTGAGTACTACCGGGCCAAGAGCCTGCTCAAAGAAGGCAAGCTATTCTTTGAAGAGGTGCTTAAAGAGGCCAGGAAATTGCTGGGTCCGTTGCCGCCTTATTCCACCCCGGAATATGCCAGGTGGCGGGAGGAAACGGCCCGCGACATCAAGCTGGCTCTGGGGGATAAAATCGACTATGAAGAAATAAAGAAGTTGCTCCTGTCCGATGCCTGCCTGCCCCGGCTGTTTTCAGCAGAAGAGCTGGAGGCTTATTTAAAAAAATATTTCGAGCACCAGGGCAAGGGCAAGAGGAAAATGGAAAACCTCAAGTGCCGGATTGCCATCGCTCGCCTCGATGACCTTATCCGCGAGGGCGAGGAACTGTTGCAGAAGGCCCAGAAAAAACTCCAGTCAGCCCTCTGATCTCAAACCTGCCTCAAACAGGGGCTCTCCCGGGCCAGACCCGAAATTTATTCAAAAACCTTCTTCAGCAGGTCAACGATTTCCAGGGCGTAATTAACTTCAAGCAGGGGAATGTTCTTCTGGGCGGCAATTTTGCTGAAGCGCCCGTCCTTGTTGCCGTCCCTGGTGACAATCAATAAGTTCGACCTGGGAGCCACCGCCTCAATCATTCTTTCGTTGTCGCTGCCGGGGGCTCCGCGCTTGGACTCTCCACCGATATGGACGGCAATGATGAAAATCTTGTTGGCCTGGCAGTAATCGATGACCTTTTTCAGGCGGGCCTCCTCGGCTTCCACCGTCAGGCCGGAAGCCCCCATGCCCTTGAGGCTGGCCCCGATGGCCATGATGACCGTCCTGTATGGGGTTCCCTTCTTGAACTTGCTCAGGTCGGTATGAACTTCGGCGTGAAAGCCGGGTTCGGACTCGCGGTCGCCAAGTCCCACCCCGTCGGCCAGAATTTCAGGGGTGGGAACATCGCAGTAATCATAACCAATCCCGGCTTCTTCCAGGATGATGTTGACCGTGGTCACGTCCGGGCTCTGCCCGGCCGAGGTGGTCAGTACCGGCAGGCTGGCCCTGGGAATGGTCTGGCCGTAAAGCCAGAGACCTGCAGCCAGAACCAGCACGATTAACAGGATATAAACGGACTTTATTCTTTTCATGGTTTCCTCCCTTTATCTTTTCTCCTCGGATTCAAACAGGACGTCAAAGGCCCTGACCGCCTTTTGCCAGAGGTCGGGATAATTTGGGAATCGCCGCTGGTAGGTTCTCTTTTCCGCGTTGTACAGGTAGAGATGGTTGTACTTGACCAGCAGCTGGTCTCCCAGGTCCCACCAGGCCTTGACCACGTTCTGAGCGTTGTTCAGGCAGAAACCGGTCAGGAACCTGGCCGCCTCTTTTGGGTTTTTCTTATAGAGTTCCGTAGCCCTGCGGTCAATCTCCGGGATCTGGTCAATGAGGGGCTTTTCGTATTTCAGGATGGCCTGTTCCACGTCCTTGATGGCTTCGGAGTAGATGACCTGAACGTGAAAGTCAACATAATCGAAGGCCCAGCGGGCCGAATCGCGGTTGAAGACCCAGTGGTCGCCGATGGAGAAAGAGCGGGGCAGTTCTGTCACCCCGGCGTAAAAAGGCATGTAACAGGCAGTATCCTGTGAGCCGAAAGAAATCCAGACTATTCCGCCGATGGGGTCGGGCAGCCAGTCCCGGCACTGGGTAACCGTGGAATATTCGGCCCGGCTGTCGCAGATGGTCCTGGTCTGGCGGTAGTAATTCGGGTTCTTGAATGGTCCTCCGCGGATACCCTTGACCGGGTCGAAGGGCGTGCCGTAGCTGCGGTCGCGGGTCATATTGATTACGTCGGCCACCGAGATTTTCCTGTCGGGCTTGACCGAGAACGGCAGGTCCATGTTGGGAGTGGAAGGGGATAACTTCAGGGATGGGGCGACCAGGTCAAAAAAGCGCCATAGCCTCTGGTAACGACCGCTGGAACTGGTAGCGCTCTCGTTTAGCGGCGAATAGGCTTTCTTCCAGTTAAACGGTTTCCCGCTGGCCGGGTCATAAAGACCGTTTTCCACCGCGCAGGAAATAACGTTGGGGGAGGCCATGAAGTAATCAGGATTATTCAGGTCAATTTCGCCAATCCTCGATTCATTGGGACAGACGCTGACGTGATCATCAGGTACTCGCTGAGCACACCAGACCGCGCCCGGCTTGCCACTCTGCGGCGTCCACAGCGGACCGACCGGAATTATTTCGAAAATCCAGACTTCCTTGGGGTCGGCCACAGCCAGCATCTCGCCGTTGTCATGAAAACCGTATCCGTACTTTTCGGCCAGTTCTCCCATGATTTTTATGGCTTCCCTGGCCGTGCTGGCCCTTTCCATGGCGATTATGGTCAGCATGGTGATGTCAAAAGCCGGGGTTGGAGTGGGGTTGTCCAGCTTGCGGACATTCCCGATGGTCGATTCTCCTATGGCCACCTGCTTTTCATTTATGTAGCCGAACATGCCGTGGTGGTAGGCATAGGTATACGGAACCTCTGGGATTTCCAGGCCGGTGAAGTCCTTCTTGACCAGGTCCCACTTCAGGCCTTCGGTTGGGGGCCAGGTCTTGAACTGGGAGATATGATAGATTTTCCTGGTTTCTCCGGGTTTGTGACGGGCGGCCGGAACGTGCCGCCAGGTCCAATCGCAAAGACCGCAGTCGCAGGTATGGGTGGTCATGGTTGAACCGTCAACCGAGGCCAGTCGACCGACCAGTATGGAAGTGCAGTTATCGGCTGGTCTGGAAACCTCCAGCCCCGGGTCGACCTTTTCGGCCCGGCCGGTAAAATAAAATACGGCCAGGACGACCATCATCAGGGCCAGAGCCGGAAGAGACCAGCGTCCGAATCTGTTCTTCTTTAGTTTTTTAAACATCAAAACCTCCATGACTTGGTAAGATTTTATTCCATCACTCAAAAATGATGTCAATTATCCTGACCGCTTTTTTCCAGGCCTCGGGAAAGTCCATTTTCCTTCTGTCCACCGTCCGCCGTTCAGTGTTGTAGTAGCTCAGGTGATTGAACTTGACCAGAAGGTCATCGCCCAGCTGCCACCAGGCCTTAACCACGGCTTCGGCATTGCTAACGGAAAAGGCCGTTAAAAAATCTGAAGCCTTGGCCGGATTCTTCTGGTAAAGCTCAAGGGCTTTCCGGTCAATATCGGGAATCTGGTTGAGAGCTCCGTCTTCCCATTTTTCCCTGGCTTTTTTAATTTCTTCTATAGCTACCGAGTAAGCTACCTGGACGTGGAAATCCACATAATCAAAAGCCCAGCGAGCTGACTGGCGGTTAAAGACCCAGTGGTCGCCGATACTGAAGGAAGGGGGCAGGGCTTTAATCCCGGCATAAAAGGGCATATAGCAGGCGGTGTCCTGGGCTCCCCAGGATAACCAGACAATTCCCCCGATAGGCGCCGGCAGCCAGCCGCGGCACTGGGTGACGGTTGTGTATTCGGCATTGCGAACGCTGATCAGCCGGGCAGTGCTGTCATAGTTTGGATTCTTATAAGGACCACCCCTGATCCCGCGGGTGGGATCGAAAAAGGTGCCATAACCCTTGTCCCTGGTCATTTCCATCACGTCTTTAACCGATAGGGGTCTATCCGGTTTTACTGAAAAAGGGAAATCCATGTTGGGCAGGGAGGGAGAAAACTTGGATGACGGGGAGACCAGGTCAAAGAACCGCCACATCCTGGCCCGGCGCGGCTGGTCCTTGGCGTTGCCTTCGGCCGGGCTGTAGGCCTTTTTCCAGCTGAAGGGCTGGCCGCTCTTGGGGTCCCAGTATCCGTTTTCGACCGCGTAAGAAATTACGTTGGGCGAGGCCATGAAAAAGTCCTGGTTATTGAGGTCGATTTCCCCGATTCTGGACTCGTTGGGGCAGACGCTGACCTGGTCGTCGGGCACCCTCTGGGCACACCAGACGGCCCCCGGCTTCCCGCTATCTGGGGTCCAGAGAGGGCCAACCGGCATGATTTCAAATACCCAGACTTCTTCCGGGTCAGCCACGGCCAGCATTTCGCCTCCGTCCTCGCCCCCGTAGCCATATTTTTCGGCCAGTGAACCCATGAGCCTGATGGCCTCCCTGGCCGTCCGGCATCGTTCCATGGCCAGCAGGGTCAGCATGGTAATGTTGAAGGCCGGGGTCTGGGTCGGGTTGGACATCTTGGGCCTGTTTCCTATGGTGGATTCACCGATGGCCAGCTGCTGGTCGTTCATGTAGCCAAAAACCCCGTGCATGTACCCGAAGGTATGCGGGACCTCGGGTATCTCCACCCCGGTAAAATCCTTCTTAATTAAGTCCCACTTCAGGCCCTCGCTTGGCGGCCAGGTTCTCATCTGGGAAATGCGGTAAATTTTACGGGTGGCACCCGGTTTGTGGTCGGCGGCCGGAACGTACCGCCAGGTCCAGTCGCAGATTCCACAGTCAGCGGTGTGGGTGGTCATGGTCGAGCCATCAGCCGAGGCTTTCTTACCAACCATGATGACCGTGCAATTTTCAGCAGTCAGGACACATTCATCCGGACGGACTCCGGACTGCTGGCCGGAAATGAGCAGGAAAGTTAACAGGATCAGGCCAAGACCCAGGCTCAAGATTATTGTTTTTTTCATTTATGACTGCTCCATAATTATTTTCGCCCGCGTTCAGTAAGATGGAACCGGGGCTAAAATTTATATTTTTACCACCTTTCCTTTTTCAACCGGGGCCGGGTTGTGAAAATAGGTCCCCGTCCCGTTGGTCACCAGGTCTGAATACCTGGGGACATTTTTGATAATGATGGCCCGGTCAGGTGTTTTTCTGGAATACTGTCTGATGATTTCCAGGCTGACAGAAAGATGCTGTCCCACCCTGCGGTCCAGAGACCAGCCTGATTCGTCATAGGGAACAAATAATTTTTTCTTTCGGGCCAGGCTCAGCAGAAATTCATCCCGACCATCGAGAAAAAGCTTTTCTGTTTTGGCCCCGGTCGGCTGGTCCAAAAAGGGTATGGGGGATTCCAGAAGGAAGGGCAGGGTGTCCGAATAATCCCCGATTTCACGGTGGGAAAGTCCGCGGAATTTTTCCGGGGATGATTCCAGGTGGTTCTCGAAACCCTCCATCGATTTAACAGTCAGGGAAGCCAGGGTGGCAATTCTCATGGATTTTTCCGGGACCACGATGCAGTTGGTGACCGGGAACATGGTTTCGGCTCCATGCAGGTCGATGGCCAGGTCCACCCGTTCCCGGCGCAGGAGCTCCATGGCAGCGAAGGTTACCTGTTCCATGGGCAGGCCGTTCTTCCGGCCGGGCCAGGTCCGGTTGGTGTTTCGGATGTCAAGGTAGGAGAGCATCTGCTTTTCAGGATAGTGGATATAGACGTCAGGGTCTGGCCACTGGTCCAGGGGAGAGGCATCCCGGTTGCCCATCCTGAACCTCTTCTGGCCCCAGGGGGTCTTGACAGAAAAATACAGCGGGTACCCCTCTCCCGGCCTGGTGTTCAGGCTGGCACTGCGGTTAAAAAAGGGGATGAGGAAAACTGTGCCTTTTTCCACCACTGCGTTCTCGACCATGATGGCTACCGTCAGCATGCCTTCGGGTTCGTTGGCATGAGTGTTACCCATGACCAGGACCGAGCCTCCGGGTTCTTTCCCCGAAAGGATGAAAACCGGCGTATCGGCCACGGTTCCTTTAAGGACAGGCAGATAGTCGCTCAGGTTCCTGATTTCGGTGACTCCCGGCCCGCAAACAATCTCGACCGGGAAATGCCGGTGCTGCCTGAGGGGCCAGCCCCCGGTGATCAACAGAATGATAAAGACCGCGGCCACTGACAGTTTGAATCCAGTTCCTGCCGTTTTCATGGTTAAATCCTCATTTAATTCTTAACAATCTTAGGATGAATGGAATTAGTGTCACCAGGTACAGGACAACCCGGTCCCGGCTATCCCTTTCCTTTAGCAGGTTCTTAATGGTAATCAATACAAAAAAAACGCTTATCAGATAATAAGCAATCATGATGATTCTGGCTATCATGGCCGTCCAATCCTTCAAATATAATCCATCACCCGATCACCAGGAAACGGAGACGACCGCTGAAAATGATCATCAGCATTCCGGTGGCCGTGATAATCAACCAGGGTATCCAGGTCTGTTTAAGGAAATCCCAGTATTTTCCTTCCTGTCCGGAGACCATCAGGCTCAACCGCCCGATGAGGGCAGTTGGCGGCAGCCCGTCCCCCAGTGGCCAGAGCAGGCTCAGCCCGGCGATGACCAGGGTGGCATGGTAGCCGAGCGAATTAAGGTACCAGACCAGGGGAATGCCGATGATGGCTGCCCCGCCGTAGGTCAGAACACCTTCTGAAGCCGGAATGATCAGGGGTAGAAGGCAGAACAGTAAGCCCAGCGGTATGATGAGCACCGAGTAGGAAATCAGACCCTTCACGCCGCTAACCGCCAGCACCTGCTGCAGCATACCCACGATGACCATTATGGCTAGTAATGGAAGAAGCTTACTCACTGTGGCTGAAGCCACTTTGACCAGATTCAGCCGGACCGGGCTCAGGGCCAGGGCCACCAGGGAGGCCAGGAGAAATTCCAGGGGTAACCCCAGGATGGGAAAAGAAAACGGCCAGAGACGGTAGGCAACAACCAGAGCAAAGAAGACCACAAAAGGGGTCAGCAGGCGCAACCAGTTCATAGCCGGATGATATTGCGTTTTTTCCAGGAAGGTTTCCAGGCTGCCGGCCTGAGCCCGCTTTCCTCCCAGGATGATGATGGTCAGGGTGCCCAGGACCAGGACCGGCAATCCCAGAGGTAGTTCAAAACCGATGTAGGGGATGGCGGTGCCGGCACAGAGGACCATGGCCCAGATATTTACGGGCGGGGCGGCCGCAGCCAGTCCGGCCACGATAAAAAGTATGGCCGGAATATTCTTTTCCGAAACACCCAGGCCTTTCATGGCCAGGGCAACCGGGGCTCCGACCACCAGCAGGGAGACGCTGCCGGCTCCGGTCAGGGCTCCCGGGATCAGAAGTATGATCATCAGCATGAATAGAGCCAGAAACCTGATTTTAGAAAAGCGCACCACGGCCTGCCGGACGGCAAAGTTAACGCCCCCCGATTCCTGGACTATGGTGATGAACAGGGTGGCCGTGAAAAAAACCAGGATAACATCCAGGTAGGTGAAGGAGCCCTCGACCAGATGCCTGGGAATTTCTCTGATTTCAGGTGTCCGGAAAATGGATCCTCCCAGTGCACCGGCCACCGTGGCTATCAACAGACTTAGTTCCACGGACAGTTGTCGCCATTTGGCCAGGGCATAGGCGGTGATGATTATGGCGGTTACAACCAGGGTCTGAATAAGCATGATTAAAAATCTTACTCAAGCCAGAAAGATAAAGCAAACTCTTTTTGGTCAGAATATAAGTTCGTAGGGCAGTTTGGCCTTTTCCAGTTCGGCCACCAGAATCTTCTTCATCCGCTCAAAGAAGTCGTCGCCCGTATAGTTTAAAAGGTTGTGCCGATGATAAAAATCAATAAACTGGCTGACATAATTGAGTCGGTCGATAAACACCCTGTCAACCAGCCCCCTGAGCTGCCGGACCAGTCGCCCGGGGTTCAGGGGGAGTATGGGGCCCACGAAGGCAAAAGTCTTCAGGTTGAGGCTCTTAATTTTTTCCAGAGCTTTAAGCCTCCTGGTTATGGACGGGGCTCCCGGTTCAAACAGGGCAGCCACCCGGTCATCATCGGTGGCCAGGGAAAAACCCACTTCCAGTTGCGGCAGGTCCTTCAGGAGGTCAAGGTCCCGGACCACCAGGTCAGACTTGGTCTGGATGAAAACCGGAAAATCATAGCGGCTGAGCTCGGCCAGGCATTTTCTGGTGAGCTGATACCTGGATTCTACCGGCTGGTAGGGGTCGCAAACCGAAGCTATCCAGACCGTACCCCGCCTGGCCCGGGGAAGCTGCCTTCGCAGCAACTCGGGGGCATTAATCTTGATGTCCACAAACTGGCCCCAGGGCTCGGCATGACCTGAATACCTCCTCATGAAGAGTCCGGCATAACAGTAGCGGCAACCATGCGTACAACCGGTATAAGGATTCAGGCAATAATCGAAAATTTTGGATCTGTTAAGAATGCTTTGAGCCCTGACCTCGGAAATCTTGGCCACGTATATTTGATAGCACATTCCCCGGTCCAAGGACAGCCCGGTCTATTCTGTCCGTATTTAATGAATCATTTTTTTCGAAAATTGGGTTATAATGTATGTGAGAAACTCGATAAAGACAGAAGGAGGAGATTATGCGCCCTTTTAAGCATAAACTGGCTCTGATTATCCCTGTCCTGCTTGGCCTTTTTCTCATAACTTCGGTGCTGCCGCTTGAAGCCCAGTATTTCGGTCGAAACAAAGTTCAGTACAAGAGATTTGACTTCAAGATAATGAAGACCAAGCACTTTGATGTCTATTACTACCAGCAGGATGAAGAGGTGGTCAGGCAGGCCGCCATGATGGCCGAACGCTGGTATGCCCGGCTGAGCCGGATTTTCAACCACGAGCTTAAAGGTCGCCAGCCCCTGATCATCTATTCCAGCAGTCCTGAGTTCCAGCAGACCACAGTCATTCCCGAGACCATGGGTGAGGGGACCGGCGGCGTAACCGAGTCTTTCAAGAGACGGATAGTCCTGCCCTACGGGGTCTCAATGGCTGAAACCGACCACGTCATCGGCCACGAGCTGGTGCATGCCTTCCAGTACGATATCGCCGGCCAGGGGCATTCCGACCAGGCCCGGTATACGGGGGCCGAGCTCCGGGTCCCGCTTTTCCTGATAGAAGGATTGGCCGAGTACCTGTCAATCGGGCCGGTTGACACCGAAACCTCCATGTGGATGCGTGATACCTGGAAACGCAAGGACCTGCCCCAGATTAAGAAGCTGGAAAATTATTACAAGTATTTTCCCTACCGTTATGGCCATGCCGTCTGGGCTTACATCGGCGGTCGCTGGGGCGACGAGATGATTGGCAAGATCTTCAGGATGCTGGCCAGAAGCGGGGATTACGAATCTGTTCTACAGGGGGTACTCGGGGTTCCCCTGAAAAAGCTGTCCGAAGACTGGCACAAGTCCATGGAAGAGGCTTACAAGCCCCTGGTCCCCTTGACCGAGACTCCGGATAAGTATGGACACCTGCTCCTCAAAGGAGTTGAAAACAATCCCTACAACGTTTCCCCGGTGCTGAGCCCTGACGGCCGGAACATGATCTTCTTCTCCTCCCGCGACCTGTTCTCAATAGACCTTTATTTGGCTGATCCTATCACCGGCAAGGTTAAGCGGAAGTTAACCTCCACGGCCATCGACCCCCACTTTGAGAGTATTCAGTTCATCAGGTCGGCCGGGGCCTGGGCTCCTGACAGCGAACGGATAGTACTGGGAACAGTCAGCAAGGGCCGTCCCCAGCTGACCATCATGAATGCCCTGAGTGGACGGATAGAAAAGGAAATACCTTTCCCCGAGCTGGGCGAGATCCTGAATCCAGCCTGGTCACCCGACGGGAAAGAAATTGCCTTTGCCGCCCTGGTCGGGGGAGTAACAGACATTTTCATCTATAACCTCGAAGACAATACCCTGAAGCAAATGACCAGGGACAGCTTTGGTGACCTGCACCCGGTCTGGTCGCCCGACGGAAGCAAGCTGGCTTTCGTTACCGAAAGGTTCAGCGCCAACCTGCAATGGCTGGATACCGGCAATTACGAGCTGGCCCTTTTAGACGTGGCCAGCGGGGAAGTCAGCCGAGTTCTGGGCTTTCCGACCGGCAAAAATGTCAACCCGCAATGGTCCGGAGACGGACGGAACCTTTTCTTCCTGTCTGATTATACCGGGAAGACCGACCTTTACCGGCTGGACCTGAGCGACGGCAAGATCTACCAGATTACCAACCTCTTTACCGGAATCGGCGGGATTACCCAGCTCAGCCCGGCCATTTCCTATTCTCACGCCGGCCAGAAACTGGCCATGTCCGTCTATGAAAATGGGTATTATTCGGTTTATCTGGTAGATTCCTCGGACAGGCTGCAGGGCCAGGCCACCATAGCTCAACTGGGAGAAAGACCGCTGGACCTTCTGCCTCCCAGAACCCAGCCCGAAGGGGCCCTGCTGGGACTGCTGAGGAACCCCCTTTATGGGCTACCCAAGGAAACAGATTTTCCCATCACCAGCTACCGGCCAAAACTGTCCCTGGATTTTGTGAGCAGGCCGACGGTGGCGGTTGGAGTGGACAGGTATGGAACTTACGCCGGCGGAGGCATCGCCGCTTTCTGGAGCGACATGCTGGGCTATCATACGGTGGTGACCATGGCCCAGACCAATTATGAACTAATCGACAGCTATGCCCTGGTCGGCTACATGAATTCCAGGAACCGGATTAACTGGGGAGCTGTCCTGCAGCGGGTTCCATATATCTATGGCTCGTATAATGCCTATTTTGATGAGTATGGAGGAATACCGGTTTATGTCCAGGAAGAATATCTCAACCGCCAGATTGCTTACCAGCTGGGCGGCTTCGCCTATTATCCCCTGAATACCTTCAGAAGGATTGAGTTTTCTGCCGGCTTCAACCTGATAGATTTCAATAGCAAGATGTACCGCTATATCTACGACGCGGTTTATTTCCAGCTCCTTGACTATTACCAGCTTGACCTGCCAGCTCCAAAGTCACTGAAGTATGGCTATGCCTCGGCAGCTCTGGTCTATGACAGCTCTCTCTTTGGTGCCTGCAGCCCCATCCTGGGGCAGGCTTACCTGCTCGAAGTCCAGCCCAATTTTGGCGACCTGAATTTCATCAGCGTCATGGCCGATTACCGTCGCTACTTCATTCCGAAGCGACCTTTTACCTTGGCCTTCCGGCTGCTGCATTACGGGCGTTATGGCAATGGTTCAGAAGACCCGAGGCTCTGGCCCCTGTTCCTGGGGTACGAGACCCTGGTCCGGGGCTACGATTACAACAGCTTTCTGTACAGTGAATTCGACGACCAGAACCCCAACGTGTTCGATTTCAATCGCCTCCTTGGAACGAGGATGCTGGTGGCCAACGTGGAATTGAGATTTCCCGTGTTCCGGGTACTGGGTATCGGCAAAGGTTATTACGGAGTCTGGCCACTGGAGTTCCTGGCCTTTTACGATATCGGGACGGCCTGGTACTCAGACGAAAAGCCGACCTGGTTTGGCGGGACAAAGAAGCCGGTTTCCAGTGCCGGTGTTGGCCTGAGAACCAACCTGTTCGGAGTGCTGGTCCTGGGCTTCGATTACGTCTATCCCTTCGACCGACCCATCAAGGGCTGGCACTGGCAGTTTACGATTACCCCGGGCTTCTGAGGTCAGTTGCTGATTTCTTTAACGTAGATGTTTCTGAAATAGACGGGCGACAGGCTGTCGTGGTTCTGGAGCCCGATATAACCCTCGGGGGCGAAGTCCCTGACTTTTCCCCTGGGCTCGGCCTTCCAGTCGATGACCTTCTGTCCGTTTAATTCAACCGTTATACGGTCACCGATAAAGGTGATCCGCAAATGGTTCCACTCTCCGGTGGGCTTGAAGGCGTCGCGCGACGGAGCCTGGGCATCATAGACCGCCCCTGTTTTGTGAATACCTTCCCCGGCATCGTAGATCTGGATTTCGAAGGAATGGTAGATGTAATCGTCGCTGGTTGGAACCTCGGGGACACGAAGAAAAATGCCCGAGTTGGTGTTTTTCTGTGAGCACTTGAATTCCAGGTCCAGGATAAAATCCTTAAATTTTTTGCGGCTGTACCAGAGCAAACCCATGCCGCCCTGAGATTTCAGCACGCCGGTTTTAGGATCCAGCTCAAAATATCCCGGTCCATAATGGTTCCAGCCGTGCTTTTCATAAAAACCGTTGTACCGGCCCAGGAGCTGGTCGAAGCCTTCGTAATAGGTTATTTTTCTGATATAGGCCAATCCTTTCTGGATGGCCGGTTCTGGCGTCATCACTTCCTTTTCGTTTTCATATTCAATGGTCAGGTAGCCAGGGTAGTCCTGAAGGGTCAGCTCGGCCAGAATAGACTTGATGTCGGCCTTGCCGCTGCCGAAGGCCACATCTTCAGCCTTCTTGGTTCCGAAGTCGCTGCGGTCTTTAAGGTGGACGTCTATAATCCGGCCCTGGAGCAATCTCAGGCATTCCACCGGCTTGAGGTTACCCCTCATCCAGTGCCCGGTGTCGGCACAGACTCCGATTCTCTCGTCCAGCCCCTGAAGGTATTTGAGGGCCACGGCCGGGTGGGCATACTTGCTGGGTTCGGGATGGTTATGAACTGCAATACGGACATTGTATTCTTTGACCAGCTTATCGAGTATCGGATAATCTTCATCTTTCGGCTCGGTGACGATTATCCTTATTCCCAGTTTCCGGGCAAAATCAAAGACCCGGCGCATTTCCTCTTCCGTCCGGCCGCTATCGACCACCCCGTAGGCGACCACACCCATCTTCAGGGCATTCAATTTTTCCCGGACCAGTTGCAGGTTTTCCTCGGCCATCTTGTGATCAAATATGACGCTGGCGGGCAGGTCCCGGGACAGCCGCTGGCCGGGGAAGGCCTGGACGTAATCTATACCCAGGGCCCGGGTTTTCTCCAGAGCTTCAAAAAATGTATACCCGCGGTAGGTCCAGCACTGCATGGCCACCGGAAATTTTTTTATCCGGACGGCCTGATAATCGGTCTGCCTGACCTGCTGCTTTATCTCTTCCGGTATCACCTTTTCCTGACCGCTGGGGCTGGCCAGCGAGAAAACCTGGCTCAAGACCAGCAGGCAAAAAATGGCGAGACCAAACACAAAGATATTTCTTTTCTGCTTCATTTTCACCCCTCCGGGCATAAATTTATTATTAACCGCGAAACGGTTAAACGATTATTTTTTCTTCCTGGGGTTCCACTGGCCCCTGGCCACGGCCGGGATGAAACTTTCCAGTCCGGGTGGCGGAAAGGGGAGGGTCTTATCTTTTTCTATGCTCATGTAAGCGGTCATCAACAGCTCGGTCACGTTGACCCCGTCGCTGAAATTCTCCATGGGTCTTCTGCCCTCCAAAAAGGATTCGACCATGTGGCGATTTTCGGCCGTGTAGCCATACTCGTGTTCTTCACTGGAGACCACCGGCATCAGGCCAACCTCGGCATTCTGTTTTTCCACCAGGTCTTCTCCTGCCTTCCCCTTCACCTGTCGGCTGAAGAAGACTTTAAGGCCGGAATCCAGGGTGTTAACCTGCATGGAGTATTCCGGTCCCAGGAGTTCCATAGTCAGTCGCAATCCGGCACCGACATAGCACCAGGAGGTGGTGGTCTCAACCACCAGGATGTGGCCCTGCCTGTCCTTATATTCGACTACCGACCGGGCGAAGTCTTCGGCCGGCCGGTTGGCGTAATCCAGCTTGCCGCCACTGATCCGTTTCAAGTGGTCAACGTATTCGGGCAGCTGCCACTTGAGGCAATGTGCATAGGCGGTAACCTTGATCGGCGTTAATTCCTCCCGGCTGGCTCCGGGCGGGGTCAGCATGAACCGGGCTTCTTCCACCGAGTGGCACATCATGTCGTTGAGGACTCCGCCGCCCTGCAGCTCTCCTTCCCAGAACCAGGGCATGTGGGGCCCGCTGTGCTCTTCGGCCGCCCGGGCCAGGTAAGGGCGTCCGCAGAGCTTGGCTCCACGGGCCCAGATGATCTCTTTGCCGCGGACCACGGCCGGGGCAAAAACCTGATTTTCCAGGTAGCCGTCGAGCAGGCCGGCTTTTTGCACCAGCTGCAGCATCCGCCGGGCTTCCTTCACGTTGCGACCCAGGGGCTTTTCGCAGGTCACCCCGATTAACTCGCCCTTTCCTTTTATAACCGCCTCGGCAATTTCTTCCATAACGGCTATGCGGGTGTAATTGGGTGAACAGATCCAGATGGCATCAATGGCCGGGTCGGCCACCATTTCGGTAATCGTTTTATATGTCCTGGCTTCGCCCACCTTGAGCTGACGGGCCAGGGCAGCTGCTTCTCCCGCTCTTTTCTGGTCGGGGTCATAGATGCCCAGGACGTCAGCGTTGCGGACCCCCACCCAGGAACGAATGTGGAACCTGGTGATGAATCCGCCACCGATAAAGCCAATTCCCAGGTTTTTCTTTTTGGTCTTCATATCTTATCTCCTTTCCCTCTTTACAAGATTAAATGTAATAGTCTAAGATCCTTTGGCCACTTCCTCCCCCTGAACCAACCGTGTTGGTTTCAAGCCTGGCTAATTCCGGGGGCTTCCGTTTCCAGAGACCGGTTGCGACATTCCCGGAAGAAAGCCAGGAAGATCACCAGACAGAGCAGGGTCAGGACGGTCGGCACCAGGAAAGTGCCGCGCCAGTTGACCACCCCGTCCTTGGTGAAAAGGTCCTGTATCCAGCCACAGAACAGGCTGCCGACGAAATTGCCGAAGCCCAGGATGATGACGGCAATCAGGCTCTGGGCCGAATGCCGGATGTCCTTGGGAGCAATATTATCCACATAGATGTAGGCCGCGGTGAAAAAGAAGACATAACAGAAGCCGTGAAGGGCCAGGGAGGCGATCACCAGCCAGGAAGGCTGCCCGATGACAAAGATAATATAGCGGATCGGCCAGGCCAGGATGCCCAGGGTCAGGGTCATCCGCATGCCGAACTTCTTCAGGGCCCAGCTCAGCATGAAGGCCATGACGAAGATCTCGGCCACCTGGGCTATGGTCATGACAAACGAAACCGACTGCTGATTGACGCCCACTTTCTGGGTCAGAAAGGGCGAGGTCAAAACGTAATAGAATTGAAGCTCGGTGGCCACCACGAATGAAATGATGGCGAAAATCAGAAAATTCTTATCTTTCAGCATTTTCAGAGCTTCCAGAAAGGCCCAGGGCTTGGCCGACTCTTTCTGCGGGGGAGTATGGGGCAGGCTGAATGAATATAAGCCCATAATAATTGAGAAGATTCCGGCCAGGATCAGGGTATCACCCTTCATGGCTATTCCTTCCGGGGATTTGACCAGCCAGCGCCAGCCGGCCAGGGCCCAGCCGGCCGCGATCCAGCCGATGGTTCCCCAGACCCTGATGGCGCCGAATTCCTTTTCCGAGCTCTTCAGGTTAACAAAGGCGATGGAGTTGGTCAGGGCCAGGGTGGGAGCGTAGACCAGGCAGTAGAGCAGCATCAACCACATCATGGGCTGAAAGTCAGTGATGCTGGCTATCAGGACGAGCAGACCGCCGCCGGCCAGCTGGAGAATGGCGATCACTTTCTCGCTGGCAAAGTAGCGGTCAGCCAGTTGGCCTCCCAGGAAAGGGGAGATGATGGTGGCCAGCGGCAGCAGGCTGAAGATGAGGCCCAGCTGGCCGCCGGTGAAGCCCAGGTTATTCTGAAGGTAAGCGGAAAGCACCGGGGCCCAGGAACCCCAGATGGCATACTGGAGAAACATCATGACGCTCAATCGGAACTTAACGCTCATCAGCTCACTCCTTTCTTTAGATATCTGAATTGGTTTCAGATGAAGGATATTTTTTTCCATATTTTTTGTCAAATTTATTTACCCGGCAAAAAGCAGGGCCTTCAAAAATTTTTGTTGATATTTTTGCCGGCCTGTGATAATAGAAGAAAAAAAGGCAAAGGAGGAAGGCCATTCCAACAGCAATGGAAAAAAGAAGGGAAAAAAGACTGGACGAAGAGAACAAGGTTGTCATCCATGTGCTGCCCGAAAACGAGCAGCAGGAAGAGGAATCGTTTTATTCGTTTTCAAGAGATATTTCCGTGGGCGGGTTGCGCCTGATGACCGATTCCCCGCTGCCGGTCAAGACCAGGGTCCGGCTGGAAATTGCCCTGGCCGAGTCCCAGAAGCTCATCACCGGTGTGGCCGAGGTTCGCTGGGTCAAGAGTCTGTTCGATGACGATGTTTTTGAAATGGGCCTGGAATTTGTGGAGCTTGACCCCCAGAGCCGGGTTCACCTGCTGGAACATGTCTACCGCAAGGTTCTGGCGCGCTGAGGATTATCTGGCGGCAAGCGGAATTCTCTGTTTCTTTCCCGGGAATTCTCTGAGGTCATTTCGTTATCGGGATGAGGTTCAAGATGAACAGAGTTGGTCGCCGTTGCCTTTGCCTCCTTTTTTTATTCTTTTTCCTGGGCTGGCCCTGGGCCGGCCTTGAAGCCCAGAACAAGAACTATTACTTTCCAGAACTCAGGGCTGACCTCTACGTTCAGAAAGACGGGTCGTTTATCGTCGATGAGTTCCTGACTTTTGAATTCCAGGGACAATTTTCCTGGGCTTCCCTCTGGATTCCGCTGCGGGCCAGGCAGAATTCAAGCCTGGAGGTGGTGATTCAAGATTTCCGGGTCCGGGATGAGCAGGGTCAGGACCTGCCGCTGGAAACCTCTGTCGGGGGAGGGAGGTTTCAGGCCAGGTGGAGTTTTTCCGCCAGGAATGAGAGGCGCACCTTCAATATCCATTACAGGGTAATTAACGGCATATTAAACTACCCTGAAATCAGCGAACTTTACTGGCAGATCATAGGTTCCGAGGTTGACCGACCAACGGCCAGAGCCGTGGTTACCGTGCACTTGCCGGAGCCGGTGGCCAGCCGGGAGCAGCTGCTGATTTACGGGCACGGGCCGCTTTCCGGGCGGGCAGAGATCCTGGACCTTCAAACCCTGCGCTTCGAGGCTTCTAACATAGCTTCCGGGCAATTCATGGAAATCAGGGTGGTCTGGCCGGCCGGCCTGGTGGCCGGCGTATCTGCCACCGGTTACACCCTGGAAAAGATCAAAGAAGAAGAGGCCCGGTTCGTTGAGGAGACCATAGCCAGGGTCAGGCAGGCTCAGGAGAAAGAGGCCCGCCGGATTGAATTACTGAAAAAACTGGGACTGGCCTGGGCTTTCTGGCAGATCCTTGGTCCGATCTTATGGTTGGTAATTTATTTTCATTTCTGGAAAAGAGTCGGGCGCGACTATCGCTTCGATGACATTCCTGAATACTTCAGGGAATTGCCGTCTAACCTGCCGCCGGCCCTGGTCCAGGTCCTGCGCCGGGAAGGTGAAAAGCCCCTGCCGGTTGCCTTTACCGCCACCATTTTTGACCTGGCCACCCGGGGCTACCTGGCCATAGAAGATCAGAAGGTGGAAAAGAAAACCCTGCTTGGTTCCAAAATAAACGAGCTGACCATTTTTGAACTTAAGAAAAATTACCGGGAAGACAGCAGTTTGAGAAACTGGGAAAAGTCAGTCCTGGATGTCGTCTTTGACCGGGCGGGTGAACTGGGCCAGCCCGGAAGCCGGGTTTCCCTGGATGAGCTGGTCAGTTATTTCAAAAAACACCCGGTCGAGTACCAGGTCTGGTTCAGAGGGTGGCAGAAGGAAATACAGCAGGAAGGCCAGAAACTGGGCTTTGTTGAGCCAGAAAGCCGCCGGTTGAGCCAGATCGTCATGATAATCAGCCTGATTGTGGCCAGCCTGACTTTCTCACCCGTGATGTTCATCATGACCCTGGTGCTGGGGCCGAAGCTCAAGAGACGGCGCCGGGACTGGGCTCGGGAAAACGAATTGTGGAAAGCCCTGGACCGCTTCCTGGATGATTTCTCAGAATTCAAGGAAATTCCAGCCGAGGCCTACCGCCTCTGGGATAAGTACCTGGTTTTCGGCATTCTTTTTGGCAATGCCAGGAAGCTGGTCAAGATGTTACCCAGGGTGCTTGAAGGCGAGCAGGCCGTTTCTCCGGCCTGGCTGGGCGGTAATTACATGGCAGCCGGGCTCAGCCACCGGGTCGAAACCATTTCCGCGGCCATTTCATCCATAGAAAGGGCGGCCACGGCCATCAGCCAGGCCAGCGCCCAGGCTGCCCATTACTCGTCCGGAAGCGGCGGTGGTTTCAGCGGCGGGGGCGGCGGTGGGGGAGGCGGCGGTGGCGTTTCGGCCGGTTGAGGCCGGGTCGGGCCCGATAGGCCTGTAAAAAGCAGGCAAATATCAAATTTAACGGTGGAAAATAATGAGATCTAAACAGAATCTTAATAACCCTGACCAGTCAAATTCACCCCGGATTCCCGGGCGGTTTTTCTCTCTGCTGACTTTGTTATCCGCCCTTGTCTGTTTACTGACCTGTTTTCAGGCCTGCCAGAAGCCAGACGAGGCTGAAGAAATCAGGGAATTATTGCGGACTGTAGCCGCTCAGGCTGAGAAAAAGAATCTGGAAAAAATCATGGGATACCTGGCCGATGACTACCGGGATTTCGAAGGGCGCGATTCAGCCCGGACGGCCAGCCTGCTGGAAACTTATTTCAAGAATTATCAGGGTATTGCGATCCACCTGCTGGATATTTACGTAGATATTGATAAGGACCCGGCTGAGGCCGAGGCCGACGTCCTGCTGTCCTCGGGACCTCTCGAGACCCTGAGGAAGCTGGTGGGCGTGGTTGGAGTCTATTACCGGTTTAATTTTAGCCTGGAAAAGAGGTCCGGAAGATGGCAGATAATTTATGCCGCCTGGAAAGAGGTGGATTCAAACTCCCTGCTTCCGGGGTCGAGGGCGATACTGAAAAAGATTTTTCCCGACCAGTTTTAGCGAATAATTTAAAAGGAGAGAACGATGGATGAGAAAAAAACCAGGTACGAAGAATTCAGGGTCAGCGGGTCCGAAATACTGGAGAAAATAAAGGAAATCATCAGGGAAGGCAATGCCCGCCGGATAATTTTCAAGACCGAAGACGGCCGCACCTTCATGGAAATTCCGCTGACCGTGGGTATTGTGGGTACGCTGATTGCCCCGGTCTGGGCAGCCATCGGGGCGGTAGCCGCCCTGGCCTCCAACCTGACCATTGTGGTCGAAAAGGAAACCAGGGATAAGCCGTAGGATTGCCGGCATTTTTTTCTTGATAAACCCGGTCCATTCTGGTAAAGAGAACCTGTCCGATTTATCTAATGGAGTCCAGTATGAGAAACAAAACTCGGTCCATCTTTTCCTGTTTCCTGATTCTAACCCTCGGCCTCTTATCCTTTTACGGTCTATCTCAGACCCAGAAGAAAGTAACCAGAATTCAGAACACCCCGCCGGAAGTGAGGCTGAAAGGCTTTGAGCAGCATCGTCAGCTGCTGGCCGGCTCTCCTCTGGCCGGATTGAAATGGCAGTTCCTGGGTCCGGTCAACGTCAGCGGACGTTGCACCGATGTGGCCGTGGTCACGCCCAAGGGCAAGAACTATACCATTTACGTGGGCACTGCCTCCGGCGGCGTCTGGAAGACTGAAAACGAGGGCACCACCTGGGAACCGGTCTTTGAGCGGGAACTTTCCAGCTCAATCGGCGACATCGCCCTGGCTCCTTCTGACCACAGGATTATCTGGGTCGGAACCGGCGAGGCCAACATCTTCCGCAGCTCCCATCCGGGCTGTGGCGTTTACAAGTCAATTGATGGTGGCCGGACCTGGAAACATATGGGTCTCACCGATACCAATACCATTGCCAGAATAGTCATTCACCCCAAGAACCCGGAGGTGGTTTACGTGGCCACGTCCGGGCATGAATGGACCTTCAACCAGGACAGGGGAGTCTACAAAACGACAGACGGCGGCCAGACCTGGACAAGGGTCCTTTTTGTCAACGAGCAGACCGGGGCCATCGACCTGGCCATGGACCCCAACGACCCCGAAACGCTCTTTGCCGTTACCTGGCAGAGAATAAGAAAAAAATGGAATGACCCCCGCAATGAACCGCATTATTCCGGCAGCGGAATCTGGAAGTCCACTGACGGCGGGAAGACCTGGAAGCAGATTAACCGCGGCCTGCCTGAAGCCAGGTTCAGGGGACGGATTGGAATCGATATCTGTCTAAAAAATCCCGAAGTCCTTTACGCCCTGGTTGACAACTATGAAATTTCGCGGGAACCGAGCGAAGAAGAAAGAAGCGATGCCTACGGCCTGCCCAGCACCGGGCTAATTAAAGGGGCCACGGTTTACCGGTCTGACGATGGCGGGGAAAACTGGAGGCTCACGGCTCCCACCTCGGAAGAGATGAAAAAATACCTGGAAAACCACTCCGGCACCTATGGCTGGGTCTTCGGTCAGATCAGGGTTGACCCCAACCAACCTGATACGGTCTACATCATGGGAGTTCCCATGAGCGTTTCCCGTGATGGTGGCCGCACCTTTACCGAGGTTCAGAACCTGTACCATGTCGACCACCACGGCCTGTGGATAGACCCGGAGAATTCCAATTACCTGGTCAATGTCAATGATGGCGGCCTGGAAATTTCCTACGACGGCGGGAAGAACTGGAAGAATAGCAGCCTGACCCTTCCGGTCTGTCAATTCTTTAACATAAATTACGATCTGGACACCCCATTTCATGTCTATGGTTCAATGCAAGACCACGGCAGCTACCGGGCCACGGTTGACCTGAGTCGTGGAAGAAATGCCGTTAGGCCGGTAGCCTTTGAACGCGCTCCCGGCGGGGAAGGCTCGCATCATGCCATCGACCCCACCAACCCCAACCTGGTTTATTCCTGCGGATTTTATGGGAACCTGACCAGGACTGACCTGAGCCGGAGTGGCCCCGATAGGACCAAGTTGATAGTACCAAGAGTTTTCCCGGATGAACCCAGGCTGCGCGGCCAGTGGCTGGCCCATTTTATCCTTTCCCCGCATAACCCTAATATCATTTACCACGGAATGCAGTACCTGTTCAGGTCACTTGACCGTGGAGATACCTGGGAAAGAATCAGCCCGGACCTGACCTATTTTACCCCGGCCGAAGCCGGAGACATCCCTTACCACACAATTACCGCCATCGCCGAGTCCCCCCTGAAATACGGTCTGCTTTACGTTGGCACCGATTGTGGCCGGGTTTCAATGACCAGGGACGGGGGCAAGAACTGGCAGGAAATCACGGCCGGCTTGCCCTACCAGAAATGGGTTTCCAGGATAGTGGCCAGCCAGTACGAGATGGGAACGGTCTACCTGACCCAGCACGGCCGTTTTGACGACGACTTTGCTCCTTATGTCTGGATGTCAAAAGATTTTGGCCGGACCTGGATAGATATTTCCAGGGGGCTGCCGCTGGGGCCGGTTAACGTTATAAGGGAAGACCCGGTCGACCGCAACATCCTTTACGTCGGAACCGACCTTGGTGTTTATGTTTCCAGGGACCGCGGCCAGAGCTGGCAGGTACTGGGCGGCAACCTGCCCTCGGTTTATGTGCATGACCTCATCATTCACCCCAGAGATAATGTCCTGGTAATTGCCACCCATGGCCGCGGAATGTGGCTGCTGGATGCTGACGCGGTTAATGACAAGCCCAGGAAGATGAGACGGCGCTATTACGAAGATTAAACCGGAAATAAATTTAATATATCGCCTGGATGAAAATAACAGGTGGCAGGAAAGGAATGAAGGCAGCTTCGACCCTTCAGAAAATGGCGGCCGGCCTGCCCTCCAAGCCAGGCCTCCTGTTACTTGCCTTATTATTTGTTCTTTTCCTGGTTGCCTGCGGCCGGGAGGGGGGACAGGAACAAGTGCCGGTCTGGCCGGAGGAAGAAACCCAGGAAGAGACTAAACCGGCCCCGCCGCCTCCGCCCAAGATTACCGAGGACATCTATGTCGACATTACGGCCAGGGCTGCCCTCATCTTCGATAAGTATAAAGAAGACCTGGACGAAGCTCACCGTCAGATGGACCTGGTCTATCAAAAATACGGGATTACCTTTACCGATTATGACCGCTACCGGCGCAACCTGACCACCGACCAGAAGAGACGGCTGGAAAAGCTGGTCCAGGAACAGATCCAAAAAGTTTATAAAGAATATTTCGGGGAGTCCAGGTAACTGTCCGGCGGCCTCGGATGGAGAATCAGTTGGCCGGCTCGGGCTTGGTTCGATTGGGATTATGGTAAACATGATATTGATAAAAAAGATTTTCAGGGAGAAATAGGCCAGGGCCATTTTTGAAACATGGCCAGACCATCGGAATCATCAAATCAAGGAGGTGAGACCAATGAACCGAAGGAAGTTCCTGGGAGCGGTGATAGGCACCGGTCTTTTGCCAGGCACACTGGTGGCCAGGTCAGGCCGGAGTATTAAATTGGAAAATCAACCCGAAAGTCTTGAAGGAATCGAGCTCCTGGACAGGGTAAAGACGGCCATGCTGACCATGCAGCGCCAGGCCTGGGAGCAGGGAGTGGCCGCTCAGGCCCTGTTAGAATTGGGGGATGAACGACTGGTGATAATGATGGCCAGGGAAGCAGTGCTGCGCCAGTGGGATGACGGCCGGCTGGGCCAGGTCTGTGACAATCACGGGGTGACCGATCCCGGGGCCAACGGCGAGGCCGTGTTGTTTGCTGCCCGGAAACTCTCTGACCAGCGGCTGCTCCGGGCCGCAGAGAAACAGGCTGAATACTTCCTGAAAACGGCGCCGCGCACTTCAGACGGAGTGATTTTTCATATCGACCACAAACCACAGCTCTGGATTGATTCCATGTACATGTGCCCGCCATTTCTGGCCGTTATGGGCTATTTCCGGGAGGCCATCTTTCAGGTTGAAGGATTGAGAAAATACCTGTGGAATCGAGACCGGAAGTTGTTTTCTCATATCTACGACTATGGACTTAAAAAGTTCGAAAGGCAGGATTTCTGGGGAGTGGGCAATGGCTGGGCCGCGGCCGGGATGACCAGGGTGCTGAGGGCACTGCCCGAAAACCTGAAGGCTGAAAGAAATAAATTAAAGGGCTACATAAAGGAGCTCCTGGACGGGTGCCTGAAACACCAGAGACCGGACGGACTGTTTCACGACGTCCTGGACAGGCCAGAGACCTTTGTGGAAACCAACCTGGCCCAGATGCTGGCCTATTCAATATATCGCAATATCCAGATGGGCTGGCTGGACCGAAAATACCTGAAAGCCGCCGAAGCCATGCGCCGGGCTGTTCTTACCAAGGTGGATTCTTTCGGCTACGTTAACGACGTCTGCGGCTCGCCGCTCTTCCAGTCGGCCGGGGTGGCCACCGAGGGCCAGGCTTTCTTCCTTCTGATGGAGGCAGCCAGGCGGGACCTGCTGTCTTAAGAAGGAACTCAGCCCTGGGATTCGGGTCTGGTCATCTGGATGAATTTTTCAACCCGTTCCCGGATCAGGTCGCGCAACTCTCTCAGCTTCTGCCTTTTTTCCGATTCTGGAATGTCTTCCCGGGTCGGGTCAGCCATCGGCCAGTTGGCCACCCTGGTCACCCCAGGGAAAATCGGGCAACGCTCGGCCGCAGCCGGGTCGCAGAGGGTAATCACGTAGGCAAAAAGTTCACCGGCGGTGTATAACTCGAAGACGCTCCTGGTCCGGTGTCCGGAAATGTCCAAACCAACTTCCCGCATCACCTCTACTGCCAGAGGATTCAGGCTGCCCGGCTCGAAGCCGGCGCTCCTGGCCAGAAAATCTCCCTGACCCAGGTGGTTGAGCCAGGCCTCAGCCATCGGGCTCCTCAGGCTGTTGTCATCGCAGACAAAAAGGACTTTAATTTTTTCCATTCTCACTTACTCGCTCGAATATTATCGGACAATTTTCGCACCTTTTTATTTATATGGCAATAAGATTAATTTTTTATTATCATAAGGTTAAGATTAATTAAAACAAGGAGGGCAGAATGAAAAAGAACATGGGAGCTGTGGACCGCACCCTCAGGACCTTGCTGGCGGTTATCCTGGCCATACTGGTTCTGGCCGGGGTGGTTAAAGGAACGCTGGCCTATATTCTGGTTGTGGTGGCCATAGTTTTCCTGGCCACCAGCCTGTTTGGTTTCTGTCCGCTCTATGTCCCTCTGGGAATCACCACCCTGGGCCGGAAGAAATCCGAACAGTAAAAAAGAGCTGTTTTCTGGAAAATTAATTCTATTTTTTTCCTCGCCGGGAAACTAAATTATTTATTGCCAGGGCCGGGGCAAATGGATAAAATGGAACAGATTTGATTCTGATGTTTGTTGTTGAGAGCAACCCGACCAGTGTCCCGGCCATCCAGCAGGCGATAGTCAGTCGACTGCGGGAGCTGGCCGACCCGGAAGTGGCCCGGACAACCCAGAAATTTTTCCCGGAAAAAATTGTATGTTTTGGGATTCGAGCGGCTGACCTTCGGGCCTTCAGTCGAGAAATTCACGACCGGGTCAAACCATTCTGGTCAATCGATCAGGCCCTGGACCTGGCCGAGGGCCTGTTGACCGCGCCGGAACTTGAAGCGCGGTCCTGCGGACTTCTTCTCCTGAGCCGTTTCCGTTCTGAACTGAACCGGGCCCGCCTGGGCAGGATCAGGTCATGGCTGAAAAAAGGTTACCTTGATAACTGGGCCCTGATCGATACCCTGTCCCTGGAGGTGCTCGGCCCATTGTTCCGGAAAAACCCGGGACAACTGAAAATTCTGGAAAAATGGGCCGGTGACAGGAGCGTTTACGTCAGGCGGGCAGCTCTGGTCACGCTGGTCAAGCTGCCCAGAGAACGGAAAAACCTTGGATTGGTCTTCAAAATGGTCCGCACCGCGGTCCCGGCTGAAAAAGCTGACGACCTGGTGGCCAAGGCTGCCGGCTGGCTGTTACGTGAAGCGGGTAAAACCGATGGCCATTTGCTGGAAAAATTTCTTTTGAAATACGGGAAGCAACTCCCGAGGATAACCGTCAGGTATGCCCTGGAAAAGTTTAGGCCAGGACGGAAGGCTTATTTTATGAAAATAACAAAAGCATAACATTTCAAGGAGGTCTTATGATAACCAGGTTAAAGTCCACGAGGAAAAAGGTTACTCTTTCGGTATTGCTCCTGCTTCTTTTCCTTTTTCCACTGATTGGGAGCGGAGCACCTCAAAAGGAAGAGGCTCAAAAGCCAGCCGCCTTTTCGGACAAAATTCCACTTACGGCCAAGGACCTGGAACTGTTCACCTGGAGACATATCGGCCCCTGGCCCTTTTCGGGACGCATCACCAACTTTGCCGTTCCGCCGGGCCAGAGCCAGACCTATTACGTGCTGACTGCTTCGGGCGGAGTCTGGAAAACGGTGGACGGTGGCATACATTTTGAACCCATTTTTGAAAAATACGGGAACCAGAGCATGGGCTACCTGGCCATTGCCCCTTCCAACCCCAATATTCTCTACCTGGGAACGGGGGAGCCGATCCACAGCCGGGCAGCCTATCACGGCAACGGGGTCTGGAAGTCGACCGATGCCGGAAAGACCTGGACCCAGGTCGGGCTGGAGAAGAGTTTTTTCATAAACAAGATCGAGGTGGATGCCAAGAACCCGGACATCGTTTACGTGGCGGCCGAGGGCAAGCTCTACGACGATACCGACCAGGATTGTGAGCGCGGGCTTTATAAATCGACCGACGGGGGCCGGACCTGGAAGAGGGTCCTGGACCTGAAAGACCGGGTGGTTGGCGACTTTGTCATGGACCCCGGGAACTCGGACGTCATCATTGCCGCGGCCTATAAGATTTACCGGCGTACCTGGACCTTCCTGGACAGGCAGGCCGGCAACCATCTGTGGAAGACAACCGATGGCGGTCAGACCTGGAAAAAGCTGACCGCGGGCCTGCCGGACCTCGGCCAGATGAAGACCGGGCGCAACGGTCTGGCCATCTATCCAAAGAATCCCAAAATTGTCTACCTGCGCTTGGATGAAGAAGTCAACCTTGGCCTGAGTGAAAGGGAAGGGGCGGCTGTCTATAACCAGAGGGCGCTTTTCCGCGATGGTTATTACTTAAATAAATTCAAGGACTACAAGATAAAGCCCGAGTTCCTGAAGTTTGTAAAATTCGAACATGTCAAGGCCGACAAGGTTGAAGACCTGGTCAATAAGCTCAACGAACTGGTCCGGGATCCCGATTTCCAGAAAAAAACCGCGGTTAACTGGAAGGGCCTGTTGGCTGCGGCCAGGAAAGCCTATGCCAGAGATGAGGTGGCCCTTCCGGCAGTTGAAGAAACAGAAAAAATCTTAAAGAAAGCTGAAGAAGGAGAAAAAGATCTTATCCGGCTGAACCGACTGGTTCTGACCGCCCTGCTGGCTGATTCTCCCGGCTTTGATGCGGCCTCTTTTTCTGTCAGGGACCGAAAGCAGTTGGCCGTAAAACAGGATTTCAAAGATAGCCTGACCTATGATGAAAAATACATCAAGGATGAAGCTTACCTGCTGGATAACCTGGCCATCCTGTCCAGCGACCCGAACCTGCTGGTCAAGCTCAAGATTAACCCTTCCGGTGTCCTGAGCAAAGCCAAGACGGTCTACAAAGACAGGAAAGATATCCTCGACCTGCTGAAGGATGGGGAAGCTCTGGCCAGAGATTATGACCAGGCCCGGGGACGCTATCAGACCCTTAACCGCTGCCTGCTGGACCTGATCTATGCCGAAGCACTTCAGCCCCTGGAACCGGTCAAGAAAGCCGGGGTAATCTATCGCTCCGACGACCAGGGAGAAACCTGGCAGCGGATGACCGAATACAAGATGAGCGGTGGTAGCGAAATCGTCAACCAGGTGGAAGCCGGCTATTACGGGCGCCTGACGATTGACCCTAACGACGACAGGGTCCTGATCGCCCCGGAAACCCGGACGGTTATTTCCCGCGATGCCGGCAAGACTTTCCAGTTTGCCAACTGGGAAGCCAACAAGAAATGCCACGTTGATTCCAGGGCGGTCTGGATCGACCCCCTCAATTCCAAGCACATCCTTAACGCCAACGATGGCGGTGTCAGCGAGACCTGGGACGGCGGCCTGCACTGGTCGCAAAAAGAAACCATCCCGGCCCAGCAGTTCTATGATGTTTCTGTTGACAATGAACTTCCTTACAACGTCATGGGCGGGACCCAGGACAACGGCTGCTGGTTCGGGCCGTCCCGTAACCGCAATCCCAACGGTGTTTATCCGGCCGACTGGTTATACCTGCCCTCGGGCGATGGTTTCTATGTCGTCCGCGACTGGTGGAACCCGGAATTTATTTACTGGGAGAGTCAGTTCGGCGCCTCTCGAAGAATGAATTTCAAAACGGGAGAGAGTATTTCCCTGGCCCGGCGCAACACCCCCGAAGAAGAAGCCGCCGGGGCCCCGGCCCAGAGGTACCAGTGGGATGCCCCGATTTACCTTTCACCCCACAACCCGGGAATTGTCTTTGTCTGCTCGCAGTTCGTCCACCGTTCCCTGAGCCACGGTGACCCGGACACCTGGGAGACCATCTCCCCGGACCTGAGCAAGCAGGACAAGGCCAGAATTGACCTTTCCAAGAAGACCAACCTGCAGTATGCCACGATTTACACCTTTGCCGAATCGCCGAAGAAGCCCGGAATCTACTGGGCGGGAACCGACGACGGCAACCTGCAGCTCAGCACCAATTTTGGCCAGACCTGGACCAACCTGACCGCCAATTTTTATGACGCCAAGGGCAAGCCCAGGCCGGGTGTGAAGGGAGCCCTGATTCCCTACGACCGCTGGGTGATGAGAGTCCTGCCCAGCCAGCACGAGACCAACACCTGCTATGTGATCTATTCCGGTTATCGCACCCACAACGAAGACAAAACTTACGTTTTTGTAACCAGAGACCTGGGTAAGACCTGGGAAGACATCTCCGGTGGAATGAACAGCCCGGCCAACGATATTGAAGAGGACCCGCAGAATCCTGATATCTTGTACCTGGCCACCGACTATGGCCTGTATGTTACCTTCGACCGTGGTAAGAACTGGATGAGATGGACCGGCCCGCAGGTTCCGGATGTGGTCATCAACGACCTGGCCATCCAGAAAAGAGACAGGGAGATGGTGATCGCCACCTACGGCCGCGGAATCTATGTGACCGATATTTATCCCTTCAAGGAATTCACAGAGGAGAACCTAAAGAAGGAGGCTTACCTTTTTGATGTCCAGGAAGGCATCCTGTGGCAGATGCTCGACCGCCGCGGCCAGTCCTACGGTGAATTCGCCAGCGCGCCCAACCCCCCGGTGGGAGTTAATATTTATTATTACCTCAAGAACAAAGCTTCCAAGCTGACGCTGGTCATAAAGGATGTTGCGGGGGAAGTGGTCCAGGAAATTAACGGCTCGGTTTCTCCGGGCCTGCAGAAAGCATTCTGGGGACTGAACCGCAGGAGCACCCAGGCCCCGGGCCAGTTCGGTTTTGGACGCATGGGGGCCCGGCTGGTTGAACCCGGTCTTTACAGGGTGAGCCTGATGGTGGACGGTCGAGAGGTTATGAGCCGGACCATCAGGGTCAATCCCGACCCGCTTTATAAATAGCCGGTCTTTGAAAAAAAGTATCAGTCCGCCGGCCGGAGCCAGACGGGTTCTGGCCGGCGGTTTGAATTGACTGTCATATCAAAAGCAGAGGAGAAAAAAATGTCTGGCTTTTTTAGAAAAGAAGTAATCAGGGCAGTAAGTTTATTAACGGTAGCTCTGGGCATGCTTATTTTTTTCCCACTTAGCACTGAAGCCGGGGGCAGGGGGCCTGCCGGAAAAGACGACCAGGGACCGGCCCTGATGCCCGTACCGGCCAGGATCCAGCTCTCCCAGGGCAAGTTCAGGCTCGATGAAAAATTCTATGCCGCCGGGCAGGACCAACCCGGAAGTCGCGGGTTCAAGGCGATAGCCAGGTTCATGTCCAGACTGGCTGGCCGGACTGGCTTGTTTCTGGAGCAGGATTTTCTGGCTGACCAGACTCCCGGACCTAAAGCGCGGTTGTTATATAAATACGAAAGAGCCGGGCGGCTTGTACCCAATGAAGACGAATCTTACCTTCTTGAAATCGGAACCGAGCGCATAGACCTTCGAGCCCCGACCGACCTGGGCATCCTCCGTGGCCTGGAAACCCTGCTGCAACTTCTTTCTTACGATGACCAGGGATATTACTTTCCCTGCGGGCGGGTAGAGGACCGGCCCCGGTTTACCTGGAGAGGCCTCCTGATAGATTCCTGCCGCCATTTTATGCCCCTGGAGGTGATCAAAAGAAATCTGCTGGCCATGGCCGCGGTCAAGCTCAATGTTCTGCACTGGCATCTGAGCGAAGACCAGGGTTTTCGGGTCGAGAGCCGGACTTTTCCCAGGCTTCATCAACTGGGTTCAGATGGCCTGTACTATACCCAGGAACAGGTCAGGGAAATCATAAACTTTGCTTCTGACCTGGGAATAAGAGTCATGCCTGAATTTGACATCCCCGGTCATTCCACCAGCTGGTTTGTGGGCTACCCGGAATATGCCAGTGCCCCAGGACCTTATCGCATAGAACGGGGTTTTGGAGTTTTTCACCCGGTATTCAACCCGGCCAATCCGGCCACCTATAAATTTTTCGACAAGTTCTTCAAGGAAATGGCTTCTCTTTTTCCCGATCCTTACCTGCACATTGGCGGAGACGAGGTGGAGGCCGTCCACTGGAAGGAAAATCCGCAAATCCAGGCCTTTATGAAGAAACATAACCTGGCCGATAATCATGCTCTCCAGGCCTATTTCAACCTGCAAATCCTGAAGATTCTGACCAAATACAACAAGAAGATGGTCGGCTGGGACGAGATTTATCAGCCAGGATTGCCGAAAGATATTGTCATTCAGTCCTGGCGAGGAACCCAGGCCCTGGTCGACGGAGCCAGGAAGGGCTACCAGGGAATTTTATCCAACGGCTATTACATCGACCTGTGCGAACCGGCCGAGCGCCATTACCTCAACGACCCGATACCGCCTGATTCGCCCCTGACCGAGGAGGAAAAGAAACTGATCCTGGGTGGAGAGGCCACGATGTGGGCCGAGCTGGTTTCGCCGGAAACGGTAGATTCCAGGATCTGGCCACGCACCGCGGCCATCGCCGAAAGGCTCTGGTCGCCACAGGAAATCAGGGACGTGGAGGACATGTACCGAAGGCTTCGAGTCATAAGTGTTCAACTTGAAGAGCACGGAGTTCAGCACCTCAGAAACCAGGACATGATGTTAAGACGGCTGGTTGGTTCGTTTCCTGCCAGCACTGAGGAAATGGCGGCTCTCCGGGCTTTGGCCAGAATATCAGAGCCGGTCAAGGGATATGCCAGGCACAGCCAGGGTAGAAAATACACTTCACTGGCCCCGCTGACCAGGTTCGTGGATAGCTGTTTTCCCGAATCGCTGGAGGCCCGAGACTTTAGAAAGAGAGTAGAAGAATACCTGTCCTCCCGGCAGCCGGAAAAAGCCGAGGTTCTGAAAAATAACTATTTCTTGCCACTCGGCCGCCTGGTCGCGCCGGTATCTGAGCTGGCCGAAGAAGTTCCTGTCCTGAAAGAAATCAAACCCCTGGCCGACAACCTCAGCAGGCTGGTTTCCATGGGGACAGAAGCCCTGTCTTATTTAAAGTCCAGGAAAAATCCGGGAGCCCAGTGGCTGGAAAAACAGAAGAAGTTGCTGGAAGAGCTGAAAAAGCCTCAGGCCGAGTGCCAGCTGGCCATAATTCCGGCAGTCGAAAAATTGCTGACCGCCCTGGAGGAGGGGAAAAAATAAGAATAAGGTAGCCGGCAAATCATTAACCGGGCGATAAAATAAGAGGGGAGTGCTGTGGTAGTTTCAAGGCGGATTCTTTTATCACTGCTAATTATCGTCTTAGTAATATCTGGAACTTCGAGCCCGGGTGTGCCGCAGATTACCGTTAAAGACAGTCTCGGGCGCCAGGTCCGGATACCGGCCAGGGTGGAGAGAATAGTCTGCCTTCAGCCCGAGCTGCTCAGAATCCTGGTGGCTCTAAATCAGCAGGACAAGGTGGTGGCAGTTGACCGCTTTCCAGCGCGCTACGACCACCTCATGCCCATAATTTTTCCCGGTGTATCCGGGTTGCCGGTGGTTTCGGTTACGGGTGAAGACGCCAGGGTGGAAGCCATACTGCAACTGGAACCGGACCTGGTCCTGGTTTCTCCTTCAGAATTTTCTCTATCCAGGAACCTCAGCCGGAAATTGAACTGCCCGGTGGTCAGTCTGAGCGCGGCCGGCAGGATAGATGACCTCCTGGCCGAAATTGAGATCCTGGCCAGGATTACCGGAAGCGAGAAACGCGGCCGCGACCTGACCGATTATATGCGTTCCCGGCTGGCGGACATAAAGGACCGGTCCCAAAAAATACCGCTGGCTGAACGGCCGCTGGTCTATCTCAGTTTCTGGGGCTCTCTTTTGCGCTCTCCTGTCAATTATGAGCCGGTTGACCTGGCTGGCGGGCGCAACCTGGCCAGCCGTTTCCGGGGTGTTTATCAGGGTTCGGATACAACGGTGCTCAACCTGGAAACATTGCTATCCCTGGACCCTGAAATAATTCTGGTTCATGGCAACTATCTTCCCGAAGAAAGAACGGTAACCGTGGATACGGTGCTAAAAGACCCCCGGCTCCAGAGCATACGGGCCGTGCGGGAAAGAAAGGTTTATTATACCTTCGGCTTCTGGTACTGGTGGGACCCGGCCCTGGTGGTGGTAGAATGCCTTTACCTGTCCGAGTTGCTTCACTCCGGACCACCGGACAGCCAGGCCATGATGGCAACAGGGGATGAAATCTTCGCCCATTTTTACGGTCGACCGGGGCTATTCCAGGAGCTGTGTGCTAAAATAAGAGCTCATGACTGGTTCAAAAAGCAAGAATAAAAACAGGGCCATTCTTTATATAGCCATTTTGTTTCCACTGTTGTTGCTGTTTGTTTCTTTATGTCTTGGGACTCTCCGGGTTTCCCTGAGAGAAGTGCTGGAAATTCTGCTGGCCAGGATTTCGGGAGGTCCAGCCGACCTGTTGACCAGCCCGGCGGCCAATATAATTTTTAACATCAGGCTGCCCCGGGTGCTGCTGGCCCTGCTGGCCGGGGCTGCCTTTTCTGTTTCCGGGGCTTCTCTGCAGTCTATTTTCCGAAATCCCCTGGTTAATGAATACATACTGGGCGTGTCTTTCGGGGCCGGTTTTGGGGCAGCCGCTTCCATGGTTCTGTTCAGCCGCAATTTCCCGCCCCAGATACTGGCCTTTGCCTGCGGGCTGCTGGCCGTGGTTCTGGTCCTGGCCATCTCCGAGGGGGCCAGGAACACCCTGGTGGCGGTTCTGCTGACAGGAATAATTGTTTCGGCCCTTTTCCAGGCACTGCTGTCAACCTTGGAATTTATAGCCAGTCCCTATGCCCTCCAGGCCCTCTTTTTCTGGCTCCTCGGAAGCTTTTCCCAGGCCACCTGGCCCGACCTGGCCTGGTCGGCACCGTTAATTCTGGCTGGCCTGGTCTTCCTGCTGAAACTGGGCTGGCGGATAAATGTCCTGAGCCTGAGCGACGATGAAGCCAGGTCCCTTGGCCTGGCCGTCAAGAGAGAAAGGATTCTGGTCATCTGCCTGGCCACGCTAATCACTTCGGCCGTGGTGGCCATTGCCGGAATAATTGGCTGGGTTGGACTCATCGTGCCCCATGCGGTCAGGGGCCTGGTTGGCTCTGACAACCGGCTGGTTCTTCCGGTCTCGGCCGGACTGGGAGCCAGCCTTATGCTCCTGGCCGATGACCTGATCAGAACTCTTTTTCCTTATGAATTTCCGGTCGGAATTCTGACCAGTCTGGTGGGGATTCCCTTTTTCCTTTATTTGATCAGAAGGGCCAGGACCAGCTGGAGCTAAGTATGCAGATCAGAGTAGAACGACTGCGGGTCAGGTATGAGAATTTTGAACTCGGTGTTGATAGCCTGGATTTTCCTGCCAACCGGGTTTCGGCCCTGGTTGGTCCCAATGGTGCGGGCAAGTCAACCCTGCTCAAGGCTCTGTCCGGGGTAATTAAACCGGTTGCCGGTTCCATCTTTGTTGATGGTCAGGAACTGGCCCGGCTCCGGGGTTCGGACAGGGCTCGTCTGGTCAGCTACGTTCCCCAGGAACACAGTGCCGCCCTGAATTTCAGGGTTTTTGATTTCATCCTGATGGGTCGCAGCGGATATCTGGATATTTTTTCCTCACCGACCAGGGCTGATTACCAGAAGGCCGAAGAGGTGGTTTCTTACCTGGGGCTGGAAGCCCTGGCCGGAAGGAGGTGCCAGGAGCTGAGCAGCGGCGAGAGAAGAATAGTGCTCATCGCCAGGGCCCTGGCCCAGGATTCAAAAATTATTCTCCTGGATGAGCCGACAACTTTTCTCGACCTTAAACACGAGATGGAAATAATCAATCTGCTGAGAAAGCTGGCTGAAGACCGGGGTAAGACCATAATAACTTCAGTTCACAGCATCGACCTGATACCGCGGCTGGCCGATTTCCTGTTCATGATAAAAAACGGACGAATCCTGGCCGCCGGACCGACCATCGAAATCTTCCAGGCCGAACTCCTGGGGACTCTGTTTGACTATCCACTCCGGGTGGTGGAGGCCGGGGGTCGGCAGTTGATTCTGAGATGAGATTTGCCCCGGTGTGCTTCCTTTCTACTTCAGCTTTTCTTCGCTGACAAAACTCCGGTAGGGAGAGAGATAGGATAAGATTTCTTCATCGTCGGGCCCGGGCTCGCCGGCAACCAGCCTGGTCAGCAATTCAGCTACACCCGGACCGAGCATAAAGCCCTGCCCGCACATGCCCACGGCCAGAAGAAAGCCGGACACCTCCCTCGACCAGCCAACGATGGGAAAACCGTCGGGGGTCATCGGGTAAAGTCCACGCCAGGTGCGCCTGACCCGAATATTCTGAAGCCTGGGCATAAGGTCAATCATTCTCCGGGAAACCATCGGCAGGAATTCGCTGGTTTCCCGCTCATCAAAGCCCCATATACTCGGGCTGGGTGTAATGCAGAAGATTATCTGTCCGGTGGCATGCTGGTAGAAATAATAGTTGGCCGAACCTTTGACCGGCCGGATGTCGACCACCATGGGCTCAAAAAATCTCTGAACCGGTTCGGTGACCGCCGCCTCGTGGGAATCGGGTTTAACCGGCACTTCCATCCCGGCCAGCCTGGCCACCTCGGCCGCCCAGGCCCCGGCGGCGTTGATGACGACGCCTGCTTCATATCTTCCGGACCCGGTCACCACACCCCTGACCCGACCGTTTTCAATCACCAGGTTCCTGACATTTTCTCTGAACCTGAAGTCGGCTCCGGCCTTCCTGGCCTGGCGATAAAAGGCCTCAACCGCCAGCAGGGGAGAGGCGTGGCCATCTTCCGGAGAAAATGTTCCACCCCTGAGGCCACGGGGGTTAAGGTCGGGCAGCAACTTCCTGAGTTCCTCCGCTTCCAGCCAGTCTATCTTCAGGCCGTGTCTCTTTTGAAGCGGCAGGACTTCTTTCAGGGTCCTTTCTTCTTCTGCCCGGTAGGCCACGAAACAATAACCACCCTGATGCCATTCAATGTCGTCGCCGTATGTTTCTTTCCAGGTGGAAAAAATCTTAAGGCTGCGCAGTCCAAGCCGGATCTTGGCCGGGTCGGAGTGGGTGGCCCGTAACCCTCCGATAGCCCTCTTATTGGAACTCTGACCGGGGCTGGGGTTGCGGTCCAGCACCAGCACCCTGAAACCCTTCTGGGCCAGGAACAGGGCGGTGGGAGTGCCGACACTGCCAGCTCCGATGATGATAACCTCGTATTCAGCGCGGCTCATTCGCGGACTCCTTTCCTTTCCAGACCGGCAAACAATCCCAGCGGCACTTCTATGAACAGAGGCCGCTTGGGCTGATCCACGATTTCGCTTTCAGGCACCCCTTCCTCCCGGAACAGGCGATGCACCAGCGGGGTACAGGTCTTGGCCCCGCAGGGCCCCATACCAGCCCTGGTAATGGTCTTGATCTCGCTAATGTCCCTGATACCTTCCCGGATCAGCTTCCTGATTTCGCCAGCCGTGACTCTCTCGCAACGGCAGATGATGGCTTCATCCGGAATCCTGCCCAGGTATTTTTCCTCGACTTCGGTAATTTCAGGCTGCAATTTAATCCCGCTGACCTTCTTGGCGACTGCTTTTGGTACCTGGACTTTGACCAGGATGGTGCGGTCGTTGCCCTTGATGGATTTAACCGAGGTCACCCGGCTCCTGGCCAGTTCCTGACCGGAGACATCCACCAGTGAGACTTCATCTCCCGGGTTGATGATTTCTTTCAGGAATTCAAAGGGAATGGTCACCTCGGGGAATTCTGGATTCCGGCGGTAATCAACCAGGGTGATGGCCAGCCCCGGACAGAATACCACGCACCTTTCGCAGCCGCTGCACCCTTTACCGTCTTTTTCCTCGTAATAGACGGGCAACTTGCGGACATCACTTCGGTCCACTTCAATGAGCTTTCTCGGGCACACGGCCGAACAGGGATCGCAGGGTATTTCCTGAAGGCAGTGGATTACCGGGAATACCCCTTCTTCTTTCTCCAGAAAATACTCGGGGTAGGTCTGGCCCGGCCTGGATTTTAAGATGTCGGCGGTCCGGTACCAGTCGGCGGGAACCTCATCACCGTACACACCAAGCTCTCTGGCAATTTCCAGCCCCCGGATCTTGCCGGAAAAAATGGCGGCAGAGGCTTCGGCAATCTCCTCGGCATCGCCGGCGGCATAGACCGGAAGGTCAAATTCCCGGGCCTTTAAGTAAAACTCATTAACCGGGTCGAGCCCGACGGCGATCAAGACGGTATCGCATTTGAGCGTTCTCTCGGTCCCGGGAACAGGCCGGAATTTTTCGTCCACCCTGGCTATGGTCACCGATTCGACGCAATCTTTTCCGTTGGCACTGAGAATGGTGTGGGAGGTGAGAATGGGTACCCCCAGCCTGGCCAGCTTGTCTTTATGAACCTTATAACCACCAACCTCGGGCATCACTTCCACCAGGGCAACCACCTTTATGCCGGCCTGCAGGGCATGGTAGCCGGCGATCAAACCTACATTGCCACCCCCGACAATAAACAGCTTCTCGGTGGGCTTGACCAGGTCGCGGTTGACCAGGGTCTGGAAGGCCCCGGCCCCGTATACCCCCGGCAGGTCGTTGCCCGGGAAAGCCAGAGATTTTTCCCTGGCTCCGGCCGCCACCAGCAGGATTTTTGGTTTGACCAGGGCGTACTGTTTATTTTCCTTCAGTATGCCAACTTTCTTATCACTGAAAACGGCCAGGGCCGTGCTCTGCAACCAGATGGTGACCCGCGGGTATTGACGCAATTCATTTTCCAGCCTGGTAGCGATGTCAATACCCCTGGTCCCGGCATAGACCGCCTCCACCGAGCCAAAAAAGCGGTGGGTCTGTAGAACCAGCTTGCCGCCCAGGCGGTGTTTATCATCCACCAGCAGGCAGTCCACCCCGCGCTGGCCGAGTTCTATGGCTGCCGACAGTCCGGCCGGGCCACCGCCGATGATCAATACCGACACTTCAATCTCTTCCACCGGCTTGAAGTCAAGCGGCGTGCTCGGGTCAACCCGGGGAAGCTCGGGCAGGCCCACCACCGGCTCGATCTTCATTCCGGGCTTTATCAATTCCATGCAGGATTTCACCGGAAAGCCATCGGCCAGCACCAGACACTGAGCACACTGGCCGTTAGCACAGAAAATTCCCTGAGGAGCCCCATCCTTGTGATGGTAGCTAAAAATCCTGATGCCGTTGGCAAAGAGGGCGGAAGCTATGGTTTCGCCCTCCCTGGCTTTTAGCTCCCTATCCTTAAAGTAAAAAGTGAATAGAGGTTTGTCCTCGACCGGCAGAATGGGATGTTTATAAAGACGGTTATCGATCAAAGGAGACTCCTTTAATCAAGAATGACCAGATTAAATATTCCAGGTCACCGAAATTTAAGACAGGCATTATAGCACAACCGATTTTAAGAAAAAAATGCAGTCCGGGAAAATTTTGAGGCGGAACCTGAGGAGGGGAGAGTCAGTCTTAAGCAAAAATTACAGGTTCAGGCCGGCCGGAAAATTTATTATAATTGAGCCGGTTTGTGAAGTTAAAAGACCCGGCGGTGGCCATTGACCTGCATTGCCAGGGCCCTTAGTTCTATAACTTACTTGAATGACTTGAGGAGTGTCAGATGCCGGAGCTGATGGATTTAAATGGGATCAGCATCGAGCCTTTTCGCGGTGACCTGGAAGCCCTGGAAAAGATGGCCCATCATTCCTGGCGCGATGAATACGGGATTGCTTCTTTTCCCAATCTTTATCGGCCTGAGTTTGTCCGATACCTGATGGGACTGGCCCCCGACCCCAGGCATTTTATCGCCGCTTACAAGGGCCAAGAAATCCTGGCTTTCCTGGCCAACATTCCCCGGACCTTTGCCATCGGCGGGCAGAATGTCCGGGCCATCCTCAGCTGCCTGCTGGTCAGCCGCAGGGAATACGCCCGCAAGGGGCTGGCCCAGGCCATAATCAGAGAGGCTGTTAGAATTAACCAGGAAATCACCCGTTACGATCTGGCCCTGCTCTATCTGGAATCCGGACACCGTTCTTCACTGCTAATAGAAAAGTTTAAGAGAGAAGGGCAGCCCCTCCTGTTCTTGAAAAAAATGTATGTCCTGGGACGAGTGCTGGACCTGGAAAGGGTGGCCTACTCAGAGGGCCTGAAAAGCTGGGAAAAGCTGGCCATCAAGATCTGGGGTGCCCACCGCTTGCCTGAAGACCCTAAGCCCGAGGGCTTGAATTTTGAAGAGCTGGGAACAACCGACCTGCCGGAGGTACTGAGCCTGCTCAATTCCTATAACGGGAAAGCGGACCTGGCCAGGATCTGGACCGGTCCGGAAGAATTAAGAAAAGAGATTATCTATCCTGGCGTGTCCATCAGCCTGGCCATAAAAAGGGAAGCCCGGCTGGTCGGATTGATAAACTATCTTGAACATGAACACCTGGGAAAGAGTGTGGAACGCTGGGCCTGGTTGAACCACCTGCACCTGGACCTGCTGGATCCGGAGGAAAAAAGACAGGTAATAAATTACTTCCTCCGCTACCTGGCTGCCCGGGGCACAATCGGGGTTATTGAATGGAACAAGGGTTATTATTCCCAGGGTTTTCTCTACCGGAGTCGATTTTTTCCCTATTTGCGGAGCGTCAATCTCTATGCCTGGATTTTCAATTCCAACCTGCAACTTAAGAAAATGAAGAAGATATATGAAGTCCAGATTTAAATCCCCAGGCTTTCAGGCTGGCCGGGACGAGCAATTTTTTCTGACGGTATTAGGAAAGTGATACGGTTTATGCTTAAATGTAAATGACAGGAGCCAAAGATGAAACGGGCCTGGGTGATATGTCTCTTGATTCTGGTTTCATTGTCGACAGCCAATATTTTCGGAGGAGAGACGGTGAAAGAGATCAGGATTGTCAGGACGCCACCGGTCGATAGGATAAACTCTCACTACCAGGGAAACCGGCCGCCTCTTCGGAGCAATCCTCTGCTCAAGCTTCCCCCGGGGCAGGTCGAAGCCCGTGGCTGGTTGTTAAGCCAGCTCCGGCTGATGGCCTCGGGATTGACGGGACGCCTGCCAGAAATATCCAGGTTCTTGCAGGCCGATTCGGGCTGGCTGACCCTGAAAGGCCGCGGCTGGGAAGAGATGCCGTACTGGCTGAAGGGCTTCGGGGACCTGGCCTACCTGCTCAAAGACCCGGAATTAATAGCCACCGCCAGGAAATGGATCGAAGCCATACTGAAGAGCCAGCAGCCCGACGGTTACTTCGGCCCGGTCGAAAACAGAGACAACAATGACCTCTGGCCCAACATGGTGGCCCTGGCCTGCCTGCAGAGCTATTACGAATTCAGCGGAGACAGGAGAGTCCTCGATTTCATGTCTGCCTATTTTCGCTATCAGTTCGGCCTGTCCGAAGAAAAACTGTTACCCGGAAGCTGGCAGAAACTACGGGGAGGCGAAAACCTGGAAAGCGTTTACTGGCTTTATAACCGAACCGGACAGGGCTGGCTCCTGGAACTGGCTAAAAGGATTTACCGGCGCACGGCCGACTGGGCCTCTCCGATACTCACCGCCGAACGCGACCGGCACTGGGAAGAAAGTTCGTTCTACCACGGGGTAAATATTGCCATGGGCTTCAGATATCCCGGGGTTTATTATCAACAGGCAGGAGAGCCGGGATTGCTGGCAGCGTTAGAAAGAAACTACCGCCAGGTGATGGAAGCCTACGGACAGCAACCTGGAGGTATGTTTGCGGCCGACGAAAATATAAGGCCCGGATACGGCGACCCGAGACAGGGGGCAGAAACCTGCACCATGGTTGAATTCATGAACAGTTTTGAGTCCCTGCTTAAGATAACAGGGCAGGTGATTTATGCCGACCGGGCTGAGGAGATTGCTGTTAATTCACTGCCAGCCGCCCTGACTCCTGACTTAAAAGCCCTGCATTACCTGACAGCGGCCAACCTTATTTCCTGCGACAGTTCCGGAGACCACGATTTCCAGAATTCCGGCACGCTGCTGTCTTTTGACCCCTGGAAGTATCGTTGCTGCCAGCACAACGTGGCTTTTGGCTGGCCCTATTATATTGAGCACCTCTATCTGGCCACGTCCGATAATGGCCTGGCGACCATTTTTTATGGACCTTCAATGGTTAATTTCAAGGCCGGGAATTTGGGGAAGGCGGTCAGGATTGTCCAGGATACGAATTATCCTTTTTCCGGCAGGATTGAGCTGACTGTCTACGCCGATGAGCCGGTTGCTTTTCCTCTGTATTTAAGAATGCCAGGCTGGGCAGAAAAAGCCTCTATTTCGATTAACGGGGGAAAGCCGCGGGAGATAAAGGCAGCCGGAGAATTTGCGGTCGTGGAACAAACCTGGAAATATGGAGACAGGATAACCCTCGACCTGGAACAATCAATAAAGGTTCATTTCTGGCCGGGCCTGGGCCAGGCTGCCTCCATCAGGCGGGGACCGCTCTGGTACTCACTGGAAATCAAGGAAGAATGGAAGCGGGCCGGGGGCAGCGACGACTGGCCGGCCTGGGAAGTGCTGCCAGCCTCGCCCTGGAATTTCGCCCTGCTTCTGGACCCAAAGGCCCCGGCTAAGGACATTAAGCTCATCGAGGAAAGGCCTCTTGATTACCAACCTTTTTCACTGGGCTCAGCCCCGCTGGTTCTGGAGGCCCAGGCCCGGAGGCTCCCGGAATGGAAGGAAGAAGGCCGGATGGTGGGAAAGGTTCCGGCCAGTCCGGTCAGTTCCAGGCAACCCGACACCAGGATAAGGCTGGTGCCCATGGGTTGCGCCAGGCTGAGGATAACCTGCTTCCCCTGGATAAAAGCAAACTGAGCGGAAAATTTATCAGCTGGATAAAGGTCATATAAAAACAGGAAAGGTCAAAAATGAAAAGACAGGTTGAAAACTTATTTCGCACCACCATCCTTTTAGCCCTGGGCCTGATATTATTATCTGGGCTCCAGGCTCAGACCCCCGAGCGTCGCCTGGTATCCGGAGAGTGGCTCCAGGCCAACCTCAATCAGCCCGGTCTCAGGATTATCGACATGCGAGCCGATATCAGGGATTACTGGGCCGGACATATACCCGGAGCCGTTTACCTGGACGAAACTGCCCTGCGCTGGCCTCAGAACGGGGTTCCCGGGCGTCTCCTCCCGGTTGAAGTTCTGACCAGGTTGCTGGAGGAGATGGGAATAAACCACAAGACGACCGTCGTCATTTATACTGAAATTAACAATTACCGGGCTACCTACCTGGCCTGGGCCCTTGATTACATCAGGCACCAGGACTGGGCCATTCTTGACGGCGGTTTTAACCGCTGGAAGAACGAGAATAGACCGGTATCGCGCGATTATCCCCAGCTGGCCCGCACCAACTACGGCTCGAAAATAAACCCCGACGAATCAGTCAGGGCACTTCTTGACCAGGTAAAGAGCCGCGACACCAGGACTACCGTGCTGCTTGATGTCAGGTCGGCCGAGCTTTACTCTGGCGAACGTGGCAACTGGAAGAGAAACGGACATATCCCGGGAGCGATCAACATCTTCTGGGCCTCTTTTCTGAAGGAGGATGGAAGCTGGAAAGATCTTAAGGTGATCTCCGGGAACCTGCGGGACCTGGGCATAACGCCCGACAAGACCATAATTGTTTCCTGCGGGCAGGGATTGATGGCTTCCCACACCTATCTGACCCTCAAGTATCTGTTGAATTACCCGAAGGTCCGGCTGTACGACGGAAGCTTCAACGAATGGAGTAACCGGGATGACCTCCCGATAGAAACCGGCCAGAGGTAAGCCTCATGAAAAAAAGAAAGTATCTGTTTTTTACGTTCCTGTTTATATCGGTTGCTTTCATAGTTCTGGGATTACTGAGCGGAGAGTTCCGGGTCGTCTGGCAGAAAGCAGTTACCGTCTGCCTGGAATGCATCGGCATAGGGTAGGAATCCGGACCATGAAAACGGGAACATTAAAAACCGAAGCCAGGAGAAGGATATTTCAAATAATAGCCGCTTTGGGTTTCAACCTGGATTTTCTATCGCTGCTGAAAGGAAATATTAGCCAGGTTAAAACCAAAGGGCTTTGTGTGCCTGCCCTTAATTGCTATTCCTGTCCGGCAGCGGTGGGGGCCTGCCCGGTGGGGGCCCTTCAAAACTCCCTGAATACCCTCAGGTATAACCTGGGTGCCGGCCAGAAGAAATTAGGCCTGTATGTTATCGGCAGCCTTGGTCTGATGGGAATTATTGGCGGGCGGCTACCATGTGGCTGGCTCTGTCCTTTTGGTTTGTTGCAGGAGCTGGTCTATAAGGTCCCGGTGCCGAAGGTAAAACTTCCGGCTTTTTTAACAAATCTTCGGTACCTTGTCCTGGCGGTTATGGTGTTACTGTTGCCCCTCCTGGTGGTGGACACCTCCGGGCTGGGTTTACCCTGGTTCTGCAAGTGGGTCTGTCCGGCTGGCACCCTGGAAGCCGGCATAGTTCTGTCCATCCTTAATCCAGCTATCAGGGCCCAGCTTGGTTTTCTTTTCGCCTGGAAGTTATCTCTGCTCATTCTTTTCCTGGTCTGGATGGCCGTTTCCATGAGGCCGTTTTGCCGGACGGTCTGCCCGCTGGGAACCATACTTGGCTTTTTCAACCGGGTCAGCGCCTTCAGGATGAATGTTGACCTGGATAGATGCATAGTCTGCAACGCCTGCCAGAAGGTCTGTCCTGTAAATATCAGGATTTATGAAGACCCCGACAGCTCGCAGTGCATCAGGTGCCTGAAATGTGAACCGGTCTGTCCCACCTCCTGCATTTCTCATGGATTCTCGTTAACGGAGAAAAAAGAGGACGAGCCGGTAAAAATTCAGCCTTGAAAATTAACCCTGAAAAGGCGAGCGAAACGGAAACTAAAAAACTGTTGCAGGCGTTAACTTATTGAATGAGAAAGAAGCCGATTTCAGAAAGATTCCCCGGCCTTAAAATAAATCCCGTAGGTTCCCGGTCCAAAGGCCAGGTCCACCCGCAGGTTGGCATTTTCTTTGGGAATAATCTTAAATCTCAGGCCGAAGCCGGCCGCGTACTTTAGGTTATCGAAAGAAATGTCCCGGAAACGATTGGCCAGGCTGCCCATGGCTCCAAACACCACCGCTCCCAGTCTCTTCCAAACGGGGAACCGATACTCGGCCTGAAAGGCGACCAGATTCATGTCCCGGAAACGGCCATTATAAAAACCGCGTAGCAGGGAATCCCCTCCGAGGCGCGCCAGCCGGTAGAAGGGGACATCACCGGTGTTGGTTTCGGCCAGAGCCTGAACAGCCAGGACCTGGTCTTCGCCAACCAGGTGGTAATTGCGCAGGTCAAACTGGAAGCTTAAAAAATCATAATCGCTCCCGAAGAAATGGTCGTTCCAGTTAAGATTGGCCTGGAGGTAAAGCCCGCTATTTGGATAAAAAATGTTATCGCGGTTATCGTAGCTGGCAGCCAGGCCCGGTCCGGACAGTAGCCCACCACGGCTGCCAAGGACCAGATCCTGGTCGAGAAGTTTCCCCGGTTCAGTCTCGACTATCTTGGTGCTTTCCAGGCGATACTTCAAACCGAGGTAGAGGGGAAGGTCCCGGCCCAGCCTCTGCTGCAGCCCGACTTCCATCAGAAACCTCTGCGGAGTGTAAACTTCTTCCATTTCATCAGCGGTGTTAGGACCGATTCCCCAGAGCTTGGTTGGAAACCGTTCAGCCATAAAGTTTCCAGCCAGGAAGAGCGAATTATCATTTAGATATATTTCGGGCTTAATCTGAAGCGTAAATTGTTTCAGCTGGGTATAGATGGCGCCCAGGAACATGGTGCTGGGACGGGCCTTTTTGAAGACCAGGCCGAAACGGTAGGTAATGAGACTGCCCAGTCCGAAGGCCAGCCTGGTTTCGGGAGTGTAATAAATGATGGGCAGGAGTGTAAGACCCATACGGTCGGGCTCTGACTCTTCACTTATCACAATCTGCTGGCCGTCTTTTTTGACGACCGTCTGCTGGGAGAAAAGGCTTGAAGTCAGAACCATCAGGAAAAGGCAGAGGAAGACCGTACCGGCCCTGACGGTCTTCTTAATTCTTTTGTTTTCAGTTGAAAACAACATTTTTCATAAGATATTAGGCCTAAATTATTGAGCTGTCAATATTTTTAGTCGATCTGGATCTATTTTTTTTCAAAAAATGTCATTTCAGGCATAATTTGGGCTTGACATAAACTCTGGACTGAAAGTATTGTCATCTATTATGGGTATTACCGATTTTAACAGATATTTTTTTGAAAAAAGATGACCGGAAGGGATTAAGTTATGAGTGATCGGGGATCAAAAAAAAGCAATAATTCGGCCAATAATCTCCTTTCCATGAGAAGACGGGAATTTTTCCAGCATTGCGGCCGCTGCGCCCTGCTGGCCACCGGATGTCTTTATTCTGGCAGGAAAACAGGCGCTGCGCAGAACGTGGCTCTTCTCGACCTGTCGTCTCTGCCGGTCAAAAAAGAAGTCAGGCTCAGACTGCTCTTTGCCCTGCACCGTCCGGTCCAGGACCGCCCGGACTGGCCAAACCTTGGTTTTGACTTCAGGCCGGTCATGGAAAAATACCTGTCTATCCTGGAAAAGGGCCTGCCTGAATTCTCCTTCCTGGTCTCCACCGCCAGCAGCCCGGAAGAAACAGCCGCAATTTTGGAAGAGGACCGCGGACAGCAGGTTGACGGCTATGTGGTATTTCAACTTAACTGCTGGAACCGGGTGGTACAGCCCGCCGTCGAAACGGGAAAGCCCGTGCTCTATGTGGACTTTCAATACGGGGGCAGTGGTGGTTTCATGGTTTATACCGCTGGACTGCTCCGCCAGGGGAGAAAGAATTTTGGGTTCATATGTTCTTCAAACCCGCAGCACCTGGTGGCCGCAGCCAGAGCCTTCAAGTCGGTCAGGGCGGCCACGGAAGGAAGCACTTTTTCCGGGCTGATTGAAGATATAAGGAAGAAGCTGACTCCACCTACCGGCTATTTAAATTGTTACCCCGATCCCCTTAGGCTTCTTCCTCCAGATGAAACAGCCTACCGGATGAAGTATTCGCCAATTCTTCTCTTCCGGGACCGGAATGGCGGAGAAGATCTGGAGATAGCCGGCATTCCCGTCATGAATCTTCCGTTTTCAGAATTGAACTCGGCCTGGGAAAAAGCGGACCGGGATGAGGCCGAAGCAGTAGCCCGTGACTGGTGGAAACGGGCGGCCCTGGTTCAGAATGTCAAGTTTCGAGAGCTGGTAAACTCGGCAGCCATGTATCTTGGAATGAAACAGCTGCTGCAACGATACCAGGCCAGGGCCATCACCATAAATTGCCTGGGAGGCTTTTATGGCGGCCATATTCACGCCTATCCCTGCCTGGGTTTTTACGAGCTCAACAACCAGGGGCTGGTGGGAGCCTGCGAGGCCGACCTGAGGTCGACCGCAACCATGGTGGCTTTCGGACTGATGACCGGCGGCCGTCCGGGGTACATCTCAGACCCGGTCATGGACATGTCCGGCCGCCATATCATCTATGCTCACTGCGTGGCTTCCAGCCGGGTGTTCGGACCGCATGGCCCGGCCAATCCCTTTGAGATTCTAACTCATTCCGAGGACCGGCAGGGGGCCTCGGTGAGGTCCATCATGCCGGCCGGCTACCTGACCACCAGCCTGGAGATTGACCAGAACAAGAAAGCCATTCTGCTTCATCAGGCTAAGGCCGTCGGCAATTCCTTTGATGACCGGGCCTGCCGGACCAAGCTGGTGGCTGAGCCACTGGGTGATTTTGAAAAGCTTTTTACCAGGTGGGACGAGTGGGGCTGGCACCGGGTAACTTTTTATGGTGACCTGAAGAAGGCGGCCTATGAGCTGGCCTCGGTCCTGGGCTATTCTGTAACGGAAGAAGCCTGAACCTGGTCCGGGTCTGCATAATGCATGTTCATGATTTATGTTTTTTAAATTTCTTGGGAAGGAGGCAACGGATGAACTTGAAAAGGACGTTAATCGCTCTGGTGTCTGTACTTATATTGATCGGATCTTTGACTTCATCAGCTCAAACCGCCAGGGAGAAAACCGGCGCAGCCGTCAGGCTGAATGAGTCCCTGTTTCGGGCGGTAAAATACCGTTCCATAGGACCTACCAGGCAGAGCGGTCGCTTTGTCGACTTTGCCGTGCCCCGTCAGAGACCCTTCACCTTTTATGCCGCCACTGCCTCCGGGGGCCTCTGGAAGACAGTTAACAATGGCCTTACCTTTGAACCGATTTTTGACCACGAAAAAGTCTTTTCGATTGGTGATATTGAAGTTGCCCCCTCCAACCCGGAGGTCATCTGGGTGGGAACGGGTGAAGCCAACAATTCCAGGTCGACTTACTGGGGGGATGGAATTTATAAAAGCACGGACGGCGGAAAGACCTGGAAGAACATGGGGCTTAAGGACACGCACCATATAGGCAGAATCGTGATCGACCCGGTCAACCCGGATGTAGTTTACGTGGCAGCCCTGGGGCACCTTTACTCGGAAAATGAGGACCGGGGGCTTTACAAGACCACCGACGGCGGCCAGACCTGGCAGAAGGTCCTTGAAGTCAGGGTCGAAAACCGGGCTGTGGGCGTGGTCGATGTGGTCATGGACCCGGAAAATTCCAGCGTTCTGTATGCGGCAGCTTACGACCGGCTACGTAAACCCTGGAACTATCAGCTGGGGGGACCCGGCAGCGGAATTTATAAGACCACCGATGGCGGCCGAACCTGGAAGAAGCTGGAGAACGGCCTGCCGCGTGGTATCCTGGGCAGAATTGGCCTGGCCGTCTACCTGAGAAACCCGAAAATAGTTTATGCCTGCATAGAGAATGCTAACAAGCCCGGGATGAGCCCGGAAGACAGGTACCGGGAGATTGTCCTCGGCCTGCCCAGCGCCGGCATGATCGATGGCGAAGTCTATCGCTCGGATGACGGCGGAGAGAGCTGGAGAAAAATCAGCCCTGAGGGGCAGAGCATCGGCGGGGCCCCCGGTTACTATTATGGACAGATCGTAGTTGACCCCAACGATGACAGGGTAGTTTACGTTCTAAGCGTTTCCGTCCTGGGAACTCGCGATGCCGGACGGACCTGGAATCGCCGGGTTTTTAATTTCGGGGGCGATAACCATGCCCTGTGGATCAATCCTGAAAACTCCAACCATATGCTGCTCGGTTACGACCATGGAATGGGAGTGACTTACGATGGCGGAAAAACCTGGTATCATCCAGATTTCCTGCCCCTGGCTCAATTCTATGCCGTTGGCCTTGATAATTCCTATCCATACCGGGTGGCTGGAGGGACTCAGGATAACGGTTCTCATCTCGGTCCCAGCACCAGGCCGGGCGGCAAACCGGTGCGCCTGGAACACTGGGCCACGGTCGGCGGCGGAGATGGCATGTACAATGTCTTTGACTGGAAAACCAACCGCTACCTGTACAATGAATCCCAGTTCGGGGTCATCCAGAGAATTGACCTCCAGACGGGCGAAAGAAAGAGTATCCGGTACCAGAGGGAAGACCTGCGCTGGAACTGGTGTGCGCCCATCATGGTCTCCAGGCACAACAGCGATGTCATTTACCACGCGGCCAATATTCTTCTCAAATCGCCCTACCGCGGCGAGTACTGGCTGGAGATCAGTCCGGACCTGACCACCAACGATAAAGAGAAGTTGCCACAGGGTAAGGGCGGGGATGGCAACATCCAGTATTGCACCATAACCACCATTGACGAATCACCCCTGGTGGAAGGTTTGCTCTGGGTCGGGACCGACGACGGGCAGGTCTGGGTAACCAGGGATGGCGGAAAGAACTGGGAGAGACTGACCGATAAGATCAAAGGTCATCCAGGTTACTGGGTAAGCCGGGTGGTCGCTTCCAATTTCAATCCGGCAACGGCTTACCTCACTGTCACCGGATTCCGGAACGATGATTTCCGACCCTATATTTTCAAGACAGATGATTATGGACAGACCTGGGTCCCGATTGTCGGGAATCTTCCTGAAGGTCCGGTCAATGTCATCCGTGAAGACCACAGGAATCCGCAGCTGCTTATAGCCGGGAACGATTTTGGAGTCTATGCCACCCTGGACGGCGGTAAAAATTGGTTCAGCCTTAAAGGAAATATGCCAACCCAGCCGGTTCATGACCTCATCATCCATCCCAGGGAAAATGACCTGGTGGTGGCCACCCACGGTCGGGGAATCTTCATTACCGACCTCTCCTGGCTTCAGGAACTGACCCCCGAGGTCCTGAACCGCGAACTCCATCTTTTCTCAGTTGAACCGAAGATAAGATGGATAGATAAAGATATGGGCCATTCCAGCTCGCTGAATTACGATGGCGAAAGTGAACCCGAGGCCGCGGTCATCAATTATTACCTTAAATCCGAGGTGAAAGGGGAAGTCATGGTCAGGATTTATCAGGGCCAGATGCTCATAAATGAATTAAAGGGACCGTCCAAAGCCGGGGTCAACCAGGTTCTCTGGAACCTGACTGCCCGACGGGAAAGAACCCCCGAGGAAAAGAAACAGGTGGAGCAGATGATGGCCAGGATGGCTTCGGCCGGTTACCGTTCTCAGGTCGATCCCAACTATGTTTACACCCCCGCCCGGGAAGGAGAGTACCGGGTGGTGGTTGAAGCCGGGGGACAGCAGGTTTCCGGGCTGGTAAGAATTCTCCCAGATTTGTGGAATTAACCGGAAACCTGAAAGGCTAAGTGACCTGGCTGATGACAGATGGGCTCGGCTCTGGCCGCGTCTTAGGGGTTGAGTTTATTTACAGGAGACTTACATGAGCACTTACAGCCCGGATCAACTGGAAAGATTGATTCATAAATGGCCCCGGGTCAGGCTGACCTGCCTGCCCACACCGCTTTACCGGCTGGAAAACCTGTCCGGGGAACTCGGTTTGCGGGAAGTAATGGTCAAGCGGGACGACCTGACCGGACTGGCCTTCGGCGGCAACAAGTCCCGCAAGCTGGAGTTCATCCTGGCCGATGCCCTGCGCCAGGAAGCCGACACCATTATCACCTGGGGCAGCCTGCAATCAAACTGGTGCCTGCAGACGGCTGCCGCCGCCCGGAAGTGCGGGCTGAGACCCGTCCTGGTCCTCTTCAAAACTTATGAATTATCGTCTCTGGACCAGGGCAACATCCTTATAGAAAAACTGCTTGGTGCTGAAATCAGGATTACCGAGACCGGGGCCAGGGGCAAATCTCCCGACCAGGAACAGGCTTTCCGAATCCTGGATGAAGTGGCCAGAGATGAAAGGCGAAGTGGTCATAACCCCTACCTGGTTTCTGTTGGTGGTTCGATGACCGGAGGAAACATGACCAGGCCACTGGGCGCCCTGGCCTATCTGCTGGATATGATAGAAATTGCCAGGCAAACTGCCGATTCGGGTGAACCGGATTATGTGGTGGTGGCCACCGGTTCCGGGGCCACCCAGGCCGGGCTGCTGGTCGGGGCCAGGGCCCTGGGACTAAGGACCAGGATTATCGGCATCTGCGTTTCGGACCTGAAAGAAGATTTCCTGCCCCAGGTCAGAAAAATCGCTCTGGAACTGGTGGAAACCCTCGGCTTAAAGATAAACCTCGATGACCGGGACGTAATCCTGTTTGACGATTACCTGGGCCAGGGGTACGGGCGGGTTAGTCCTGAAATCTCTGCAGTCATAAGAACAATTTTGCAAAAAGAGGGATTGGCCCTGGACCCGGTTTATACCAGCAAGGCCATGATCGGCCTGGTAGATCTCACCCGGAAAGGATACCTGAAGGCTTCAGACAGGATAGTCTTCATCCATACCGGTGGAACCCCGGCCCTTTTTGCCTTCTCCGATCGGTTGCTATCTTAGCTGGCTTTCGGCCTCGAACTCCAGACCGAGCTGGCTTAACGCGTGGTTGACTTCAGGTATCTGAGGAACTCAGAATTGGTGGTCAGGATCAACCAGGTATTTTTGGCCAGGGTGGCCCGGTAGGTTTCCAGGGTCTTCAGGAACTGATAGAATTCCGGGTCGAGGTTATAGGCCTGGGCATAGATTTTGGTGGCCTCGGCTTCAGCCTGCCCCCTTATTTCCTGGGCCTTGCGGTAGGCTTCCGAAGTTATGATCTTCAGCTCGCGCTCTTTCTGGCCCCTGATTTCGGCGCTGCGGCCGTCTCCTTCCGAGCGGTACCTGGAGGCGATTCGCTTTCTTTCGGCTATCATCCGGTCGAAGACCTTCTTCTGAACCTCATCCACGTAGTTCACCCTTTTTATCCTGACATCCTTCAATTCGACCCCGAACTCGGGCGTTATCTTCGAGGCTTTTTCCAGGATCATCTCGGCAATCCGACCCCGGCCCACCTGGATCTTGCCGATAACTTCCGAGTAATCGAGCAGGGCAGATTCTTCGCTCAGGTTGAATTCTCGGTTGGTGGAGCGGACAATTTCTATCAGGTCGTAACTGGCAATGACATTCCTGGTTTCGCCATCAACCACGTCATCCAGCCGGGAGTGAGCCCCCCGTTCATCCTTGACTCTCTGGTAAAATACCAGCGGGTCGCTGATGCGCCAGCGGCAGTAAGTATCAACCCAGATGTACTTTTTGTCCCTGGTCGGAATCTGGTTGGCGTCCCCGTCCCACTCCAGCCATCTTTTTTCGAAGTAATTGGCTTTCTGGATAAAGGGAACCTTGAAGTGCATTCCCGGAGAAGTTATGGCCGCACCAATGGGCTCTCCGAACTGGGTGATGATTACCTGGTTGGTCTCGGAAACTATGTAGACCCCATCAATCAGGGCCAAAAGCACCACGACTATTATTATTGTTATAAGAATCTTCAGGGTGGAAGTCTTCATTTTTTCACATCCTCTCCCAGGTTCAGCAGGGGAACCAGGTTTTTCTGGGCCTCGTCAACTATTATCTTTCGGTCTATTCCGGCCAGCACCTCATTAAGCGTCTCCAGGTAGAGTCGTTTCCTGGTGACCACCGGGGCCTTGGAGTATTCCCGATATATGGAAATAAATCTGGCGGCATCCCCACGGGCATTGTTGACACGTTCGGCGGCGTAGCCTTCGGCTCCCCGGATCATTTGCTCGGCTTCTCCCTGAGCTTTGGGTATTTCCTGGTTATATTCGGCCCAGGCCTCGTTGATCTTCCGTTCCTTTTCCTGGAGGGCCTGGTTGACCTCGTTGAAAGAGGGCTTAACCGGGTCGGGCGGGTTGACGTCCTGGAAAATGAGCTGGTTAATTTCCAGCCCGAGTTCATAGGTATCGACCAGCTTCTGCAGGGCAGTCATGGCCTCGGCCGCCAGGTTCGCCCGGCCGAAGGTGATGACCTCATCCACCGAGGCGTCTCCCACCACCTGCCTGACCACGGCTTCGGTCATGGCCCGGAAGGTCTGCACCGGGTCGCGCACCTTGAACAGGAATTTATAGGGGTCCTTAATCTTGTACTGCACAATCCACTCGGCCACCACCACGTTCAGGTCGCCGGTTAGCATCATCGATTCTTTCTTGGTTTCTTCGGTCACGTAATATTCTGATTTTACCCCTGGCCTGGCCGTGCGATAGCCAAATTCCAGCTTGAGCTGACGCTGCACGGGCACCCTGGTCAGTCTTTCAATCCCCAGCGGCAGCCGGAAATGAAGGCCGGGTTCGGTCGTCCGGACAAACCGTCCGAAGCGCAGTATGACCCCGATTTCCTCCGGCTTGATTTGATAGATTGAGGTGGCCAGCAGGATGATTACCAGGATGGCGGCGGCGGCATATTTCAGCCAGCCACCCGGAATCCTGGGAAGATCATAGCCGGTCCAGCCGGTCTTAAATTCTCCGGGCATAGTCCCTCCTTTAAGTTAGATACTTGATATCTTATTTCTGGGAATAAACAGAGCGGAAAAATTCTTTCAATTCCCCGACCCCCGAGACCTGATAAGTCAAGTTATCAATTCCTGGTTGATGACTGGCCTTCAGGCCCTGCCCGGTCAGAACCAGGACTGATGTTCCAACGAAGCGGTGACGCAGCTTGAAATAGGCGGCCAGGGCGGAGGCCGATTCTGGCTGGACAAACAGCCCTTCATCCCTGGCCAGCTGCTTCTGGGCCAGGAGCATATCTTCATCCGTTACAGAAGTCAAAAAGCCATCATAATCATTCACCATCTTGAGAACCAGATTTCCGGCTGGAGGATCGGGGTTGGCAATGGAATGAGCAATTGTTTCAGATGGCTGGATCTGGCTGACCGAGTTTTGCCCTGCTTCAAAAGCGCTTGCTATCGGGGCACAACCGGCAGCCTGTACTCCTACCATGACCGGGACCTTCTCGATGTATCCGGCCTGGCCCAGCTCTATGAATCCTTTGTACAGGCCAACAAAATGGCCCCCCGAGCTGACCGGCACATAAACGTAATCCGGAGCCCGGCCCAATTGCAGGCAGAGTTCGAAGGCCGTGAGCTTATAACCCTCCAGCCGCACCGGGTCAACGGAATTGGCAAAATAGATACCGAACTCTTGGCCCAGTCCGTAACTTTCTCTAAAAAGTTGTCCGTAATCACCACCGACTTCTAAAATCAGGGGGTGAAATATGGCCGAGGACAACAGGGCCGCGGCCGAGGTGCCCTTTTTTACCAGCAAGATGCATTTAAGTCCAGCCCGGGCAGCGTAAGCAGCCGTGGAGGAAGCCATGTTTCCGGTTGAAACTGTCCCCACCGCCGACCAGCCCAGTTCCAGGGCTTTTTGTACCACCAGGGCTGACCCGCGATCCTTGAAACTCAGGGTGGGATTGGACGATTCCAGCTTGGCCAGAAGGCAGCCGCTGCTGTCCAGTTTATTTAAGGCCAGCAGGGGAGTCTGTCCTTCCCCCAGGCTCAGTTCTGGCCGGACCTGCCCAAGAGGCAGAAAGGAAGCAAATCTTTCCAGGGCCGTGGTGCCCGTTGACTTGATGCCGGCATTGTTAACAACTGAACTTTGGAAAAGCCCGGGCTGGCCACAGCCGTGGCAAAAAATCTGGTTGGGAACAAAGCTAAATTCCAGTCCGCAGACCAGGCATTTCAGGCGGTCATCCATCCAGAAGTTTCCTTTGTGGTTAGTCTACCTGAAGGTTATGGCCAAGTAAAGCCGGCCTTAACTGCCGGGTTATAACTCGAAATAAAATTCCAGACAGTCCGGGTCAGGTTTGAGAAGTGATTTGCCTCGAAGATGGGATAGTTCTAAAATTATCATGCGGTGAAAAAGAAACCTGAGTCTCTGGATATTTATTATATGCAACTGGCTCTGGCCGAAGCCAGAAAGGCTGCGGCCAGGGGAGAGGTGCCGGTAGGGGCGGTGCTGGTTCAGGAAGGGCGGGTGCTGGCCCGTGGGCACAACAGACCTGTTTCCGGCTCCGACCCGACGGCCCATGCCGAAATAGTGGCCATCAGGAAAGCGGCCAGGAAACTCGGTAATTACCGGCTGACCGGCTCTACCCTTTATGTAACCGTTGAGCCCTGCCCCATGTGCCTGGGGGCCATAATTCAGGCCCGCATCCGGCGGCTGGTTTATGGGGCTGAGGACCCCAAGGCCGGGGCAGTTGTTTCCCGGCTCAGATTCAGCCTGGACCAGGCCAATCACCGTCCTGAAATCAGTGGCGGGTTGGGCCGCGATGAATGCGGGCAGTTGTTGAAAGATTTTTTTCGTCAGAAAAGGCAGGGCCAAAAAAAATGCCGGATGGTTGAAAACCGGGCAACCTTCAAGTAAATTACAGAGAAGTGGAGAGGTGGCCGAGTGGTTGAAGGCGACGGTCTCGAAAACCGTTATTCCGGGTAATAACCGGAATCGCGGGTTCGAATCCCGCCCTCTCCGCCATCATTTGAATGAGTAAATTTGGGCGGGTGGCAGGATGCAAAAAGTAAATATCATTCTGGTAGGGTTCGGCCGGGTAGGTCGGGCCTTCTATGAGCTACTAAAAGAAAAATATGATCACTGCCGGGAACGATACGGCCTGTTCCTGGAATTAAGAGCTATTGTCAGGAAATCAGGGACGGTGCTGCTTTCAGGTACCAGAAAAATGGTGTCAGAGGCAGAATCGGGCAGCGGGGAAAAGTCCGAACTTTCCGGCTGGATTCAGACCTTCAGCCTGGCCGACCTTCTTGAAGAATTCAAGTCCGGGGTTCTGGTCGACTGCACCCCTTCCGACCTGAAAACCGGAGAGCCGAGTTACGGCCTGACCAAGCTGGCCCTGTCCCGCGGCTGGCATGTGGTAACGGCCAGCAAGGGAGCCCTGGTGGTCCATCCTTCTGAACTGGCCGCTGAGGCCCGAAAGAACCAGGTGGCCCTGAAAGCCAGCGGGGCCACGGCTGCCGCCCTGCCGACTCTGGACGTGGGCCTGCACTCTCTGGCCGGAGCGGAAATCCTGGCCATAGAGGGAATACTTAATGGAACAACCAATTACATTCTGACCAGGATGGCTGATGGACTGAGCTTCTCCCGGGCCCTGATGGAGGCCAGCGAAAAGGGAATCGCCGAACCCAACCCGATTCAGGACATAGAAGGCTGGGATACCGCGGCCAAGATGATAATAATTGCCAACAGGGTTCTGGGAACTGATATAAAGCTATCCGAAACGAGGGTTCACGGGATTAACGGGCTGACCGAAGAAATAATGGCCAGAGCAGCCCGGATAGGCAAGACCATCAAACTTATTGGCCGCTGCAGCCGGGAATCACCTGAGGCCCCCTGGAAGGTCGAAGTTGGTCTGGCCCTTCTCAATCCCGACCATCCCCTGGCCATGGTTGATGGCAGCAACAAGGGAATAATTTTCTACACTGACTGCATGGGCTATATTGTGGTGACCGGGGGAAAGTCTGATCCAAGGGGAGCGGCCGCGGCCCTGATCAAGGATATCATTTCCATCTACTGGCGTGATTTTTAGCTCCGGGACCAGTCCGGTCGCAATTGATTTAAGAACCTTATTCTGATAATCTAAGGAAGAATTTTGACCAGCGGAGAGGTGTCCGAGTGGTTTAAGGAGCACGCTTGGAAAGCGTGTGTAGGCCCAAAAGGTCTACCGCGGGTTCGAATCCCGCCCTCTCCGCCATAAATCTTTAAGGGAGTAATAATATGGAAAATCGGGATTATATCGTTCTGGAAGACATGTATGGGGCCCACAATTACCATCCCCTGGATGTGGTCATTACCAAGGCCAAGGGGATCTGGATGTGGGATGTCGAGGGGAAAAAGTATCTGGACTTCCTGAGCGCTTACTCGGCAGTTAACCAGGGACACTGCCATCCCCGTATCGTGAAGACTCTCCAGAAACAGGCCAAGAGGTTGACCCTGACTTCCAGGGCTTTCAGGAATGACCAGTGGCCGCTGCTGGCCAAGGAGCTCTGCGACCTGACGGGTTTCAACAAGGTTCTGCCGATGAACTCCGGAGCCGAGGCGGTGGAAACAGCCATCAAGATCGCCCGCAAATGGGCTTACCTGAAAAAAGGAGTGCCCCAGGACCAGGCCGAGATTATTGCCTGCGCCAATAATTTCCACGGGAGAACCGTTACCGTTATCAGCTTTTCCACCGAACCGCTCTACCGCCAGGATTTTGGACCGTTTACCCCGGGTTTTAAGATAATACCGTTTGGCGACGTGGCGGCCCTGGAGTCGGCCATCACCCCCAACACCGCGGCCTTTCTGGTCGAACCGATTCAGGCCGAGGCCGGCATCCTGATACCACCCGATGGCTTCTTGAGAAAAGCCCGGGAAATCTGCCAGAAAAACAATGTGCTGTTTATCGCTGATGAGATCCAGACTGGATTGGGCCGGGTGGGCCGGATGTTCGCCTGTGAATACGAGGGCGTAAAACCCGACCTGCTGGTCATAGGCAAGTCCCTGGGTGGGGGCTGCTATGCCATCTCTGCCGTCCTTTCCACTAACGAGGTCATGGAAGTCATCAAGCCAGGTCAGCACGGTTCAACTTTTGGCGGCAACCCGCTGGCCTGTGCCGTGGCCAGAGAAGCCCTCAGGGTAATCCAGGAAGAGAAACTGGTTCAAAATGCCGAAGAAAAGGGCGCGTATTTCCTGGAAAAATTGAAAACCTTAAGGAGCCGGAAAATTAAGGAAGTGCGGGGCCGGGGATTGCTGATCGGTATAGAGCTAAAGCCAGAAGCGGGTGGAGCCCGCCGTTACTGCGAAGAATTAATGAAGGAAGGCCTTCTCTGCAAGGAAACTCATGAGCATGTCATCAGGTTTGCCCCTCCTCTTATCATCAGTAAGAAGGAACTGGACTGGGCCTTTAAGAGGATTAAAAGAGTATTCAAGAGACTGGAAAAAGCCTGATTTCAGGAAGGTGTCCGCGATAGAGGACGCTCTGTAACTGAGTCCGGCCGGACCTAAATCTCCGGTCAGGGCAGAATAATCGGCATGTTTCTTGCTAAATTATTAGCAGGAGGACGCGATGAAAAAGCTTAGCCTCATCCTTTCTTTAATTCTCCTGGCTTCGAGCTGCATCATGTACGTTCCCTATGATGAGTCACGAAACCGAAGTGTCAGTAGCTACGAACCGCCACCCACTCCCGCTGCTCCAGTCTACGGGGAAATTTCCATCTCCTTCATCTACGACTATCTCGGTAACTATGGCTACTGGATTTATTATAATCCCTACGGTTATGTCTGGATTCCAAGGGGAGTGGGCCGTCACTGGAGACCCTATACCCACGGGCGCTGGGTCTGGACCGAGTACGGCTGGACCTGGGTTTCCCATCATCCCTGGGGCTGGATTCCATTCCATTATGGACGCTGGGGCTGGGATAACCGGCTGGGCTGGTTCTGGGTGCCAGACGTGGTCTGGGCTCCAGCCTGGGTAATCTGGAGATTCGGCGACCTCTATATAGGCTGGGCACCTCTGCCTCCTGGCGTGGACTTTGTCCCGGGCTTCGGCCTGAGGTGGGGAAGACGCGACCTGCCCAATTATTACTGGATATTTATCGAGGGGCGTCGTTTCTACGCCAACCAGCTTCAGCCCTGGATTCTGCCACCTGAGAGGAACATCACCATTATCAACTATACGGTGGTAAGGGATAGATATACGGTCAGGGGACGAGATATGGTCATAAACGATGCCCTTTCTCCCCAGGAAATTGAAAGGCTGACCCGAAGACCCGTGACCAAGGTCAGCGTGCGGGAGGTCAAAAAGCCCGAGGAGGCCGGTGGCGGAATTGACGAAGTCAGAATTTACCGGCCGCAGATAAAGCAGGAGCAGACCGCCCCCAAAACAGTCCTGAAAAGAGAAGAGGCCGAACAGAAAATCGGCCCGGTCCGCGAAGACCGGCCGGAAGAGGTTGAGATTATTCACCGCCAGGAAAGCAGTTTGCTGGAGAGGACCCAGAGACTCGAGCTGGAACGCCTGAAGCGACAGGCGGAAGAAGAAGCCAGGAACGCTCCACCCCAGGAGAGACAGAAAAAGCTAATTGAAGTTCAGTCCAGGCTGGAAGAACTCAAGAAAAAACACGAGCAGGAAAAGCAGGAAATGCAGAAAAGGCAGGCCGAAGAGAAAAGAGTCATCCGCAAAGAAGACCTGAAGCGCAAGACGGATGAAGAGAAGCGCTGAGCAACCTGAGATCAGGTAGCCCAGCCGGGGCTTTTCCAGGAGATTATGGCAACCGAGGCCAGAATCAACAGGCCCCCGGCCACGGTCCTGAGCCCGGGCAGCTCACCCAAGAACAGATAGCCAAAAATAATTCCGTAAACCGGTTCCAGGGAGCTGATCAGGCTGGACAGTCTGGCCTCTATAAAGCGCAAACCCCTGATAAAAATGGTGTGGGCTCCAGCCGTGCAGACCAGGCCAAGAAAAAGAATCAGTCCAGCATTTACGGTTCCAAGAGGCAGCGGTCCGGGCTGGCCCAGGAACAGGGGCAACAGGAATATCATGGCCAGGCTGTCCTGGTAAAAAGCCAGCACCAGGCTGGAGTGACCGGGCGATAGCATCCGGTTGATTATGGCCAGCAGGGCAAAAGACAGGCCCGATAGAATTCCCCAGGCCACTCCCTGGAAAATTCTGTTGCTCAGGCTGAATTCCGGGACCATCAGCCCCACTCCCAGGAAACAAATTACTGCGAAATACAGGTATGACCCCCTGAATTTTGTTCTTAATAACCATGGTTCCAGGAAGACGGTAAAAACCGGGAAGGTGGAATAGGACAACAAGCCCACGGCCACGGTGGACACCTGAACCGAGCGGAAAAAGGCGGTCCAGTGAAAGGCCAGCAGAAAGCCAGCGGCCAGAAGCAAGAGCCTCGGTTTAGCGCCGGAAATAATCAGTTTAACTTTCTGGAGAAGGAGTATTACCAGCAGAGCCAGGCTGGCCAGGAAAACACGCAGCCAGGTAAGTTGCACCGGACTTAGGGGCAAGACCTTGCCGATGACTCCGGGAAAGCCAAAAAAAAGAACGGCCAGGTTGACCAGCAGTAAACCTTGAGTCCTCGGTCTCATATTCAATCAGACATCTTATACGCCAGCCAAGAAAAAATTGCCAGAGGTTTCAGCCGCTGGCCGGTCCGGTTTGAAATTTGAAAAGGTTGTGGTAAGATAAGCCCTGATCTCGTTTAATTCGGAAAAAAATGACTTCCAGACCTGAAGAAACTACCAAGTCCGGCTATCTGGTTCTGGCCAGGAAATACCGACCGCGTCAGTTTTCCGAGGTGGTTGGCCAGGAGGCCGTGGTCAGAACCATCCAGAACGCCATAAAGGAAAATCGCCTCGGTCATGCTTACCTGTTTTCCGGAATGCGGGGAGTGGGTAAGACTACCGTGGCCAGGATTCTGGCCAAGGCTCTCAACTGTGAACAGGGACCAACCCCGGAACCCTGCAACCAATGCTCGATCTGCCGGGCTATCAACGAAGAATCGCTGCTTGATTTCATAGAGATCGACGGGGCTTCCAACCGGGGAATAGAAGATGTCAAGGCCCTGAGGGACAGTATTCAGTATGAACCCATGCACAGCCGCTACCGGGTGATCATCATAGACGAAGTCCACCAGCTCAGCCGGGATGCTTTTAACGCTCTGCTGAAAACTCTGGAAGAGCCTCCCAGCAGAACCGTCTTCATTTTTGCCACCACCGAGTTTCACAAGGTCCCCCGGACCATCGCTTCTCGCTGCCAACATTTTGTTTTCAAGAGACTGTCAGCCCAGCAGATAATTGACCACCTGCAATATATTGCCGGGCAGGAAAACATTGCCATCAGCCCTTACAGTCTCAAGCTGATTGCCGGGGCCGCCGACGGCAGCCTGAGGGATGCTGAGACTCTTCTGGACATGGTGGTTTCTTTCAGCGGGCCTCAGGTCCAGGACAGAGATACTGAAGAAGTCCTGGGGGTTATCGACCGACGCCTTTTCGAAAACCTGGCCCGGGCCATCCTGACCGGGCAGGGGCAGGAAATATTCCCGCTGGTTGAGTCCCTGGTTGCCTCCGGAATCGACCTCAGGCATTTTTACAGCGGCCTGATTGAATATTTTCGCAACCTACTGGTGGCCGGTATTTCTGCCAGGCCCCGGGAGCTGCTGCTTCTGTCTGAGGATGAAATCAGAGAACTGCAGGAACTGGCCAGGGACTTCCAGCCGGAGGAACTGTTACGGTACATACTGATATTGCAGGAGGGCGAGTCAGGCCTGCGCTATTCCTCGCAGCCACGGCTATTTCTGGAAGCCTGGTTGATCAAGCTCTGTTACCTCAGGAACCTTAAACCCCTGGAGCAGGCCCTGGAAGAATTGTCTGCTCATAAAGACCGGCCGCCGGAGCGCAAGTCGGGAGATCCGGGGTATTCGCCGTCCACAGCCAGTGGCCAGGCCGGAAGCGGTAACTCAGTCCGGGCCTCCACTCCCAGCCGGACCAAGAACAGTCTGAACCAGGCCGTAAAGAACGGCCCGTCCGTTTTCAACCAGGAAAAAGCCGATGCACTCTATTTCCGGGTGGTGCGGGAAAAACCGGCCCTGGCTCCCATCATGAAAATGGCCGGCCGGTTAGAAGTCGTTGAAGGTAAGTTGAGTTTGATTTACCCCCGCGACCGAAAACATTTTGCCGACCTGATAGAGCAAAACCTGGCCTACCTTAACCGGGTCTGGACCGAACTTGGCGGTCAGGACCTGGAATTGAGACTAGAGGAGACAGGCGCTTCAGCCAGACCGGCCGTTTCCAGCCGTCCACAGTCTGCAGTCAAAGAAAAGTCAGAGCCGACTCATAAAAATGCCACCGCTGATGACAGCCGGGCCCTGCTGGACGACCCCAAGGCCCGGGCCCTGCTGAGCACCCTCAAAGGACAGGTGGTGGCGGTGAGGAGAAAAACGGGTCCTGATAAGACGTAACCGGCCCAATCCAGGCAGAGGAAATGAGATGAAAAATTTAGCCGACCTGCAAAAAATGATGAAGGCAGCCCAGGAAATGCAGGAAAGACTGCAGAAAGAGCTGTCCGAGATGAGAATCGAAGGATCAAGCGGCGGCGGCATGGTGACCGTGGTCCTGGACGGCCAGAAGAATTGTCTGGAAGTAAGGCTCGACCCGGAAGTGGTTAACCGGGACGATGTGGAAATGCTCCAGGACCTCATCGTTTCAGCTTTCCGGGAAGCCGTGGCCAGGGTAGATTCGGAAGTCCAGGCCAAGATGTCCGGACTGGCCGGCGGCCTGAAGATTCCTGGGTTATTCTGAGGGGCTTTAGATGTTTGAATATGCCAGGCCGCTGCATGACCTGATCGAACAGTTGCGAAAGTTTCCAGGGGTGGGGCTGAAGTCGGCCCAGCGCATGGCCTTCTATTTGCTGGGACTTCCGTCCGAAGAGGCGGCCGAGCTGGTCAGGGCCATAGTCGAGGTCAAGAACAAGATCTTTTACTGTTCGGTCTGCAACAACATCACCGACGTCGACCCCTGCCTGCTCTGCACCGACCCCCGGCGGAGCGATGAACAGCTGTGCGTGGTGGAAGAACCTTTCAACGTGGCTTCGATCGAAAAAACCGGGATATTCAGCGGACGCTATCATGTTCTACTCGGCTCTCTGTCACCGATCAAAGGCATCGGGCCGGATGAACTCAGGCTGGAAAAGCTGGTCTCCCGCCTGCGGAGCGGCAAGTACAGGGAAGTAATCATTGCCACCAACCCGACCGTGGAAGGGGAGGCCACCGCTTCGCTCATCTGTCAGGTCCTGAGAGAAATGCCGGTCAAGATTACCAGGCTGGCCATGGGCCTGCCGGTCGGAGCCGATCTGGACTTTGCCGACCAGCTGACCATTAAAAAAGCTCTGGAAGGCCGGACTGAACTGAAAGGCTAAATTTCGGTTCACGGTTAGATATTTGCCGGCATTCTGATATAATAATCTGTTTAATTCATTAAGGAGCGTTATGATGGCCAAAACATTCAAAGCAATCGACGGTAATACCGCGGCCACTCACGTGGCCTACGCTTATTCCGAAGTGGCTGCCATCTATCCGATTACTCCTTCTTCCACCATGGGTGAAATGGCCGACGAATGGTCAGCCCAGGGAAGAAAGAATATTTTCGGACAGACGGTGGAAGTGGTGGAAATGCAGTCCGAGGCCGGGGCGGCCGGAGCCGTCCACGGCTCCCTGAGTGCCGGTTGCCTGACCACGACCTTTACCGCTTCCCAGGGACTGATGCTGATGCTACCCAACATGCACAAGATTGCCGGGGAGTTGCTGCCGACGGTCTTTCATGTTTCCGCCCGGTCCCTGGCCTGCCAGTCTCTCTCCATCTTTGGCGACCATTCCGACGTTATGGCTGCCAGAAACACCGGTTTTGCCCTGATGTGTTCCGGTTCGGTTCAGGAAATCATGGACCTGGCCATTGTCTGCCATCTGGCCAGCCTCAAGAGCAAAGTACCATTCCTGCATTTCTTTGACGGTTTCCGCACCTCCAGCGAAGTCCAGAAAATTGAGGTGGTTCCCTATGAAACCCTGGCCGAGCTGTTCGAACCCAAGTACCTGGAGGATTTCAGGCAAAGGGCCCTGAACCCGGAAAAACCGATGATGAAGGTGGGAGCCCAGAATCCCGATGTCTATTTCCAGGGGCGGGAAACGGTTAACAAATATTACGCGGCCACTCCTGGCATCGTCCAGGAATACATGGACAAGGTGGCCAGGATCACCGGAAGACAGTACCACCTGTTTGATTATTTCGGCGCTCCCGATGCCGACCGGGTGATAGTCATCATGGGTTCCGGAGCTGAAACCGCCGAAGAAACCATCGATTACCTTAATAAACACGGTTACAAGGTGGGTCTGGTTAAAGTCCGTCTGTACCGGCCCTTCTCAGCCGAGGCTTTCCGGGCGGTCATTCCTCAGACCGTCAAGAAAATCGCCGTGCTGGACAGGACCAAGGAGCCGGGGGCCATCGGCGAACCGCTCTACCTGGACGTGGTCACGGCTCTTTGCGGACGCGATGTCCAGAT
>JANLFU010000010.1 GCA_024653215.1 Candidatus Saccharicenans sp. | reverse complement strand
GCAGACTTTAAGATACTTTTCCTGGCCATCCCTGCGGATTTTCTTGACGCAGCCCCAGCAGGCGCCAAAGCCACAGCCCATGATCGATTCCAGCGAGAACTCGGCCGGCAGCTTCTCCCGGCGGCAGGTCTCAGCCAGTTTTTCCATCATCGGGTCGGGTCCGCAGGCATAGAGAAAAGCGGGCCTCCTTTTCTTCAGTTCTTCTCCGACCAGCGAGGTGACGAACCCGGGGAAACCGGCGCTGCCGTCATCGGTTGAGATCAGGACTTCAAAGCCGGTGCTTTCCAATCGGTTCCTGAGTGGCAGGTCGTTTTTGCTTCGTCCCCCGTAGAAAATTACGGGCCTGGCCCCGGTCGTCCTGAGTTCCCTGGCCAGGTAGTAAAGGGGGGCTATGCCCCGGCCACCCCCCACGCAGAAAATCTCCCTGCCTCTGAGTTCGGGCCCAATGTTGAATCCCTTCCCCAGGGGTCCGAGCAGGTCCAGGAACTGTCCGGTCTTCTTCAATGATAATAACCTGGTGCCCTCGCCGGCGACCTGGAAAAAAATCTGCAGCCGGTTCCCTTCGGCATTGTGCAAACTGATGGGGCGACGGAGGAGTGGTTGGGTGGTCTCGGAGACCCTGATCATCAGGAACTGGCCGGGCCTGGCCTGGGCGGCGATTTCAGGGGAGGCCAGGGTAAACAGAAAGTAATCACCCCAGCTCTCAACCTCGACCAGCCTGGCCTGTCTGTCTATGACCATTCTTGCCCTGCTCACAACATCTTTGAAGCTCGAAGCGTTCCCGAATTAAATACCAGAAAAAATGGCTGATGGCAAATCTTATTTCCCGGTAAGTCCAGCCCGTGGATACCGCCCGGGAGTTAAGATAAAGAGATTATAAATGATAACGGTGGTGCAAATTTTAAGACCTGCCTGAAATATCAGTGGGATCGCAGGCCGAAGAAAAGGTTGTTTTACTCCGGCCGATTTTTTATAATTAAAACTAATCATAATTTCCAGGAGGACTCATCCATGTTTATATCCCGCCGGGCTAAAGAAATACAGGCTTCGCCCATCCGCAAGCTAAAGCCCTTTGCCGACGAAGCCAGAAAAAAGGGAATTCATATTTTCCACCTGAATATCGGCGACCCAGACATCCCGACGCCGGAGCCCATAATCAAGGCCTTTCACCAGTACAACGGCCCGATCCTGGGTTACGGCCCGTCCCAGGGCTTTGAGGAACTCCGGCAGGCCATAGCCGATTATTTTGACCGTTATGGCATCAAGCTTTCAGCCGATAATGTTCTCATTACCATCGGCGGTTCGGAAGCCATCCATTTTTCCTTTTCGGTGGTGGCCGACCCGGGAGACGAGATCATCATCCCCGAACCCTTTTACACCAACTACAATGGCTATGCCACCTTTGCCGATGTCAGAATAGTTCCTCTGCCGCTAAAAGTTGAAGACGGGTTCAGGCTGCCCCCGAAGGACAGGATCGAAGCCCTGATTACCCCCAGGACCAGGGCCATCCTGCTGTGCTCGCCAAATAACCCCACCGGGACCGTTTATACCGAAGACGAGCTCAGAAGAGTGGTAGAACTGGTAAAAAAACATGACCTGTTCCTGATAGGCGACGAGGTCTATAAGGAATTTGTCTACGACGGCCTGAGCCACAAGAGCATCCTGGAATTCGGGGAAATCGAGGACCGGGTGATTGTGGTCGACAGCATCTCCAAGCGCTTCAGCTGCTGCGGGGCCCGAATCGGGGCGGTGGTCACCAGGAACCGGGAAATATACCAGGCCATCCTGAAGTTCGCCCAGGCCCGTCTCTGCCCGCCCTCGGTGGAACAGTATGCCGCCCTGACTGCTTACCGCATGGGGATGGATTATTTCGGTCCGATCAGGGAAGAATACCAGAGGCGCCGGAATGTCCTGTACGAGGGCCTGGCTTCCATCCCGGGCGTTTTCCTGCGGAAACCACAGGGGGCCTTCTACGTTATCTGCCGGCTTCCGGTTAAAGACTCCGAGCATTTTGCCCAGTGGATGCTGACCGATTTTTCACTCAACAATAAGACGGTCATGGTGGCCCCCGGGCCGGGTTTCTACGCCACGCCGGGGCGAGGACAGGACGAGGTGAGAATCGCCTACGTCCTTAAAGAAGCGGACCTGGTGGAGGCCATCGAAATCCTGCGCCGGGGCCTGGAGAAATACCAGAAGCTATACGGCTGATTCTGGATGAATTTCAAGCAAATTCTCAAGGACGGGGAGACCTGGAAAGGGATCATATTCATCCTGGCCCTGTCGCTGGTTATAGGTACAGTCAGTAACCTGGGTCTCATAAAAAAATTCCTGCGAGGAGAATTCCGGCAGGCTTTCTTCACGAGGGAAGAGTATCCGGGGCTGGTGTTCATAACCCTGCCCGAGGTGGAAGAACTCTGGCATAATCAGAAAGCCGTGATTGTGGACAGCCGTCCGGTTTCCGAGTTCAGGCGCGGCCATATACCGGGGGCAATTTCGGTTCCCCTGGAAGAAATAAAGGGCGGAAATTATAGCCCCCTGGAAAGGCTGTCACCCGTGAAACCTTTAATTATCTACTGCGAGGGTGGAGACTGCCTGACCAGCCTTAACCTGGCCCGACTCCTTCACGGCCGGGGCTTTGGCGACCTCCGGGTTTTCAGCGGGGGCTGGGCTGAGTGGCTGGCCGCCGGGCTTCCCGTGGAAAAAGAAGATGAGGGTTCTTAATAATAAATATTTTCTTTTGCTCCTGCGGCTTATCGTCGGCGGAGTATTTATCTGGGCCGCGGTCACCAAGATTGCCGACCCGCTGGCCTTCGCCCAGGATGTCAGGAATTACCGGCTGGTGGGCCAGACTTTGAGCTTTCTGACGGCCATCGTCCTGCCCTGGGTGGAATTAATTGCCGGTGTCTGCCTGATCATCGGGGTCTTTCCCCGTTCCAGTGCCCTGCTCGTCAGCGGTCTCCTGGTATTCTTTATTGTTCTGGTGGCGGTGACCATGCTCCGTGGCATAGATGTTGACTGCGGTTGTTTTGGCACCTTCAGTCGAAAAGCCGACCTCTGGTTGATTCTCGAAGATTCTATCTGGCTGGTCCTGTCCCTGGTTTTGCTTTTCTCCCCGGCCAATGATTTCTGCCTGCTCAAGAGAGCCCCGAAAACCTCTTAGTTTAATCTGATATTTCACATATCTGGGCGCTACCGTCCTTGAAATTTTGCCTCTGAAAGTGTATATTTTCTTGAATTTACTTAGGCCTTAGAAGGAGTGAGTGTTATGGCAAAAAAATACGTTTATTTCTTCGGACCCGGCGTGGCTGAAGGCAACAAGGACATGAAGGACATTCTCGGCGGCAAGGGCGCTAACCTGGCCGAGATGGCCGGAATTGGCCTTCCGGTTCCTCCCGGTTTTACCATTTCCACCGAGGTCTGCAACCTGTTCTTCAAGGCAGGGAACAAGGTCCCCAAGGACGTGGAACAGCAGGTGATGACTGCCCTGAAGAGGCTGGAGAAAGCCTCCGGGCTTAAATTCGGCGACCCGGCTAATCCCCTCCTGGTTTCGGTCAGGTCGGGAGCCAAGTTCAGCATGCCCGGAATGATGGATACCATCCTCAACCTGGGCCTGAATGACCGGACGGTTGAAGGCCTGGCCAGAAAGACCGGAAACCGGCGTTTTGCCCTCGATTGTTACCGTCGCCTGATACACATGTTCGGCGATGTTGTCCTGGATATTCCCAAGAAGAAATTTGAAGAAATTCTCAGGGCCCGGAAGGAAGCCGGCCGGGTTCAGTATGACCACGAGCTTACCGATAAAATGCTGGAAGAGGTGATAGCCGGTTACAAGAAACTGGTGGCGGCCGAGACCGGCCGGGAATTCCCCCAGGATGTCCTGGAACAGCTGAAGCTGGCCATCGCGGCCGTCTTCAAGTCCTGGCACAACCCCAGGGCCATCACCTACCGCCGCAAGTATCACATTCCCGATAACCTCGGCACCGCGGTTAATGTCCAGCAGATGGTTTTCGGTAACTACGGCCCGACTTCGGCCACCGGGGTTGGCTTTACCCGCAACCCGGCCACCGGAGAGAAGGAGCTATACGGCGAATACCTGGTCAATGCCCAGGGCGAGGACGTGGTGGCCGGCATCAGGACCCCGTCGCCCCTGAAGAACATGGAAAAAGAAATGCCGGCGGTTTTCAAGCAGCTGGTCTCCGTGGTCAAGCGGCTGGAAAAGCACTACGGGGATGTCCAGGATTTCGAGTTCACCATCCAGGAAGGCAAGCTGTACATGCTCCAGACCAGAAACGGCAAGAGAACCGGCATGGCCGCGGTCAAGATTGCCGTGGACCTGGTGGAGGAAGGGCTGATCACCAGGGAACAGGCCCTGCTCAAGGTCGAACCCGAGGCCCTGAACCAGCTGCTACACCCCATCTTTGACCTTCAGGAAAAAGCCAAGCATACCGTCCTGGCCAAGGGGCTGGCAGCCTCTCCGGGAGCGGCTACCGGTCAGATCGTGTTTACCGCCAACGAGGCCGTGGCCTGGGCCAAGGAAGGCAAGAAGGTAATCCTGGTCAGGGAAGAGACTTCTCCTGACGATATCCACGGCATGAGCGCTTCCCAGGGCATACTGACCGCGACCGGCGGCATGACCTCCCACGCGGCCGTGGTTGGTCGCCAGATGGGCAAGCCGGCCGTGGTCGGTTGCGGCAGCATCAAGGTTCACGAGGAAGAGAAGGCCTTCTACATCGGAAACCGGAAGTTTGAGGAAGGCCAGTGGATATCAATTGACGGCTCGACCGGGGAAGTGCTGGAGGGCGAAATTCCCACCAAGCCTTCTGAGATTCTGCAGGTGGTTAAGGGAAGCCTGAAGCCGGAAGAATCCAGGCTTTACCAGTATTTCTCCAAGCTCCTATCCTGGGCTGATAAGTCCCGGCGGCTGGGAGTCAGGGCCAACTCCGATACCCCGGCCGATGCCAGGGTGGCCTTTGCTTTCGGAGCCGAAGGTATCGGCCTGGCCCGGACCGAGCACATGTTCTTTGGCCCGGAGCGCCTGCCCATAGTCAAGGAAATGATCATGGCCGAGACCGAGGAAGCCAGGCGCCAGGCCCTGGCCAAGCTGCTGCCTTTCCAGAAGCAGGATTTCTATGAGTTCTTCAAGGAAATGAAAGGTCATCCGGTGACCATCAGGACCATCGACCCACCCCTCCATGAATTTCTGCCCAAAAGAGAAGACCTGATGGTCGAGCTGGCCGTTCTTAAGGCCACCGGCGGTTCAGCGGAAAAAATCGCCGAGCTGGAGAAACTCCTGGCCCGGGTCAAGGCCCTGTCCGAGTTCAACCCCATGCTCGGTCACCGTGGCTGCCGTTTGGGCATCACCTACCCGGAGATAACCGAGATGCAGGCCCAGGCCATTTTTGAGGCGGCCTGCGAGCTGACCAGGGAAGGGCACAAGGTCTTCCCTGAAATCATGATTCCACTGGTGGGCGATGTCCTGGAACTGGCCAACCAGAAAGCCATCGTCAACCGGGTGGCTGATGAGGTTATGAAGAAATACGGCGTGAAGTTCAAGTATACCGTGGGGACCATGGTGGAAATACCCCGGGCTGCCCTGACTGCCGAGGAGGTGGCCAGGGAGGCCGAGTTCTTCTCCTTTGGCACCAACGACCTGACCCAGACCACCTACGGCATCTCCCGCGACGACAGCGCCAAGTTCCTGAATTACTACCTGAATCACGGCATCTGGCCCGATGATCCTTTTGAGACCCTGGACCAGAGGGGAGTCGGCCTGCTGATGAAGTGGGCGGTGGAGAAAGGCCGGTCCACCAGGCCCGACCTCAAAGTCGGTATCTGTGGCGTGCACGGTGGCGACCCCAGGTCCATCGTCTTCTGCCACCAGGTCGGACTCAATTACGTCAGCTGTTCGGCCTACCAGATACCGATTGCCCGCCTGGCCGCGGCCCAGATAGCCATCCAGGAAAAGGTGGCCGGAGGTAAAGCTGCGGCCGGAAAAAAGCCGGTTAAAAAAGCACCGGCCAGGAAAGCCAAGAAGGTTTCCGCTGCCGGCCGTAAGAACCGGAAGGCCCGGAAATAAGAAAGTAAATTTTTCAGGAGCCCCGGTCTGAGTGAAGTCCGGGGCTCTTTTTTATCCTCTAAGGGCCCGAGGGCTGGACCTCTTGACCCGGTCCTCCGGCTGACCACCTGAATTAATTTCTTTTAAGAAGAGTCGTTTTCTGATATTCTGAAAAAAATGGCAGACCTGGTCGGTACCATGCTAACCCTGCTGGGCTGGAAGCTGCCCTTCAGGTTTGTCTACAGCAACGAATACTGGATGGCCAACCTTGGCCATCATGTCTTTCCCGTCAAGAAGTACCGCCTGCTGTACGAACGGGTTATTGCCCTTGGTGCCGGGCCAGATGATTTCATCCAGGCCAGGCCGGCCAGCGAGGAAGACCTGCTGCTCGTCCATACCCCAAAATACGTCAAAAAGGTTATGAGCGGCAGCCTGTCTTCGGTCGAGCTGCAGGCCCTGGAATTGCCCTTTTCGCTGGACGTGGTCAGGTTTTTCCTGTTGATGACCGGGGGGACCATCCAGACCGTGGAAGAGGCCCTGAGGACAGGGCTGGCCGTGCACCTGGGAGGCGGTTTCCATCATGCCTTTCCCGACCATGGCGAGGGTTTTTGCCTGTTCAACGATATCGCCATAGCCATAGAAAAGATGAAAAAAACCGGCCGGATAGGCCGGGCCCTGGTGGTGGATTGCGACCTGCACCAGGGTAACGGCACGGCTTTCTTTTTTGCCAGGAAAGATTACGTCTTCACTTTTTCCATCCACCAGATGGACATCTATCCTTCCGAAAAACCCCCCAGCAGCCTGGATGTCGGGCTGTGGTCCGGGGACGATGACCTGGCCTACCTCCAGGGACTCAGCCCCCATTTTCCACGGATCTACCGGGAATTCAGACCGGACCTGGTGGTCTACCTGGCCGGGGCGGATCCCTATCGCAGGGATATGCTGAGCGGTCTGGATGTTTCGGCCGAGGCCCTGAGAAAACGGGACCGCCTGGTGATAGAAAGTGCCAGGAAATTGAACATCCCGGTGGCCATCGTTCTGGGCGGTGGCTACACCGCCGAGGTTGAGGAAACGGTCGGGATTAACCTCAACACCATCCGGGTGGCTATCAGGGCCGCGCGGCGAAAGCCTTACTCTCCGGTAACTTCTTTGACCCAGTCCGAGTAGGCCTGGCTGGCGGCCACTATCGGCAGGGCTATGATTTCCGGCACCTGGTAAGGGTGAATTTCTCTGATTTTTTTCTCAAGCCCGGCATAAAGAGAAGCCCGGGTCTTGATCAGCATCACCACTTCGGCTTCTTCACAGGTTTTTTGCTCCCAGGTATAGAGTGATGTTCCCGGAACAATGGTGCAGCAGGCGGCCAGTTTGTGGTCCAGCAGGATCCGGGCTGCCTCCGCCGCTTTTTCAGCTTCGGGGAAAGTGGTCAGGACCAGGATCAGTGACCTTTCCTCTGTCATCCTGCCTTCTCACTCCTGGACAAAAATATGGGCAAAGACCTTGGCGTCGCCCACCATGTTGTCAATTATGCAGTATTCATTGGGCATGTGGGCGGTCTCGTCCAGCCTGGACCAGCAGGCAGCCGGAAAACCGGCCCGGCGGAAGAGGGCGGCCACGGTTCCCCCACCGATGCCCATGGCCCGGGCTTCCTTGTGATAGACATCCCGGACTGCCTTCTTCAGGGCCTGGACCACGGGAGCTTTGGGTGAGGTCGGCGGGGCAGCCGGGGCCTTCTGGACGATCTCAATTTCAATTTTGACCTTGAATTTCTTCTCGATGCCGGCGGCAATTTTCCCGGCTGTCTTCAGGACGTCCTCAACCTTGTACAGGGGCAGAATCCGGCAGTCCATGTAAAACACATCTTCTCCGGGGATGGTGTTGATGTTCGGCACGTTGGCCTCTTTCTTGGTCGGTTCGAAGGTGGAAATGGGCGGGTTGAACAACCTCTCCTTCTTATCGAAAATCTGGTAGAGTTTCTGGAGCTCGGTTATCAGGAAGCTGGCGGCCTTGAAACTATTGATCCCTTTTTCCGGGGTTGAACCATGAGCCTGCCGGCCCAGGGTTCGGACCTTGAGCCAGAGGATGGACTTTTCGGCTACCTCGATCATCGTGCCCTGGCTGTTGCCGGCATCGGGAACGATGATCAGGTCGTCCTTCCTGAAGACCTCGGTATTGTTCAGCACGTACTCGATACCCTTTTTGCTCCCGGTCTCCTCGTCGGCCACCAGCACCAGACCGATGTCGTAAGATGGTTTGAGCCTTTCGGCAACGAGGGCCCTGACTGCAAAAATGGAAGCCACCATGTCCTGCTGGTTATCCTCAACGCCGCGTCCGTAAATCCGACCCTTTTCCACCCAGGCCTTGAACGGGTCGCCACGCCACTGGGAAAGTTCTCCCGGCGGAACCACGTCCAGGTGAGACATCACCCAGATGGTTCGACTGGAATTACGTCCGCGGTAGAAGGCCAGGAGGTTCGGGCGGTAGCCGGCCGGAGCTTCAACGTCAGGGGCCTTGATGAGCTTGAGGTCGGTGATCCCGTTCTGCCGCAGGTAAGCTTCAAGAAACTCGGCCTTCCGGGCCTCACCCTCGCCCCCGCTGGCCGGAGCTATGGCCGGGATTGCGCACAGCTTCATCTGCAGTTCGACCATCTGGTCGCGGAAACTTTCAAGCCTTCTGGCCAGCCGGTTAAAAACTTTGGTGTCGGGCATCGATAACTCCTTCCTGGTATTATTTTTATACAGGATGATGATAACACCTGGCCTATCTCCAATTCAATAAGAAACTGAACCGGCCGGACTGGCACCCGGCCGCTTCCATGTACTGCCTTTCCACTGAATAACATGTCTTGACCGCAAGGGGTCGGTCGGCTTGACTTAATATCGCAGGGGAATAAAATCTTGGTATAAATCTGCCACCCAGGCTGACCAGGGGCCAGGAGGTGTTTTTGAACCTGGAAGGCAAACCCGAAATCTTATTTGTCGCCGGCTCGGGGGAGTTCGGTAGCGGCGAGTGCCAGATTCTTGATTATCTAAGGACTCCTGGTGATAAACCTTTTTCCGCCGAACTGATTTTTCCAGCCGAAGGGCGGCTGGTCAGCCAGGCTTCAGAAGCAGGGGTGCCAGCCCGGGTCATCAAGGGGCATAATTACCTGACCGATTTCCGGGAGCTGTGGCGTCAGCCCGTAGCCTGGGTTTATAACCTCAGCAGTTTCGTCAGGATTTCAGCCGTTATCAGGAAGAAAAAAGTTCAACTGGTGGTCAGCCTGTCCTTTATCAACTGGACCGGGGCCCTGGCCGCCCGCCAGGAAGGGGTCAGTCATATCTGGATGATAAGGGAAGTGCTCTCCGGCCGGACCAACTGGCTGAATTTCTTCTGGGGTCGGTGGCTGGCCAGTCGCCTGGCTAACGACCTGTCGGTCAGGGTTCTGCTGGAATCTTCTCTGGCGGCCGAGATGTTCAGGCGAAAAAGGACCCGGGCCAAGTCCCTGGTCATGCCCCCGGCCATTGATGCCGGGTGGTTTGAGAGCAGGCTTAACCGTGACAACCCGGCCTCTCCACCCGCGGCGGTGGCCATGTTTTTCAGCGGGCCGGACCTGAAAAGAGTCAGAGAAGCAGTCCATGCCCTGGGCGAGGTTGTGGCCGGTACCGGTGATGGACCAAGGCCCATCCAGACGGTTTCCATATTTTTCCCCGGTCTGAGCCAGGCCCGACAGCGGAAGCTGGAAGAAAGCCTTGGCCGGACTTCAACCGTAAACGGCCTGGAACTGGAATTCTCCGATTTTTCAGAGCTCCAGTCCAGGTGGAAAAGCTTTCGGGCGGCGGTCATCTTTCCTGGCTTTGACCCGCTGAGCCGGGTGGTCCTGGAGGCCGGGCTGGCCGGTGTTCCGGTGGTCGTGGAAAAAGGGGCGGCTTCCGAGCTGGTCATTCACGGGCGCACCGGTTTTATTTTTGATTATCGGGATTATGCCGCGCTGGGAGCTTTTCTTCAGGTGGTTGTTAAAAACCCGGAGAGGGGCCGGCAGATGGGCCTATCGGCCAGGGAACATGTTAAGAAACATTATAACCTCAATGCCTGGAAAGAGCAGTTTGAAGGAATCCTGTCTGAAATCCTATTTTCTTCTGAGCGCTGAAATTCCCACCCAGATGTACTGGAGACCCGAGAGCACGGTGGCCAGGATGGTCAGGTCGTAAAGCCAGCCGAGCAGGTTGACTTCCTTCTGCAGAAAATTGAAAAACAGGACGGCCAGAACGGTCAGCACCTGGCAGACGGTGCTGGTCTTGCCCATGAGCGTGGGCGGGAAGCTCTGCTTGATTTTCAAAAAGAAGAGCACCGCCGCCCCGATAACAACCAGCAGGTCGCGGCCGAGGACCACCCAGAAAACCCGCCAGGGCATGGTGTTGGGATGGGCAAAGTCAGGTATGCTTAACAGGAAGAAACTGCTGAAGATGAGCAGCTTGTCGGCCAGCGGGTCGAGCCAGAGGCCGGCCACCGAATGCTGATGCCAGATGCGGGCGGCCAGGCCATCCAGGACGTCGGTCAACCCGGCGGCCAGGAAGACCAGGAAGGCCTCGGTCTGCTTGTTTTTAAGCAGGAAGAAGACGAAGACCGGGACCAGGACAATCCGGAGCAGGGTCAGATAGTTGGGAATGGTGCCAAAATTTGATTTCAGCTCGACCGTCTGCCTGGCGGTTTCGTCCATCGGTTCAGCCGTCTTGTTCATTTCACCAAGTTTAACAGAATATCGGCAATTCTTAAAGCCTCTATGCCGGAAACGGGCTGGTCGGGGTTGAATCGTTTCTGGCCGCCCAGTTCCATCAGCTGGTAGGCAATCATGTTTACTGCCGGCTGGTAATAATAGTTATCGGCTGGGATGTCGTTGATCTGAACCCTTTCCGGGGGAACTATGGGCACCAGTTTTTTGCCCTTTCCCTTCAGGTAGCTGATCAACCGGGAAAAGGCGTCGGCCAGCTCGGCCCTGGTAATCTGCCGGGTCGGTTCAAAGGTGTGGTTGTCGTATTTATCCATTAACTTTGTGGCCACGACCCTGATGATAAACCGGGCCGCCCAGCTGGTGGAAATGTCGACGATAATGGGCGGGGCGGACGGCTGGGGCAGGAACTGGTTGAACTTGACGGCCAGGATGGCGGCCAGGTCCTGCCTGGTGATGGCCTGGGAACCGGCGATCTCGTTGTACATGCTCGGCAGTTCAATAATCCCCAGGGAATTTTTCAGATATTCAACCTTATCCTGGATCTGTTTGTCGCCGGGCGCCAGCTCTCTCAATCTCTCGTAGATGTCCAGGCTCTTGCTCAAATCATCGTTGGCCTCCAGGGTCTCGGCGTATTCTTTCAGGACCTGCTTATCCCGCGGAAGCAGGTTGTACAGGGCCTGGTAGTGGGTCAGGGCCTGGGCCAGTTTCTTTTCGTTGCGGTAAAGGCGAGCCAGCTGCAGGTGAGCTTCGGTGAGCTCTGGCGAATAGAAGAGGGCCTTGAGCAGGGCTTCCCGGGCCTGGTCAGGACGCTTCTGGTTCAGCCAGTTCCGGGCCTCGGCCATCAGGGCTTCGGTCATCCGGGAACGCAGGTCTTCGTACCTGGGCTTGGCCCAGTTGTGGTCGGGTGCTTTCTTAAGTATTTCGCGCAACTGCAGGAACTCTTTTTCCTGGTTATTGAGCTGTTCGTAGATGATGGCCAGTCCGACCCGGGCTGATATCAGATCCGCGTTAAGCTCCAGGGCTTTCAGGAAAAAGGCCTCGGAGTCGGAGAGCTGTTGCTCGTAGAGTCGGCAATAGCCTTCCCCCAGGTTGAAAAAGGCATTCTGGCGGTCGAGCTTGGCGAACTCTTTCCTGGCCCGGTCAATGTTTCCCTGTTTCAGGCTCTTCCAGCCCTCTTCAAAGGCCAGCCGTTCGTTGAGGCTGAGCTGGGCCAGAACCACCGGCTGGGGATTTTCCAGGTGAAAAGCTGGCGGAACGTACTCGGTCTTGAGCGGCAGGCTGATGCAGGCGTTTAAGAATAATATCAGCCCGGCCAGGGCCGCCATTATTATAATCTTCTTCATGGGCGCTCTCCTTTCTGGAGGTAGGGAAGGTAGGGAAACACCCGGCTGCGGTCAGCCGCCACCTGGTACTCCCAGCCCTCGTCGGTTTCGGTCCGGGTGATGATGATGGCCTGCCGGGCCAGGGAGCTGGCCAGCTCGGCCCGGGTCCTGGGAATGCGCAGCCTGAAGGTTTCATAATTTTCAAACAGCAGTCTCCTCAGGCGGCCTTTTAGCTGTTCCAGTCCTTCCCCGCTCAGGGCTGAAACGTAAAGAGGAGAATTTCCCGACTCCCTGTTGGCAGCCAGCAGTTCTTTCTTTTCATTTTCCGGAAGGAGGTCGATCTTGTTGAATACCTTAATGACCGGAAGACCGGAAATTTCCAGGTCCTCCAGTATTCGCTCGACCGCGGCCGCCTGGTCCAGGGCTTCGGGCGAGGTGGCATCAACCACGTGCAGCAGGCAGTCAGCTTCCCTGATTTCTTCCAGGGTGGCCCTGAAGGCAGAAATTAGTTCCACCGGAAGTTTTTTGATGAAGCCGACGGTGTCTGAAAGGAAGAAGTAAAGGCCATCGGCAAAAGTCACCCGCCTGACCATCGGGTCCAGAGTGGCGAAAAGATGGGGCGAGGTGTAACGGCTCTCCCGGGTCAGCTGGTTGAACAGGGTTGATTTTCCGGCGCTGGTATAACCGACTAGGGAAACAGCGGGAACGGGTGACCTGCGGCGGCCTTCTCTCTGCCGGGCCCGTCGTTTCTGAAGGCCATCGATTTCTTTTTTTATCCTGGTAATACGGTCGGTGATGCGGCGCCGGTCTTCTTCCAGCTTCTTTTCGCCGGGGCCCCGGGTTCCTATCCCGCCGCCCAGCCTGGACATGGCCTGGCCGCGACCTTTAAGCCTCGGCAGCAGGTAGGTCAGCTGGGCCAGCTCCACCTGCAGCTTGCCTTCGTTGGTCCTGGCCCTCTGGGCAAAGATGTCCAGGATAATCTGGGTCCGGTCCAGGACCTTAACCCTCAGGGCTTCTTCCAGGCTGCGCTGCTGAACCGGGGTCAGGTTGGCGTCGAAGATAACCAGGTCGGCCCCGGTTTTTTCCACCAGGGCGGCCAGCTCTTCCACCTTGCCCTCTCCTATGAAAAACCTGGGACTGATGCTGTTCCGGGTTTGATAGATTTTCTCCACCACCGTGGCCCCGGCCGAGACGGCCAGCCCGGCCAGCTCGGTCAGGGATTCGGCCGCTTCCTCCCTGTCTTTCCTGGAAACGGCCAGGTTGACCAGAATTGCTTTTTCCATATTTTTATTGGCTCAGTTTCATTTCTATAAATTTTTTCAGTCCGGGCCGGTCCTGGGCTTCGAACCAGGTAATCCCGGGCGATTTCCTGAACCAGGTTAACTGCCGCTTGGCAAAGTGCCTGGTTTCCAGCTTGGTCTTCTCGATCGCTTCAGCCAGCGTTATTTCCCGTCGTAAATATTGCAAAACCTGCCTGTAACCCAGACCCTTGAACGGGGTGGCCGTTTCCGGCACTCCCCGGGCCAGCAGGTTCCTGACCTCTTCCACCAGGCCCAGGGCGAACATCCGCTCCACCCGGGCTTCTATTCTCCGGTATAGTTCCTTTCTGTCTAATTTTAAACCAATCTGGATGAGATTAAAACCCTTTTCCCTGGCCGGCGACCTGGTCTGGAGAAACTGCCTGGATAACGGCACTCCCGTTAGGTAATAGACTTCAAGGGCCCTGATGATGCGGATGCTGTCAGACGGGGTAATCCGGGCGGCATAATCCGGGTCCACCTCTTTCAATTTTTCATAAAGTGAAAGCAGGCCGGCCCGCTCGGCTTCCTGTCGCAGCCTTTTCCTGAGCTCGGGGTCGCGGCCCGGTCCCGGAAAAAGCCCTTCCACCAGGGCCCGGTGGTAAAGACCGGTGCCGCCGACCACGATCGGCAATCGGCCGCGGGCGATGATCTGTTCTGCGGTTTCGACCGCCAGGCGGGCAAAGTCGGCCGCCGAAAACTGTTCCCATGGTTCGACTATATCGATCAGGTGGTGGGGCACGGCCTTTCTGGCTTCTGCCCCGGGTTTGTCTGTGCCCAGGTCGAATCCCCGGTAGACCTGCATCGAATCGCAGCTGATGACCTCGCCGGAGAATTCCCGGGCCAGGTAGAGGGCGGTTTCGCTTTTCCCGACGGCGGTGGGTCCGACAATGGTCAGAAGGTTTCTCGATTTAAAGTCCAAGGCTTGCCCTGATGACCAGATAGATGAATACCAGGCTGAGGATAATCAGAAGTCCCAGCAGCTGTTTCCGCTTCAAGTCAGCTCTCCGGTTCTGGCCAGGTACCTGGCCACTGTTTCCTCGTGCTGGTTACCGAGATTCTTTTTAATCATCAGCAGCTCGGCGGCCAGGATCTCGTCAAAACCCCGCAGCAGGTTCTTCTTGTCTTCCGGGCTCAGCTCGTTAAGGCTCAGCTTGAGCATGGCCCTGGGCTCGAAGCTTCCGTCCGGCCTGATTTCCAGGTTGCGGAAGATCGGGTCCAGGTATTCCTGGACTTCCCGGTAACATTTTTCTATCAGGTTAAAGGCCACCGGGCCCAGCTGCTTGGCCACGTAGCGATAGATGAAGGCGCTTTTTTCGTTGAAGGCCAGCAGGCATTTCTCCAGGTCGGGCTGGCTGCCCCGGCCGTTATTCTCCAGGGCGGCCTGGTTGAGGTTGAAGTCCACCAGCTTCAGGCAGGCCAGGGCCAGGAGCGTCTTCCTGGTCTCGGTGGGACCAAGCCAGGATTTCTGAAGCAACTGGCCGAAACTCTGCGGGGCCTGCAGCTGGTGCCAGAGGTAAAGCTCCGGGCTTTTAAGGTCAAGTCTCCGGGCGTAGGCCGGCGCCTGGCGAACGATAATCTCCTTTTCGGCCGGCAGCCACCTGGCCAGGTGTTCGATCCGGGATATCTGCCTGAAACCGCGGAGGATCAGATCCGGGGTGAACAGCCCCTTAACGATTACCTCCTCGGCGGGGATGTCTTCTTCTTCGAACAGCAGCCGGACCGGGGGAAGGTTAAAATAATCAATTAACTTCACGGCCAGGAACTCGGCCGTCAGGTCCAGGGCTTCGCGGGCCGGCAGGAAGCCATGCTCGATGAGCACCGCCAGAATCGAGCTGATGTTATCCGCTCCCAGTAGCTGGCGGTTCAGCCTCAGGGGCGGTTCTATCCTCCCGGTTTCCTGGAGCCAGTCCAGGAAGTCCTTTTCCGGGAAGTACTTTTTTACGGGAGTTAATTCGCCCTTGACCAGGCAGAATACCTTTTCGTAGGGCCCGGGGTTGAGCAGAAGCCGACCGGTCTTCTGTCCTTCCCAGAGATTAAACAGGTAAAATGGTAGAAAATTATTCTGGTTATTTTTTTCTGGAGGCTCAGCCATAGCCTTAATTTATAGAGGCCGGGCCGAGTTGTCAACCTGGCCTGGCTTACTGGTACCGGCTCATCCCCCACAGGGTCAGGGCTATGTTGACCGCGGCCTTCAGCGCCCAGAAGAGGTAGGAGATGACCAGGGATTTTTTCAGGTCAACCTTGAAGATGGCCGACAGGGCATAACCCAGGACCCCGAATATCCACAGCTGGAAAAGGTCAATGTTGTTAAGAACGATGAAGGGGGTGGAATTGAATTCCAGTTTCGGGAAGAAGACGGCCAGGCCGGTGGAAATCTTGTAGACCGACTGCTTGGCGGTTATCAGGAAAAACCGGAGGGCGTTGCCCAGGACGGCGTTGATGAAACTGGCGTGAAACATGGCGCTCAGCAGCTGCCGGTAGTTACCCTGGACCGAACCTGAAACCAGGCGTCCCAGGACCAGGAGCAATAGAGACTGGAGAAACAGGCTGATCAGAGCCATTATCCCGAGGCTCAGACCGCTCTGGATCTTGTAGGCGGGGGAAGTGGCTTCGGCTTCCTTGTGGATTTTGTCCATGTACTTGGTAAATCCTTCTTCTCCCATTCTCTGCTGCAGCATTTCTTTCATCTTGGGGCTGTTGTCGGTGAGTTCGGCCGTGTCGCGGGCGGAGAAGGGGGCAATCAGGAAGCCAAAAACAAAGCTGGCCAGCAGAACTATGACCATGGCATCCAGCCAGACCGGTTTTTCGGCCAGCCCGCTGAATGTCTCCTTGGGCCCGGTAAAGACCCCGATGAATCTTTGCCATAAGTTCATATCCAGTCTCCTTTCCTTTCTTCTTTTTCTATCATGCCGTCCCTGATGTGGATAATTCTCTGGGCATGGTTGGCCACCTCGCGGTCGTGGGTGACCATGATGATGGTATTGCCGCTGTCGTGGATCTTGTGAAAGAGCCTGAGGATTTCCTGGCCGGTCCGGCTGTCCAGGTTGCCGGTGGGCTCGTCGGCCAGAAGCAGGGCCGGCTCGTTGACCAGGGCTCTGGCGATGGCCACCCTCTGCCTTTCACCGCCGGACAGTTCGGCCGGCAGGTGATGCATCCGGTCTTTCATTTCCACCATCTCCAGGGCCCGGCGGGCCTTTTCCCGGCGCTCTTCCTTGCTGGCCCCGGCATAGATCAGCGGCAATTCCACGTTCTTGAAAGCATTGGCCCGGGCCAGGAGATTGAAAACCTGGAAGACAAAGCCAATTTCCTTGTTCCTGATGTGGGCCAGCTCGTCCTCGGACAGGGTGCTGACCAGCTGCCCGTTGAGATAATATTCACCGGAAGTCGGCGTGTCCAGGCAACCGAGAATGTTCATCAGCGTCGACTTGCCGGAGCCGCTCGGCCCCATGATGGCCACGAATTCATTCTTCTTGATGGTCAGGCTGACCCCGCGCAGGGCTTCCACCTGCTGCTTGTCCAGCTGGTAGATTTTCTTGAGGTCCCTGGCCAGGATCAGCTCGTCATCGGCAGGCAGAACCGGCATGGCTCATTTCCTTTCCACCTTCAGCAGGCTTCCGTCCTTTAGGTCACGCAGGGCTGAATAGGGCCCGGTCACGATTTCCTGGCCTTCTTCCAGGCCGGAAACTATTTCCACCATCATCCCGCCCATTATTCCTTTTTTGACAGGCTGGAACTTGGCCCGGCTGTTTTCTATCCTGAAAACACCCTCTTCTTCTTTGGCCTTTTCGGGAGCGGGTGAAGCCGTCCCGCCTTTTTCATCACTTTTCTTAGTTTCCCTGGTGACGAGGGCAGCAATAGGCACCGCCAGCACGTCCTTCTTTTCGGCGACTATGATGTCGGCCGAGGCCGACAGTCCGGGCTTGAGCTGGTGGCCGGTATCTTCCAGGGTAATGACCACCTTGAAATTCCTGGATTCCTGGGAGCCCAGGCTGGTCTTGTCCAGGGCCGAGCTGCCGATTTCGGTCACCTGCCCCGGGAAAACCCGGTCGGGAAAGGCGTCAACCTTTACCCTGGCCGTCTGGCCTATCCTGACGTTGACCACGTCGGTTTCGTCCACCTCGACTTCCACTTCCATTATGGACAGGTCGGCGATGGTCAGGAGAACGGTTCCGGGGTTATTCATGGTGCCGACGATGGCCACCTCGCCCTCTTCCACCCTCAGGCTGGTGACCATGCCGTCAATGGGCGAGGTATAGGTGGTCTTTTTCAGATCGTCCAGGGTACTCTTCAGGTTGGCTTCAGCCTGTTTTATCTGGTATCTGAGCGATTGCAGGGTGGCCGATGACACCTCGTACTGGACGCGGGCTCCTTCCAGCTGGTCCTTGGAAATAAGAGCGCTGTCGTAAAGCTGCTTCTGGCGTTCGTAAAAACTCTTGTCGCGGCGGTACTGGGCTTCAGCCCTGATCAGTTCCGCCTTGAACTGGTTGATGTTGGCCCGGATGCGGTCCACCTGGGCCTCGAAGTAGGCGGGGTCAATCTGCAGCAGGAAATCTCCGGCCTTGACTTCCTGGCCTTCTTTTACTCCTATTTTTACAATCCGTCCGGCCACCAGGGCGCTGATATTAATGTTTTTCTTGGGTTTGACCTCGCCCGAGGCCGAGATTATGGAAGTAATGTCCTGTTTCTTGACCTTATCCACGGTTACCTTGATAGCCTTCTCCCGGGAAGCCTGGAGGTTCAGGAATATCACCGCCGCTATTATCAGGATAATCCCGGCAAACAGGATAAGCCTTTTTTTCTTCTTGGAGCCTTTCTTTTCAGCCATAGCTGTGTCCTTTGAGCCAGACGATTTTTAGTAATTATACTTCATTTTACGGAATTTTGGCTAAAAAGTTTAACTTGTTGCCAGAGTAGAGCCAAGCTGATAAGATTTTCTCATGGACAGGCCAGAAATATTTCTGCCCGCAGCCCGCCAGGCGGCCCTGGAAGCCGGACGATACTTGCTGAAGGGGTTAAGTCAGACCAAGAGGGTGACCTACAAGGGGCAGGTGGACCTGGTCACCGGGTTTGACCGCCGGTCCGAAGAAATAATTTATGACCGGTTGAGCCGGGCCTTCCCCGGTCATAGTTTCCTGGCCGAAGAAGAAATTAAGCGCGACCGGGATTCGGATTACCGCTGGCTGGTCGACCCGCTCGACGGAACCACCAATTTCGCTCACGGGCTGCCGGTTTTCTGCGTGTCAATCGCCCTGGCTTTCAGAAACGAACTAATCCTGGGCGTGGTCTATGACCCCAACCGAGAAGAACTTTTCACGGCTACCAGGGGCCACGGCGCTTACCTGAACGGTAAGCCCATCAGTGTTTCTAAGACCAGGAAGCTCGACCGCAGCCTTCTGGCCACCGGCTTTCCCTACGATGTCAGGACCAGCCGGGATAATAATCTTGACCATTTTGCCAATTTCGCGGTCAGGGCCCAGGCCATACGGCGGCTGGGCTCGGCCGCCCTGGACCTATGCTATGTGGCCTGCGGCCGCTTTGACGGCTACTGGGAGAAGAAGCTTAAACCCTGGGACCTGGCTGCCGGGGCCCTGCTGGTTGAAGAAGCCGGGGGCCGGGTTAGCGACCTGGCCGGAAAAAAATTCAGGCTGCCCGGCCCGCACATCGTGGCCAGCAACGGTTACATTCACCGGCCCATGCTGGAAATTCTGAGCCTGGGTTGTGTAAAATAGTCAGAAAGAGAGAAGGGAAGATGAAGTCCCGGAAAAATTCAGTCTTTCTGGCCATCCTCATCACCGCGTTGCTTGTTTTTCTGGCAGGAACCGGTGCAGTTCAGTCCGCAACCAGCCAGGAACAGGAAGAGGGTCTGGTGCCCGTCAAGCAGCTGGAGGTTAAAGCCGCCCTGGGCTGGGTGGACACCGGCCTCGATGTCAAAGAGGGTGAAAAATTCGTCTTCCGGGTTTCGGGTTCCATTTCGCTCCAGAAAGGCAATCCCATTGCCAGCTGCGGCCCGGAAGGCCTGGACCTGCAGACCCCGCAGCAACCCCTGCCCGACCGCAACCTGGGGGCGGCGGTCGGCCGGGTGGTCAAGGTTCTGAGCGTCACCAAGGACGAGGAAACCGGAGAGGAAATCAGGGAAGAGGTCAGCACCGTCTTTTATGTCGGGTTGACAGCCGAGGTGGAAATGACCCTAGAAGGGCGGCTTTATCTCGGAGTAAATGACAACGTCTTTGCTGATAACGACGGTCAGTTTACCTTTAGCATTTTCAGGAAGAAAGCGGAATAGGCGGCCCCTCGCCGTAAATTCTCAGCGTCAGCCGGGAGTTTCTTTCTGGCTCAGAAAATATTCCATGAACTGGGTGTTGTAATTTCCCTTGACAAAGTCGTCGCTGGAAAGAATGTTGAGCAGGAGGGGGATGTTGGTCTTGATGCCCACGATGGTTGTCGTTTCCAGGGCAGCTTTCATCTTGGCGATGGCCAGGGACCTGGTGGGAGCATAGGCAATGATCTTGGCCAGGAGGGAATCGTAGTGAGGCGGTATCTCCCAGCCGGCGTAGGCGGCCGAATCCACCCGGATGCCCTCGCCACCTGGGAACACCAGGAAATCTATTTTCCCCGGAGAGGGAATGAAGGTCTCCGGGTCCTCGGCGTTAATCCGGCACTCTATGGCGTGGCCGCGCATTTCCAGTTCCATCGGGAAGTTAACCTTTTCACCGGCAGCCACCCGGATCTGGGCCTTGATCAGGTTAATCCCGTAGACCATCTCGGTGATGGGGTGTTCCACCTGGACCCGGGTGTTGGCTTCCATGAAATAGAACCGCTTCTTGTCATCAACCAGGAACTCAAAGGTGCCCAGGCTGCGGTAGCCGATCTCTTCGGCGGCATCCTGGGTCTCCTTCATCATCTTGTTCCGGGTACGCTCGTCTATGAAGGGTGAAGGAGTCTCTTCGATTATTTTCTGGTACTTTCGCTGGACACTGCATTCCCTCTCGCCAAAGGCGATGACTTTTCCCTTGTGGTCGCCGATGACCTGGATCTCGATGTGGTGGGCCCCGGTAATATATTTTTCGAGATAGAGGGAGGGGTCGCCAAAGGCGGCCTTGGCTTCATTCTGGGCCGTGGAGAACTGTTCTTCAAGCTGAGTGGCATTGCGGCAGATTCTCATACCCTTGCCGCCCCCGCCGGCCGCAGCCTTGATGATGACCGGGTAACCGATCTTCTGGGCCACCTTCTTGGCCTCGGCCACGTCTTCCAGGATGATATCGCTCCCGGGCACCACCGGCAGGCCGGCCTTCTTCATGGCCTGGCGGGCCCGGGCCTTGTCGCCCATCAGCCTGATGATGTCTGCCGGGGGACCGATGAAGACAAAGCCGGAATTCTGGCAGATTTCGGCGAACTTGGCGTTTTCGGCCAGGAAACCGTAACCGGGATGTATGGCTTCGGCCCCGGTAATCTGGGCTGCGCTCAGGATATTCGGTATGTTGAGGTAGCTGTCTGAAGCCTTGGCCGGCCCGATGCAGATACTCTCGTCGGCCAGCATGGCGTGGAGAGAATTGCGGTCGGCTTCGGAGAAGACTGCTACGGTCTTGATGCCCAGCTCTTTGCAGGACCTGATGATTCTTAAGGCGATTTCGCCCCGGTTGGCCACCAGAATCTTGGAGAACATGTTTCTCAGGCGCTCACTTTGATGGCAAAGAGTTTCTGCCCGTATTCAACCGGTTTCCCGTTTTCCACCAGGATATCGACTACCAGGCCGTTGACGTCGCACTCGATCTCATTCATCAACTTCATGGCTTCCACGATGCACAGGGTCTGGCCCTTCTTGACTGGATCGCCTATGTCCACGAAGGGGGGAGAGGTGGGAGAAGGCGCCCGGTAAAAGGTTCCGACCATGGGCGAAGTCACGTAATGTATGTTCTTGTCTTCAGCCGGGGTCGGGGCGGGAATGTCGCCGTTGGTGGCCATAATCTTGGCCGCGGCTTCCGGCATGGCCGGGGTAAACATCACCTGGGCCGGGCCTGACGAATTGCCCAGGCTGCGGCTCAGTTTTATCTTGAAACCTTCCACTTCCAGCTCGAACTGGGTGAGGTTTTTCTCTTCAAGGAGTGAGATCAGCTTTCGGAGTTCTTCATAGTCAATTTTCGAGCTGAAGGGACTCGCCTGGCCTGAATCAACAGGCTTACCGTTCTTTTGGGTCATTATTCACCTTCCTGAAAGTTAGTAAAACTTTACCCAGAACGGCCCGGATTGTCAAGCCGGAAGCCGGGGCCTGGATATATATAATTTATAATCAATAAGTTAACCTATCGGGCCCGGCCTGAGTTCGGCGACGCCACCCGTCTGTCTGGGCCTGGCTTCTCGGGGCGGGTCCTGGCTTGGAATCGGGGGAAGCTGGTGCTGGATAGGGGTATTCAGGGCTATTATGGTCTGATCATCAATAATCCAGCCTGGCGGGTAAACTGCGCCGGGGAGGCATTCAGGCTTTAATGCCTGAAGCCCGATTCTTCTGGAGGCATGAGCCAGGTTCCAGCCTGAGGGGTTACTTCATTTTTTTGCTGTTTGAGATAAGAAAGGTAGTTTCCGGGTAAATAGCCCGTTCCGGAGTCATCTTCCGGAAGACCAGGCGCCGCAGGGGCTTCCGCTTGATTGACCTCGGGGGCGGCCTGGCGTAAGATTTAAGGCAGTCAGGTGGCCTGAATGTTTGAACAGCTTGCCGAAAAAATCCAGAGAACCCTCAAGTATATCCGGGGCGAAGGCAAAATAACCGAGAAGAATATTGCCGAAGCCCTGAAGATGCTACGCCTGGCCTTCCTTGAGGCCGATGTCAATTACAAGGTGGTCAAGGAGTTTGAAGCCCGGGTCAAGGCCAGGGCCCTTGACCAGGAAGTCATGATGAGCCTGACCCCCGCCCAGCATTTCATAAAGATAGTAAGAGATGAACTGACCGAGATCTTGGGCGGGGAAGCCAAACCCCTGACCTTTGCCAGCCACCCGCCTTCGGTGTTCATGCTGGTCGGGTTGCAGGGCAGCGGCAAGACCACCACCTCGGGCAAGCTGGCCAGGTATGTTAAAGGGCTCGGGCGAAACCCGTTGCTGGTGTCCTTTGACCTTAAGAGGCTGGCCGCCCAGGACCAGTTGCGGATCATTTCCAGGTCGCTCAGCCTGCCTTTTTACGAAATGACGGCCGAGAAGATGAAGAACCCGGCCGAAGCCCTTAAGGAGCTGATGACCTTCACCAGGAACCGCGGCTACGACCCGCTCATCGTGGATACGGCCGGGCGTCTCCACATTGATGAAGAGCTGATGGAGGAGCTGAGGCTGGTCCGGGAAATCCTGGAGCCAACCGAGGTCATCTATGTGGGCGATGCCATGACCGGCCAGGATGCGGTCCGCAGCGCCCAGGCCTTCGAGGAAAAGATAGGCCTGACCTCTATCATCCTGACCAAGCTGGACGGCGACGCCCGGGGCGGAGCCGCCCTGTCCATTGTCTATGTAACCCATAAGCCTATAAAGTTCATCGGCGTGGGCGAAAAATTCGACAAGCTGGAAGTCTTTCACCCCGACCGCATGGCCTCGAGGATCCTGGGCATGGGTGATATTCTCAGCCTGATTGAAAAGGCAGAGCAGGAAGCGGACCTGAAGGAGGCCGAGGAAATTGCCAGGAAGATAAAAAAGCAGCAGTTCACCCTGGAAGATTTCCGCAAGCAGCTCCAGCAGCTAAAAAAGATGGGCAGCCTGTCGGGACTGCTGGACCTTTTGCCCAAGGCCGGGCCCTTCAAGAAGATGGGTAACCTGGACGTTGACGATAAGAAGCTTGTTTATTTCGAAGCCATCATCAACTCCATGACCCCGGCCGAGCGGGAAAATCCGCGGATCATCGACGGCCGGAGACGGGCCAGGATCGCCCGGGGCAGCGGTCGCCCCATCCAGGAAGTTAACCAGCTCTTAAAGCAGTTCTTCGAGATGGAAAAGTTGCTGAAAAAGAGCGATTTCCAGAAGCTGATGAAAAATATCTGAAACCTGGTCCCATCCAGGGCATCTTCTTTATTCTACCTTATTATTTCTTACAGGGTGACGTATCCGAGGATATAGAGAATCCCGAGAATTATCGGCTGGTGGAGGAGATAAATCCAGAGAGAGTGGCGTCCGCACCAGTTGAAGAGATTCGGAGACAGTTCTCGGCCCAGGAGACTTTTTCGGGACGGATACAGCCAGCGGCCAAGAGCGGCCCCGATTAAAAAGATCCCCAGCCACGGGATGAGCGGGAAGTAATCGAAGGAAGCAAAGTCCGGGCGGTGAAGGCCAAGGGGCAGGAGCCAGTTGGTGTTTATGGCCAGAATTCTATGAGCTGAGGGCAGCAAGGCGCTCAGGCCGGCGATGATAATTCCGGAAATCAGGCAGGTCGTGGCCGTGGAGTTTTTAAATAACAGGCCATATAAGAGGGCCGAAACTCCCAGGCAATGAATGATACCGAACAGGATGACCGACTCCGGGTCAAAAACATAGCTGGCCGCGGTGATCAGCAGGGCCACGGCCAGGTATTTCAGGCTGCGCCGGAAATTGTTCTGGCTGAAATTGGAGCTCATCCCGGACAGTATGACAAACAGGCCGGCAAAGAAATGCTGGGCCAGGAGCCAGGCCGGGGTGGTCAGGTCGGTGGTGAAACCCAGGAATTTTTCCAGGCCGGCAAAATCGCCGAGGTCATAGAGCAGGTGGTAGCCGACCATCAGGATGATGGCCAGCCCCCGCAGAAAGTCTATTTCCCAGATGCGGGCCGGAGAGTCTTTGGTCACGCCCGTGAGTATATTATGGCCACTTCAGTTCAGTCAAGACACCTACCAGGAGCTCATAGTTGAAACTAAAAGCAGAGATAAGCAGACCCAGGAACAGGCTGTGATTGTCGCCGAGAGTGAGCAGTAACCGCGCAAATTTTGGTATGAATTCTTAGGCAAGCCAGTGATCAGGTCTTCATATAGATTCTCTCATGGGGCAACCGGGACGAGAAGGGTTCTTCATACAAAGGGGTGATGAAAAAAGAGGAATGTGGTAGGGGCTTCTTGATTAATAAGCACTCAGAAAAGATTTGACCTGCCACAGTGAGAATAGAGGGTTTCAGGCTGGAATTAATCAATTTACAAGGCACGGGGCAGGTGGTCTGGAGGTAATCGGGAAGAAGGTATTAATAAGACTTTAATTAAGCAGGTGGCGGTGCGGTCATTCGGTCAGGGACCATCTGCGGGCCCTACTTCAGCCGGGTACGGCCTCCATTTTGACAGCCGTCGGCTGGATGGGATATAGTCAGGTAATAAAACCGAGAATGTCATTGATTGCTTGCCTTCCGGGTATTTATAAAAGAAAAGCAGGGGCATTTCTCTATCTCACCGGAAAAATGATGGCAGTTCTGAAAGAGACTATAAAATTAAACGGGAAACAGGAGGGAAAATGAACTTGAAAGTATTTTCGGGTTATCTGGGTGAAGCATACGGAAGAGAAAGATCTTCCGGCAAAAAAGTTAAAGCAAAGGATAAAAATTCGGGAATAAGTTCCCGGGCTTTTATCCGCCTTCTCGGCCTGGCACTGCTGGTCCTGACATTAAGCCTCTCTGCCTGGTCGACCAGTCTGCCGGCTGCCCGCCCGGGCGAGGTCGGGCTTTCGGCCAGCCGCCTGGAACGACTGGGACAGGTCTTGCAGAGCTACTGCGACCAGAAGGGAGCGCCGGGAATGGTGGTTCTGGTAGCCAGGAATGGACGGGTTGCCTACCACCGGGCTTTTGGAAAATTCAGGCTCGACCGGCCCGAGCCGATGCCTCCGGATGCCATCTTCCGCATCGCTTCCCAGTCCAAGGCCGTAACTTCGGTGGCGGTCATGATGTTGATGGAAGAAGGGAAGTTGCTTCTGGACGACCCGGTGTCCAGGTATATTCCCGAATTCAAGGAAACCTTTGTGGCCGTCAGGGCCGAAAACAAGGAGGCCAGGGGATACAGCCTGGTGCCGGCCAGGCGCCAGATTACCATCCGCGACCTGCTGACCCATACGGCCGGCATATCCTATGGAGAAGGCCCGGCCAAGGAAGAGTACCTGAAAGCTGGAATTCATGGCTGGTTTTTAACAGACAAAGATATGACCATCGGCGAGCTGGTCAAAAAACTGGCCAGGCTGCCTTTTGATGCCCAGCCCGGAGAAAAGTTCGTCTATGGCTACAACACCGACATCCTGGGCTACCTGGTGGAAGTTGTCTCCGGGATGACCCTGGCCGAGTTCGTGGAGAAGCGGATAACCGGACCGCTGGGAATGAAAGATACCCACTTCTTCCTGCCGGAAAGCAAGGTGTCCAGGTTCACCCCGTCCTACGGTGCCGATGAAAAAGGCGAGCTAAAAATGACCGAAGACCCGGCCAGGAGTCCTTATGTCTATGGACCGAAGAAGTGCTATTCGGGCGGGGCCGGGTTAGTCGCAACGGCCGAGGATTATGCCCGCTTTCTGCTCATGCTCCAGAATGGCGGCGAGCTGGGCGGCTCGCGGCTTCTGAGCCCGAAGTCGGTTGAGCTGATGACCGCCGACCACGTGGGCCAGCTCTATTCTGGCGGAGCCACCGGCTTTGGTTTGGGTTTCTGGGTCACCAAGAGCCTGGGTACTTCCGGACTCCCGGGCACCGTTGGTTCCTACGGCTGGGGCGGGGCCTATTTTACCAGCTACTGGGTTGACCCGGTGGAGAAGCTGGTAGCGGTGTTCATGATCCAGGTCCTGCCCGTTCCGGCCGGACTCGGCGACCTGCAGAACAAGTTCCGGACCATGGTCTACCAGGCTATAGAAAAGTCTTATTCGCTGAAAGGAAACTGAGCCGGGACGGGATTTAATAAAGGACCGTAACATTCTGATTAAATGAGCTGATGGTCATCGAGGGGATAAGTTCCCTGGCGCAGAGATTTTTTATGCATTCGAAGAATAATTACAAATATCTCTGTGTCCTGAGAACAATATATGAATGGATGTTCATATATTGAGTATTTTTCCTGAGCCTTTGAGACCGTGTCCTGGCAGAAGAATAACCGGTCCACAGAATTTATTTCTTATAAGCTGTAGCTCACTTTATCAATGGGTAAGAATCGGCTAAACTTATTGGCTCAGGCAGGAATCAGGTGACTGGAAGCCTTGAATCCAGGAAGTGGCTTACAGCCGTAGTCGAAGATTCCTGAACCTGTCCCGGTCTGCTCAGCGGTTTCGGGCCGGGAAAATTTCTGGGAAATTTCAGTCCGGGAGGAGAAAATGCTGGAGCGGGAAGCCGAAGAAAAAGAATTCTGGAAGAAAGTGAGGGCGGAATTCCTGCTCGACCCTGGCCAGGTCTTTTTCAACACCGGCACCCTGGGGGCCATGCCCCGACGGGTCCTGGACCGGGTTGTCAACCACCTTCGGCTCACGGCCGAAAAGATTGCCGAGTGGGATTATTACGGGGCCGACTGGATTTCAGGCTACCAGCCCTGGACTGAAATCAGGGAGAAAATCGCCCGGTTGCTGAACTGCCAGGCCGGGGAAATTGCCCTGACCGAAAATGCCACGGCCGGAATGAACTACATCTCGAACGGGCTTGACCTCAAAGAAGGGGATGAGGTCCTGGGAACCGACCAGGAACATCCCGGCGGCGAGTCCGGCTGGAAGCTCAAGGCCAAACGCTGCGGTGTTGTCTACCGCCAGTTGCCGCTCGGAAAACCGATCAAATCGCCGCGGGAAGTTATCGACACCTTCGTTCAGGCCATGGGCCCAAGAACCAGGGTCCTGGCCATTCCCCATATCATCACCGGCAGCGGGGCCATCCTGCCGGTTAAAGAGCTCTGCGCCGAAGCCCGGCAGCGGGGAATTTTCACGGTCATAGACGGGGCCCAGACCGTCGGCCAGATCCGGGTTGACCTGAAAGAACTCGGCTGCGACGCTTACTACGGCAGCTTTCACAAGTGGCTCTGCGCCCCGGCCGGTAACGGCTTCTTATATCTCCGGCGCGACATGGCCGGGAAAGTCTGGACCACCCTGGCCAGCACCCAGTGGGATAACCAGGAAGACCACGGCTTCCGCCTGGGCCAGCGGGGCACCGGCAACCTGTCGCTTCTTTTCGGACTGGACGAGGCCCTTGATTTTCATTTTGAACTTGGCCCGGAGCGGGTCTATGCCCGGATCAAGGCCCTCGGTGATTACCTGAGGACCAGGTTGCAGGAAGTTCCGGGAATTCAGCTATTTACCCCGCTTCACCCCGAAATGGCCGCCGGGATTACCGTTTACAACATTGAAGGCCTGACCGGGAATTTTATCCAGGATGAGCTCTGGAAGAGGGCCCGACTTCGGCCCCGGTCAATGGGCGAGGTCTACGGAGTGCGCCAGTCCACCCATATCTACAATTCCTTCGAAGAAATAGACCGGACCGTGGACATCCTGAAAGACCTGGCCGCCGGTCGCTGATTGAAGCCGCGGTTTCCGGCCTCAGAAAATCACGAAGACCAGGAGCTCGGCCACCAGGGCCGGCTTGGGGTTGCCGTCTATTTCCAGGGTGTTTTCAATTTTCACCAGCCAGCGGCGGAAACCTTTCCTTTTAATTTCTTTTAGCACGGCCCGGTTCCTGATGCGGTCTCCCGGCCTGACCGGCTGGATGAACCTGATCCGGTCCAGGCCGTAGTTGAAAATCATCCGGACCTTGATCCTGGCCAGGGGCGACTGGGCCAGGAAATGGGGCAGAAGCGACAGCAGAAGAAAGCCGTGGGCGATGGTGCTCTTGAGCGGGCTCCGGCTGGCCCTCTCCAGGTCGACGTGAATCCACTGGTGGTCCTCGGTGCAATCGGCAAAGGCGTTAATTCGGTCCTGGGTCATGGTCAGCCAGTCGGAGAGGCAGAATTCCTGGCCGAGCATTTTTTTAAGCAGGCGGGGCTTTATCTTTTTTTCGTCCATTCCCTGTACGCTGTTCCCGCTTATCTTCTCATCACTCATTTGAACCTCCACCGGCCCTGGTTCCGGCCCGACCCGGTCAGGCTGACCGCGGGTTTGCCCGGACCATCTGACCATTCATCCCCGGCCACCTTCTTGAAGCAGCCGACTTGTTTTAAGGGCATTATATATCTATTTAATTTTAAGCTTCACTTCAACCCTTTTTATTATATGAAACTTCATTCATATATGGCTCTATCCTAAGCGCATGAAAATACAGGCTAAAATCGGAAGGGCCCAATTCAGAGAGCAGGCAGAGGAGCTGGTAGAACAAGTCCTGCCGACATTGCCGCAGGCGGCATAATAGTCAAATCGCTTCAGCTTGTTGACCGCGCTCTTTGATGCGGTCCCCTGGCCAGGCAGAGACCTTATAAATCCGGAGCCCGGAATGATGCAACTGTAGAGCCGGGCCGAATGTGTAATAACACCTGTCCTTCTTGCCCTGATGTTTCGATAATTTATCTGACCCCGCACACCGATAAGTAGGAAGCTGTCCGATTATTACCGCAGATGGGAAAATTCCCTTAACCCTGTTCCAGGAGTGCTTCAATTTCTTTGACCCGCGCGGCCAGGCGCTTGGCGCTGACCGGGAAAGCCGTCTTGATTTCCGGGGCAAAGAGCGAGACCTTGAACTCTTCGATCATCCAGCGCAGCTCAAAGAGCAATTTCTCTTTTTCCGGGCCAGGTTTCTTTCGGGCCAGCCGGCTCAGGCGCTCGTACTCGGCCAGGAAAGGCTCGACCTGGGTGGCCTTGGCCCGGTCTTTTTCGGCCGACAGCCTGGCCCTTTCAGCCCGAAGGCCCAGGGCCTGGACCATACGCGGCAGCCGGGCCAGGAAGTCTGAAGGATAGACTGCCAGGAAGTCCGGCGGCACCAAACGGGTAAGCTCCTCTTTCAGCAATTCGGGCAGGGTTGAACTCACCCCGAGCTTTCTCCTGGCTTCTTCCATCTCCTGGATGAGGGCCCTGGTTTTCCGGTATTCCTGGAGAATTTCCTGGACGGCGGAAAAAACCCGGTGCCCGGTCTCAAAAAGTTGTTTCAGGGCGCTGTCCCTGATAAAGGCCTGGAGTTCTTCCCGCCTTCGGAAGTTCTTCTGGAAAACTTCCGCCTTAATCCTCTGCAAAATGCGGCTCTTGAGGGCTGCCTCGCCCCCGAAAAACAGCATCACCGGTCGCAAGTCTTCCGGAAAGACATAACTTCGCTGGATGAAGTTCAGGTCCTTCTGGAATTGCCGGCTCAGGATTTCTTCCACCGCCCGGAGATGGGCCTGCCTGGCCTCGTCCTGGCTCTTGAAAAGCCGGACTTCAAATTTTTCACCGCTGGCAGTGAGGGCCGGGTAACCTTTCAGGAAATCGTCTATGGCCACTTCTTCGGGAATTTCCGGAATGGTTTCTTCCCAGCCGGCCAGGCCGCTCTTTTCCCACCTGGCTCTGGCTTCCCGCCAGCCCGGCGACTCTTCGGCTGCCGGCTGCCGGGCCTGGCTGCTGAGCATCTTCTTAAGGAAATCGAGGTCGCGACCGCTGAGGACTTCCTGGCCGGCTTCGTTAACGATCGAGATTCTCATTTTGAGGTAGCGCGGGATTTCCAGTTTTTCCCAGACGTCCCTGGGAATATCCATCTTGTAGCGGTCCCTGAGGAGCGCGGCCAGGGCCGTAAAAAAGGACACGGGGGCTGGCTTCAGCTCCCGGGCGATCTGCTCGGCCCTTTCTCCCAGTGGCTGCAGGAGCCGTCGGTATTCCTTGGGCAGGGCTTTCAGGCAGGCTTCGACCTTTTCCTGGAGCAGGCCCGGAACCGGCCAGGTCAGCAGCGCTTCGGGGACCTGGTCGATGAGCTTCCGCGGGACCACAATCGTCACCCCGTCATCGTCCTCGCCCGGTGCGAAGCGGTACTTTAGCTGGTAAGTGTGCCCGAGAATCTTCAGGCTGTCGGGATACTTTTCCACCAGCTCTTCTTTCGGCCTGGTCAGGTAGAGGTTTTCTTCCTGGAGCCTGAGGAAGTCGTCGCCGCCGGCGTTTTTAATCCTCTGCTCCAGTCCTTCCAGGCTGTAAACCCCCTGCAGGCGTCCGGAATAAAAATCAAAAAGATATTGCCCGGGAATCATGATATTCCGCTGGCGGAGCTTGTCTTCCAGCAGGCGCACCCGGCTGACCAGCCGGTGGTTGTGTTCGAGGAAGGGAAGCTGGCGGTTAACCTGGTTTTTGACCAGGGCTTCGTCCACGAAGATTTCGTGGGCCAGCGCCGGGTCCTGGCGGCCGAAGGGCACGTCCCGACCGCTGATTATCGACAGGTTAAAGATGGTAACTCTCTCCTTGGCCCGAACCTGGCCCCGGTTCCGGTCCCAGTAAGGGTCTTCGTAGGAATAGCGGCAGAGATGCGGGGCCAGCTCTTCCACCCAGGCTGGCGAGATGCGGGCCACGGTCCTCAGGTATAACCGGTTGGTCTTGATGAGCTCGGCCGCCACCACCCAGGCCGGCGGCTTCCGGAAAAGGGCCGAGCCCGGCCAGAGCATGGCTTCCTGGCCACGGGCCGCTTCGTAGATATTCTTTTCCTTGTGGGCAGCCAGGTGAGAGATGAAACCGCCCAGGATGGACTTATGGATGGCCGAGTAACGGTCTGTTTCAGCCTCCCGCGGCCGGGCCGGTCGGCTGACCCGGATTTTCTGTTCTTCGAGAATTTCTAAAATCTGGTTGTGGACAAAAATCCATTCCCGCAGCCGGTTGTAGGAAAGAAAGTAATCGCGGGCAAATTTCTTAAGTCCGGGGCCTGAAGGTTGCCCCTGGCTGGCGGTCTGGAGGGCCTGCCACAGGTTGAAGAAGGTCAGGAAATCCGATTCCGGGTGCTGGAAGACGGACTGGACGCGGTCAGCGTCGGCCGCCTTTTCCAGGGGCCGCAGGCGCGGGTCCTGGATGCTCAGGGCGGCGGCGATGACAGCCACCTCATCCAGGCAACCTCGCCGCTCGGCTTCAAGCAGCATCCGCGCCAGCCTTGGGTCGAGTGGCAGGCGGGCCATCTTCCGGCCCAGGTCGGTCAGTTCATAGCCGGATTCAGAGCTCTCCAGGGCACCCAGCTCCACTAGGGTCCGGTAGCCGTCGCGCACTGCCCGGGCGGCCGGCGGGTCCAGGAAGGGAAACTTGAGCGGGTCGCCCAGTTCCAGGTCGAGCATCCGCAGGATGACCTCGGCCAGGTTGCTGCGCAGGATTTCTGGCGGGGTGTGCTCGGGCCGGGACCGGTAATCTTCTTCCGAGTAAAGACGGAGGCACAGGCCGGCGCTCACCCGGCCGCAGCGACCCTTGCGCTGCTCGGAGCTGGCCCGGGAGATGGGCAGAATCGGCAGGCTGTGGATTCCGGATGAGGTCTGGTACTGCGAGATGCGGGCCAGGCCGGTGTCCACCACGTAACGGATTCCGGGAATGGTCAGCGAAGTTTCGGCCACGTTGGTGGCCACCACGATTTTTCCTTCTTTTACATGATATATCTGCTTCTGCTGGTGAGCCGGCATCCGGGCAAACAGCGGCAGGATGACCGAGTCCGGGTAATGCTTGCCCTGCAGGCGCTGGCAGGTTTCCAGGATGTCCTGCTCGGTGGGCATGAAAATCAGGATGTCGCCAGGCGGCTTTTCCCGCTTGATGAAGTTGACTGCCTCCACGGCCAGGTCAACGTAGTCGGGCTCTTCTTTTTTCTGGCGGGCAGACTCCGGCTCGTAATAAATCACCTCCACCGGGTACATCCGCCCGCTGACCTTGAAGAGCGGGGGATGGTTGAAAGCCTCAACGAATTTTTCCACTTCCAGGGTGGCCGAGGTGATGATAAGTTTGAGTTCGGGGCGTTTTTCCAGAAGGCGCCGGCAGAGACCGATAAGAAAGTCAATGTTCAGGCTGCGCTCGTGGGCTTCGTCGATGATGATGGTGTCGTACTCGGTCAGCAGGCGGTCGCCCTGGGTTTCAGCCAGCAGCATACCGTCGGTCAGGACCTTGATGTAGGAGCCGGGAGAGGTGCGGTCCTGGAAGCGAATCTTGTAGCCGACGGCTTTTCCCAGGGGCTGGCCCAGCTCCTCGGAAATTCGCTGGGCGATGGTCATGGCCGCAATCCGCCGGGGCTGGGTACAGGCGATTTTCCCGGCCAGCCCCCGACCGGCCTCCAGGCACATCTTGGGCAGCTGGGTGCTCTTGCCACAGCCGGTCTCGCCACTGACGATGATGACCCGGTTGTCCCTTATGGCCCGGACTATTTCCTGGCGGTGCCGGGTTATGGGCAGCTCGCGGGGATAGGACAGGCGGGGTTTTTTACGGTGGCGGGCCCTTTTTTCCTCGGCCGATTCTTGAAGTCTCTGTTTCAGGCGGACCAAGACCTCGACTGCCCTGGCCGGGTTTTTTCGGGGCAGGCTGGAAGTAAGAAGCTGAACCAGTCTCTCCCGCGCCTGGTAAGAATCCCGGAGCATGGCTTCGGGCAGAAGCCGGGAGATTTCGTTCCTCAGGTCCTGCAGCCGGGTTCGTTCGGGGCCGGCAGGCTCCTTCCGGGTCTCCCTGGTTGGCTCTCTGCCCATTTTAATACTTCTTTCAGCATTCAAATTTTATCCTATTTTCGCCCGGACTGATATAGAAGAAAGGCAGGAAGAAACAGCTGACCAGGAGAGCGGAGATAGTGAGGACAATAAATTGGATAATTGGAGTCGACTGAAATTGAGACCTGTTCAGTTTGAGAACAAGAAAAAATAATGGCGGTGGTCAGAGCAAAAGTAGTTCATATTAATAGAAAATGGATATGGATTTAGCTCAACAAAAAGGAGAGATAAGCCAGATGATTTTTGCTCTCTCCTTTAGGTAAAAGATCTCGGCAGAATATTTTGAATATTAATCTGTTTTAGTTAGAGTTTAGTTAGAGTAAGAATAGCCTGGTTCAGGAAAAACCTAAGAAACCCCAGGGTTATCCCCGCTAATTATCCGGCCTGGAAATCATATTTCTTTTATCCTGAACTGGATGCCGGGTCCAGCGCGCCTGCCGTCTTATTATTTGCGATCTTCTATCCCATCAATAAATCGTGGCGGCGCAGGCCCTATCATCGCTCTGCACCAGGCCGGTTTCGCAGTAATCGGCGTATGGGTACATGATGGAAGTGGTGCAGTCGTTGTGGTCAATTCCTATGGCATGCCCGAACTCGTGGGCGGCGATAACGCTCAGGTAGAAACCGCCGTTGCAGGTTGCGGTGCAGGCATTGTTAAAGCTGAAATACTTCCAGCCATCGTAGAACATCATGTCGAACTCGATGATTTCTCCGGTGGTCCGGTTGTACCAGGTATAGGTAACGGCGATGGTGCTCCCGCCTTTGACTTTTCTGAAGAAGACTATGTTCTGGTAGTCCTGCTTGACCTTGGTCAGGGAAGTTGTGCCGCCGATGACCAAATTGAAAACTGGCTGCCAGCTCCCCGAGCCCAGGTCGATCTCTGAATAAGTGCAGCTTGAGGTCATGTCATTGCAGTTTGGATTAAGGTAAAAGGTGGCCGTTTTTGAGGGCCATTTAGCAAAGGTGAGACAGCATACGGTCTGGGCTTTGGCCTCGGGCTGGAGTTTTTCCTGCTTGATTAATTTATAGACGGCATTCAGCTTTTTTAAGTAGAACTTGTGGACCTGGCCTTTCTTGAATGCTGGTGTGTTGGAAACCCTCAGCCCCAGGTCCCCAACCTCGCCGCCCTCGACCGAGAAGGCAACGAATTTCTCGGCCCGGCCCTTAAGCTCTTTGTCCACCCGGACCGTCACCCGGCTGAAGATCAGGTAGTCGCCGTATTCATTGTAATCGTAGTACCCTTCCACCTCGGCCACTTCTCCCACCAGGATGTGGGTGGCCTCTTCCGGGTCCCGGACCGTCTTATCAGCCAGGCCGGGGAAGGTGGCAAGAAAAATAAAGAGAAAGAACAGGATAGCTAGCTTTTTCATGGCGCTTCCCTCCTTTATACTTTTTCTTTATTCCAGCCGGGCTAATAAAGTCAAGTAAATATTTATTCCTGAAAAGAGTCATATGACCAGGGCATGGGATGGGTTGTGAGCAGTCCAGCCAAGGCTCGGGTGTTAAGTGGGTTCCCTTCTTTTTTTATTTCAGGAAAGTTCTTTAGCCTTCCCATGGTTATCTTGTTCGGAAATTAAAGTTCTCTCCTTAATGTCTGAATCTGCGCAGCCACCGGGAGGGCTTTATCAAGCTCATAGAATCTTGTTCGTATTTGGGGTTCCCTCCTGCAAATTAAACCGGGAAAAGACTCCCTGCAGCACTAAGCAGCTTTTCCGGCCGGACGGACAACAACCATAAGGATCAGGGCCAGCAGGATGATGAACAGGGCGGCGACAATTGCCGTTTCTACGGCCCGGTCGGCGGCCGCGGTATCCTGGACCCTCTTGTAGAGAATCCCGGAAAGGGCCCAGATGGCCGTCAGCCCGAACAGGAGGTCTTTTTTCTTGAGCATGAAAACCAGGGTCAGGACCGTGATCAGAGCCAGGACGACGATGGTCCAGAACTGCTCGCTGAGGCCAAAACGGTTCCATTTGAAGCCAACCAGGACGGCGGTGGTGTTGGCCACGGTGGCAACTGATATCCAGGCCAGGTAGATGCTGAAGGGCAGCCGGGCCGGGAAGCGGTCGTGCTGCTTTTCTTCGTAGGGGCGACGGCTCAGTCGCTGGTAAATTATTACCAGCAGCACCAGCAGGGTCAACATTACCAGGAGCGAAAGAAGAAGCTGTTCATAGTGCCAGGCGAAAATCCAGCCGGCGTTGGCCAGGCAGGTCAGGAAAAATAGCAGCCCGATGGCCTTAAAAGCCGGGAAAACCTCGCGCCCCGTTATGGCCTGCTTAAGCGAGAAGAAGACAAAGACAGCTAGGAGCAGGTAGATAACTCCCCAGATGGAAAAGGTAAAGCCGGCCGGGACGAAAAGGTTGGGGTACTTATCGGAAAGCTGTCCGGTGTTCAGGTTGTTGATGGGCAGGGCATTGGCCAGGTAGTTGACCACAATCATGCCCAGGAAGCCGACCAGGTTGAGCCAGGCCAGCCAGTTGCCGGCTGTTCGCTTCCTGATTTCGGGTCTTTGCCCCCTGAGAAAGGCCTGATTTTCTTCCATTTGTTTCTCCCTTCCTGCCAGGAAATATCAGGGTTTTTATAACTATTTTATTTATTTCCAGTTCTTATTCCAGCGTCGAGCCGGCGACCGGCAAATCCGGACATCAGGCACCAGAAGAACTCTGCTCCGGTTTTCCCGCTTATTTTCCAGGCTTTATTTGCGAATGAAATTCTGTCCCTTCCTGGCTATCCTGCCACAAATATCTCCAACCTTAGGTAACTTGATCGCCTTTTATCCCGCAGGGTGATTCTCATCATGACCAAGAAGTTATCGATGTTTTCCCTTTCAAGGCAAAAGAAATCACTCCTTTGATTATAAGTGTTTTCCCTGCAAGCTCTTCAGCCGGCAATGAGAAGGTCCTCTCTGGACAATTGAGATGGCTCCGTTTTACAGGAAATTCCGTTCTCGATACCGGCAATTATTTTTTAAGCTGAACCACGCCAATTCTTTCAGCTTCAGCCCTGATCAAGGAAATACCGAGAATCTCTTCCAGCAGGGCATCGGAGATAAGCGACCAGACGTCAGCAGGGGTCATGGTGTCAATTACTGCCGGGCCGTAAACGCCTTCCTGGTAGTCCTTGAACAGGTAGAGGATTTTGGTCCGGCCCGAAGCCGCCAGGTTCGGCCCGGGCACCCAGCCGTCGCCGTCGAAATCAAAATAGGGGTCAGAAGGCAGGACCGAGGCCAGGTCCCAGAGCGGAGCGTTCAGGCCGGTGGCATTGTTTATGGCCTCAAGAACAATATTGGCAATATGAGCATGGACAGTATGCCCGGCGTGCACGCCGTCCAGGGAAAAAGAGCCACCGCGCCCCCAGTTCCGGGTCAGAGTATAGCTGCCAACCGGCAGGCCGGTGGAGAAGGTCTGGTTGAGCCTGTCACCAATATCCACAATGTAAGAATTTGGCCGGCCGCTCAGCGACTTGACGGCGGCGTTGAACAGGTCAATGCGGTTTTTGATAATCAAGGCTTCATCCGGGCTCATGACCAGCCGGTCGTTGGCCAGAACGGTACCAATCCGGCCAAACTCGCCTTCCCTGGCTAGCTCATAGAGGCAGAGGAAGGTTAGAAGCGGAATCCGGCCTGTAAAGCCGTCGGGGACAGCATAGCCCAGCTTGTTGGTCAAATAGAATTCCAGGTCCTCTTTGCCCATGAGGTAGCCGATTTCTGGGTAGTAAGGATAGGTCAGGAAGAAATACTTGACCCCGGAGCGGTTGAGGTTAATCCTGGTGACCAGCCGGCTGAGCTGGGCCTGGAAATCGGCAATATCGGTCAGGTTGTGGCCGATCTGGGCCGGGGTGTATGGCTCAAAAGCAATGGCTCCCTGGCTTAGCCCGTAGTTCAGAAGGTAACTTACTACCGGTTTCAGCCTGTCCTTGATCTGGTCAAACGGAATGGGCAGGTACTGCGGGTTCTGCCCCCCGAGGCCCAGCGTCGACAGAGCGGCATCGTTGTTTCCCACCCAGAAAATGACAATGGCTGGTCCGGTCCGATTGTTCAGGTGCCAGATCAGGGCATCGATCTGGCTGACCGGCTTTCCGGCCAGGATGTTAATCGGGTAGAGCACCCTGTCGTGCATGTCGGTGAAAAGGTAGGGCTGAAGCCGGTCGCAGAGGTAATCTGATGAGATATAATTTGAACTGGTACCGGCCCGCTTGTAGTATTCGTAGCCTTCCACCGAAAAGATGTCCTCTCCGTCGACGCCGAGGTTGCTGGGAACGGTCAGGGGGTTAAGCCGGGTGCCGTTGACATCGAGCCAAGCCTGGCTGAATTTCAACGGCAGAACCAGGCTCAGCTTATTGGCCACCTTCTGCAGGTAAGCATTCTGCAGATGGTACTGGTTGTTAGTGGCGTCCCTGGTACCCTGGGTCAGGCTGTCGCCCACGGCCAGCAGTGTCGTTTTCGGGACAAATAGCAGGGAATTGGTCCGGAGCGTGGATTTTTTTGCTACCAGGCGCTCCTGGCCGGCTGCCGGCGCGAAGAAAACCAGCAGCGAAACAGCCAGCCCCGCCAGAAAAAAGAAAAGAATACTCCCTTTAACCCTGGTAAACATTTTGGCCCTCCTTGATTAATATGATTATGATTTCCGACGGGGGTGTCAAGTAGATTTTTATATGTTCGGGGATGGGTTTAATTTATTCTTTATCAACTTCTTAAATGGCAAAAGTCAAGTCCATTGCAGGGTTAGAAATAGCCTCGTCGATTTCAGCCCTTATTGGTTCAGAATGTTAAAAAATTAGCCGTCTTTTCCTGAATGAGTTGTAGATAATCAACAGGCTGTAATTACCGCTCCCCGTTCAGACCCTGACGAATTTCAGGCCCATTATGGCGGCCAGTTTCTGAATCTTTGAGGCAATATGGCCGAGGCCAACAGCGCAGTGATGGGCCGGGCCTTCTTTGCTCCAGGCTTCTATGAAACCCTTTACGCCCAGCGGGAACTTGTAGCGGCTGTTGGTATTGCCGATTTCCAGGATGGGTCCGGGAACCGATTCGCCTTCGGCCACCAGCAGCTTGAGTTCCCCGTTCCTGGTCTGCACCACCGACAGCAGGGTCACCGGCCCGTTTTTTACCTTCATTTCAATGCTCAGGCCTCGACCCGGCTTGCCGTGGAAAACGCCGAGCGGCTTGAGCAGCGGCTGGCCTTCGGCTATGCCAACGTGGCCCGGGCCATCGTGGCCCATGAGCACCACGCCCTCGTTAAAGTCCATGGCGTAGAACTCGGTGAAGGAGCCGCCGGCGCCGAAGGCATCCATAATTTTCATGGCCACGGCATTCTTGAGCTCGCCTTCCCCGGCCATGGGCACGTGCCGGGCGGTCAGAAGGGAGTTCCCGGCAATCATGGAAGTAACGATGTCTTCTTCTTCGCTTCCGGGAGTTCCTTCATAATAGTAAGCCACGCAGCCCAGGTTCTTTTCGGCTACCAGGCGATCCAGGGCGCAGGCGGTCCTGGCCGCCCGTTCAATTTCTGCCGGGGAACATTCCGGCAGAATTTTGAAGGTGGCCTGCATTTCCTTGATTTTGGCCTCGATTTCTTTCCTGGTTACTTTCTGCCTGAGGACTTTTAGTTCAGCCATTTCCAGGAATTCGATATGAAGTCCAAGGCTGGCTGCCAGCTGGGTCGGGTCAGAATAGACGTCGAGCATACCGCTGTAATAATGCCCGAGAATGCCGAGGGTGGTTCGGCCCAGGATTTCAGCCACGCGGGCGGCTTCCACCCATTCCCCGATTTCTTTCCAGGCTTCGGGATCATCGAGAGTTCCGGTTACCAGGTGAAAGTCAATTCCGGCCCGGCTGAAGACGTTGGCTATTTCCGGGACCGAGCAGGCCTGGCAGAAGGCCAGCCATTCGCCGGTCATCTTGCCCCGGTCGCCGAGGGAGTTAAACCACCTGTAATCGATGGCAGGTGCGGGCTGCAGGTTGAGGACGATGACCGGAACCTTAACTTCCTGAACGACCGGCAGAACGGTTGAGGACAGGGCATAGGTGGAGACATAGAGAAAAATGATTCGCACCTCACGAGCCTTGAACAGGCTGGCTGCTTCCCTGGCCTTATCCACGGAGTCCACCAGGCCGGCGGAGATGACCTGGCAACCCTGGCCCGAAGACAGCCTGGTTTCTATGGTCTTGAGATAGCCCTCCAGCCGGTCGCGCAGGCCGGCAAACTGTCCCCAGTAGGTGTTAAGCCCGATGCCGAACAGGCCAATTTTCACCGACGCTGGATTGAGTTCGCCTTTGGCGGCCTGAACATTCGGCGCTCCCGTGTTGCCAGCCAGGGCCAGACCTGAAATCAGAAAAATGAATGTGGACGTTAAAATTAATGATGATAAGAACCCACTATGGATTTTGGTTCTGGACGTCATTCTTGCCTCCCTTTACTGCCATTTTCAGCGCCGGGCTTTTCCTGTCGCCCGCAAGTTAAATAAATTAACGTTTTCCGGCCCATAAGTCATCGCTTTTTATTTGCGCAATGTTTTCAGACAGGCTGTAAATTGAGTCCAGGTGTTCCAGCCGGAAACCAGGAGTATGTGGCTGGCACCTTTTTGAACATTTCAGGTTAAGGAACAGAACAGGGGCGTACCTGGAGCGCATTTTCCTCTGGTCCTCAGGCCTTACGGCCGGATTATAAGTTTTGCCTTCCGCGGCTGTCAAACCAGGGAACTCTTTTAAGTTGGTTTCTCAGTGAGGAATTTCTTGACACCATTTCTGCCGGAGTTTTATTCTGGTCGGGTCGGGTTCTTAAATTTTGTCTGAGGGTTCAAGGTTTAATATGCTTGATAAAAACACAAAAGCTACCAGGCCTGCTCTAAGTGTGGCCGGGTCGGTATCGTTCTCTTTATTTATCATTGTAATAGCGGCTCTTTCTCTGTTCCACCAGGGCTGCCTGCCTTCAAAAGAATCTGCCCTGAAAAAGGGGTTCACCTCGCCACCCGATGACTTCTGGCCGGGCGTTTACTGGTACTTCATGGATGGCAATCTGAGCCAGGAGAAAATGACGGCGGATCTCGAGGCCATGAAAAGAGCCGGTATCAGGTGGGCCCTTTTCCTGGAAGTCAACGTGGGTGTGCCGAGGGGAAAGGTTGATTTCCTGAGCAAGGAGTGGCAGGAGCTTTTCACCCACGCGGTCAGGGAAGCGGAGAGGCTGGGAATAAGGCTCATCCTCGGTTCCGGTCCGGGCTGGGCCGGAAGCGGCGGGCCCTGGGTCCGGCCAGAACAATCGATGCAGCACCTGGTAGCTTCCGAAGTTACAGTCAGTGGCCCGGGCGCCAAGAATTTGAAGCTGCCCCTGCCCGAACCTAAAAAACCCTTTTTCGGCGAGGGAAGCCTGACCCCGGAACTGGAAAAACTCCGCGATGAATGGTACCGGGATGTGGCCGTGCTGGCTTTTCCGGCGCCTGAAGCTGAGGCAAGAATTTCGTTGATAGATGAGAAGGCTCTCTATTACCGCGCGCCTTATACCTCGCAACCAGGTGTCTGGCCTTATCTTCCGCCGCCGTTTGGTGTGGAAGCAATTGATAACTGCGGGAACAAGAAACGGGAACTGATGAAAGCCGCCATATCTCCTGACCGTATTGTGAACCTGACCGAGCGCCTGCAGCCCGACGGCAGCCTGGCCTGGGAAGTGCCGCCCGGGCGCTGGACGGTAATGCGGTTTGTCGCCAGGAATAACGGTGCGGTGACCAGGCCGGCTCCGGTGCCGGGGCTGGGATTTGAGTGCGACAAGTTCAGCCGTGAAGCCTTTGAGGCCCATTTTGAAGCCTACGCGGGAAAGCTCATCAACCGGGCCAGGCCGCAGAAGACACCAGCCGGCGGTGGCTGGGTCATGATCCACATCGACAGCTGGGAAATGGGGGCCCAGAACTTCTCGCAGAATTTCCGGGAAGAATTCAAGCGCCGTCGTGGCTATGATCCTTTGCCCTTTTATCCAGTTTATGCTGGCCGAATTGTTGGCAGCCTGGAAGAAAGCGAGCGTTTTCTCTGGGACCTGAGACGTACCTCGAGCGAACTCATTGTGGAAAATCATGCCGAGAAATTCAAGGAGCTCGGTCGGAGATACGGGTTTACCCTTTCAATCGAGCCCTACGATATGAACCCGGCGGCTGATTTCGACCTGGGAGCCGTGGCCGATGTGCCCATGGGTGAGTTCTGGAGCGACGGCTACGGTTTTAATTCGGCCTTCAGCGTTATTGAAGCCACTTCCATCGGACATGTGATGGGACGGCCGGTGATTGCGGCCGAATCATTTACGGCTATGCCCCAGGAAGCCTGGAAGAAATACCCCGTTAACATGAAAAACCAGACTGACTGGGCTTTCTGCCAGGGATTGAACCGGCTGATTTTTCATACCTTTGTCCATAATCCACTCGACGATGAGCTTAAGCCGGGAATGACCATGGGGCCCTACGGTGTGCACTGGGACCGCGGCCAGACCTGGTGGTCGATGGTCAGGCCGTATCATGAATACATTGCCAGGTGCCAGTTTCTCCTGAGCCAGGGGAAGCCGGTGGCTGATATTTTGTACCTGACGCCTGAAGGGGCGCCGCAGGTTTTCAGGCCGGCAGGCGGGGCCACTGACGGTACAGAATTCCTTCCTGACAAGCGCGGTTACGCTTTTGATGGTTGTTCTCCGACGGCGCTGATGAAGCTGGCTAAGGTCAAAGATGGGAGAATAGTTTTTCCGGGAGGAGCTTCCTACCGGCTTCTGATTCTTCCTGCCCTGGAAACCATGACGCCCGAGCTCCTGGCTAGGATTGAAGAGCTGGTAAGGGAGGGAGCGGTGGTCATCGGCAGTCCACCCTGGAGGTCGCCTTCCCTGGAAAATTATCCCGACTGCGACCGGCTGGTTAAGGAAGCAGCCGAAAAGGTCTGGGGAAGCCTGGAGCGGCCGAAAGATTCCACCGGGCGCGATTATGGAAAGGGAAAAATATTCTGGGGCGGTAACCTGAGTCCGGCGCCGGTGAGAAGTGATTCCAGCCCGCTTGAGGCCCGGCTTTATCCTGATTATGAAGACACGGTGGCGGTGCTCGAAAAGATGGGTGTCGAGCCCGATTTTACCTGCAGCACCGGGAAAATTCGCTACACTCACCGGTCTCTAACTGAAGATGGGCGCGAAATCTATTTTATTTCGAACCGCGCTGGCGAACGGGTGGAAGATGTCTGCCGGTTCAGAGATGGTTCCTTGCGGGCCGAGCTCTGGGACCCGGCGACCGGAGAAATCCGGAAGCTTGAGGGAGTGAAAGCCGGGCCGGCCGGCGTTGAACTCGGAGTGAGGCTTGAACCGTACCAGAGCTTCTTTGTGGTTTTTGAGAAAGGGAAGCAGGGGGTTGAACCTCGAGTTAACCCTGAATCAGACAATAAATCCAGGTTAGAAAATAAAATCGGATTAAGAAATGAACGTGAACCGGATGAGCCAGTAAAGAAAAATTTTGAATATAAAAAATTAGAAGGAAAAGTAGCGGGCATCAAAAATTTGGAATCCTTATCCAGAAATTTTCCTGAAACGCGGACTCTGATGGAAATCGCAGGTCCCTGGAAAGTCTGGTTTGACCCGAAATGGGGAGGCCCAAGGGAAGTAATTTTTGAAAAATTGCTTGACTGGACGAAACACCCGACCGAGGGTATCAGGTATTATTCGGGGACCGCGGTATATAGCATAGACTTCGATTTGCCGGCAGGTGCGGAAATTTCCCGGAAGGACCGGCTTTACCTTGACCTGGGTGAAGTGCGCTGCCTGGCGCGCGTGAAACTGAATGGAAAAGAGCTGGGTATAGTCTGGACGGCCCCGCCCCGGGTTCTCCTTAAAGGCGGGCTTAAAAAGAAAAATAATCTCCTGGAAATTGAAGTGGCCAACCTCTGGGTTAACCGACTTATCGGCGATGAGAATGAACCCTGGGATGGAGTGGCCGACGGCAAATGGCCCGAGTGGCTGTTAAAAGGTGAACCCCGCCCGACCAGGCGCTATACTTTTACCACCCACCGTTTTTACAGGCAGGGCGACCCGCTGCTTCCTTCCGGCCTTCTCGGCCCCATAATCATTTATAAGCAGTGAGAACGGGGGACACAATACTCATTCCCCAATTTTCTACCTGTGAATCAAATTATATCTTCAAGAGAATCATTGCTATCAATAAACATGAAGTTCGTACTGGCCGGCCGGCTCATTGTATTCCACCCAGGCAAATTTTCCCCGTTATTCGCTGACAGAATAACGGGTTACCCTGGGAAATTCACCCGGGATAACCATATACAGCTTGCCCTGGTAATCGATGGCTTTAAGCTCTCCCGGAAGTTTAAGGCTGCCGACCTGTTTCTCCCCAAGAAAGAGGTCAGCCACACGCTCCTGGTTCTTAAAGTATTCAAAGTAAACGAGCAGGGACTTCCCGGCCGGAAGTATAATGGCCGCGGTGGAGACAAATCCCCGGCCCATCCTGGCAAGTGGCTCGTAGAGTTCACTGGAACCGGCCACGGTGGCTTCAAGCTTCTTGTTCCTGAAAACCAGAACCTGGTAACGGTGAGGATTCAGGACGAAAACCCGGCCGTCCTTGGAAGCTGAGAACAGGAGCGGTGCCCCGAACATGGGCATCATCTTCATCGGCTCGAAATCCTTTGGCACCTCGAAGACTTCCCCGAAGGAGGAAAGCAGCCGGCCTTCGGAGTCAAAGACATGTAATATCTTTTCCTCATGCGGCCCGATGCCGATGACCTCTTCCGAGCCGGCTGACCTGATGCAGCTTACATGGAAATCGACCTTGAAGGTGCGCAGGTAATTTCCCTGCCCGTCGTAGACTATCATTTTGCGGTCGCCGTTGATGAAAAGAAGGCCAGACGGGGTGACGGCAATACCGCTTATCTGGTTAAGTTCTTGAGGCCCCTGCCCCTCGGGGACGATAATCTTTCTTATGAAGCGGCCGTCACGGTCGAATATCCTCACCTGGCGGTTCTTGCTGTCAGTGACGTAAATGTTTCCATCTGGATCGACATCAATGTAGCTTATGTGGCCAAACATAAAGTTTTCGTCGCCGCTTTCCTGGCCGATGGTCAGCTCCGGTATGAATTTCAACCGAACATTCTGGCCAGCGGCGGCGGGAGGAGTCGGGCCCGCGGTCAGGGTCAGGAGGAATAAAAGAAACATTAGAGTCGTTATGAGACCGGGCCAGCCCGGAAACCGGCTGGATAACCTGCCCTTATCAACAGAAGAGCAGCTCCTGGATATAAATTTATGGGCCATGCCTTTTACCCCCTTTATATGATATGAGGCAACATCGCCAAATTAAATTAGCTTTGAGCTGCGAGGTTTTTTAGTTGAATTTTTTCACCTCTATCATAACGACGCCGACCAGGCTTCTGTTTATTCTGCCCGGCTAAAGCTAATAGACTGCCCCGACCTCATTGTTAAGCGACTTGATGAACAGGGAAAGCTTCCCGTTAACCCTGAGCCTGACCACCACGTCGGCTTTCGTGCCGATTTCCCATTTCGGGCCGCCGCGGGCCACAACCTCAATCTTGTTTGGCTCGCCCGGACTCTTGGGCCTTATTTCTGACTCGAACCCGGTTTCCCAGGTATCGGTCCTGTTGGTTACCCAGAGCCTGTCGGCCGCGACGTTATCGGGGAAGCGAGATGCCCCTTCAGCGGTGAGTTCGATTCCAGCCATGAGAGGTGAGCCGCCCGGCTCACCGCCCGGCATGAAATCCCGGTAAAGGAAAGCCTTCATGGTGATTTTTGTCCCTTCGATCACAACAGCTTCCGGGATATTTTCCAGGTCGTCGATCGGAGAGAAGGGACTCCTGCAGCCAGTCGCTCCAGCCAACGCAAGTAAAATAACCAGGGCCGGAAGGATAGAGGCAGGAAGATCGCGTTTAACCCTCCCCATCGGCAAATACCTCCTGCACCATAATTTTAGGACGGGTATTTTCAGACTTCAAGACCTGAAATTGGGGAGAGGTGACCTAAGATAACAACGGATAAAAATTTGCAACCAGGGGACTTCAGTTCAGGGATGGTCCTGGACAGTCCACCGGGCTCGGCAGAGAATGTTGTTGGGTGGGGAGAAAATATTGTAAAATCTCCGGAGAAAGGTCAGGATGAACTTGAAAACCCTGCTCTGGATCGGGCTGGTGGCCGGATTGCTTCTTGGACTGGACCGGCTTCTGCTTTATATGGAGGGAAGGGGCTGGATTTATTACCGGCGGAAGAAACCGAGTTCCAGCGCCCTGAGCAATGCCTGCCTGGAGGTCCAGCAGTTGCTGGAGCCATCCAAAAAATATGTGGTTCAGATTAAGAAGGATGAACGCCGCGACCAGCAGGAAGCCGGCGACCTGCCGCCCGAGGAGCAAGGTTAGGATTTCAGGTTCAGGGCTTCCCCGGATCATTTTTTAAGTTAAATTTCTGTTAAGCGAAAGCGTCCGCTTTAATCAGGGGGTAAAATATAAAGTGATGATGAATCACGATGAATTTCTTTTTCGGGAACCCGAATGCAGATGGCCTGGCAGTTGTTTATTTAATTCAGCCAGAATTATGGTTCTCCTGATTATTAACCATTGTCTTTCAGGAAAAATTTATCAGAGTTTTTAGATTTGGGCTTTATTCCTGGTATGATGATTTTGGTCAGGCTGGAGGGAAATAAATGAAAATAGCCATATTTTCAGACATCCATGGGAACCTTCTGGCCCTGCGGGCAGTGCTGGCCGATATCCAGAGTCGCGGGGTGGACATGGTCTTTTGCGGGGGAGACCTGGTCGGCTACGGGGCCTTTCCCAACGAGGTAATTTCTCTAATCAGGGAAAATCATATTCCCACCATCATGGGCAATTACGACCAGGGTATCGGAAATGACTCGGACGACTGCGGCTGCGCCTACCGGGACGAGTTATCCAGGGCGCTGGGCAAGCGTTCGATAGCCTGGACCAGAGACAGGGTCACCTCCGAAAACAAGTCTTACCTGCGGCATCTTCCCGAGAGAATCAGCCTGACCATAGATGGAAAAAAGATTTTAATGGTTCACGGAAGTCCACGCAGGATCAATGAGTATCTGTTCGAGGACCGCCCGACCGCTTCCATAATCAGAATGTTTGAAGCGGAGAAGGTGGACATCATCACCTGCGGCCATACCCATCTGCCTTATGTTCATGACCTGATGGTCGAGGAGGGCCTGGAGACAGTCGCCGACACTGACGGCCGGCAGGTCACCAGAAGAAAGCCAGGCGGCCGCTATATTCTGGTGAACACCGGAAGCGTGGGCAAGCCCAAGGACGGAGACCCGCGGGCTGGATATGCCCTGTTAGATTTTCAGGACGAGGGCATAAAATATGAAATCATGCGGGTGCCTTACGAGGTAGAAGCCATGGCCCGGGCCGTGGAACAGAGCGGGCTGCCCGTGGAATATGCCGAGATGCTGCGCCGGGCCTCCGGCTGATAAGTCTTGAAGAGAATCTTCAATTTCGCTTTAAGACTAAGACTCGGTTGAGGGACAGGCTTAAATTTTTTACGATCCCCAGGGGTACTTTTTCCGGGGGACGCAGAACGTCCCTGAGACCGGACCTTTCAGGGCAACCACAAATTCCAGCGGAGGCTCGTCCGGAGGTTGATATGGTCCTTTAACTGAAATCCGGTAGAGGCCGGGTTTGATGTTCATGAACTCATAATCGACATCAAAAAGGCAATTACAATCGCACAATGAAGACTCTTCTTTTTCTTTAATGATGATTTCTCCGGCCAGGATAACGATGGCGGCGGAAATGGTTCCCGGGCAGCAGTTGAAGCCGGCATTGATATGCCGCAGGGTCAGGTGTCCCTGGCCGTCATAGGTATATTCCAGGCATTCTTCGCTGGAGGAATGGCTCGGGGTTAGAGTGCTGCCCTGGACGGCCAGGAAGCTCTTGCAACCGGAGTGCCTTACCAATTGTCCGTAAGGCGTCCCGGAAGGGGATGAACAGCTCATTCCCAGAAGAAGAGAAATGAACAAAAAGCAGACAAGACCATATCTTGCCCTCAATTGATTACAGTGCCTCATCCTATAATCTCTTTACCTGCCCGGCCTTACCTTCAAGATAAAATTTAGGTAGCCGGGTATGAAAAGTCAAATCGGTAATTGTATTAGTGCCTCGGCCCTGTTTTTTTAATTTGGTTCGAATAACCTGGAAGTTATGATAAAGGTCCGGTCGGGATGGCCCGGGTTCCGGCCATGGTTCCCTTGGTTGAAATTGGAATCCGGTTAGTAAATAGTTCTTAGAGGACTGCGTACAGTCCGCTCGCCCTCTATCTACAGCAGAGAGGTCAAGATTTCAGATTTGAAATCAAGGGTGGAAAGGATAAATAATAAGTTGAATGGTGAAATGCCGTGAAAAAATATCAGACCGAAAAGACAGATGAGACAGAAAAGAGAAAGGCTGCCGAAATGGCGGAGTTGCCGGGAGCCGGGGGAGTGGAAGAACCGGTAGAAATGCCCATAGACGGCGTGCTGGATTTACATACCTTTCGACCGAAGGAAGTTAAAGAGCTGGTAGGTGATTACATCGAGGAATGTCTCAACCGGGGCATCTATGACCTGCGGATAATACATGGCAAGGGGACTGGAACCTTAAGGGCCATTGTCCACAGCGTCTTAAAGAAGCACCCGGCCGTGCTTAGCTTCAGAGAGGCCGACCTGACCGCCGGGGGGTGGGGCGCTACCGAAGTCACCCTCAGGAAAAAAAATAAGACAGGGCGCAATGTAGTGAAAGTCTAATAAAATCTTCTTGACACCGGGTGCCCATGGTTGGCTACCCTTTTCGGAAAGAATTTTCTTGACTCAATTACCACGCGTTTTTAAGATAAAAATGTCATGCATCAGAAGCTCGGGGTATTAAGTAATGAAAGGACACCCAGGTCAAATAAACCCTCTTAATTTCCTTCTTAAAAGCCGGGCCAAATTATCTCGCAAGCGTTTCTTATGCCACGGATGTCAGCAGATATTATTAGGGATTATCTTAATTGTGACACTTTTAGGTATTCAGGCCCAGGCGGCTCCCGGAGGGTCCAAACCGCCACGCTGGCTGACCGAGATGGCAGAAACACCGCTGCCTGAATTGGCGCCCGAAACAGAGGGAATTTACCTTCTTCATGAGCAGAAGTTAACCTACAGCTCCTCCGGGAACCTGGTTCGCTACGGCAGGCAGGCTATCAAGATCCTGAGGTCGGAAGGCATAGAACGACTGAAATTTCTGGTCAGGGCCAACACCTTTAATACCCGGGTCCGCAAGATGAACGCCTGGGTTATCAACCCGGACGGAAGCAAGCAGGATTACAACCTAAAATCGGCTATTTCCACCTCGCTGGCGCCGGATACGCTTTACTGGGATGTCAAGACACTGTTCCTGGTCATGTCGGAAGTAACCAGAGGCAGCCTGATCGGTTATGAATGGGAAGAGGAAGTCAAGCCCCTTTCGCTGGAAGACCTCTTCATTTTTCAGCTTCGCTTTCCAGTCCTTCAGGCCATCTACCAGGCCGAGTATCCTTCAGGTTGCCAGCCCCGGCTGGACTGGATAAACTGGCCTGAATCCTCGGTGACCATTGGACCAAAGTCATTTTCAGTGAAGCTGTCGGATGTCCCGGCCATAAAAGATGAACCGCTCAAACCCCCGGATGAAGCCATCGCTGGGCGCCTGCTGGTTCGTTTCAAGACTAAAAACGCCCCAAGGTTCGGCTATTTTTTCTCCGACTGGAAAGATATGGGACTATGGTATGAGCAGCTCTCAAGGGAGCGGCGCCAGCCGGATGAGAGTGTCAGGGTAAAAGCCAGCGAGCTGGTTTCCGGGTTGACGGACCATAGAGCCCGGATAGAGAAACTGGCGGCCTTCGTCCAGCAGGAAATCAGGTACGTTTCCATCCAGATAGGTATTGGCGGGTATCAACCTCACCGGGCTTCGGAAATCCTGGCCAACCGCTACGGGGACTGCAAGGATAAGGCCACCCTGCTGGCCGCCCTGCTGAGTTCCCTAAATATCGATTCGTATTATTTCATTGTCAATATTGAGCCCCAGGTGGTCAAAGAGAATTCCCCGGTTTCGCTGTTCTGGTTTAATCATGTTATCCTCGGGATAAAGTTGCCTGATGATAAGCTGTACGAAAGTTCTGAGGCCGTGGTCTCAATCCCGGGCCTGGGCCGGCTGTTGATCTTCGACCCGACCATGCCCCACAGCCCGCCCGGGCGGCTACCATTCTACCTGCAGAAAAACAACGGACTGCTGGTGGCCGGGGAGCACAGCCGGTTGATCCACTTTCCTGGCTCATCCCCGGACAGCTTGGAGTTAAATCGCCGGGGACAATTTGTGCTTTCGGCTGATGGCACGCTTAAAGGAGATGTGACCGAAACCCTGGCTGGCTTCCAGGCGGAAGTGGTCCGGTTGAGGCTCCGGGATGTCCACGAGCAGGAGAGACGGAAGGATATGGAAGATTTCCTGGCACGGAGCGTCGGGTCCTTCACCCTCGAAAATTATCAATACCTTAACCTTAACGAACCGGACAGGGAAGTTGTGCTTCAGTACAGCTTCCGGGCTGCCTCTTACCTAAGTAAGACCGGCGACGTTTTCAGCTTCAGGCCTAATATCCTGGCCATGGTTGACGACTATGAGATCTTAAAACAGAAAGACGACCGGAAATATCCTGTCCTGTTATCTATGGTTGGCACCAGCCAGGACGAGTTTGAAATCAAGCTCCCGGCAGGTTACGCCGTGGAAGTCCTCCCGGGGCCGGTTGAACTCAGTAACGGATTTGCCGATTATTACAGCCGTCTGGAACTCGATGGGGGGACGCTGCGGCTGAAGCGGTTATTCAAAATCAAGCAGGATTATCTGCCACCCGACCGATTCCATGAAATCCTGGAGATGTTCAGGTTGCTCTCCGGCGAAGAACGGCGCCGGTTGCTCCTCAAGAAGGTCAACAATCCGGACTGAAGGAGGCACGAATGAAAATTCGCTGTTCATTCCGACAGCATAAATCGGGTTATCATTTAGGCCAGATGATCCTTCTGCTGATTTTGGTGATTGCCGTCCTTGATTTCGGACTTTCCGCTCAGACCAAGGAACCGGCCCGGCCCAGGCCTCCAATAACTCCTGAAGACCTGGCCATGAGCGACCTGCCGGAACTCCCCGGGGCTCCGGCCGTCTGCCTGTATTATGAAAGAATAGATGATAATCAAAAAAAGGTGAAATCGGTCTTCAAGAGAATTAAAATCCTGAGCCCGGCCGGCAGAGATTATGCCAACCTTGAAATTCCATATGTTCCCCTGCTGAATGATGTAAAAAACATCAAGGTTGTCGTTTATGAAACTGACGGGCGCCGTCGTGAAGTCGTGCCGGAAACAATGGATAAGATTGCTTCCAGGCAGGGAATGTTTGAAAACCGAATCAAGACCCTGGCCATTCCCGGTGTTTCGGCTGGACAGATAATTGATTATGAATACGAGATGTCACCGGGTGAGAAACCGGGCCCTTTATGGATAATCACCGATGGAGTTCTGTCGATCAGTATTAACGCGGTTTTTATCATGATGGATGATTTCTACTCTCAGTCTGCCGTCAACTGGGAATTACAGGATTCCATCTATATAAAAAAAGCAAAATATACTTTTTTAGCTGACCCGGTTACCGGGGTTAGCAGTGGCGGCAAATACAACATGGCCTGGGTAACCAATAACCTTCGGAACGTCCTCCCGAAAAGGATTGAAAAAGGTTTGGAACTGGAAGTAAATGATATCCCGCCCTTTTTACGAGAAGAATTTATGCCGCCGGAAAATGCCGAAAAGATTTCTTTTAAGATTTATTATCTCCCTCCAGACATCAGAAGTAACGATGAATACTGGGAGAAAGCGGCCGGCTCCTGGAAACAAATTTATGAGGAATTTATGACTGGCGGGAAAGGTCTGCAAAAAGAGGTTCTGGCCCTGGTCGAAGGGGCAACTGACCCCGAAGTTAAATTGAGGAAACTATATGAGCGTGTCCAGGACATAAAGAACCTGGATTATGTCCCGTCAATGTCAGAAAAAGAATGGAAAAAGATCAAGCCAAACAATGATGTCAGGGACGTTCTAAAAAGGAATTATGGGTATAAGAACCAGATTGCCAGGACCTTTGCCGCCCTGGCCCGGGCGGCGGGCTTCGAGACCTACCTGGTCAGGGTGGCCAGTCGAGACGAAAAGATTTTCAAGGCTGATATCCCCTTGTTCAAGGAGCAGTTAGATTCGGAAATTGTCATGGTAAAAATTGGAAATAGGTTCCAGGCGTTTGACCCCGGGTTGCCCGGTTGCCCATACGAGATGGTTTACTGGCCGAGGACCGGGACCACGGCCCTGACCTTCGAGAATGACCGGATGAGCTTTTTCACCAGCCCCTCGACTTCGGCTGATGACTCAAGCTGCAGGCAAATAGCGAAATTGCGACCTGATGGCCAGGGCAATCTGACCGGCACAATCCGGGTAGAATACAGGGGACAGGAAGCCCTATCAAGGAAGTTTGGTAACAGGGAAAAGGATGCAATGAAGTTTAAGGAAATCCTGGAAGAAGAGCTGCTCAAGAAACTACCAGCCGGCAGTAAGGTTAAGCTAAAGGATCTTACGGGGCTTAAAGAAAGATCAGCCGAACTGGCTGCTGAGTTTGAGGCCACGGTTTCCGGGGTGATACATGAAGCCGGTGACAAGCTGTTGCTTCCGGTCTATGCCCTGACCAATCCGGGCCGCTATCCTTTCCGCTCCGCTTTCAGGAAATACCCGGTTTATTTCAATTACCCGTACGCTGAGATTGACGAAATCATAATCGAATTACCCGATGGCTACGAGGTGGAGGCGCTTCCCGAAGCTAAGACCAGGGATTCGGAACGGGCCGGTTTTAACCTGGCCTGTAGCCAGGATGAGCCGGGTCAGTTGCGCGTGGAAAGGCGGCTGGCCATCAAGAAAAATCTATTTCCGGTCAACGAGTATATTCACCTGAAAGAGTTTTTTGACTTTGTCCTGGCTCGTGACAGTCAGCAGATAGTCCTCAGGAAAAAATAGAACGGGGGACACGATATTGTGTCCCCCTTTTTTGTCAGCCTTTTTTCCGTTCGGCCAGGGCCCGGTCGATCATCAGCAGGCCCTGCTTGTGGTCGCCCACCATCTCCAGCTTGGACAGGATGTCCTGGGCGTTAGCTTCTTCTTCGACCTGCTCGTTGACGAACCACTGCAGCATGGCGAAAGAAGCCCGGTCCTTTTCTGCTTCGGCTATGTCCACCAGCTCGTTAATCCTGCCGGTAATGTGCCGTTCGTGCTTGAGGACCGCCTCGAAGGCATCCCTGGCGTTTTTCCAGGTGTGCTCGGGTTCCTTGATAGCGGCCAGCCTGACCTGCCCGCCGCGTTCCACCAGATACTTGTAGAATTTCTCGGCATGCTCCAGCTCTTCGTGGTACTGAACATACAGCCAGTTGTGGAAACCCATCAGGTTCTGCTCGGCAAAGTACCCGGCCATCGACAGATAAAGATAGGCCGAATACATCTCCTCGTTGATCTGTTTGTTGATGGCTTCTTCCATCTTTTTGCTGATCATGTTTTACCTCCTGCCTTATTTTCTATTATAGACGGCTACCTGATAATAGGCAACTTAAAAACCCGAATTTATTTACCTGGCAGCCTGGGGTATTTTTTCCTGTATCGTTATTATTATGAGGAAGTTGAGAGCCGGCCAGGCAGACGGATATACAACGAAACACGGTTAAGTCTTTGATACAGACTTTGAGAAGGTCATTTGCCGGCTTCCCCGGTGAAAAATTCATTTTATATACTTTGGCTGAAAGAAAACCTATAAACCCCACTCGATAATCAATAAATCCGGCGACCAAGAGCCTTTATAATTTTTTGCTCCGCCTTGATGCATATTATCTGCTTCGGGGGCAGGGGCCAACCGCAATTTACCCGGAATCGGTCAGCCTGAGCAGGGCAGAAATCCAGCTCTGTTCTGTCAGTCCGGGACACTGCAGCCCCGATTCTCCAAGAGCCCGGCAGACCGCTTCACCGATGCTTTTTTCCTCGATGGCAATACCCCGCAGCCTATCTTCCAGGATGAATATACCTTCCTTGGGAATGGCGGTGAAGTCGCCGGAAATCCAGACCGAATCCAGGATCGGTTTTCCGCCCTCCGTCCTGATCCTGGCTGTCAACCTGATCAATCCGCCCGGAGCTTTATAATCCACCTCGCGCACGTGGACATCTTCGTGGATCTTGACGGAAGGCCGGCGCAGCGGTCCCTTCTGGAAAATCCAGTCCTCGCTCTGGAAAAGGCGGTCCAGCCTTTCCGCCTCTTGAAGTTCTGCCTCGCACATTCCGCCTGCCTCTACTTCGGCTTCCAGCAGTTCTGCCACCTTATTCAGATAAATTCTCTTAACAATCTCTCTGGCGGGAAGTTCCGGCAACAGTTCTTTCATCGTGGTCATATACTGCTCCAGGCTCTGGAAGACCTTGTCACGCATCTTTTCTGAGGAAACCCGGAGCACCCTGGCCATCGTTTTCTTATCAAAATCAAACATGAAACTTCCGACCAGGATGTCCGCCTGGCCGATCCTGGCCGCGCCCGTGCCTCCGATTTTCTTTCCGGCTACGTGGATGTCATTAACCGGGCGGTAAGAGGCCTCAATTCCCAGCTCCCGGTAGGTGAGGATAATTGGCTCAACGTAGAACCTGAATTTATCCTCAAGCTCGAGGGGCAGGCTTTCCGGGTGGAAAATCCACTGCACGAAAAGCTGGTTCCGGTCGAGATAGACAGCGCCGCCTCCGACTTCGCGCCGGTAGACGGGCAGCCCGGCCTGCCGGCAGTATTCCAGGTCAACTTCCCTCTCCGCTTCCTGGTGGAAGCCGACACAGACATAGGGACTCGCGGGGCTGACCAGGATGATGGTATCAGGAGTTTTGGGTCCAAAGGCGTAGCCGACAGCATGGTAGCAAGTCTGCGACCTAACGGCCGGCACTTCCCCCAGGTCGATGCCCCTTATTCTTTTCCTATGATTCCCGTCCATCCTTTATTTCCTTTCCAGGTCCTTAAGATGATTTATCGTTTGTTTTTTGATTAGCCCCATTTTGGTAATTAATGCCTTTTTTGCCTTATTTAGTTTTATAAATCAATCCCTCGGAAATTTGTTTTATTAATGCCTCAATCCAGGCTTCAGAGTTCGGGTTTCTGGAGCTGAATATCTGGTAAAGGCCAGAAGCCTTTGATTAAGACTTCGCACAGGCAGGATTCTTGCTGCCACTTGAACCTGAAGCGCATGGTGACTCTTCTGTTTCCTGTACTTGGTCCTGGACCTGTAGATGGTGCAAGTTAACATTTTTATTTGAGGGGTAATCCTCCGGAATTTATCCTGCATGGTCAGTATCTTCGAGCCAGTTTTTCAGTATATCCAGGGCCCTTCTGGCCATGTCCTTCACGGAAAGCTCCAGAGCTTCGCTTAAGCCCAGTCCGACTTCCATGTCCCCCGGCTGAACGCCGATCAGGTGAACCTGTCCCGGATAGTGCCCTCTGACCCGGGCTACTTCCAGCACCTCCTGGAAGCCGAGCTGGTGCCAGGAAATCTTGCCTGAGAAAAATGTTTTTAGCGCCCCTCCCGGAAACTCCCGGATTTCTCCCGGCCGGCCCTGGAAATCCGCCGCATCCAGGACGAGCAGGTGAGTGGCCCGTTCCACGTAGGGGAGAAGGTCCATCCCCAGCACCCCGCCATCTACCAGCTCAACCTTCGGCTTCAGGCCAGCGGGTAGAATTTTTTCCAGTTCTTTTAGGGCCTGCACTCCCGCTCCTTCATCCCGGTTCAGGATGTTTCCCACTCCAAGCACCACAATTCTCTTGGTCATTTCAGTTTCTGCCCTCAGATTCGGCCAGTTTCAGGACATATGAATAACCATTCATATATCTAATAGGTTTCGTCCCCATGACGACACGTTGTGACTGCCGCTTCTTTCTGGTCCGGACAGCTGACCGCACGCCAGTTTTACCCAGGTTAGCAGCTACCTGCCATTTGTGGCCGTCCTGGAATAAGGCGGTTTTCTGAACAGCGTCTTGTCCCTGAAGGGCTGGAACCCCAACCGGGCCGTTTGTTCTTTTTCGGTTAGATATCTTCAATTTTTCAAACGTTTCTATCATCTGCCGTTGCCAGTGCCCGGTCTGTGCTCTTACTCCTCCGGAATTATGATTCACCTGGTTAACGGGCCAGTCCCGGCGTTTCAAGCTCTTGGCCGTCCAATCACTTCTTAAACCTAGATTGTGTGCAGCTTCAGCGGACAACCAGGTTAAAGCCGGTGGCCGCTTCTCCGACCTTCTTCCCGCTGGTGTCGACCAGGTGCACGGCGCAGGCCAGGCACGGGTCGAAGGAATGAAGCGTCCGTAGAATCTCCAGCGGCTGTTCGGGGTTGGCCAGCCTAGTTCCGACCAGCGAAGCCTCATAGGCGCCGGCCTGGTTCCTGTGGTCGCGGGGCGAAGCATTCCAGGTGGTCGGCACCACTATCTGGTAATTCTTGATTTTCCTGTTCTCTATCACCACCCAGTGCCCCAGGGCTCCGCGCGGCGCCTCGGTATAGCCGAAACCGAGCGCCTTCTTCGGCCAGGTCCGGGGCTCCCATTTTTCGTCGTTGAAGGTGTCGGTGTTTCCGGCTTTAATCTCGGCCACCAGCTCGTCATAGAACTTCTGAAGCAGCCCGGCGATGACCTTGGTCTCAATGGCCCTGGCCGCCGTCCGTCCGAGCGTCGAAAACACGGCGCTGACCGGAGCCCTGAGCTTTTCCAGAACGGCGTTGACCAGGGCAACCGTCTCCTTGTGCCCCGTGGCATAAAGAATCAGCACCCGGGCCAGGGGGCCGACTTCCATCGGCAGCTCGTTCCAGCGGGGTGATTTCAACCAGGAATACTTGCCCTCGACGTTGAGGTATTCGTAAGGCGGTCTTGGACCCGTGTAATTAAAGACTGTTTCGCCTTCCCAGGGAAACAGGCCCGTTTCGTCGCCCTGGCTGTACTTATACCAGCTATGGGTGATGAATTCTTTCATCCTGGCCGCATCTCTCGGGTCGGGCACGATAACGTTCTTCAGGTCACGGTTGACGATGACACCCCTGGGGAAAATCAGCTTATCAATTTCGTTGAGCTGCCCTTCAGGAAATTCCCCCCAGGCCAGGAAATTACCCAACCCTTCGCCGACCGCCGCATATTCCAGGTAATAGGGAGCCACGGCCAGCAGGTCCGGCAGGTAAACCTGGTCAACGAAGTCGTTCATCCTCTTGATGGAATCGGCTATCACCGCCAGCTTCTCGGCGTTCAGGGCCTGGTCCGAGTTCATGTCAATGGGTAGCGGCACCCCTCCCACCACGAAGTTGGGATGCGGGTTCTTGCCGCCGAAGATGGTGTGGATCTTGGTCACCTGTGACTGCCAGTCCAGGCACTCCAGGTAGTGAGCCACGCCCAGCAGGTTGATTTCCGGCGGGAGCTTGTAGGCCGGGTGCCCCCAGTAGCCATTGCTGAAAAGCGATAGCTGGCCGCTATCGACGATGGCCTGAACCTTTTTCTGGACCTCGGCAAAGTAGGCCGGGGAGGATTTGGGCCAGCCGGAGATGCTCTGCTGGATGTCCGAGGTTTTCTTCGGGTCAGCTTTCAGGGCACTGACCACGTCCACGAAATCCAGGGCGTGCAGGATGTAGAAATGCATCACGTGGTCATGGATGTACTGCTGGGCGATGATCATGTTTCGCATCAGGTTGGCTGCTTTAGGAATGTTTATGCCTAGCGCGTCTTCTACCGCCCGGATGGAGGCAATGGCATGGACCGTGGTGCAAACCCCGCAGATTCTCTGGGCAAAGGCCCAGGCATCGCGCGGGTCGCGCTTCTTCAGGATGTTTTCGATGCCGCGAACCATGGTTCCAGCCGAGTAGGCCTCGGTGATGGTGTTGTTCCCATCGATCGCGGCTTCAATCCTTAAGTGACCTTCTATCCTGGTTATAGGATCGATGACGATTCGATTAGCCATTTTGTCCTCCTCCCATTACTGGTTGCGAAGCCATTCCAGGGCTTCTTTTTCGGTCCGGAACCAGCGCACCTCGTTGGCGTAGTAACTGCGGTCTATCTCCAGAATTTTGGGGTCTATTTCGGCCCCGAAAATGGCCGCGGTTGGCATGATCGGCCTCATGTGCCTGATGTGCCGCAGGCATTCGGACGGGTCAGTTCCGCTGAGGTCTATCAGCAGCTTGCCGTGGTATTCCCTGAAGAAAACCGTCAGGGATTGAATGTCCTCAGGGGTAAAGGGGCCGGTGTGACGGCACCTGAGGATTCCTTTTTCCACCGGGGTAAGATTAAAGGATGCCATTTTCCCCTCCTTTCCTTAAACCAGGGCCTTGGAAACCAGCTCGGCCAGGCCGTGGACTTTTACCGGCAGGTTGAAATGCCCCACGCTGTCCACGAACTGCAAACGGCAGTTGCTGCAGACCATGCAGACGGCCCTGGCCTGGACTTCCTGGAGCTGCTCAATTTTCATCTCGAAGACGGCATAGCGGTTGGCGTCGGCTTCCTTGATGGAGATGACACCGCCCCCGCCGCCGCAGCACAGGGACTGCTCCTTGTTGGGCGTCATTTCTTTGAAACTCCTGGGAGCCAGTACCCTGAGCAGCTCCCGCGGCTGCTTGATGATGCCACCGCGGCGCTGAATTTTGCAGGAGTCGTGGAAGGTGATGGTCTCCCCGTCAAAGGCTCCTTCTTTGAGCTTGATCCGGCCGGTCTTCCAGAGCTGGTGGATGTACTCGCTGATGTGGGCGATTTCCACTCCCTTTGGAACTTTCATCATGTTGGGTGCTGCCCAGCGAAAAGCGTCGTAGGCGTGACCGCATTCGCTGATGATGATCCGCTTGACGCCCAGCTCCTCGGCCGCCTTGAAGACCCGGTACATGAAAAGCCTGGTCAGCTCCTCGTCGGCTTCAAAGTAGCCGAAGTTAACCACTTCCCGGCCGGTTGAGCTCACCGTCCAGTTTTCTCCGGCCCTGTTGAGAATCCTGGCCACCGCGGCCAGGTTATCCGGAAATTTCATAAGCTCAATTGAGGTGAAAACTACCAGGCTCTCGGCCCCGGCCTTATCAACTGGTATTTGAGCTTCCCATTCGTCGGTGATCCAGTCGATTCTTTCCCGCCACATTTCGTCGGTAACCCCCAGCGGGCTGCCGACGGTTTTCTGCTTCTCCGTGGCTTCGGCCAGGTCCGCGGGCACCACTCCGGCCGCAGCCATCCCGGCTCTGACCCCGTGAATCAGTGGCCCGAGTTGGATGCCCATCGGGCAGACATGGGCGCACTTGTTGCAGACGGTGCAGGCCTCGTAGACGATTTTGCTCCAGTGTTCCAGGTCGGAGTCGGCGAGCTTTTTCTCCAGGCCAAGGGCTAATTTCAGCTTGCCGGCCACCGTGAAGCGCTGCTCATAGGCCCGGCGCAGCGGCTCCAGCTTCCAGATGGGAGCATATTCTGGATTGCCCAGGGCCTGGTAGAAATGGCAGGCTTCGGCGCAGATGCCGCAGCGGGTACAGGCCTCAAGCTGACTGGCCACCCAGCCACCTGTCTCCTTAAGGTAGGTGTTTATGGCTGATTGCGTTTTCTGGCTTTTCATGGCTTGCCTCCTTTTCAGGGCGTTACCGCGCGCTTACCAGCCTGGGCTCCGTGGATGGTCTTGGAAAAGAAGTAAAACAGGAAGTGGGAGATGCGGCCGAAGGGAACCCAGATTAGAAGCAGGCTGACCGAAATCAGGTGCAGGCTGAAAATCACCTCGTACCTGAACCACAGGTGCCTGGCCATGATGAAGCCGGTTATCATCGGCAGGAAAACCACCAGCCAGTTTATCCAGACCGGGAACCTGGTCAGCATTTTTAACACCGGGTGGGTGAGCCGGTTTATCAGCAGGACAATCATGGAAATTATGCCCGCGGCCGAGAAGAAAGCCAGGATGGGCGTTGGCAGGCCCTTCCAGCCGAAACCCCAGAGGCTCTTCCAGACTAAAATATGGGCCGTGCCGAAAACCAGGACCAGGAACAGGCTGAGGTGGAACAGCCCGCCGGCGATAAAGGTCAGCTCGTTGTGGCGGAAGGTGCGCCTGACCCAGGGAATAAACGGCAGGACGAAAAGGCCCTTCAGGTAATTGACGATTACCCCCCAGAGCTTGCTGCCCTTGTTCTTAGCCCTGTCTCTCGCCCAGCCGAGCAAAAGAACCCGGACCAGCCGGTAGCTCAGGCCGGCCACGAAAATTATCATGGCCACATGAAGCAGTGGCCCGCGGCTGAAATTCAAGATATTCGTCCAGTTCATCTCAGCCCTCCTTCTTTGACCCGGGATCAGACCCGGCGGCCTGAGACTGATCTTTTTTCAGATCCTTTTTGGCCCGGCTCTTCTTGACAGCGTTGAGGCCAGCCAGGGCGGCCCCGGCCGCCACGCCGACTCCGACCAGGGTGGCCGTGGAACTTTTATCAAGCCGTACGATTGGAGCCGACTGACCCTGGTAGAAGCCGCCGCCATCCCAGAAATGAGGCTCGGAACAGCCGAGGCAGGGGTGGCCGGATTGAACGGGATAGGAAAGGCCGCGTTCCCACTTCAGGCCGGCGCAAGCATTGTAAGTGGTCGGGCCCTTGCAACCGAGTCGGTAAAGACAATAGCCTTTCCTGGCTCCTTCGTCGTCGAAGCTTCCGGCGAATTTTCCGGCTTCGTAGAATGGCCGGCGCAGGCAGTGGTCGTGAACCGTGTGGCCATAGAAGGGCAAAGGCCTTTTCAGCTGGTCAGTCTCAGGCAACTGGCCCAGGATGAGGAAATGGAGTATGGTTCCGGTGGTAACTTCAGGAATGGCCGGGCAGCCCGGTATGTTGACCACGGGTTTGTCTTTGATGAGGTCGGCCACGCCGACGGCCCTGGTCGGGTTGGGATGGGCTGCCGGGATTCCGCCAAAGCAGGCGCAGTTTCCGGTGGCGATGACGGCAGCAGCCCCGGCTGCAGCTTCCTTTAGCAGGTCCAGGTTACTTTTTCCGGCCACGGTGCAGTAGATGCCGTCATCGGCCAGGGTAGGGCTGCCCTCAACCACCAGCACGTATTTCCCGAAGTATTTCTTCATGCATTCTTCCTTGGCCTTCTCGGCCTGGAAGCCGGCCGCAGCCATCAGGGTTTCGTGGTACTCGATGGCAATGTCATTTAGGACCAGGTTGCTGAGAAGGGGAGAGCTGGAGCGGGAGATGGCTTCGCTGCACCCGGCGCAGTCCTGGAACTCCAGCCAGATGATGGGAACTTTCGGCTTGGTCTTAAGGGCCTGAGCCACCACTTCTTCCGGGCTCGGTCCGAGTGTTTTGCCCAGGGCTTTGACCGGCGGTACGAACTCCAGGCCCATCATACCGGCAATGGTGCCGCAGAGTTTCATGAAGTCCCGCCGGGAGAGCCCCTTTTCCCTCAAGTGCTCATAAATCGTTTTTTCCTTCATTTGCCCTCCTTGGCGAAGGAATTATTTTTTCGCGATTTATAAACTTTAATTTTTAATCTTCCAGCGCACCCAAAAAATATCACCCGCAGGAGATCCCGGCCGCTGCCAGTTTCTTTTCGTATTCGGCCAGGCCTTCAGCCCCGGTCAGCAGGGCAGCTTTTTCCTGGTCCCACTTCGTGGCTTCGATCTCGGCCACCCAGCCTTCGCCGTAAGGGTCGCTGATGACCAGGTTGGGGTCGGCGGCCAGCCTGTCGTTTCCAGACTTGACGATGCCGGTAATGGGAGCCGGCACCGGACCCACGTACTTGCTGCTCTCCAGGGTGGCCAGGCTTTTCCCATGCTGGACTTCCTGGCCGATGTTCTTGGACCTGATGGTTACTGCGTTAAGTTTACCGCCGGCCAGTTTTCCGGCGATGGGGGTCAGTCCGATACGGAAGAGGTTTCCACCGAGCGGCTTTAGCCACAGGTGCTTTTCCGGGTAATAGTAGAGGTCTTCGGGAAGGTTACAGCCGCGAATTATGGCCATGGTTTCCTCCTTTTTGATTCGCTCAGAAAGTTAAGACAGTCTTACTTTCCTCGGCCATCTGCCACATGGAAGCTCCACCGACCATCTTGACCTCGGGAATCAGGTCTTCCGGGCTCAGGCCGTGAAGTTCGAGGGAAGCGGTGCAGGCGGTCATCTTGACCCCGGAGTCCATGGCCTCTTTCAGGAATTCGCCGACCGATTTGCCTCCTTCCTTGGGGAAAACTGTATCGGCCAGACCTTTCTTGAGCAGCAGGGTTCCGTCAATGGTGAAGAACATGGTGACATCATAATCCATAGCGGTGGCCAGAGTGGCAAAGAAAAAGGGTGTGGCACAGCGCCGGGGTGTGTCCGGGCCACTGGTCATGATGATCAGGATTTTATCGTCGGCCATGGCTTCCTCCTAAAAGGTCAGGGTGATGGCATCCTGGCTGGCAAATTCCAGGAAGGTAGCCGCCCCGCCGATTTCAACCCGGTCTATGAGGTCTTCCTTCTTGATCCCCATGACGTCCATGCTCATCTGGCAGGCAATAAGCCTGACGCCCAGTTCCCGGGCCGTGTCCAGCAGTTCGCCCAGGGTGGCCACCTTGGATTTTTTCATCCAGGATTTCATCATGGCCGTGGCCGCGGCGGTCATCCCGGGCAGCATGGCAATGATGTTGGGAATTTTCACCGGCATGGCCGGGTTGGCCAGCGGTGAAACCTTGAGCTTGTTGATTTTCCCCTTCTTGAGGACTTCCAGCCCGTAGAAGGCAAAATAAACGGCGGTCTCCATTTCCATGGCGGCCCCGGCCGTGGCCAGGACGAAGGTGGCAAAGGCCACGTCAAGACTGCCGTGCAGGCAGATGATGGCCAGTCTCTTTTTTCCTTCAGGCATTATTTATCCTCCTTTTTTGAAGTTAGCTTGACTTAAATTCCGAGACGGGTGGCTGAAATGGTTTGTGGTGGTAAGGGGTAAGTATCGTGTGGGATAGTTCGGATTGAAAAATATTCCCGGCAGAGAGGGATTAACCGGCTTTCCGAAAAAAGCCTCCCGCTTGAGTCCCACCACTCTTAGCTCTCCTTCAGCCCGGGGCTTTTATGCTAAGGGCCGGGGAAGACAGGTCTTCCCTGACGGCTGTTATTTTGTCTTGCGGATGTAGAAGATGAACCTGTTGCCCTCGGTTTCATGCTTCAGAAGTTCATGACCGGTCTTGCTGACCCAGGCCTGGACATCGGGGATGGAACCGGGGTCGGTGGCGATCATCTTCAGCACCTGGCCGACTTGCATCCCGTCGATGGCCTTCTTGGTCTTGATGATTGGCATGGGACAGGCCAGCCCGCTGTTATCGAGGGTGACATCTGGTGTAAGTTCGGACATATCAAGCCTCCTTTTTGGTTACTATTGAGTCAGGTCTAATCCGGTTATGAAAACCGGGCCTGGTGTTTATCTCAGGTCGCCGGTCAATCCTGTCGGCTGTCATGACTCTTCCATTATCCTACTATTCCGATAAAAATACAAGGGATTGCCGGGATGCATGGATTCGGGCCATTGGATGCGGAATTCTTCCCGTGCAGGACAGGACACGGCTTCAAAAAGCAATACTTACCCATCCCCGGTTTCTCTGTATTGGCCTCCCGCTATGCTTCTAAATTAAACTTTTGGTCTATCCCTGTCAAGTAAAAGACGAGCAGGCTTACAAGAAAACTTAATAGAAAAAATTAAGAATTAAAGAACTGGCCGGGGCAGGAGATCGTTTCCGGATGGTTGGAGTGGGATTTGAATCGTGCCTCTGGCCTGTAAGGGCACTCTCTCGGGTTTCGCCTGGATTATCCTAATAAAGGAACAATCATGTCCTGTCATCCAGCCCGGCCTCTGTACGGGCCAGGAATACCCCGCCTGTCTGCTTTAAACACCTGAAGTTTTCCGTATCTGAACCCGGCCTGCCGGGCTAAAAAAACCAGTTGCAATTAATTCAAAAATTCGAATAATATTCAGCACATCTCAAAGGAGGTTAAGAATGAGGAAAACGGTGTGTCTTCTGGGGATTCTGGCCCTCCTGGCCTCAAGTGCCACGGCCGGTATCCTGACCAACAACAACCAGAGTGCTACCTTCATCCGGCTCCTGTCCCGAAACGCTTCCCTCGACGTCGATGCCGTCTACTACAACCCGGCCGGCCTGGTCAAGCTATCAGACGGCTTTCACCTCTCGCTGCACAACCAGATAATCACCCAGGACAAGAAGATCCTTAACGGTTTCCCGCTGCTCAACGACCCCAATTACCTGGGAGAAGTCCGGGTGCCCTTTTTCCCCAACCTGTACGCGGTTTATAAGAAGGGTAACCTGGCCATTTCCTTCGGGGTGGGACCCAATGCCGGTGGTGGAACAGCCGACTTCAAGACCGGGCTGCCGTCGTTCGAGATTCCTTTTTCCACCCTGCCCGTGCTAATTTCCAACATGGGGGTGCCGACCACGGGCTACGACGTGGACATCGCCTTCAAGGGGGAATCGGTCTTCATGGGCTACCAGCTCAATTTCTCCTATGCCCTGAGCCCCAGCCTGGCCCTGGGCGTCGGGGCTCGCCTTATCACCGCCACCAACAAGTACGAGGGGTCTATCACCAACGTCATGATCAACCCCAATGGCACCTGGGTCAGTGCCTATGCTTTCTTCATGTCCGTAGGCCAGACGGGTTATGCCGCCATGGTGGCTGACAAGCAAGTCGACGTCAAGCAGACCGGCACCGGCTTTACACCCATCCTGAGCCTGAACTTCACGCCCAGCGAGTCTCTGGCCTTCAGCCTGAAGTATGAGTTCAACACCAAGCTGGAACTGACCAATAAGACGACCGTCGACGACACCGGAATGTTCCCGGACGGCGAGAAATTCCGGAATGACATTCCGGCCATCCTGTCAGCCGGTCTGCGCTATGCCTTCACTCCCGCTTTCCGCAGCTACCTGTCTTTCAGCTACTATTTCGACAGGAGTGCCAACTGGGAAGGGGCTGAAGCGCTGGTAAATAAGAATAGCTACGAGCTGGGAGCCGGGCTGGAATATGACCTGAGCCGCCTGGTTACCCTGAGTGCCGGTTATCTCCGAACCCAGTTTGACCTGGCTCCCGAATACCAGGATGATATCAACCATGAACTCAGCAGCGACACCATTGGCGGCGGCCTGAAATTGAACCTGACTAACCGGCTCAGCCTGGAACTCGGGGCCATTTACGTTTTCTACAAGAAATACCAGAAGCAGGATTCGGTATATCCCTTCCCCGCTTACCCGGTGACCTATAACAGGAGCACCTGGGATGCGGCTGTCGGCATAAACTACCGTTTCTGAGGTGGAACTGGATCAGAACTTCATCGGCTGTTATTGTTGAAGCAGAGTCAAGTCCCTGCCTCCGGGAATAATAACCGGGGGCAGGGATTTTTATTTTCAGGGGCAGGCCAGGGGCAAATCCTTTTTTAGAGAACACTTCTGGCATCAAGGCCAGGGCCATTTTATTTTCTTCATTTGAAAAAATGAGCACTTAGCCTTATAAAATAGAGGTGATCTGTACTGGCATTAAATCTCAGTAGCCGGACTCTTTGCTTAAGGCCCCGGCAGGAAGCAATTTACTGAGAAAATAGGTCAGATAAAGAAGAGATTATAGAACCCTTTCTGGGGCTCTGACTGACATAAAGGGAGTTTAAGTAGCCACATGAAAATCATCACAACAAACAGGGAACACATCCTTATAATGGTCATTTTAGCTGGCCTGCTGGCCTGCGGCAGCCAGGTCTTTGGCCAGGAAAAGCCCGACCTGAGTAAGCTAGAAACAAGGGCCTGGACCCTGGTCGAAAATCTCCGCCAGGGGAACTATGAAACGGCTGGCGAACATTTTGACCAGACCATGAAAACCCAGGCCACCCCGGCCACGCTCAAGATGATCTGGGAAAGACTCCAGGCTCAACTCGGAGCCCTGAAGGAGATCAAAGGGTCAAGGTTTGAATCCCAGGGGCCGTATGATTTCGTCTACCTGGCCTGCTTTTTCGAAAAGCAGGCCCTGGACCTGAGGGTGGTTTTCAACAAACAGGCGGAAATTGCCGGGTTCAGCTTTGTGCCCCATCTTGAAGTCAGGGAAAGCCCACCCCCGCCCTATGCCCGACCTGATTCTTTCCGGGAGGAGGAAGTCCAGGTCAGAACCGGTGACTGGATTCTGCCCGGTACCTTAGCCAGGCCTGTTGGGCCCGGCCCCTTTCCGGCAGTGGTCCTGGTTCATGGCTCGGGTCCCAACGACCGCGATGAGACGGTCGGTCCCAACAAGCCCTTCCGTGATATTGCCTGGGGGCTGGCTTCAAAAGGCATTGCAGTATTAAGGTACGAAAAGCGGACCCGAGTCTACGGTCAGAAGCTGGGCACTGATAAAAAGATTTTGAGTTCCTTTACAGTCAACGAGGAAACCGTGGACGATGCGGTTTCGGCCGTGAACCTGCTGCGTCAAACTAAAGGGATTGACCCGGACAGAGTCTTTGTCCTGGGGCACAGCCTGGGAGGAATGCTTGTGCCCAGGATTGCCCGGAAGGCCACAGGGGCCGCCGGGTTCATCATCCTGGCCGGGCTGACCAGGCCCATGGAGGACACCATCCTGGAGCAGACCAGGTACCTGCTGGCCCTGCAGGGGCCGGCCACGGAAGAAACCAAGAAAAAGCTCCAGGAACTGGAAACGACAGTGGGAAAGATTAAAGCACTGACCGAGGCTGATAAGAACTCTCCTGAGATCCTGATCGGGGCCGCTCCTTCTTACTGGCTTGATCTCAGAGATTATCGCCCAACCGAAGAGGCCAGGAAAATTGAAAAGCCGCTACTCATTCTTCAGGGCAAGAGAGACTACCAGGTGACCGAGGTGGATTTCAACGCCTGGAAAAAAGCGCTGGAAGGGAAGAAAAACGTTGCCTTTAAGCTCTATCCCTTCTGCAACCATCTGTTCATGGAAGGCAAGGGGTTGATCACACCAGACGAGTACATGTACCGGCCGGGAAACGTCTCGGAAGAAGTGATCAATGACCTGGCCGGCTGGATTCTTTCCATTCGCTGATAGTTGGTGGCCGGGACCGGCTCTGTTTCATGTTATCAAGAGCCAGTGGAATTCAGAGGATGGCATTGCGAAGTCGCGCTGGAAAACGGCCGGATACCCCCCACTCCGTGTAATGGACTTTAACTTCCCCCGCGGTGGCCGGAAATGTTGCCGGTTTATCTCGTTCAGAGCAGTTAGAATCCAGGGGGATTTAGTTAACGGCTTGTCCTGGCCGATAGAAGAATACCTCTTCTTCAGTTTTATGGGATTTTACCCATTATTTTTCTGGCAGGGTTGCACTTTCTTGATACCGCACCGGGCCAAGCCACGTTCAGTTTCCTTACCTCTTGTCCAGTTCGGATAGCAGCTTCCTGATCTCGGGCTGGTCCGGGTTCAGCCGCAGGGAGGCCTCCAGCGGCTGCCTGGCCTTCTCTTTCTGGCCGGTCTGGATATAGACGCGGCCCAGGGCGTTCAGGGCCCGGGTATCGCTGTCATAGATGGTAATGGCTTTCAACAGTTCGTCCAGTGCTCCGGCCATGTCCTGTTTGCCCATCAGGGCCAGTCCCCGGAACAGGTGATAGTCAAAGGCCTGGCTGTCGTCAGCTTTCAGTCCTTCGGCCATTTCCATGACCCGGTCAAACTGGCCGACCTTGATGAGGAACTGGCAGTATTCTTTTAGACCCTCTTTGAATTGTGGATTCTGCCGGAAAGCCTGCTCGTAATAGTAGGCGGCCCTGTCCGTCTGGTCCAGCTTGTCGTACTGGCTGGCCAGCATGTAATGATAGTAGAAGAGGTTACCCAGGTTAAAGCTCTTGGCCTGGACTATGGGATGACCAATGGTCTTCTCCGGCGAGATGATGAAAGTGCCCTTTTTCTGGTCAACCAGGCTTCCGGCTCCGTCCAGCAGGCTGAGGTTGAGCTCGTAATAGTCAGGTATCATGTCCCGCACCTGGATCTCTCTCAGGTAATTGCTGACCCGGCTGAATTCCTTTTCGTTCAGGTTTATTTCTATGGTCCTGGTCAACTGGTTGTTCTGGCCCAGACTCCTGAGGTCCAGCCTGATCTTGCCGTTCTGGCGCAGGCTTTCGGTCAGGTTGAGAACACTGATGCTGACGGCCAGGACATCGGAGGCGGAGATGGTATTCTTCGGGTCCACCAGGACCTTGGTTTCATCCACCTTGAAAGGCAGATGCTGGCTCCGGGCGAATTTTTCCGTCCGGTAGCCGATGAGCGGGTTGGCCAGCCGGGGCTGGTTCCCGGCTTCAGCCACTTCAATCTGCTTTTCCAGGATGGTGAATTCCTTGGAGACCGGGTTCCTCAGCAGGACCGTTAACTGGTATGAACCTTCGGCCACCGGGAAAGAATCTTCAAGGGCCAGCCCGTTACCCTGGATTCGGGGCAGGTCGTTTTCGGAAAAGTAGTAGGACATGTTGCGGTTGTACTGGAAGACTATTTTATCCTTGGACCTGAGGCTGACATCCATCTGGAAGGGGACGTAGTACTGGCTTCTCGGCTCGTAATAATCCACCGAAACGCTCTTTGGGGCCACCGTAAAATGAACAAAGTTCAGGCCGGTGACCGGGTCAAGGATAACCTCGGCCATTGATTCGGAATCGACGAAATTGGTCAGGTACTCGGTTGAAACCACCCCTTTGTAATTAAGGAAGTGGGTGGCATAGGACGGGTTGACGTCTTTTTTGGGTGAATCCAGGATATCGGCCAGGATGAGGTTGTAGCGGGGAGAAGGAGAATAATCGTAAGAAAATTCTCCTGGAATCAGGGAAATGGCGGTGTTGGCCAGGGTGGGAGCAATTTCCAGGATTTTCTCGTAAAGTTCTTCATAGGTGAGGCCATCCAGGCCGCGCTTATCCTGGAGGAGGCTGGCCGGGCCGTCTATCAACGGGTCGTAGAGCTTGTATTCGATGCTGCCATGCCTCTGGAAAAAGATGAATATGAAGACCGGGGGCAGTCCCTTTTCAGGGTCGCCGTGGTAGGTCCAGGCCTGGCAGGGGACTATGCCGTTAACACCCTCAAACCTCTCTATGCTCTCCGGGGCACCGAGAATCATGTAGATCTTGCCCATGTCCGTCTGCCAGCCTTCGCGGGTTGAGCCCCGCCTGAAGGTCTTGTTCACGTAATTAAATCTCTTGATTATTTCTTCCTTGTACTCGTTTTCGGGGGTACCCGGAGTCGGGTCCCTCATCTTCCAGAAGGTTTCGATGAACAGGTCCCTTTCCCGGTCGTTATTGAGTTTCAGGAAAACGTCTTTTTCCTGGGGCAGGATGATGTAATTGACCAGCTTCAGCCAGTCCTGGTACTTGGGATTCAGGCCTTTGATGATATCCGATTGTTTCTGACCGGCTGAAACGGCGGCAGTAATTACAATCAGGATAGCAAGGACCCATCCGATTCTTTTTATCATTTTTTTTCCCTGTTAAAATTAGGTCGTTTCACTCTGGTTTGCCCGAAAGTCAACTAAATGCTAAACCAAGGGGCGGTGACTGTCAAGAAATCCTGCCTGCCCCGGGAAATGTAAGTACTCTCCTTCATGAAAAACCAGGTCCGGGATAAAAGGTTGCAGGTCTTACTTCAGAAATTCCCTGATGACCGGATTGTCCCTGATTTTTTCAAATTCCGGTTCCTGCTCTATCCGCTTCCAGTCCCTGAAGCCGGCCTGCCTGGCCCGCTTCAGGTAATCTACCGTCCTGTCCAGGTCCTGGCGGCCGGCATACAGGCGGGCGAAGGAAAAATAAAGCTCGGCCAGGGAGGCTCCTTTCATGGGCAAACCGACCAGGCTGTCCGGGTGTTTTTCCAGGAAATCTGGCTCAAGCTCAAAGCCCTTGGAAAGATAATTGAGGGCAGCTTCCTCATCACCCAGCTGGAAACAGACCGCGCCCAGGCTGTAGTAGGCGGCGACCAGGCCAGGGGCCAGGCTGATGGTCTTTTCGTAGTATTCCCTGGCCCGGGGATAGAGTTGTTTCATGGCATAGACACCGCCGAGGTTGAGATAACCCAGGCTGAATTGCGGGTCAAGTCTTACGGCCCGCTGGAAGTACATTTCGGCCATATCGTAATTCTGCTCGTGAAAGTAGGTCAGGCCCAGGAGGTTGTGAACCCGCGTCGATTTCGGGTTGAGGTTTAAGGCCCGGGAAAATTCCTGCCTGGCCAGGGCATAGTCCCTGTTGCGCATGTGAGCAAGGCCGGCGTTGAGATGCCGTTCGAAGGACGCTTCCGAACCTGCCTTCTCCGTTGGCAGACAGCTCCAGTAAAAAAGGATCAGCACCAGGAAGACCGCTGCCTTTTTCATCGCCTTTCCCTCCCCGTATTAAATAATTAAATCAGTTCACGGGCGCTGTCAATCAGGTGGAGAATTCTGACTGCTATCGGTGAAGGGAGGGATAAAAACAGGCATTTCGCGAACAGGACTTGGTTAAGCGTGCCCGGGCCAGCTCCTGACCGAGTTGACTGGGCCATAAGAGTCAGAACCGAGTGAATGCCATTCAACCAATGCTGGCCGGCCGCGCAGCCTGGCGGGCCAGCCTGTAAAGGTTGAAACTCTTCACCCGGGGGACATCCCGGGATTGTCTTATTACCAGCCTCACCCGGTCAGTCGAAACGGGGGAAAAGGTTACCAGCCTCTTATAACCCACCGTCGTTCCCCTGGCAATTTCAGTCCATTTTCCCCCCAGCCAGGCTTCGACGGAGAAGGCTTCGATTCTCTGACCCCGGGCGATGTCTTCCCTTATTTCCAGGCAGTCGAAGCGGCCCATTCTTTCCAGCGTGAACTCCAGCCAGGCCGGTAACTGGCCGGGTGAAGGGCTCCAGACTCCATCCGGATTTTTCCTGAGCAGGTAGCTGGCCTCTGTCCCGGGCGACTGGCCGGAGGCTCTGGCCGCGATTTTTCTGATGTAACCTTCCCTGAAGGTCTGGTCCAGCAACTGCCGCCAGCCCAGCAGAGCCCTCATGTCGTTTTCGTTGACCAGGCCTCTCCTGTCCGGCGGAACATTAAGCAGCAGGACAGAGTTTCTTCCAACTGATTTAAGATATATTTCAAAAAGCTCCCGGGGCGATTTAACCTGCCGGTCCTGGTCCTGGTGGTAAAACCAGCCTGGCCTGATGGAGACGTCGACCTCGGCCGGGTACCAGAACAGCGCCCGGGCTCCGCCGATCACCGCCCGGCTCCCGAGGTCTTCTCCCATGACATTGGCCGGCTGGAATATTCTTTCCAGCGGTGTGCGCCCGGCCTTTAACAGGTTCAGGGAAGCTTCAGAAATGTTAAGGGGCAGAACGCTCCACTCGCTCTCCCTGGCCAGGCCGCTTTCGTTGCCAACCCAGCGAACATCCGGGCCCATTATGGCGATGACGGCTTCCGGCTGTAGTTTTCTTATCAACTGGTAGTATGAGATCCAGTCATAATCCTGCTTCCGGCCGTTCGGTCCTTCTCCGCAATACCCGTCGAACCAGACTTCGGCCACCGGGCCATAATTGGTGAGCAATTCTCTCAACTGGTGACGGAAAAACTCGTTGTACTGCGGGCTGCCATAACTCTTTTCGTGCCGGTCCCAGGGAGAGAGGTAAAGGCCGAAATCCAGGCCTTCTTCCCGGCAGGCCATGGCCACTTCCTTGACCACGTCGCCCCGTCCCTTCCGCCAGGGGCTTGATTTAACCGAGTAATCGGTGGTCCGGGTTGGCCAGAGGCAGAAACCGTCATGATGCTTGGCAGTCAGGATTATCATCCGGAAGCCGGCCTCCTTGAATACCCGGGCCCACTGTCTTGAGTTGAAGCTCGATGGTTGAAAAAGAGAGGGGCTATCGGTCCCGTCGCTGTGTTCCTTGCCGGTGAAGGTGTTAAGCCCGAAATGGACAAAGGCGGCCATTTCCTTTTCCTGCCACTTTATCTGTCGCCTGGCCGGGACAACCCTGGCCGCTTTCTGGATTATGATATCGGGCGAGTCGCCGGGTTCAATTATCTGGACATTTCTGAAAGGAATTTCAGTCGGTTGGCCTCTGGAAACGACCAGGCTGGATAGAGCGATGACCGCGGCCAGGAGCAGGACAGGCAGGATATTTTTGGCCGGGGGCAATCTCGAAGTTCGGCCCGCTGGCATCTTATAACATTCCTCGCTTTTTCGGGATTACCAGAAAATTATATAAAGGGCGACAGTCAGGATAACGATGGCGGCGCACAGGTACTTGAGAACCGGGGTGGAACGCATGTCGAAATTTTCCTGGACCGGAAGTTCTTTTGGCTGCTTGAGCGGCCTGACCAGGGTAATTATGGCCATGGCCAGGACCAGGACTATAAAGTTGATGGCGATGCGGTTCAAGAAGGCTATGTCGCCAAACTGCCATTTCAGGAAGCCGTACACCGGGACGGAAAGCACCAGGGCGGTCACCCCGGCCGCCGGCGGTGTCCGCTTTATGAACAGGCCAAAAACAAAGGCAGCCAGCACGCCCGGCGAGACAAAGCCCTGAAATTCCTGGATGTAATTGAAGATGCCCTTGAACCTGGGGTCTCCCAGCTTTGGTGCCAGCAAGCAGACCAGCAGCACGAAAACGATGGTGGCCACCCGCCCGATCTTGATCAGGGTTTCCTGGTTGGCTTCCTTCTTCAGGTGGCGTTTGTAGATGTCCATGGTCAGGATGGTGGAGACCGAGTTCAGGAGTGAACCGAGGGTGCTGATCACGGCCCCGGCAATGGCGGCCAGGATAAAGCCTCTCATTCCGGGACCAACCAGGTTGCGGATGAGCAGCGGGTAGGCCTGGTCGGTGGTATGGCCGGGGGCCAGCAGCTGGTCTTTGTAGAGCTGGTAGGAGATTATGCCCGGCATGACAATGATGAAAGGTATCAGCAATTTTAGAAAAGCGGCGAACATGATTCCCAGCTGACCCTGCTTCAGGCTCTTGGCGGCCAGGGTTCTCTGGGTTATGAACTGGTTTAATCCCCAGTAGTAGAAATTTGGGATCCATAGCCCGACGACCAGGGTGGTCCAGGGAATGACCGGGTGGTCAGCCGGCATGATCATGTGGAGCTTATCCTGGTTGGCGGCCACGAAGGCCCCGATCCCGCCCACGGCCCTGAAGCCCAGGACCATGGTCACCAGGCCGCCGAGGATCAGGGCTGAGCCCTGGAAGAGGTCGGCCCAGGCCACGGCCTTGAGTCCGCCCCAGGTGGTGTAAACGGCGGCAATGATGCCGATCAGCCAGACGGCTTTTACCAGGTCGAAGTCGAATATGGTGTGCAGGGCCAGGGCCCCGGTGTAAACCACGGCCGCGATGCTGACCAGGGTGTACATCAGAATCATGTAGAAAGCCATGATGCCGCGGGCCGCCGGGTTGTAGCGGTACTCCAGGAATTCAGGAATGGTATAAATACCGCTGCGCAGGAATTTCGGCAGGAAAAACAGGGCCACGAAAACCAGGGTGATGGCGGCCATCCACTCGTAGCTGGCCACGGCCATGCCGGCCACGCCCGCGGCCTGGCCGGACATGCCGACAAAATGCTCGGTGGAAATGTTGGCCGCGATCAGCGAGAAACCGATCAGCGGCCAGACCAGCCCCCGCCCGGCCAGGAAGAAATCCGTCCCGGTCCGCTCCTTGCGGCTCTTGTACATGCTGACCGAAACCACCACGATGAAAAAGAGGATGAAGACTGAGAGGTCCAACCAGTGAAGTTGCATGTCTAACTCCTCATCTCCGGCTTTTTCGCCAGCCCGATTAATCAGGGATATTATAAGCAAATAGGATGATGATAAACAAAGAAAATTTATAACAACGTTCCGTTGGCGAATAGACCCGTGGCTGCCAGGGGACCGACCGGGTAAAAGGAAAATTGGTTTAAGAAGAGACAGTCCCTGAGCTCAAGCTTAAAAAGCCAATTTAATATATTGCCGGCTTCCAACCGGATGCTCTAACTGAGTTTTTGGCTGGTTGCCCGGGCCCGGTTCTGCCGCTGCCAATTTTCGGTTGACAGCCAGGACTCAATCAGGATAATAGAATTGAGGTTCTGAAAGAGTGAAGAGGGGAGGAAGCCTGTGCTGACGCGTAACAGGGTCTTTTTTTTATTGTTAATCATTATTCTCTTGGTAACAGCAGGGCTCCGGGCCCTGGAACCGCCCACCAGGGAGCAGATTCAGAAATACAAGCAGGATGGCACCTATGCCGCCCGCGTGGCCGCGGCCAGGGAAATCGGAAATCACCGGATGGACCCGGACGTTGTGGCCCAATTGAATTACCGGGTTAAGCGCCTGGCCCTGGAAGCCCGGGGCTTAAGTCCGCAGGAGATTGATAGACTACTGGCCCCGCCCCCCAGCTGGCGGGGAATGCCCACCAAGGGCCAGGTTAAGGTCCTGGCCATCCTGATTGCCTTCCAGGATTATGCTCCTATGACCAGTGCTGATTTCATTGCCCAGAAGCTTTTCGGGTCGGAAGATATGTACGACCCCAGTTATCCCTACGAAACCATGAGAGCCTATTACTCTCGGGCCTCTTACAGCCAACTGGACATACAGGGTAATGTCCTCGGCTGGTATACCACCGCTTATAACCGCTCTGCCGTAGCAGAAACCACCCAGGGGCGACAGTCTCTCATCAAAGAGGTTCTGAATTATTACGACGCCCAGGGTCACGATTTTTCCCAGTACGATAACGACAACGACGGGTACGTTGATTATTTCCTGGTTTTCTGGACCGGGACCCATGGCGATTGGGCTACTTTCTGGTGGGGTTACCAGACGACTTTCAGTGATACCAGTTATCTGCTTGACGGAAAGAGGCTCAGGAGATACTCCTGGCAGTGGGAGCTTTACAATTATCCTGCCGGCCAGTTTACTCCTCTGGTAGCGATTCACGAAACGGGACATGCCCTGGGCCTGCCTGATTATTACGATTATGACGGTTCGGTTGGCCCCAAGGGAGGCGTGGGCGGCTTTGACATGATGGACTCCAACAACTTTGACCACAATGCCTTTTCCAAGTTCATCCTGGACTGGCTGACTCCGTCTGTCTTCAGCGCCGGCAGCCAGGTTTATAGCCTGAGAGCCACGGGTGATTATCCAGAGGCCCTGATTTTCTTTCCGGGAGCGGTCAGCGGGGATATTTTTAATGAATATTACCTGGTTCAGAACAGGTATGCCACCAGGAACGACTCCAGGCTGGTCAGCGTCAACGGCGGGAACGTTGGCCTGGCCGTCTGGCACGTGGATGCCAGGCTTAATTCCTACGGCACCAACTTCCTCTATGACAATTCCTACACCGAACATAAATTGCTGATGCTGGTCCAGGCCGACGGCCTGGACGAGATCGAGCTTGGTATCAGGGGTTGCGATTCGGCTGATTTTTACCGGCCGGGCTCGGAGCTGGGTCCTTCCACCTACCCGGCAACTGTGCGGTATGACGGCAGCCCTACCGGAATGGGTATGACCGAAATCACAGGGTCAGGTACCCCCATAAGTTTCAGGATGTATGCCGGGGCCAACCCTGAACTGCGCCTGTCGTCCTCGACCCTCAGCTTCGGCCAGGTCAATGTCTGCACCAATTCCGACCTGACCCTGACGATTTACAACGACGGGGCCGGGCCCTTGATTATCAACAGCATCAGCCGGCTCTCCGGGGCTACGGATTTTTCCTGCCTGGCCACCGCCTTTCCCTTTACGGTTAATGCCGGAAGCAGCCGGGAAGTCGGCTTCAGGCTTGGAGCATACAACACCGGTCCCCTGACTGCCACTTTCGCCATTAATTCTAACGACCCCTCCACACCCCAGGCCCTGCTCAGCCTGGGCGGGACCGGTTTTATTCCTGAAATAAACATCAATATCCAGGTGGAACGCAAGGTGGAGAGGGCCTGGATCTTGAGACGGGCCTATTCCCGGATTACCATTCAGGTCAGCAAGGCGGCTCCCTTCAACGTCGATAGCTACCAGCTCACCCGGCAGGAAGCGGGCAGCGGGGCCAATCCCCATATTGTGCAGACCTTCAGGGATTCTGATTTTTCGGCAGGGCAGGTTGTCTACATCGACAAGTACCTGGAAGCAGATAAAACTTACCTCTACACCATTCAGGCCCTTGATTGCTACGGACGGGTCATCAGCTCTTCCTCGCAGCAGAAGACCGGTTCGGAGTTAAGCAGGGAAAGAATTCTTAAAACCATAAACAAGAAGGTTTAGCATGAAAAACCACAAAACCAAATGCGCCCTGGCAGTCCTGTTTTCATTGGTCTTGTCTTCAATTTTTCTGGTTCCAGCTTTGCGGGCCGACACCGTGATGCTGTCATTCAGCTACGGTTACCTTTTTCCGGCCGATTCCGGCTACAAGGAAGTCTACGGAAGCAAGGTCATGGTGCCGGAATTCAAGCTGGGCTTCAGGGTTATCAGCGATGTCTACATCTACGGAATGTTTTCCACCCTGAGCAAAAATGGCACCACCCCGGAGCTGAATGAACCCGCCCATTCCAAGCAGCAATTTATGGGCGGAGGGCTGGCCTATTTCCCCTCAGTGGCCCGGAACCTGAAAATCTTTATCGGGGCCGGAGTAGCTTCGGCCACCTACGAAGAAGAAGCCATGGACATTAAGGTCAGCGGCAACAAGCTGGGATTTCTGATGGAGGCGGGACTTTACCTCAGGTTCAAGGCGGTCCTCTTCGGCCTGAACGGAAGTTATTGCGCGGCCAGTGATACCTACGAAGGGGTCGACTTCAAGATCGGGGGGACCCGGGCCTCGGCGGTGCTGGGCTTTATTTTTTAAGAACTTACGGGCTTAAGCTTTCCGGGATTTACCCTGGCGGCTTCAATCCGGCCTGCGTTTCGAGGGCCTCTGTCAGTATTCATCACCTCTCAAAAAATGAAAGCGGCCTTGAGGACTCCATCCAGGCGGTCGGCCGCGGTGGAAAAGGCCTGCTGGGCTTCTTCCGGCCGGAAGCGATGGGTAAGCAGCCAGCCCACCTCGACCTTCCTGTTCTTAATCAACTCGAGCGCCGGCTCCAGGCACCGGTTCTGCCGCCTGGAATTGATTATGGCGACTTCCTTGCGGCGCAGGCGGGCTATCTGGTAAGAAATCCTCTCCGGAACCGGAATCCCGACCTGGATTATCCGGCCACCCGGTTTGACCAGGGCCACCGACTGGTCTATGGCTTCCTGGTCGCCGCTCGCCTCAAACACCAGGTCCAATCCCAACGGCTGCCTGGAAAGAATTTCCCGGACTATGTCTTCCTGCTCGACGCTGGCCGCCCAGGCGGCCCCGGCCCTGAGGGCGGCCTTGACCCTGGCTTCCGAGCGGTCGGTGGCAAAGATTGAACTCAAGCCCCGTTGCCTGAGAAGCAATATCAAAGACAGGCCAATGGGGCCGGTGCCCAGAACCCCCACCCTGTCCCCGCTGCCAGGCGCGGCCAGGTTGAGGGCATGCAGGGCGATGGACAGGGGTTCGGCCAGCATGGCTTCTTCCGGGGTCAGGGATGAATCAAGCTTGATTAAGTTTCTGGCAGGCATCACGAAATATTCAGCGAAGCAACCGTCCAGTTCTCCAGGGTGACCGAGGAATTTGATCTTCCGGCAGGTGTTGAACCTACCGGCCAGGCACTGGTCGCAGGCTCCGCAGGAGATGGATGGCTCAACCGCTACCAGGTCGCCGGGGCTGAAATCCCTGGCTTCCGGGCCAACCCGGACGACTTCAGCCGAGCATTCGTGGCCGGCCAGGCAGGGGTAGGGGACTTTTTCGCCGCCAACCGAATCGGAGATAAAGTAATGCAGGTCGCTGCCGCAGATGCCGGCTACCCTGGTTCTGAGCAGAACCCAATCTTTATCGGGCAGCTCGGGTTCTGGTTTTTGCTGGAGTTGGGCCTGCCTTGGGCCGGTTAGTAGGACTGCTTTCATTGGCCTGCTCCATAAGTGACCTTTCTTTTATATGAATAATTTCTGTTGAGTGCTGCGTCAACAGGAAATATCAGAAGAAATATGATACTACAATTTGCCACCAGAAAGGCAGACTTCATGGATATATAAGGATACCCGGTACCGGCCGGCCTGACAGCTTCAGGCAGTTCGGGCTCCAGGCAGATCGGTTCGTAATCCTGTTAACTCAGGGCTTGCTGTTCTGCCTCTTTCAAGAAGGTTGCCTCTTCTAATTTGGCGGCCCGGGGACCTCCGGTAAAAAATTTTCTTTATCATGGAAGATTTTTTTTGTATTTTAAGAAGGGCTGGACACAGCCAGGAGCGAAGCATGTTTTCTAAGAAAATCCATATTGATCCTTTCTTATACATACCTTTCGTGCTGGTCCTGACCTGGGTACCATGGTTGCTGGCCGTATCCACCGGCCGGGGCCTGGAGAACCTGGCCGTAAAGGTTTTGCTCCTGGGCGGATTGCTGGTCACCGGCTGTGGTGGCCCTGGCTTTTATCCTGCTAAGCGAAGAGGCTGAATATCACTGGGATTACTGGCGCCGGGTGTTTGACCCGACCCTGATAAGCCGCGGGAGTTACCGGCTTATCTTTTTTCTGCCTCCGGTCATCACCGTGGTGGCCATTCTCGTTTCTTTTCTTCTCGGAGAATCTCTGTCGCAGTTCCGGCTCGTTCCCCAGGTCCGGGCCCACATCCCGTCCATTCTCGTTTTTATTTTTTATACGTTTTTCATCGGTCCCTTTCCCGAGGAACTGGGCTGGAGAGGTTACTGGCTGGACAAGCTGCAAAGCCGGATGTCAGGGTTGAGGGCCAGCCTGCTCGTTGCCGCGGTCTGGGCCCTGTGGCATATCCCGCTTTTCATGGTGAAAGGCTATCCCCTGCAGGTCAAGGCCGACCAGCCGCTGATTATGGCCTTTTATTTTCTGGACCTTTTTCCCAAGTCGGTCATCTTTACCTACATTTTCTTGAAGAACCAGCGCAGCACTCTGGCCGCCATCCTGTTCCATTTCATGATAAATTTTACGGGCCAGCTCTTCGAATTAACTCCCATCACCGAGGGGCTGGTGACGGCTCTTTACCTGCTGTCGGCCATCTTCATTGCGATCAGAAATAAAGAGATATTTAAGTAATAGATTTTTGTTGTCCTGAGGCCGGCCTCTGCTTCGGCGGCAGCACTCTAAAACTAAATGGTAAACAATTTTTGTCTTTACCCGGCCGGGCCTTGTAACTATGGCTGACAGAACAGGGGCTATTATCCCTGCTGAATAACAAGCTCCAGTTGTTAGTCAGACGGAGTGCAGGCCCGATGTTTAATAGGTTTTACTGGCCGAATTCTGAAGTGTTCGGGTAGCTTGTCATGAAAAGAGAGCCAGCCTGGATGATGATATAGACCACAAAGGCCAGGAGAAGAATTCCCAGGACGAGGAAAATAACGGACTTGAGGTTGGAGACCGGCCGGGCGATTCCCTGGGGAAAGAAAACATCAAAGCCCAGCTTGCCCAGCATGATGATCATAATCATCAGCCCAAGAGCCAGTCTGTAAACCAGGACCTTGCCCTGGGCATAATCTGAGCGGTCAATTTTAACGAAAGGGGAAAGGAGCCAGATGGCCAACAGCACGGCAATCACCCCGGGCAGGTGCTTGTAAATTTGCTCCTGGAGCTTGGCCGGCTTATCCATCCTGAATCTATTCTACCCGTATTCTGGGATGAGAAGCAACCCGATTTGCAAGAAATCAGGGGAAGCAAAATAGTTTTAAGACTTGAATTCACCGGTCTGGCCGGAGTTACCGAAAGCCTACCAGAATAGAATTGAGCCCGGCCATCCAAAATTAATGGTTCCGGGCTTGCCGGCCCGGACCTAGGTGAAGGAAGCCAATCATAGCCAGGGATCAGGTTCTTGTATCTCTGCCGGGCAGAAGAACCCAGGGCTTCTAAAGTCTGCGAACAGCAGGTAAACCCGTTCCGGGGAGGGGCCCCGCGGAGAAAATTTGTTAGAAAATTCGATATTACAGGCTCGGGGGTGTATTATTGAGGTGTCAGGAGTATCATGAATAGGACAGCCCCTGTCCTTGACGGGGCAGGATAACGGGTTAGGGCTCCTGGCCCGGGCTGGCACGTTTTATGCTGTATAACATGACGTGGGGTGCAAAATGAAAAGAATAAACTTTTGGTTAATCATAGGGGTTTTAGGGGTCGGGCTGCTCCAGCCGGCTTTTGCCGCCAGCAAACATTATACCCTGTTAAACGGCGAGGGAAATTTTTACTACGGCTTTATCAGTTACATTCCCGAGGAGCCCGGTACCAGGGTGCCAGAAGTGATCAGGCCCGGACTGGCCAGGCCCGAGCCGGTCAGCCTGAACTTTCCGCTGGGACCCGGGGACGTTGTGGTTACATTCGATAAACCCTGTGAAATTCAGTTTGATAGCGGAACCATAGTTCGGCTGGGAACGGATACCAGGCTGAAAATTGAAACCATCATGGCCCAGAGCCTGAGTTCTGATGACCAGTTGTCCAACCTGCTTCTGGAAAAAGGGCAGGTTTACCTGATGTATACCGCCTATAACTCCTGGGAAGTTTTCCAGCTATTGACCGCCAACACCGCCCTGAAGATGAAAAACAAGACGGTCCTGGTTGCCCGTTTCACCGAGAACGGGGAGACCTGGTTGACGGTGAAGGAAGGCAAAGCCAGCCTGCTTTACGGACCCTCCAGCAAGGATCTAAAGACTCTGACCGCCAGAAAAGGAACCAGCCTGCTCATCGACTCCGGCCACAGCATAGAGATTAAAGAGAGTTTCCCTGAATTCGGCGAGTTTGAGGCCTGGAATGCCGACCTGAATAAACATTTCCTGGAACTGCATAAAGGGCTGACGCCCCTGCCCAAGCCCATCCAGAAACTTCCACCGGCCGTCTTTTATTTCGCCCAGTATTATTCCAACCAGTACGGGGAATGGATCTGGGACGACTATTTCGGCTATGTCTGGAGGCCTTTCTATAATGATTACTATCCCTGGGGCAACTGGAGTCCCTATTACTATGGCAACTGGACCTACCTGAACGGGCAGCTGTTCTGGGTGCCAGCTGAACCCTGGGGCTGGGTACCTTACCACCTGGGCCTCTGGCAGTGGGATAAGAAGAAAGGCTGGGTCTGGATTCCGGGTTCGGCCTTTGCCCCGGCCTGGGCGGTCTGGGATTTTTATTACGGTTATTACAGCTGGAGACCCTGGTTTCTGTATGACTGGCTGGGTTATTACGGCTACGGATATGGCTACTGGGATTATTATGGCCCCAGCGGCATCGTCCTTCCACCCGGTGAATCAGCGGGACAGCCGGCCCTCCGCAAAATCACCAGGGACCAGTTGAAAAAACACCAGGGCCAGGCCCAGACTGTTCCCCTCCCTGAAAGCTACAGAAAAATGGTGGCCAACTTGGCCAAAGCCATTGACAGGGGAGACCAGGAAGTCCTGAAGAGAATTTCAGCCAGGCCGCCTGAACCGATCCTGGTTAAGCCGGATGATCTTGGGGCCCGTGATGTGTTGGCCCGCAGAGTCTCTATGAACGAAGTTGCCGAAAAAATAAAGCAGGTTCAGTCCACAGGAGAAACAAGAAAGCCAGGCCAGGGAACTGTTCCTGCCTGGAATCTGGCAGTTTTCCGTTTCCTGAAGGACAGGAATGAAACGGAAGCAGTCAAAGCTTCTCTAACCGGTCCTGGAAACTTGAAGGCCCAGCCGATGGAGCGGCAAGCCCTGAAGCAACAGGTCCCCCAACCGGAAGTTCCGGGCAGGCCGGAGCTCAGGAGAAACGCGGAAAACAGGTCTCTGCCAGAAAAGCCAGGGGCTCCCGGCCTGCGGTTCCGTGACTGGAATCCTGACCTGAAGACCGCTCACCAGCTTGGAATCCGCATCGTTTATGACAGTTCCAGAAATTCGGTGGTTTCTCCGGAGCTGGGCCTGACCTCGCAGGAAGCCAGGGGTCTTGGCCTGAGGATTACTCCTCATGGCCTGATTCAATTAGGACCGCCGTCTGGCTACTCGCCGGGTTCCGGTGCTTCAAGTTATTCCGGCAGCTCCTCTTCCGGCCGCTCTTCCGATAGCGCCTCTGCTGCCAGCGCCTCGGTTTCGAAGGGCTCGAGCGGTGACCGCTCCGGCGGTCAGAAATCCTCTTCTTCGAGCCACGAGAAGCACTGAGCGGGCTGGCGCCGGTTGGGGGGTAGCTGAAGGATTGCCTTCCCAATAATTTAAGATAAAATAATTCTGTATTCTGTCATTTAAGTTCATTTCTGAAACCGGCCTTGGAGGTCCAGCATGAAATCGGGTTTTGTAGCCGTGGTGGGCAAACCCAACACCGGAAAATCCACCCTGCTCAATGCCCTGACCGGGAAGAAAATTAGCATAGTCTCCGAGAAACCTCAGACCACGCGCTTCAAGTTGAGGGGAATCATAACCAGGCCCGAAGCCCAGATTATCCTGGTCGATACCCCCGGCTTCCACCAGCCCCGGGATGCCCTGGGTGCTTTTCTTAATTCCCAGGTGACCGGGACAATGAAAGAAGTTGACCTGGTCCTGTTCCTGGTCGATGCTTCCAGGGCCCTCAGCGACGAGGACAGGAAATTGGCGGCTGAGGTTAAACAAACCGGCCGGCCGGCAGTCCTGGTCCTGACCAAAAAGGACCTGTGCTCCGAGGAACAGATTGAAATGGCCCGCAAATCAGCCGGGGAATTGCTGGATTTTGTGGAGGTGGTCAGCCTGTCTGCAGTCAGGGGAGAGGGGCTGGAAGACCTGGTTAACAGGATAATCTCCCTCCTGCCGGAAGGTCCCCTTCTTTATCCGGAGGATATGGTGACCGATTACCCCCTGAGCATCCAGGCGGCGGAGATCATAAGGGAAAAAATACTGGGTAATACCTACCAGGAAGTTCCTCATGCCGTGGCGGTCGAGGTGCTCAGGGTGGAAGAAAGAACGCCCGGCGGCCTGCTGGAAATCGAGGCGGATATTCACGTGGAAAAGGATTCCCAGAAGAAGATCATCATCGGCCAGGGAGGCTCAATGATCAAGAAGATTGGCACCCTGGCCAGGGAAGAACTGGAATTCCTGACCGGCAAAAAGGTCTTTCTTTCTCTCCGGGTCAAGGTTAATGAGAAGTGGAAGGAAAAAGAATCCTTCGTAAGAAAAATCTACCGTTCCTGATTGGTCGGTCTCAGGCTCTGACCCCGCCAGCTTCAGGCGAAATCTTCCCTGGCAGATTTTCAGGGACTGACCCGGACCAGAAGGCAGGTCCCATGGATGACGCTGATTCCGGCCGATTCAAGTAAGGAGATAGCTGTTTCCGATTCGGCTCCGGGTTGAAACCAGATGTAGCGGAAGCCGGCGGCAATGGCCTGTCCGGCAATTTTTTCTGAAATTTCGGGCGGGACGACCACCACGGCCGCCTTGACCGTTTCCGGCAGGCTGAACAGGTCGGGATAAGCCTTTTGACCGTCTACCAGGTCAGCTCTGGGATTGACCGGGTAGACCAGGTATCCGGCTGATTTGAGCTTGTTAAATACTATGTTCCCGTACTTGGCCGGGTTCCTGGAGGCCCCGACCACCGCAATTTCCTTTTCATTCAGGAATTCATTAATCTTGTTTCTGTTGCCGTTCATATAACTTTTTCCTTCAGCTGGTACTATGATACATCAATTTCAAGGGGCTGTAATTCAGGTCCTGGTCGCGTTTTGTTCTCGATATGGCCGCCCTGATTTCTCTATTTATATTTATTTTAATCCTCAGTTGGCTGTCTGAACCAGAGAACTTTTCAAGGCAAGGCTTAGTCTTTCAGGCTCTCGGGTTGGCAGCAAGCATATTATTTGGCCAATCTTTCTTATTTTCAGTTAGAAACACGCCAATGAGCCTGAGGACCAGGCTACCCTGAGTGAACATTTCTACCACCAGGCTCCTGCCCCTGATAAATTCCAGCAAGAACAGGCCAAAATGCCTTAGCGGAGGCTTAAAATGATAGCGGTTCTGTTATGCTGGCATCCCGGCTTGGTTAGGGGAAAATCTTATTGGCAGGTCGCTGCAACTTTGGGTTTATTAAGCACTTTTAAAAAAAGAAGGTTCCCATCCTTCTTTCCTTTTGCCCTTTTGCCCTCGCCTCCACCAAGAGATGAGTATAGGCTTACCAAATTTAATTTTGCAGAAAAAATGGGCGGGTATTTTTGAGGGGTTAAAAATCAAGCTTTTTGTTTCTGTCAGGATAGTTGACCCAGGCCTGGCCGTCCCAGTATCTTATTCTTTCTTTAAGACTCCTGAGTTCGGTTTCGGCATGCGGAGGCAGAACCCGGGAAACCACCAGCTCTTTAACGGCTTCTGTCAAAACGTCGGTTGGGCGGGATAACAGCGGATTCATTCGGAAATCGAAGTTGTACATCATCCGGCAGGATACTTCTTTACTGAATTCATGGGTGGTTACTTCCAGGATCTTTTCTTCGCGGAAGAGCTGGATGGTTACGATATAGTTGCGAAGGTTCATGGCCTGATTAATCGTGGTCCTGGGGAGGAGCAGGTAGTATTCCTGGGTCCCCTCCGGCAGGTCCCTGAACTTGAAATCCGGGTTGCCGCTTGCCGGCGAGCAACCGCTTATGTTTCTCGGGTCCAGGACCAGGAGGCAGGCCTGCTGGAAGTCGTTATTTGTTCCGCCGGCAATGATTTCCTTCCGGCCATCTTCATCCAGGTCTTCTATCAGCAGGGCGGCCTGGCCAAGATGGCCGGCATGCCAGTATTCACCGAGGAGCTTGCCCCGGGCGTCAAGCAGGGCAATCTGGGTTGGATACCAGGTGACGTGGTTTCCAATTACCAGGACAGATTTTTCGGGTGAAGTGCGGCTGAAATTCGCGGCCTCGAACTTCTTGATTGTATAATGGTTGGAAAATTCATCGGTCAGGGTCTTTATCTTCCGCCCTGGCTGGTAGCTCCACAACAATTTTCCTGACTTTTTCAGACAGAATAGTTCCGCGCTGACCTTTTCCTCGCTCAGGTAGTCTCCCGAGACCAGAATTTCGTCTTCCCCGTCTCCGTCGAGGTCCACGAATTTCTGCTGCAGGGTGTCAGGCCTGAAGGGCCGGCGCAGGGGAAAGGTCCACAGCAGCTGTTCCTCCGGGTTGCGGGCGAAGAGCCGGCTGTCGTGAAGCTCGATTATCACCGGGTGCCTGATTTTCCAGAAGTGAAAGGATGGATTCTTGTTGATGATGACCAGGGCGGTGATCATAACTGCCAGGCCGAGGACGGCCATAATTGACCGGCGGATCAACGGGCCCCTGGTCTGGGCCAGGTGGGCGATTAGAGGTATCTTTATTTTCTGGCAGATTCGGCTGTCGGCGATTATTTCTCTTATGTTGTTTACCCCTATGAGTTCCAGTCTTCTCCAGGGGTGTCTGGCCAGCAGGTTGAAGACGAAGCTCCTGGCTTCCTTGAGGTTTTGAGCGGGAATGACCAGGTAGCGGATGCCAGAATAGAAAACAGCCCTGACCTTTTCTTCCAGGGCGTCGGGGGAAATACGCTGGATTTCTCCATTTAAGTCAACCTTGCCGGTGAAGGCCGCTTCCCGCGAATAGACGAAGTAAAAGCGGCGCTGGCTGGATATCAATTTCTGGCTCAGGGAAAGGGTGGCCAGGGGCAGGCTGAGACTCTCGCCGGAGTACATGAAATTCTTTTCGCTGAAAGAAAAAAGAAGGGTGCAGGGGGGGAGACTAAGCCCGTATTCGGTCTTGAGCAAATAGTCAGCCGCTTCCAGGGCGTCCGTGGCCATCAGGTAGGTTTTTTCCTGGTGATGCACGGGCAGGGTGGAGAACCTGACCAGGTTATGGCCTTCGGCCGCTCCCGTCCTCCGGCAGCGGCTTTCGAGCAGCAGCAACCTGGCCCGTTCCCCGGCCTGCAGCAATCCGCGCCTTTCGACCAGGGGACAGAAAAGGCCATCGCTGCTCCAGCCCGAAAACCTTTTCCATTTCTCCTGGATAAGGTCAATATCCAGGGCCAGGCCGTTCTCCCGGCCGATTTTTTTGACCAGTTCCTGAAAAAGCAACCAGTTGGAACTTCCCTGATTCTTGAGGTCCTGGAAATCGCCCGGAAACTCTGGTCTGGTTCTATCCGGGCCACTATCCAGGTTGTCCGGGAAGACTTCCTCGGCCAGTTTCTTTTTCTGAAGCAGAGAACTCAGTCCGTCTTCCAGTTCACCCAGGTAGAAGTGGCTGAGGGCCAGGTAGAAGAGAAGATTGCTCAGCGTTTCTCTTAATTGATTGGGATGAATTTTATCCTTGAATTTTCTGTAAAGGCGCCGGGAAATTTCCAGGCAATCCTTCAGTTCCTCGGGCGGCAGGCCGTCTGGTTGAAAGGAAGAGGTCAGAAAGAAAAACAAACCGGCCAGCTGCAGGTGAAAAGAGTAGGTCAGGTCCTCGGGCAGGTCCTGGGTGGACCGGAAAAAATCGGTGATCAGCCTGACCCTTTCCTGTTCGTCGGCGGCGATGGACAGGCTGGATAGAGTCTGGTTGTACAGGTTTTCCAGGTTGATTACCGGGTTTCCAGCTTGATTATCGTTCTTGTTATTCATACAGGTAAATTCTCAGGGACCGGGCACCTTCAGGCAGCTCATAAAAAGCCAGGCCTTTTTGCGGAACGGCAATCAGCGTTTCCTCGGCATCGATCACCAGAACCAGCCTCTTAATTTCGACACCCTCCGGCAGGTTGACGGGCTGAACTTTAAGTGTCGGTTGAGGCCCTGCTGAGAAGAGCTCGATCCTTAGCCGGCAATCCCTCAGGCTTTCCTCGGCATAAACTTGAACTGGCTCTCCTCCCGGTTTCAGTTCAAATACGGCCGAAGGCGGGCAGACAGACACCGGCGAAAGCGATCGGTCTTCGTCGATCAGGCCCAGGGTAACCCAGCCGTGAAGGTCGGTCAGGAATTCCCGGTTCAGGCTTTCCAGGACAACAAAAGCATACCGGTACTTGTGTTCCATTGGATGCAGCAGGTGGGCTTCCAGGCGTCCACTCAACTGGTCATGGAGAATTCTCAGGAGGAAGTTATGGTCGGGCGAGACCAGCGCCCTCTTTTCGGCATAAATTTCATAGGAAGGAAGTCCGCTAAAGCCCACCAGGTGAGGAAAGGGGGATACCTGGCTGAGGTGATGGAAAAGTTTGACCCTGTTCCGTAACTCTGCCGGTCGGGCTATTTCTGAACACAGGTCCTTGAGTTTCTGGTCGGTACCCTTTTTTTGATTCTCGTCCATCACGTTCCCCCCGAAGCTGGCTGTTGTTCATGAAGTTTAATCTTGAGGAAATCCCTGGAAGTCTTGACCAGGTACTCAAGTATTTTTCTCTTTTCTTTCCTGTATTCCTCCGAAGATATCTCCGGCGCGTATTTCTTCAGGTAATCGTAAAGCGATTTTTCCTGTCCCCCGTCCTGCCAGTCCTGGAGCAGGTCGTTCAGGGCTTTTAAGTAGGCCTCCATTTCTTTTTTCCCGATCTTGTTTCTGGCCAGGTAGCGATTAAGAAGCAGGGTATTTCTGGCTTTTAGTTCTTCAATCCAGTTGCTCAAATTAGTGCTCGAAGTTTCGGTCTCGGGGTGAGTCCAGGGGACCGGCCCCTGGCTGATTTCGGACAGCAGATAATTTCTTTGGGTTTCGATGTAGATTTCCAGGAGGTTGTTCAGGGAGACTTCGGCGGCCAGTTTCTGGTCGGACATGACCTCAACCAGTTTCTTGAAAAATTTCGGGATCTGCAAGCCACCCAGTCCCTGGTTCAGGCAGATTTCGAGCAACCGGTCGGTCTGGTCTTCCCGGAGCAGGGTCGGCTTCACTTTTGCCGGCCCATCTGGCCGGATGATGACCTGAGTCCGGCCATTTCCTTTGTCTATCCGACAGCCGGGAAGTTTTTTCAGGGCATAAAGAATTTCCCGCTTGATCTTGGTCCTCTCCGGTCTGATTTCACTGCTCAGGTAGTAAAAAGTCTGCTTCAGCCGCCGGGCCAGGATATTTCTCAGGTAACGCCTGAAATCAGCTTCGCTGGCCACCATGAACTTCTCGACTGTTTTCCAGTTGAAGAGCTTTTCCAGGACGGGGAACCTGTCCTGCCTGTTCCTGATGAACAGGGGGGAAACGGTCAACAGGGCAATATCCCTGGGCTGATAGCCAGCCAGCTTCAAGTACAGTCCGCTCTGTTTCCTGATAAGGGGAAGAATCAGCCTGACCATGGACATGATCAGGTCTTCGAGGTCGGATTCTGTATAATGGTTATTTATTATGTATAGGAGCCTGAGAAGGATCTTTCGTTCCTCGGCCAACCTGATTGCCTCAATAAAAAAATACTCAATAATTAAACGCCAATCTTCCGCCCCTGTCAAGAATGTATTGAAAAACCGGCGTCAGCGGGACTATAATGGGGGCAGGCCCTCCGCCCGGGGGTCAAAGTTGACTATTTTGAGTTTTTTGGCTAATATTTTAGCCTATTTTTATTGAAGGTGAGAAGCAGACCATGATTAAATTGCGACTGATCAGATTTGGAGCGCGGAAGAAGCCCTCGTACCGGATCGTGGCCATCGATTCCCAGAGGGCCAGGCAGAGCCGGACACTTGATACCCTGGGCTATTACAACCCGCGGACCGAACCCCTGGAATTCAAGATAGACCTGGATAAGGTGGATTACTGGCTAAAGAAGGGAGCTCAGCCTTCCGAAACCGTCAATTCGCTGATAAATAGAGCAGTTAAGGGTAGAAAACCAACCCAAGATTCTAAGTCTTAAAGGAGGTCACTGTGAAAGAACTGGTTGAAATGATTGCCAAGTCACTGGTTGACAATCCGGACAAAGTGCAGGTTTCCCAGCTGGAAGGGGAACAGACCACCATCCTGGAACTCAAGGTTGCTCCTGAAGATCTGGGAAAGGTGATCGGAAAGCAGGGCCGGACTGCTCGAGCCATCCGGGTTATCCTGGGTGCCGCCGGAATGAAAATGAAACGGAGATTCAACCTGGAGATCATTGAAAAAGGTTGAGCTCGTCTCCATCGGTCGGATAATCCGGAGTGAGGGGAAGGATGGCACTCTGAAAGCAAGGCTCTACCAGAAGAGCTGGAGAGAGCCATTCTTCAGGACAATTTATATCGAATCAGAAGGGGAATTAAGGGACTACGATGTAGAGAGCTTCAGGATAGTCCGTAATTCTCCTTTTATAAAATTAAAGGGCATAAACAGCCTGGAACAGGCTGAGGCCCTTAGAGGACGCGAAATCCTGGCCAGGCCCGAGGATTTTCCAGCCCTGGAAGATGGCCTGTATTATGATTTCCAGTTGCTGGGCTGCCTGGTGGAAACGGTTGACGGCCGGGAACTGGGACGGGTGGTGGAGCTGATTACCATGGGCGAAACCAGCCTCCTGGTGGTAGAGTCCGGCGGGAAAAGGTTAGAAATACCGCTGGTCGAGGCCATCTGCCGGCGGATTGACCCGGCTGCGGGGAAGATTACTATCGACCCGCCGGAAGGTTTACTGGAATTAAATGAGGTTTGATATCATAACCATTTTCCCGGGCCTGTTTGAAAGCCTGCTCGGGGCCGGCGTGTTGAAAAAGGCCGTGGAAAAAGGAATACTGCAGGTCAAGGTTCATGACCTCAGAGATTACACGACGGATAAACACCGGCAGGTCGACGACAGGCCATACGGAGGCTTGGAAGGCATGGTGCTGAAACCGGAACCCATTTTCAGGGCAGTTGAAGCCATCAGGGTACCGGAGAAGTCCGTGACCTGCCTGCTGACTCCCCAGGGAGAGAGGTTTGATTCGCGGCTGGCAGAAAAACTGGCCGGCTACCGGCAGGTAATCCTGATCTGCGGCCGCTACGAGGGTGTCGATGAAAGAGTGGTCGAACACCTGGTGGACAGGGAAATCTCCATCGGGGATTATGTCCTGACCGGAGGAGAGCTGGCCGCGGCCGTGGTGGTTGAGGCTGTCTCCAGGTTTGTGCCGGGAGTGGTCGGCAAGGAAGAATCGGTCCGCCACGATTCGTTTACGGCCGGGTTGCTGGACTTTCCCCAGTATACCAGGCCGAGGGAATTCCGCGGTTACCGGGTGCCGGCGGTTCTGTTTTCCGGCGACCATAAAAAAATTGCCCGCTGGCGGTTGAAGAAGGCCCTGGAAAAAACTCTGGCCCGCAGGCCGGATTTATTGGAATCAAGGCAGCTGTCCTCGGAAGAAGAGGAGCTCCTTGAAGAAATCAAAAAAGAAAGGAAAGACTCATGAGCAACTTGGTAAGAGCAATTGAAGAAAAGCATATGCGCCAGGATATAGAATCTTTCAGGGTGGGCGACACGGTCAAGGTTCACGTCCTGATCCGGGAAGGCGACAAGGAAAGGATCCAGATCTTCAAGGGCGATGTTATTGCCAAGAGAGGCTCGGGCCTGGGCGCCACCTTTACCGTCAGGAAGGTTAGCTACGGGGTTGGGGTGGAAAGGATTTTTCCCCTGCACTCCAAGATGGTCAAAAAAGTGGAAGTTGTTCGCCATGGCAAGGTCCGGCGGGCCAAGCTCTACTATCTGCGCCAGCTCAAGGGCAAGGCGGCCAAGCTAAAGGAAGAGCAGCAGTAAGCCTTTGCTCTCAGGGCAATAATCACCAGAAAAATTGAAACTACCACTCTGCTGTCGACCGACAGGGCAAAATTATATAGAATATGCCTGATGATCGGGTTTAAGACTGAGAAAGCCCTGTTGCAGGGGGGCCGGAGACACCTGGCAGGTCTGGATGAAGTGGGGCGCGGTTCGCTTTTTGGACCGGTGGTGGCCGTGGCCGTAATTTTCCCCTCTGATTTTTTTCTTAAAAAAAGACAATCCTGGACCGGCCAGGTTATAGATTCCAAGCTTCTTTCTCCGACTAAAAGACTGGAGCTTTCGAAGAGAATCCTGGAAGCGGTGGCCGACCTGGGCATAGGCTATGCCACTCATCTGGAGATAGACCGGCTTAACATCTACCGGGCCAGCCAGCTGGCCATGGTAAGGGCTCTGGACGAACTCAGCCTGAAGCCGGATGCAATTTTAGTTGACGGCCATCCCCTGAAAGGTATAGATTATTTTCAGATGGCGGTGCCGCAAGGAGACAGGAAAATTTTCTCTATTGCCGCAGCCTCGATAGTGGCCAAGGTTTTCCGGGATGAACTGATGGACGCCTTAGACGGGATATTTCCAGAATACCAGGTCGGCCGGAACCGGGGTTATGCCACCGAAGACCATTTTCAGGCCCTGGAGAAAAACGGGCCGTGTGCCCTGCACCGCAGGAGCTTCAGGCTGTATAGAGAAAGAGTGCTCATAAAATGAACGGCAAGTACGACCGGATAAAAATCATCGAGCAGGCCGAAAGGCTGGTCCGGGCCGGCAAGCTGCGGGAAGCCATAATCGAATACGAGAAACTGCTCGATGAGGATCCGACAGATGTCAGCATAAATAATATCGTCGGGGACCTCTATGTCCGCTTGGGGCAGACCGAAAGGGCCATCAAGTCCTTCGAGAAGGTGGCGGCCGAGTACGAGAAAAAGACCCAGTACTCCCAGGCCCTGGCCATTCTGAAAAAAATCTGCCGGCTTAACCCGGAAAATCCGGTCTATTTTATCAACATGGCCGACCTCTATACCCGCCAGGGTTTCACGGCCGAGGCCAAGAGGGAATACCTCCGGGTAGCGGAGATTTACCTGAGGGCCAAGCGGGTCGAAGAAGCCATAGAGCTTTATGAAAAGGTGGTCAGGCTCGACCGCGACGACCTGAATGCCAGGATGCAGCTGGCTGCCCTGTACAAGCTTGACGGGCGACCCGAACGGGCGGTCAACGAGCTGCTGGAAGCGGCCGACCTGAAACTGGCCGACGGTCGGATTGATGAAGCCCACAAGATCCTGGTTGAAGCCAGGAAGCTCAATCCCGATAATCCCCGGGCCAGCCTGAAACTGGCCCAGGTCCTGAGGCTTAAAGGGCAGGCCGAAGAAGCCATGGAGCTGGCCAGGGCGGCCATGGAAAAAAACCCCCATGACCTGGATGCCCTGACCTTCCTGGGAAACGTCTACTTTGAGGAAGGCAAGTTTGAGGAGGCCAAGGAAGTCTTCACCGAGATACTCAACTTCTATCCGCTGAATGTCAACGCTCGATACAAGCTGGGAAGGATTAACCTGGGACAGGGTGATGTGGACCGGGCCTTTGAGTATTTTGAGCCCTTGATTGACAGCTACCTCAAGAAGAGGAAAGAGGATAAGGCGGTTGGCCTGATTGGTCTCATCCTGACGGTCCGCAAGGACCACCTGCCCTCCATGGAAAAATTGGCCGCCATTTTCAGGGAAAGCAAAGATGCCAGGAGGCTGGAGCAGGTAGACCGGGCCATCCTGGCCGAGCTCAAGAGAATCGGGGAAAAATCTCGGATGATTTCTTACTACGCCGAACTCCTGAAGCTCAAGCCGTCAGACGAAAAGCTGGCCCTCGAATACCGGGAGCTCAAAAAGGAACTGCTGCTGGGCGATGAGGAAGAAGCCACCTACGACACCTGGGTTCCGTCCAGGGAGCAGGAAGAAGAAATCCAGGCCGGCCTGGCCCAGGCCGATGTCTATATTCAGGAGGGGCTGGCTCGCCTGGCCCGGCGGGTGGTGGAAGGGCTGTTGCTGAAGTATCCCAACGACCCGTTGATCAAGCAAAAACTCAATTACATCGACAACCTCAAGACCCAGCTCAGCGAGTCGGAGCTAATCAAGAAGGTGGAGAAAGCCACGGTCATCGAAACCCAGGTTATCCGGCCGGCCAAGGGCAAGTCCCAGGAAAGGGAGACGATGAAGACCGGGCTGCCCTTCGAAGAGGAAATTCTCGGGGAGGATAAGGTCAACCCCCTGGACATCTTCAGGGATACAGGCATTGTGCCCATCATCAGTTCGGACGGGCGGGAAAAGAAATACTATGACCTTTATGAAAACATCCGGGCCGAGCTGGCCATAATTTCAGCAATTTACCTGCGCCAGAAGAAGGGCGTGACCATCCAGTTCGAGAAAGAGCTGAGCAGTATCGTGAGTGATTTCAGAAAGGGAATCCGGGACAAGATACCGGAGGAAGATTACCAGATTCACATGCAGCTGGGCCTGGCCTTCATGGAGCAGGGCCTGCTGGATGAAGCCATTGAGGAGTTCAACCTGGCTTCCCGGGATAAGAACCAGTTGCTGGAGTGCCTGAACCTGATCAGCAACTGCCACCGCCTGAAGGGCAACATGGAAGAGGCAGAACGCTGGATGAACCGGGCCATCAAGCTGGTGGCTCCTGGCTCTGACCAGTATTTCGCCCTGATGTATGACCTGGGCCTGATCGTGGAATTATCTGGAGACGTGGAGCGGGCCCTGTCCATCTACCGGGAAATCCAGAGCTGGAACCCGACCTACCGGGGCATCAGCGATAAAATAGAAAAGCTGAGCAACCTGGGCGGCACGCCCAGCAGCGCCCTGAACTGAGAACGATCAATCACTTGAGCTACTGATTTTATTGTCCTCCGCGAGATTTACTTTCCTTCAAATCACGGGACCCTCCAGGCTTCCGGGCGTCCTGGTCGAGTGCACCAGGAACAGGATAATCTTAATGGAAAATTCTAAATGCTGTCTTGACTTCGGCCTGGACTGAAGCCTTGAGGCTTCAGAGGATGCCCGGGAATTAATAAGCCGTAATCAGGCCGAGACCCAGCCGGAAATGCTTCGGCAGGTCGCTCTTAAAGACATATGTTCCTTCAACCGTGACCCGCATGTTTCTTCTGAGCAGGTAACCGTAATGAACTCCGGCCGAAGTGTATTTCAGTTCGGGCTGCTGCGAATCAACCCAGTTGAATATCCCGGTCGCGTACCAGCGGGAATCGTCGCCCTTGGGCAGGTAGATAAGTTCGGCGAATCCGCCCCTGGTGGCCACCTTCTCCGGTTCTATGACATAAAAATAGGGATTCTTGTCGCGGCGTTCCACGTACTGCAGGTTTAGTTCCAGTTTGGGACTGGATAGGGTTAAGTCGCCTCCCAGCATCCACAGGCTGTTGACCGCATCGCCCTGCCTTTCCTTGCCGGAATAGCCGAAGGCTCCGACCCGCACCGCCTGGTTAATGTCCTGAGAAAAGCGGAGCAACAAGTTCTTGTACTTATCGGTGTCAAAGGTGTCCAGGTCGTCAGTAGGTTGCAACCCGAGACCGTTTATTATTTCCAGGCATAAATCAGGTCCTCCCTTAAAACCGTAGGTAAACATCAGGCCCCGGTCGTAGGTCAGGTCAGCCCGGGCCTGGCCCACCTTGGTGCTGTAGATCTTGTAATCTTCGTACATCAGGCGCAGCTCGCGCTTGAACAACGGGTCAGACACCTGGAACTGGCCGATGTATACATCGAGCTCTTTGTTAAAAATATTGTTGAGCATAATGAAGGCATCTTCCAGTCCGGCCACTTCGCCTTTTTCGGTAAAGAAGAAGTAGAAGTAGTAGGAGATATGCTTGGTTATTTCACCCCCGGACAGGAGCTTGATCAGAAAGGGGGCCGCAAAGTCCAGTTTCTTGTTGTTGCTGTTGTTCAGGGACAGGAAGCCCTCGAAACGAATGGCTATGGGCAATTCCCGCAGCAGAGAGAGCAGGCCGTCGCCGGTATCGATGTAATAACGCGGGGTTTCCTTATCCTTGACCACGTAGCCATTGTTCATGAAATCGTCGCCGTAGGGCTTGAGCTTGGGAAAGGGGGCATGGCAGACCTTGCAACTCATGCTGTACTTTCTGGCAAAGGCCGGTATGGATAGGGCCTCTGAGGCCAGAACAGAAAGGAGAAATGCGGATAGAAAGATGATTTTTAATTTTCTTCCCATCTCCACCTCCAATCCGGGCGATTTTAATATTATTAAGAATATCTCAATCTACAATCTTGATGGTGGTGGAATGCCGGTTGACTTCAATTATTTCTGATTCGTCCTCCGGGACGCCGAGAAAATCGGCCACCGGCTTGACCAGCTTCTGGTAATTAAGCACCGCGGTCACGACCAGCGGGCCCGGGGGAACTGTGTCCGGAATCCTGAAGGTGCAGGTTTCAACCTTGGTCTCGCGGGGTCCCAGTCGGTAATCTACTCCCTGGGACTTGGTGTTCCACTGCTGGATGGTCATCCGGCCCTGCGGGTCGAAGTAGGCCATGCGGAAAATGCGGTCGCCGACCGGTATCCCATCACGCTGAACCCCCTTGAAATTGGGGTCGTTGAGGGCTATGCCCATATCCTGGTAGGCCAGGGTGTCGGCGGCAATGGTGTACTCTTCACCGTCAAAGCCCTTCTTATCGACCGGCAGGTGATAGCGGTTTCCTTTGGCATCGACGGCTTCCACGTGCATCCAGACGATGCGGTCTTCAACCGAGCCGGTGGGAAACTTGTGTCCCGTTTTCTGGTTGAAAAGGGCTATGGTGAATTTAACCTTATCGCCGGGGGCGGCTTCGTTCAGGTCAGGATTTACCCGTAGCTCAATGGTGCCTTTTACCTTTCCCGGGTCGTGAGCGCCATGGAAAAGGTGCAGGCGCACATCCGGGTAGGTGTTGCCCATGGAGGCACTTTTACCGGGAGCATAGGTCATGTGACAGTCATGGCACTTGACGCCCTGCCGGGCATATGGGCCATCTTTCCATTCCAGGTGGGTGGATTTAACCCAGACGCCGTAGGGGCTCTTTTCGTTATGGCAGGTACCGCAGAATTCGGCCGTGCCGAGAAACTCTGACTTGACCATGTTGTGTTCGGGGGAAATCTTCCCTTCTCGTGGTCCATATTTATTCTTGCCCGGTTCTGAAATCCAGTTGAAATTATGAGGTACATCCCCGGCAAAGCCGGTGACCGTGTGACAGACTTCGCAGGAGACCGATTCGTTGGCCCGGCTGTTCTTGGAGGGAAGAGGGGGCGGCACATCGCCGGCCAGGAAAGCCAGCGGAGAGTGGCAGCCGTTGCAGCCGGCCTTGACTCCGGCCACGACCGGATCTTTTTCGGCGTGGGGAACGGCCAGCTTGAAATACTCGATTTCGTCCCAGTGATGGGTGTAGGCCTGGGACATCATGGCCTGCTTCCACTGCTGGTAGAGGTCATTGTGGCACTGGATTCCACAGAAGGTCGGGGTCTGATAATCGCTGTATTTCCTGGTGCCCAGGGCCTCGTCGCCTGCTTTTTGCAGGCTGCCTGCGGTAATCAGGCCAAGAGAGACGGCCAGGACCAAAGGGAAAATTACTGTCGACCATCTGAATGGGCGGTTCATGATACCCTCCTGCTTAAACCATAATTACCATAATACAAATAACAAAGCAAGATTTTATTTTTTATTTAAGATCAATTTGGGCTCATTAAGAGGGGCTGGCAGAAAGAGCGCAGGCAGGGTAAAAAATGAAATCGGCCATGGCGGCTGGAAAAGGTCAAGGGTGTTACTGATAACAGGGGTGATATTTTCGTTTGGTTAACAGATAAATAATGAACCTAAGTGCGCCTTTCGGAAATTTGTTTTGATTTCCCCACCGAGTTATTTTAAAAAGGAAGGTGATGGAAATTCAGGAATTGAGGAAGGAATGAGGTTGAAAAATGAGCAATGATAAGAAACAACTGAGCCGAAGGGACTTTTTGAGAACGGCTTCGGTGGCGGCCCTGGGGCTGGGGTTCCCCACGATTGTTCCGGCCTCGGTTTTCGGGCAGGGAAAACGGCCGGCGCCATCCAGCCGGATTGTAATGGCGGGAATAGGCTTCGGCATGATGGGTATTCCCAACATGGAAGCCTTTCTGAGCAAGGATGAGGTGCAGTGGGTGGCGGTCTGCGACCTGGATAAAAATCATTTGGCCAGGGCCAAGGAAATCGTGGATAAAAAATACGGAAACAAGAACTGCCGGGCTTACACCGATTTCCGGGAGCTTTTTCTGCGCAAGGACATAGACGCGGTTTCCATCGCCGTGCCTGACCACTGGCATGCCCTGCTCTCCATCAGCGCGGCCCGGGCCGGTTATGATATCTACGGAGAAAAGCCCCTGACCCACGAACTGGTTGAGGGGCGGGTACTGGTCAAGGCCGTGGAGCGGTACGGCCGGGTATGGCAGACGGGAAGCTGGCAGCGCTCGGAGGACAATTTCCACCGGGCGGCCGAGCTGGTGAGAAACGGGCGGATTGGAAAAGTTATTAGGATTGAGGTTGGCTTGCCGGATGGCCATTACGATTTTGCCGGCACCTTCGGCCAGGATAAGATTGAGCCGCCACCGCCGGAGCTCGATTACGAGATGTGGCTGGGGCCGGCTCCCTACTGGCCCTATTGCAAATCGCGGGTTCACATGAACTGGCGCTGGAACATGGATTTCGGCGGCGGCCAGCTCCTGGACTGGGTTGGGCACCACGTTGATATCGCCCACTGGGGCATGGGCTGGGACCGCACCGGCCCGGTCGAGATTGAGGCCCGGGGAGAATACCCGACGGGTGGCGTCTACAACAGCCCGCTGCGCTACTGGGTGGAAGCCAGGTATGCCGACGGAACGCCGATGATCGTGGCCGGCGGCCATCCACAAATCTGGAGTGGGACCAAGTGGATCGGCGAGAAGGGCTGGGTCTGGGTCGACCGCGGCCAGTTTGTAACCGAGCCGGCTTCACTGAAGAATGAAGTTATCGGTCCCGAGGAAATCAGGTTATACCGCAGCCGCGACCATTACCAGAATTTCCTGGACTGCGTGCGCAGCCGGAAAGAAACCATAACGCCGGCTGAAGTGGCTCACCGCTCGGCCAGCGTCGGTCACCTGGCCATGATTTCCATGACGGTCGGAAGGAAGATAAAGTGGGACCCGGTAAACGAGAAAATCATCGGCGACCAGGAAGCGGAAAGACTTCTCAGCCGCTCTTACCGTAAACCCTGGGTCCTGCCGGAGTGAAGGGGAAATACCATGGGGAAAATGTCCGGCGAGAAAATATCAGGGGAGATAATTATGGTCAGAGAAATAAAAGAAAAAAATCTGAGAAGAAATGGGGTTGCTGTGAGGCGAGGCAATTTTGTAGAGAATCGTCAGCATGAGAAACACCAATATATGAATGGCCATTCATATATCATTGGCCATGATGCTGAAATAAGGAGAACTTCCAGCAGGAATTGTTCAGGTTCAACCTCTTTATTATCAGTGATGGAAAAATCCGGGAATCGGAAACAAAAATCGGATCAGGCAGCCCGGAAATTGGCGACGAAGCGGCTGGCTGGCTTGCTTTTTTTCCTCATCTTCTTGCTTCTGTTTTCTCCTTATATGTCTTTTTCCGGTATTTCCAGCCTTCAGACTGTATCGCCTTCCGATGAGCTGGCCAGGCTCGACCGGGTTCTCAAAAGCCTGGAAAAATTTGACCACAGCCAGGGAGAAGCACCGGCGCTTGAACTGGAAAGAATCATTTTCTCTCTCAAAGACAATCCCGGGCTAAGACAGGCAGCCGAGCAAAGGCTTCTTGAGTTTTTCACCTCGGATGTCAGCCGTGATGCCAGAATGGCCGTGAGCAAACCGCTCAGCTGGATAGCCGGTCCTGAGTCAGCCAGAGCTCTGGCCGGTCAGCTTCCTGACCCGGAAAAATCAGACCCGGCCCGCTATGTCCTGGAGAGAATTCCGGGTGATGAGGCGGATAAAGTCCTGATTAAAGCCCTGGATAAAGCACCGGCGGCAGTGATTTCCGGGATTGTCAGCAGTCTCGGGCACAGGAGAGCCAAGGCGGCGGTTCTGTCTCTCGAAAAACTGCTCAGAAAAAATCCTTCACCTCAGGTTGTTTACAATGTGATAGAAGCGCTGGGCAACATCGGAGGAAAAGAAGCCACCCGGATTCTTTCTGGCTATCTTAAATCAGGCGATGAAAACCTTCGCCTCAGGGCAGTAGATGCTCTTCTCAGGATTGCCGGGAGGGAAATTGAGGATAAGAACCTTAAGGAAGCCGGGGTCATTTCCAACCTGTTGCTCGAACACAGGCTGTCCCCGGCTCAACGACTGGCTGCCTGGCGGGTGAAAATCCTGGCTTCAGGAGAAAATTACGGACGGGAAATCCAGGTTGCTCTCAAGGGCAGGGACGAAATGGCTCAACAGGCGGCTATCGGGTTGATTCCGGTGCTGGTGAGCCGGGATAAAATCGCTGACTACCTCGGACTTTTTTCCGGTTTGCCTGATAACCTTCAGGTTCAGGTGGCGCCTGCCCTTTCTGATTATCCCGTTCCTGCGGCCAGAGAGTATCTCCTGAACCTGGCGGGAAAATCACCCTCCGCTGAGGTCAGGACCGAAGCCCTGGTCAGCCTGGGTAAGGTTGGCGATAATTCTGTGGTTGAATTTCTGGTACGCAAGGCAGCTTCGGCCCGGGGAAAGGAAAAGAACGCGGCCCGGGAGAGCCTGCTGGCCCTTCGCGGCAAACCGGTTGATGATAGGATTCTGGAACTCCTGGCGGCCGGACCGGAACAATCACTCCGCAACGAACTTTTGCTGGCTGCCTGCGAGAGAAATATCAGAGAAAGCAGGGAGTATTTTCTAAAGGAAGCTTCAAATCCGACGGCAGACCCGGCGCTCGTTTCCCGCGGCCTTCGGGCTTTTGGTGATATCGGGCTGGCTGAAGAGCTGCTGAAAGTCGCTTTCAGCACGGAAGACGAGTCTTTTCGTGAGGAACTGGCCGGGATAATGGCCGCCTGGGCTAAACAGAGCGCCCGGCCAGAAGCCCGGTCAACTTTTTTCCGCAACCTTCTCGGAAAAGAAACTGACCCGGGCCGGCAGGCTTTGTTGATAACCATAATAGGAAAAATCGGTGAAAGAAACTCGCTTCCGCTGCTCCGAAGCTATCTCAGGGCGCAAAATGCGGTAGTCCGCGAGGCTTCTTTAAAAGCCCTGGCCGACTGGCCCGAGGTTGAAGCCAGGGACGACCTTCTGGAAATAGTCCGGACTTCATCTGACCTCAAGGAAAAAGTTCTGGCCGTAAGGGGCCTGGTCAGGCTCACCGCATCTGAAAGATACCGGCGGCCTGAAGCGGTGGTTGAGTCGCTGAAAGACATATACTCGCTCTCTCCGCGGGCTGAAGAGAAAAAGCTGGTGCTCTCGGCCATCTCCGATTTTCCCTGCCAGCCGGCCCTGGAATTCTGCCGGACTCTGGTCAATGACCCGGAAGTCGGTCCTGAAGCCCGGGCCGCCCTGGAAAAAATCTCCCAGCGCCTCCGCTAACTGCCTGGAATAATGGCCGCTTATATATGTGAGAATGATTTGATTAGCCAGATCGAATTTTCGGGGTTATTGTTAAAATTTCTATAGTTGTAAAGTGCTACCCGACATAAACGAGACAAATTTGTCAACCAATACTTGACAAAAATGGAATTTAGCCTATATTAAAATTATGACCATGATTTATGACAGGAAGCTTACCTCTTTTCTTGTTAAAGAGATAGAAATACCCCGTATTGTGGTCCTGACTGGTATGAGACAGGTTGGCAAGACCACCCTGATGAGGCAGGTTTTCGACCGGATTTCAAGTCCCTCCAAGATATTTCTGGACCTGGAAAATCCCATTAACCAGAAGATTTTCGAAGAGAAAAATTATGATAACATCCTTGCCAATATCAGGGAACTGGGTTTCACTCCTGGTGAAAAATCCTACATTTTCCTCGATGAGATACAGGTTGCCCCGCAAATTATACAGCCTGTGAAATATCTGTATGATCATTTCAAAATAAAGTTTTTTCTGACCGGTTCTTCGAGTTTCTATCTGAAAAATCTTTTTCCGGAATCGCTGGCCGGCAGAAAGGTAGTTTACGAGCTATTTCCCCTGGATTTTGAGGAATTTCTTGTTTTTAAGGGTAAGGGCAGAAAAGCCATACCAGACTTCAAGAGCAGGGCCCAGGACAAGAATATTTTATCGTTCGAGATTAATAGATCACTCTTTGAAGAATATCTTGCTTTCGGTGGTTTCCCGGGCGTGGTGGTGGAAAATGATATTCAGAGAAAACGGCAGGTGCTGGAAGATATATTTAAATCTTATTTTGAAAAGGATATCAAGAGCCTGGCCGATTTCAGGGAGTTAGGGAAACTACGCGATTTAATACTTCTTCTGGCCAGTCGAGTTGGTTCCAAGATTGAAATATCAAAAATTTCTTCTGAGATAGGGGTTTCCCGGGAAACTGTTTATTCTTATTTAAATTTTCTGGAAAAGAGTTATTTTATTTCTCTGGTCTACCCGTTTTCCCGAAATATGGACGGAGAAGTTCGGGGAGCGCGGAAAGTCTATCTGTGTGACACCGGCCTTCTTAATTCTCTTGGTAAGATTCCCGAAGGAAAGCTCCTTGAAAATGCTGTGTTTCAGTGTCTGAGGGCGGCCGGCAGTTTGAATTATTATCAGAAATATAAGGGACCGGAAATCGATTTTATCCTTAATAAAGAGATAGGCTTTGAAGTTAAACAGAAAGCCAGTCAGTCTGATTGGAAAAAATTAAAGAAGATAGCCGAGGCCCTCGGACTTAAAGAATATTATTTGATTTCAAAAGAGTTTTCAGATTTGGAAGGTGTAATACTGGCCCAGGACCTGTAAAAACATTCCAATGAGAAAATTAACAGCTGCAGAATCTATTTCATTTACTGCAAGATTTTTAGTTTTATCGAAGGTTCCCGGTCGACAGTAAAAGGAACTCCGCCTTTTATGCTCAGTCGGTATTCGCCGGGTGGAATGTTACCGGGTTTACAGGCGTAGACCATGGAAATGCAGCCTGTCTTTCGGTTCCAGTTTTTATCTATCAGCCCGGCCTGAAGGGGGAATTTTCCGTCCGGTCCCTCCAGCCAGAATTCCGGCTGCCATCGTTCAGGCGCAGCAAGATACGCCTGCACCAGAATGGCCAGAACAGAGCCGGCTGGTATTTCATCGGCCGCCCAGGGAATAAAAACTTTTGAACCGAGATTGAGCAGGCCGCGTTCGTCGAAAGTGAACGGTTTTCCCCTTTTCCCCTCTATCAGGCGCCCCGGTATGAGGTTTACTATCTGGGAGTCCTGGTTCTTCTTCAACTCCGGGAGCTCGAGCCAGATTTCCCTTGAGCCGATTTTCCCGTCTTGAGTTTTTAAGGTGGCCACCGTTTCGTAGCGGCCGGGTCTAATTTTAATTTTTGATGTTATGAAATAGTAGGCGGAGAAAGGCCTGTTGGCCCTGAGGTCTTCCCCGAGGTCCAGGATTTCCTGTCCCAGATGTGTTTTTTCGCTTTTCAGTTCCTTAACTCCCAGGAGAAAATCCACTTTTTCTCCAGTATTTTTTTCGCGTTTAAACCCGGCCAGCGGAATTTTCAGGCAGCCCCAGACCTTGTAGGTATTCTTTTTTTCTGGCCAGGCGGTAAGTTTTAAATCAAAGTTAATATCCCGGTAAAATTCGGGCGAAAAGAAAGAGGCGGCCAGCTGCCTTTTCTCGATTTCCCGGGCCGAATATTCGACATAACCTGTTCTGGACCTCACCTTCAGGCCTTCTTTTCTCGCCACCACCTCCACCCGGTGGAATTTGCCGTCCTCTTCCCTGGAGGCCGGTATGTAGGCGATTTCGTAGTATTGCTCGGTTTCAGCTTTCACTTTATTCAGAATTTCAGTTTCTCCAGTTGTCCGGGAAAACTGCTGACCTCCGGTCCCGGCCGAAAGATGGGAAAGGGCAAGGCTCTTCATTACTTCCGTTGTGCTTTCCGGGTTATAGCAATAGATGGAAATCTGCCCGGAATTGGCCAGGTTGACTATTTCTCTGATGATTTCGGAATAATCGTCGGATTTGACCAGGCCGAAGGGATCAAAGAATTTAAGATTTCTCAAGCCGGTGGAATTGAAGTAAGGGTTGCTTTCCTGCTCGGGTAAGCCGGAGCTTATGAAAAGGACTGTCTTGCGGCCGGGATACTCCTTGATTTCCAGAAGACTGGTTAAAAGACAGCTCAAGGTCTTCTGGAGAAGATTTCTCCACTGGAGCCTCTCCAGCTCATCCGGGAGAAGCGCAATACGCCGGTCTTCAAGACTTTCCGGAAATTTCTTCCATTCCTCAGAGGAGGAACGTTTAAGGAACGTGGCCTGAAGACTTCCCCCGACAGTTTCGAGTGCCTTCAGGACGACGGCCGGGTCGGAGGTAAATTCGGTTAAGCTCCGGGGTCCGGCCTCGTAATCGAACTCTACCAGGGTCAGTTCATACCCTTCTCCCAGAAGCTTTAAGAGCGTCTCTTTCAAACCGGTGCAGGCTCTTCGCATTAAAGCTGTCTCGGTGTTAAGAGAATCAAAGAGAACCCACAATCTCCTGGCCAGCCGGGAGCTGGCCTGAGTTCCAGCCGCCCGGTTCATGGCCGGCAACTGTCCGGCCGTCTTGAGGGTGACCAGCTCCACTGCCTGTATCGGGCGGGGGTGGCCGTCTTCGTAGACTTCAAAATCCCTGGCTGTCAACCCGGGAACGAAGTTTCCCTTCCTGTCAGCAACAACCACGTCCAGAAGCTTGAGTCGCACCGTGATCTTGTGATGCTCTGGCGGGAACTGTTGCTGGCCATTTGTCTTTATTGCTACAAATAAAGAAAGAACGATAAGCGGGATAGTTCTTATGGACCGGCCTGACATTTTTACTCTGAACATCTCCTTTATTAGATTTATTTGGATTATTTCCGGTGTCAAGACTTTATGGCTTCTTCATCGCAAAAATACGGTGGAAGAGATAGCGGTGGAAGAAATACAGGAATATGGAGAAAACGCGTTGCTGGATGATTACCCGAGGAAGGAGTTAGTCTTCTTCAATGAGCACTGGAGGTTTTATGTTGAAATTACTCAATTTGTAGGGCTAAAAATCCTTATACCTCCTCAGCAGCTTAACAAGCTGTTTTTTTTTATTAAAATAAGATTGGGGTAAGAATAGAAATGAAGAAGGGGGCAATCTTCTTTATTATTGGACCCGGCCTTGGGCAATTGGGATGAATTTAAATATTATGTTTTATTCAAATGTAATGGAGATAGAAAATGAATAAGCGCCAGAACTTATTAATTTTGATATGTTTCTTCGCGGCTTTTTTTTATTGTCAACCAGTAAGTGCTTATTTGTCAGAATCAAAAAATGTGACTTTTTTATCACCGGCTGATAGTATCAGGCTCAATTTAATTATGAAATTTCCGACTGAAGAGCAGGTGAAGAACGGCTTAGTATTATCCCAGCCATTATCACTTACAATCAGCAATTTTGGTGATATCTATTTGCTTGATGCTAAAGAATCTAAAGTATTTCGATTTAATGAATCTTCTGATAAAGTTTCTCATTTTGGCAAGAGCGGACAGGGTCCCGGAGAATTTGTTTTCCCGCGGAAAATCGGTATCAGCAAAGATATGATCTGGGTATTTGATTCTACTGCCAGGCGGATTCAATTTTATGATAAAAATGGAAATTTCATTAAGATGATCAAGCTGTATCACAGGTATAATGATGTTATAGCTGATCAGAAAGGCAGGCTGGTTTGTGCAAAAAACATAAAGGTAAAGGAAGAGGCAAAAAAGATAATAGATTTACTGGACGAAAACGGGAACCTGATTTTAAGTTTTGGAGAGCCCGAGATAATGGATGATAAACATCCAGGGCCCTTAAATGATTTTTTAGTTTCAATTTTTAAAGGGAAAATAATCACCGCCTCTCGTACGACCGGGATTCTCAAAGTTTATAATGAAGACGGTCAATTGGTTGAAACAATTGATATATTAAAAGGCCTTTTTAAAAAAGAAATTAATAAAAATATAAACTCATTCAAAAACGTGTCCCCAGGACAGGCCATCGCTTCTATTCATTTATTTGAGTCCATCAAAATTTTCGGTGATGCTATTTATTTTTTGAATTCCCGGCCTGGAGAATATGAAATTATTAGACTTGTTGAAGTCGATGGCAAATATAATCTTGATAAGCCTTATAAATACAAATCAGATGGATTACTGGCTATTGATTTTGATATATTGCCGGTTTCGGGGTCTTCTTTATTTTCTTTTTATATAATTGATTTAGGTGAAGAGAAGTCGAATATAATAAAATTAATACCGGAACCAGAGGGCAATTGGAAAAAATAGATTCTTGAATCTGGAACGAAAAAAAACACAGACCCTGGCCACGTTAACGATTTGAAATACTGAAATACCTTATTTTTGGGCGATGACCAGCATTTCGAAATCTTCGGTGGTCAGTCTGTCTTCCCGGGAATAGGCGCCGAGGCGGGCGCCGAAAATTTCCACTTTCGCGTAACCCAGCGATTTCAGCAGCCAGGTGATTTCACTCGGGACATAATACCGCTCGTTAGCTTCAAGCTCGATGGGCCGGTCGTCGTCATCTTCGAGGGTCAACCGGCTGTGGTCTCTGAAGGTCATAAGGTCGAAGGTATGTCCCCCGAAGTCCGTCCTGTTTTCACCCTTGTTAGTTTCGAGAAATTCTTTCACTGAATGAAACAGTGGAAACAGCCCATTAAGAGCGGTAAAGAAGAACTTGCCCCCTGGTTTTAAGGCCCTGGTGACACTCTTCAGGATATCGAAGTTCATCTCGTCGGTTTCCATCAGCGAAAAACCACCCTCGCACAGCATGATGGCCAGGTCAAATTCACTCTCGAAGGGTAGCGCCCGGGCATCGGCCTGGATGAAGTTTACCCGAACCTTTTGTTC